>CAVXMH010000007.1:0-845822 GCA_963762755.1 uncultured Actinomycetota bacterium | reverse complement strand
AGAGCCGGGCCCAGATCGGCACGCTGCCGCGATTGCGTCCCCGAGAGTTCTACGACCTCGCCATCGAGATCGCCCTCATCCGCCCGGGTCCGATCCAGGGCGGGGCCGTCCACCCCTACGTGCGCCGCGCGACCGGGGAGGAAGAGGTCACCTACGACCATCCCGAGCTGGTGCCGGTGCTCGAGCGCACCAAGGGTGTGCCGCTGTTCCAGGAGCAGCTGATGGCGATGGCGGTCACCCTCGGCGACTGCAGCCGCGACGACGCCGACCTGCTGCGACGAGCGATGGGCTCCAAGCGCGGGGTCGAGCGCATCGAGTCGGTGAAGCAGAAGCTGTACGCCGGCATGCGGCGCCGCGGCATCACCGGCGACCTGGCCGACTCGATCTACGTGAAGATCCTGTCCTTCGCCAACTTCGGCTTCGCCGAGTCCCACGCCTTGTCCTTCGCGCTGCTCGTCTACGCCTCGTCGTGGTTCAAGCTGCACTACCCGGCCGCATTCCTGGCCGGTCTGCTGCGCAACCAACCCATGGGCTTCTACTCGCCACAGTCCCTGGTCGGAGACGCCCGGCGGCACGGGGTCGACGTACGACGCCCCGACATCAGCCGCTCCGCAGCGCAGGCCGACCTCGAGGCGACCGGAACCGGACCCGTCGGCGCCACCGGCCTCGACGCGTGCTGCCAGCCGCGCTTCGACCGCGTCGAGTGGGTGGCGGGCACGCCCGACCCGGTGCCCACCCACCGGCGCGACGGTGCGCTCGCCGTACGGCTCGGGCTCGACTCCGTGCGTGGCATCGGGGTCGAGGTGGCGCGCCGGATCGTGGCGGCGCGGGACGAGGCTGCGTTCACCGGAGTCACCGACCTGTCGCGTCGCGCGGACCTGACCTCCGCCCAGCTCGAGGCGCTGGCCACGGCGGGCGCCTTCGACGCCTGGGGGATCGATCGCCGCGAGGCGCTCTGGGAAGCGGGCTTCTCCGAGAGTGCCCACCACCTGCCCGGCACCACCCCGGCGCCGGCGGCTCCGGCGCTCCCCGGGATGAGCGAGGCCGAGGTCACCCTGGCCGACCTCTGGGCCACGGGTGTCTCGCCCGAACGTCACCCGGTCGAGCACCTGCGCGAGGAGCTGCGTCGCGCCGGTGTGCGCTCGATCGCCGAGCTCGACACCACCGAGTCAGGGCGTCGCGTCCACGTCGGCGGGCTGGTCACCCACCGGCAACGACCGGGGACCGCCATGGGGGTCACCTTCCTCAACCTCGAGGACGAGACGGGCATGCTCAACGTCGTGTGCTCGATCGGGGTGATGAAGGCGCACCGTCAGGCTGCCCGCAACCGGGTCGCGGTGGTCGTCCGTGGGCGCCTCGAACGCAACGAGGGCGTCATCAACCTCGTCGCCGACCGGGTGGAGGCCATCGACGTGGTCGTGGCGGGGGCCGGTGCCGTGCTGCAGGCACGGGCGTCGTCACGCGACTTCCGTTGACGGCGCCGGTAGGCAGGGAGCCGGCGGCCGGCTCGCCACGTCGGCGGAACGAGGGCGGGATCACACGCTCAGCGGTCGGATGACGCGTCGCGCCCCGGCACACTGGGGGCATGGCACGCATCTCGCTCCTGACCGGACTGGCCCTCATCGCTCTCGGGGTGCTGGTCACCGTCGCGTCGGACTCCCAGTCCGTCACCTCCCTCATCCCCGCTTTCATCGGGGTGGTCTACCTCGCCCTCGGCATCGCCGGGAGCGCGAAGCCCGCGATCAACCACCACCTGATGCACGGCGCCGCTGCCCTGTCGCTGCTGGCGATCCTCGGGAGCCTCGGCTCGCTGCTCGGACGCGGCTCCGAGGGCTGGGCCGCCGTCGCTCAGGTCGGCACCGTTCTCATCTCCGGGGTGTTCCTCGCGCTGGCGATCCGGTCGTTCCGAACGGCTCGCCGCAGTCGCGAGTCCACCTCCGTCGCCGCCTGAGCACCGCCGGCGCCGAGCGCCGCCTGAGCCCCTGACAGTCCCCCGGCCGATCTCTGGTCGGCCGAGGTGGGGGCCGTCAGGGGCGGCCGAGGGGGCGGATACGGCCGCTGGCCGCTGCCGGCGGGTCCACGAGCACCTCCCGGGCCCGCGCCGCGACGGCGTCGGGCAGAGGAGTCGACGCGCCACCGCACACGTGCACGCCCAGGACCTCCTCGGTCGCGCGCAACCGGTCGGAGACCCACAGCTCGTGCCAGATCCACAGCAGCTTGCCGGTGGCGCCGATGATCGAGGAGCGCACCTCGAGGTCGCTGCCCGCCGGCACCTCGTCGAGGTAGCGCACGTGCGCCTCGACGGTGTAGAGCGACGCGTCGTTCGCCGAGCGGTACTCAGGCCCCAGCCCCACCGCCTCCATCACCGCGTCGGTGGCGTGACCCAGCACCAGCACGTAGTAGGCCTCGGAGAGGTGCCCGTTGTAGTCGATCCACGCCTCCTGGACCGGCTCGCGCCAGACCGAGAAGGTCACGCCCGCCCCAGGGCCCGCAGCACCGCGATGACACCGCGGTCACGCTCGGCGACCAGGTCGTCGATCGTGCGGCCGTCCGCCTCCCGCTCGCAACCGTCGACCACGGCGTCGCGCAGCTCCCGCGTCAGCTCCGGAGCCTCGAGCCGCGTCCACGGCGACAGCAGCGACGGCCCGAAGTGGTCGAGCATGTGCGCCATCCCGCCCTGGCCGCCGGCGAGGTGGAAGGTGAGCATCGGGCCCATGAGCGGCCAGCGCAGACCGGGGCCGTCGGTGATCGACAGGTCGATCTGCTCGACGGTCGCCTCCCCCGCCGCCACCATGTGCAACGCCTCGCGCCACAACGCCTCCTGGAGCCGGTTGGCGATGAAGCCCGGCACCTCGCGGTCCATGGTGATGACGGACTTGCCCGCGAGACGGAAGAAGTCGGCCGTCCACGCCACGGCCGCAGCGTCGGTGAGCCGGCCTCCCACCACCTCGACCAGCGGGATGAGGTACGGCGGGTTGAAGGGGTGGGCGACCACGGTCCGGCCCGGATCCGCGCAGTCGACCTGCATCTCGGTCATGGCGTAGCCCGACGTCGAGGACGAGATCACCACGTCGGCCGGGGTCGCTGCGTCGAGGTCCCTGAGCAGCCGGCGCTTCAAGGTGAGGTCTTCCGGTGCGCTCTCCTGCACGAGGTCCGCCTGCGCGCACGCCCGCCCCAGATCCGGCTCGAACGACAGGTGCGTCCGGCTGGCGCCCTCGGCCAGTCCGAGCTCGGTGAGGGCCGGCCAGGCCGCGTCGACCAGGTGAGTCAGCCGCTGCTCGGCCGCCGGGTCGGGGTCCCACGCCACCACGCGGTAGCCGCGCGCCAGGAACCACGCCACCCACCCGCCGCCGATGACACCGGCACCGGCGCAGACGACGGTGCGGACGTCCGCGGGAGCCGGTCGCACCTCAGGCCCGCGGCTTCAGCCGAAGGATCTCGCGGGCCTCGTCGGGTGTCGCGACCGAGGCCCCCATCGCCTCGACGATCGTGCGCGCCTGCTCGACGAGCTGTGCGTTGGTCGCCTTGACGCCCCTGCGCAGGTAGAGGTTGTCCTCGAGCCCCACGCGCACGTGGCCGCCGAGCAGGATCGACTGCGCCACCCACGGCATCTGCATCTGCCCCAGCGCGAACGAGGCCCACACCGCCCCCTCCGGCAGCTGGTGGACCATCGCGGCCAGGGTCGCCGGGTCCGCCGGGGCGCCGTACGGGATCCCCATGCAGAGCTGGAACATCGCCGGCGCGTCGATGAGCCCCTCGCTCACCAGCTCCTTGGCGAACCACAGGTGTCCGGTGTCGAAGATCTCCATCTCGACGCGGACGCCCAGCTCCTGGATGCGCTTGGCTCCCTCGCGCAGCATGTCCGGGGTGCTCACGTAGACGAGACTGCCCTCGCCGAAGTTGAGGCTGCCGCAGTCGAGCGTGCAGATGTCGGGCAGCAGCTCCTCGACGTGCGCGAGGCGCTCGACCCCGCTGACGAGGTCGGTGCCCTCGGCGAACGTCGTCGGGTGGTGCGGGTCGAGCACCAGGTCGCCGCCCATCCCGGCGGTGGTGTTGACGACGACGTCGACGTCGGAGGCACGGATCCGCTCGACGACCTCGCGGTAGAGCGACACGTCACGGGAGCCCTGACCCGTCTCGGGGTCACGCACGTGGACGTGGACGATCGCGGCCCCGGCCCGCGCCGCGGCGATGCCGGACTCGGCGATCTGCTCGGGGGTGACGGGCACGTGCTCGGAGCGGGAGGTGGTGTCCCCGGCTCCGGTCAGGGCACAGGTGATGATGACGTTGCGGTTCACGGTCGCGTCACTCCTTCGTCGAGGTCGTCGTGTGGGTTGCCCGGGTCCTGGGGATCGAGTGAGTCCAGCAGACACTGGAGCCCGAGGTAGCTGAGATCGCGGAAGTGCCGGTCCGCCCACGGGTCGCCGTACGGCCACGCGGACGTCTTGACCACGACGGCCCCGGTGTGGCGGTCCACCGCGATCATCTGGCCCCGGCTCCCGTCGGCAGCGAGACACCGCCCTCCGGCGTCCAGCGGCCACCAGTGTCGGCCGAAGCCTACGTGCGCCGAGATCGTGCTGGGCAACCGTCCCGGCGCGGTGAACGGGTACGCCGGGCGGCCTGCGTCCGCGGTCCACCCGGGGTCGTGGAGCCGCTGCCCGTCCCACGAGGTGCCGGTGGCGGCGAGGAGCCCGAGGCGCGCCCAGTCGCGAGCGGTGGCGGCCAGGGCGCCGCCGGCCAGCGCGACCCCGTGACCGTCGACGCCGACCACGGCGTCGCCCGTGCAGCCGAGGTCGGCCCACAGCAGCGCCAGGTCCTCGACGAAGGTCCGGCCGGTGGCGCGCTCGCGGACCCAGTCGAGGACCTGGGAGTCGGCGGTGCAGTAGCTCCACCGCGTGCCCGGGGCGACCCCGGGACGGACCCGACCGAGCAGCGCGCGGGAGTCACCACCCTCGGCGAAGCAGCCGAGCAGCACCGAGGCGAGCGAGTCTGGGTCACGGTGGTCCTCGACCCAGTCGACCCCCGTCGTCATGGTCAGCACGTCGGCCACGCGGGTGCCGTCGTACCCGGTGCCGCGCAGCTCCGGCACGTGGGCGCGGACCTCGTCGTCCACGCGCAGCTCACCCGTCGTGACGGCCCGGCCCACCAGGTGGGCGAGGGCCGACTTCGTCATCGACGCGCCGAGGAAGCGGGTCCCGGACCCCAGGCCGGGCGCGTACCACTCGCGGACGAGGGCGCTGCGGTCCAGCACGAGCAGGGACGTCGTGCAGGTCTCCTCCACCCAGTCGTCGAGGGTCCACGCCCTCCCCGACCCGGCGATCACGGGATCGAGCGGGAGCGGCGGAGCGCTCGGCAGCGGGTGGGCCCGCGTCGCCGGGACGAGCATGTGGCGCCACGCGGGGTCGGCCTGCGGGTCGCTGAAGCGCAGGCGGGAGAGCAGGGGGCCCGGGGGCCCCGGCAGCTGAGCCGGCACCAGGCTCCTCAGTCGATCCGAGGGCTGTTGCTCAGCAGCGTGCGGGTGTACTCCTCACGCGGGTTGTCCATGACGTCGACCACCGGACCGGACTCCACGATCCTCCCGTGCTGGAGGATCTCGACGCGCGCCGCGATGGAGCGGACCAGCGCCAGGTTGTGGGTCACGAACAGCAGGCTGATGCCGCGCTGCAGCCGCAGCCCCTCGAGCAGGGCCACGATCGAGCCCTGCACCGACACGTCGAGGGCCGAGGTGATCTCGTCGCAGACCATCACGTCCGGCTCGGCGGCCAGCGCGCGGGCGATCGCGACACGCTGACGCTCTCCCCCGGAGAGCCGGCTCGCCTGGTAGCGCAGCATCGTCGGGCCCAGCGCCACCTGGTCGAGCAGGTCGACGACCCGGTCGGTGGCCTCCGTGCCGGAGGCGATGCCGAACAGCTCCATCGGACGCTTGACGATCTGCTCGATGGTCAGGCGCGGGTTCAGCGAGAGGTAGGGGTTCTGGAAGATGTACTGCACCCGCTTGCGGTCGAGCGCGCTGCGACGCCGCGCGCCCTTCGCCAACGGCTCCCCGTCGAGGGAGATGGTGCCGGTCCAGTCCTTGTGCAGGCCGCCGACCGAGCGCGAGATCGTGGTCTTGCCGCTGCCCGACTCCCCCACCAGCGCGACCACCTCGGCCCGGGCGAGGTCGAAGGAGACGTCGTGCACGACCTGCCCACGACCGTAGAAGACGTTGAGGTCGTCGATCGACAGGATGACCTCGCGCGGCTGGTCCGGGTCGGCGTCGGGCACGGTGCCGCGAGAGATGTCCCAGCGGCCGATGTCCTCCACGCGGATGCAGCGGACGTCGTGGTCGGGCCCCACCGTCGCCAGCTGCGGCACCTCCCTGCCGCACGCGTCGACGGCGAAGGAGCAGCGGTCGTGGAAGCGGCAACCGCCCGGACGGGCTCCCGGCAGCCGGCGTCCGTCCGGGGATGCCGGTCAGTGCCCGCGCCTGGCTCAGGTGCGGGATCGAGTCCAGCAGGGCCCGGGTGTAGGGGTGCTTCGGGTCGGCGAAGACCGCGTCCCTCGGTCCGAGCTCGACGATCTGGCCGGCGTACATCACGGCCACCCGGTCGGCGATGTTGGCGACGACCGCGAGGTCGTGGGTGACGTAGAGCGCGCTGACGCCGTGGGCGCGGCACAGCTCGGCCATGGTGGCGAGCACCATCGCCTGGGTGGTCACGTCGAGACCGGTCGTCGGCTCGTCGAGCACCAGCACCTTGGGCTTCGGCAGGAACGCCATGGCCAGGGCCACCCGCTGCACCTGTCCCCCGGACAGCTGGTGGGCGTAGCGGCGCAGGAACTCGTCGTCGGTCGGCAGTCCCACCTCGGCGAGACCCTCACGGGCGGCCTCGAGCCGCGACTCGGTCGTGCCGACACCACGCAGCTGGAGCAGCTCGACGATCTGCTTGCCGATCCGGATGCTCGGGTTGAGCGCCGAGGCCGGGTCCTGCGGGACGTAGGCGATCTCCTGCCCGCGGACCTGGCGGACCTCGCGCCAGGGCATGGAGAGGACGTCACGCTCGGCCAGCATGCACCCTGCCCGAGCCGATGGAGGCACCCGCACGGGAGTAGCCGAGCAGGGACGTCCCCACCGTCGTCTTGCCGGAGCCGGACTCGCCGACCAGACCCACCACCTCACCGGGCCGCAGCACGAGGTCGATGTCGTCGACGACGTCGACGTCGCGGCCCGTGAGGACGACGCCGAGGTCCTCCACGACGAGCCCCCCGGTGGGGGCTCCGACGTGCCGGTCCTGCTCACCCGCCGTCATCAGGCGTCCCCTCGCTGCGCGACCTGGGCGATGCCGTCGGCCATCAGGTTCGTGGCGATGGCGAAGACGGCGATGACGAGCACCGGCGCCAGCACCGCCCACGGCTGCGTGGCCAGGGCCAGCCGGTTCTCCTGGATCATCTGCCCCCAGTTGGCCGCCCCGGGGTCGGTGGAGAACCCCAGGAAGCCGAGCGAGCCGACCAGCCCGATCGAGTAGGTGAGCCGCAGCCCACCCTCGGCCAGGAGCGGGGCGTTCATGTTCGGCAGCACCTCGGCGAGGATCACGCGGGTCCGCTTCTCCCCCAGCGCCTCGGCCGCCACGACGAAGTCGCGGCTGACGATCCCCAGGGCGACACCTCGGGCCAGCCGCGCCACGCGCGGGGCGTGGGAGATGCCGACGAGGGCGACGAGGATCCAGGCGGAAGGCTGGGTGATGGCGGTGAGCACCACCAGCGCCAGCAGGATCTGGGGGAACGACAGCACCACGTCGTTGAGACGCATGATGACCTCGTCCCACCAGCCGCCGGCGTACGCCGCGACGACCCCGACCGCGATGCCCAGCACCATGCCGAGGATCGTGCCGCCCAGCGCGATCAGGAGGATGTCGAGGCCGCCGTGCATGACGCGGGACAGCACGTCCTGGCCGAGGTAGTCGGTGCCGAGGAAGCCGTCCTTGCTGAAGGGCGGGCCGGCGGTCTCGTTCTCGCCGTAGGGCGCCACGTAGGGGGCGATGATCACGAACGCCACCAGGAGCAGGGTGATCGCGAACCCGACGGTGAAGCGCTTCTGCCGCAGCGCCTTGCGGAACGTCGACGGCTCCGCAGGGGCGGCCTCGTGTGCGCTCACGACGAGATCGCCGTCCTCGCTCGTGGGGTCAGGAGGATCGACAACAGGTCCGCGACCAGGTTCACCACGACGTAGACCCCGGCGATGATCATGCTCAGCGCCTGGACCACGGGGACGTCGTGGTTGCGCACGGCGTCGACCAGCTGCAGGCCCATCCCCGGGTAGGAGAACAGGGTCTCCACGATCACGACGCCGCCGGCCAGGAAGGCCAGCTGCAGCGCCACGACCTGGATGCCCGGCACGATCGCGTTCAGCAGCGCGTGCTTGCGGATGACGACCTTCTCCGGGATGCCCTTGAGGCGCGCGAGCTCGACGTAGTCGCTGTCGATGACCTCGAGCAGGGAGGCCCGGACGATTCGCGAGACGTAGGGCGCGACCCACAGCACCAGCGTCAGCGTCGGCAGGATCATGACGTCGGGGTTGTCCCAGGGGTGCCCGGTGGGCGAGGTGATCGTCACCGCCGGCAGCACGGTGAAGACCGTGGTCGCGAACAAGGCGATCAGCAGCACACCGATGACGAACTCCGGCAGCCCGGCCATGGCCAGCAGGATCGTCTGGATGACGGTGTCGGGACGCCGACGTCGGTAGTGGGCCGAGACCATCGCGATGCCGAAGGCGAGCGGGATCATCACGACCGCCGACAGCAGGACCAGCACGGCGGAGTTGACGACGCTGTCCGAGATCAGCTCCCCCACCGGCTGGCCGCTGGCGAGGGAGACGCCCGGGTCACCGGTGAGCAGACCGCCCAGCCAGTCGAAGTAGCGCGAGACCACGCTGGCGTCCGCGTTGAGCAGCTGCTCGAGCTCGGCCACCCGACCCGGGCTGGAGTTGTAGTCGCGGCCCAGGATCGCGCGCACCGGGTCACCCAGGGTGGCGGTGGCCACGAACACGAGGACGGAGACCAGCCACAGGGTCAGCAGGGCGAGCAGCAACCTGCGGCCGATCCACATCGCCCAGGCCGCCGCGCCGTGGCGCCCCCTCGGCGGGGCGACCTTGGTGAGCGGGTCCTGCAGCGCTGTCGCGACGTCGGTCATCGCCGGGGTCCCGTCCCGGCCCTACTGGACCGAGACGTTCTGGAACTTGTAGGAGCCGAGCGGGAGGTACTTGCTCGGTTCGAGCCCCTGCACGCCCTGGGCGAAGCCGTCCACCTGCTGACGGAAGCCCCAGATGATCAGGCCGCCCTCGTCGTACTCGATCTGCTGCGCCTGCTGGAGAAGCTCGGTGCGCTTGCCCTCGTCGAGCTCCTGGGCCGCGGCGTTGACGAGGTTGCGGTGCTCCTCGTTGTCCCAGTGGGTCTCGTTGTAGGTGCCGCCCTGGGCCTCGGGGAAGGTGCCGACGACGGCCTGGGGGATGTAGTTGCGGGTGTTCCAGAAGTCCTGGGCGAAGGCGTAGGACAGGTAGTCGTCGTCGTAGAACGGCGTCTTCTTGGTGACCTTCACCTCGACGCCGGCCGCCTTGGCCTGCTCGGCGAAGAGGTTGGCCGCCGCGGGAGCGACCGAGCCGATGTCGTCGCCGGTGAAGAGCTCCACCTGGAGCCCTTCCGCGCCCGCCTGGGCGAGCAGTGACTTCGCCTGCTCGATGTCCTGCTCGCGCTGGGGCAGGTCGCTGGCGTAGGCCACGTCGAAGGGGGCGTAGAGGTCGTTGCCGAGGGAGCCGTACCCGCTGAGCGTCTGGTCGATCATCTGCTGGCGGTCCACGATCAGGCGCATCGCCTGGCGCACCCGGACGTCGTCGAACGGCGCCACGTCCACGCGCATGGTGAACGGCACCCAGGCCCCCGTGTCCGAGACCAGCACGCCACCGCCGGCGCCCTTGATGGTCTCGATGAGGTTGTAGGGCAGGTTGTCCACGGTCTGGATCTGACCGGCCTGGAGGGCGTTGACCTTGGCGCTGTCGTTGGCGAAGTCCTGGATCTGCAGCTCGTCGACGAAGGCCGGGTCACCCCAGTAGTCGCCGTACTTGGTGAAGGTGCTCGTCTTGCCGGGGTTGAAGGACTGGTAGGCGAAGGCGCCGGTGCCCACCGGCTTGGCGATGTCGAAGTCGGTGGGAATGATCCCGAGCGTGTACTCCGCGAGCAACGAGTCGAGGATCGCGTACGGCGTGTTCAGCACCAGCTTCAACGTGGTCTCGTCGACGACCTTGGTGGCGTTGAAGTCGATGATCTGCGAGAGCTGGCCACCCGCCGACAGCGGCGCCTTCGGGTCGGCCACGCGCTGGATGCTGAACCAGGCGTCCTCGGCCGTCACGGTCTTGCCGTTGTGGAAGGTCACGCCCGGGCGCATCTTGATGGTCCAGGTGGTCGCGTCGCTCGAGCCCTCGATCGACTCGGCCAACGCCGGCTCGAGCTCGTAGTCGTTGTTCCAGAAGAACAGCGGTTCGTAGAGGTTGCTCACCCGGGCGATGTCGGGGTTGGTCACCGGCGCGTGCGGGTCGATGGTGTCCTTGCTGCCACCGCCGGTGGCGCCGTGGATCAGGACCCCGCCGGAGCCCTGAGCGCCCCCGCCTCCTCCGCTGCCCCCGGACCCACCGGCGCCCCCGCCGCCGTCACCTCCGCAGGCTGCGAGGAAGCTGCTGCCGGCGACCGCAGCCGCGCTGAGGCCGGAGTAGCGGAGCAGCTGTCGGCGGGACAGCTGATGGGTGCGGCGCTCGTGCTGGTTCACGTCGTGACTCCCCTGTTGCGCAATGCGAACGGCCGGTGGATATTTGCAACTTAGGGGGCAAAGAAGTGACGGTCAACGACTGAAGGGCCCGGTTCCCACGATGGCGGCATCTCACCTGAGGCCCGCGACGGCGGGGGTGCAGTCGGTCGTCCGGGCCGCAGCGCTGCTGCGCGCGGTGGCGGCAGCCACCGGGTCCGGTGGCACCGCCACGGCCCTGGGCGAGGCCGTGGGCCTCAACCGGACCACCTCCTGGCGTCTCCTGTCGACCCTCGAACAGCAGTGCCTGGTGCGGCGCGACGAGGCCACCGGGACCTACACCCTCGGCCCGGCGTTCCTCGACCTCGCCGACCAGGCTTCCTGCGCTGCGCTCGCAGACCTGTCCCGCGACGTGCTGCGCGACCTCGCGACGCAGGCACGTGAGACGGCCGCGCTCTCCGTGGTGCGCGGCGGCACGCTCACCTACGTGGCCGAGGCGCCGGCGGGAGGGGTGGTCGCTGCCGGCTGGCTCGGCCAGGAGGTCGCCCTGCACGCCACCTCCACGGGCAAGGTGCTGCTCGCCTTCTCGTCGGCCGAGGACCGGCGTCCGCTCCTGGGTCTGACCCGGACCGACGACCTGCCGTGGCACACCCCGACCACCATCACCTCGTTCACTGCTCTCGAGGAGGAGCTGGCGCAGATCAGGGAGGTCGGGTACGCCGTGAACCGCGGCGAGAGCGAGAGCTCCGCGTGGGGGGTGTCCGCACCCGTGCTGGACCTCGTCGGTCGGCCGGTGGCCGTGTTCAGCTTCTGGGGCCCGAGCGAGCGGCTCACGGAGGACCGTTTCGCGTCGCTGGGGCGGCTCGCGCTCATCGGCGCGGCGGAGATCGCCCGGAGACGGACAGGGGCGCATCATGAGGCCAGGAGCACGGAGACCACGGACGGCACGCTCGTGGCCCCGACGAGCCCAGGAGGTCCCACCCGGTGAGTGCTGGACAGTCGAGGCCCCTCGAGCGGCCGGGCCTCGGCCCCGATCGCACGCGTCTGCCTCTCGAGGTCGACACGACGGCCCGACCGATCCGACCGGTGGAGGCCGTCCGCGGCGCCCCCAACGTGGTCGTCGTCCTGATCGACGACATGGGCTTCGGCGCCTCCTCGTCGTACGGCGGACCGTGCGACATGCCCACCGCCGAGCGGCTCGCCGGCGACGGGCTGCGCTACAGCCGCTTCCACGTCACTCCCCTGTGCTCGCCGACCCGGCAGGCGCTCATGACCGGCCGCAACCACCACTCGGTGGGCATGGGCGTCACCAGCGAGATGTCGACGCCCGAGCCCGGCTACCACGGCTACCGCCCGGCGAGCGCCGCCACGATCGCGCAGATCCTCAGCGGCAACGGCTACTGCACGGCGGCGATCGGCAAGTGGCACCAGACCCCACCGGTGGAGGTCAGCCCCTCGGGTCCGTTCCCCCGGTGGCCGATGGGTGAGGGCTTCGACTACTTCTACGGCTTCATGGGCGCTGAGATGAACCACTGGTACCCGCAGCTGTACCAGGGCCGCTACGCCGTGGAGCCGGAGCGCCTGCCCGAGGACGGCTACCACCTCACCGAGGACCTCGTGGACCACGCGATCTCCTGGATCGAGAACCAGCAGGCGATCACCCCGGACCGTCCCTTCTTCACCTACGTCGCGCTCGGCGCCACGCACGCGCCCTTCCACGTCGCACCGGAGTGGAGGGACAAGTACGCCGGCCGCTTCGACGACGGCTGGGACGTGCAGCGCGAGCGCACGCTGGCCCGGCAGAAGGAGCTGGGACTCGTCCCCGGCACGACCGAGCTGGCGCCCTGGGCCGCGGGCGTCCCGCACTGGGACGAGCTCGACGAGACCGAGAAGCGCGTCGCCTCGCGGTTCATGGAGACCTACGCGGGCTTCGCCGAGCACGCCGACGTGCAGATCGGCCGGCTGGTCGACGCCCTGGACCACCTCGAGGTGCTCGACGACACCCTGATCTTCTACCTGCTCGGCGACAACGGCGCCTCCGGCGAGGGCGGGCCCCGCGGCACCTTCCGCGAGCACCTGGTCGGACACGGGATCCAGGACGACACCGCCGACATGGCCGCCCGCCTCGACGCGCTGGGCGACCCCACGACGTACGGGATCTATCCGGCCGGCTGGGCCCTGGCCATGAACACGCCGTACCCCTGGACCAAGCAGGTCGCGCACCTCGGGGGCACCCGCGACGGGATGATCGTGCGGTGGGGCAACGGGATCGTCGCCCGCGGCGAGGTGCGCCACCAGTGGCACCACGTCATCGACGTCCTGCCGACGATCCTCGAGGCGACCGGGCTCGAGGTGCCCGAGACCTTCGGCGGCGTCACCCAGCAGCCCGTCGAGGGCACCAGCCTGCACTACACGTTCGCCGACGCCGACGCGCCGGACCGGCACCTGACCCAGTACTTCGAGATGATCGGCAACCGCGGCGTGCACCACGAGGGGTGGACCGCGGTCACCCGTCACGGCATCCCCTGGGAGATGGTCGGCGGGTCCCGGTTGCCGTTCGACGAGGACGTCTGGGAGCTCTACGAGCACGCCGCCGACTGGAGCCAGGCGCGCGACGTCGCCGCCGAGCACCCGGAGAAGCTGCGTGAGCTCCAGGAGATCTTCCAGCGCGAGGCCGAGCGCTTCCACGTCCTGCCGCTGGACGACCGTGTCACCGAGCGCGAGAACCCCGAGGTCGCCGGACGCCTCGACCTGCACCTCGGCCGGTCGACGCTGTCCTTCGGCCCCCGGGTCGGCCGTCTCACCGAGGAGAGCGCACCGAACGTCAAGAACCGCTCCCACGTCATCACCGCCGACCTCGAGCTCGTCACCGGCACGAGCGGTGTGCTGGTCGCGCAGGGTGGCCGCTTCGGCGGCTGGTCGCTCTACCTCGTCGGCGGCGTCCCCCACTACGCCTACAACTTCGTCGGCCGCGACCTGACGGTGGTGCGCGGCGGGAAGACGATGGTGCCCGGGCGCCACGAGCTCGTGGTCCGCTTCGACTACGACGGCGGCCCGCCCGGCAGTGGTGCGAACGTGTCCCTGGAAGTGGACGGCGCGCGGGTCGGCTCGGGCCGGGTCCCGACGACGACCGCCTACTACTTCTCCTTCGACGAGACCTTCAACGTCGGGGTCGACCGGGGCACCCCGGTGGTCGACGACTACCTCCCGGTGCGCAACCGGTTCGAGGGCCTCATCCACCGGGTGCGCTTCGACCTGGAGCCCGTGGCCGACCCGGGCAACCCCGAAGGCCGTGAACGCGCGGTCCTCGTCCACCAGTGACCGGGTGCTGCACCCCACCGGGGCCCGGCGCCACCTCCGCGCGACCGGTCCCGCCCCCACCGCCGGGGGTCCGCTCCGACCTCGACCCCGCCACGGGCATGGTCGACCTCCCGAGAGGTCTGGTCCGCATCGGCAGCGACGACCTCGACCACCCCGAGGAGTGGCCGGTGCGGGAGGTCGCGGTGGCGCCGTACGCGATCGGTCGCTGCGCGGTCACCAACGCCGAGTTCGGCGCCTTCGTGCGAGCGACGGAGCACCGGACGGACCCCGAGGTCCGCGGCTCATCCTTCGTCTTCGGCGGCCTGCTGCCCGACGACTTCCCGCCCACCCGCGGTGTTGCCGCGGCTCCGTGGTGGCGTGAGGTCCTCGGCGCCGACTGGGCGCACCCGGAGGGACCGCAGTCGGACGTCGCCGAACGCCCGGACCACCCCGTCGTGCACGTGTCCCGTCGCGACGCCGAGGCCTACGCCGCTTGGCGGGGGGGTCGGCTCCCGACCGAGGTCGAGTGGGAGCATGCCGCGCGCGGCGGGCTCACGGGACAGCCGTTCCCGTGGGGCTCGGAGCTCGAGCCCGACGGCGAGCACCGGATGAACGTGTGGCAGGGCACCTTCCCGAGCGAGGACACCGGAGCGGACGGGTGGCGCGGCACCTGCCCGGTCGACAGCTTCCCCGCCAACGGTCACGGGCTGCACAACACCACGGGCAACGTGTGGGAGTGGTGCGATGGTCCGTGGTCACCAGGTGGCCCGGACGGCGTCAGCCGCGGCGGGTCCTACCTCTGTCACGCGTCGTACTGTCGTCGCTACCGGGTCTCCGCCCGCCAGCCCCACTCCCCGGACTCCACCGCGGGGAACCTGGGGTTCCGGATCGCCTCGGCCGCGGTGCCGTGAGGGCGCCGGTCATGCGCGCCGTGGTGTACGACGCGATCGGCGCCACGCCGTACGTCGACGAGGTCGCCGTCCCCTCGCCGCCTCCCGGGGGCGTCGTGGTGGCGGTCGAGGCGACCGGGTTGTGCCTCAGCGACTGGCACGCCTGGGCCGGCCACGACCAGATCACCTTCCCCCACGTGCCCGGTCACGAGCTCGCCGGCACGGTGCACGCGGTCGGCGCAGAGGTCCGGGACTGGCGGGTGGGTGACCGGGTCACCTCACCGTTCGTCGAGGGCTGCGGCGCCTGCTCGTGGTGCGCCGCCGGACAGGCTCAGGTGTGCCCGGACCAGCAGCAGCCCGGCTTCACGCACTGGGGCTCGTTCGCCGAGCGGGTCGTGATCCACGCCGCTGACACCAACCTGGTCGCGGTGCCAGATGGGGTGGGCACGGACGCGGCCGCCGCCCTGGGCTGCCGGTATGCGACGGCGTACCGGGGCCTCGTCGACCGAGCTCGGTTGAAGCCCGGCGAGTGGGTGACGGTCCTCGGCGCCGGCGGGGTCGGGCTCAGTGTGGTGCAGATCGCGACCGCTCTCGGCGCCTCCGTGGTGGCGGTCGACCGCGAACGAACTGCCCTGGACCTGGCGATCCGGCTCGGCGCGACCCGTGCCGTGCAGGCCGGAGCGTCGGTCGACGTCGCCTCGACCGTCCACGAGATCACGGGTGGCGGCAGCCACGTCAGCGTCGACGCCGTCGGCAGCGAGGAGACGGCCGCCACGGCCATCTCCTCGCTGCGCCGGCTGGGTCGCCACGTCCAGATCGGGCTGCTGCCCGCGGTGTCCGGACCACCCCGGCTGCCGATGGACCGCGTCATCGGCTGGGAGCTCAGCCTGCTGGGCAGCCACGGCATGGCGGCGGCCGACTACCCCGGGATGATGGCGCTGGTGGTCGGCGGTGCCTTGCGCCCGCACCACCTCGTCACCCGCGTCATCGGTCTCGGGGAGGCCGCGGCCGCACTGCCCCTGTTGGACCGGGCCGCGGGGGCGGGCATCACCCTGCTCGACCCGCGTCGCCCCTGACGGGAGTCCCAGATCCGTAGCGGGGGGCCATGGCCGTCGATGCGATGCTGGAGCCATGACCGGACCCGGACAGGCGCAGGAGCACAACGTCCTGGGGGAACCCCTCCAGCCGTGCGGCACGGACCCGATGACGGGGTTCTACCGCGACGGCTGCTGCAGCAGCGGTCCGGAGGACCGCGGCAGCCACACTATCTGCGCCGTCGTGACCGAGGAGTTCCTCGAGCACCAGCGCTCGATCGGCAACGACCTGTCCACCCCGATGCCGGCCTACGGCTTTCCCGGGCTCACGCCCGGCGACCGGTGGTGCGTGACAGCTCGCAACTGGGCGCGAGCGTACGCCGACGGCCGAGCGGCCCCCGTCGTGCTGGCGTCGACGAACCGGACGGTGCTGCGCATCGTGCCGCTGGACGCCCTGCGCCAGCACGCGGTCGACGTGCCAGCGGATCCCGGCTCTCTCGCACCCTGAGCGCGGCCCACACCCCCCGGGGGCGACCTCAGGCGGGGAGCATGAGCCGCATGACCGTCCCGGGGTCGCGCGGGTGGAGCGTGAGCCTGCCGCCGTGGGCCTCCGCGATCGAGCGTGCCGTGGCCAGACCGATGCCGTGCCCGGAGGTCTCACGCTCGCTCCCCCGGTCGTAGCGGCCGAAGACCCGCTCGCGGTCGCTCTCCGGCACCCCGCGCCCATCGTCGGTCACCTCGATCACCCACTCCCCTGCCCCGGCCGTCGTCACAGAGACCGGCGACGTGTCCGCGCGCTCGGCCGTGACGTGGACACGCGCGGGCACGCCCGGCCGGGTGAACTTCAAGGCGTTCGACACCAGGTTCAGCATCAGGGAGTAGATCTGGTCGGGATCGGCGCGCAGGACCGGGAGGTCACCCCGAGTCACCACGGCCGCGCTGCCCTCGATCGCGGCCGCGAGGTCGACGAGCACGAAGTCCACGACGTCACCGAGGTCCACCTGCTGCAGGTCGACCGGGCGCTCGTGGTGGGCGCTGCGCAGGATCCCCTCGATCAGGGTGCTCATCCGGCGCGTCACCGCGGCCGTCGTCGTCAGCATGCCGTGCAGCGCCGAGCCGGCGACGACCTCGGGCTGCTCCTGGGCCAGCTCCAGGTAGAGCAGCATGGCCGCCAACGGCGAGCGAAGGTCGTGCCCCACCTGACTGGCGAACTGCGACAGCCGGGCGTTGGAGCTCTCCAGCTCGCGGGAGCGCCGACGCAGCTCGAGCAGGTCCATCGCGCGCGCCGAGAGCACCCGCAGCGCGTCCTCCTGGTCACCGGTGAGCGTGCGGGGCTCCGGGTCGAAGAGGCAGAAGCGCCCGATCACCACCCCACGTCCTGACAGCAACGGCGCCGAGGCGTAGAAGCGCACCTCGTCGAGTCGACCGTCCACGAAGGGATTGTTGGAGAAGCGCGGATCCTCCAGGGCGTTGCCCACCGACAGGGTCGGCTGGTCGAGCACCACGGCGCACATCGACTCCTCCGCGGTACACACGGCAGGCTCGACGCCGACGGCCGCGATCTGGTGCTGGGCGTCGTCGGTGATGATGTTCAGGGCGGCGCTCGAGACCCCGCAGAAGTGCACCGCAAGGTCCAGCAGGGCCCGCAGGTCCGGCGTCGCCTCGCCCGGCTCGAGGGCGGACAGCGCATCGATCTCCGTGACGCGCGCCTGCCGACCGCGCGGCGACCACGAGTCCGTCATGGCGGCCACTGTGCCGCAACCGGTGTCGCCCTCGCGCAGGTTCGCAGCCTGTTCCCACACGGGCGCTGTCAGATGTACCGTTTCGTCCCGTGCGTCCGGCAAGCAGGCCACCTCGCTCCCCTCCGCACGCTGAACCGCCCCACGCCACTGTCCCGCCGCCGCCCCCTGGAGACCCCGGTGACCCCCACACGCCGCACTGCTGCCCTCGTCGCCACCGCGACCACGACAGCGCTCGTGCTGTCCGGCCCGTTCGCGCCCATCGCCAGCGCCGCCCCGGCCGACGACCGACAAGTCGACCGGCGAGTCACCGCGGCGGCGGAGCGGATCGCCCGGCCCTCGCTGCGCGGCTCCCTGACCGACACGAACTTCTACTTCGTCATGGCCGACCGCTTCAACAACGGCGACACCGGCAACGACGACGGCGGTTACACCGGGGACCGCACCCAGACCGGGTTCGACCCGACCAGCAAGCGCTACTACCACGGCGGCGACATCGCCGGGCTCCAGGCCAAGCTCGACTACCTCCAGGGCATGGGCACCGAGGCCATCTGGTTCACACCCATCTTCAAGAACAAGCCCGTGCAGCCGGAGGACGGCCCGGCCGGCACCGACGGCTCGGCCGGCTACCACGGCTACTGGATCACCGACTTCACCCAGATCGACCCCCACCTGGGCTCCAACGCCGAGCTGCGGGAGCTCGTCCAGGCCGCCCACGCGCGGGGCATGAAGGTCTTCTTCGACATCATCACCAACCACACCGCGGACGTCATCAGCTACCAGAGCAATGCTCGCGAGGGTTACACCAGCAAGGACGCCGAGCCCTACCGCGACGCCGACGGCGACGTCTTCGACGACCGCGAGTACGCCGGCACGGACGACTTCCCGGCCCTCGACGCCGATGAGTCCTTCCCGTACCTCCCCCGGCTCGACGCCCGAGGAGGAGGACCTCAAGGTCCCGGCCTGGCTCAACGACGTGCGGTACTACCACAACCGCGGCAACACCGACTTCCAGCGCGAGGACGAGGACCAGCAGTACGGCGACTTCGCCGGTCTCGACGACCTGTTCACCGAGCACCCCCGTGTCGTCAACGGCATGGAGCGGATCTACAAGACCTGGGTGTCCGACATCGGCATCGACGGCTACCGCATCGACACCATGAAGCACGTCAACGACGAGTTCTGGCAGGAGTTCGGCCCCGGGGTGCTGCGCTACGCGCGCAACCACGGCAAGCCGGAGTTCTACATGTTCGGCGAGGTCTACGACGACCGCACGACCGAGGCCGGCAAGGCCTTCACGTCGAAGTTCGTCACCCGCGACAAGATGCAGGCCATCCTCGACTTCGGCTTCCAGGCCGCCGCCCGGAACTTCGTCTCGAAGCAGCAGTCGCCCGGCGCACTGGTCGACTTCTTCCGCGACGACGACTACTACACCGACCGCGACTCCAACGCCTACCAGCTGCCGACCTTCCTCGGGAACCACGACATGGGTCGCTTCGGCTACTTCCTCAAGCAGGACAACCCCGACGCCGACGAGGCCGAGCTGCTCGACCGCAGCACGCTCGCCCACGAGCTCATGTACCTCGTGCGCGGCAACCCGGTCGTCTACTACGGCGACGAGCAGGGCTTCACCGGCAGCGGCGGCGACCAGCTCGCCCGCCAGGACATGTTCGCCAACGAGGTCGAGGACTGGGAGGCCAACGCCGGCCCCTTCGACAAGGACAACGTCGGCAGCGACGAGACCCCTGACGAGGACAACTTCGACAGCGGTCACCCGCTCTACCGCGCGCTGGCCCGGCTCGGCCGTCTCACCGAGCGGCACCCGGCGCTTCGCAACGGCGTCATGCAGCCCCGTCAGGGCGAGGGTGTCTTCGGCTTCTCCCGCATCGACCGCGAGAAGCGCCGCGAGTACGTCGTGGTCGTCAACAGCTCGCCCGGACGCTACGTGAGCGACATCCAGACCTTCGTCCCCGGCGGCCGGTTCGAACGGATCTACGGCCCCGGCCTCGAGCAGGCCACCGCCGGACGCTCCGGCAGGCTCCGCCTGGTCGCCCCCGGTGTCTCCGCCACCGTCTACCGCTCCGCCGACCGGATCCCGCTGTCGACGAAGGCCCCCCGCGTCACCCTCGAGGCGCCGACGCCGAGCACCGTCGACCGCAGCCGCATGAAGGTCGAGGCCGACGTGACCGGAGACGCCTACGCGGAGGTCACCTTCCAGGCGAAGGCGGTCGGCGAGAGGTGGCGCCGGATCGGCACCGACGACAACCGCCCGTTCCGCGTCTTCCACGACACCGCCGGCTACGACCCGCGCACCCCGGTCCGCTACCGCGCCGTGGTCGCGGACAACAACGGTCACGCGCGCATGAGCGGCGTACGGCGTACGGAGGTGCCCTCTCCCAGCATCGAGGTCGTCAACCCGGCCGCCGGTGAGATCACCGGGTTCGACCCGTTGCTCGTCGAGGCGCAGGTCAACCCCGAGCGGACCACGCAGCGCGTCCGCTTCGAGCGCCGCGTGAACCGCGGCGACTGGGAGCGTGTCGGCGTGGACCGGTCCTCGCCGTGGTACTCCGTCCAGGACGACGAGGTCCCGGGCCTCGACCTGACCGAGGGTGACCGGCTGCGCTACCGGGCCGTGCTCCTCGAGCCCGGCTTCCCGCGCGTCGTCAGCGACACCGTCGTCCTGCCCGTCGCCGAGCCCGAGCCCGCCTTCGACTCGGTCACGGTGGCCGGCAACTTCCAGAAGGAGGTGGGCTGCCCCGAGGACTGGCTGGCCGACTGCGACGTGCTGGACCTCGCGTTCCAGCCGTCCGACGGCACGTGGCGAGGGACCTTCACCATCCCGAGCGGCGACTACGAGTGGAAGATCGCCACCGACGACGACTGGAGCAAGCCGAGCTACGGCCCCGGCGGCGGCGGGGCCAACTACAGCCTCGACGTCCCCGCCGACGCGGAGTACGAGTTCGTCTTCAACCAGACCACGAAGAGCTCCACCGCGACGCTGGTGACCCCCTGACCGCCGCGGCGACCGCCGAGCCGACGGCCACCGCCTCCGCGGTCCTCGCCGAGGTCGTCCGCGGGGACGTCGTCGAGGGGCGTCACCGCGGCTGGGTCGTGGCCCTGGGCGCGGACGGTGACGTCGCCTGGTCGCTGGGCGAGGCCGACCTCCCGGTGCTCCCCCGCTCGTGCGCCAAGCCCCTGCAGGCGCTGGCGATGCTCCGCTCCGGCCTCGACCTCGACGAGGACCTGCTCGCCGTGGCGTGCTCCTCCCACTCCGGGGAGCGGACGCACCAGGACGCCGTACGACGCATCCTCGCCGGGGCCGGGCTCACGGAGGCCGACCTGCAGACCCCACCGGACTGGCCGCTCGACGACGAGGAGCGCGACCGGGTCCTGCGGGCCGGGGGCGGGCGCACCCGGACGTCGATGAACTGCTCGGGCAAGCACGCGGCCATGCTGGCGACGTGCGTGGTCAACGGCTGGCCCACGGCGACGTACCTCCGCCCCGACCACCCGCTGCAGCGCGCTGTCCGGGCGACGCTCGAGGAGCTGACCGGCGTCCCGGTCGACACGGTCCTCGTCGACGGGTGCGGCGCTCCCCTCCTCACCACCACCCTGACCGGGCTGGCCCGCGCGTTCGCCCGTCTGGCCACCGCCACCGAGGGCCCCGAACGCCAGGTTGCCGACGCGATCCGTCGTCACCCCACGCTCGTCAGCGGCACACGCCGTGACGAGGCGACACTCCTACGAGCGGTGCCCGGGGCGATCGGCAAGGCCGGAGCCGAGGCCTGCTACGTGGTCGCGCTGCCCGACGGTCGCGCCGTCGCCCTCAAGATCGAGGACGGCTCGGTCCGGGCCCGCCCGATCGTGATGGCCGCAGTCCTGGCCCGGCTCGGCGTCCTCGACGAACCCGGGGTCGACCCCGACGCCGTCCGCGCGACGGGCGCGCACGTGCTGCTCGGGGGCGGCCACCCCGTCGGCGAGATCCGCGCCGTCCCCTGATCCTGCGCCCCCTCGCGTGATCGGGGAGTCCTGTGGTCATCCGGTGACTTCCCGTCTCCCCGATGCGGCCGTCCAGTACCGATCACGCGCAGTCGGGGCACGCGCTGGGACGACCTTGCCACCCGAGTGACACCAGCAGCCGACCGATGCGCTCACCGGTCCAGCACGATCGGTCGAACACCTGCCCGTAGGACAGTCGGACCGAGCGCTTCCCTGCCACGGCGGCGTCAAGGTCACGGTCGAAGTCGTGATCGCGGCCACGCAACGAGCCGTGGTGGACGCGACCGTCGAGCTCGGCCACCAGACCGACGTCGTACTCGACGTCTCGATGGACCACGCCCCGACTGACCCGGTCACGCATCTGACGGCGTCCGACCGGGAGGCCGTGGGGGCGCTCGACCCGGGTGAGGTAGCCGTGCTCGAGCACCGAGCAGACGCCCTGGTCGAGATCGGCGAGAACAGCCTCGAGCCAACCCCGGCGTGCCAGCCGGGAGCGGTTCTGGGCACAGGACAGCAGCCGGGCCGGTGTCGTCGCTCGCCGTTGGAGCGGTCGGCTCAGCTCGTCGAGAGCCAGCAGGTCGGAGCCGGCCGCATCGGCGACGTCAATGACGGCCTCCTCGAGCCGGATCCGGGGAGGGGATCCGACCTGCACCAGCCGGGGGAAGTCACGGCGCCTCGCGATCTCGATCCCGGGCACGCGCAACCGTCGTTCCCAGTCGATGGCCAGATGGATGCGGTCCTCCCTCGACGAGGTCGGTCCCTCCCAGAGGCGAAGCGCTGAGGGGCCAGCGATCGCCGCGGGCTCACAGGCCAGAACGGCGGCCCAGGCTGACTGGTGCCAGGTGGGTGTCCCTCCATGACCAAGGTAGACACCCGGGTGCAGGGGAAACAGCTCTCGACGCCGAATGAGACGACGGACGTCGTTGGCGTCGAGACCGGCCTCGAGCAGCTGCCGTCGGTTGACGACCCCGTCCTGGTCGCGCATCAGGTCCACACCCATGACGACACGATGGGGTCGTTTGTGGCCCCGCGGGTGTCGACGGGTCACGGCTGTGGAGAGCGGTGCGGTTCGCGATCGCCGTGCCCCCCGGTGATCGGGGAATCGCGTGGTCAGATGCTGACCTCCCGGCTCCCCGGTCCCAGGTGCGCTGGCCCCGAGGAGGGAACGGTCAGGAACCTGACGGGTCCCGGTCGTTCCAGAACACCTCGTCGACCACCGACCGCGCCCGCCGCGAGGCGCGCAGGTAGTCGTTGGTGAGCTCGTCGCTCGTCCCGGCCGGATAGCCCAGGGCGAACGCCAGCGCCGTCATCTCCCGCACGTCGCGGGGCAGCTGGTCCGATGATCTCCCGCGCACCAGCGTGATCGCGTTGCGGATCCGGCTCACCAGCCGCCAGGTGCTCTGCAACGTCGCAGCCTCGTCGCCGGTGAGGAGACCGTGGGAGGCCAGCCGGTCGAGACCGTCGAGCGTGCGGGTCGTCCGGAGCTCGGGCAGGTCCCCGGCGTGGCGCATCTGGAGCAGCTGGACGGTCCACTCGATGTCGCTCAGGCCGCCACGTCCCAGCTTGAGGTGGGTGGCGGGGTCGGCCCCGCGCGGCAGCCGCTCGTTGTCGACCCGGGCCTTGATGCGTCGCACCTCGCGCACGTCGCTCGCGGAGATCCCACCGACCGGGTAGCGCAACGGATCGACCAGAGCCATGAACTGCTCGCAGAGCTCCCGGTCCCCCACGACCGCCTCGGCGCGCAGCAGGGCCTGTGCCTCCCAGGCCGCCGACCACTTGGCGTAGTAGGCGGCGTAGGAGTCCAGGGTGCGCACGAGCGCTCCCTGCTTGCCCTCTGGCCGGAGACCGGCGTCGACCTCCAGGGGCGGGTCGCCCCCGGGCAGGGCGAGCAGCTTGCGCATCTCGAGCGCCACGGCCTGGGCGGCGCGACCGGCCGCCTGGGGATCGGCGTCGGGCAGCGGCTGGTGGACGAACATGACGTCGGCGTCGCTGCCGTAACCGATCTCGTGCCCCCCGAGCCGGCCCATGGACACCACGGCCATCCGGGTGGGCAGCGCCGTGCCGGTCTCGAACTCGACGACCTTGGTGCCGATCGCCAGCGCCGCCTCCAGGGTTGCGCAGGTGGTGGCCGTGAGCGCCTCGCCCACCTCCGTCACGTCGAGCATCCCCGCCAGGTCGCCGGCGGCCACCCGGAGCAGCTCGCGGCGGCGGATGGCGCGCACCTGCGTGATGGCCGCGCCACGGTTGTCCTGCCGACCGCCCGTGGCGAGCATCTCCGCCTCGAGGGTGGGGCGGTCCCGGGGCCGCATCTCCTCGGTCGTCAGCAGCTTCACCCCCACCGGCTCGGTCTCCAGCAGGGTGGTGGCGTAGCGGCTGGCCGACAGCAGCCGCGCCATCCGCTCGGCCACCTCACCCTCGTCGCGCAGCGTCCGCAGGTACCACGGCGTGCGTCCGAGAGCCTCGGAGATCCGGCGGAAGCCGAACAGCCCGGCGTCGGGGTCCGGAGACTCCGCGAACCATTCGAGCATCGCCGGCAGCAGCTGCCGCTGGATCGCCGCGCGGCGAGACACCCCCGCCGTCAGGGCCTCGAGGTGACGCAGCGCCGCCTTCGGGTCGGCGTAGCCCAGCGCGGCGAGGCGGGTGACCGCGGCTTCGGGGCTGAGCCGGATGTCCTGGCTGGGCATCCGAGCCACGGTGTCCAGCAGGGGCCGGTAGAAGAGCTTCTCGTGCAGACGGCGTACCTCGCGCCGCTCGTCGGCCAGCGCCCGTCGCAGCTCATCGACGGGCGTCTTCACGTAGCCCATCGACCGCGCGAGGCGGCGCAGCCCCTCCTCGTCGTCGGGGATCAGATGGGTGCGCCGCAGCCCGTAGAGCTGGAGGCGGTGCTCGACCGAGCGCAGGAAGGCGTAGGCGCGGTGCATGGCGGCGCCGTCCTCGCGACCCACGTAGCCGCGCTCGGTCAGCCTGGCCAGTGCCGACAGGGTGGTCGGCACCCGGACCGACTCGTCAGCCCGGCCGTGCACGAGCTGCAGCAGCTGGACGGCGAACTCGACGTCGCGCAGACCGCCGACCCCCAGCTTGAGCTGGCGATCGGCCTCCTTGGCCGGGATGTGGTCGATGACCCGGCGGCGCATCGCCTGCACCTCGCCCACGAACCCGTCGCGCTCCGCGACCCGCCAGATCATCGGGTCGACCATCGTCACGAACTCCCGGCCCAGCGCACGGTCGCCGGCCACGGCACGAGCCTTCAACAGAGCCTGGAACTCCCAGGGCTTGGCCCACCGCTCGTAGTAGCCGCGGTGGCTCGCGATGGTGCGCACCAGCGGGCCGGACCTGCCCTCGGGCCGCAGCCCCGCGTCGACCGGCCAGATCGTGCCCTCACCGGTGTGGTCGGAGCAGACCCGCATCAGCTGGGTGGCGAGCTGCGACGCCGCTCGTAGGGCGTTCTGGTCCTCTCCGGGATCGCAGCCCTCACGGGGCTCTGCGACGAAGATGACGTCGACGTCGCTGACGTAGTTGAGCTCGTGGCCCCCGCACTTGCCCATCGCGACGATCGCGATGCGGCACTGTGCGGAAGCCTCGCCGACGCGAGCCCGGGCCACGGCCAGCGCGGCCTCGAGGGTCCCGGCGGCCAGGTCGGAGAGCTCGGCGGCGACGTCGTCGACCCCGAGCCCGTGGGCCAGGTCGCGGGCTGCGAGGCGGAGCAGGATCCGGCGGTACTCCACCCGGAGGGCGTCGACCGCCGCGGCGTCGTCGAGAGTGGCCACCGGGTCAGCGTCCGCCGGGTCGGCCCCCACGGCCTCGAGCAGCGAGGCCCGCATGACGTAGCACGGCGAGCGCGTGCTGCCCAGGGTCGGGTCGGTCAGCTCGCGCCACTGCTCGGGGTGCCGCATCAGGTGCTCGCCGAGCGCCCGGCTGGCGCCCAGCACCGACAGCAGACGCATGGCGGATCCCTCGTCGTCGACGAGCGCCTGGAGGAAGGTCCGGCGCGCGTCGTCGCCGTGGTCGCGCTCGATCAGCTCGGCGAGGTCGGCCAGGGTGTCGACCGCCAGGTCCGGGTCGGCGGTGCGGGCCAGCAGTGCGAGCAGCGGCTCGCACCGGCCCCCGAGCCGCTCGAACGCCTCCGCACCCCGCGAGGAGTCGAGGAACCCGACCCGGATCATCCGGCTGCGCAGGGTCTCGGGGCGACCGGCGCCCACCGGCCCGCTCACCGGAGCGCCGCTCGTCGTACGAGGTGGGCGAGAGCGCCGCCCAACGGCGACCAGGAGCTGTGCAGGAGCTCGGAGGAGGCAGCGGCGTCGTCGAGGAAGCCGTCCACGTCGACACCTGCGTCGCGGTGCGGCTCGCCGTCGTCCTCGGCCCATCGAGCCAGGATCGCCGGGCCCGCCTCGGGGTGGCACTGCACGCCCCAGACCGACTCCGCCAGACGGGCCGCCTGAGGGGCGCCGTCGGGGGTGCGGGCCAGGACACGGGTGCCCTCGGGCAGCCGGGTGGCGACGTCGACGTTCCAGTGGGAGGCCCGGGCCGCGCCCGTCACCGGGCCGAGCAGCGGGTCCGAGACGGCGTCCTCGACCCAGCCCACCGGCATGACCGCGATGGTGGCACCGACCGGGTTGCGCCCGACCTCGCCGCCGAGCGCGAGGACCGCCAGCTGGTGGCCCAGGCACAGTCCGAGCGTGGGCACACCCTCGGCGGCGGCCTCGCGGACCAGCTCGCGCGTCGGCGCCAGCCAGGGGTGCCCGTCGTCGTCCCAGGCGTCCATGCCGCCGCCCAGCACCAGCAGGCCGTCGTGCTCCCCCAGGTCGGCGGGCAGGTCGCGGTCAGGCCCGTCGGCGTACGGGCGGCGGACGTCGAGCTCGAGGCCCTCGGCCTCGAGCCACGCCCCCAGCCAGCCGGCGGGGGCGCCCTCCTCGTGCTCCACGACCAGGACGCGCGGTGCCCTCATGATCGCCGTGACCGCCTCAGATGACCGGGAGCATCTGGTCGCGCTCGAAGGCGGAGACCTGGCCGCGGTACTGCTCCCACTCGGCGCGCTTGTTGCGCAGGTAGAAGTCGTAGACCCGCTCGCCGAGGGTGTCGGCGAGCAGCTCGCTCTCCTCCATGACCTGGATGGCCTCGGACAGCGTCTTGGGCAGCGGCTGGTAGCCCATCGACTTGCGCTCGCGGTCGGTCAGGCTCCAGACGTCGTCCTCGGCCTCGGGCGGCAGCTCGTAGCCCTCCTGGATGCCCTTCATGCCGGCACCGAGGATGGCGGCGAACGCCAGGTAGGGGTTGCAGGCGGCGTCGATGGTGCGCAGCTCCACCCGGGTCGACTGCCCCTTGTTGGGCTTGTACATCGGCACCCGGACCATCGCCGAGCGGTTGTTGTGGCCCCAGGTGATGTACGACGGCGCCTCACCCCCGCCGATGAGCCGCTTGTAGGAGTTGACCCACTGGTTGGTGATCGCGGTGATCTCCGAGGCGTGCTTGAGCAGGCCGGCGATGAACTGCCGCCCGCTGCGGGAGAGCTGGTACTGCGCGCCGGGCTCGAAGAAGGCGTTCTGGTCGCCCTCGAAGAGCGAGACGTGGGTGTGCATGCCCGATCCCGGGTGGGTGGTGAACGGTTTGGGCATGAAGCTGGCCCAGATCCCCTGTCCCAGGGCCACCTCCCGCACGACCGTGCGGAAGGTCATGATGTTGTCCGCGGTCGAGAGCGCGTCGGCGTAGCGGAGGTCGATCTCCTGCTGACCGGGCCCGCCCTCGTGGTGGCTGAACTCCACCGAGATGCCCATCTGCTCGAGCATCGTGATCGCCTCGCGGCGGAAGTCCGAGCCCTTGCTCTGTGCGGTGTGGTCGAAGAAGCCGCTGCGGTCGACCGGGATGGGGTCGCCGCCGGGCTCGGGGACGTTCTTGAAGAGGTAGAACTCGACCTCGGGGTGGGTGTAGAAGGTGTAGCCGAGGTCGGCGGCCTTGTCGAGGCCGCGCTTGAGCACGAAGCGCGGGTCGGCGAAGGACGGCGAGCCGTCGGGCATCACGATGTCGCAGAACATTCGCGCGGTGGCCGGGCCGTCGCCGCGCCACGGCAGGATCTGGAAGGTGCTCGGGTCGGGCTTGGCCAGCATGTCGGACTCGTAGACCCGCGCGAAGCCCTCGATGGCCGAGCCGTCGAAACCGATGCCCTCGGCGAAGGCACCCTCGAGCTCGGCCGGCGCCACCGCGACGGACTTCAGGAAGCCCAGCACGTCGGTGAACCACAGCCGCACGAACCGGACGTCGCGCTCCTCGAGCGCGCGCAGCACGAAGTCTTCCTGCTTACCCATGCGCCCACTATGGCGCATCAGGTCCGGGGCACACGCTCCAGGTCGGCGAGCCAGGCGGCGGCGTTGCCGTCGCTGGGAGCGCGCCAGTCGCCGCGCGGGCTCAGCGACCCGCCGGAGGACACCTTGGGCCCGTTGGGCAGCGCGCTGCGCTTGAATTGGCTGAAGGCGAAGAAGCGCTTGACGAAGACCTCGAGCCAGTGCCGGATCTCCTCCAGGTCGTACGACGTACGGCGTGCCTCGGGCAGCCCGGGCGGCCACTCGCCGGTGGTGACGTCGGACCAGGCGTGGTGGGCCAGGAAGGCGATCGTGGAGGGGCGGGTGCCACGGCGCAGGACGTGGAAGAGCGTGAAGTCCTGCAGCGCGTAGGGGCCGATGGTGTCCTCGGTGGCCTGCGGCTTCGCGCCCTCCTCGGTCGGGACGAGCTCCGGGGTGATCTCCTGGTCGACGATGACCTCGAGCATCTCGTTCACCTCGGCGTCGAAGAGGCCCTCCGACACCACCCACCGGATCAGGTGCTGGATGAGGGTCTTGGGCACTCCGGTGTTGACCGCGTAGTGCGACATCTGGTCGCCGACCCCGTAGGTGCACCAGCCCAGCGCGAGCTCGGAGAGGTCACCCGTGCCGAGGACGATGCCGCCGAGGTGGTTGGCGAAGCGGAAGAGGTAGTCGGTTCGCAGCCCCGCCTGGACGTTCTCGAAGGTCACGTCGTAGACCGGCTCCCCGTCGGAGAACGGGTGGTCGAGGTCGCGCAGCATCTGCTCGGCGGCCGGGCGGATGTCGACCTCGGCGAAGCTGACCCCCAGGCTCGTCGAGAGCCGGGTGGCGTTGTCGCGGGTGTGGTCGCTGGTGGCGAAACCCGGCAGCGTGTAGGCCAGGATGTCGCTGCGGGGTCGACCGAGCCGGTCCATGGCTCGGGCGGCGACGATCAGGGCGTGGGTGGAGTCCAGCCCGCCCGAGACGCCGATGACGACCTTGGGCTGGCCGATGGCACGCAGCCGCTGCTCCAGCCCGGCGACCTGGATGTTGTAGGCCTCGTAGCAGTCCTGGGCCAGCCGCTCGACGTCGTCGGGCACGAAGGGGAAGCGGTCGACCTTGCGCCGCAGACCGATGTCGCCGGTCGGCGGGTCGAGGGTGAAGGCGACCTCGCGGAAGGCACGCTCGGCGGTCGAGCTGATCGAGATCCCGTGGGTGCGGCGGTTGTCGTCGAAGGTCCCCTGGCGCAGCCGCTCCTGACGGATCCGGCCGAGGTCGACGTCGGCCACCGAGCGGCGCGGCCCTGCGGGGAACCGCTCGCTCTCAGCCAGCAGCTCGCCGACCTCGTAGACCATCGTCTGGCCGTCCCACGACAGGTCGGTGCTGGACTCCCCCTCGCCGGCGGCGGCGTAGAGGTAGGCCGCCAGGCACCGCGAGCTCTGCGAGCGCACCAGCAGCCGACGGTCCTCCGCGCGGGCGACGGTGATCGGGCTGCCGGACAGGTTGGCCAGCACGGTGGCACCGGCAAGCGCGGCCTCCGCGCTCGGTGGCACCGGGACCCACAGGTCCTCGCAGATCTCGACGTGCAGGCGCAGGTCGGCCACGTCGGTGGCGGCGAAGACGAGGTCAGGGCCGAAGGGCACCGGCGCACCGCCGAGCTCGATGGTGCCGCCGCGCTGGTCGTCGCCGGCGGCGTACCACCGGCGCTCGTAGAACTCGCGGTAGGTCGGCAGCGCGGACTTCGGCACCACGCCGAGGACCCGACCGCGGTGGATCACGACCGCGCAGTTGAACACTCGGGTGCCGTTGACCAGGGGCGCGCCGACCACGAGCACCGGCAGCAGGTCGGCGCTGGCCGCGGCCAGCGTCTCGACGGCGTCCCGGACCGCGGCGAGAAGGCTGTCCTGGAGCACCAGGTCGTCGATGGCGTAGCCGCTCAGGCACAGCTCCGGGAACAGCGCCACCGCGACGCCCTCGTCGTGGCAGGCCCGCGCCTCGACGAGCACCGAGCGCGCGTTGGTCGCCGGGTCGGCGACGGACACCGGAAGGGTGCAGGCCGCGACCCGGGCGAAGCCGTGCGCGTACACCGAGGAGAAGTCCACGCCCCCAGTGTCCCAGAGGCCCCATCGGTGCATCACCACAACGCGATGCCTGGCACCGATGCCCTCGACGTCCCGAACCCCGCTCGGGCGTGGGGACGGTCACACCGCCACGACGGCCCCGCGGGTCTAGATTGGCGAGCATGGTCGAGCAGTCGAGCGAGCAGCCCGCGCCGTACGGCGGCGCCCCCTCCACTCCAGGCGCCGGGGGCTCCGCGGCCGGCGCACCCGCGCGCCGACGGGTGCGCATCCCGCACCTGCAGCAGATGAAGGAGCGGGGCGAGAAGTGGGCGATGCTCACCGCCTACGACATGTACGCCGCCGCCACCTTCGACGAGGCCGGCATCCCGGTGCTGCTGGTCGGCGACTCCGCCTCCAACAACGTCTACGGCAACGAGACGTCCCTGCCGGTGACGGTCGACGAGCTGATCCCGCTGGTGCGCGCAGTGACGCGGTCGACGTCGTACGCCCTGGTGGTGGCGGACCTGCCGTTCGGCTCCTACCAGCGATCGCCGGAGCAGGCCTACGACACCGCGGTCCGCTTCATGAAGGAGGCCGGCGCCCACTGCGTCAAGCTCGAGGGCGGGGCGGAGATGGCGCCGCAGGTCGAGATGCTGACGCGAGGCGGCATCCCGGTGATGGCGCACGTCGGGTTCACGCCGCAGTCCGAGCACAGCCTCGGCGGCTACCGCGTCCAGGGCAAGGGAGCGGGCGCCGAGAAGGTGCTCGCCGATGCCGCCGCGATGGAGGCCGCCGGCGCTTTCGCGGTCGTCATGGAGATGGTGCCCGGCGACGTCGCGGCCGAGGTCACCCAGAAGATCGGCATCCCCACCATCGGGATCGGCGCCGGCAACCAGACCGACGCGCAGGTGCTCGTGTGGCAGGACGCGATGGGGCTGCGCACCGGTCGGATGCCGCGCTTCGTCAAGCAGTACGCCGACCTCCACGGCGTCATGCTCGAGGCCGCGAAGGCCTACGCCGCGCAGGTGGCCGACGGCTCCTTCCCCGGCCCCGAGCACACGTTCTGACCCGGCGCCGTCACCTCGTGCTCCCCCCTGCTCAGGCCCAGCCCCACAGCGCCTCGCCGCCGAGGAGGAAGGCGAACCAGAGTCCGACGGCGCCGAAGGGCAGCCAGAACACCCGCACCGGGTGGTCGACGAACCATCGGCACGCCAGCACGAAGATCGCCAGCCAGACGCCGACCAGGAACGTGACGCCCCACCAGGGCAGGACGCTTCCGGCGGCGAAGTTCATGAACAGCGCGATGGCCAGTCCGGACATCCCGATGAACGAGCCGGACTTGTGCAGGTCGAACCCCATGCCCGCGGCTCAGCCTCCGGCGGGGCTGGTCGGGGCCGGAGCCGGAGCCGTTGTCGTTCCAGTCCGGGTCGTTGTCCCAGGTCTCGTTGCGCTCCGCGACCTTGTCCATCGCGCGGGAGGCCTCCTCGCGGGTCGCGTAGGGCCCGAGCCGGTCGGCGTTCTTGCAGCCGTCGCGGGGCTCGACCGTCTGGTGGGTCAGGCAGTACCAGTACTGCTCGTCGTCGCTCATGAGGTTCATCCTTCCGTCGCGAGAGCGAACCTACACTCGTCGGCGTGACCCCGATCGCTCCCGCGGCCCTCTCCCCGCGCCGCGCCGTACCCCCGTCCATCGACCGCCCCGAGTACGTCGACCAGCCCGCTCCGCTGCCGTTCCGCGGCTCCGAGGTCAAGGACGCCGACACCATCGAGCGCATGCGGGTGGCCGGGCGGCTGGCCGCGCAGGCACTCGCCGAGGTCGGCCTGCACGTCGCGCCCGGCGTCACCACCGATGAGCTCGACCGGGTCGGCCACGAGTTTCTGCTCGACCACGGTGCCTATCCTTCGACGCTCGGCTACCGCGGCTTCCCCAAGTCGCTGTGCACGAGCGTCAACGAGGTGATCTGCCACGGCATCCCCGACGGCCGGGTGGTGCAGGACGGCGACATCGTCAACGTCGACATCACCGCCTACCTCGGTGGCGTGCACGGCGACACCAACGCCACCTTCCTCGCCGGCGACGTCGACGCGGAGACGCGCGCGTTGGTCCAGCGCACCCGTGAGGCGCTGGACCGGGCCATCCGGGCGGTGCGCCCCGGCCGCCGGGTCAACGTCATCGGACGGGTGATCGAGGCCTACGCCGCCCGCTTCGGCTACGGCGTCGTCCGCGAGTTCACCGGCCACGGCATCGGGACGTCGTTCCACTCCGGCCTGGTGATCCCCCACACCGACGAGGACCGCTTCGACGACCTCATCGAGGAAGGCATGACGTTCACCATCGAGCCGATGCTCTGCCTCGGCACCGCCCGCTGGGACATGTGGGACGACGGCTGGACCGTGACGACGGCGGACAAGCGGGCCAGCGCGCAGTTCGAGCACACCTTGCTCGTCACCACCGACGGGGCGGACATCCTGACCCTGCCCTGACCCGCGCACCCGCTCCTGCCCGGACGTCCGTATGACCAGGACCTAGGTCCCAAGTTGGGTAAAGACTCACGAGTCAGCATGAATCACCCGACTTGGGAGACTTACGGTGATCTCACCAGGCTCGAATCGGGGATTCTTTCAAGGGGTGGATCGTGAGTTTGACATGGGGACGACGTCTGCAAGGCGTCATAGCGGGTGTAGCAGTGTCGTGCGTGACAGCGACGTCGATAGCCATGAGCGGTCCGACGGCCCAGGCCGTCCCGTCCGCGCTCGGCTACGACCCGGAGGTCAAGGGGTCGTTGTGGCGCATCGCGCAGACCGTCGGAGTCCATGACTCCTACCGGGCCGGGTACACCGGCAAGGGCATCGGCGTCGCGCTCATCGACACCGGGGTCACGGAGGTGCCGGGGCTGGACACCGGCAACGTCTATCACGGGCCGGACCTGTCCTTCGACAGCCAGGACCCCGAGCTCGCCCACCTCGACGCCTACGGTCACGGCACCCACATGGCCTCGATCATCGCGGGTCGCGACGCCGTCGGCACCCCGGCGTCGTACACGAGCCAGTCGACGTTCAACGGCATCGCTCCCGATGCCAACCTCCTCAGCGTGAAGGTCGGCGCGCAGGACGGGGCGGTCGACGTCTCGCAGGTGATCGCTGCCATCGACTGGGTCGTCGAGCACCGCAACGACAACGGTCTCAACATCCGTGTCCTGGCGCTGGCCTACGGCACCGATTCGACCCAGGACCCCCGCACGGACCCCTTGACGTTCGCTGTCGAGCAGGCCTGGAAGGCCGGCATCGTGGTCGTCGTCGCCGGGGGCAACGACGGTTCCAACGTGCTCACGCTGGCCAACCCCGCCCAGAGCCCCTACGTGATCGCCGCGGGGGCGGCCGACACGCAAGGCACGCTCACCGTGGAGGACGACACCGTGCCGTCCTGGGGGACGCGGGGCACGAACTACCGTCACGTCGACCTGGTCGCACCGGGCGTCTCCGTCCTCGGCGCCCGGGTGCCCAGCGGCTACGCCGACGAACGGAACCCCACAGCCCGGCAGGGACAGCGCTTCGCCCGCGCCTCGGGCACCTCCCAGGCCTCGGCCGTGGTGGCCGGTGCCGCGGCGCTCGTGCTGCAGGCACGACCGCGCCTGACACCGGACCAGGTCAAGCAGCAGCTCAGCACGACCGCGGACGCGTTCCCCTCCACCGACGCGAAGTACCGCGGCAGCGGACTCCTCGACGTGCGCGCTGCACAGCTGAAGGACCCGACCAGCGCGAAGCAGTCCACCCGCTTCTTCAGCACGGGCACCGGCTCGCTGGAAGCCGCACGCGGTTCCTCCCACGTCAACGACGGCGTGAGTGAGCTGCGCGGCGAGATCGACATCTTCGGACGGGCGTGGAACGCGGGGGCTTGGACGCGCAGCTCGGCCGGCGGCACGGCGTGGCAGGGCGGAGCGTGGCGGGGCTGGACCTGGAGCGGTGACTCGTGGAACGCGCGCAGCTGGCGCGACGTGGAGTGGGCCTCGGGCACCTGGTCGGCGCGCAGCTGGCGCGACAGCGAGTGGTCCGCCCGCAGCTGGCGCGACGGCTCCTGGAGTGCACGCAGCTGGCGCGAGGGAACCTGGTCGGCACGAAGCTGGCGGCACGCGGACCTGGCGTCCGTCGGCTGGAACTGAGCCTTCCCGGACATCGGGGAGGGCGGGGTCGGACGCGGCGGGCCTAGGCTGGAGCCATGGCCCGCTACGTCGACGTCCACCCCGAGGACCCCCAGCCCCGGCGCATCGCCCAGGTCGTCGAGATGCTGCGCGACGACGCCCTCGTGGCCTATCCCACCGACTCCGGCTACGCGTTGGGGTGCCGGCTCGGCAACCCCGAAGGCACCGAGCGCATCAAACGGATCCGCCGGCTCGACGACAAGCACCACTTCACGCTCGTGTGCGCCGAGTTCGGCCAGCTCGGGCAGCTGGTCCAGCTGAGCAACGCCGCCTTCCGCGCCGTGAAAGCCGCCACCCCGGGCCCCTACACCTTCATCCTGCCCGCCACCCGCGACGTGCCCCGTCGGCTCGCGCACCCCAAGAAGCGCACGGTCGGCGTGCGCATCCCCGACCACCCGGTCGTGCGCGCCCTGCTGCGCGAGCTGGGCGAGCCGCTGCTGTCCAGCACCCTGCTGCTTCCCGACCACGAGTTCGCGATGACCGACGGCTGGAGCATCAAGGAGGAGCTTGACCACGTGATCGAAGCGGTCGTCGACGCGGGCGACTGCGACCCTGAGCCGACGACGGTCGTGGACTGGTCCGACGGCTTCCCGGAGGTGACCCGCGTCGGTGCCGGCGACCCCGCCCGGTTCGGCTGAGCGACGGCCCTGAACGGTCGCGAGCGGCCCCGCGCCCGTTGCCGATCGAGTGGGCGAAACCCAGGTTTCCCGGACCGGTTCCGTGGCATGGTCCGTGTCGTGGAGTTCCTATTCCGGGAGGACGGGTCATGAGCGATCGCGACACCGAGACCGAGACCGAGACCGACACACGCAGACCCGTCAACGAGTCGAACGAGTCGAACGAGTCGAACGAGTCGAACGAGTCGAACGAGTCGAGCGAGTCGAACGAAAGCGGCTACGACCCCACCGAGAAGGAGCCCGGGTCCGACGCCGGCCACGGCGCCTCCGAGGATGACAAGGTCGAGAAGGTCGAGTCGGAGGGGTTCGACGTCGACGAGGTCGAGATCGACGACCGTGACCGCACCGAGGACGACGAGGACGAGATCGAGAAGGAGCGCGCCGAGCGGCTCGACCCCGAGAAGCGTCCCGAGAACGCCGAGATCGACAACACCCAGCGCACGTTCGACCCGGAGAAGGGCGTCTTCGAGGACAGCCCCGAGGAGGCTCGCCCGGAGGGTGACCCGACGTTCGAGTCCGAGGCGCTCACCGAGAGCGACGACGAGGACGATTCGGGCGAGGACGAGTCGGGCGACGGGGACGCGGACTCCGACGACACGAGCGAGACCCCGGACGAGAACCAGGACGAAACCACGGACAGCTGAATTCCTGCTCCCCGGGGCGAGCGCGGGCGCGTCCCACAAGGGCTGTCACACTGACCCCGTGGACCGCCCCGACCCGGACGCCTGGGACCCCGACCGCTTCGGCACCGATGTCACCGCCTCTCCCGTCACCCGCCCCAACCGCGACGCTCTGGGGCAGAGCCTGCGGGCGGCGTGCGCGCTGCTGGTCGCCACCCTGCTCGGGCTGGCCGTCGGCCTGCTGCCGCGCATCGACCGCGCCGTGCGGGTCACGGTGGAGTACGCCGTGCTCCCGCTGCTGCTGGCGGCGCTCTTCGTCGCCCTGGCGGCGTGGTCGAGCCCGCGCCGATGGCAGACCCGGACCTATTTGCTCGGCGTCGGAGCTTTCGGGGCCGTCCTCGTGACGGTCGTCCTGCTCGCCGCTGACCGCGCCTGAGTCCCGCGAGTCAGAGCAGCAGGCCTGTACCGGGGTCGCGGTCACTGGGGGCGAGGTCGAGGTGGGCGGTGACCCGCTCCTGCTCGTCGTCAGGCCGCTGCAGCAGCAGGCGCAGCGGCTGCTCCAGCCGCCGGGGGATTCAAGCACGACGTACCCGTGCTCGGACTCGTGGCGGACCACGGCGCCTCGTGCGACAGCGCGCCGTAGCCGGTGACGTCGCTCCAGAAGCGCACTCCGCGCTCGAACGAACCCGGGGGTGGCGAGGAAGGCGCCCGTCCAGAACACCCGTCCCACCCTAGGGTGGGACGGTGCGCATCGTCTCCCTGCTCCCCTCGACGACGGAGATCCTGTTCGCCCTCGGCGCCGGGGACGACGTCGTCGGCGTGACGTTCGAGTGTGACCACCCGGCGGAGGCCCGCGAGCGCTGCATCGTCTCGACCACCGCGTTGCCCGACGACCTCTCGCCCTCGGAGATCGACGCGTTCGTCACCGGGGCCGATCGCGCGCGGCGAAGACCTCTACCACCTCGATGCCGGGGCGCTGGCCGAGCTCGACCCCGACCTGGTCGTGACCCAGGACCTCTGCGCGGTCTGCGCGGTCGACGTCGCCACCGTCGACGACGCGTTGCGCCACCTCGGGTGCCGCGCCGAGGTGCTCACCGTCGATCCGCAGAACCTCGAGCAGGTGCTCGCGTCGGTGCTCACGATCGGCAGTGCGACCGGTCGTGCCGACGCGGCTGCAGCCGCCGTGGACTCCGCCCGGGCCCGGCTGGACGCCGTACGACATCGGGTGGCCGGCCGGCCGCGCCCCCGGGTGCTGGTGCTGGAGTGGACCGATCCGCCCTACTCCCCCGGGCACTGGCTGCCGGACCTCGTCGCCGCGGCCGGGGGTGTGCCAGCGCTCGGCTCCTCCGGGGCGCGATCGGCCCGGGTGGACTGGCACGACGTGCGCGCGACGTCGCCGGACCTGGTCGTCGTGGCGCCCTGTGGCTTCGACCTCACCGAGTCGGCGACGCTGGCCGGTCAGCTGGTGGACGACGGCTTGCTCCCGGCCGCGGTGCCGGTCTGGGCCGCCGACGCCAACGCCTCCTGGACGCGCCCCGCGCTGCGTCTCGTCGCCGCGGTCGAGGACCTCGCAGCCGTGCTCCACCCCGACGCCGCTCAGCCCGAACTGTCGACGATCGTCCACGTGGCGGGCCCCTGACGCCCGCACCCACTCCTCGAAGAGTCTCGCCCCGCCCTGTCCCGAGGAGAGCCCGAGCCCGACGCGGGCGCCTCCTGCGGAAGTTCACCGACGGCTGCCGACCCACCTGCACCTGTGCGGTGAGCCAGACCTGCCCCTGGAGCGACGCAGCCTGGGCCTCGGTGCGTGTCCGCAACCAGATGACGGGGTGCCCGCCGCGACCGGCAGCCAGTGGCCCTCGTGCACGCCCCACGGCGCGAGCGATGCCACGAGCGGGACGATCGCCGCGTCCACGGCCCGGCGTGTGGCCTCGTCACTCACGTCAGCAGGCTAGCCCTCTCGGTGGCGCCGATCCCTGTTTCTTGTACTGCAACAATAGGCACGACGCACGCGACAGAACGGAGCCCTGTCGTGATCGGCATCGCGATCGACACCTCGTCCCTGGTCCCGCCGTTCGAGCAGCTGCGCAGCCAGGTCGCGGGGCTCGTCGCACGCGGCGACCTGGCACCGGGCGCGCGTCTCGCGACCGTCCGGCAGCTGGCCGCGGACCTGGGGCTGGCCGCCAACACGGTGGCGAAGGCGTATCGGGCGCTCGAGATCGGACGGCGTGATCTCCACGCACGGTCGCCGGGGCACCTTCGTGAACTCGACGACACCTCGACGCGCCCGACCGGGGAGTGGATGACGACGCCGCCGCCTTCGTCCTCTCGGCGCGCCGTCAGGGCTACTCGCTGGAGGAGGCCACCCGTCTCGTCGAACGGGTCTGGAACGGCTGAGCCCCTACGTCGTCAGCCGAAGTCCGCCGACGAGCTGGTGCTCTTGATGAAGTTGCCGTCGATCGACGGGATCATCGCCCGGAAGCCCACTCCGGATCCGCCGGCGATCTTGAAGCGCCAACCTCCGGCGGCGGTCGAGTCCTTCCCGCTGACGGTGCGCCACGCGCACGTGCTGCAGTTGCGCTTCTGAAGGTTGACCCGCTTGTTGCCGAAGCCCGGGTTGATGTCGCCGAAGATGAAGACATCGCCCCGGACGACCTCGAAGTCCAGGTTGAGGTCGCGGTGCACCTTCATCATCGCCATCTCGGCGGATAGAGGTCCTGCCGACGCGAGGGTCAGGCGAGGGTGGTGACGCGCACGTCGTCGAAGTCGATGTGGCTCGACCGTGATCCGGCCCAGTCGAGTGTGCCCCCACCCCGGAAGATCGACCACATGAGGTGGCTGACGTGAACGTCCGCACGCGTCCTGTAGACCATGTTGCCGCGGTTCAGCACCTGCTCCCCGTCGAACCAGGCTTGGAGCCGGCCGTTGGCGAGTCCGACGGTGTTCATCACGTAGCACTGCTCGATGGTGTGCCACCGACCAGCGACGACCGCCCTGTTCCAGTTGACGCTGTCCCCGTAGTAGGAGCTCTGCCGTGGCCCGTACAGGTAGGAGGTGATCCGTCCGCCGTTGCGCCACATGAGCCTGCCGGACCATCCCTTGTCGCCCGGATGTCCGCCGCCGGCGGGCCGCGACGCCTCGACACCGGGAGCGACGCCCGACAGGCCAGGGAGCTTGCCGCCCTTCGACCAGTGGAACCGAGGGTCGAAACGAACCTCGTAGGACAGGCACGCCACGTCCACCGACCGCGACAGCGGCACCGTCACGACGATTCCGTTGTTCCCGGCCGGGGCGGAACGGATGGTTCCCGGGTCCAGCTTCAGCCGATACACCTTCCCGTTCCCGCGGCTGTCAGCCTGGACGGAGGAGTCGTCGAAGTTCAGCTCGGGCCACTGCTGGCCCCCGAAGGAGGCCCTGAACTCTGACGCGCTCATCGGCCCGATCGGAAGATCGTCGAAACCGGGCGCGCGGTAGATCGTGGTCGCGGGCACGCCCGGGACGCTGGGGTCCGGGAACGGGACCGGGAAGTCCCTGCGCCCCTGCGGTCGACACGAGCGCCGAGGACGCAGGAGACAAGCAGACGCACAGCCAGGTCCGGACGCGTGACAAAGGATGCCTCCCCCAGTGAGTGCGGAGCGTGGATCCCTTGACCCCCGCAGGCCCGCGCTGAGGTCCTACCCACGCGCGTTGTCGCGCACACGCCGGTCGGGGGCCTGGTCCAGACGGCACCAGCCGTCCGGGGTGGCGGGAGGCGGATGAGCTGACCTGTAGGCCGGGTTCTGTCCTCGCCGACCTCACGGTCTGGTGGCGATGTGCGGCCATCCATCTGGGACCGCCGTTGCCGGCGGCCTCGTGCGATCTACCCGTGAGCTCGGGCGGGCCGCCCTCGAACGCTCACGCAGGCCGGTCGTGACCGGCCCTCTTGATCTTGCTCCTGGTGGGGTTTACCGAGCCGTTCCGGTCACCCGGAACGCTGGTGGTCTCTTACACCACCGTTTCACCCTTGCCGCCGACCGGCCGGAGCCGGACGACGGCGGTCTGTTCTCTGTGGCACTGTCCCGCGGGTCACCCCGGGTGGGCGTTACCCACCACCTTGCCCTGTGGAGCCCGGACCTTCCTCGACGCCGGTCTCCCGACGCCGCGGCCGCCCGGTCAGCTCATCCGCGTCCGCCAGTGTACGGCGACAGCGCGCCCGCCTCACGGTGAGGCCCCAGCGGCCGCCGGAGCCGTCAGCCGTCAGCCGTAGCGGTGGCTCTTCTCGCTGTGGCCATGGGGCCGGGTGCAGCTGCGTCCGCCCATGTTCTTGTGCCCGCACAGGACTTCGGTCCGCCTCGCCCCGAGCGCTTCGGCGGAGTCAACCGTCTCGGACGACGCCCGGGTCCACCGACCGCCGAGGCGGACGCGGCGCGCGGAGCCCGGGGGGCGGTTGGCCGGCGTCGCCGGCTCGCGGGCTGCCCGGTCCGCGCGCTCTTCTGGGCCTGCTCGTATCGCTCTTCCCGCATGGCGCGGAGGGCATCCATCTTGCTCATCGTCGCTTCACCCCTCGACCTTAGGCGCCCGCGCCGACAGACCGCTCAGGCGCGACGAGGCCCCGGGAGCCGATGCTCCCGGGGCCTCGAACACGTGTCGGAGAGTACCTCCGACGCGATGAGGTCAGTCGCCGACCTTGGCGGCGGCGTCCTTGGTGGCCTTGGCCGCCGAGGACGCGGTCTTCTTCGCCGCGGTGCCGGTCGCCTTGGCGCTGCTCTTGGGCCGCGTCGACTGGTTCTTGGCGGTGGTGGCCGTCGACTTGGCGCTGCTCTTGGCGGTGTCAGAGGTCGACTTCGCCGCGCCCTTCGCAGCCGCGACGGTCGAGGCGGCCTGGCTCGCAGCCGTGTTCGAGGTCGACGTCGCCGCCCCCTTGGCCTGGCTGCGCGTCGTCTTCGCGGCCTTCTTGCTCTGCGTGCTCGCCGTCTTCGCCTTCGAGGACGTGGTCCTGGCGTTGCGCTTGGTCTCCTGCGTCGAGCTCTGACGGCGGATGCGCTCGACCAGGGTCTCGCCACGGTCGACGAGCTGGCCGTAGGTCAGCTCGCGATCGCTGAGCTCGGCCTGGATGCGGGCCTGCACACGGCTGGGGACCGACTGAACGGTCTTCTGCAGCTCGGTGATGCGGGCCTCGACGGCGGCGCGACGGGCCTTGGCCTCGCGCGTCACGGTGTCCAGGTCGATCTGGCGAGCGTCCTGCTGGACGTCGTTGATGCGCTTCTGGCCCTGGGCCAGCGAGTCGCGCACGGCCTCGACGGCGCGGTCGGTCACGCCGACGCCGGCGTACAGCGGGCGGGTGGCCTCGGTCTTGATGTCGAACTTGGCGGTAGCCATGTCATCTCCTTCGTCGCTCCGGATGCACACCGGACGGGGATCGTCGTTCAGGTCTGTCGGACGCCGTGAACAAGCGCCTCTGCTTACACAGTATCTCCAACCACACAACGGCAAACGTGTTCCCGCGTGTGTGCCATGACACGTTCGGTGCCCGGTCCGCGCACACCGCGGCCGACACCTCACCCCCAGGTGAACTCGACACGCCGGGACACGGGATCGGCCACCGCGAGACGCGCGGTGACGTCGGTGCCCAGCGGCAGCGGACCGGCCCCGACCACCGACGCCTCCACGGCCGGCCGGCGGACCACGAGCTCGCCGCGCTCGGGGCGCCGTTCGTCGACGTCGACCACCATCGCCTCGAACTCCTCTCCGACCCGGTGACGCAGGACCGCGGCCTCGACCAGGTCGAGGACCGAGCGCTCGTAGGCGTTCCCTCGCCTCGAGGACTCGCGCATGGTGCTCGGCAGGTCCTCGAACCGCTCCAGCACCCACGGCGGGACCGGCTGCCCCGCCGACAGCGCCACGCACACCTCACCGGCGTAGCGGTCGACGAGGCGTCGCAGCGGCGCGGTCACGTGGGAGTACGTCGACGCGAGCGCGGCGTGCGTGGGTCGCTCCGGCAGACCGTCGGTGAAGGTGACGTAGCCGGAGCCGCGCAGGAGCACGGTGCTGGCGTCGAGCATCGCGGCCTCGGCGGCCACGGAGGCGTCCAGCCGCCGGATGAAGTCGGGGTAGGCCTCCCCGTCCGGCCACCGCACCCCCAGTCCCGCCGCGACCCGGCGCAGCCGTTTCACGTCGCGGGGGTCCGCGGGAGCCAGGGTGCGCAGCACCCCGACCCCGGCCGCGCCCATCAGGTGCGCAGCAGCCATCCCCGTCAGCAGGGAGATCTGGGCGTTCCACTGCTCGACCGGCAGCGGTTGCCGGTGCGAGAGCTCCCACCGACCGTCGACGCAGGTGACCTCCTGGTCCGGCAGCGGCAGGCTGACACCACCGCGCGCCACCTCGCGGGCGAGCCGACGCTCCCCCACCTCGCGCAGGAGCCCGAAGACCGGATCGGCCGTGCCGGCGTCGAGATCGGCCTGGACGCCCGCGTAGGAGAGCTTCGCGCGGCTGCGGACCAGCGCACGCTCCACCCGGACGTCGGTGCCCTCCCCCGAGGCGTCGACCCGGAGGGTCCACAGCAGCGCGGGGCGGGGTCCGTCGGGCAGCAACGAGGCGGCAGCCTCCGAGATCACCTTCGGGTGGAGCGGCACCTTGGCGTCCAGGCCGTACAGGGTCTCCCCACGACGGTGCGCCTCGGCGTCGACCGCGCCGCCCGGCGTCACGAACGCCGCCACGTCGGCGATCGCGTAGTGCACGACGTAACCGTCGCCGTCGCGCTCGAGGTGCAGAGCCTGGTCCAGGTCCCGGGCCGTCTCGGGGTCGATGGTGACCAGGGGGAGGTCCGTGCGGTCCAGCGTCGGAAGCCGGGGAGAGCGTGCGGACGCCTCCGCCTCGGCCAGGACCGCAGCCGGGAACTCCGGCGTCACCCCGAGCTCCTGCTGGATGGCCGTGACACCGCGGCGGAGCTGCTCGCCGTCGGCCGCCAGGCCGCTCTCGGTCGCGCGTACGACGCGTCTGGGCATCGGTGGATCTCCTCCCGTCAGGGGCCCGGCCCCCGGGTCCGGACGGCCTCTCCCTCACCCTAGGGTGGTCGCCGTGCTGATCCTGCTGCCGCCGTCGGAAGGCAAGTCCGTCCCCCGACGTGGCAAGCCGCTGGACCTGGCCTCGTTGTCGTTCCCGACGCTCACCGACGCCCGCGGCACGACCCTCGACGCCTTGGTCGACCTGTGCACGTCGCGGTCCGGTCGAGGAGGCCGCGGCGGCGTTGGGCCTGGGACCGACGCAGACGGATCTGGTCGAGCGCAACGCGGCGATCCTCGACGCGACCACCGCTCGCGCCGACACCGTCTACACCGGCGTCCTCTACGAGGCGCTCGACCTCGCCTCCCTCGCTCCGGCCGCGCGGCGGCGCGCCACCTCCTGGGTGGCGGTGACCTCGTGCCTCCTCGGGCTCGTCCGCCCCGGTGACCGGATCCCGGCCTACCGGCTGTCCCCGCAGGTGACGCTGCCCGGAGTGGGAAAGGTCGCCACGCACTGGGGCCGACAGCTCGACGCGGCCGTCGCCGAGGCCCGCGGGCGGGGCCTGGTCGTCGACCTGCGCTCAGGCTCCTACGTCCCCTTCTGGCGGCCGGCGCCGCGTGACCGCGGTGTCGTGTCGGTGCGTGTGCTGCACGAGTCCCACGGCAGGCGGTCGGTGGTCAGCCACTTCAACAAGGCCACCAAGGGTCGACTGGTCCGGGCCCTCCTCGAGGACGGCAGCACGGCCGCCTCGCCCGCCCGGTTCGCCGAGCAGCTGCGTGACCTCGGCTGGGTGGTCGAGGCCGACCGCGAGCAGGGCACCCGGCTCGACGTGGTCGTCACCGAGCTCTGAGCCACCGCGCGGCGGGTCAACCGACGCCGGCGCCCGTCGCGAGCGCCGGGCCACCCGGGCGACCGTTGAGGAGCCGGACGACGGCGCGCCCGTCGGGGTACCAGGCCAGCACCGTCACCGACGCCGGCGAGATCTCGGTTCTGAACACCGACTCCATCGCCAGCCCGAGGACCTCGGCCACCATCATCTTGATCGGCGTCAGGTGCGTGGCGGCGACGACGACCCCGCCGGGGTGGTTGCTCAGCACGCGGTCGCGCACCCCCCTCATCCGCTCGGCCATCCCGTTCATGGAGTCACCGGTGGTGCCCGGTCGTTCGTCGGGGTCGCCGAGCCAAGCGGTGAACAGCGCGGCGTCGCGTTCGAGCACCTGCCGGTAGGTGAGGCCCTCCCACTCCCCGAAGCCGGCCTCGACGAAGCCGTCGTCGACGGTTGCCTCGAGCGGTGCCGCGACGTCGAGCTGGCGCGCGACCGCTTCGACGAGCAACGCGGCCGTCTCGCGCGTCCTGCGCAACGGCGAGGTGATGATCGTGGGCGCCTGCTCGAACAGCGGCGCCAACCAGCTGGCGGTGGCGGCGACGTGGGCACGCCCGAGCGCGTTGAGCGCGGGATCCCTCCCGGTCGACCCGCTGAACACCCGGGCGTCGGTGTCGTCGGTCTCGCCGTGACGGACCAGCACGAGCACCGTCGGCGCCCCCTGCTCCCACGGGGGCGTGGGCACCGGCTCGGCGTGCCCCGGCTCGGCGTGGTCGGGCTCCGCGCCGCGGTCGAGCCCCACCACGACGCCCATCGGGCCGTCCAGCGCCTCGTTCGCCAGTCGGTCGGCGTGCTGGTTGCGCTCCCGGGGGATCCAGCTGTACGTCGTGCCCTCCGGCGCGAGGTCGCGGGCCTGGGCAGCCAGAGGTCGCATGTCGGGGTGCTTGATCTTCCAGCGGCCCGACATCTGCTCGACGACCAGCTTGGAGTCCATGAGGACCTCGAGCTCCGCGCCGTCGGCGTGGTCGCGGTACAGCTCGAGAGCGGCGATGAGGCCGCGGTACTCCGCCACGTTGTTGGTGGCCACGCCGATCCGTTCGCCCCGCTCGGCGATCACCTCACCGGTGTCGCGGTCCTTGAGCACCGCGCCGTACGCCGCGTTGCCGGGGTTGCCGCGCGAGCCGCCGTCGGCCTCCGCGACGACACGCGTCGGTCGGTCCCCGCCGCGCCGAGCGACCATCAGAGGCCGGACTCGCCGGTGCGGATCAGGATGCGCCCGCACTCCTCGCAGCGCGCGACCTCGTCGGCGGGCATGCGGCTGACCGTGGCCAGGTCGCCGCTGTTGAGCTCCAGGCTGCACCCGGCGCACCGCCGCTGACGCAGCAGCGCCGCGCCCACCCCCTGCTTCTGCTCCCGGAGCCGCTCGTAGAGACCCAGCAGGTCGGCCGGGAGCGTGGCAGCAGCCTCCTTGCGACGCGCGACGACGTCGGCCCCCTCCGCCTTCAGCCCGGTCAGCCGCTCGATCCGGGTGGCGTTCAGAGCCTCGACCCGGGCGTCCTGCTCGACGGTGTGGGCCTGCACCTCGGCCAGGTCGCGCTGGACGTCCTCGAGGTGGGCCATGATCTCGAGCTCGGTGTCCTCGAGCTCGCCGATGCGGCGATCCAGCGAGACCAGCTCGTGCTGGAGCCGCTCGAGGTCCTTGGGGTTGGTGACGGCGCCGGAGTCGAGACGCTGCTGGTCGCGCACGCGTCGCGCCTTGACCTGCTCGACGTCGTCGTCGGCCTTGCGCTGGGCCCGGGTGAGGTCGTCGACCTGGATCTGCAGGTCGGCGGCCTGGTCGCGCAGGGCCGTCCGGCTGCTCTCGAGCTCACGCAGCTCCGGGCCCTCCGGCGGGTGGGAGGCCTGGTGGCGCAGCGCGTCGAGACGGCTGTCGAGATCCTGCACCTCGAGGAGCTTCAGCTGGGCGGACGGATCGGCTCTCACCGGTGGGCTCCTCGGATTCGCTGTTCTCGGTCGGTGCGCTGGTGCGGCTGGTGTGGCTGGTGCGGACTCGTCAGACCCGGAAGGACCACGGGTCCGTGACCAGGCTGCTGACGTGCGTCTCCACCGTATCCCCCGCGTCGGTCGTGGCGTGGGCGACCTTGGCGGCCACCACGGGCAGCCAGGTCCACTCCGCGGCCCAGTGGGCGACGTCGACGAGGGCCGGGCCGCCGTCGGCGAGGAACTCGCCGGCCCGGTGGTGCTTGAGGTCGGAGGTCACCACGACGTCTGCTCCTGCCGCGCGTGCGGCGCCCAGCAGCGACTCCCCGGAGCCGGCCAGCACTGCGACGGTGCGCACCACGGCCTCGGGGTCGCCGGCGACGCGCACACCGTGGGCGGTCCGGGGCAGTGCGGCGTCGACCCGCTGAGCGAAGGCTGCCAGCGACATCGGCTCCGCCAGCCGGCCGATGCGGCCGTGCCCGCGCGCGGCACCGGTCGGAGCGCCGCGCTGTCCCGCACCGGACCGGACCGTGGTCACCGGCCCGCCAGGGACCTCGGCGAGCTCGACGAGGTCGAAGGCCGGCTCCTCGTAGGGATGGGCGGCCCGCAGCGCCGCGACCACCTGACGGCGCAGCTCGCGCGGGTAGAGGGTCTCGAGTCGGATCTCCGCGACCACCTCGACCTCGCCGACCCGACCCTGAGCCGGATCGGCTCCCTCCAACGGCCGGAAGCGGCCCTCCCCCGGCGTCGAGAAGCTGCAGGAGTCGTAGGCTCCGAGCGCCCCGGCGCCCGCCTGGACCAGAGCGGCGCGGACGCCGTCGACCGCCTCGGGCGGCACGAAGGCCACCAGCTTGTCCATCGCGGGGCCCGGACCATCGGCGTTGGCGGGCGCCGTGCCGTCGGTGGGCTCGAGCACCCGCGCTCCACGAACGCCGAGCGCGGCGGCGATGCTCTCGTTCACCCCGTCGGCCGGGACGTCGGCGTTGGTGTGGGCCGTCAGCAGCGCCACTCCCCCGCGGACCAGCCGGTGCACCACCCGGCCCTTCGCGGAGGTCGCTGCCACGGAGGAGACCGGGCTCAGCAGCAGCGGGTGGTGGACCACCACCAGGTCGACGCCCAGCGCGAACGCCTCGTCGACCACGGCGTGGACCGGGTCCACGGCGAAGAGCACGGAGCGGACCTCGTCGTCGGGGTCGCCGCAGACGAGGCCGACCGCGTCCCAGGGCTCAGCCCAGGCCGGGTCGTACCAACGGTCCAGGAGCGCGACGATCTCGGCCAGACGCATGGCGCGCAGCCTAGTGCGCGGCTCCGGAGCCGGCTCGGAGGAGCCGACCGTCGGACAGCTCGTGGACGTCGTCGGCGACGTCGATGAGCGCCGGGTCGTGGGTGGCCACGACCGCAGTCACGCCCTCGCTGGCCACCACCGCCCGCAGCAGCTCCATGACCGCACGACCGGTGGCGGAGTCGAGCTGACCCGTCGGCTCATCGGCCAACAGCAGGTTCGGCCGGCCGGCCAGGGCCCGGGCCACGGCGACCCGTTGCTGCTGGCCCCCGGACAGCTGGCCGGGACGCTGCTCGGTGTGGTCGGCGAGGCCCACCAGGCGCAGCAGCCGGTCCACCCGGGCCTCACGCTCACGGACAGGGGTGCGCCCGAGTCGCAGGGGGATGCCGACGTTCTCCCGCGCGGTGAGGATGGGCACCAGCGCGAAGGTCTGGAAGACGAAGCCGACCCGGTCGCGCCGCAGCGCGAGAAGCCCGTCCTCGTCGAGGTCGGTCACCACGGTGCCGTCGACGACCACACGCCCGAGGTCGGGCCGCTCCAGCCCGCCGATGCAGTGCAGCAAGGTGGTCTTGCCGGAGCCGGAGCGTCCGGTGATCGCGACCAGCCCACCCCTGGGCACCGTGAGGTCGACGTCCTCGAGGGCGGTGACGGTCGCGTCGCCGCTCCCGAAGCGCTTGGTCAGGCCGGTCGCCTCGATCATGGGTCCGGTGGTTCCGGTGCTCACCGCTCCCCCTCCCGCGGCTGGTCCGGCCACACTCCGATGTGGTCGTGCTCGAGCTCGAGCCGCACCCGTCGGTCCATCGCCAGGGCGGAGGTGAAGTCGTGCGGCAGCTGGAGCCGACCGACCCGGTCGAGGACGGCGTACTCCCGGGCGACGATCTCGTGGCCGTGCTCGCGCTCCTCGGTGTGGCGCAGCACCTCGCTCGAGGTGCGCCCGTCCCGGATGCCGACGGTGCGCTGCACGTGCTCCGACACCGAGGCGTCGTGGGTGACCACCACCACGGTGACCCCGAGCTCGCGGTTGGCCGTCCGGAGGGCGCCGAAGACCTGTTCCGAGCTGTGCGTGTCGAGCTCGCCGGTGGGCTCGTCGGCCAGCAGCACCTCAGGCCGGTTCGCAAGCGCCACAGCGATCGCGACCCGCTGCTGCTGCCCCCCGGAGAGCTGGCCGGGCCTGCGGTCGGCCAGGTCGCTCACCTCCAGCAGGTCGAGCAGCTCCGCGACGCGAGCGGCTCGCGCTCGCCGCGGCGAGCGCGATGCGACCAGAGGGAGGGTGACGTTCTCGGTGACGCTCAGGTAGGGCAGCAGGTTGCTCGACGTGCGCTGCCAGACGAAGCCCACCACCTGCCGTCGGTAACGCAGCCGTTGGGCCGCCGACATGTCCAGCAGGTCCTGGTCGGCGACGCGTGCCAGCCCGGCCGTCGGGGCGTCGAGGCCGGAGAGGATGGTGAGCAGTGTCGACTTGCCGCTGCCGGACGCTCCGATGACGGCCACGAGCTCACCGCGGTCGACCAGCAGGTCGAGGCCCTGGAGCGCCACCACCTCGACGCTCTCGGTGCGGTAGATGCGCACCAGGTTGTCGCAGGCGATGAGCGCGTCGGCGCCGTACACCGAGGACGGGGTCGCTCGCTGCTCGAGCGCGCCCAGGGCGCCGGTGTCGCGGAACTCTTCGGTCACGGCTCGTCTCCTTCTCGCAGAGTCTCTCCCAGGCCGCGTCGGCGCTCCACCGCCGAGACCACGGCCACCGTCGCCACGACGAGCGCGGCCAGGCCCCCCACCAGTCCCCCGGTGCGCAGCAACCCCAGCCGGGCCTCCGGGGGCGCGTCCCCTCCCGTGAGCGGCTGGAGGTCCAGCCCGGGGAGCAGCACGGTCACCAGCAGCACGCCGGCCGCCAGGCCGGCCAGCACCATCACGGTGAGCAGCGGCGCCACCTCCAGCACGGCCAGCCGGGTGAGCTGGCGTGGACCGGCCCCCAGCGTCCGCAGCGTCGACGCCAGCCGGGAACGGGAGCGCGCGGCCAGCACGAGCACCAGCGCGAGGGCCAGCACGCAGTACGCCGCCGCAGCCGCCACACCGGCGGCGAACAGCCCCTGGGTGGACCCCACGAACGGCGACTCGGCCAGGTCGCGCAGCACGGCCCGCCGGTCCGTCAGGACCACCCGCTGCTCGAGGCGTGACGCCGCCTCCTCGAGCGCGTCCGCCGCCTGCGGAGGCGCAGCGACCAGCAGCGTGTTGGGTCGGACCGGGAACGACTCGCGCTCCTGCACCGACGGCAGGTCGAGGACGACGAGACCGACGCCGCCGTCGAGCGGGAAGCTCGTGGGCACCGCGGACACGGCCACCTCGGTCCGGCCCAGGCCGGCGGTCGGGTCGATGGCGCCCTCGTCGGCCGCAAGAGCGGCCCTCGCCGGCGAGGTGGCGATCGCGGGCAACGGGTCCTCGGCCGATGCGGGCGTCCGGGCCAGACGGCGCACGGCGGCGGCGTCGACGCCGGGGTCGGCCTCGGCGTCCACCAGGTCGGCGTAGCGGGTCGCGTCGACGACGAGCACGGTGCCGCGCGTCGCCACCCCCGCGGGGTCGAAGAAGGTGGCCCGCTCGCGACGCAGCGCCGGCACGACCAGCTCGACGCCCGGGACGTCGGCCATCACGTCGAGGTCGTCCTGCTCGAAGTACTCCGCCTCGAGCAGGTAGTCGGCACCCACGTCGTGCCACGCGGCCCGGTGCTGCCCCTCGTCCACGGTGGCCACGACGCCGGAGGCGAACACGGCGAAGCCGAGACCGAGCAGCAGTGTCGACAGCGGCAGCGCCACCGCCAGGGGTTGGCGCGCCGCCTGGGCCAGCGCCGTGAAGGGCAGCAGCCCCGGTGCCCTGCTCGCCGCGTCGGCCGCGCGTCGCAGCACCGTCGGCAGCACGCGCAGCACCACGACCACGACCGCCATCACGACCAGGACCGGGGCCGCCACCAGCACAGGGTCGACGTCGGTGGTGCCCAGGCCGCGGCGGCGCACCTCGATGACGCCGACGACGGCACCGAGGACCACGGAGATCTCGGTCGCGGTGCGCCACGGCGCCCGCGAGGCCGGTCCTCCGTGCCCGGCGGTGCGCCACGTCGCCGTACCGGACAGCACCAGTGCGACGACGGCGACCAGTGCCGCCAGCCCCGCCGAGACCCCGGCGGCGCGGTCACCACCCGCGAGCACGGCAGTCGCGGCGCCGACAGCCGCGGCCGGCACGGCGACGGCAGCCACCTCCGCGACCAGCGTGGCGGTGACCGCCGTCCGGGAGGCACCGCGGGCGCGCAGCAGCGCGACGCCCGCCGCTCGGCGCCGCACCGCCACCGCGCAGGCGAGACCGAGCACGGCCAGGGCGAGGACCAGGACGCCGACCAGCACCAGCGCCACCAGCGCCGACGCCGCGTCCGAGCGTTCGAGGTGTCCGCGGAGCAGGTCCACCAGACCGCTGGAGAGCGACACCGTGTCCGCCCCGCCGGTCACCGAGGCGGCCGAGGAGGTGACGAACGCGCCTCTCGCGACCACCGACTCGAGGTCGGCCAGGACGGCGGCGGCGTTGTCGGCGCCCAGCCGCGACGCCCCGGGGTCGTCGAGCGGGTAGTGCCAGTCGTAGCGCAGGATCGGGGAGGCGGACACCAGCGCGTCGAGCTGGCTCGCGTCGACCAGGGCGGCGGCGTACTCCGCCTCGAGCTGACCGTCACCGCCGTAACGCTGACCGAGCGTGGTCAGCAGGGGCGCGTAGGCCCACGTCGGAGCCGCACGTTCCCGCGGCTCGAAGAGCCCCGAGATGCGTACGGCGGCGGTGCCGTCGCCGAGGGGTGCCACCTCGAGGGGCTCGAGGACGACCGTCCGACCGACCGTGAGGTCGAGCTGCTCGGCCAGGTGGGCGTCGAGCGCCGCCTCGAGCAGCGGGACGCGTTCGCCTGACCCGGTCTCGAGCTCGACGTCCGCACCAGGCGAGCGTGGTGCCCGGCCGGCGACCCAGCGCACCTGCTCCAGCGCGTCGGGCTGGTGACGCAGCTGCAGCCAGGCGAACGGCTTGTCGCGGCTGGGGTCACCGCCACGGTCGAGGGTCTCGTAGAGGCCGGTGGTGGCGCCGCGTCCGCCTCCGGACAGCACCTCGTCCAGGCGGGGCGTCAGGGAGTCACGGATCTGGGCGTCCACCGCGTCGAGCTGGTCGACGCCTTCGTCGTTGGTCGTGGTGGCTGAGATCTCCAGGCTCTCGCCCGGGGCGGAGGCGAGCGCACCGCGCAGAGCCTCGTCGGAGGTGGCGCTCAGCACACGCGGCACCGTCGCCGCCAACCCAGCCGTCACGGCGACCAGGAGGGCCAGCGCGACCAGCGAGCCCAGGTCGGCGCGAGCCCGGCGGGTGAGCAGGCGGAGCGCGCCCGGAACGCGCCTCATGTGTCCTCCCCCGCTCGCAGCTCAGCGCTCAGGGGCCGAGCCACCAGACGTGCCACCAACACCCACAGCGCCGCTGCGCAGACGGCGGCCAGCACGACCAGGACGAGCCCGACCGACCAGGCGGTCGTGGGATCGAGTCCCGCGCGGGGCGGCGGCACCGGCACCGTGGCGGCCTCGGTGAGCACCAGGCGAGGCGAGAACACCCACCCCACGGCGGCTCCCAGGCCGGCGCCGATCAGCAGCGCGACGGCGAGCAGCCCAAGCCGCTCGACCACCTGCGACCACGCCACCTGCCGACGGGACAGGCCCGTGGCCCGCAGGGCCGCGACCTCGGGTCGCCGACGGCGCAGCCCCACCGCGGCCGCGGCGACGAACCCCACGACCCCGAGCACAGCGGCGACCAGCACGACCAGGACCAGCGCGACGCGCACGCCGGAACCGACCGGGCCGTTCTTCCGGTCGGCGGTCGCCGACCAGCGGTCCGCGACCCTGACGCCCTCACCCTCACCCTCGACCTCGGACCGCAGCGACCCGACGGCTGCCCGAGGCACCGCCGCCCACACCTCGGTCTCGACACCGGTCGCGAGCGTGCTGCCGACCGCCCGCTCGAGCGCCGCACGGTCCGTGAGGACTCCCGTCCCCGTCCCGGCCCGACCGGTCCCCGCGCCGGAGCCGAGCATGTCGGCGTCCGGCCCCACGCCGGGCAGGGAGTCGACGCGGCCGCTCACCGTCAGCTCGACATCCACCCCTGCCACCCGCAGCCGAGCCCGTCCCGCGTCGCCGGCCCGGGCGGCCACCGCGTCCGCGACCACCGCCGGCAGCGCAGCACCGGCGGCCTCGGACCCCACCTCGACGGCGAGGGGCTGCAGCAACCCGGACCAGGTGACGTCCGGCGCGGCGCGGTCCAGCACGTCCGCCGCCCGGCCGGTGTCCAGCGCCACCACCTCGAGCGGCAGGTCGCCGAGGCTGGTGCGCTCGCGCAGCACGACGACCGCCGTGCCGCCCAGCTCCTCCACCAGGGCGACGACCTCGTCGCCCTGCGCCGGATCCTCCAGCCCGGCGACGCGGAGGTCGCCGGCGACGGCGAGGCGCGCCTGGGCCTCCTGGGAGTCGACGTACGTCGCCCCCTGCACCACCGCGACGGTCACCACGGCCGCGGCCAGCAGCGTCGAGACCAGCATCGCCCGGTGCTCGTCGGCACGCCGGGCGAGCTGCCAGACCGACAGGGCGGTGACGGGCCCGCGGATCCGCCCCGCGCGGCGGGCCGCGAGCAGCAGGAGCCCCCGCAGCACGCGACCGACGACCAGGGCGGCCGCGAGCACCACCACGGGCACGGCGAGAGCCAGGACGGGATCGATGCCTGCACCGGCCAGCGCCTCGTCGGAGCCCGCCGCGAGCGTGCTCACGTCATAGGTCAGCAGCTGGAGCGCCGCCAGCACGGCCAGCGGCACCGCCACCAGGTCGAGGCCCAGGCGGCTCCAGGCAGCAACGACCCGTCCGCGCGGGCCGGTTCCGGCGTCGGGCCCCTCAGCGGCCGCCACCGGGCGGCGGACAAGCAGCCCGGCGACCACGAGCGCCGAGACCCCCGCGACCAGCCAGGCCCCCAGGCCCAGCGACGTCCCGGCGGCGATCTCGGCGTTGCCGGCCCCGGTGGTCGCGGCCACCGCGCGCACCACCGTCCAGGCCAGCGGCGGTCCCAGCACCGCGGCCGGGAGGACGAGCACGACGGCCTCGACGGCGTGGGAGGCCCGCAGCTGCCCGGGAGAGAAGCCACGTGACGCCCGCAGGGCGACGTCGAGCCGACGGTCCTCCTGCACCAGTCGGGTGACCAGCAGCGCCGTCGTCACCCCCAGCAGCACCACCAGGGCCAGGGCCAGGCCCACCGCCGCGCGGGCGACCGCCACCGGCGACGCCACACCGTCGAGGACCTCGTCGAGGTCGGTCTCGACGTCCAGCGTGCCGGCCAGCAGCCGCGTCACGGCACCGCGGAGCCCGTCGACCTCCGCGGGGGTCAGGCCCTCGAGGGTCGGGTCCGCGCGCCACGTCAGAGCCGGGTCCGCCACCTGCGTCTCCACCCCGGCACCCGCCAGGAAGGGACCGAAGGTGACGAAGCTGCCGCCGCGGTCGGTGCCGTTCACCCCGAGCGGATCGCCGGCCCAGTAACCCGACCCCGGGTCCGCCGGACGGAAGGTGCCGCACAGCCGGAGCGTGAGGACCGAGTCGTCCCGGGCGTTGACCAGTCTCAGCTCGTCGCCGACGACGAGCCCCAGGATCGCAGCGGCCCGTTCGTGGACCACGACCTCCGTTCCGCCGCCCCCGACGCCCCCGTCGGGCCAGGCACCCTCGACGAGGCCGGCGTGCTCCGCCAGCGCCTCGTAGCCCCCCACGACGGCGAGCCGTTCGCGCTCACCGGGCGACGGGCCGGGAACGACGTACGACGAGCTCAGGACGCGGCGTGTCACCGCACCCTCACCGTCCAGAGTTGGCGCGAGTGCCTCGTCCAGCACCTCGCGGACATTGCGGTCGGCGGTGTCGAGTGCTGCGGGCCGCGCGCCGGGGTCCTCAGGATCCAGGTCGCCCGAGACGTCGACCACCCGATCGAGCGCCGGGGCACGGCCGAGGGCGGCACCGACGCTGCCGCGGCCGGCTGCGGAGAGCACGAGAGCCGTCGCCGTCACGGCGGCGACCGCCACCAGCGTGGTCACCGCGGCCGCGCCCATGAGCGTGCGGCGCGCGACGAGCCGTCGCATCACGAGCGCGACGGCATCGATGGGGCAACGCTCCTGTCCGGGTGCCGATCCCGTCCGGCGTGCGGGCGGATGCCCCGCTCCGCGTCGGGACCGGGTCACTATAAGCAGCCCGGCACGCGGACGTCCGGCGCGGCGCCGGCGGGGCTGCGCCCTCGTCGGTCGCCCGTCCGACGAGCGGCTGCGGGCCCGGATCGCCTGACCGCTAGGCTTGCCGCCGGGTCCGAGCGCTTGCCGGTCCCGAGTGCCTGACGCCGTCCCCCCAGGGTGGCGGCCCGGGCATCCATGCAGAACTCGGGGCGTATAGCTCAGCGGTAGAGCTCTGGTCTTACAAACCAGCGGTCGTAGGTTCGATCCCTACTGCGCCCACCCAGCGCCCACCCAGCGCCCACCCGCGCCACATCTCGCCAGCTCGGCGCGCTGCGATCGGCGGCCCCCTGGGGCCGGACGCACAAATGGAGCAGCCGCTGGCGTCTCGGGTCACCAGCGGCTGCGGTGCCCATTCTGCACTGCCGACCTGCCGGATGTCACCCCGTCGTCCGACTTCTCAGGGAGTTCTTGCTCTCCGAACCTCGGCGAGCGCTGCCCGGTGGGTCTCGAGGGGCCGGGACTCGTGCCGCGGCACGTGCAGGGACCAACGCACCGCACCCTGGTGGTCGAGCACGAAGGTCGAGCGGTGCGGCGCCCCGATGACCGGGTCGAGGACGCCGTACGACGAGGAGACGGCACCGTGGGGCCAGAAGTCCGACAGCAGGCGTATGTCGATCCCGGTCCGGTCGGCGTACGCCCGGAGCGTGTGCACCGGGTCGCAGCTGACCGCCAGCACGGCCGAGTCGGGGCCCTGGAGGTCGGGCAGGGCCCGGTCGAGGGCCGCGAGCTCATCACCGCAGACCCGGCTGAAGGTGAACGGGTAGAAGACCAGCAGGACGGCCCGGCCGCGCAGGTCGGCGAGCGACGCGGTGGCGCCGTGCTGGTCACGCAGCCCGAGCTCCGGCGCCGGTGAGCCGACCGGCAGCGGGGCGCCGGCCGCGGTCACGACGCGGCGCTCTCCTCCGCCTCGCCGTCCTCCTCCAGCTCGCGCTTGAGCAGCTTCCCGGTGGCGTTGCGCGGCAGCTCGTCCATGAAGACGATCTCGCGCGGCACCTTGTAGCGCGCCAGGTTCGACTTCACGTGGGCCTTGAGGTCGTCCTCGGAGACGTCCTTGCCGTCGACCAGGGCGACGAACGCCTTGAGGCGCTTGCCGTAGTCGTCGTCGTCGACCCCGATGCAGGCCGCCTCGTGGACCGCTTCGTGACGGGTCAGGCAGTCCTCCACCTCGTTGGGGAAGACGTTCTCGCCGCCGGAGACGATCATGTCGTCGTCACGGCCCTCGACGAACAGGCGCCCTTCCTCGTCGAGGTAGCCGACGTCGCCGCTGCTCATGAGACCGTCGATCATGTCCTTGTGGCCGCCGCCGGTGTAGCCCTCGAAGAGGATGCCGTTGCCGACGAAGATCCGTCCGGTCTCCCCCTGCTTCACCGGCTCGTCGTTCTCGTCGTAGATGCGCACCTCGGTCGCGTGGGGCGTCCGCCCTGCCGTGCCCGGCGCCTCCCGCAGGTCCTTGGGGTCGGCGATCGTGGCGTAGGCGACCTCGGTCGAGCCGTAGGTGTTGTAGAGGTTGTCGCCGAAGCGGTCCATCCACTCCACGCCCAGGTCACCGGGAAGCGCCGACCCGGAGGCGGCCACCACCTTCAGCGAGGAAGCGTGTACTTGTCGAGCGTCTCGTCGGAGAGCTTGAGGATGCGCTGGAGCATCACCGGGATGACGACGAGGGAGTCGCAGTCGGTTCTCCTCGGCCGTCTTCAGGCACTCCTCGGGGTCGAACGTGCGTCGCAGCACCACCTTCGACTCGAGCAGCATCGCCAGAGCCATGTGCGCGAAGCCCCAGGTGTGGAAGAGCGGGGCGGCGATGTGACAGGTCCAGCCGCGGCGCAGCGGCATGCGGGAGAGCAGTGACACCGCAGCGTCCACGCCGGCGTTGCTGCGTGGCGCCCCCTTCGGCGTACCGGTGGTGCCGGAGGTCAGGATGATCAGCCGGCTCTCCTTCTCCGGGTGCGGCAGGTGCGCGTTCTTGTCGCCCTTCTCGATCAGCTTCTCGACCGTCTCGCGGTCGGCCAGGTCGTCGCTGTCAGTCCAGGCCACGACGTGCCGGACGTGGTCGACCTCGGCCAGCAGCTCGCTGAACTCCTCGTCGTACACGACGACCTTGGGGTCCTCCCGCTCGAGGACCTCCACCAGCTGAGGGCCGGCGAACGCGGTGTTGAGGAAGAGGATGTCGGCACCGAGCTTGGCTCCCGCCACCGTGGCGTCGATGAACCCGCGGTGGTTGCGGGCCATGATGGCCAGCCCCTCACCCTGCTCGACGCCGAGTCCGGTCAGCGCGTCTGCCAACGCCGTGCCGCGGTCGTTGATCTCCTGGTAGGTCAGCTCGCCCAGCTCGTCGACGAGTCCGACCGCGTCGGGAGATCGTACGGCGAGCGCTGCGAAGCCACCTGCCGGGCCGACGCCCCAGTCCTTGAGCGTCTTCGCCAGGCGGAACAGCGTCCGTGGCGAGTAGGGCCGGATGATCCCACTCCCGGTGAGCACCTTCGCCTTCACGACCTGGTCGGAGAGGACGGCGGTCACTCGATTGGTGGTGGGCATGGGCGGCTCCTGTTTCGTTCCGAGAGTTTCTGCAGCGCGCCGATCAGCGGGCCGGAGACTTGGGGGCCGCGAGGCGGGTCGCCGTCCAGTCGTGGCCGGCGGCCAGCGTCGTGGTCACGGCCAGCCCGGCGATGGGGGCCGCCTCGGTGATGTCCGCGGCGTCGACGGCGTTGGGTCGCCCGACCTTGGGCGTCAGCAGCCAGATGGTGCCGCCCGAGGCCAGGTCGGTGAGGGCGTCCACCAGGGCGTCGACGAGGTCGCCGTCGTCCTCGCGCCACCACATCACCACGGCGTCGACGACGTTGCCGACCTCGCCGTCGACCATGTCCGAGTCGATGGTGTCCTCGATCTCGACCCGGATGGCGTCGTCGACGTCCTCGTCCCAGCCGAGCTCCTGCACGACCGTGCCCGGACCGAACCCCATCCTCACGCCGGTGTTCTTGGTGTCCGCGCCGCCAGGGGTCGCGCTCAACTCGGGCTCCTTATTCGTGGTGACTGATGGTCGAGCGCCACCAGCACCTCGGAAATAAGAGGACCACCGGTGTCGCTCGACCAACAGTCCAGCGGACTTGGGCCCGCGGTTGCAACAAGAACGCGCCAAGTCGGACCAGCGGGTGGGACGGCAGCGGTCGGCCGGTGCCTGCGGGTGGCGGCAGTGCAGCACCCCGGCGCCGTACTCGCTAGTACTTCCCCCGGGTGTCAGGATGGGCGCGTGGCGAACAAGGATGAGAACACCTCGGGCACGGACGGCATGGGCACGCAGGGCGGCCCCGGCACGGCGGGAGACAAGGCCGTGGACGGGGCAAGGCCGAGCGGGTCGAGCGGGCGACCGTCATCCACGAGGGCCTGCCCACCCAGCTGCCCGGACATCGACCCCGACGAGACCCGCGAGTGGCTGGAGTCGCTCGACGAGATGGTCGACGGCCGCGGCCGTGAGCGGGCCCGTTACATCATGCTCAAGCTGCTCGAGCGCTCCCGCGAGCGTCAGGTCGGCGTACCGGCCCTGCGCAGCACCGACTACATCAACACGATCCCTCCCGAGCGTGAGCCGTGGTTCCCCGGCGACGAGGAGGTCGAGCGTCGCATCCGGGCGTTCCTGCGGTGGAACGCCGCCATCACCGTCTCCAGCGCGAACCGCAAGGGCCTCGAGGTCGGCGGCCACATCGCGACCTACCAGTCCTCCGCCTCGCTCTACGAAGTCGGCTTCAACCACTTCTTCCGCGGCAAGGACCACCCCGGCGGCGGCGACCAGGTCTTCATCCAGGGCCACGCCTCCCCCGGCATCTACTCCCGCGCCTTCCTCGAGGGTCGGCTGACCGAGGACCAGCTGCTCAAGTTCCGCCAGGAGGTGCAGCACGGCGTCGGCAAGGGCCTGTCGTCGTACCCGCACCCGCGCCTGATGCCGGAGTTCTGGGAGTTCCCGACCGTCTCCATGGGTCTGACGGCGATCAACTCGATCTACCAGGCGCGGTTCAACCGCTACCTGCAGCACCGCAGCATCAAGGACACCAGCGACCAGCACGTCTGGGCGTTCCTCGGCGACGGCGAGATGGGCGAGCCGGAGTCGCTGGGCGCGATCAACATCGCCGCCCGTGACGAGCTCGACAACCTCACCTTCGTCATCAACTGCAACCTGCAGCAGCTCGACGGTCCGGTGCGCGGCAGCGGCAAGATCATGCAGGAGCTGGAGTCGATCTTCCGCGGCGCCGGCTGGAACGTCATCAAGGTCGTGTGGGGCCGCGAGTGGGACCCGTTGCTGGCCCGCGACGTCGACGGCGTGCTCGTCAACAAGATGAACTCCACGCCCGACGGCCAGTACCAGACCTACTCGGTCGAGACCGGCTCCTACATCCGCGAGAACTTCTTCGGCGGCGACAGCCGGCTGCGCAAGATGGTCGAGCACATGAGCGACGAGCAGATCCGCAAGCTCCCCCGCGGCGGCCACGACTACCGCAAGGTGTACGCCGCCTTCGACGCCGCGTCCAAGCACGTCGGGCAGCCGACCGTGATCCTCGCCAAGACGATCAAGGGCTGGACGATCGACGCGCTGGAGGGCAAGAACGCCACCCACCAGATGAAGAAGCTGACCAAGGACGACGTCAAGAAGTACCGCGACCGGCTCTACCTGCCGATCAGCGACCGCGACATCGACGAGTCCTACGAGCGCACCGGCACCGCTCCGTTGTTCCACCCCGGAGCCGACGCGCCCGAGGTGGAGTACATGCTCGAGCGCCGCAAGGCCCTCGGCGGCTCGCTGCCCAAGCGGGTCGTGCGCGCCAAGCCGCTGAAGCTGCCCGGCGACGACATGTACCACGAGCTCAAGCAGGGCTCGGGCAAGCAGGCCATCGCCACCACCATGGCGCTGGTGCGGCTGCTGAAGGACCTCATGAAGGACAAGGAGATCGGCCACCGCATCGTGCCGATCGCCCCCGACGAGTTCCGCACGTTCGGCATGGACTCGATGTTCAGCAAGAACAAGATCTACAACCCGCACGGGCAGAAGTACGAGGGCGTCGACCGCAAGCAGCTCATGGCCTACAAGGAGGCCACCGACGGGCAGCTCATGCACGAGGGCATCTCCGAGGCCGGCGCCATGGGCTCGACGACTGCCGCGGGCTCGGCGTACTCCACGCACGGCGAGCACATGGTCCCGTTCTACATCTTCTACTCGATGTTCGGGTTCCAGCGGACCGGCGACTCGATCTGGGCCATGGCCGACCAGCTGGCCAAGGGCTTCCTCATCGGTGCCACCGCCGGCCGTACGACGTTGACCGGCGAGGGTCTGCAGCACGCCGACGGCCACTCGCCGCTGCTGGCGCTGAGCAACCCGGCGATCGTGCACTACGACCCGGCGTTCGCCTACGAGGTCAGCCACATCGTCCAGGACGGCCTGCGCCGGATGTACGACTCGACCGAGGAGCACGAGCACGGCGAGGACGTCATCTACTACGTCACCGTCTACAACGAGCCCTACCAGCACCCGGCCGAGCCGGACGACCTCGACGTCGAGGGCCTGCTCAAGGGCATGTACCACCTGGCGGACGCCCCGTCGGAGGCGCCCGCGGACGCCCCGAAGGCACAGCTGCTCGCCTCCGGCGTCGGTCTTCCGTGGATCACCCGGGCCGCGCAGCTGCTCGCCGAGGAGTGGGGCGTGGCCGCCGAGACCTGGTCGGTCACCTCCTGGAACGAGCTGGCGCGCGACGCCGGTCGCGCCGAGGAGTGGAACCTCGTCCACCCCGACGAGGACGCCCAGGTCCCCTACGTGACCTCCAAGCTGGCCGACGCCGAGGGCCCGGTCATCGCGGTCAGCGACTACATGCGGGCGGTGCAGAACCTCATCGCCAAGTGGGTCCCGACCGACTACCACGCCCTCGGCACCGATGGCTTCGGCTTCGCCGACACCCGGCCCGCGGCCCGGCGCTACTTCCGCGTCGACGCCGAGTCGGTCGTGGTCGCGACGCTCGCCGCCCTCGCCGAGCGCGGCGAGGTCAAGCAGTCCGTGGTCAAGGAGGCCTTCGACAAGTACCGCATCGACGACCCCACCGCGGTCGCCGACGTCTCCCAGACCGGCGGGGACGCCTGACGGTCCCCGCTCGACACCGACCGTGTGGTGGTTCTGCAGGTCATAGGCCTGCGGATCCACCACGTTGTCGTTGTGGACCGAGTGGGCGGTCGGGCCCGTTGCGGGCGCCCCGTCGCCACCACGACGGTCCCAACTGCGCGGCAGTCGTCACCGACCCCAGGCAGCCGTCCTCACGTCGTTACCGACCCCAGGCAGCCGTCCCCACGTCGTTACCGACCCCAGGCACCGAGGCCCCCTGACCGTCCCCACGTCGTTACCGACCCCAGGCAGCCGTCCCCACGTCGTTACCGACCCCAGGCAGCCGTCCCCACGTCGTTACCGACGTACGACCACCCCGGGAGGCCCCCCGACCGTCCCCACGTCGTTACCGACCCCAGGCAGCCGTCCCCACGTCGTTACCGACCCCAGGCAGCCGTCCCCACGTCGTTACCGACCCCTGACGGGCGTCCTCGTGTCGTCGACGACGCAAGGCCGCGACGGGCGGGGTCGCGGGCGGGCCCGTCCGGGGCACTCAGGAGGCGTGGCGTCTCGTCGCTCGTCGTGGCCGGGCAGGGAGGCACCGGACGACACGGTCGACCCCCCGGTCGGGCACCCGCCCGCAGCCTGCGCGACCCCGGCCGGCGCGACCCCCCGGCGCGACCCACCCGGCGCGACCCACCCGGCGGGACCCGCCCGCACCGGCGACCTGACTCAGGCGCTGCTGACGACGCGGGAGTCGGGGATGACGAGGCCGGCGGGAGCGCCGTTCTTGAGCATCGTGCGCCAGCGGCCGCGGTGGTAGACCGCCGGGCGGGTGTTCGAGACGAACCGGTTGATCGTCTTGACGAACTGGTCGGGCTGGTCCTTGTGCGGGAAGTGTCCGGCGTTGCCGACCATCGAGACCTTGGCGGTCTCGGCGATGCGCTTGACGTGGTCGGCGTGCGAGGAGGGGATGACCCGGTCGTGGGTGCCCCAGATGACGCACATCGGCATCTCCTGGGTCAGGTAGGCCCGGTCGACCATCGTGATGATCTGCCCGCGGAGGTCGACGCAGGCGCGGACCACGTGCTGGAGGGCGCGGCGGGCACCGGGGTCGGCGATGTTCTCGACGATGTCGGCGATCTCGTCGAGGTCACGGGCGCCGGGGAACGTCGACCGGGCGAGGCCGCGGAGCGCTCCGACGGTCAGGTGCCGCACGCCGGGCATCGTGGCGAGGCCCATGAACTGGTGGAAGCCGGGCAGGCTGACGGCCCGGATGATCGGGGTGACCTCGGGTCCGAGGCCGCCGGGCGAGACCAGCACCATCCGCTCGGTGCGCTCGGGGAACTGGTAGCCGAACTGCATCGCCACTCCCCCGCCGAGGCTGTGGCCGACGACGGTCACCTTGTCGATGCCGAGGACCGTCAACAGGTCGCGCATGGCGTTGGCGTAGCCGCCGACGCTGTAGTCCGCACGAGGCTTGTCCGACAACCCGTGCCCGAGCAGGTCGGGGGCGATCACGGTGTAGCGCTTGGACAGCCGCTCGATGACCGGGTTCCAGGTGGTGTGGTCGCAGCCCATGCCGTGCAGGAGCAGCAGCACCGGCCCCGACCCGACCTTGACGAAGGCTCGCCGGTGGCCGTGGATCACGACGTACTGCACCTCGGGCCCCGGCATGCGCGTCCCTCTCGTCGGCGGATCGGCGGTTGAAGCCTCAGGTTTCCACGCCGGCGGCGCCACGGATAGGGTCCCACGCACCAGGCTGTCAGGATGTCGCCGGTTCGTGACCTCCGCCGTGACCGCGCACACCGGCGTACGCCGACTAGGCTGGCGTGATGACCAGGGCCCGCTCCCGGGCGCAGATCGCCCAGCAGCTGCAGCGGGCCGTCGGCGGCCTCACCAAGAGCTCGTTGGGGCGCATGGAGCGCGAGATGCCCTGGTTCGAGGAGCTCTCCGCCGAGCACCGGGCGTGGATCGGCATGATCCTGCAGGCCGGCTACAACAGCTTCATCACGTGGTTCCGCGAGCCGAGCAAGCCCGACCCGGCGCTGGCCGCCGACGTCTTCGGAACCGCGCCGCGCTCCTTCGCCGGCATCATCACCCTGCAGCAGACGGTGGCGATGATCCGGCTGAGCATAGACGTCGCCGAGGCGGAGATCAGCACGGCGGTGGCGCCCGAGCACGCCGAGGAGGTGCGGACCAGCATCTTGCGCTACGGCCGGGAGCTGGCCTTCGCCACCGCCGACATCTACGCCCACGCCGCCGAGCTGAGGGGAGCGTGGGACGCGCGGCTGGAGGCGCTGGTGGTCGACTCGATCATGCGCGGGGACGCCGATGAGTCGGTGCGCACCCGGGCCAGCGCACTGGGGTGGCAGGAGGCCGGCAACGTCACCGTGGTGGTGGGCCGCGCTCCGGACCCCGAGGGCGAGTCGTCGCAGAGCCTCGTCGACGAGGTGCGCGCCGCCGCGCGCGACGCCGAGCTGGCGACGCTGGGCGCGGTCCAGGGCGACCGGCTGGTGGTGGTCCTCGGCGGGGTCGTCGACGCTGACAAGGCGGGGTCGGTCATCGCTGCCTTCTTCGGCGAGGGCCCGGTCGTGGTCGGGCCGCTGGTCGCCGACCTGCTGCAGGCCCACGTGTCGGCGCGGGAGGCGGTCGCGGGCCTCGTGGCCGCAGCCGGCTGGCCGTCCCCCGCCGCACCGGTGACCAGCGACGACCTCCTGGCCGAGCGGGCCCTCGCCGGCGACGAGCTCGCACGTCGCGATCTTGTCAGGAACGTCTACCTGCCAGTACGCGACGCCCGCTCGGAGCTGCTGGAGACCGCCACCGCCTTCCTCGACCAGGGCGGGTCGGTGGAAGGGACCAGCCGGGTGCTCTTCGTGCACGCCAACACGGTCCGTTACCGCCTCAAACGCATTCTCGAGATCACCGGCCTCGCCCCCGGCGACGCCCGGCACGCCTTCACGCTCCGGGTGGCGCTGGTGCTCGGGCGGCTCGAGGACGCTTCGGCACCCCCCGATGCAGATTTGTAGGGTTCCTCCAAAGGCCCGCGTCCAATCTCGTGCGACCCGGGGGTGAATCGAGCCCCCGATGGCACAACACTGGGGGCATGCTCGTCATCCTCGCTCCTGGTCAAGGGGCCCAGTCCCCCGGTTTCCTCGAGCCGTGGCTCGACAGCCCCTCGTACGCCGCCCGCCTGCGCTGGCTCTCGGCCGTCGCCGAGATGGACCTGGTGCACTACGGCACCCAGGCCGACGCGGACGCGATACGCGACACCTCCGTGGCCCAGCCGCTGCTGGTGGCCTCCGCCCTGGCCAGCCTGGCCGAGCTCTTCGACACCCGGCCGGACGCTGCGGCGTCGGTCGGAGCCGTGTCGGGCCACAGTGTGGGCGAGCTCGCCGCCGCCGCGGCCGCCGGTGTCCTCACCGACGAGCAGGCGATGGTGCTCGTCCGTGAGCGTGGCAAGGCGATGGCCACGGCCGCCGCCACCACACCCACGAGCATGACCGCCGTCCTCGGCGGCGACCGCGACGAGGTCCTCGCGGCCATCGACAAGCACGGGCTGACCGCCGCCAACGACAACGGACCGGGCCAGATCGTGGCCGCCGGCACCGTGGAGGAGCTGGCCGCCCTCGCCGAGGAGCCGCCCGCCCGCGCCCGGCTCGCCCCGCTGTCGGTGGCCGGCGCCTTCCACACCCACCACATGGAGCCCGCTGTGGAGGTGCTCGGCGCACTCGCCGCAGCGGTCACCACCCATGAGGCCCGCACCCCGGTGATCTCCAACCGCGACGGGCAGCTCGTCGCCGACGGCGCCGACGTGCTGGGGCGCATCGTGTCCCAGATCGGCAGCCCGGTCCGCTGGGACCTCTGCATGGAGACCATGCTCGACCAGGGCGTCACCGGCGTCCTGGAGCTGCCCCCGGCCGGCACGCTGACCGGGATCGCCCGGCGCGGGCTCAAGGGCGTCGCGACCTTCGCCCTCAAGACCCCCGACCAGCTCGACGAGGCACGCGCGTTCGTCGCCGAGCACGGCACCGGGCCCTCCCAGACCCCCGAGAAGGTGTCGGCATGACCGAGCTCGCGAGCGTCTCCGGCGCTCCCCACACCGCCATCCTCGGCATCGGGTCCTACCGGGCCAGCCGCCTGGTGCCCAACGCCGACATCGTCGAGGCCATCGACTCCTCCGACGAGTGGATCCAGCAGCGCTCGGGCATCAAGACCCGTCGCTTCGCCGAGCCCCACGAGACCGTGCAGCTGATGTCGGTCGAGTCGGCCAAGGTCGCGATCGAGCGCGCCGGCATCGACCCGGCCCAGGTCGACGGCGTCATCGTCGCCACCGTCTCCCACCTGTTGCAGACCCCGGCCGTCGCCACCGCCGTGGCTCACGAGCTCGGCCTCGAGCGGCCCGTCGCCTTCGACATCAGCGCCGCCTGCGCCGGGTTCTGCCACGGCGTCTCGCTGGCCTCGGACATGATCCGGGGCGGGAGCGCGAAGTACGTCCTGGTGATCGGCGTCGAGCGGCTCTCCGACATCACCGACAGCAGCGACCGCGGCACGGCCTTCATCTTCTCCGACGGCGCCGGCGCCGTCCTCGTGGGCCCCTCCGAGAGCGCCGGCATCGGCCCGGTCGTCTGGGGCTCCGACGGCGAGCAGTTCGACCTGATCCGGCAGCGTGAGGACTGGCGCGACGTGCTGGCCTCCGACGAGCCCCGCATGCCCCACCTGGTCATGCAGGGCAACGCCGTCTTCCGCTGGGCCGCCTTCGAGATGGCCAAGGTCGCCCAGTCCACCCTGGACCGCACCGGCATCACCGTCGACGACCTCGACGTCTTCGTGCCCCACCAGGCCAACATGCGCATCATCGACGCCATGGCGCGGGCGATGAAGCTGCCCGAGCACGTCACGATCGCTCGTGACGTGGCTGACCAGGGCAACAGCTCGGCGGCCTCGGTCCCCCTGGCCCTGGACCGCCTGGTCCAGGAGGGTACGGCCAAGAGCGGCGACACCGCCCTGCTCATCGCCTTCGGCGCCGGTCTGGCGTACGCCGCCCAGGTGGTGACCGTCCCCTGAGGCACCACCCCCACTGATCCCTGCTCCGGGCACCCGCCCCGCAGGCGTCGCCGTACCCCTCACCGGGACGGTGACGGCACGACCCGCACGACCCGCACCATCCCGTACGACGAATCCGTCACGACTCACCAGGAGCCCTCATGGCCAGCAAGACCGAGATCCAGACCGACCTCGCCACCATCGTCGAGGAGATCGCCGGCGTGCCCGCCGACGACGTCAAGCCCGACAAGGAGTTCATCGCCGACCTCGACGTCGACTCGCTGTCGATGGTGGAGATCGTCGTCGCCGCCGAGGAGAAGTTCGGCGTGCGCATCCCCGACAACGACGTGAAGAACCTCAAGACCGTCGGCGACGCCGTCGACTACATCGACAACGCCCAGGCCTGAGCCACCCGCTCGGTCCCGCCCGCACGACCCGGCCGACGCCGTAGCCGACGGCCCACGAACAGGAGATCCCATGACCAGCACCCGTGTCCTGGTGACCGGACTCGGCACCACCTCGCCGCTCGGCGGTGACGTGGAGTCGACGTGGTCCGGTCTGCTCGAGGGCCGCTCCGGCGTCGACGTGCTCAAGCACGACTGGGCCGAGCAGCTGTCCACGCAGATCGCCGCCGAGGTCGCGGTCGAGCCTGGCGACGTGCTCGACCGGGTCAAGGCCCGCCGTCTCGACCGGTCCGGCCAGCTCGCGCTGGTGGCGGCCCTCGAGGCGTGGGCGGACGCGGGCTTCGGCGAGGAGGGCGACTCCGTCGACTCCGAGCGCCTGGCGGTGGCGATGGCCTCGGGCATCGGCGGCGTCACCACGCTGCTGAGCAACTACGACAGCCTGCGCGACAAGGGTCCCCGTCGGGTCTCCCCGCTGGCGATCCCGATGCTGATGCCCAACGGCCCGGCCGCTGCGATCGGCCTGTCCATCGGCGCCAAGGCTGGGGTCCACACCCCCGTCTCGGCCTGCGCGTCGGGCAACGAGGCGATCGCGCTCGGTATCGACCTGATCCGTCTGGGCCGGGCGGACGTCGTGGTCGTCGGCGGCACCGAGGCCGCGGTCCACGCGCTGCCGATGGCGGCGTTCGGGCAGATGATGGCGCTGTCCAAGCGGAACGACGAGCCGGCGCTCGCCTCACGTCCGTGGGACAAGGGCCGCGACGGCTTCGTCCTCGGTGAGGGTGCCGCCGTGCTGGTCCTCGAGTCGGAGGCGCACGCCACCGCCCGCGGCGCGAAGGTGTACGCCGAGGCATCCGGGGCCGGTGTGACCGCGGACTCCCACGACATCGCCCAGCCCGACCCGGCCGGCCTGGGGGCCACCCGTGCGATGAAGATCGCGCTGCGCGAGTCCGGCCTGTCCGCCTCCGACGTCGTGCACATCAACGCCCACGCCACCTCGACCCCCCAGGGCGACGTGGCCGAGGCGGGCGCGATCAGGAACGCGCTCGGCGCCGCCTCTGACGGCGTGGTGCTGACCTCGACGAAGTCGATGACCGGTCACCTGCTCGGTGCCGCCGGCGCCCTCGAGTCGCTGTCGGTCGTGCTGGCCCTGCACCACCGGGTCGTGCCGCCGACGATCAACCTCGACGACCCCGAGGACATCGGCCTCGACATCGCCACCGAGAAGCGCGACCTGCCGGCCGAGGGCGACCTCGCGGCGCTGAACAACTCGTTCGGCTTCGGCGGCCACAACGTCGCCGTCGCGTTCCGCTCCGTCTGACCGACCACGGGTCGTGGACGCCTCCCACGGGTTCTGACCCTTGCGGGGCGTCCATAACTCCGCGTTACATGCGGGCATGGATCTCCAGCAGCGCCGGGACCGCGTCGTACGCCGTCACCGGCTCGACGGGTCGGCGAGCTCCGTCGCCGAGGCCGCCGGCTGCGTGGTGGCACTGCACGCCACGGACCCGGCGACGGTCTACCTCTCCGCGCTGGTGCGCGCACGGTCGCTGACGCTGGCCGACGTCGAGCGCGAGATGTACGACGAGCGCACCGTCGTCCGCGCCATGGGCATGCGCCGCACACTCTTCGCGGTCCCGGCCGACACGGCCCCCGTCGTCCAGGCCGGGGCCGCGTCCGGCGTGGCCAGGACCATGCGGCGCACCCTGGTCAAGCAGCTGAGCACGCTGCCGACGGAGCCGCCCCTCTCGGAGGACCCCGCCGTGGTCGAGGCCTGGCTCGACGAGACGATCGCGCTGACCGAGGCGGCGGCCGTCCGGCTGGGTCAGGCCTCCGGCGCCCAGCTGGGGGCGGCCGAGCCGCGCCTGCGCACGGCGATCCTGCCCAGCACCGACAAGGCGTACGACGTCCGCCGCACCGTCACCTCGTCGGTGCTCACCCTGATGGCCACCGAGGGTCGCCTCGTCCGGAGCCGGCCGCTGGGGACGTGGACCTCCCGGCAGCACACCTGGGAGCCGCTCGCGCTGGAGCCGGAGCCGTGGGACGAAGTCCGGGCGCGGGCGGAGCTGGTGCGTCGCTACCTGGCGGCCTTCGGACCCGCCACCGAGACGGACGTCGCGTGGTGGACCGGTTGGGCGAAGGGCGTCACCCGGGCGGCGCTGGCACGTCTCGACCTCGAGGAGACCGCAGCGGGCTGGCTGCTCGCCGACGACACGACCCCCGAGCCGGCGACGGACCCCGTCGCCGCCCTGCTGCCTGCGCTCGACCCGACCCCGATGGGCTGGAAGGAGCGCGACTGGTTCCTGCCCGCGGACCGCACGCCCCTCTACGACGCCTACGGCAACGTCGGACCGACGATCTGGTGGGACGGCGAGGTCGTCGGCGGCTGGGCCGTCGGCGCCGACGGACGCGTCGCCACCGAGATCGTCACCGACCGTGGTCGGGCGTGCACCGACGCCGTCGCGGCCGCAGCGGCCGCCCTCGAGCCTCGTCTCGAGGGGGCGCGCATCACGCCGTCGTTCCCGACGCCGCTGGAGAAACGGCTCCGCACCGCCTGACGCCGTGGGAGGGCGGCGTCAGGCGGCTCGGTGGGCCAGGGACGAGATGCCCCCGGCCTGGTCGCGGAACCAGGTCACGACGTCCCCCTGCGGGGTCCGCCAGAGACCGGCGTCGTCGACGACTGCGTCGTCGACACGGGAGAGCTCGATGTCGGCCTGCAGCGCCATCTCGGTGGTCGCGCCGTCCTCGTCCTGCGGCGCGCGCCCGTCCCCACCCGACGCACCGGCGTCACGGGTGGTCGAGACCTGCACGAGGGTGACGCTCAGGGCCGCTCGCGTGTTCCCCGGGTCGCCGGGAGCACGCACCACGCACACCTCGGGGTGCTGCGGCGTGGGCGCCTCGACCAACGAGGAGCCCAGCGTGTCGACGTAGAACGCCAGCGCGCGGTCGAGGTCGTGGACCGCGACGAACGCCATGCCGGCCGCTCCAGGGTCGACCGGGACACCACCCACGTTCACACCACCTGGTGCAGCCAGCGGACCGGTGCACCGTCCCCGGCGTACCGGAAGGTCTCGAGCTGGTCGTCCCACGGCTTGCCGAGCAGCGCGCTGATCTCGTTCTCCAGCGTCGTCTGTCCGGCGGCGGACCTCACGACCGCAGCCTTGAGCCTGTCCTCGGGGATCATGATGTCGCCGTGCATGCCGGTGACGGCGTGGAAGACCCCCAGGTCAGGGGTGTAGGAGTAGCGCGACCCCTCGGTGGAGGTCGTCGGCTCCTCGGTGATCTCGAAGCGCAGGTGGTTCCACCCGCGCAGGGCCGAGGCCACCGACGCGGCGGTGCCGGGGCTGCCGAGCCACGAGAACTCCGCGCGGTAGCTGCCGGCCTGGGCCGGCTGCGGGGTCCACTCCAGGCTCACGGCGTTGCCGAGCACGCCCCCCAGCGCCCACTCGATGTGCGGGCAGAGCGCAGAGGGCGCCGAGTGGACGTAGATGACGCCCCTGGTCGCTTGACGTGTGGTCACGAGGTCCTCCTGTTGATCCGGCGTCGAGGTACGCCTTCCCCAGCGGTCTCGAATCAGTGATCAGCAGGTGTCGTGGTGAGCCACGGCCTGAGCCTGTGAAGTTGTCGGTCGCCACCCGTGCACCACGGGTCACTCCCCCATTGTGGGGCACGTGCGTCCCTTTTGCCACATGTTTCCCACACAAACCGCCGCCGACCCGGATTCCGGGCGGGAGCGGCAGGGTCAGCGCGGCTTGAGGCGGGTGTTGGGCAGCGGTGGGGCCAGCAGCCGGTCGCCCTCGAAGTCCGCGACCTCCCCGAACCGCTCGGGCACGAACTCCGTCCCGGACCCGTTCCACGCCTCGCGCTGCTCGACGATCTCCTCGTGGCTGCGGCCGATGAAGTTCCACCACATGACGATCTCCTCGGCGAAGGGCTCGCCTCCCAGGAGCACGGCGATCGCCGGCTCGCGACCTGCGGCCAGGCGGACGACGGAGCGCCCCTGCCCCAGGTAGGACAGCCGCTGCGCCGCCAGCGCCTCGCCGTCGATCGCGACGTCGGACCCCACGGCGAGCACGCCGTACTCGAAGTCCTCGCGGAGCTCGAGCTCGACCGTGGCACCCGCCTCGAGCCGAACCTCGGCCCCCACGAGGGGGGTGTACGCCGGAGCCGGCGAGGCGTGGCCGGCGAGGTCGCCCACCAGCACGGTCACCTGCGCCCCGTCGGCGGACCAGCCGGGCAGCTCGGCCAGGTGGGTGAAGTCGGCCGGCCGGGCGTCGCGGGCGGAGTCGGGCAGCGCCACCCACAGCTGGAGGCCGTGCAGCGTCCGCGGAGCCTCCTGCGGTGACACCTCGGCGTGGCAGATGCCGTGGCCGGCGGTCATGACGTTGAGCTGCCCGGGGCGGATCAGCTGGTCGGAGCCGAGGCTGTCCGTGTGGCGCCCGAGGCCCTCGAAGAGCCAGGTGACCGTCTGCAGCCCGGTGTGCGGGTGCGGCGGCACCCACATGCCGCCGGCGTCCTTGATGTCGTCGGGCCCGTAGTGGTCGAGGAACACCCAGGCCCCGATCTTGCGCCGCTCCTTGTGGGGCAGGAGCCGGCGCACGTGCGTCGTACGCCCGATGAGGACGTCGCGAGGCTCGAGGTACTCGTGGACGGTGCTGTTGGTGCTCACCCGACCAGTGTGGCGCGCCGGCCCTGGACCGTCACCCCCACGCGGGTGCGACCACCACCGTCGCGACACGCGGATCTGGGCGATTGCGGCCGCGCACGAGCGATACGGGTGGACCATGTGGCGTATCTCGGGCGCTCGGCCCGAGCGGAGGTGCGGGGAGCTCCCATGGCTGGATCCACCACATCGTCGGACGAGCGTCACGACGAGCGCTCACCGCTCAAGAAGGTGCTGGGGCCCAAGCTTCTCCTGCTCTTCATCGTGGGCGACATCCTCGGCGCCGGTGTGTACGCCGTCACCGGCGACATCGCCGCCCAGGTGGGCGGCCTGGCGTGGCTGCCGTTCCTGGTCGCCTTCACCGTCGCCGGGCTGACGGCGCTGTCCTACCTGGAGCTGGTGACGAAGTATCCCCAGGCCGCCGGAGCCGCGCTCTACACCCACAAGGCGTTCGGGTTGCACTTCGTGACCTTCATCGTCGCCTTCGCCGTCATCTCGTCCGGCATCACGAGCGCCTCCACGTCGTCGACGTTGCTGTCGTCGAACCTGCTCGCGGGCCTCGACGCGACGCTCGGCTCCGACGGCGGGCTGGAGTGGATCGGCATCCCCACCGGCGACACCGCCGCGCTGATCGTGGCGCTGGGCTTCATGCTGCTGCTGGCCGCCATCAACCTGCGTGGCGTCGGCGAGAGCGTGAAGTTCAACGTCGTCCTGACGCTCATCGAGCTGACCGCTCTCGCCATCGTCATCGGCATCGGCATCTGGGTCATGGGTCGCGGCGACGGCAACATCTCCCGCGTGACCGAGTTCACCAGCCCCGGCGACGTCTCCGCGCTGGTCGCGATCACCGTCGCTACCGCGATCGCGTTCTTCTCGATGGTCGGCTTCGAGGACTCCGTCAACATGGTCGAGGAGTGCAAGGACCCGCGCGCCGTCTTCCCGCGGGCGATGCTCACCGGTCTCGGCATCGCCGTGGTCATCTACGTGCTGGTCGCGATCGCGGTCGTCACCGTGCTCACGGCCGAGGAGGTCACCAAGGGCGCCGACAGCGAGACCGGCGTTCTCCTGGCCGTGGTCCGCCAAGGCATGCCCGGGTTCCCCGTCGGCACGATCTTCCCGTTCCTGACGGTGTTCGCGGTCGCCAACACCGCGCTCATCAACATGCTCATGGCCAGCCGGCTCGTCTACGGCATGGCGAGCCAGCGGGTGCTGCCCAGCGGCCTCGGCAAGGTGCTGCCGAGCCGACAGTCGCCGTGGGCCGCGATCGCCTTCACCACCGGGCTCGCGCTGGTGCTCATCGTGGTGGTGGAGAACCTCGCCGAGAGCACCGTGACGGCGTTGGCGGGGACCACCGGGCTGCTGCTCCTGTGCGTCTTCGCGGTCGTCAACGTCGCCGTGATCGTGCTGCGTCGTGACCCGGCCCCCGAAGGCACCTTCCGCGCCCCGACCGCGACGCCGTTCATCGCCGCAGCCGCCTGCCTCTACCTCGCCGGGCCGTGGGCGCGGCTCTCGGACCAGATGGTGCAGTACAAGATCGCCGGCGGCATGCTGCTCGTCGGCGTCGTGCTGTGGGTCGTGACCTGGGCGGCCAACAAGCGCGACAACCGCAGCAGCGAGTTCCAGGACGTCGACCGCCTCGACGGCTGAACGCCGCGGTGGTCGAGCATCGGGCGCCAGCGAGCGCTGTCGAGACCCGGTGGCATGCGCGCACGCTCAGGTCAGCGCGGCGACCAGCGCGCCAGCGAACCCGACGACGGCGCCGACGGTCCGGACCAGGTCGGCCCGGGTGAGACGGCGAGCGAGGGCGTCGGTGCGTCCCGCCGCGAGCCGCCCGTGGGTCGGTGCGGCCACCAGCGCGGTCGTCAGACCGGCCAGAGCGGCCCCGCCGAGAGCGACCGTCGACGCCCCGTCGAGGTCCCCCACGACCAGCCGGGCGACCCCGGTGGCGACCAGGGCGCCGTACACGACCACGACGACCGGAGCGATGCCGCGGCTGTGGCGGCGGTGCGCGGGGCCGAACGGCTCGGCGCGCAGAAGCGCCGGGTAGACCAGCGCCGAGACGGTGACCTGGAACCCGGCGTGCAGGGCGCCCGCGGCCAGCACCAGTGCCTCGACGGTGGAGAGGTTCGGCCCGGTCACGCCCTCAGCCTAGGAGGGGCGCAGCATCCGCGGTACGCCTCTGCCACGCTTCGGAGATGGCAGAGACCGAGAGCTCAGGCGAGGGCACCGTCCAGCAGGACGTCGAGGAGGACCACGCCGACCAGGACCGGCGCGAGCAGGGTGACACCGACGGCCCGATGGAGGACGAGCTCGAGCAGGCCTTCAACCGTCAGGTGGACCAGGGCGTGCAGCGACTCAGCCGCAGCTGGCGCGAGATCCTGGTGACCGGTCTCGTCGCCGGCACCGACATCGCCTTCGGCGTCATCGCCTTCGTCCTGGTCATGGACGAGACCGGGAACCAGCTGCTCGCCGCGCTCGCCTTCGCCATCGGCCCGCTGGCCCTCATGCTCGGGCGCAGCGAGCTCTTCACCGAGGGCTTCCTGGTCCCCGTGCTGACGGTGGCCGCGAAGAAGGCGCGGCCCTCGCAGCTCGCGAAGCTGTGGTCGGGAACGCTCGTGGCCAACCTCGTCGGTGGCTGGCTGATCATGTGGCTGATGGTGCTGGCGTTCCCGGCACTGGAGGCAACGATGGTGGACAGCGCCGCGCACTACGCGACCGCGCCGCTGTCGGTCGAGACCTTCTGCCTGTCACTGCTCGGCGGCATGGTGATGACGCTGCTGACCCGCATGCAGCAGGGCACCGAGGAGATGATCGTCCGCGTCATCGCCTCGGTCGCGGCCGCGTTCCTGCTCGTCGGGCTGCAGCTGTTCCACTCGGTGCTCAACTCGCTGCTGGTCTTCGGTGCCCTGCACACCGGCGAGGCAGGCTTCGGGTACGACGACTGGCTGGTGTTCTTCTCCTACTCGCTCGTCGGGAACATCGTCGGCGGGCTCGGACTGGTCACGCTGCTGCGCCTGGTCCGCAGCAAGGACAAGCTCCAGGACGAGCGGCAGGAGGAGGAAGCCGCCGGTCGCGCGTGAGCACTCCCTGTTGGTCGAGCCTTGCCCGGTGGTCGAGCGTTTCTCGGCGACCGAGCGTTTCCCCGGTGGTCGAGCGTTCCTCGGCGTCCGAGCGTTTCCCCGGTGGTCGAGCTTTCCTCGGCGTCCGAGCGTTTCCCCGGTGGTCGAGCAGCGAGCGCCAGCGAGCGTCGTCGAGACCTGGTGAGCAAGGCCCGGGAGCGTCGCCGTGCACGGCGACGACCTGACCCCTGAGACCGCCGACTCCGTCTACGGGCCTGCGCTGGCGGACGGACGACTCGTCTCGGTGCCTCGAACCGGGCCCATCTCGACCACGCAGCTGATCCAACGCGTGCTCGACGCTGACGCCTCACGTCCTGAGTGACCCGGCACCGAGCGCGTCCGAGAGAGAGTGGAGAGAGCCTCCCCTCGCACGTTCTGCACTGTGCAGAACTCTTGGCTGCCCGGCCGGAGCCCCGTGTGGCTGCTGGCCGTGAGGCTGCTGGCCGTGAGGCTGCTGGCCGCTAGGCTCCTGGAGTGCCGGAGACCACCTCGATCGAGTCCACCAACGAGTCCCTGCGCCAGGCGCGCGAGCTCGCCCCGATGATGGTCGCGCTGCGCCGCGAGGTGCACCGGCACCCCGAGATCGGCAACCACCTCCCCCGCACCCAGCAGACGATCGTCGACGCTCTCGCGCCGCTCGACCTCGAGATCACACTCGGGAAGAACCTCTCCTCCGTCGTCGCCGTGGTGCGTGGCGAGAGCCAGCCGACCAGTGGACCACGTCAGGTGGTCCTGCTCCGCGGCGACATGGACGCCCTTCCTGTCCCAGAGGAGGTGGGCGGGGATCACCGGTCGCTCGAGCCGGGCGTCATGCACGCCTGCGGGCACGACCTGCACGTCGCCGCCCTGGTCGGAGCCGCGCACATCTTGTCAGCTCGACGTGACGAGCTCCTGGGGGATGTCGTCCTGATGTTCCAACCCGGCGAGGAAGGCCCGGGCGGAGCCGAGCCGATGGTGGCCGAGGGCCTGCTCGACGTGGCCGGTCGGCGCGTGGACGCGGCATACGCCTGGCACGCCTACTCCTCCGAGATCCCCCGGGGGTCGTGGACCTCACGCCCCGGCCCGCAGTACGCCGCCGCCGACGAGCTGCACGTCACCGTGCGCGGCGAGGGCGGTCACGGGTCCGCGCCGCACCGGGCACGCGACCCGATCACCGCGCTGTGCGCCATGGTGCCGGCGCTGCAGACAGCCGTGACGCGCTCCTTCGACGCCCTCGACCCGGTGGTCGTCACCGTCGGTCGCATCGCGGGCGGCACCAAGGAGAACATCATCCCCGACACCGCGGAGCTCCAGGCGACCATCCGCACGCTCTCCGCGCAGCAGCGCGCGCAGGCCCAGGTGGTGCTGCCTCGCGTGCTGCGCGGAGTGGCCGCCGCCCACGGCGTCGAGGTAGACGTCGACTACCGCCTCGGCTACCCGGTGACCGTCAACGACGACGAGGAGCACGCCTTCGCCGTGGCGGTGGTGCGCGACCTCTTCGGCGACGAAGCCTGGCGCCGGAAGCCCGAGCCCGAGCTGGGCGCGGAGGACATGTCTTTCGTGATGAACGAGGTACCGGGGGCCTACCTCATCCTCGGCGCCTGCCCCACCGACGACCCGGCGGCCGCCCCTGACAACCACTCGCCGCGCGCCGACTTCGACGACAGCGTGGTCCCCGACGCGGCCGCCTGGCTGGCGGAGGTCGCCGTACGACGACTCGCGCGCCCCGCGCGCTGACCGGGCGGAACACCCGTGATCATCATCGACCCGCCCCGCGTCGAGGCCCACGGACGCGTCTGGTCGCACCTGGCCAGCGACACCTCCCACGAGGAGCTGCACGCGTTCGCGCGACGCATCGGCGTGCCCGAGCGGGGCTTCGACGGCGACCACTACGACGTCCCGTCCGAGTGGTACGACGACGTGGTGGCCGCCGGGGCGACCCCCGTGTCCTCCCGCGAGCTCGTCACCCGCCTGACCCGGGCCGGCCTGCGTCGCCCCAAACCGCGCACGCTGCTGCCGCGCCCGACCGGGCGGGCCCTGCTGCGACCCTCGCGCCTGCGGACCGGTGACCTCGTGGCCGTCGTGTCCCCCGCCGGGCCGACGGAGCCCGACCGGCTCGCCGCCGGCGTCGCGGTGCTCGAGTCGTGGGGGCTGCGGGTGCGGGTGGAACCGGGCGGGGAGACGCGCGAGCCGTGGCTGGCCGGCGACGACGCCCACCGCGCCGCCGCCTTCAGCCGGGCCTGGGCCGATCCGGAGGCGGCCGCGGTCTGGACCGCGCGCGGAGGCTTCGGCACGCAGCGGGTGCTCGACCTCGTCGACTGGGACGCCCTGGCCCGGGTCGCGCCCAGGCTGCTCGTCGGCTTCTCCGACGTCACCGCGCTGCACCAGGCCGTCGCGACCCGGTGGGGGCTCGCCACCGTCCACGGCCCGGGGGTGGCCGGTCTCGGTGACGGCGACCCCGACGCGGTCGCCCAGGTCCGCGCGCTCGTCATGGACGGTGGGCCTCTCACGCTCACCGGCCGCCGGTCCGGCACCCTGGCCGGCCTCCGGGCCGGCGCCCCCGCTACGGTCGGCGCGGTCGCCGAAGGGACGGTCACCGGCGGCAACCTCGCGGTGCTCGCCAGCGGGGCGGGGACCTCCCTGGTGCGCCCCGCCGCGCACGGCATCGCCCTGCTGGAGGACGTGGGCGAGCCGCCGTACCGGCTGGACCGGTGGGTGACGCAGCTGCTGCGCTCCGGCTGGTTCGACGACGTCCGCGGGGTGGCGCTGGGTCAGCTCACCCGCTGCGGGGAGCCCGGCGAGGCCGAGACGCTGCTGCTGGACCGGCTCGCCCCGCTCGGCGTACCGACCGTCACGGACCTGCCGGTCGGCCACGTCGCCGGCAACCTCGCCCTCCCCCTCGGCGTGCACGCCCGGCTCGACGGCGAGGCCGGCACGCTGTCCTTCGCGCGCACGCTGCGCTGAGCGTCGGCCGACGACCCACGGTCGAGCGCCCGTCGGTCGCGGGTCACGCCAGGTGGTCGAGCTCGCGCTGCAGGTTCGCCCGCGCCGTCGTCTCCCAGTGCTCACGGGCCGCCCCGGTGTGGAACAGGTGCGGCTTGCCCGCCAGCCCGAGGAGCACCGCGCGGCGCCCCTCGCGGAAGTCGGCGTCCCCGACGTGGGCGTACTCGCGCCGCACGCTGGCGACGTAGGAGGCGTAGCGGTCGGGGTCGACCGCGAGGATGCCCAGGTCCGCATCGCTGAGGGCCGCGCCGTTGGGGTCCCCGTCCTCGGGGCGGTGGTCGACCGTGACGAGCACGAGCCGCACCACCTCTGTGACGACGTGCGCCGGCACCCCGGCCTCGGCCAGCTCGCGCGCCGCCAGCCGGGCCGAGCGCTCCTCGTCGTCGGCGGCCCCGGCGTAGACGGCGTCGTGGAACCAGGCGGCCAGGCGCACCGGCAGCGGGTCGAAAGGCTCCCCCGCCGCCTCGAGGTCGTCGAGGCGGTCGAGCACCTCCGCCAGGTGGACCCGGTCGTGGTAGCCGCGGGCGGCGTCGCCGTAAGACGCCAGCAGGCGGTCGCGCAGCTCCTCGGACCCGGCCAGCGGCCACCGACGCTCGAGCTCCATGCCGCGATTGAACCACCGCTCGGCCGGTTTGGCCGAGGCCTCCCCCGCGCACAGTGCAGAGATGGACACGACACGCACCCTGAACGACGGACGGACCATCCCCGCTGTGGGCTTCGGCACCTACCCCCTCCGCGGCGAGGACGGGACGGACGCCGTGGTGGGAGCGATCGAGGCCGGCTACCGGCTGCTCGACACCGCGGTGAACTACGAGAACGAGCGCGAGGTGGGCGAGGCGATCCGCCGCTCGGGCGTGCCGCGCGACGAGCTCGTCGTCGCCAGCAAGATCCCCGGCCGCCACCACGGCTACGACGACGCCGTCCGCAGCACCCACGGGTCCCTCGAGCGGCTGGGGCTCGACCACCTCGACCTCCACCTCATCCACTGGCCGAACCCGAGCGTCGGGCAGTACGGCGAGGCCTGGCGGGCGCTGGTCGACCTGCGCGAGCAAGGACTCGTGCGCTCCATCGGCGTCTCCAACTTCACCGAGGCCCACCTCGACCGCATCATCGAGGAGACCGGCGTGACCCCGGCGGTCAACCAGGTCGAGCTGCACCCGTCCTTCCCCCAGGAGCAGATGCGCGCCGTCCACGAGCGGCTCGGCATCGTCACCGAGTCCTGGAGCCCGCTGGGCAAGCGTCAGGCGAGGTACGACGAGCCGGCGGTGGCCGGGCCCGCGCAGCGGCTTGGTGTCACCCCCGGCCAGGTGATCCTGCGCTGGCAGCTCCAGCTCGGCGCGATCCCGATCCCGAAGTCGGCCGACCCCGAGCGCCAGCGGCAGAACCTCGACCTCTTCGGCTTCGAGCTGTCCGAGGACGAGATGGCAGCCATCACCGCGCTGGGGCGGCCCGACGGGCGGCTCTTCGGCGGCGACCCGGACACCCACGAGGAGATGTGACCTCCGCTCCCGATCGCCCGACCGCCTGACCGACCGACGTCCGACCCCCCCCGGGTCAGCCGTCGCCGAGGAGCCGCTCGCGCTGCGCGTCCAGCTCCGGGGTGTCGCGGTAGTAGAGCCGGCCGTCGGCCACCACGCTCTCGAGCAGGTCGAGGGTCCGCGTCAGGTGGTCGACGTAGTCGTCCCGCCGACGTTGCAGGTCGCGATGGACCCAGGAGGCGTCCACCGCCCGGCACGTGGCCAACGCCTCGCGCACCCGGGGCACGTCGTCGACGGCGGCCTCCGACATCGCCACGTAGAGGCTGTCGCGGGCCTCGACCGGCACCGTGAGCAGACCCGGTCTCAGGTAGTCGGCCATCGAGGCCAGGGAGCGCTCCGTGGCCACCACCTGCTCGGCAGCCCCGGAGCGACAGCGCTCCAGCGCGGCCTCGGTGCTCCCGCGCCAGCGGTCCTCGACGAGCCACGCCCCCGCGAGCAGCAACGCGGCCACCACGCCCAGCGTGGCCCACGTCCGCCGCGACCAGGTGGGACCGCCTCGCCCGCCCGGCGATCCCCCGAGGTCCAGGACCTCGGCGCCCGCCCCGGGCGCAGTCGAGCCGCTCACCTCGCGTCCGCCGGTCCCGGGCTGGTGCCGTCCATGGCCCCAGTCTGACGGGGGGACGGTTGGGCGGCCGCGCAACCGGGTCGCGGACTACCGTGGCGACATGACGCGCCAGGACGGGACGGGTGTGCCCGGCCCCGGGCGAAGCGCGTCGGCCGTGGTCGCGCTGGTGCTGGCACTCGGCACCACGGCCGCCTGCACGAGCGCCGCGGACCCGGTGCCCGACCTCGACCCTCAGGAGTCCGCGGGCGGGCCAGGTGCCGATGCCGGCACCGGGAGCGGCGGGGCGGCCGGGCTGCCCGCACCCCGGCGTACCGAGCCCCCGCCATGGGTCACCCGACCACGGATCACCCGTCCCCCGGCCGACGGGGCGACCGATCCGCTCCCGGCCGGCACCGGCCCGCGCGTCTTCCCCCGACCTGCCGACCTGGGCCCCGGCTGGACCTACCGCGCGGCGTTCGGTGAGCCCGGCGACGTCGAGGGACCGCCCCCGTCGCGCCGGCGCGACGCCCGGGGCGCGGTCCGCGGCAGCGTCCCGCGCGGCTGCCCCGACCCGGGCCCGCGGTCGTCGGCGGTGGGAGCCGTCACGGTGACCTACGAGGTCTCCGGCAGCTGGGTCGACGCCACCCGGATCTTCTTCACCACGCCGCGGTCCGCCGCGGCGTTCGCGCGGGACCGACGTCGGTCCCTGGCAGCCTGTCGCGGCACCGGGGGCGGCCCCTCGGTCGGGCCGCTCGTGACCCGGGTCCAGGCCCTGGATCCCACCACGACGCTCTCCGACCGCACCCCGCGCTCCGACGCCTACTCCGAGGTGGCGGTCGTCGACGGCCGGAGCGTCGTCGTCGTCACCCGCCGCACCGACGAGCACCCCACGCTGCGCGCCGCGCGCGCCCTGGCAACGGCCTTCACCGGCACCCGTGTGCCGGGCGGCCTGAGCTGAGCGGTCCCACCGGCGCCGATCCGCCGTTGGTGCATGCGGGGCCCATGGGTCCCGGTCCGCGCGCCGCACCGTCTCCTGCACCGCCGCCACCCTCGACGGATTCCTCGCCGACGAGCAGGACTCCCTCGACTGGCTGCTGTCGCAGGACATCGACGACGACGGGCCGATGGGCTACGCGTCGTTCATCGACGACGTGGGCGCTCTGGCCATGGGTGCCACGACGTACTCCTGGGTGCTGGAGCACCAGCGGCGCACCGGCGAGGCCTGGAGCTACACCCAGCCCTGCTGGGTGCTGACCCACCGGGACCTGCCGCTGGCCGTCGGCAAGCGGCTGCTCGAGGGACGCACCGACCTGCGCCTGACCCGCGTCGAGCAGAACCGGGCGTTCGCCTGCCTCTGGTACGACGTGCAGCGGCCCGGCTGACGCGCCCGGCCGCTGCCCCTGTCGTTCCCGATCCGCTCGGGAGCGGCGACGCTCAGAGACCGCCCTCGCCGGTGCCGCCGCCCGTGTCGTCACCGGTCTCATCGGCGTCGTCGGGTCCCTCGGTGCAGGTCTCCGCGGCGGCCTCCAGGGCCTCCCGGGCGGACTTGGCGTCCCGCCAGGCGGCACGGGCCTCCGTGCGGCTGCTCTTGACCTCGGCCAGCAGTGCCCGCTTCGAGTCCAGCAGGTTGCGCTGCTGCTTGAGGGTCGTCCTCGCGGCGTCGTACGCCGCCTCGGCGGCGGCCTCGTCCTCCTCGGTGGACGCGGAACGGACCTCGGCCCGGAGCTGGCGCAGCGAGCGCTGGAGCTCCGCGACGGCGTCGCGGGACTCCGCGCGCGCGCTCTTGACGAGCTGGCCCAACGGGCGGTTGCTGTCCTTGAAGGCCTGCTTGGCCGAGGCCTCGGTCGCGGCTGCGGCGTCGAGGGACTCGGTCGAGGGACACGACACCTCGTCGGCATGGGCGGCGGGGACCGCCGCAGCGCCGAGGGTGGTGCCGGCCGTGAGGGCCAGGCTGGCCACGATGGTGCGAGCGCGCGCGTTCATGGGTTCTCCTCCCAGAGACCTCCGGCGGGACAGGGGTGTGCCGGAGGCTCCAGTGTGACGAGCGCCGGCTTCGCGCGCAGGACTTTCGTCCTGAATCACCTGATCAGTCCAGGTGGTGTCCTGATGCACGCACGACCCGGCAGGAGCGGGCGCGCCTGGACGGGGGCCCCCGAGCGGGACCCCCGTCCGGGAGGCTGGGACTGCCTCCGTGGTGACGTGGACGACCTGGGGGTGGATCCCGAGTGGGTGGAGTGGGAGACCGGGATCGCTGCCGTCCGACAGGTCTAGTCTGCCCGACCGATATGTCCGTTTGTGTCAGGTTTGGTTGCGCATCTACGCGATGCATGATTCTGCAATCCGGCGGGTTCGAGGCCGATGTGGCCAGGCGGTGTGCCTGCGGCGGCACACCGGGCGCCCGTAGGGTCGAGGCATGACGTTTCGCTCCGGCTCGGGCGCGGAACGATCGACGTCGACGAGCAGGAGCACATCAGACATGACTGACACCGCCGGAACCGGCCGCAAGCGACAGACCACCGACTACGACGAGTCGCAGCTGGAGGTCCACGACCGCAAGGAGGCCGCCGCGGGCGCCACTGCGGTCGCGGTGTCGATGAAGCGATCCCTCGAGCGCATGGGGCCCAAGCGCACGGCACAGACCCTCCTCAGGCTCAACCAGGCCGACGGCTTCGACTGCATGTCCTGCGCGTGGCCCGATCCGGACCCCAAGAACCGCCATGCCGCCGAGTTCTGCGAGAACGGCGCCAAGGCCGTGGCCGAGGAGGCGACCAAGGACCGGGCCACCCCCGAGTTCTTCGCCGGCCACTCGATCGCCGACCTCGACGCCCACAGCGAGCTGTGGCTGGGTCAGCAGGGACGCATCACGCACCCCATGGTCAAGCGTCCGGGGGGCACCCACTACGAGCCGATCGCGTGGGACGACGCCTACCGCATCATCGCCGACGAGCTCAACGCCTTGGAGGACCCCGACGAGGCGACCTTCTACACCTCGGGGCGCACCTCCAACGAGGCGGCGTTCGTCTACCAGCTGTTCGTGCGCGCCTTTGGCACCAACAACCTGCCCGACTGCTCGAACATGTGCCATGAGTCGACCAGCGTCGCGCTGGCGGAGTCGATCGGCATCGGCAAGGCCAGCGTCGTCATGCAGGACGTGTACGACGCCGAGCTCATCGTGATCCTGGGGCAGAACCCCGGGACCAACCATCCCCGCATGCTCAGCGCGCTGGAGATCGCCAAGGGCAACGGCGCCACGATCGTCGCGGTGAACCCGCTCAACGAGGCCGGCAGCATCCGCTTCAAGAACCCGCAGACGCCCAAGGGCATGACCACCGGCACGCAGATCAGCGACCTGCACCTGCCCATCAAGGTCAACGGCGACCTCGCGCTGCTGCAGGCGCTCGGCAGCCTGCTCGTCGAGTGGGACGCGCTGGACCACGACTTCATCGCGCGTCACACCGCCGGCTTCGAGGAGTGGAAGGAGCACGTGCGCGCCGTCGACTGGGACGTCGTGGCCACCTCCACGGGCCTGACGCGCGAGCAGATCACCCGCCTTGCCGAGATGCTGCGCGACTCCGACCGCACGGTTTTCTGCTGGGCGATGGGCCTCACCCAGCACCGCAACGGCGTGGCCACCATCAAGGAGATCGCCAACCTGGCTTTCGCGCAGGGCAACCTGGGCAAGCCGGGCGCCGGTCTCTTCCCGGTGCGTGGCCACTCCAACGTGCAGGGCGACCGCACCATGGGGATCTGGGAGCGCCCGCCGGCGCACTTCCTCGACGCTCTGGAGAAGGAGTTCGGGTTCGACCCGCCGCGCGAGCACGGGATCGACGTGGTCGACTCCATCCGCGGCATGCGCGACGGCACCGTCAAGGTCTTCATGGGGCTGGGCGGCAACTTCGTCCAGGCCACCCCCGACACCGACGTCACCGTCGAGGCGATGCGCAAGACCTCGCTGACCGTGCAGGTCTCGACCAAGCTCAACCGCTCGCACCTGGTCACCGGCGACACCGCACTGATCCTGCCCACGCTGGGCCGCACCGACACCGACACCCAGGCGGCGGGCGAGCAGACCATCACGGTCGAGGACTCGGTCTGCGCCGTCCACGCCTCGCGGGGACCGCTCTCACCGCCCAGCCCCCACGTGCGCTCCGAGGTCGCCATCGTCACCGGCGTCGCCGAGGCGACGCTGGGTGAGCGTCACGACCTGCCGTGGAAGGCGATGCGCGACGACTACCGCGTCATCCGCGACCACATCTCACGCGTCGTGCCGGGCTGCGAGGACTACCACGAGCGGGCCCACCAGCCGGGCGGCTTCCTGCTCCCCCACGGTCCGCGCGACTCCCGCACCTTCGACACCGAGTCGGGCAAGGGCGAGTTCGCCGTCTCCCCTATCGAGCTGCTCCACGTGCCCGAGCGTCACCTCGTGCTGCAGACCCTGCGCAGCCACGACCAGTTCAACACCACGATCTACGGCCTCTCCGACCGCTACCGCGGCATCGAGGGCGGCCGCCGGGTCGTCTTCGTGCACAAGGAGGACATCGCCGCGCTGGGATTCGCCCCCGGCGACATGGTCGACCTGGTCTCGCACTGGTCCGACGACGACATCGTGCGCTGCGCCCCGTCGTTCCGCATCGTGGAGTACGACACCCCCCGCGGGACGGCGGCGGCGTACTACCCCGAGACCAACCCGCTGGTGCCGCTCGACAACACCGCGCTTCACAGCAACACCCCGGTCTACAAGGCTGTCATCGTGACGCTGGTGCCCGAGGGCACCGGGCTCGAGACCGACGGCCAGGGCAGCCAGGACTCCCGAGGCTCGGACTCCGGGCACAAGTCGCGTCAGCAGCCGACCCACCTGTCCTGACGGGTCCAACCAGGGCGGGCACCGGGGGCCCGGGGCGGGCACGAAGAAACGGCGAGCAGCGCCACGCCTCGGGGGGGCCGATCAGGGCTCGACGGTCACCTTGATGGCCTCGCCGGCCTTGACGATGGCGAAGGCGTCGAGGGCCCGCTCGAGCGGGATGTGCTCGGTGATGAGGTCCTTGACCGGCACCTGACCGGTGGAGATGTACTCCAGCGCCCGCTTGTTGTGCTCCGGCGCGGACCCGTTGGCCCCGTGGATGTGCAGCTGGCGGTAGTGCACGACGTTGGAGTCGCAGCTGATGGTCGGGTCGGTCTTGGGCAGCCCGCCGAAGAAGGAGATCCGCCCGTTGCGGGCGGCCATCGCGATGGCCTGCTCCTGGGTGACGTTGGCCGCCGTGGCGGTGATGACGACGTCTGCTCCGCGGCCGCCGGTCAGCTCCATGACCTTCTCCACGACATCGACCTCGGCACCGTTGATGGTCTCGTCGGGCTGCACGGCGTCGGCCGACATCTTCAGGCGGTCGGCGTTGACGTCGACGAGGTAGACCGGGCCGACCTTGTGCACGCCGCGCGCGATCCGGATGTGCATGCAGCCGATGGGGCCGGCACCGAAGACGACGACGGTGTCGCCCTCCTCGATCCCGAGCAGCTCCTGGGCGTTGATGGCGCAGGCGAACGGCTCGGCGGCCGATGCCTCGTCGTACCCCACGTTCTCGGGGATGCGGTTGAGGCCGTCGACCTTCAGCACCTGCTCGGGAACGATCATGTACTCGGCGAAGCCGCCGTCGTACTGGTAGCCGACCGAGGTCTGGTTCTGGCACACGGCCATCCAGCCCTTGCGGCACTCGTGGCACTCGCCGCAGGGCACGGCGGCGATGACCTGGGCGCGGTCGCCGACCGACCAGGAGGCGCCGAAGGCGGACTCGACCTCGGCGCCGACCTCGACGACCTCGCCGGCGATCTCGTGCCCGATGGTCCGCGGCGGGGTGAGGTTCTGGTGCCCGTTGTGAAAGATCTTGACGTCGGTGCCGCACGTCGAGCAGTTGCGCACCTTGAGCTTCACCTCGCGGGGACCGCAGGTTGGCTCGGGGACGTCCTCGAGACGGACGTCCTCGGGGGCGTAGAAGCGCAGAGCCTTCATGGGTGTCCTCCAGCTGTCTCATCGATGATCTGTGACCCAGACCATACCGCATTTGCGTTGCTTTCTCTGTGAACATGTTGTCTTCAGGGTCTTGACCGGCCCATCTGGACGGAGATATAAAGGCAATCACAGATTCGCGTGACTGTAGTCACACACCCGCCAGATCCAACGTACGCGCTCGCGCGAGCGGCGGATCGGGCCTTCAATCCCAGGAAGGTGTCATGGCAACGACGACCCAGACCCACTCGAGCGGCGGCGTCCGTCTCCACGTCCAACGCTTCGGCACGTTCTTGTCGAACATGGTCCTGCCCAACATCGGCGCGTTCATCGCCTGGGGCCTCATCACCGCCCTGTTCATCCAGACCGGGTGGATCGCGCTGATCGGCAAGGAGCTCTTCGGGGCCGACCCGACCACCGACGGGTTCGGCTTCGTCTCCGTTCTCGGCGCGTGGACCGACGCCGACGGCAACGCGATGCACGACAGCGCCGGGATCGTCGGCCCGATGATCACCTACCTGCTGCCGCTGCTCATCGGCTACACCGGCGGCCGGATGATGTACGACGACAACATCCGCGGCGGCGTCGTGGGTGCCATCGCCACCATGGGCGCCATCACCGGCGCCACCGTCCCGATGTTCTTGGGCGCGATGGTCATGGGCCCACTGGGCGGCTGGTCGATGAAGAAGATCGACGCCCTGTGGGACGGCAAGATCAGGCCGGGCTTCGAGATGCTCGTCAACAACTTCTCCGCCGGCATCTGGGGCGGGTTCCTCGCCATCATCGGATTCGTCGTCGCCGGTCCCTTCGTCGAGGGCTTCAGCAAGCTCGCCTCGAACGTCGTCGACGTGCTGGTCAACAACGGCCTGCTGCCGCTGACCTCGGTCTTCATCGAGCCCGCCAAGATCCTGTTCCTCAACAACGCCATCAACCAGGGCATCCTCACCCCGCTCGGCACCAGCGAGGCCGCCGAGCAGGGCAAGTCGATCCTCTTCCTGCTCGAGGCCAACCCCGGCCCGGGTCTCGGGCTGCTGCTGGCCTTCATGGTCTTCGGGTCCGGCATGGCCAAGGCCTCGGCCCCCGGCGCCATCCTCATCCAGTTCGTCGGCGGCATCCACGAGATCTACTTCCCCTACGTGCTGATGAAGCCGGTCCTCGTGCTGGCCGTCATCGCCGGCGGCATGACCGGCGTGGGCGTCAACGTGGCCTTCGACGCCGGGCTCCGCTCCCCTGCCGCGCCCGGCTCGATCATCGCCGTGTGGGCGGCCTCACCGCCCGGTGAGCTGGTCGGCGTCACGCTGTCGGTCATCGCCTCGGCCGGGGTGTCCTTCCTCGTGGCCTCCTTCCTGTTGAAGCTCGACCGCAACAGCGAGGGCGACCTCGGCGCCGCGACCGCGGGCATGGAGAGCATGAAGGGCAAGAAGTCGGTCGCCAGCTCGGCGCTCGCCGGCTCGGGCGCCGGGGAGCACACCGGCCCCATCAACGCCATCGTGTTCGCCTGCGACGCCGGCATGGGCTCCTCCGCCATGGGCGCCTCGGTGCTGCGCAAGAAGGTGCACGGCGCCGGGTTCACCGACGTCACGGTGGTCAACAAAGCCATCTCGAACCTCCGCGACGAGTTCGACGTGGTCGTCAGCCACCAGGACCTCACCCCCCGGGCCCGGCAGAAGACCGGTTCGGCGGTCCACGTCTCGGTGGACAACTTCATGAACAGCCCGCGCTACGACGAGATCGTGGAGCTGGTGCGCGAGCGCAACAGTGACGCGGGCAAGGACGCGAGTGGGAGCAGCACCACCGGGTCGGGAGGGTCGGCGGCGTCACAGGACACCGACACGATCGGCGGTCTGCTGGCCCCCGAGTCGATCGTCCTGGACGCCGGCGACCGGACCCGCGACGAGGCGATCACCCGCGCCGGCGAGCTGCTCGTCCAGACCGGAGCGGTCGACCCGGCGTACGTCGAGGGCATGCACGCCCGCGAGCAGTCGGTGTCGACGTACATGGGCAACGGGCTCGCCCTGCCCCACGGCACCAACGAGGCCAAGTCGGCCATCAAGCGGACGGCCATCTCCTTCGTCCGCTACTCGGACGGGCTGGACTGGAAGGGCAAGGAGGTCAGGTTCGTCGTCGGCGTCGCCGCGCTCGGCAACGACCACCTCAAGCTGCTGGGCCGGATCGCCGAGGTCTTCCTCGACGCCGACCAGGTGGCTCGCCTGGAGGCCGCGAGCTCGACGAACGAGGTGCTCGAGGTGCTGGGACAGGTCCAGCCGGTCTGACCCGGCACCCTGCTCGACCGTCAGTGCGGCAGGCATCCCCACCGGATGCTTGTCGCACTGACATTTTCCGTCCCGGCGCGATCAGGCGTCGGCGTCGACGTACACCCAGCGGCCGGCGCGTCGCTCGAAGCGGCTGCGTTCGCACAGCGTGTACATCTCTCGGTCCTCACCCGTGCGGTGGTCGGCCTCGAACTCCACCCACCCCGTCGCGTCGTCGGGCCCCCCGGCCTCGGTGGCGATGATCCGCAGACCGCACCACACGACGCCGTCGCTCGTGAGCGGCCCGGACGGTCGTGTGCGCGGGTGCCAGGTGCGGAACAGGTGGTCCTCCCGACCGAGGGCGAAGGCGGCGTACCGCGAACACATGAGCTCCTCGGCCGTGACCGCGGACGCCCCGTCGTGGAGCGGACCGCAGCAGGACCGGTAACCCCGTCCCGACCCGCACACGCAGGGACCGTGACCCGGGTCCGTCGTCGTCAGGCTCATGCCCCCACCCTCTCCCGGCCCTGTGGGCGGGATCACCGCGCCATGATTTGGATCGATCCAACATACGCGGGACCATTGTCTGGACATGGACATCAACCTGGAGGTGACCGACATGGCCAGCACCCTCGTCGAGGAGCTCGACACCCTGCACGACGGCTACGTCGTCGCGGTCAACGAAGCGGTCGCCGACAACGACCTCGCCCGCGTGGAGCGCCTCGCCGCCGCCTACGACCACGACGCGACCGTGCTCGTGGCCGAGCGCGAGGGCCGGACGCACCTGGTCCCGCTCGTGCGCGACCGGCAGCAGGGCAGCGCGCTGCGCCGCCTGGCCCGTCGCGGCCGCGCCGCCGCCTGACCCGCTCGGCTCAGCGCGCTGCAGCCGGCAGGGACTCCGCGTCCCCGGCCCGGAACCAACCCTGCCCGTCCTCGCGGGCGGCGAGGGCGGTGACCTGGGCCACGCACCACGGCGAGACCTCGCGCGTGCCGTCGCGGACCTCGTCGCGGAACCGCGGCCACGCGACCCACTCGACCGCCTCCACCTCGGAGGGGTCGAGGTCCTCGCGTCCCACGGCTCGCGCGACGTGCACCGGGCACAGCTCGTTCTCCACGACCCCGTTGTCCATGACGGCGCGGTAGCGGAAGCCCGGCAGGACCAGCTCGACGTCCGCGAGCTCGAGCCCCAGCTCGTGCGCGGCACGCCGCCGGACCGCCGCGGCGAGCTCCTCCCCCGGCGCCGGGTGCCCGCACACGCTGTTGGTCCACACGCCCGGCCAGGTCACCTTGCTCAGCGCCCGCTGCGACACCAGCACCCGCCCGGCGTCGTCGAAGACGTAGCAGGAGAACGCGAGGTGCAACGGGGTCGCCTCGTGGTGCACGGTGGCCTTCTCCTGGGTGCCCAGCGCCCGGCCGTCCTCGCCGACCAGCACGACGAGCTCGGCCCGCGGCTCACCGGCGGCGCTCATGCCGGCCCCGCCAGCGCGCCCACGGCGGCGGAGAAGGCCCAGGGCAGGCGGGTCGCGGTCGGGACCAGCCGACGTCGCACCGGCCCCAGCCGGGTCGCCCGCACCAACCCCTCGGTCAGCACCCGGTAGCGACGGGTCACGCGCACCCACTCCTTCTCGTAGCGTCCGGGGTCGTCGGCGACCACCGCGTCCACCGCGGCCCGGGCCTGAGCCAGAGCCAGCGCGACGCCCTCCCCGGTGAGGGCGTCCACGTAGCCGCCGGCGTCGCCGACCAGCATCACGCGCCCTGCCGTGCGTGCGGTGGCGTGCTGGCGCAGCGGTCCCGCCCCGCGGACGTCGCTGGCGCTGCCGGCACCTCGGATCCTCTCGCGGACCTCGGGGAACGCCGCCAGGTGCTCGGCGTAGGACCCGCGTGTCGAGGTCAGCACGGCCACGCCCACGCGGTCGGCGTCGACCGGGGTCACGTAGACCTCGGCGTGCTCGCCCCAGTGCACCTCGACGTACGACGTCCAGGGCGCCACCTCGTGGTGCTGGCGCAGGCCGTAGCGTGCCCGAGCCGCCTGCCGGCCCCCACGTCGCAGCGGGGCACGCTCGCCCGGACGCTCCAGCCCGAGCGAGCGACGCAGCGGCGAGTGCAGTCCGTCCGCCGCGACCAGGTAGCGGCTGTGCTCACCGTCGACCACGACGCCGGCGGCGTCCTGGGTCACCGTGACCACCGCCCGCCGCTGCACGGGCACCCCGGCCCTCTCGACCGCCGAGCGCAGCGCGTCGTGCAGCGTGGTCCGGCGCACGCCGCGCCCGGGGCCGCCGCGGAACGGTGCCTCGACCTGCCGGGGGCCGGCGACGTAGCGGATGCCGGTCAGGTCGTGGCCGTCCGGGTCCACGCCGAGGTCGTGCAACGCGGCCAGCGCGCCTGGCATGAGCCCCTCGCCACAGGCCTTGTCCACGGTGCCCTCCCGCGGCTCGAGGACGACGACGTCGAGTCCGGCGCGGGCGGCGTGCAGCGCCGTGGCCAGCCCGGCGGGACCGCCCCCGGCGACCACGAGGTCCCTCACGCCCGCACCTGCTCGGCGCGCGGCAGCGAGGCGAGCGCGGCGTTCTCGCAGCGGATCCGCACGGTCAGCAGCGCGGCGTTGGCGAGGGTGAAGACGGCGGCGGTGATCCAGGCCGAGTGGACCAGCGGCAGCGCGACACCCTCGACGACGACGGCGACGTAGTTGGGGTGGGATAACCACCGGTAGGGCCCTGCGGCCACCGGCGCCAGCCCCGGTACGACGATGACGCGCGTGTTCCAGCGCCGCCCGAGCGTCGTGATGCACCACCAGCGCAGGACCTGGGAGCCGACCGCCAGCGCCAGCATCGTGAACCCGAGGGCCGGCACGAAGCCCGGGCGCAGCAGCCAGACCTCGACCAGCATCCCGGCCAGCAGGCCGGTGTGGAGGACCACCATGAACGGGTAGTGGCCCTGTCCCGTCTCGACTCCCCCGTGCTCCAGGCTCCAGGCGGCGTTGCGCTTCGAGACCACCAGCTCGGCCAGCCGCTCGAGCCCGACCGCGGCGACCAGGATCGTGAACCAGAGCTCGGAGCTCATGCGCCGGGCTCCGGGGCGCGCAGCAGCACCAGCTCGGAGCAGAAGCCGGGTCCCATCGCGAGCATCAGGCCGTAGGAACCGGGACGCGGGGGCCGCGTCGCGAGGGTGTCGGCCAGCACGTGCAGGACCGAGGACGAGGACAGGTTGCCGATCGCCGCGAGCGAGTCCCAGGTGACCTGCAGCGCCTCCTGCGGCACTCCGAGGGTCTCCTGCATCGCCTCGAGCACCTTGGGACCGCCGGGGTGGGCGACGTACCACTCGATGTCGGCCTGCGTGAGCCCGTGGTCGGCGAGGAACGCTGCGACGTCGCCTCCGACGTAGCGCGTGACCATCTGCGGGACCTTGCTGTCGAGCACGATCTTGAGGCCCGTGGCGCCGACGTCCCAGCCCATGGTGCGCTCGGAGTCGGGGTAGAGCCGGCTGCGGCTGGCCAGCACGTCGGGCTGCGTCGGCCCGCGTCCCTCGACCGCGAGGTCCGCGGCCCGGTCGCGCCCCACTGCCACCACCGCGGCGGCGCCGTCACCGAAGAGGCCGCTGCCGACGAGGTTGGCCATCGAGGTGTCGTCGCGCTGCAGCGTCAGCGAGCAGAGCTCGACCGACATCAGCACCGCCACCTTGTCGGGGTGGCCGACGAGGTAGTCGTGCAACCGTGCCACGCCCGCCGCACCGGCCACGCAGCCCAGGCCCACCAAGGGCACCCGCACCACGTCGGGACGCATGCCGATGAGGGCGGCCACCCGCGCCTCCAGGGTGGGGACGGCGAGTCCGGTGACGGTCGCGGAGATGATCAGGTCGACGTCCTGGGGCGTGAGGTCGGCCGCCTTGAGGGCGTCGGTGACGGCGCGGGCGCCGAGCTCCACCCCGACCTCGATGAAGGCGTCGTTGGACTGACCGAAGTCCCCGAGCTCGGCGTACGCCTCGATCGGCAGCGCCAGCGAGCGGTGCGTCACCCCGGCGTTGCCGTGCAGGCGCTCGACCACCGCGAGGTCCACGGCACCGCGCAGCATGGTGCGGGTGAACATCTCGGTGATCTGGTGCTGGGGGTAGCGGTGCTCGGGCAGGACGCCGGCGACGCTCACGATCCTCATACGGGTGTCTCCTGTGGGTGGGCGTGCGGAGGGGTGCGGGTCACCAGCGAGGTGGCGAGACCACGGGACAAGGTCGAGGTGAGGGTGCCCCGGGCGAGCCCGAGCTCGACGAGGTCGTCGAACACGCGCTGGTCGCGGGCCGAGGCGCGGAGCCCGGCGTCGAGCACCCGGTCGTGGAGCGAGAGGCGGGCCGCGAGCGCGGTGTGGCGCAGGTGGCGGGCCAGCAGCCGCCGCACCCGCCGGGTGTACGTCGCTCCCGCGGCGTCCACGGCGTGGGGCCGGTCGGACCCCGCCCCCCGCAGTGCCTCCGCGGCCGTCCGTCCCGCCAGCAGGCCGGTGGCGACCGCGTAGTAGATGCCCTCTCCCGTCAGCGGGTTGACCAGCCCCGCCGCGTCACCGGCCAGCAGGACGCGTCCGCGCGCGGGCCGCAGCGGTAGGGCCGTCGACAGGGGCAGGTGGTGCCCGCGCCAGTCGACCGCGTCGGCGGTGGTCCCGGGCAGCAGGTGCTCGAGCTGCTCGAGGAGCTGGCGCCGGGTCGGCGGCCGGCGGCGGTCGGTCAGCAGCTCGCCGTACCCGACGTTGCTGGTGCCGTCCCCGCAGTCGAAGGCCCATGCGTACGAGGGCTGCCGGCTGTCGCCGAAGACGATGCTCTGGCCGCCCCGGCGTCCGGGCGCGGTGGGGGCGTAGCCGCGGATGGCCAGCGCCCGCGGACCGTCCGGGCGCCCCAGCGCCCGGCGGACCACCGAGTGGGCGCCGTCGGCACCGACGAGCACCCGTCCGGCGACCTCGCCGTCGAGGACCACCCCGCTGTCGGTCACCGAGACGTCGCGGACGCGACGCCGCTGCCACCGGGCGCCGGCGGTGAGCGCGGCGTCGAGGAGGCGGGCGTCCAGGACCCGTCGGGGCACGACCCAGGCCGGCCTGGCCATGGGACGGTCGACCCCGAGCTCTCCGCGCTGCAGACGGAGCCGGGTGACCGGGACCCGGTCGTCGAGCAGGCCGGTGACGCCGACCTCGGCGAGCAGGTCGAGCACGTGCGGCGCCACCCCGTCGCCGCAGGACTTGTCGCGGGGGAAGTCAGCGCGGTCGACCAGCAGCACCGACAGGTCGGGGTCGACCGCGAGGGCCCCCAGCGCGGTCGCCGTGCCGGCCGGGCCGGCGCCGACGACGACGAGGTCGTGCGGCACGTCGCGGCCGCCCGGGGCAGGCGCGGCCGACGTGTGCGTGGTCATCCGGCCGCCACCAGCACGACGTCCACCAGCGCGATCGCGACGGCGGCCCGGAAGGGGCTCCGGCCACGCCCACGCAGGCTGACGGCCGCGAGCCCCAGCACGAGGACGAGCAGCACCCAGCCCCAGGGCTCGGGCGAGCCGTCGCGTCCGAGCAGCGCCGCCACCGAGGCGGTGACGAGGAGCGTGGTCGCCGCGACCCGGCTGCCGGTCTCGCCGATCCGGTGCGGCAGGCCCCGGACCCCGGTCGCGGCGTCGTCGGCGAGGTCCGGGACCACGTTGAGGAAGTGCGCCGCCACCCCGAGGGTGCCGGCCGCCACCATCAGCCAGAGCTCGGGCCACGTCGGGGCCGCGCCGGCGAGGGTGACCACCGCCGGCAGCGTCCCGAAGGCGACCGCGTAGGGCAGCCACGACCAGGCGGTGGCCTTGAGGCCGAGGTTGTAGGCCTGGCCCGAGCCGACGACGAGCACGAGGTGGACCAGCGCGCTGCGCCACCCCAGCGCGAGCGAGAGCCCGACCGCCGCCACGGCGGCCAGCGCGAGGGCGGTGTGCACCACGCCGACCGGGAGCTCGCCGGTCGCCAGCGGCTTGTCGGTGCGCCCGACCTCCCGGTCGCGTCGCAGGTCGACGAGGTCGTTGACCCACCCGATCGTGAGCTGACCGGCCAGCACGGCGCCGGCCAGCAGCAGGGCGGTGCCCCAGCCGACGCCACGACCGGCCGCGAGCACCGCGACCAGCGTCGTGACCGCCACCGTCGGACCGCCGTGCGCAGCGCGCAGCAGCACCCACGGGGCGGCCACAGTCGCGGTCGGGGGCGCCGTCGGGGACGCGGTCGGGGGCGCGGTCGGGGTCGCACGTGGGGCCGCGGACGCGCGCCCGGGCGTCACCGACGACCGGGACGTCCGGTACCCGCCTCGGGAGGCCGCCATGGTCCGACCTTAGGTCGCAGGCGCAACCGAGGGCTCAGGAACGCGCGACGGACTCGCACTCGGTGGCGCGGTCGGCGGAGTCCACCCAGGCGCTGTCGGGGCCACCGCCACAGGCGACGACGTCCTGACCGCCACCGGCGGTCAACCGGTCGCTGCCCGGCCCGCCGCCGACGCGGTCGTTGCCCTCGCCGCCGTCGATGGTGTCGTTGCCGGCGACCGCGACGAGCTTGTCGTTGCCGGCCTCGCCGACGATCGAGTCGTCGCCGTCGCCGGTGCGGATCCAGTCGTCACCGGCGCCGCCCCAGACCTTGTCGCCGTCCTGGGCGCCGTTGACGAAGTCGTTGCCGGCCCCGGTGCGCACGACGTCGCGACCCCGGTCGCCGAGGACCCACATGCGGAAGGTGCTCGGCACCGACGAGGCGTCGATGGTGTCGTCGCCGAGACGCGGCCAGATCTCGAGGAACATGCTGTTGGGGCTGTCGTACTGCGCCGGCACCGAGCACACCGCCTGGATGCCGACGTCGACCGAGCGTCGGTTGCAGGTGCCGGGGATGTCGCGCAGCTCGCGCGTGCCCCGGTCGGTGTAGACGAGGTTGCCGTCGACCAGGCGCACGGTCAGGTTGCTGTCCTGCTGACCGGCGATGTACCGGTAGCCCCACTCGGTGCGCAGGATCATGGCGGCGTTCTTCAGCGGGATCGGGGTGGGTCCGTCGCCGAGCAGGGCCTTCGGTGGTTCGCTCCCGGCCGCCTGAGCGGCTCCTGGCAGCGCGGCGCCCGAGACGGTGGCGGCCCCCAGGGCGGCCACGGCGAGTGTGAGTCGAGCAGAACGAGTGAGCACGGCATCCTCCCAAATGCGACGTCAGCCCTAAGACTAAGGTCCCGAATCGCCCGGGACCCCTGAATCTGATCACACCGACGAAATCCGGTCCAGACCGGCGCGGATCTCGGCCGACCCCCCGCTGAGGTCGGCGCCCGTGCTCCCGGCATGCTGGAGCGATGCCCACCACCACCCAGGTCCGTCTGGCCCAACGCCCCGTCGGCACGCCCGACGACTCCACCTTCGACGTCGTCACCGACGAGCTCCCCGCGCTCGAGGACGGTCAGGTCCTGCTCCGGGTCGTCTACCTCTCGCTCGACCCCTACATGCGCGGTCGCATGAGCGACGCACCGTCGTACGCCGACCCCGTGCCGGTGGGCGGGCTGCTCGTCGGCGGCACCGTCTGCCAGGTCGAGGAGTCCCGGTCCCCGGACTGGGACGAGGGCGACTGGGTGCTGTCCTACTCCGGGTGGCAGACCCGCGCGATCAGCGACGGCACCGGTCTGCGACGGCTCGACCCCGCGCAGGCCCCTGTCTCCACGGCCCTCGGCGTGCTCGGCATGCCGGGCTTCACGGCCTACGCCGGACTCCTGGAGATCGGTCGCCCCCAGGCCGGCGAGACCGTCGTGGTCGCCGCCGCCACCGGACCGGTCGGCTCCGCGGTGGGCCAGATCGCGCGAGCCCGCGGCGCGCGCGCCGTGGGAATCGCCGGCGGCCAGGCCAAGTGCACCGCTCTGCTGGAGGAGCTCGGCTTCGACGCCGCGGTCGACCACCGCTCCCCCACCTTCGCCGAGGACCTCGCGGCGGCCGTGCCCGACGGCATCGACGTCTACTTCGAGAACGTCGGTGGCGAGGTGACGCGGCAGGTGCTGCGCCACGTCAACAAGTACGCCCGCATCCCCGTGTGCGGACTGGTCTCCGGCTACAACGCGACCGAGGTGCCCGAGGGGCCCGACCGCCTCCCCGGGTTCCTGGGGCTGGTGCTGCGACGCAGCCTGACCGTGCGCGGCTTCATCCAGGACGAGTTCCTGCCCACCCACGGCAGCGACTTCGTGCGCGACATGACGGGCTGGCTCGCCACCGGCTCGGTCCACTACCGCGAGGACGTGGTGGAGGGGCTCGAGAACGCTCCCGCGGCGTTCCGGGGCCTGCTGACGGGCGCGAACTTCGGAAAGCTCGTGGTCCAGGTCGGGGAGGATCCCCACCGCGCGTCGTGACGCCCGGGCACGTCCCCGACCCTGAGTTTCTGCGTCGAAGCGACCCACCGCGCGTCCGGCTCGTCCTACGGTGGACAGATGTGGCTAAACCGGACATCGTTGGTGCGCGGGCCGTTGGCGCTGCTCGTCGGCATGGCCCTCGCCCTCACGACACTGCTCGTCGCCCCGACGGGCGCGGCGGCCGCGACGCGGACGAGCATCACCGGCTGGTCCACCGCCGCGGCCACCGTCGCCCCCGCGAGCGAGGTCCGTCGCACCGTCACGGTGCTCACCGGCGACCGCCGCGTCGAGCGGCGGGCGGTGCTGCAGCACCGCCCCGGGGGGAGCCTCACCTGGCACACGCTGGCCGGCACCCGCACCGACGGTCGCGGGATGGCGACCCTGGTCGCCCCGGCCGTGCCGCGCAGCGGCTGGCTGCGCGTCCGGGTGCCGCCCACGCGTACGGCGGCGGGGGCCGTGACCGCACGGCAGCCCGTCACGATGACCCCACCGACCGACCCGCCGACCGACCCGCCGACGGACCCGGTGGTGACGCCGACGGCGTTCGAGGCCGAGGTGCTGCGGCTGACCAACGAGCTGCGGGCCCGGGGCACGACCTGCGGCGACACGACGTACGACCCGAAGGCGCCGGTGCAGCTGAGCCCGGAGCTGACCGTGGCCTCGCGCGCCTACGCGGTCCGGATGGGCGAGGAGGGGTTCTTCGCGCACGTCTCCCCCACCGGCGACGGCCCCGGGGACCGCGCGAGCGCCGCGGGCTACGCGTGGCGCGGCTACGGCGAGAACATCGCGGCGGGCTACCGCACACCGGCCGAGGTCGTGGAGGGGTGGCGGACGAGCGTCGGTCACTGCCACAACCTCATGGGCACCTACGTCCACCTCGGCGTCGGGCACGCCCAGGTGCCGGACTCGCGGTACGGGCACTACTGGGTGCAGATGTTCGGCGTCCCTCGCTGAGCCGACCCGCCGGGGGCGAGCGACCTCACGTGAGACCTCAGGCGTGCCCGGAGAGCTGCGCCATCCGCGCCTCGAGGGCCGCGAGGTAGGCGTCGCGCTGCCCGCGGGAGACCGCTGAGCCCTTCTCGAGGTGGCTGCACACCGGGAGCACGTCGACCGACAGCTTGGCGGCGCCCGCCAGCGCCCGCAGCTCGTCGAGCCGGTTGCCGAACTCGGTGCCGCTGCCCGGCGAGTAGCGGGTCACGACGTCCTCGACGGGCTCGTCGAAGAGGTCGACCTTGGTGACCACGACGACCAGCCACGTGGGCCGCTCGCGACGTACGGCCATCGAGGCGATGCGATGAGCGGTGACGGTCCAGTCCTCGAGCTCGGCAGCGAGCTGGTCCTCGCGCGAGACCGGCACCGTCCCCGTCGTCCCGGCCGGTCGGCGGCCGGTGGCGTAACCGTTGGCCACCACGTGCAGGACCCCGTCGACCGGGGCGTCGTGGAAGACCTCGTCGAGGCCGCCGAGCCGGGTGGCGGCGTTGACGCCGGGCACCACCCGGAAGCGGAAACCGCGCAGCAGCCGGCCGCGCCGCACCCGACGCTCCACCACCGCGGAGCCCGCCTCCGGCACACCCTCGGGCCGGTCGCGCCCCGTCATGTGGTCCACCAGCTCGGACTTGCCCACCCCCGTCATGCCCGTCACGGCCACGGCGGGGAACCGGCGCTTGGCCACCCCAGCCACGCGCTCGCGACCGCGGGCCAGGGCTCCGGGGACGTCACGGACGCCACGTCGGCGCTGCTGGGTCATGAAGGCTCCTCGGCTGGTGCGTGGCAAGGCGGGCGTGGCGGCGGGCGTAGGGCGGGCGTGGGGCGGGCGCGGCGGGAGGGTGATCGAGCTCCCCGGTGCAGCCGGTAGCGTCACGACGCTAGCGGACCGGTCTAGTCGAGAATTTGGCGAGTTTCTCCAACTTGTCCCACTCGGGACCTTGGTCACCTACAGTCAGGACAAGAGTCTTGATCTGGGAGGAACCAATGTCTCGCACCATCTTCGCGCGCACCGGCACCGCACTCGTGGCCCTGTCCGCGCTCGCCGCCGGCCTCGTCAGCACCACCGTCACCGCCCAGGCGGAGGAGTACCACGACCCCACCCTCGACCTGCCGCGCTCCACCTCGCCGTGGCCCGGTATCGGCCCGTCACGACCGTTCGTGCAGTCGATCAACATCGGCGGCGTGGTGCCGCTGAAGAACCAGGCGATGATCAACCGCACCGACCAGGGGCTGCTGTTCCGCGGCGGCCAGCAGAACAACAACACGACCATCACGCAGAGCAACGGCCAGCTGCGCTTCGTCGACACCGGCACCGCGTCGTGGAAGTACCTCGACCCCTCGTGCACCAGCATCAACGTGCCCCAGGGCGTCGGCGCGACCTGCACGATCGCCTCGAAGTTCGCCGACTCCGCCCCGATGCTCATCGAGGTCTGGCCGCGTCTGGGCAACGACACCGTCGACTCGAGCGCCCTGTCGGCGTCCTTCGAGCTGTCGTTCCTCGGTGACCGGGGCGACGACGTCGCCATCACCGGCGCCGGCGCCGACTTCGTCAACGGTGCCCAGGACAACGACCGCGCCAGCGGCGGAGCGGGCCGCGACTGGCTGCGCCTCAACGTCGGCGACGACTGGATCGACGGCGGCGCCGACGGTGACTACCTGGTCGGCGTGGACGGTCAGGACGTCATCTACGGCGGTTCGGGCGACGACGTCCTCATCGGCCTCGCGGGCAACGACCGGCTCTTCGCCGGCGAGGGTCGCGACAAGGTGAGCTGCGGCACCGGGTCCGACCAGGCCGAGGCCAAGAGCACCGACAAGGTGCTCGCCTGCGAGAGCGTCAGCCGCTCCTAGCCACACCCCTGCTCGCACTGCGGCCGGCACGCGGGCGTCCCTCGGACGCTCGCGTGCCGGCCGGGGTACGTTGTCGCCCACACTTCCGGCAGCTGGGGGCACTGCACCATGGGGTCCGTCCGTCTCGTCGTGGTCGCGGCCACGACCGCCGTCCTGCTCGGTCCCGTCGCCGGCGGCACGGCCGGCCACGCCGCCACCGCGCGCTCCGACTCCGCGACCGACGCGACATCGGCCACGTCCTCGGCACCCCGTGTCGCGGCGCGCACGGCCACGGACTGGACACTGCTGCGCAGCATGAGCTTCTCCACCGCGGTGAGCGACGCGGGCCGGCGCTGGGTGCCGTCCGACGACGGTCCCGGCAGCCGGTACGACGTCGACGGCTACGACGACGACGGCGGCTACTTCGACGCCATGGGCGGGGCCGACTTCCGACGCCAGCTCGGCACGTTCCAGACCCTCCGCAAGCGGTTCGCCTTCGGTCCCGGCGGTTGGCTGACGGCCGAGATGTCCGCTCGCGACACCAACCGTGACGGACGCCCTGACCGGCCCCCGCGGCTGCGGACCGAGCGGGTGGCGGGCAACCCGTCCCTGCTGATCGACGAGCCGAGCCACCACGGCGGCGTCGTCATCCGCTCGACCGAGGCCCTGCCGGCGCAGTACCGCGTCGAGGTCCGCCTGCGCACGATCGACTTCGGTGGCCAGCGGAACGGTTCCTGGGACTACCCTGACGGGCGCATCAACGGCTACTCCCCCGCCGGCTGCAAGACCAACCACCCGTGGGCCCACGACGGCAGCGTCTTCGCCAAGCAGCGGTGCAGCTGGCGCGACGTGCGCACCGACAGCAACGGCTTCTACTACCTGTCGGTCATGGACTACCCGCGCCCGGCGCCCCACAACAACGTCTTCATCCACACCCACCGCAAGGTCGTGATGGACGGCTACAACCGCTACAAGTGGACCCGGGACATGCTCTACTGCAACCCAGCCACGAAGGAGTACGAGCCCTACTACGCCGGCACCGGCAACGGCGTGAACATGATCTTCCCGACCGCCGGTCGTCAGAACACCGTCAGCCCCGGCACCGCCTACGTCATCGAGACCGAGTGCGGCACCACCAACGGCCCGGTCGTCTCCGCCGCCGATCTGCGCCCCGAGCTGCTGCCCGACCGGCCCTACCGCTTCGCCATCGAGCGCGACGCCACCGGCTACACCCTCGAGACCAGCGGGGTCTTCGCCCACGTCGGCCGAGCCACGCTGCGCTACCACCGCGACTTCGTCGAGGACGGCGTCCCGATCTGGCACTACAACCAGACGGCCGCGGAGTACGACGGCTCCTTCAACCGGGACTGGTCCTACACCGGCGACCACGGCACCTACACCGACTCCGACGTCTGGCCCGCGGGCTCGGCGTACCCGGACTTCTTCATGATCGGCGACCCGCACACCAACTACTACGAGGGCCGCGCCCACATCGACGACGTCAAGCTCTTCGTCCCGGCCGAGTCCACGAACCGGGACCTATGTCCTGAATGCTGACGTATACGGGCCATATACCGGAAAGACACGCGTAGCTTGCGTCTGCCACCGCCACGCTGGTACACGACCAGGTAGGGGCGGGGAAGGCCACGGATGATGACGACCACGAGCACCAGACGGGCTGCCGCAGCGGCGTGCTTCGCGCTGTTTGCCAGCAGCGCCCCCGGGGCGGCCCATGCGGGTCTGCTGTCCGACCTCTCGTCGACGGTGCAGGTCCACGTGCCGATCGTCGGGCAGGGGATCGTGAACAGCCTGTGGGGCGACGTGACCCCGGAGCAGGAGCGCGCGGCCCTGGACGCGAGCGGCAGCTGGTCCGCGGCCCGCGACGTCGGGTCGCTGCACTCCCTCACCGCACGCAAGGGCATCCAGTCCGGGTGGAAGGCAGGCATCACGGGCAAGGGCGTGACCGTCGCGGTGATCGACACCGGCATCGCCCCCGTGCCCGGGCTGGACGGCGTCGGCAAGGTCGTCAACGGCCCGGACCTCTCCTTCGACAGCCAGTCAGCCGGCACGCGCTACATCGACGGCTTCGGGCACGGCACGCACATGGCCGGAATCATCGCCGGACGGGACGCCGGATGGGACCCCTCGTCCGCAAACCCTGCGACGTTCGCCGGCGTCGCGCCCGAGGCCCAGCTGCTCAACATGAAGGTCGGCGCCGGCGACGGCGCGGTCGACGTCTCGCAGGTCATCGCAGCGATCAACTGGGTCGTCCAGCACCGCACCGACCGGGGCATGAACGTGCGTGTCATCTCGCTGGCGTACGGCACCGAGTCCACCCAGTCGTGGCAGGTCGACCCGCTGGCTCGAGCGGTCGAGGACGCCCAGAAGGCCGGCATCGTGGTGGTCACAGCCGCCGGCAACGACGGGCTGGACGATCCCCGGCTGCTGATGCCCGCCATCGACCCGAACGTCGTCGCCGTCGGCGCGGTCGACGTCCGAGGCACCACTGCGGTCGCCGACGACGTCGTCGCGGACTTCACCAACGGGGGCAGCCTCCAGCGGCGCCCTGACGTGGTCACCCCGGGCCGGTCGATCGTGTCGCTGCGCGTCCCGGGCTCGTACGTCGACCAGATGGCCCCTGGCGGCCGAGTCCTCGGTGACGCAGCGGGCCGCTTCTTCCGCGGCAGCGGTACCTCGCAGGCCACGGCCTTCGTTGCGGGCGAGGCTGCCCTCCTGCTCCAGAAGCGGCCGAACCTGACGCCGGCCCAGGTCAAGTCACTCCTCCGCACCACCGCGCGTCCGCTCGCTCTGGCCCACCCGGCGATGGGTGCCGGGGAGACTGACGCGATCCGCGCGTCGCAGTCGGCCACCCCCCTGCTCACTGCAACCTGGCCCTCGTCGTCCGGTACGGGCACGCTCGAGGCAGCGCGTGGTGGATCCCATGTCGTGGACCCCAAGAGCGGTGTGGCCCTGACCGGTGAGGTGGACGTCCTCGGCGCCGCATGGAAGGCGAGCACCTGGGCGCAGAAGTCCGGCGCCGGCACAGCGTGGAGCGGCGGATCCTGGAACGGCAGGACCTGGACCGGCAGCGGTTTCGACCGCAAGGGCAACTGGCAGGCCGTGACCTGGAAGGGCACGACCTGGGGGGGCGTGGCCTGGAGCGAGCACCGAACCACCGCGACCTGGGAAGCGCGCACCTGGCGCGACCAGAACTGGGAGGCCCGCAGCTGGCGCGCGGAGTCCTGGGCAGCACGCACCTGGCGATCGCTGTACTGAGCCTCGCCTGCGACGCCCGACCCGAGCGGCGCGACGGCGCGGTTATGTGGGCGCAGATGCCTACTGGCTGGAGAACGCCGCGTCGAACGAGGCGGCGGGCGCCTCGAAGGCCAGCCGCCGGACGAACTCGAGCGCCTCGGGTGCACCCCGGAGGCGGTCCATCCCGGCGTCCTCCCACTCCACCGAGATGGGGCCCTCGTAGCCGATCGTGTTGAGCATCCGGAAGCACTGCTCCCAGGGCACGTCGCCGTGGCCGGTCGACACGAAGTCCCAGCCCCGCCGTGGGTCGGCCCACGCGAGGTGGGAGCCCAACCGCCCGTTGCGCCCGTTGCCCACCTGCTTCTTCGCGTCCTTGCAGTCCACGTGGTAGATGCGCTCGCGGAAGTCCCACATGAAGCCGACCGGGTCCAGGTCCTGCCACACGAAGGCGACCGCGTCGGCGACCAGGGCCGTCGTCTCGGGGACGCTGAGCCGGAGCCCGCGGGCGCGTCGGGAGCGGGCCAGCTCCGCGGCGGTGAAGATCAGGAGGCGATCGCGCTCGGCGGGGGTGAGCCGCATCGTGAACCTCCTGGACTGGTGTGGGCCGACCCACCAGACCACGCCCGGTTGTCCGACGGCCATGGTTGCGGAAACGTTCTTGCACATCGGTGCAAAGTCGCTACGCCGACCGTCTCGGTACGGTGCGCGCATGGCTGGCCGGTTGACGATCCACGACGTCGCCCAGGCGGCGGGTGTCTCCGCCACGACGGTCTTCAACGCCCTGACCGGCTCGGGCCGACTCGCGCCGAGCACCCGGGAACGAGTCATCGCCATGGCCCGCGACCTCGGCTACAGCGCCAGCCCGACCGCCCGCAGCCTCCGGCGTCGCAGGACCGGCGCCGTCGGGCTCTACCTCCCCGGCCAGACGTTCGGCCTCGAGTACTACATGAACCTCTCGATCGGCGCGGCCGCCGAGGCGCTCGACCACGGCCTGGCCCTGACCCTGCTGCCGATGACGACCGATCCGGCGGCCACGCCGATCCACGTCGACGGCGTCGTGGTCGCGGTTTCAGGACTCGGGGACCCCTCGAACACCTACGTGAGCTGGGCCCGCCGGTAGTCACCTGCGAGCGCCACCTCGATGCGCTTGCCTCGCACGCCGGTCGGGTCGAGTCCGACCACGACGGAGCGACCCGGGCGCTGCTGGACCATCTCGCCGAGCAGGGCGGAGCGGATCGCGATGCTGTGTCCCGGCGTGGACACGTCCTTCGGCCACGACATCCGTCGCAGCTTCGAGTCGTGGTGTGCCGACGCCGGCAGGGAACCGATCGTGCACGAGGTCCCCTTCGCCCTGCAGCCCGAGTACATCAGCAAGCCGCCACGGACGTGCTGTCCCCGGGGGGCGCCCCCGGACGCGATCGTGTCGGTTCCCGACGGAGGGACTGCCAGCGCGCTCCCGGAGGTGCTGTGACAGGGTCGACGGGTGCCCGACGACCTTCTGATGGCGTCGTACGTCGATAGCTCGGCGCTGTGCCCGCACGCGATCCCGATCACGGCCGTGGACCTCTCGCCCTGCGCCATGGGGCGGCGCGCGGTGCGCCACCTGCCACCGGGGTGGCGTCCCCGCCTGAGCGCCGCCGGGTCGGTCAGCTGACGCCCCACAAGGCAGCCACGTGCCTGGAGTCGGTGCCGCAGCACCCCCCGACGACGGAGAGGCCCGGCAGGAGCGGTTCGAGCCGGGAGTGCGCCACCGCCAGGAGCTGCGGATCACCCTCGTCGAGCTCGGCGGCCCTTTCGAGCTGCGCGTGACTTTCGGTGGAGGCGTTGGACAGCAGACCGATGACCCGGTCACGCCAAGGCCCCGGCGCGGAGACCGCTCGCTCGATGTGGTCCGGGTGGGCGCAGTTGACGAGGAAGTAGTCCGGCGGCGCTAGGTCGTCGACCAGCGTCACGGTCTCAGCCAACGTGGCACCCGTGGCGAGCAGCCCGTCGACCTCGACGGTGAAGGCGATGGCCACCGGCAGGCCGACCTCGCGGGCACTCCGGACGACCCCGACGGCCTCTCCTACCTCCGACAGCGTGTGCGCCGACACGATGTCGCGCGCCGCCCTCCGCGAGCGCCCGGACCTGCGAGCGGTGATAGGCAGCCGCCTCGTCAGCGTCGATCTGCGGGCCCGCGCTCCAGCCGGACTCCCGTGGCCCCACGACGCCACCGACCAGCACCCGGGAAAGCGAGCCCTGGTGCTGCTCTCGGAGGCCGTACATGAGTGCCACTGCAGCCCGGTTGGCTCGGTCGAGATCGGCGGGGCTGTAGCCGAGCCTTCGACCCCAGTCGGGGTTCGCCCGCCAGGTCGGCGCCTCGAGGAGGAGCCCGGCACCAGCTCGTCGGGCGATCGAGGCGTAGTCGCCGTAGTAGCGCGCAGCAGCTTCCGCCCCTCAGCGTCCTCGATGAGCGGAAACGCTGCGAAGTGCGGGAGCTCCCGGCCGTGGTGGTGGACCAGGTCGGTCTCGAGGCTCCCGTCCGTCACGAACCGTTCGCCGCTCAGCTGCGGCAGTCCCGCAGGTCCGAGAGGGGTGAGATCCATCTTCGCGCCTCCTTCGACGAGGTGTTGCCCACGAGTCGATGCTGCGGCGTCTCACCATCCATGCGTGAGGGTCTCGTCCAACGCATCGACGAACAGGTCCGCGCTGGCACGGGTCAGGCACAGGGGCGGCTTGATCTTGAGCACACACATCCGGTCCGACGTCGGTTGCACAATCACGCCGAGCTCCCGCAACCGCTCGCAGATGGCAGCCGTCTCCTCGGTGGCCGGCTCCAGGGTGACGCGGTCCCGCACCAGCTCGAGCCCCAGGTACAGGCCTGCCCCGTGGACCGCCCCGATGAGGGGGTGCCGCTCGGCCAGCCCCAGCAGTCGCTGCTTCAGGTAGCCGCCCACGTCCTCCGCGTTCTCCTGCAGCCGCTCGTCGCGCAGCACGTCCAGGACCGTCACGCCGACGACCGAGCTGACCGGGCTGCCCCCGGCCGAGGAGAAGAAGTACCCCTGAGACCGGTAGCGCTCCGCGATGGCGCGGGTCGTGACGACCGCGCCCAGGGGGTGACCGTTGCCCATCCCTTTGGCCACCGTCACCACGTCCGGGACGACGCGCTGCTGCTCGAACCCCCAGAACCAGGTGCCGAGCCGGCCGTAGCCCACCTGGACCTCGTCGGCGATGCACAGCCCGCCGGCCTCACGCACGGCGGCGTAGACGTGCTGCAGGTAGCCCTCGGGCAACGGCAGGCCTCCGGCGTTGCCGTAGAACGGCTCGCAGATGAACGCCGCCGGGGGCCTGCCCGACCGCGCCAGCTCCGCGATCTGGGCCACGGCGTCCTCGGCGTACCGATGGGCCTGGTCACCCCGGTAGAGCCCGCGGTAGACGTTCGGCGCCTCCACCGTGTGCACCCAGTCGGGACGACTGTCCAGCGCACCCGGGTTGTCCGCGACCGAGGTGGAGATGGCGTCGGTCGCGTCGGTCCACCCGTGGTACGCCTCGCGGACGCTCACCACGTCCCGCCGTCCGGTCGCCGCCCACGCCAGGCGCAGGGCGAGGTCGTCAGCCTCCGACCCGCTGTTCACCAGGAAGACGGTGTCCAACGCATCGGGCAGCAGAGCCGTCAGCCGTTCCGACAGCTCCACGACGCTGGCGTAGTTGAACCGCGAGTTGGTGTTCAGCCGCTGCCACTGGGCCTGGACCGCGCTCGCCAGGCGGGGGTGTCCGTGGCCGAGGATCGTCACGTTGTTGAGCATGTCGAGGTAGGACTGAGCCTGGACGTCCACCAGGTGCTGTCGCCACCCCACCTCGATCCGTGGCGGATCGGCATAGTAGTGCTCCTGGACCGTGGCCACCGAGTCCGCGCGCCGCTCGACCAGGGCGCGGGCCGGGCTTGGCTGCGCGGTGGGAACCGGCAGCAGCGTCGCGGGGTCGGGACAGGCTGCGAGCCAGGCTGCGGCCAGCTCCGGAGTCACGAACCGCTGCGCCTCCGGACCGACCCACGACAGCTGCACCCACAGCGGGTGCTCGGTCGTCGTGCCGATCGTCTCCCCGCTGTCGACCTGCCGTTCCTCTCCGCTCACAGCGACGCGGTCCAGGATCAGGCTCGGCCCGTCACCGACGAGCGCGAGGGCCCCGTCACCCGTCCGATGCAAATGTCCGGGCCAGGGGGCGACCAGTCGGTGCGGGTCATGCAGGCTCAGCTCGACGCCCAGCGCCAGGGTCGGGCTGGATCGGTCCCTGTCTGTACATGCACGTGTGAGCCGGTGCTCCCCGTGCCGGGCCGCTACGACGCTGCCGCCCCGTCGGCGTGCTCGATCCATCAGGGCCGACTCCGCGCCAGGGTCCTGCCAGGACCCCGGGTGCAGATCGTCGTTCGCGAAGGAGAAGTCGACGACGGCCGTGTCCGTCGGCTCGACACCGGGGAGCAGCGACCCTCCGTCCGGCACCGCCTCCCACAGCGCGGGGTGCCCGGTCGCATCGAGGACAGCGGCCTGCATGACCCCGATCGGCACCGAGTCCCCCACCGTGAGGATCCGCCACTCGTGCTCGAGCGCTGAGACCGCGTAGTCGTTGGTGGGGTTGATCGTTGCTTGCTGCTGACCGCTGACGACGAGCGCCGCGGCGCGCAGGAGGACCAGCGGCCACAGCGCCGTCGCCTCGGCACGGGAGAGGGCCTGTTCCGCGTGGAAGGCGCGCACAGCGGGTAGGACCGAGACCGGCGATGCGCCGCGGTGGTGCAGCAACGACGCGCAGAGGACGGCGAGCTCCCCCACCCGCCAGCTGTGCATGACGTCGCCGAAGTCGATGACGCCCGTCGGCACCGCGCGGCCGTCCCGGGCGGTCTCGAAGACGACGTTGTTGTCGGTGATGTCGGCGTGGATCACCTGCTGCGGCAGGTCTCCGGCTACCGGCGCCAGCGCGTCTCGCGCCCGTCTCGCGACGTCCAGTACCCGATCACGGCGTGCTGGGTCCTCGACGAAGTGGGCGAGGTCGTCGACGACCTCGGCAGCCAGCCGCAGGTCCCACTGGAGGCTGCGGGTCGCCGCGGGATGGGTGAAGGTGACCAACGCCGACACCACGTCGGCCGCGAGCTTGCCTAGGCGGCCGATGACCGAGGGTGCCAGGTAGCGACTGTCCATGACCGGCTCGCCGTCGAGGTAGCTGACCACCCGGGCACACGCGGTCGTCCCGTCCACGACGACCGACTGCACGTCCGAGCCGTCCAGAGCGGCCACCACCCGGGGGACCGCGACGGCACCGTGCCCGGCGACGTGCTGCATCGCCTCGTGCTGGAGCAGCAGCTCCTCGGCCGGGATGACGGGGTTCGTCACCTTCAGCACGTACCGCTCGCCCGACCCGGTCGTGAGCGCGAAGTTGGCGTCCTGCTGACTGCCGAGCGAGGTGATTCGCCCGGTCAGCCCGTAGCCGTCCCGGAGCAGCCGCTCGGCCACGTCCTCCGGCACGTCGAAGGGCGGCTGGTCGATCACCGCCCGACGACCGCACTCGAACCGGCAGTCGTCGGCCGGAGGGTGTTGCCTGCCGGGGACGTCTCGGACACGTGGGGTTCCCTCGTTGTGGGGTGCATTGCAGCGATCCTCGCCTGCCCCGACCGGGCGCGCAAGTAAATCAGTAGCAGTTCGTCGGTGGGCACGCACGGTATCCTCCACTCAACGCCGGATGCTCAACCGAATCCGTTGAAACACGAGCACGGTACGTGTGTTGACTGCTGCCCCCGAGGGGCCCGAGAAGACAGAGACGATCGTCATGACCAACCTGGCCCCGACATCGACCTTCGTCGACGGCGACGTGTCGTTCTGGTTCAGGCAGACCGGCCTTCCCCAGCGGCGACCGGCCCTTCCGGGCGACGCCGACCTCGACGTCGCCATCGTGGGGGGTGGTCTGACCGGCCTCTGGACCGCCTACTACCTGAAGACCATCCAGCCTGACATCCGCGTGGCTGTCCTCGAGAAGCACTTCGCCGGGTTCGGAGCCTCCGGCCGAAACGGGGGCTGGCTCAGCGCCGAGCCACCGGGACAGCCGCAGCGGTACGCCGCCACGCACGGGGTCGCTGGGGCGGTCCGACTGCAGCAGAAGATGTTCGAGGCCGTGGACGAGGTCATCCGGGTGGCCGACCTCGAGGGCATCGACGCCCACATCCACAAGGGCGGTCTGCTCCACGTCGCCACCAACCCGGCTCAGCACGCACGACTGCTCCGCCGGTTGCCGGAGCAGCGCAGGTTCGGCTGGGGGTTCGAGGACCTCAAGGTGCTGGACGAGGATCAGCTGCGTGAACGCGTCGCGATCCCGGGGGGCATAGGTGCCACCTGGAGTCCCCACTGCGCAAGGATCCAACCCGCCCGGCTCGTGCGGGCCCTCGCCGAGGTGGTCGAGCGGCTCGGTGTCTCGATCTACGAGGAGACGACGGTGCTCGAGGTCCGCCCGGGAGCGGCCGTCACGGACCGCGGCACGGTGAGGGCGAACTCGGTCATCCGGGCACTGGAGGGCCACACGCCGTCCCTGACGGGGATGCGTCGTGCCTGGCTGCCCATGGCGAGCAGCATGATCGCCACCGAACCGCTGCCCCAGGAGGCCTGGGACGAGATCGGCTGGCACGGGGCCGAGCTCGTCGGTGACGAGGCCCACGGATTCGCCTACGTGCAGCGGACAGCGGACGGCAGGATCGCCTTGGGCGGACGAGCGGTGCCCTACCGGTACGCCTCGAAGTGGGACAAGCACGGCGAGACGATGGGCGACACGGTCCAACAGCTCCGGTCCGTGCTCGGTCGGTTGTTCCCGGCGGCCACATCTGTGGGAATCGACCATGCGTGGTCCGGCGTGCTCGGCGTTCCTCGGGACTGGTGCGCGACGGTCGGTCTCGACGAAGGCACGGGGATCGGCTGGGCCGGAGGCTACGTCGGTCACGGTGTGACGTCCACCAACCTCGCAGGACGGACGTTGGCGGACCTGGTCCTCCAGCGGCAGACCGAGCTGGTGACGCTGCCCTGGGTCGGACGCCGGGTGCGCGCGTGGGAACCCGAACCGCTCCGTTGGATCGCCGTGCGAGGCCTGTACAAGGCCTACCACGCGGCTGATCGTCACGAGATGGGCTCGGGCAGTCCCAACACGTCCCCCATCGCCCGCATCGCCGACAAGCTCACCGGCCGGTAACGGCTTCTCACTCTCGCCCCCGCACGTATCCCGATCAGGAGTCACCATGACAAGAACTGAGATGACCCGACTCCCCGAGAAGGGCAGTGCCGACGTCTCGGCGCTGCACGCACTCCTCGACGAGGTCACGCTCGTGCACGTCGGTCTGATCACCGACGACGGTCCGCTGGTGGTGCCGACCGCGTGTGCCCGCCTGGACGACGCCCTGATCGTCCACGGGTCCACCGGCTCCGGCTGGATGCGGAAGTTGGCGTCGGGGGCGCCGGCCTGCGCCACGGTCACCGCCGTGGACGCCCTGGTGGTGGCACGGTCGGCGTTCGAGTCGTCCTACCAGTACCGCTCGGCGGTGGTGTTCGGCTCCTTCCGGCGTCTGGCGGGCGAAGAGATGGAGCGAGCACTCGACGCGGTTGTCGAGGCACTCTTGCCCGGTCGTCTGGGTGAGGTGCGACCCAGCACCCCGAAGGAGCTGGCCGCCACCATGGTGCTCTCCCTGCCCCTCGACGAGTGGTCCCTGCGGGTCTCCGAGGACTGGCCGGAGGACCCCGAGGAGGACGTCGCCGGTCCCGCGTGGGCTGGGATCGTGCCGGTGCGGACGTCGTACGGCGGAGCCGTCCCCGCGCCGGACCTGCACGAGGGCATCCCGGTGCCTGGCTCCGTCGCCGGGTTGTCCCGCTAGGAGCGGGTCCGACGCACCATCGCCAGCCGGGTGCGAGGGGTGTCCGAGGTCCCGAGGATGTCGAGCATCGTGCTGGCGGCGAACCGGGCGGCACCGACGTCCGACTCGGCGTGCCCGGCGACGTTGGCCACCCTGCCGTTAAACGTCGTGCCGAACGTCGGCGCGAACGAGGCAGATGCGCCCGTGCCCCCTCTCCACCGATGGCTGAAGCGCACCCCCTCGAGCTGGGGGAACGTGACGAAGAAGGTGCGCGCAAGTCCCTGGTGCACAAAGTCTCGGCCGCCCACCCGGGAGTCGTGAGCCGTGCTGGGGCCACCCCACAGGATTCGGCCGTCCGGGGTACGCCGGTAGTAAAGGCCTCGGGTCCCGGCTTCGGTGAGTCCCTGGTTCTCCTGCCAGCCGATGCTCTGGAGCTGGATCCGGTCGAGGGGCTCGGTGACCAGCACGTGGTCGTGGACCGGACAGCTACGTCGCCTCAGCCTGCCGACCGGCAGGATCGGGGTGCTGGTGGCGACGACAACGTGCCGTGCCCGTGCCACGCCGCTCTGGGTGGTCACCCGGACAGCACCACCCTCCGCTTCAACGGCGATGACCGTGGTGTTCTCGTGGACCCGCACACCCAGGCCGACCGCGACCCTGTGCATTCCCCAGACCAGCGCAACCGGATCGACCAGCCCTCCACCCGACCGCACCCTCAGCCCGCCGAGGTACGTCGGGGACCGGACGTCGGCCTGCACCTCGTCGCGGCCCTGGAAGATCGCAGCCTCGCCGTGGCGCTCGTGCAGCCGTGCGGAAGCTTCCAGCCAGGCGACCTCTTCCGGACACACCGCACAGACGGTCCTGCCCACCAGCCGGAGGTCGGCGCCGATCTCGTGGGACCAGACGAAGGCCGCAAGCGCCGCCAAGTTCTCGCGGCCCATGAGGAGCAACTGCTCGAGCTCGTGCGGCCAGCGTGCGGCTCCGAGCTCCAGCCCACATGTCACGGACTCGGAGATGAAGCCGCCAATGCGTCCCGCGGCTCCTCGAGCGATCGAGCGCTCCTCCAGGACCATCACCTCAGTTCCGGGGTCCCGCTCCTTGGCCAGCAGGGCGGTCCACAGCCCCGTGAAGCCGCCACCGACCACCACGAGGTCAGCAGTGACCCGCCCGCCCAAGGCCTCCCTGAGCTCGGGCGCTCCGGGCCGATCGGTCCAGAACGGCCTGGGAGCAGCGTCCTTGAGCGCCAACCTCACCCCGTCGATCTTCTCCATCGTCCGCCCCTCACCGGTCGTGACCGGCTCCGCGCTCGTCCTGGACGTCGCGTTCTGCCAGCTCCGGCGACCGACGGTCCCGGTCGCCGTACCCCCCTCCACCTGCCGTCTCGACCCGGACGACCGACCCTGCGTCCAGCGTGACCGACGCCTTGCTCGGCAAGGTCATCAGACGGCCGTCCGGCCCGACGACCTCGACGACCGTGGCACGCCCCGGTCCGCCGAGGGACGCGCCCGAGGGCGCGAACTCGCTGTTGGTCTGCTCTCCGTAGTAGGTGACCTTCTGAGGGGCGTCGAGGATCTCGTACTCCCGCCTGAGCCCCAGGCCGCCGTTGAACTCACCCAGCCCCTGGGAGCCGGGCAGCAGCTCGGTGCGCAGGACCCGGACCTGGTAGTTCGTCTCCGCCACCTCCGCGGGCATCAGCCCCACGTTCGACATGTAGGTGTCGACCCCGTCCAACCCGTCGCTGTCAGACGTCGCGCCCGTGCCACCTCCGACGACATCGGCCATCACTGCAGGTCGACCGTTCACCGGGGAGCGGCTCCCGACGTTGAAGCAGAAAAGCTTACGGTGCTGCTCGCCACCGCAAGGTCCGGCCACAACGTCGACATGGCACGGATCAACGTGTCGGCCAGACGCTGGCAGGTGTTGTGCCTCGCCGAGACCGCTGCCGGAGGGTAGGGGTTGAGCACGTTGCCCTGCGGACAGATGATCTCGATGGCGCGGAGGATGCCGTCGTTCGCACCCAGCTCCGGTGCGACCATCGCGCGTACGGCGTAGACGACTCCGGCGCGCGAGCTGGCCCACGGGACGTTCAGTGCACCGGCGATCTGGGCAGCCGATCCGCTCAGATCGACGGTCAACGAGTCACCCTGCTTGCTGACGACCGCCTTGATGAGAGTCGGCTCCCCGCCCCTGCCGTCGTCGTCGAGGTGCCCCACTCCTTCCGCTGTGCCGTCGGGAAGGTCGGACAGGGCCGCACGCACTGCCTTCTCGACCGTGTCGAGGGTGCGGCCCATCACGGACAGGACCACGCGACGCCCGTAGTGCTCGACAAGCTCGAGCAGTCGCTCACGTCCGAGCGAGCACGCTGCCCGTTGGGCGCGCAGGTCGCTGACCGTGCTGAGCGGGTCCCTGATGTTGGCCGTCAGGAGTGCGACGACGTCGGGGTTCTCTGTACCCTCTGTCGTCAGGCGCACCGGTGGGATCACCAGCCCCTCCGCGAACAGCTCCCCCAGTTCCGGCCCCTCGCTCGCTGGGTTCACCCCACCCACGTCGATGTGGTGCGCTGCCGTGCCGGTCCAGGCGATCAGCTCACCTCCTTCGAACACCGGCATCACGATGTTGACGTCGGGCAGGTGCATCGCACCCATGTACGGGTGGTTGCAGATGAACGCGTCCCCGTCCCGGACCTGGCCGGGCCATCGCTCCAGCACCGACTTCACCACCAGGGACATCGCCCCCAGCTGCGCCGGGATGTAATCCGCCTGAGCGACCAGGTCGCCGGTCGCGGTGAAAACTGCGCAGGAGAAGTCCTCCATGTCGCGGATGATCGGGCTGTAGCTCGATCGCTTGATGACGCTCCCCATCTCCTCCGCTATCGAGGTGAGAGCAGAGGCGAGCACCTCGTACGAGACCGCGTCGACTACCGGGTCCGCGTCGGAGTCACCCTCGGTCCGACCCTGGCCAATCTTCGGGCGGTGCTCCGCCCGGGTGTCAGTCAGGACCAGGTCGCCGCTCTCCTCGACACGGACCTGCTGTGCTTGGAGGACCACCGTCGTGGAGTCCATCTGACTGACGATGCACGGGCCTTGCAGGATGTCGCCTGCCTTGAGGGCGTTCCTGTCCCAGACGTCCACCGCTTCGGAGCGACCGCTTCCGGGGACACGCACCTGCGGCGTCCCCACCAGGGCCCCGGCGTCGGGAGCGCAGCCGCCCCGCTCGATGCGGGTCTCTACGACGGCCGGGAAGGCTCCCAGCGCGCTGATCCGGAGGGTCACGAGCTCGACCACCTCCGACTCGTTGGCGTGTCCGTAGAGCCGCTCGTGCTCGGCGTGGAACTCCTGGGCCAACTTGTCCAGGGTCGAGCTGTTCCAGTCGTCGAGCCGCACTGGGATCTCGAACCCCTGCCCGAGGTACCGGCAGTCGGCGGACATGTTGATCCGGACCTCGTCCGGGCTCACCCCGTCACCCACCAGCTGCTCGGTGAGTGCTTCCGAGCGATCGGCGAACCACCCGGCCAGCGACTCGAGGTCCGCCGTCGCCACCGACTCCAGGACCGTCTGCGAGTCGTCGACGCGCAGACCGGCCGAGAGCATCCCCTCAGACGAGAACAACCCTGGGCGCTGCGGGACGAGAACCGACCGCAAACCCATCTGGCGCAGGAACAACCCGGCGTGCAACGGCCCGGCTCCGCCGAACGGGACCAGGGTGAAGTCGCGGGGGTCGAGACCCCGCTCGACGCTGACTCGGCGCAGGGCACGCACCATGTGGGCCACGGCGATGGCGAGGATCGCCTCCGCGGTCTCCTCCAGCCCCATCCCCAGTTCAGTGCCGAGCCGGCCGACCACGGCGCGCGACGCCTCCCGATCGAGCTCGAGGCCACCGGCGAGAACGCTGCTGCCGAGGGTCCCCAGGACGACGTGCGCATCGCTCACGGTCGCCTCGGCCCCGCCCCTGCCGTAGCAGGCCGGCCCAGGGACTGCCCGCGCCGACTGGGGGCCAACCCTCAGTCGTCCGGTCCTGTCGACCCAGGCGATCGACCCACCCCCGGCCCCGACGGTGTGGATGTCCACGGCCGGGGCGAGCAGCTCGTGGTCGGCGAACCGCTGCGAGGTGATGACAGGCAGCCGCCCGTCGCGAGCCAGGCAGACGTCGGTGGAGGTGCCCGCCCATGTCGAGGCTGATCACCTTGTCCATGCCGTGCTGCTCGGCGATCCGGATGAGGCCGGCCGCGCCTCCAGCGGGTCCCGAGAGGATCAGACCGGTGCGAGTCCGCCTCGGCGTGCTCGGCCGAGGCGCAGCCGCCATTGGACTGCATCACGACGAAGGAGGAACCGAGCCGGTCGACGACCTCTTCCCGTGCGCGGCGCAAATAGGCACCCACGACGGGGCGGAGCGCTGCATTGATCACCGTGGTGGCGGTGCGCGGGTACTCTCGGAATTCGCGCGCGACCTCGCTCGAGAGGGTGACTGGCAGGCCCGGAAAGGCGTGCCGCAGAGCGTCTCCCAGCTGCCGCTCATGACGGTCGTCGACGTAGCTGAAGAGGAGGCTGACGGCAACCGCCTCGGGCTCGAGCAGGCGGAGTCTCGGACACGATGCGATCAACCTCTCCCTCCTTGAGCGGAGTCAGGATCTCCCCACGGCTGCTGATCCGCTCGTCCACCTCAAGTCGCAGCCGCCGGGCCACCAGGGCGTCAGGCCGCTGCGGGTGCAGGCTGTAGACGTCAGGACGGGATCCGGCGCGGAAGGCGAGGATGTCGCGGAAGCCCTGCCGTCGCCACCAGGGCGACCTTGCCCAGCTGTCCCGTGAGCATCGCGTTGGTGGCGATGGTGGTGCCGTGGGCGACGAGCGTGATGCCGTCCGCGTCGACCCCCTGCGCGGCCAGCTCTGCGACTGCGGCGGCGAGCCCCCGCGCCGGGTCGTCGGGGGTCGAGGGGACCTTCGCGACCGCCGTAGCGCCGTGCTCGACGACTTTGCCGTCGCATCGGTGAACGTTCCCCCCGCGTCGATGCTGACCGTCCAACGGGTAGGAGCCACGACTTGCCTGCTTTCGTAGATTTATGGCTCGGCCGACCGAGATGGGCCCGCATACACTTCACCAACAGTCCACACGGTGGGGGCGCGTGCAGCATGCGTCAGATGACGGACGAGGTGAACGACGGTGCGAGTCCCCTTGCCGCCCGAGCGCGCGCGTTCCGACATCACCGAATTCCTCGTACCGGAAGTTTCTGCGCGCCGCGACCCATTCTGCCGGGAGCGCCCAGAAGCCGCTTATGCGGTTCGCCCGAGGTTTCCTCCGGACGCGGATGGATGTAGCCCGCTTCCTGTGGCGCTCCGACGGGTGGTTGGAACGCCGTCACCCTCGAACGTCATGCAGGACCGGGTGCGCAGCCCCAGACATTGGTCGCTTTTGCCCCCGTCAGCCTCCCCGCCGGAATCACCAATCGCGAGGTCGACGTGCTGACCCTCGTCGCGCTGGGCCTCACGAACGCCAGAGATCGCCGCCCGGCTGGGCAACAGTGCCCGCACCGTTTCGACCCAGATCGAGCGACTGCTCGTCAAGCTGGGACAGAGCGGTCGCGGGGGTCTGGCCGCTGTCGCCGTGGACTCCGGCCTGGTCCATCTCCCCGTCCCCGGCGGGGTCGACGGGCTCGGCGGCCTGGCGCTCGTCGAGATCGAGAGGCAGAGCGGTGCCGGGCTAAATATCGCGGCCCACCCACCGACGCGTGTGGCTTTCCCCCGGCACCGGTCATTCGTCCTCGGGACCGTCATGTCGTCCTTGGGGCACCACGCTGCTGACGGGATCGAGACCATGCGTGGCGCCGCTCTTGCTGTCGCCGAGATCAACAAGGCGGGGGGTGTGGCCGGCAGGAACATCGAGCACGTCGTCGTCACGGCCGACATCTACGACGAGGTGGCGGTGCGGTCGGCGTTCCAGCAGCTCGTGGAGCGGCAGGTCGACGCCATCACCACCAGCTTCGTCACCGCTGAGAACCCCTTCGTCCTCGACCTGGTCGCCGACTACGGCTGTCCCTTCCTTCACACTGCGACCCTGGAGGCCCAGGTCCAGGTGGTGCGGGAGAATCCTTCGCGATACAACGCGGTGTTCCAGACCTGCCCCTCGGAGACCTACTACGGGCCGGGGTTCATCCGACTCCTCGACGAGCTCGTCGCACGCGAGCTCTGGGTGCCGCGGAACGGTCGCGTGCTCAGCGTCGAGGTGGCAGCGAAGAGCACGCAGATCGCCAACGACCTCCTCCTGTCCAGCGCTGCGCGGTCGGGCTGGGCGATCGCGGAAGTGCTCGACGTCCCTGCCGCGAGCAACGACTGGACCGAGGTCCTCCGGAGGATCCGGGAGCTCAGCGTCGATGCCGTAATCGTCTCGCACTGGGACGCCGAGGAGCTCGCTCAGCTGCAGCGTCAGATCTTCGCACTGAGGCTCCCCGTCCTCATCCACTACGTGTACGGCGCATCGGCCTCCAAGTTCACCCAAGCGGCTGGCCCTGCGGCTGAGGGCGTGCTGTGGTCCACGGTTACCGGTCGCTACGACGACTCCCTCGGCCGACGATTCCAGGAGCGTTACCTCGCGATGTTCGGCGCCGAGGCAGGGTGGTCGGCCGCGAGCGCGTCGTACGACCAAGTGAAGCTGCTCGCTGCGGCGTGGTCCGCCGTCGGACAACGGGACTTCGACCGCGTCGCTGAGCACCTACGCTCCACGCCGCACCGGGGGCTGAACGGGGTGTACTACCTCGCCGACCCCGGACAAAGCCCGCTCTGCTACCCCGACAACACGCTCGACCCCACACTGGGGCAAGCCCTGATGACCTACCAGATCCGCGACGGCCGACCGCGACCACTCGCTCCGGCTCCCCTGGGTGACCCCAACGCCTTCCGCATCCCGCCCTGGTTCCCGGCTTTCACCTCACCCTGACCGGCCGGAGTCAGCTGTCGGCGGCGGCGCTTGCGGCCTCGTGGACCACGCTCCCGTCGACGACCGTGTACAGGATCGGTACCGACACCAGCTCCGCCACAGGCACCTCGACAGGATCGCTGCCCCAGACGGTAAGGTCTCCGACCGCACCGACGCTCAGGTGCCCGCGGTCGGAGTGACCCCGGGCTTGGGCGGGCCACAACGTGTAGGCGAGCAAAGCCTCCTCGCCCGTGAGCCGCTCCTCGGGCTCGAACACCGGAGCGTTGCTCTCGGAGACGTCGCCCCGCTGACGAGCCCATGCCATGCCGATCCTCGGGTCGTACGACGCAACGGGCCAGTCGGACCCCAGGACCAGCCGAGCCCCTGCGTCGAGCACACTCCGGGTCCGGAAACCCGTCGTGCTCCGGGCCGCGCCGAGACGCTTGGCCCAGTTGTCGCTGCCGTCGCCCGCACGCCACTGCATGTGGAGCGGCTGCATCGATGCCGTCACGCCGGAGCCACCCAACTTTTCAACGTCAGCGTCGCTGAGCACCTCAAGGTGCTCGATGCTGTGAGCAGGCTGGTCAGCCGTCCGAGCGGGAAGCTCGGCGTACACGTCCAGCACCTGGCTCACCGCCCGATCGCCGATCGCGTGGGTGGCGATGAGCATGCCGGCATCGTGGTAGGAGCGCACCACCTCGCGGAAGCGGTCCCAATCCGGCCAGAACGCCGCACGACCGTCACCGCAGGCGTCGGGGTGGTGGAGGAGAGCGGTGCCGGTGTCGATGACGCCATCGCTAAACAGCTTGATCGCATCGCCTTGCCACAGTCGACCGCGCTCATCCTTGGCCGCGATGATCTCGCGCATGTCGTCGTTCGAGAGGTGGACCGCGTGCCACTGGTGGACGGTGAGGCGCTGCGTGAGCTGTCCGCGGCTCTCAAGCTCGGCGAGGAGCTCTCGGGTGCGCTTCGTGCCGTCCATGATGGCACCCCCGGTGAGTCCGGCGGCGTTGAGCCGCAGGAGCATCTGACGCAGCGCCTCGGCCTCGTGGTCAGGGCTGAACGGGGGGCGGGAGTCGAGGACCATCCGGAACGCAGTCATCTCGCGAAGCTCGCCGGTGGGCACCTCGTGCTCGTCCAGGACCACCTGGGACGTGTCCTCGAACTCCATGGGACCAGTGATCCCGGCTGCGCTCAGCGCGGCCTGGGTTGCGAGTCCGGTGTGGAGGTCGTAGAACACCAAGATCGTGGGGAGTCCGCCCACAGCGTCCTCGATCAGCGCGTTCGTCACACCGCGCCCCTCGAATACCTCATATTCGAGGTTCCAGCCGCGGACCCAACCGTCATCGCCGACCCGCTCCGTCTCGGCACGCAGCACCGTGCGCAGCTCGTCGAGATCCACGATCCCACCGAGGTCGACACCAGCCGTGACGCTGGCGGCCCACTCCGGGTGGGTGTGGGCGTCGTACAGGCCGGGCGTCACCGTCGACCCTTCGACGTCGATGACGCGGATGCCCGCGCTCTCCGCGGCTTCGCGAATCTCGGCATCGCCGCCAAGGGCCTGGATCACCCCGTCGCGGATGAGGAGTGCCGATGCTTCTGCTTTCTCCTCAGGCGAGACGTTCCTCCTGAGGCGCGCGCCCACGAAGGCGATAGATGCTCCGGACTGGCTCATGGATTCGTGGTCTCCTTGTCGAGGGTCTGGCCCAGGTCGTCTGCGGGCTGGCTGTCGTCCTCCATCCATGAGCTGAGTCTCGTCCGGAGCCGGCTGATCAAGGGCACGAGCCCGCCCGGGACCATCAAGATGATGACAAGGAGGATCAGTCCGAGGATGATCGGGCGGGCCACCGGCCACTGCTCGAGCTGGGCCTGGACGAGCGTGATGATGAGTGTCCCCAGGAGCGGCCCGGTGACGGTGCCGAGCCCGCCGATGACAAGCATGGTGACCAGCAACGTCAGGGGCACCAACCCCATGATCGATGGCGAGATGACCTTGTAGTTGAAGGCGAACAGCGCCCCGGCACTTCCCGCGAGGAACCCCGACAGACCGAAGACGGCGAACTGGTACTTGCGCAGGCTCACGCCCCGGGCTGCGGCCAGGGCCGGGTTGTCGCGAAGGGCTGTCAGAGCGATGCCCAGCGGTGAGCGCGCCACCACTAGCACGACCAGCGTGCTAAGGACGACCGCAGCCAGCGCGATCCAGTACAGCGTGCGGATGCGTTGTTCCGGCGCCGTGTCGGAGAGCCCCCAGCCTTCAAACCCCGATAGTCCAAAGCTCCCGCCGACCTTATCGGCAGGGTCCGAGATGATCAGGAGGCGTACGACCTCGGCGAAACTGAAGGTCAGCAGGGAGACGTAGATGCCGCGAAGACGGAGCGACGGCACGGCAAGGACGAGTGACACCGCACCAGCGACGACCCCGCCGAGCAGCACGGCGAGGAGTGGAGGCAGCCCTGAGTGGAGCGACAGCAGTGCAGCGGTGTAACCGCCGATCGCGTAGATCGCGAGGAGTCCGAAGTTCCAGACACCTGCGTAACCGAGGACAAGGTTCCAGCCATGGTTGAGGACCATCCACACCAGCATCAGCGTCAGCGTGCCGAGCCAGTATCGGTTGTCAATCAGCAGCGGGACCACGGCCGCGAGGGCGAGCACCACCAGTGCGGTGAACGGCTGCGGTTGGGGCCAGCCAAGAACCCGCGCCATCGAGGAGTGGCGGGACGGTTGCGGCGCGGTGGCCTGAGAGGAGTTGGCGACGGTACTCACAGCCGGGCCTCCTGTGGTTTGCCTGCGATTCCGAAGGGCCGCACCGACAACACCAGGACGATGACGAGGTAGAGCACCGGCAGGGCGTACGTCGAGCTCCAGTAGATCGACACCACGGACTGGATCCCCCCGATGATGAAGGCCGCGTAGATGGTGCCGCGGACGCTGCCCAGCCCTGCGAAAATGACCACGATGAGCGCCTGCAGCAGTGGCAGGTCGCCGGCATTCGGCGACACGAAGTACACCGGCGCCAAGAGCACTCCGGCGACGCCCGCCAGAGCGGCGGCGATCCCCATGGTCAGCGCGTACGTCCGTTGGGCGGGGATGCCCATGAGCGTGGCTGCCTGGTGGTTCTGCGCGACAGCAGTGATGGCCAACCCGTAGCGGGACCGGGACAGGAACAGTCCGAGGGCGACTAGGGACAAGATCGCCACGGCACAGACCATCAGGTTGTGCCAGGTGATCGAGACACTGTCGGTGAGCTGGACTCGACCCTCCACCAGGACGTCGAACGGTTTCTGGCGCGGCCCATAAACCGTCAACGCCAGGTTGGTCAGAATCGTGGCCGCCGCGAAAGTCGAGATGAACGAGGTCATCTCGAAGTCGGTCCCTGGCCGGTCCACGAGCCGCTTCACCGCGACAAAGTAGACGGCGACTCCGAGGACGAAGCAGACCAGGGCCGCGGTGATGAGGGTGGTCCACGCGGGGACGTCGAAACGTTCGAGCGTGGTGTACGCGGCGAAACCGCCGAGCATGACCATCACGCCGTGGGCCATGTTGAGGACCCTGAGGGTCCCGTAGACCAGCGTCATGCCGATCGCGATCATCGCGAGCAGGGAACCCTGCGTGACCGTGCTCACCACTGCCTGGACGAGCTGGTTCACGGCGCCTCCCCCGTGGTCCCGAGATAGGTGGCAATGACGGCCTCGTCGGCAAGTACCTGCTCAGGGTTGCCGCTGCGCACCATCGAGCCGTTCTCCATGAGGTAGAGGCGATCGGCCAGACGGGCCACCCGAGCGGGGTTCTCCTCCACCAGCAGCACCGTCTTGCCTTCCTTCGCTATCCGAGAGATCCGGCTGTAGACCTCCTCGACAAGCACGGGCGCCAGACCGAGCGAAGGTTCGTCGATCATCAGCAGATCCGCGTCCGACATCAGCCCGCGACCCAGCGCGACCATGCGCCGCTCCCCCCCTGACAATGTTCTCGCCCGCTGGGTCCTACGTTCGGCCAGCCTGGGGAAGACCTCGAGGACGTGGTCCAGACGCTGGTGCCGCGCCGCCGAGGACCGCGCCCTGAACGCACCCAGGACGAGGTTCTCCTCGACCGTCATGTCTGGGAAGAGCAGGTCGCCCTGAGGGATCTGGACCACCCCTCGGGCCACAATCCTGTCAGGGGTCAGGGTGTCGATCCGCGCTCCGTCGAGCTCGACGCGGCCGCTGGTCAGCGACACCAGGCCGCTGATCGCCTTGAGCAGCGTCGTCTTGCCGTGTCCGTTCGGACCGATGATGGCGACGAACTCGCCCGCGGAGACGGTCAGGTCCACGCCACGCAGGACCCGTGTTCCGCGATAGCCGGCCTCCGCCCCTGTCACTGACAGCATCTCCGCACCCTTCTCAGTGCTGCTTGCCGGAATGGGAATCCCCCAGGTAGACCCGGACGACCTGAGGATCCTCGAGCATCCGCTGCGGCGGTCCCTCGAAGAGGAACTGCCCCTGGTTCATGATGAGGACGCGTTCAGCGAGAGCGGTCAGCGCCCGCATCACATGTTCGATGAGCACGATGGTGATCGAACGGTCACGGATCCGGCGGATGAGTCCCATCAGGGAGTCGACCTCGGCGTCGGTCAGTCCTCCGAACGGCTCGTCGAGGAACAGCATCTTGGGGCTCGAGGCCAGGGCCGAGGCGATCATCAACCGCTTCTTGTCGAAGATGGCGATCGGTCCGGCCAGGTCGCCGGCTCGGTGATCCAGCCCGACGAAGTCGAGCTCCTCGAGCGCCCGGTCCCCGACGTCCTTGCGAAGCTTCAGGCTGGACAACAAGCTCCCGCCCGGGCCGAAGTGGGCGCCGGCGACGACGTTGGCCAGGACCGTCTGGGTGTCGAACACCGACGGCACCTGGAAGGTGCGCGATATCCCTGAGTGGCAGATCCGGTGCACCGTGAGCTCCTGGATCTCCTTGCCGTCGAAGCGGATGACCCCGGAGGTCGAGCGCACCATTCCGGTGATGGTGTCGAAGAGCGTGGTCTTCCCGGCCCCGTTGGGGCCGGCGATGCCAAAGATCTCACCCTCGTCGACGGTGAAGGACAGACCGTCGACCGCCCGCAGGCCGCCGTAGGTCTTGACCACGTCCTCTACGTCGAGCAGCGCCACCCCCAGCGCCTACGCCATCCAGGGCGGCAGCTGGAACTGCCCGCTGATGTAGGGGTCCGGAGAGATCAGGACCTGCTTCATGTCCTGGATCTGGTAGGTCTGGTGCGCCATTCCCAGGCTGACGTCGTTGACAGCGTCGGGGTAGGGCATCACGACGTTCTCCCCCTCGACGAACCGGAGGGTCCCCGAGACGCCTCGGAAGTTGCTCTCCAAGACCCTCTTGCAGACGGTCTCGAAGTCGTAGGGGTCGTTGGCCTGAGCGGCGGCCTGTGCCCACAAGCGGATGAGGTCGAACTGCCCTCCCGCTTGGCTCAGCCCGGCCTGCGCGTTGTACTCCTCCTTGTACAGCTTCAGGAACGCGTCACCTATGGCGTCAGGGATGGTCCCGATCGTGGTCGACCATACGACGCCATTGCCAGCCTCGCCCGCGAGCTCGAGGTACTCCGGGATGCTCGGGCCGTACTGCTGGTAGAGGAGCGACGGTGTCGGCGCCGTCGCGAATTGCTTGGCGAAGCTGGCCAGGTCGCCAGCGATGTAGTCGGTGACGAAGATCAGACCAGGCGGGTTGTTCCGGATCTTGGAGAGGATCGGGCCCCAGTCCGCCGTCGGCGCCGTGACTTCCTCGAAGATCGGGACGGTCCAACCGATCTTCTTGATCTCGTCACTGAGGGCCTCGGCGATCGAGATGCTGTAGGGGTCGTTGCTGGTCACCACCGCTGCAGACTTCGACGACGGGGTCCACTCCCCCGAGTCGATCCACTGCTGCATGAGCGGCACGAATCCCTTGCCGTACCAGACCTCGGTGGGGCAGCCCTCGAAGATGTTCGGGATGCTGCGCTCCTCGACGTAATCCACGTTCGCCTGGAGCGTGTTCATGTGGAACATCGGCGTGCCGGCGTCGGCGTACGTCTGGAACTCTGCGGAGTCGTTCGAGCAGTAGCCGCTGAAGACGGCTGCGACGTTCTCCTGGCCGGTCAGCCGCTGCGCTGCTTTGACGTAGTTTTCCGGCGACAGGTCGGTGACGTCGGCGGTTACGATCTCGAGCTGACGCCCGAGCACCCCGCCGCGTGAATTGACGTCCGCGACCCCGAGCTTCGCCCCTCGTTCCATCTCCTGGCCGTCCCCGGAGTAGGGACCGGTGAGCGGTGCGACGAGCCCGATCTTGAGAGCGTCGCCACTGCCGCCCCCGCTCCCTCCCGTAGATCCGTCGCCGGCGGCATTCCCGGCCAAGTAGCCTGCGCCGCCACCGACGACGAGGCCGCCGATTCCTGCCGCGCCGAGACCACGCACGAATCCTCGTCGCGAGACGCCGCCCTGCTGGGTTCTGGTGTTGTCAGTCATGGGTTGGGTACCTCTCAGTACATGGGCGAGCCGAGCGACTCGGACGCTGCTGTCGGAAGTCGACCTCATCGAAGCCTCGCATGGCATGCGTCAAATGACGGATGCGACACGACCATGGGTCCGGCAGACCCCCGCTCGCACGGGGGAACACCCGTGCCGCCCAGTTCGTCCAGGCATAACTGCTGAACAGACGTGCCTGCATGCGTCATATGACCGATGGACGGGCTCGCTGGGCGACGTTAACTTTGGCGCTCGTTCCCACGTTCCGAGAGGCGAGCATGAGACACCTGACGGACACCGGGGTCGTCGGCGACAGGGCCCCCGGCAGTGCGATCATCACCGGCGCAGCCCGGGGGCTGGGCAGTGGCGTGGCCGAGCGGCTTCTGAGCGACGGCTGGTCGGTGCTCCTCGTGGACCTCGACGACGCAGTCCACGGGACGGCCAGCGACCTCGCGGCGCAAGGCCTTCCTGCCCTTGCCATGACCGCCGATGTCACCGACCCCGATGCTTGCGCGGCGGCCGCAGCGCTGGTGGAGAGCCGCTTCGGACGGCTCCGCGCCCTGGTGAACAACGCAGGGGTCGGGGGCCCGTCCACGCCGGTGCACGAGACCGATCCGGACGAGTTCCGAAGGGTGCTGGAGGTCAACCTCGTTGCTCCGCTGCTGCTGGCCCGCGCTGCCGTTCCGTTGATGCTGAGGGGCTCTGAAGGGGGCGCGATCGTGAACATCACCTCGGTGCTCGGCCAGTCCGCGGAGGTGGGGAGCGGCCCCTACTCGGCGTCCAAGGCGGGATTGGCGTCGCTCGGTCAGGCAATGGCTCTCGAGCTGGCCCGTTCTGGCATCCGCGTCAACTCGGTCGCTCCTGGCAACATGCTCACCGACATGCATCGGGAGCACGTCGAGGGACTGGCCCTGCAGTCCGGCGTGCCCTACGCCGACGCCCTGGAGCACGTGCGCGGCACCGTGCCAATCGGTCGGCACGGCACGCCCGAGGACGTGGGGGACGTGGTGGCGTGGTTGGTGTCCTCGCACGCCTCGTACGTCACGGGACAGACGATCGCAGTCAACGGCGGGATCCTTCTGACATGAGTGTGACCGAGACGCGCCGACGATTGCTGGTGACCGGTGCCGGTTCCGGGATAGGGCGTGCGGTCTGTCGGCGAGCTGCTTCCCACGGCTGGCGGGTGGTGGGCCTCGACCGCGATCCCTCAGCCCTTGCCGAAGCAGGCCGCGAGCTGGGCATCGGTATCGTCGAGTGTGACATCACCCAGGAGCTTGAGGTCGTGCGAGCTGTCGGTGAGGCCGGCGATCTCCTTGACCAGGGGCTGGAGGGACTCGTCTGCGCCGCGGGCATCTACGACGTCACACCGGCCCCGGACCTCAGCGCCGAGAGGTTCGAGCGGCTGCTGCGAGTGAACGTCATCGGCAGCTTTCTCACCGTGCGGGAGGCGGCACGCCTCATGTCCACCCCTCCAGCCTCGGTCGTGCTCCTGGCGTCGATGGCCAGCGAGCGCGCGGATCTCGGCGAGCCGGCGGCCCACTACGCCGCGAGCAAAGGAGCGGTGGTCTCACTCGTGCGTCAGCTGGCCGTCGAATACGCCGAGGCGGGTATCCGGGTCAACGGGGTCAGCCCCGGCGTCATCCGCACCCCGATGCTGCGGTTGACCGACGACCCGGAACGAGCAGCGGCCTACCTAACCGAGCGGGTACCCCTTCACCGGCTCGGTGAGGCGGACGATGTCGCTGCCGCGTGCCTGTACCTGCTGTCGACGGACTCGTCGTACGTCACGGGCAGCGTCCTGCCTGTCGACGGCGGCGCGACGATCGCGTGAGAAGAGGAATGGTCATGTTTCCTACCATTCGAACGAGTGGCTCCGCCCATGCGCGCGGCCACCAGTACGGCGAGCAAGCGCGGGGAAGGATCCTGCGCAGCATCGAGGGATACCGAGTGGTGTTCCAGCACTATGCGCAGTGGGACTGGACCACCGTGCGCGAGCAGGCTGCCAGGTACGTGGAACCAATCAGCCGCTTCGGGCCGCAGTACCTCGAGGAGATGCGCGGTATCGCGGACGGAGCGGGGGTCGGTTTCGAGGACGTGCTCGCCCTCAACGTCCGCACGGAGGTGATGTACGCCGCCAAGGCCCGCAACGCCCTGGCGCAGCTGCCGAGGACCATGGAGTGCACGTCGTTCGCCGCGATTCCGGACGACGGTCGACCGGTCCTCGTCGGCCAGAACTGGGACTGGAAGACCCACACCATCGACACGGTCGTGGTCCTGGAGTGCGAGCCGGATGACGGTCCGCGCTTCGTCACCGCGGTCGAGGCCGGTCTGCTGGCGAAAACAGGGCTCAACGAGCACGGACTAGGCATTGCCACGAACGCACTCGCCAGCGACCTCGACCGCGGCGAGCCGGGCGTGCCTTATCACGTGCTGCTGCGTGCGCTCCTGTCGGCCGAGACACCCGCTGCCGCCTTCGGCCTTCTGCAGCAAGGCTTCCGGTCGTCCTCGGCGCACTACCTCTTGGCGCACAGGGACGGCTTCGCTCTCGGGGTCGAGGCCGTCCCAGGCGGTTTCACCGGGCTGTACCGGACAGACCCCGACAACCGTGGCGTGATCGTGCACAGCAACCACTTCGTGCACCCACGCATGCCCCATGTCGACGTGAGTCTCTGGTTGATGCCGGATTCGGTGCTACGGATGCAACGAGCGTCCCGCTGGGTGCACACCCGCGACCCCTTCGATGCGGCGACGTACGAGGAGATGCTGTCCGACCACGCGGGGCACCCCATCGGGATCTGCAGCCACGCCGACGAGTCGGCGATCGCTGCCGAACAGGACGCGACCATCTTCGGCGTCGTCATGGACCTCGAGACGTTGACGATGCGCTTCGCCGACGGGCTCCCGTGCGAGACCGGCTTCCGCACACTCGACTCATCAAGCTTCTTGCAGAAGGCAGGTGCCGCATGAACATCTCTCTCGGCTACGGACTCATCACCTGTCAACGGCACCCCGATCACGACGAGGGCTGGGGCCCCTTGTACGCCGAGGCGCTCGAACTGGCCGCCCTGGCCGACGAGCTCGGGCTGGACTCTGTTTGGGTGAGCGAGCACCACTTCGTCGACGACGGCCACCTGCCGTCGTTGCTGGTGGTGCTCGCCGCAATGGCTGCGCGCACGGAGCGCGTCACCCTCGGCACCGGTATCCTCCTGGCGCCGCTCCACGAGCCACTTCGCGTCATAGAGGACGCGGCGGTCGTCGACCAGATCAGCAGCGGCCGGTTGATTCTCGGGCTGGGTCTGGGCTGGCGTGACGAGGAGTTCGAAGCCCTGGACGTCGCGCTCGCCCAAAGGGTGCGCCGCACGGTCAGCCTCATGGAGCTGGCGCGTACCGCCTGGTCAGGCAGCCCGGTGGAGGTGCGCGACGGGGCCGCTGAACCGGTGGTCACACCGACGCCTGCACAGCCCGGCGGTCCGCCGCTGTGGATCGGTGCGCTCGCAGAGGCCGGCATACGTCGCGCCGGACGTATTGGGGACGGCTTCATGGCCACCGAGGTGACCCCGGATGAGTTGCGCGAGCAGGTCGCAATGGTCCATGAGGAACGAGCCCGTGCGGGCGTAGCTGGGCCCTTCACCGTCGCACTGCACCTCCCGACCCTCGTGGGATCTAGCTTCGAAGAGGCGGCTGATCTGCTGCGCTACCCGGGGTGGAAGTACGAGGACATGGCAGAGGCGCGCAGCATGGCCGGCCCGTTGCGTCACCCCTCCGCTCTGGGCGACGACGAGCTCGAGCGACTGGCGGCGACGTCGCTAGCGGGTACCGAGGCCGAGGTCGCTGACCGCATCCGCGAGTACGCCGACGCTGCGGGTGGATCGCTCCACATGATTGCCCGCTCCTACCTTCCCGGGTTGCCCCCGGCTGAGCGACGTGCGGCTCTCGCCGCCCTGAGTGGCGTCGCCTCACGTCTGCGCAGCTGAGCTCGGACCGTGCTGGCACTTAGGTGAGGAAGAGTCCACCGTTGACCGACACGGTCTGCCGGCGACGTACGACGACTGCTCGCAGAGCAGCCTGCTCGCGCAGTCGGCCACGTCCCTCCGAGCTCAGAGGTTGGGACAGCGGGGCGAGCCGCCTTGGGTGCGCAGTACGCGAATCACTCTGAAACCGCCTGCTGTCCGAACAGCGAACCCAGGTTGATGAGCCGGCCACCGTTGCCCGCAGTGACCATGGACCGGGCGGCGGCTCGGGCCAGCGCGAACGTCGCGATGAGGTTCACGTTCAGGACCTGCCGGAACTCGTGCCCCGTCGTGTCCATCACCGTCGTGTCAGGACCACCGACCCAGCAACGTTCACCAGCGCGTCGATCCCGCCGAGGTCCTCCTCGGCGCGGCGGGTGCGATAGACCTCGAGCCCGATTCCGCGTGCTGCCGGGACGATCGCGACGCGGGGGCGCGGGGCGCGTGTTCACACCCGTCCAGCGACCTGACGAGCCGTAGTCATCCAGACGTCGGGATGATCCTGCACCCAGCGCAGGAACTCCTCCAGCATGGCCAACCGGCCCGGGCGTCCGATGACCATCGGGTGGACGGTCAGCATCACCAGCCCACCGAGCTGACGGATCCCTGTGGCTTCGCCCTTCCAGAGCTCGAGCACCTCGCTCGGGAGCCGGATGGTCTTCGTCCAGGAGGCGGCATCGAACCAGAAATGGGGCGCATCGTCCAGGATCCAGTGGACCGGCAGCTCGACGAGGTCGTGGTCGGCGTGCCGGTAGGGCCGGATGTCGTCCATCAGGTTCGAGGAGTACAAGAAGCCGTGCTGCTCGAGCAGCGTCGGCGTGACGGCGCTGAAGTCCCAGGACGGGGAGCGATAGCCCACCACGTCGGCTCCGAGGTCGACAAGGATCTGCTTGCCCTTGCGCAGCTCGTCGGCCTCCTCCTCCGGACTCAGCTGGTCCGGGGATCGGTGGGTATAGCCGTGGTGCGCCACCTCGTGACCCGCAGCCACGATGGCACGGACGCTGTCGGGGTGACGTTCTGCGTCCTTGCCTGGGATGAAGAAGGTCGCAGGGACATCCATGCGCTCGAGCATCCCGAGGAGCAGCGGGATGGCCACCTTCGGGCTGTAGCTCCCCTGGGAAAGGACCCCTGGCCGTTTCGCGTTAGCGGGATCCTCGCCGATCCAGACCTCCTCGGCGTCGAAGTCCAGGCTCATGACGAAACCCCAGGTGGCCGAGCCCGGCCACAGCCCCGCAGCAGTGTTCTCCGATGACATGTTGACGACGGTACGAGCCACCCCCAGGCCGCACATACGCCATCTGACGGATCTCGGCGTGCGATTTCGCGTGCTGCTCCATTTCTGCGGGTCAGAACCTCTCGCGGAAGCTCAGTGGGCCCCCGACAAATTTAAGCCCACCACTCCAACAATGATCATCGCCAGGAACGCCACTTTGACCACGGTCAACTGCTCGCCGAGGAACAGCAGTCCGACGAGCGCGACCGCTGCAGTTCCGCCGCCTGCCCACACCGCGTAGGCCACCGAGACGGGGATCGTCCGCACAACGATGGACAACAACCAGATGGAGGCCGCGTAACCGCTGAGCACCACGATGCTCATGCCAGGGTTGGTGAAGCCTTCAGACCGAGGCAGGAGCGATGTAGCAGCGACCTCGAGCCCAATGGCGACGAGAAGGACCAAGAGCACTCCCGACATGATGGCCTCCTCGATCACCACGGCACCCGCACCACCGCCGGAACGAGCGTAGCACTCGCTACAGTTGACCAACGGAACGACGCCAGGTGCTGCTCGAGTCAATCTCCGACGCCGTCCTCGTCCACGGCCTGATGGGCTCGCCTCGAGGTGCGCGACCAGACCGTGCCGTCATGCCCCAGGTGGGACACGTGTCCTACCAGCGCCGGTCCCCTCCCGCAGACACGCCGCAACCATCAACGGCCGCCAGACTCCTACCGCCGAGATCGTTGACGTCACTCCCGCGATGGCTGAAGGCCTGCTTTTCGCGTAACCCGAACAACAGCAACCGGCGCAAGTCCGACAACGACTCCTACGCCCGAGACATGGCAGCAGGCCACTGGGCGCTCAACAGAGAGACGGTGAAGATCACCGGTCCTCAAACCCCACCACTCCAAGGGACTCTCCTGGCGATGACCGCCAACACTGCCTGATACCGCTGCTCAGTCACACTCATCTCCCTCATAAGGGAGTGTCACCAATCAGCCGAAGCAGGCGTCACCCATCAACCGGAACACTGTCCAGCATCAACTGAAGACCAACCGTCACCAATCAGGCGACGTCATACATGCAGGTGGTAGGGCGGGTGGGGCTCGAACCCACGACCCAAGGATTATGAGTCCTCTGCTCTGACCGGCTGAGCTACCGCCCCTCGAGACCGCACCCTAGAGGACGCGTGCCCGAGCACGCATGGAAGGTACGTCGGCGCGATCCCGCGTTCGCCGTACGCCTCCGCGGGCCGCGGAGGACACTGGGACCGAGCCGCCGCTCGGGGGCGTGCTGCCAACGGGGAGGCATCGGCATGAACCACACCGCCCATGGACGCACACGACTGGCGCCCCTCATCGTGCTGGCGCTGGTCCTGACCGCTTCACTGGCTGTGCTGGGATCCCCCGGTGTCTCGGCGGCGCCCCGGCAGCGCTACCTCGACCCGGTCTTCGACTCCGTGCGGGTCGACAGGAACCTCGTCTACGGCCGGGTGGCCGGCGACGGTGGCGAACGGCTGCGTCTCGACCTCTACCGCCCCGCCGGCGACCGCCGCACCGGCCGACCCGTCGTGATCTTCATCCACGGTGGCAGCAGCTCGGTCGACAAGAGCCTCGAGCGCAACGTCATCATCGGCAAGATGCTCGCCCGGCGCGGGTTCGTCTCCGCGGTGATCAACTACCGCAAGGGCACCAACGGCGTGGCGAAGGACTCCCAGGAGGACACCCGCGCGGCGGTGCGCTGGTTCCGCAAGAACGCCGGGCGCTACGGCGTCGCCCCGAGCCGGATGACCACGCTGGGCGTCTCCGCCGGCGCGATCAACGCGCTCCAGGTCGCCTTCAACCCCGAGGACGCCGGCAACAGCGGTAATCCCGGCTACTCCTCTGCGGTCGCCGCCGGCATCTCCATCAGCGGCACCGACTACGAAGCCGTCGAGATCGGCCCCAGCGAGGTGCCGATCGCGATGGTCCACGCCGCCGACGACACCGTCATCCCCATCGCTGCGGCCCGGGCCACCTGCGCCCAGACCCAGGGGTTCGGCAACCACTGCACGTTCTACGAGTACGCCGAAGGCGGTCATCCTCCGGCGTTCCTGAACCAGCACCGCGGCCGCATCATCGAGCAGTCGAGCCAGTTCCTGTGCCGTGAGGTGTTCCCCCGCCTCTGCGGCTGAGGCCCCCGGCGTCGTACGACATCGCTCGGCCGGACGCGGAATAGCCGCACCACGCAGCGACGTTGTGCCTCCAGTGACCGACTTCCCGCGCCTGTCCGTGCTCGACCTCGTCCCGGTCCGCAGCGACCAGACCTCGAGCGACGCCCTTGCCGCCATGCGTGAGCTGGCCCGTGCCGCCGACTCCCTCGGCTACCACCGCTACTGGGTGGCCGAGCACCACAACATGCCGGCCGTGGCGTCGACCAACCCGCCGGTGCTGATCGCCATGATCGCCGCCGTCACCGAGCGCATCCGGGTCGGCTCGGGCGGCATCATGCTGCCCAACCACGCCCCGCTCGTGGTGGCCGAGCAGCTCGCGCTGCTCGAGGCCGCGCACCCCGGGCGCATCGACCTCGGCCTGGGCCGTGCCCCGGGCACCGACCCGGTCACCAGCTTCGCGCTGCGCCACGGCGGTGGAGGGGTGAGCGAGGACGCGGTGTCCCGCTTCCCGGAGTACGTCGACAACGTGCTGACGATGATGGCCCCTGAGGGCGCGCAGATCAGCGTGCGCGGACACCAGTCGGTCCTGCGCGCGACCCCGGTGGCCGGCGGCGTGCCGCAGGTGTGGCTGCTCGGGTCGTCCGACTACTCCGCCCGCCTGGCCGCGTCGCGCGGGCTGCCCTACGTCTTCGCCCACCACTTCTCCGGCTCCGGCACGGCCGAGGCGCTGGAGCTCTACCGCTCCACCTTCCAGCCCTCGGAGCACCTCGACGCGCCGCGCACCTTCCTGACCGTCAACGCCTCGGTGGCCAAGTCGGCCGACGAGGCGCGCCGCCGTGCGCTTCCCCAGCTGCAGATGATGCTGGCCCTGCGCACCGGGCAGCCGCTGGGGCCGCAGGCGCTGGTCGAGGAGGCCGAGAAGGTCGAGGCGCCGCCGGCGCAGGTCGACCTGCTGGACAAGATGGCCGCCCGCTACGTCATCGGCGACGGTGAGCAGGCCCGGGCGCGCGTGGCCGAGCTGGCGACGTCGTACGGCGTGGACGAGGTGATGGTCGTCCCGATCGCCGGTGCGCACGTCGGGACCGATCCCGGCAACGCGCCCAACCGCCTGGAGACGCTGCGGCTGCTCGCCGGCTGAGGGAGCCCGGCGCCGGGCTCACAGGTCGTCGTGGCCGTCGTACTCGAACCGGGCGCGGCGCCGCGTCGGCAGCTCCTCGAAGTCGAGCCTGCGCCGCCCGCTGAGGACGCCGAAGTTCGCCACCGTGGACGCGACCGGCGGGATGAGGGCCGCGACGACGGTCATGGCGGCCGCTGCCACCAGCGAGACGTCCTTGACCACCGTCCAGGCGGCGACGATCAGAGCCACGCAGAGACCCATCAGCCCCACGTAGGCGCGTTTCCGGTCCATGGCCACCCCTCGAGGCTACTCAACGTGGCAGGATCAGGCCGTTCCGCGCGTCGACCGAGCCAGGGGGCCCGATGACCAGCTCCGCGTCCCACCCGTCCTGGGTGGAGCACCTCCGCACCAACCGTGAGTCCGTGCTGACCCGCTGGGTCGACGTGGCCGCCGCGACCCTGGCGGGGCGCATGACCCGCTCGGAGCTCGAGCGCGACTGCCGCGACATCTTCGACGGCATCTCCGCCGCCGAGGAGACCGCCGGCGGCCAGGGGTTGGCGAGCGACGCGTACGCCGACGTCCGCGGGCTGCTGGCCGACATCAGTCGCACCCGCGCACGGCAGGGCTTCACGCCCACCGAGACCGCCGTCGGCGTGTTCGGGCTCAAGGAGGCCGTGCTCACGGTCCTCGAGGAGAGCGACGACACCGAGGGCTACCGTGGCTTCGCCGGGCTCTCGCGCCGCGTCGACGACCTCGGCCTGTTCATGCTCGAGACCTACGCCGCCACCCGCGAGAGCGTCATCGCCGAGCAGGCCGACACGCTCATGGAGCTGTCGACGCCCGTCGTGAAGCTGTGGGACGGCGTGGTCGCCCTGCCGCTCGTCGGCACGCTGGACTCCGCACGCACCCAGATCGTCATGGAGAGCCTGCTCCAGGCCCTGGTCGAGACCGGCTCCGAGCACGCCATCATCGACATCACCGGCGTCGGCGCGGTCGACACCCAGGTCGCCCAGCACCTGTTGAAGACCGTGCAGGCGGCGCGGCTGCTGGGCGCGGAGTGCATCATCTCCGGCATCCGCCCCCAGATCGCCCAGACCGTGGTGGGACTCGGCATCGACTTCGGCGACATCTCCACCAAGTCGAGCCTGGCCGACGCCCTGCTGCTCGCGCTGCGCGAGTCCGGCCTCGACATCGTCTCGCGAGCTGCGGCGCAGGCCGACTGATGTCGCGCATCCCGATCCTGCGCATCGGTGACGTCCTGCTGGTCAGCATCCAGATCGAGCTGGAGGACCACACCGCCACCCAGCTCCTCGAGGACCTCGGGGAGAAGCTCGTCGCCACCGGAGCCCGTGGCGTGCTCATCGACATCTCCGGCCTCGACATCGTCGACAGCTTCATCGGCCGGATGATCTCGATGATCGCCTCGACCTCGCGCGTGCTGGACGCGCAGACCGTGCTGGTCGGCATGCAGCCGGCCGTGGCCATCACCCTCGTCGAGCTCGGGCTCACCTTGCCCGGCGTCCGCACCGCGCTCGACGTCGACCGCGGCATGGACCTGCTGGACCGTCTGCTGGCGTCCGAGCGTCGGGGCCGGGTCCTGCGCTCACGCGGGCGATGACGACCCGGCTCGGTGAGCGTCCCACCGAGAGCCATCCGGTCTCCGACGACGCCGACGTGGTGCGGGTCCGCCAAGCCGTGCGCACCCAGGCGGTGGCGGCCAAGCTCTCCCTGATCGACCAGACCAAGCTCGTCACCGCCACGAGCGAGCTGGCCCGCAACACCGTCATCTACGGCCGCGGGGGCACGGCTGTCATCGAGCACGTGAGCCTGCACAACCGCGTCGGCATCCGGGTCACCTTCAGCGACGTCGGCCCCGGCATCCCCGACCTGGACAAGGCGCTCACCGACGGCTGGACCAGCGGCACCGGCATGGGCCTCGGGCTCTCGGGCGCGCGTCGGCTCGTCGACGAGTTCGACATCAGCTCCTCCCCTGGCGAGGGCACCACCGTCACCATCACCAAGTGGGCCAGATGACCTCACCGGGGGACCTCGGCTCCTCCAGCACCGACGAGTCGGTGTGGATCCGGGTCGAGGAGCCGAGCACCTGTGCGTCCGTACGACGTCGCGCCGCCGAGCTGGCGCGCCAGGTGCAGCTTGCCGACGACCAGATCGAGGAGGTGGCCGTCGCCGCGTCCGAGCTCGCCACCAACCTGGTCAAGCACGCCCGGGAGGGGTCCGTGCTGCTCCGCGTGCTGCGCCGCAGCGGCACCGCCGGTGTGGGGGTGCTGACCCTCGACCACGGTCCCGGCACGCGTGACATCGCCGCTCTCAGCGTCGACGGGGTCACCACCACCGGCACCCTCGGCATCGGGCTGGGCGCCGTACGCCGCTTCGCGGACCGCCTGGACCTGCACTCGGTCCCCGGGCTGGGCACCGTCGTCAGCGCGGAGTTCTGGCGAGCGGAGAAGCATGCGGAGGACGTGACCCACGGCTCGGTCGTCTTCGGCGCCCTCCTGCGGCCGTTGGCGGGCGAGTCGGTCTGCGGCGACGCCTACGCCCACCGTGCGGTGCCGGGGGGCAGCCTCGTGATGATGGCCGACGGGTTGGGCCACGGTCCGATGGCGGCGCGCGCGTCCGACGCGGCCGTCCGCGCGTTCCTCGGGAGCCGCCAGACCGCTCCGCGCCACGTGCTCGACGACCTGCACCACGCCCTCAAGGACACCCGGGGCGCCGCGGTCGCCGTCGGTCTGGCTGACCACCACTCCCGGACCCTGACCTACGGCGGGATCGGGAACATCGTCGGCCGGGTGGTGGACGCTGCGGACAGCTCACAGCTGGCCTCGCAGCCCGGCATCGTGGGGCACAACGCGCCCTCGGTGCGCGAGATCGAGATCCCGCTCGCGGGGGGACAGTGGCTGGTGATGCACAGCGACGGGCTCACCGACCGCTGGCGGGTCCCCGACATCCCCGGTGTCCTGGCCACCTCGCCCGTGGTGCTCGCCGCGGCGCTGCTCCGAGCCGCGGGCAGCCGGCGCGACGACGCGGGCGTGCTCGCGCTCCGCCTCGACGGAGGCGGCCGAGTTGACGACTGAGGACCTGCGCCACGCCGTCGAGGTGACGGGGGAGACCGACGTCCTACGCGCACGGCAGGCGGCCCGCACCGTCGCCGTCGCGCTGGGGTCCTCCGACATCGTCGCGACCCGCGCTCACGGCCTGCGTCGGCTCGCTCGCCCACGACCTGGTCGTCGCCGGAGGCGGTCGTGTCGAGCTGTCCGCCCGGCCCGGAGAGCCGCTGAAGGTCCGGTGCACGCCTGCGTCGGCGGCGGCCGCGGCCGGACGCGTGCACGAGCCGGTCAGCTGGGCGGCGAGCGCCCCGGCGGTGGCGCTGCTGGTCGACCGGACGAGTCTCGGCGACGACGACGACGAGGCCGCGGTCGCGCTGAGCGTCGACGAGATCGTCCACTCGCTGGCGGCTCCTGAGGCGGCAGCGCTGTTGCGGGAGCTGGCCGAGCCGAGCCGGACGACCTGGGACGACCACCTGCGCGAGCAGGGCCGCGACCTGATGATGGTGCTGGCCCAGCTGCAGTCACGTGACGAGAGCCCGCGCGAGCGCATGGAGGCGGAGTCAGCCGAGGACGCCGACAGCATCATCGGGCTCTACCACGAGCTGTCCGAGGAGCTGGAGCGCACCAACCAGGGCGTGGTGGCGCTCTACGCCGAGATCGACGACAAGAGCCGCCAGCTCCGCGAGGCCAGCGAGGCCAAGACCCGCTTCATGCGCAACATCAGCCACGAGCTGCGCTCCCCCAGCAACTCCATCATCGGTCTCGCCCGCCTGCTGCTCGACTCCGGTGCGGAGTCGCAGCTGGACGAGGAGCAGCGCGAGCAGGTGAACTTCATCGAGGCGAGCGCCCGCGACCTGCTCGGGCTGGTCGACGAGCTGCTCGACCTCGCCGCCGCCGAGTCGGGCCGGAGGGACGCCTCGTCCGACGTGGTCGACCTGGCCGAGCTCTTCGAGGAGCTGACCGGGGTGACCCGCCCGTTGCTGCGCCGGGACGTCGCGCTGCACGTGCACCCACCCGAGCCGGGCAGCGTGCTGCACACCGACCGCACCCTGCTGCGCCACATCCTGCGCAACCTGCTGAGCAACGCCGCCAAGTTCACTGCCTCGGGCCGCATCGACCTGGTGGCGCGGACGACGCCGGACACCGTCGTCCTCGAGGTGACCGACACCGGCATCGGGATCGCGGAGCAGGACCGGAGCCGGGTGTTCGAGGAATTCTTCCAGGCCCACAGTCCCCTCCATGCCGAGGTCAAGGGCACCGGTCTCGGGTTAGCCTTTGCCCAACGCATCGCGCTCACCCTCGGGGGCTCCCTGGAGCTTGTCAGCACCCCCGGCGCCGGGAGCCGGTTCAGCGTGCGTCTGCCCCGGGACCCGTCGGTGGCGCCGGTCGAAGGGGGAGGTCCCGCATGAGTCCTGCGAGCACCACGCTCCTCGTGTGCGACGACACCGCCGCGAAACGCTACGTCATCTCCAGCTGGCTGCGGCGCGCCGGCTACGAGGTCATCGGAGCCAGCTCGGCCGCGGAGGCGATGCGCATGGTCGCGACCCGCCCGATCGACCTCGTCGTGCTCGACGTCCACCTGCCCGACCGCAGCGGGCTCGACGTCGCCATGGAGCTGAAGTCGACGGCCGGGACCGCGGCCATCCCCGTCGTTCACATCTCGGCCGTCGCCAAGGAGGCCCAGGACCGCAGCGCGGGTCTCGACCGGGGTGCCGACGCCTACCTCGTCGACCCCATCGAGCCGCAGGAGCTGGTGTCGACCGTCGGTGCGCTGCTGCGCTCGTCGGGGGCCCGGCGACGCGCCGAGTCGCTCGCCACGCGTTTGGGGCGACTGAACCGAGCGGCCCTGCGGCTGAACGTCGCCACCACCGTGCCCCGGCTCTCCGACGCCGCCGCCGCCGGCGTCCAGCTCGTCTTCGGCGGTCGCGGGGCCGCGCTGGTGAGCAGCAACGACCCCACCCTGCCGACCCAGCTCATGCGACGCGACGACGGGTTGTCGCCGCGTCACGTGGTGGGCGTGGACCACGAGACGCTGCGCGAGATGCTGGCGACGGCGCCCGACCTCGGCCGGGTCGACCTCGGCGACCCGACCTGGTCGCTGCTCGGCGATGACCTCTCGACGGCCGGCACCTGGGTCGTGGCCGCGATCCGCACCGGCTCCGACGTGGTCGGGTTCGTGGCGGTCGAGAGCGCGATGGTCTCCGACCACGACGACGAGCGGATGCTCGCCGAGCTCGCCCAGGCCGCCGGTGTGGCTGTGGAGAACCTGCGCGCCATGGAGGCCGAGCACCGCACCGCCCTCATCCTGCAGCGCAGCCTGCTGCCGGCGATCCTGCCGCCCCTCGACGGACTCCGGCTGGTGGCGCGCTACCGCGCCGCGGACGGGCAGTCGCAGATCGGCGGCGACTTCTTCGACGCCTTCGTCGCCGACCAGGGCCGTGCCCACGTGGTCATCGGCGACGTGCAGGGGCACTCGCTGGAGGCGGCGGTCCTGATGGCTGAGCTGCGCTACACCCTGCGTGCCTACGCCCAGGACGGCCACTCCCCCCGCGACGTGCTCGAGCGGCTGGACCGGACGCTGCACCGCAGCCGGCCCGACATGACGGCGACCCTGTGCCTGCTGGCCTTCGGCCCTCCGGCGTCCGACGGCACCCGATCGGTCGAGGTGGCGAACGCGGGACACCTGCCGCCGTTGCTGGTGCGTGACGGCGGCGGTGACTACCTCGACGCCTCCGGCCCGCTCCTCGGCGGGCTGCTCGGGCCACCCGAGATCCTGACGGTCGACCTGCGTCCCGGGGACCGCCTGGTCCTGATCACCGACGGCCTCGTCGAGCGCCGCGGCGAGGACCTCGGCGCCAACCTCGACGCGTTCGCCGCCGGCGTCACCGCTTCGATTCTCTCGGCCGAGGCGCTCAGCGACGTGCTCATGGCCCAGCACGGGCGCGGGCACGGCCCGCTCGACGACGACTCGGCTCTGGTGCTGATCGACGTGACGGCACCCGCGGCTCCCTGACCCGGGTCGCCGCCGCCGTACCCACCGAGCGGGTCCAAGGTCCCGTCTTCAGCGTCCTCCCCCTGGCAGATGCAACTGTCGCGCTCGTGGCCGCGTCGTGGACTCGTCCGGGACCCCGGACCCCGTCGGCCCGAGGGCTACCCGGCCCGCAGTCCGGCTCACCTACGGCGCTGACGAGCCCCCGTCGGCCGTCGAGTCGGTGCGCCTCGACGTACCCACCGGTTATGTCCCCGGCGCAATTCGCACAAGGTCACCTGGCACGAGCCCTTCACCGGAGGACGTGCCGTCTCGGTGGACCTCGCACCACGCAACGGCACTCCTGCTGAGCTGCGCGCCCAGCGACACCGCACCACCACGACGTACGGCGACAGCTATCGCGAGCTGGCCTTCGAGGTCGACCGCTCGAACGGTGCGGTGACCGCTCGGTGGGTCTACTTGTTCACCGAGCCGGGCACCGACGACCACGATCCCTTCGTCAGCGTGGTGCTGACCGAGGGCAATCGCATCGAGGTCGTGGGCCGGTTGGCCGAGCGTGAGCATGTCCGGGCGATCCGGAAGCACGTCGTGAGGACGGCATAGTTCGTGAGCTGGCCGCCTCAGGCGTCACACTTGCCCCAGCGGTTGCCAACTGTCACTGCGCATCAGCCGTTCGGTCGGTTTCGGCCCGCCATTGTCAGGACCTAGGTCGCTGGCTGGTGGTGGTCTGGACACGATGGAATATCCAGGTTCACAGACCATCCGTCGCCGGGCTCGCCCGACGCCTCGTGGCCGCAGTTGCGGGTGTGGGCATTGGGAGAGCTTGGGAGCAAGCGATGTCGAACGGTCATGTCCGCACGGGCAATTTCGGAAACCGATCCGGCGGGCACGACCGTCGACGCCGACCAGCAGCGCGGGGGCGCCGTCTCGGCGTCACCACCGCGCTGACCGGTCTGGTGGGCATGGCGCTCGTCGTCACCACGACCCCGCCGGCCACAGCAGCCGGTCCCACCGCCCAGGCGACGGCCGTTGGCAACGCCGTCCAGAGCCTCGCGCTCACCCTCGACGGGCTCGCAGCCACGCCGACGCTGCAGGCCCGCCTCCCACTCTCGGGGCAGTCGGTCAGCGACCTGCTCGGCCTCGACACCCTCTTCACGAGCTCCCTGGGCAACGCTGCCGGCACCTTCGGCGACGGCGACCTGTCCGCCCTGGTGGACGCCCTGGACGCCGCCGGCGCCACGCGCGGCATTGACGTCTCATTGGCCCAGAGCACGATCACCATCGCCCTCAACGGCAAGGAGGTCAGCGGGAACGCCTATGCTCTGCACTCCGACGAGGACCTCTTCCTCGACGGCACCAGCGCAGGTGACAAGGGCAGGACGCCCGTCGTCGGCGCGGTTGCGGGTCAGGTCAAGCTGCTCGTCGGCACCGACGACTCCGTCACCCTCGACCCTGCCAGCGACATCAGCGTCGCGCTCAGCGGCGGCAGCAGCGCCTTGAGCGTCCCCTCCCGGTACGGCTTCAGCGACGTCACCGCGTCCGGCACGACGGCATACGACGTGAAGGCAGACTTCACCGTCGTCGACCCGGACGGCAGCGGTGCGATCACCACGACGGAGTGGCAGACCACCCCGTTTGCCGACCTCGCGCCCGCCACCGTCGGCGGATCGGCACTCGTCAACCTGACCTTGGACAGCAACATCGTGGACGGCACGTCCGACGGCACGGTCGAGCAGACCCTGACCTCGACGCAGATGACGCCGGCCTCGAAGGGTGACGGCTCCTACGCGTTCGGCGCACCGAAGGTCACGCCGGGATCAGGCCTGGAGGACCTGGCCAAGGTCACCTCCGGTGACGCCATCGTCGCGCTCTCCCAGATGGCGGCCGCCTACAGCAGCGCCCAGGCCCGGATCGACCCCCGCCTCCCGCTGGTCGACACCGCCGTCAGCGAGCTGGGCTCGGCCGTGGAACCGCTGAACAAGCTGATCGAGGCGCAGGGTGCGGCCGCGGTCACGTGTGGGCGCGCCGACTCCAACCCGCCTGCTGTGACGACGCTCCCCGGCACGACGTGGTACTGCCAGGCTCGCACCGCCGAGCCGATCGCCGGCAACGTGACGTGGACCGTCGCCAACGGCGGCACGATCACGGCCAACGCGACCGACAGCGCGACAGTAGGTGTCAATCCGACCAAGAACATCAAGATCACCGGCTCGACGGTGGAGCCCGACGTCACGGTGACCTTCGACGCCGCCGGACAGGAGGCGGGGAGCACGGCGACGTTCACGGCACAGCGGCGCGTCCGCACCGCCCAGGAGCTCGCAGCACGCCTGAGCGCCCTCCCCGGGGGCGCTGCTACCGTTGCCGCGTACGACGGCACGTCCCTGACGTTCCCGATCAGCAGCGACAACGTTCCGGACGCCCGGGGGCTGTCCTACAACTTCGGAGACCTCTTCCGCGCCGACGCACGCCTGCGTGGGATCGAGGTCGACCCTGCCACGAAGCTCAGCGTCAAGCTCGGCAAGGTCGCGATGGCCGGCACGCTGGGCCTGCTGCTGGAGCCGACCTCCACCGAGGAGACCCCGGTCGGCGTCGCCGAGCGCGCCTTCCTCAAGGTGGCCTCGGGAGCACCGGAGGTCTCGGTCGACAGCATCAGTGCAGAGGGGTCGTTCGACAAGTCCAAGGCAACGGGCATGGTCGGCATGACCAAGGTCGACCTCGCCGGCGCCGGGTTGAAGCTCACGACCGGCTCGGGTCCTGCGCTGCGCGCCGACATCAACGCCACTGGCAACGTTGGTGACATCAACGACGCAGCGATGCTGAGCAATGTCCTTGCCGGCCAGGGCGATCCCGCCAGTGTCACGACCGTCGGTGCGGTGAAGTTCACCGCCGCCGGCACCTTGACCGCCAGCGCCACCGAGCTACCGACCGGGACCTACACCGCCGACCTGAGCTACCCGGTAGACCTCGCCGACACGGCGGCGCCACGCCCGCCCCCCGAGCGTCACGCTGTCGTCGAAGCTGGGCCGACACCCTTAAGGTGCAGGACGTCGCACCCCAGGTCACCGGTGAGGCAGACGCCAGCGACACCAGCGGCAAGACCCTGACGGACAGCTCCGGCGGCTTCCTCACGGGCGCGCTCGGACCGAAGCTGGCTGACGGTGACGTGGTCACCCTCAGCCTGGTCAACCTGCGCACCGGGGCCCAGTGCTCTGCCTTCAGGGTCGCGGCGACCACCCTCACCTGTGTCGAGCAGGGCCAAACGGATGGTGCGACCGACTACACCCCGACGTGGGTCGGCAGCCAACTGGCGGGCGGCAAGGTGGCGACTGCCGACGCCGCGAAGCTCAAGGACAACGACAACAGCAACAACTACGACACCGACAACACCTGGAAGTCCGGGGACCTCTACATGATCGAGGGTGACCCGACCGCCGTCCGATCCGTCGCCCTGGGAGGCTTGTACGACGCTGCTGACGGCATCCAGCAGAGCGACAAGGCCGCCTGGGTCGCACCGATCCCGCTGCTCGGCATCGCGCCGAAAGACCTCGTCCCCCAGCTGCAAGGCATCCGCGAGGCCGCCGCCGAGGTCAACAACCTGGCTGACGAGGCCAATCCGGAGGACTGTGGCGACGCCCCGGGCGGCTGTGCCGCCGACGCGTCCCTCGAGACCGCCCCCGCCGACCTCAAGGCGCTCAAGGCTCGTGTGGCCAAGGCGCTCACGGACAACGGCGTCTCTGGCGCGACCACCGCGCTCGACATCCAGACCGTCGGAGGCAAGCCGGCTCTGGTCCTCGACGTCACCGCTCCGGCCAGCGGTACCGGCGGGGAGCTGAACCTCAACGCCGAGCTCAAGAACGGCACGGACTACTCGCTGCGGCAGGCTGCCGGTGGCAACGTGATCAAGCCCACCTGGTCCTCGGAGGTGCGGCTGAAGATCGCCGTGCCCACGACGCCCGACGTCGACTTCGACCAGGTCAAGGTGCTCGCCGGCTCCGGGGTGACCAAGATGCGCGTGCAGGTGAACGAGACGGCGGTCGATGTCAACGCAGGGCTCGGCCCCGTTGACGTGAAGGTTGGCACGTCCGGCGCGCTCACCGGAAAGGTCCAGGACCCCGAGCCCAACCCGGTCGTCCGGCACGCGGGCAAGGTGACCGTGAGTGGCACGAACACCGGCACGGGCACGTCCCTGCTCGACGCCGGGACCAAGCTGGCCAACCTGGCGGGCGCGGCGACCGCCGCGACTCGCACGTCATCCTCACCCGCACTGGACTGCACGCCAGCGGCAACCGCCAGCGGTGACGGGCTGACGTGTCCGTTGCCAGATGACGCGACCGACCCGGCGAAGCCCGTGAAGCGCAACTGGGCATCAGGCGACAAGTACACGCTGACCTACTCCAGCGCACGCTGGCTGACCGACACCTCGGTCGACTTCAAAGGCAAGAGCGTCGTCGTCGGTGACCTGATCCGCACCTACACGGGCAGCGGTGCCAGCCGGGTCTCCGCGGGTTACTGCGTGGTGAAGACCGTCCTCGAGCACCAGCTCGAGTGCACCGCGGACCTGACGAACAACGCGAAGTTCAACAACGGCGTGGACTACCAGGTCCTGCCCAACGTGCTCGTGGATCCGGGTGCCGGCTTCGCCGACGCCGGCCTGGTCGGACTGAAGCTCACCAACACCACGAGCAACGCCACCTGCACCATCGCCAGCGCGACCTCGGACTACTTGACCTGTGAGACCCCTGGTCTCGCGGGCGTCCGTGGTTGGTTCGAGGTGGGTGACGGCTACGCGGTCGACGGAGCCTCCACGCTCAAGGCCGACGTCGGCTTCACCTTCACGGGTGCGGCCGACGCCCTGATACCCGACTACGTCGGTGCGATGACCGCCAAGCTCACCGGCCCCACCAGCGACGTGGACTGCGGAGCGTCGTACTCCGGCGCCGTCTGTGCCGCCCTCGCGGTGCGCACCGAGCCGACGGCCGACCGTCCCTCGGGCCAGGCGCTCGGCATCGTGAAGTACAAGGCGACGATCGCCACCGACGGCACGGTCACCGAGACCACCTCCGTCTCTGACGCGATCAAGAACCTCAAGGACGGCACGACGCCGCTGGCACTCGGCAGCTTCGGGGACGCCTTCGCCGACGCCGGCGGGGCGATCGCGGGACTCACCGACAACAGCACGGACGACGTCGACCTGCCGATGGTCGGCTCCGACGCGACGGCCGGCTCCTGGCTGGTCCCGCTCCTCGACGCCTACGGTCTCGAGCTCGGCGAGCAGATGATGAAGGGCGCTCTGCTGGGCCTCAAGGAGGAGACCCGGCTGAACAACGTCGACGGCGCGAACAAGAATTTGGTCACCGCACTCGAGGAGGCCGTCAAGGCGGCCGCCAGCGAGCTCGAGACACCTGACGGGGAGCCCATGGGTGACGTGCTGACGATCACCCCTGTCGTCATGTGCGGTGCGACGGCCTGCGACCTCTCGACCAAGACGATCGGCGACGTGACCGCCATCGAGCTGCCGATGAAGCTCGGCCAGAAGGCCACCTACCAGGTGCCCTTCGAGTCGGGTCTCGCCGGACTGCCGCTCTCGGCCGACTTCCGCGTCAACTCCACCGTCGACTGGGGCCTGGCCCTCACCCTCGGGATCGACCGCACGACAGGCCCCTACGTCGACCTCAACAACAGCAAGCTGTCGCTGGATGCGGGCGTGAAGTTCCCGACGCCGGACGAGTACACCGGTAGTGACAAGTGCCCGGACAACCCGGTGTCGAGCGCGTTCGAAACGGGCAGCCCGTTCGCCGGCTACAACGAGAACAGCTGCCAGTCCCTCACCCTCGGGCTCCTCCAGGCCACGGCGTACGACGGTAAGGGCGACGCGAACCGATCGAAGGCCACGGTCGACCTGGACATCGACCTCGGCAAAGCGGTCAACAGCAGCGCTCGCGCGTACGCCTCGGGCGAGCTCAAGGATCTGACTCTGTCGCAGGGCTTGACGAAGCTTGCCAAGGATGCGGTGGCCCTCAAGGCCCAGGGACGTCTGAACGTCTACTTCGTCACCGGGATCAACCCGCAGGATGGCTCGCCGGACTCGGCCTTGCCCTCGGTGCACGGCGTGCTCGACATGAACTTCAACCCGAGCAACAGGAACGTCTGGGACATCGACCTGGACCAGGACTGGTCGATCGACTACAACAAGCTCTACCTCGACGCCGGCTCGTTCGTCAACAAGTTCGCCGGCGACGTGATCAAGGGCGCCGCGAAGAACGTCAAGCCCTACAAGCCGCTCATCGACGCGGTGCGTGCGCCGGTCCCGGTGATCTCCGACATCGCCATGCTCATGGGCCGGACCAGGTGTCCCTGCTCGACATCCTTGCAGGCTCGAGCCGGCTCCGACCTCAGCTTCGTCCGCAAGGTCATCGAGGTCCTCGACGTCGTTGCGAACATCGCCCCCGTCGGCAAGAACATGCTGATCCCGCTCGGCGCCTCCGAGGTGCCGCAGTACACCCCGGTCAGCATCCCCAACGTGGACTTCGCCATCCCGGACGTCGACGGCGCCGGGCTCCTTCAAGGCGAAGCCGAAGCAGAGCAAGTCCGGCCCTGCGGCGGCAAGATGACGCCGAACACCGAACCCGTCGGCCAACGGAGCCAACGGCATCAACGCCACGGACACGCAGAAGTCCCGGCCAGGCGACGAAGACCGAGCGGCGCATGCCCAAGGACTGCACGCCTCGAAGGACAAGGGCGGCGGCATCCTGCGCGGCAGCACCAAGGTCGATCCAGACCCAGAAGTGCGACCCGACCGCGGGCTGCACCGGCAAGGAGCGCGCACGCCACGATCAGCAGGGCGTCGGCAGGCCCGAGCTCACGGGCACGGCGCTGACCTTCCCCTTCATGGACGACTTCAGTCGAGGTCTTCGGGCTGCTCATGGGCGAGGACGCCACCCTGGTGCGCCTCGACCTCGGCACCCTGCGCGCCACGCCGGCATCGGCCTGAAGTTCGGGCCGTTCATGGCCGGCCCGGTGCCGGTCGACATCGGCGTCGGCGTGAGCGTGACGCTTCGGCGCGCACCTCGCGCTCGGCTACGACACCCTCGGCATCCGCAACGCCCTGCTCAACAACCCCGGCGAGTTCGAGCCGGACGCCTGCTCGACGGCCTCTACATCGACGACTACGACGCCGCCGGCAACGAGACCCCCGAGATGACGCCTGACCCTTACCGTCCAGCTCGAGGGCTCGGTGTCGATCAAGATCTTCCGGGCCGGCGTCTACGGCGGCGTGAGCATCACCATCGCCGGCGACCTCAACGACCCCAACAAGCGACGGCAAGACTGCGGATCAAGGAGATCCGAGCGTTCGACAACCCGATCTGTCTCTTCGGGCTGACCGGCTGGCTGGACTTCTTCTTCGGGGTCTTCGTCGAGGTCGACCTGTTCATCAAGACCTTCCGCTACGACGTGGAGCTCTTCCGGCTCAAGCCCCCGATCAAGCTCTTCGAGATCAAGTGCGAGCCGCAGCAGCCGGTCCTGGCCGCCGCCGAGGCGACGGCAACCTGCGCCTGAAGGTCGGCGAGGGCCACGCCGGCGGTCCGCCACATCTCGAGGACGAGCCAAGCGAGCGCTTCAAGCTGCGCCAGCTCACTGCGCAGGGCGCGGCGGCCGGCGGCGGCACGCTGGTCTCGGTCGAGGCGTTCGGCATCTACCAGGAGACACCTGGTGCCGGCCGGCGGCCGCATCGTGGCGACGCCGGCCGCGGCAACGACACCTCGAGATTCCTGCCCGGCGTCGACCTGGCCAGGACAACACCCACCTGTTCACCGTCCCGGCGACGTCAACGGCGGCGACGGCAACGACACCATCACCACCGGCCTCGGCAGACGACACGGTCAACGGCGGCGCCGGCAACGACCGGATCGCAGGCAACGCCGGCGTCGACACCGCCAACGGCGGACGGCGGAGACGACAACCATCGCCGGCGGCCTCGGCGACGACAACATCGTCGGCGGGGCCGGCAACGACAACCTCAGCGGTGACGCCGGCGGCGACACGGTGTACGGCGACCGAGCAACGACCGATCACCGGCGGTCCGGGCCTCGACGCCACCGAGCTCGACCAGCTCGTCACCCGCGGCCGGCTGCGAGCGCAGCAGGACCGTCCTCTGTGAATGGGCCGGAGACACTGCCTACCGAGCCCTCAAGGACCTCGCCGACCTCCTCGCCGGCGGGAGTGGCAACGACCGCATCACCGGCCACGTCGGCAGACGACCAGCTCTTCGGCGACGACGCTGCCCGGCCGGCAGCTTCCGTGACCATTCAGGTCCAACGCCTGCGGCGACGCCGCGACCGGCGGCTCCGGCAACGACGTGATCAACGGCCAGATCGGCGACGACCGGATCGCCGGCGGCCCGGTGACGACACGCTCACCGGCGGCGCGGGCAACGACACGCTGTGCGGCAACGCCGGCGACGACGTGCTCGAGGGCGACGAGGGACCGAGCTGGCACGACCGCCGGCAGGACGAGCTGCGCGGCGGCTTGGGCGACGACCGGTTGTCTCGGCCGCGGCGGCGCGACTACGCCGATGGCGGTCCGGGCAACGACCTGGTCGCCAGCGGCGCGGCCGCGGACGTTGCACTCGGCGGCACCGGTTCCGACGCGGTGAACTCCGGCGCTGACGGCACGACATCGTGCTCGGCGACACCGGGTGCGCGCGATCAGCGGGTGTTCACACTTCGAGCGCGACGCCGACCTCGGCCGGCGTGCAGAGCACCGGCCTGCCGACACATCCCGGCAAGGAGCGGGACGCTCGGTGTCGGGCCAGGACGGGACGGCGCTACGGGCTCGCTCAGCACATGCGTCGCGCGCGTGGTGCTGCTGAAGGGCACCGGTGACGGTCCGCAGGGGAGGGCCGACCTCAACGGCGACGGCACGATCGACGGCTCCGACGACGGACGCTTGGACGGCTTCCGCGTCATCGACGGCAAGGTCGACGTCAACGCGCGACGGCAATGTCGACCGACGGGCTCGACGCCGGCGTGGTCGCGGACCGCGTTGTGAACGGCGGTCTAGTTCGACATCCCGTGCGACATGCTCGACCCCCGGCCTGGCACGGCAGCGGCGACGCCGACTGCTGTCTCGGCCAGGCCGGCAACGACGCGCTCTTCGGCGGCGGCGGGGCGACCGCATGGCGCGGGCGTCGGCAACGACCTCGCGGTCGGCGGCGACGGCGACGACCCGTTCGCGGCGAGGCCGGCGCAACGACGACTGGTCCACGGCGGCGCCGGCGACGACGAGGCTCTACGGCGACGCTGCGGACCGACCTGATGCGCGGCAACGCCGGCAACGACACGTCGTACGGCGGCATCGGCAGCGACCAGGTCGAGGGCAACCAGGGCGACGACACGCTCTACGGCGGCGAAGGCGCCGACGCGCTCGTCGGCGGCACCACGGCCCCGGCGGCCGCCTGACGGCGACGACCACCTCTACGGCGGCGAGGCATCGACTTCATCGCGGGCGACAACGCCCGGCCGGTCCGCAATGTCCAGCGGCGCGTTCATCGGGCTCCAGCTCGAGGACATGACGGTGGACAAGTCCGCGGGCGCCGACAGGCTGTCCGGCGGCAGCGAGAACGACCGGATCTACGGTCAGGGCGGCGCGGACGACATCCTCGGCGACGGCAGGACGACGACATCGAGGGCGGTCCCGGCAAGGACACCGTCCACGGTGACGACGGCCTCGACACCATCACGGGAGGCTCGGGCGTCGACACCCTGTTCGAACGGCACGGCACGCGCCACCTGGGCGAACACCCCCGACACCGGCGACGAGCCTCTACGGCGACGCCGGCACGGACACGATCCTGGGCGACAACGGCATCGCGGCCACCGCGCACCCTCTTCGACGTACCGACCGGCGGCGCGCACGCCGGCACCTACCGGGCAGCTGCGGGCGACGACGTCGTCAGCGGCGGCGGAGAGCGACCGGGTGTTCGGCCAGTCGGGCGACGACACGCTCGGCGGCGACGGCGGCGACGACGATCGTCGACGGCAACAGCGGGGCGGACACCCTGCGCGGCGGCACCGAGGACGACGTCCTCGTCGGCGGCTCGCAGCAAGGCTCGACTCCGAGCGTCCCTGGCGCCGGTATTGACGACCGCGACCGCCAGCTGACCGTGGGGACGCCCGCTCGCGGTGACCTCGTCAACGGCGACGCCGGCAACGACGTGGTGCTCGGAGACAACGGCCAGGTGACCGGCAGCGGGGCCACGGCCAGTCGTGAGGAGTACGACGTGTGGCGGGCCACCGGCAGGCTGCCGCGCCCGAGAACGCGTCCGGACCCGACCAGCTCTTCGGTGACGCCGGGGTCGACCGGCTGTTCGGCCAGGGCGAGAACGACCTGATGTCCGGGCGGCGACGACGACGACGTCATGTCCGGCGACAGCGGCGCCGACACCATGAGCGGCAACGCGGGAGCGGACGACATCGTCGGTGGGTCCGGCCTGGCGCAGCCCCGGCCGACCTGGCTCGGGTCCTCGACGAGGGCGACACGCTGTTCGGCGGCGACCGGCGTCGACGGCGCTGACGGTGCCGACGTCATCCTCGGCGACAACGGCCGCATCACGCGCTCGGCGGCAACGACGCCAACACGGAAGCAGGCGCACCGCACCGTGACCTCTACGACGTGGCGGTCGTGGCGGGAACGGCGCCTGCCGTCGGCCGACGTCCGGGCAACGACGCATCCGGGGCATCGCCGACCGCGACCTCGTCTACGGCCAGGGCGGCGACGACCAGATCTCCGGCGACGCCGGCGACGACTGGCTCGAGGGCAACACCAACCCCGGCGGGCCGGGTTCGCCGACGTCATCAAGGCGACGCCGGCGACGACGACGTGCTCGGCGGCTCGTCCAAGGCCGTCACGTCAGGCAGGGCCTCACCGGCGTCTTCGGCACCGCCGGCAAGGGCGGCCTGCCGACCCGCCGAACAAGCTGCGGACGGAGCCGACCGGCTGTGGGGCGACGACGGCGACGACGCCGTCCTCGGCGACAACGGCCAGGTCGACCGGGTGCTCCGCCCACCGGCCGTGTGGACCTACCAGACCTACAAGGGCTCGGCGAGCCGCGCCGCAAGCTGCTCGTCCGCAAGGTCCTGTCGGCCACGGGCCGACGAGGTCACCGGTGCCTACGGCAACGACGTCGCCCACGGCGGCGACGGCCACGACGAGCTCTACGGCCAGCTCGGCGACGACATGCTCGAGGGCAACGCGGGCGACGACTCCGTGCTCGGCGACCTCGGCAAGGTCGTCACCACCGTCAGCGCCGGCGAGCAGGCCGATCTCGAGGCCGACGGCTTCATCAACGGAGCACGATCGACGGGCCCGGCACGCTCGAAGCGCACCACACGACGTACCCGGTGCCGACCTCGGTCACCAGCGGCGGCGTCGGCGGCGACGCGACATCCTGCTCGGTGGCCTGGGTAACGACGTGATCCACGGCGGCGTCCGGCAACGACCAGGTCTGGGGCAACCGCTCCTTCGTCGACGACGCGACGGCACGCTGGTGCCGACCAGGAGACCGACGCGCCGGACGGACCTCCGGCCGACGACGACGTCCTCTTCGGCGGCCACGGGAACGACCAGGTCTGGGGCGGGTGGCAGCACGACCGCCTCTACGGCGGCCACGGCGCCGACCAGCTCGACATGGTCACCGTGCTCAACGGCATCACGACGGGCGACCAGACGGTCGACTTCGAGGGCATCGACTTCATGTACGGCGGCTGGGGTCCCGACGGGATGCAGGCCGACGTCAGCCAGCCGAGCCCGAGCACGGGACCGACAAGATGGTCGACGCCACGGGTGCCTACAACGGCTACTTCGTCTGCGAGGCCGCCTATGGCGGCAACTCGGTCATGCGGATGCTCTCCCCGACGATGGAGACGTTCTGGCAGTCGCTCGCAGCCGACGACGGTCTGACGCCGTCACCACGGCGAAGTCGTCGGGCTGGTGGGAGCTGGCATGGTCTTCAACTCCGACCGTGGCAAGAACGCCAACCCGGTCTACAGCATCAACCCGGCGAACTTCGTCTGCGACAACTGAGCCGCGGGAATGGCGGTTTACCAAGGGATGCAGGCAACCTGACGGGTCTGCGGCGGATCGGGTCCATCAGACGGACCGGATCCGCCGCAGAACGTGGACACCCACGACCGACCCACTCGCTGGCACGCCTCAGCGGCGACCGCGCCGGGCGCGGAGGTAGTCGGCGACGACGTACTCCCCCAGCCGGCCGATGTCGGGGGTGAACACCCGACCGCCGGAGCGTCGGGCGATGGCGTCGACGAAGCGGGCCAGACCCGGGTCCTCGCCCAGCATGAAGAGGTTGAGGCTCGCCCCCCAGCGGACGATCTCGTCGACCTGGCGTGACCGTGGCCCGCAGCGTCTCGCGCGTCGTCGGCCAGCGGAACTCCGGCGTGCCGTCGGGCCGCAGGTGGGCGGTGGGCTCGCCGTCGGTGACGACCAGGACGACCGGCTCGGCGTCGGGGTGGCGCCGCAGGTGGCGCCCCGCGAGCATCAGCGCGTGCTGGAGGTTCGTGCCCTGCACCCACTCCGGCTCGGCCTCGGCCAGCTGGACCGGCCGTCATCCGCCGCGCGGTCAGGTTGAAGCCGATGATCTCCAGCGCGTCCTGGCGGAACCGGGTCTGCACGAGGTGCGACAGCGCCAGCGCGGTCTGCTTCATCGGCCCCCACCGGCCCTCGTTGCACCATGGAGAACGACAGGTCCACGAGCAGCGCGACCGCCGCCGAGGTGCGCTTCTCGGTCTCGACGACCTCGAAGTCCTCGACCAGCAGCAGCGGCCCGCGCCGCCCGTCGGTCGAGCTGGTCGAGCCCGTCGAGACCGTCGAGCCCCCGTCGGTCGAGCCCGTCGAGACCAGCCCCCCACGCCGTACGGCGTTGGAGACGGTGCGGACCGCGTCCAGCGGCAGGTCGTCGCCGAACTCCCACGCCCGCGTCAGCCCGGTCGGCTCGTCGGCCGAACCCGGTGCGGCGGTCGTCGTGGTCACCGGACCCGGACGCTGCGATCTGGTCGAAGACCTTCTTCAGCGCCGTCTCCCCCAGCCGGCGCACCGCCCGGGGCGTCAGCCGCAGGCCGTCGTCGCCGGAGGTCAGGAACCCCTGTCGCTCCAGCTCGCGCTCGAGCTCGCGCAGCGCCCGCATGTCGGCGGCCGCCTCACCGCCGAGCTGCTTCTCCAAGGTGTCGACGTCGACCGCGTCGAGGGACCCGGGGCCGCCGGCCTCGGAGAGCTGCTGCTCGAGCGCCTCGAGGTCGGCGAGGTCGGCGATCGCCTCCACGGCGGCGCTGTAGCCCATCGGCTCGCCGCCGCCCATCTGTGCCGGCCCGCGGTCCATGCCGGGCCGCAGCGCCCGCAGGTTGTCCGACAGCTGCGCCATCTGCGAGGCCAGGTCGGGGTCCGACATCGCCTGGCTCATCAGCTGGCCGAGCTGCTCGCGCTGCTCGGGGCGCAGCGAGGCCATCATCCGGTCGGCGGCCGCCTGGCGGCGGGCAAGCGCGTCGATCAGCTCGTCGACGTCCTGCGGGTTCTCCGGGAACATCTCGCCGTGCTTGTCCATGAAGTCGGCGAACCGGTCGGTGGTGTCCTCGCCCCGCGCGTGCGCGGCGAGCAGGTCGTTGAGGTCGGCCATCATGTCCTTGACGGCTTGCATCCTCTGCGCCGCCTCCGGGTCGCCCTCGGTTGAGGAACCGCTTCATGCCGGCGAACTGCGCGTCGAGCACCTCGCGCTGAAGCATCTCCTTGATCGCCTCGTACGTCGCGCGCGCCTCGGGCGAGCGCCACTGGTACGGGTCGAGCGCGCGGACGGCGCCGGCGGTGTCGTCGGGCAGCGTGGCCAGGTCCATCTCGGCCAGCCGCGCGTCGTCGGAGTCCATCCCGGCCAGCGTCTCGGTCTCGGCCGCCAGCGCCTGGTCCAGCGCCGCGCGCACCTGGTCGAGCGTGCCGGCCAGGTCGCCGCGCCGCTGGGCCGCCTTGCGCATCCGACGCGCCCGCTGGCGCAGCTCGTCCAGCCCCCGGCGGCCGTCGACGCCGCGGCGCATCAGGTCACGCAGGGCCTCGCGCAAGGAGCCGCCGGCCAGCACGTCCTGGCCGATCTCGTCGAGCGCCCGCCGCACGTCGTACGGCGGCGCGAGGGGGTCCGGCCCCCCGTGCCAGGGGCCGTAGCGGAACCGGGGGTCGCTCACGCGCCGTAGACCGTCCGCCCGCCGACGCTCTCCTTGTCGACCCGGCGGGTCAGGTGCAGACCCTCCAGGACCAGCTCGACACCGGCGGCGACGTGGCCCAGGTCGACCGCGACGTCGCTGTCGTCGCCCGAGCCGGTCCAGCACCTTCGCCAGGCCCGCCACCGGACCGAGCTGGCTCAGCAGCTCCTCGGTGGTGACGAGCTCGCCGGTCTCGACGACCGCGCCCTCCGCGAAGAGCTCGGTGAACCCCGACAGGTCGAGACCCAGCAGGCGCTCGCGGAAGGTCTCGGCGATCGCGATCCGCAGCAGGTGCCGGACCACGTCGACCTCGCGGCCCTCCTCCCCCATCTCGAACTCGAGCTTGCCGAGCAGCGTGGGCAGCACGGCGGGCACGTCGCAGACCCGGGCCACGGCATGGGTGTCGCCGGTGCGGGCGGCGCGACGCAACGCGCTGGCGGCCACTCCCTCGGCGGCGGCGATGGCGAAGCGGGCGCTGACGCCGGCGCGCTGGTCGACCGAGGACGACTCGCGCAGACCGCGCGTCAGCCGCGCCAGGACCTCCAGCAGGTGCGCCGGGACGGGCGCCACCAGCGCGGCCTCCTGCGCGATCACCGCCACCTCCTCCTCGACCTCCGTCGGGTAGTGGGTGCGGATCTCGGCGCCGAAGCGGTCCTTGAGCGGGGTGATGATGCGCCCGCGGTTGGTGTAGTCCTCGGGGTTGGCGCTGGCGACCAGCAGCAGGTCGAGCGGCAGGCGGAGGCTGTAGCCGCGCACCTGGATGTCACGCTCCTCCAGGACGTTGAACATCGCCACCTGGATCCGCTCGGCGAGGTCGGGCAGCTCGTTGATGCCGAAGATGCCGCGGTTGGTGCGCGGGATGAGTCCGTAGTGGACGGTCTCGGGGTCACCCAGGGTGCGCCCCTCGGCGACCTTGACCGGGTCGACGTCGCCGACCAGGTCGCCGACGCTGGTGTCCGGGGTCGCGAGCTTCTCGACGTACCGGTCCTCGCGGTGGACCCACGCGACCGGCAGGTCGTCACCGGTCTCGGCCGCCAGCCGACGGCAGCGCGTGCAGACCGGCGCGGCGGGGTCGTCGTTGATCTCGCAGCCCTCGACCACCGGCATCCACTCGTCGAGCAACGTGCCCAGGGTGCGCATCAGACGTGTCTTGCCCTGGCCCCGCTCACCGAGCAGGACGAGGTCGTGACCGGCCAGCAGGGCGCCCTCGAGCTGGGGCAGCACGGTGTCGTCGAAGCCGACGATGCCGGGGAACGCGGGGGCTCCGGCGCGCAGCCGGGCGAGCAGGTTCTCGCGGAGCTCCTCCTTGACCGAGCGGGAGCGGTAGCCCTGCTGCAGCAGGGCCCCCCGGGTCGTGGGCTCCGGCGGCGTGGGGCTGGACACGGGCTCGGGCGTGGCGCTGTCCGTCATGGTTTCGAGCCTATGCCCGGGCCCCCAAGCCCCGACCGCGGTCGCTGCGTGCCGGGTGGCCGGCGTACGACGTGGCGCGGCGGGGCAGAGTGGTGGACGGACGCCCCGCCCCGAGAGGACCTGATGAGCAACGACACCGCCGAGCCGACCGACCGCACCGACAGCACCGCACGCGCCACCATCGGCGTGACCGGCCTGGCCGTGATGGGCCGCAACCTGGCCCGCAACATCGCCCGTCACGGGCACGTCACCGCCGTGCACAACCGCAGCGTCGAGAAGATGGCCGCGCTGGTCGACCAGTTCGGCGACGAGGGCGACTTCGTGGCCTGCGAGTCGCTCGCCGACTTCGTGGCCGCCATCGAGAAGCCTCGCGCCGTCATCGTCATGGTGAAGGCCGGAGAGGCCACCGACGCCGTCATCGACGACCTGGTGCCGCTGCTCGACGAGGACGACATCATCGTCGACGCCGGCAACGCCCACTTCGACGACACCCGCCGCCGCGAGAAGGCGCTGGCCGACAAGGGCCTGCACTTCGTCGGGTGCGGCGTCTCCGGCGGGGAGGAGGGCGCGCTCAACGGTCCGAGCATCATGCCGGGCGGCTCGGAGCACGCCTACGAGCGGCTGGGCCCGATCTTCGAGGACATCGCCGCCGAGGTGGACGGCTCACCGTGCTGCACGCACGTCGGGCCCGACGCGGCCGGTCACTTCGTGAAGATGGTTCACAACGGCATCGAGTACGCCGACATGCAGCTGATCGCCGAGGCCTACGACCTGCTGCGGCGCCGGCTGGAGATGACGCCGAAGGACGTCGCCGGCGTCTTCGAGGAGTGGAACGGCGGCGACCTCGAGTCGTTCCTCATCGAGATGACCGCCGACGTGCTGGCGCAGGACGACCCCGGCACGGACACGCCGTTCGTCGACGTCGTGCTCGACCAGGCCGAGCAGAAGGGCACCGGCCGGTGGACGGTGCAGTCGGCGCTGGACCTCGGCGTACCGGTCACCGGCATCGCCGAGGCGACCTTCGCCCGCTCGCTGTCGGGTCACGCCGACCAGCGCGAGGCCGCGCGCACGGCCTTCGCCGAGGTGTCCGTGTCCTCGGACGCGGTCGAGGACCGCGACGGCTACGTCGACGACGTGCGCAAGGCGCTCTACGCCTCGAAGGTCGTCGCCTACGCCCAGGGCTTCGACCAGATCGCAGCCGGCAGCCGCGAGCACGGCTGGGACGTCGACCCCGGCGCGATCGCCCGCATCTGGCGCGGCGGCTGCATCATCCGCGCGAAGTTCCTCGACCGCATCACCGAGGCGTACGCCGAGGACGCGGGGCTGGTGAGCCTGCTGGTGGACCCCTACTTCGCCGACGTGGTCAGCGACGGGGTCCAGGCGTGGCGGCGGATCGTCGCCGATGCCGCGCTGCACGGCATCCCGACCCCGGCCTTCGCCTCGTCGTTGTCGTTCTTCGACGGGCTGCGGGCCGAGCGGCTCCCGGCGGCCCTGATCCAGGGCCTGCGCGACAACTTCGGCGCCCACACCTACCAGCGGGTCGACCGCGAGGGCACCTACCACCTGCTCTGGGCGGGCGACCGGACCGAGGAGCACCAGGACGACTGACCCCCCGCGGAGCATGTAACGCGGAGTTGTGGACGCCTCGCAAGGGTCGTAACCCGGCGAGGCGTCCACAACGCTCGGCCGGTCGGCCGGTCGGCCGGTCCGCCGGCCGCCGGTCAGGCGTCGATCGAACGGGACTCCGACGAGCCGACACTGATCTCGACCTTCCGCGGCTTCGCCTTCTCGGCGACCGGCACGCGCAGCCGCAGCACGCCGGCGTCGTACGACGCGTCGATGCGCTCGAGGTCGAGGTTGTCGCCCGAGCACCAGCTGACGGCTGAAGTGGCCGGCCGGCCGCTCGCTGGCGAGCATCTCCCAGTCGCCGTTGCGGCGGGGCCGCTCGGCCCGGATGGTCAGCGACGTTGCGCTCGACGTCGATGTCGATGCTCTCGCTGCTGACCCCGGGCAGGTCGAACTCGAGGATGAACGTGTCGCCCTCGCGCCACGCGTCCATCGGCATGACGGCCGGACGGGACGTGGTGCCGGCGCCGAGCACCTGCTGGGCGAGACGGTCGAGGTCTCGGAACGGGTCGGTCCTCATCAACATGGTCTTCACCTCCGAACGAGTGTCGCGGTCCTTCCGCGATCTATAACGTCGTTATAGATTATATGATACCTCGCACGACCAGTTCAAGTCCCACTTGCAGGAGCCCCGGATGACGCAGCGACCGCCCGCGATCCGGGCACCACGCCGTCTACGCCATCTCCGTGGCGGCCGAGATCGTCGGCACCAACGTGCAGAACCTGCGGGTCTACGAGCGCCGGGGGCTGCTCGAGCCACATCGGACCGACGGCGGCACCCGGCTCTACAGCCAGGACGACCTCGACCGGCTGGTCCGGATCGTCGAGCTGCTCGAGGACGGGGGTCAACCTCGCCGGCATCGCGCTCGTGCTCGACCTCGAGGCCGAGAACGCCCGGTTGCGCCGCTCGCTCGAGCGCGCCTGACCGCACCGGCGTACGTCGTACCCGCGACGGCACCCGTGGGATGTCACCGGACCGATCGAGGCTTGTGGACGCCTCGCACGGGTTGCGCGCCTTGGTAGGCGTCCATAACCCCGCGTTACATGCGCACCGGGGGGCTCGCGGGTCAGGCCATGGCACCGATGGTCTCGGGGGTCAGCGAGGGGAAGATGGTGGCCCGGCTGCCGGAGACGTCGGGGAACCGGGTCGACAGCACCTCCCACAGCACGCTGCGGTAGTCGCGGGTCACCCGCAGATCGCCGTCGTCGAGGTCGGCCAGCCCGGGCCACGACCCGTGCACGGTGCCTCCGCGGACCCCCGCGCCGAGCAGCAGCATGACGTTGCCGTAGCCGTGGTCCACGCCGTTGTCGCCGTTCTCCTTGACCCGGCGGCCGAACTCGCTGAGCGTCACCACGGTCACCCGCGACGCCGCAGGCCCGAGGTCGGTGAAGAAGGCCGCCAGCGATCCGGCGAGGTGACGCACCTGGTCGGCCATCCACCCCCGGGTCGGGTCGGACCCGCCGAGCCCGTTGTGCATGTCCCAGTTGCCGTAGTCGACGGTCACCACGCGGGTTCCGACATCGGCGCGGATGAGGGCGCTGGTGTTGGCCAGCACGCTGCGCAGCGGCCCCTCGGGGAAGGCGGACTCGTGGACCGACGACCCTCCCGGGGCGTCGTCGTCGGCCGCTGCGACGGCGGGCTCGAGCCGCTTCACGGTGGCCAGGGTGCCGCGCATGCTGCGCCCCAGCAGGCCGGCCTGGTTGCCCCACATCTCCTGCAGCGAGGCCTGTCGGGCGGTGCGGCCCGCGCCGAGGTCGTAGAGCCCGAGGTCGCCGACGCGGGCGGCCCCGATGGCGCCGGCGGGCCCGACCAGGGAGGTCGGCAGCAGCGAGGAGCCGAGCTGGACCGCGGTCTCCTCCACGGCGGTGGCGTCCAGGCCGATGGTGCGGTTGATCCACCCGACCCGCTCCGAGGTCCCGGGGTCCGCGTCCTCGATGGTCTGCATCGCGTCGAAGTGGCTGCGGTTGGGGGCGGGCAGCCCGACGGCGTGGACGGCACCGAACCGGCCGTCGGCCCACATCGGCGCCAGCGGCGCGAAGGCCGGGTGGAGGCCGAAGGCCGGGTCAGCCCCGAGCAGGCTCTCCCGCGGTACGACGATGCGCGGCCGCAGGGCGCGCAGGCGGTCGTGGTCGGTGACCCCGCGGGGCACCACCAGGGACAGCCCGTCGCAGCCGCCCCGCAGGGACAGCACCACGACGACGTTGCCGCCCGGCGCAGCGCCGTAGGCGACCTGCCGGTGGGCGTCGCCGAACAGCGACCCGGTGGTCAGGGCGCCCGCCCCCGCCGCCGCGCCGGCCAGGAATCGTCGACGGCTGAGCGTCGTGCGGGTGAAGTCGGGGCAGCCGCAGCCGGTGGGGTCCGTGGTCATGGCGTGCTCCTCAGCGGTGCAGGTGGGTCGGGGAGTCAAGCAGGGAGGCGATGATCGCGTAGATCCGCATGTCCCAGAGGTCGCCGCGGCCGACCCGGCGGGTCACCGACATCCCCAGCAGGGTGGCGATGCTCCGGCGCACGGGCGCGGACGGCCGCTGACCGAGCAGCTGGCGACCGATGTGGTCGATGACGGCTCCGAGAGTCGCGGGCAACGGGGGCAGCCAGGCCGCGGCGCTCGGCCGCTGCGCCTCGGAGGCCGGCCACCAGCCGGCGGCCAGGTTGACGTGGTGGCGCATGCCGCCGAGCAGCCGTCCGGCACTGGTCCAGGCCTCCCCCGCCTCGGGGTAGCCGTCGGGGGCAGGCCACTCGTAGGGCGCCTGCCCGAAGCCGACGTACTGCCAGTACATGGCGTTGACGAACGACTCGCCGTCGACCGGGCGCTGCAGCACGACCCGCATCGCACGCACGGTGGCGACGTAGTCCTCGGTCGGCAGCCGCACCTTGGTCCCGGCCGAGGCCGCGAAGTCGGGGTGGTCGACGAGCGCCAGCAGCGTCGGTCGGACGGCGGTGCCGTTCTTCAGGTAGGCCGCCGCGACCGCGTCGACGAGCGCGGCCGAGGGCCGGTCCGAGACGAACCGGACCGCCAGCCGCCGCGCGATCCGCTTCGCGGTGGCGGGGTGCCGGGCCAGGTAGCGGAGGTAGGCCTCGGTGGCGGCCCGCCCGTCGGGGTCGGTGTTGGGGTGGCTGAAGCCGAGCACCTCGACGCGTCCGGTGGCGTGGACGGCCGGGTCGTAGAAGGACCGGAACTCCGGCCACCACACGTCGGCGCGGTACCCGGTCAGCATCCGGCTCGAGGCCTTGACGTCGGCCTCGGTGTACCCGCTGCCGTGCCCCACGGTGTGCAGCTCGAGCAGCTCACGGCCGAGGTTCTCGTTGGGGTTGTCCTTGGTGGACACCGCGTTGTCGAGCGAGAGCCCCATCGCCGGGTGGGTGATGGACGCCCGCAGCAGGTCCTCGAAGGTCCCGAGTGCGTTCTCGCGCAGGACCCGGTCGTAGTCGACGCGCCAGAAGGCCGCCACGTCGTCGCCCAGCGGCACGTGCAGCAGGTTGGACCAGAAGTCGACCATGACCTCGCGGACCTGGCGGCGACTCTGGATCCGCCGAGCCACGGTCCACCGGCTGAGGTCCCACATCACCTCCCAGCTGCCCTGCACGTCGGAGCGCTGCCGGTCGAAGATCTGCTTCGGGGTGTACCTCAGGCTGGGGAACCAGGTGTCGATGTCGTCGCCGGGGGCGTCCGCGACCGACGCCGGCGAGAGCTGCGCAACCAGCCAGGCCCTCGCCCCGCCCGCACGGCGCACGTCGGTGGCCAGCCCGCGGCTCAGACCGCCGCTGAAGCGGCGTACGAGGTGCAGGTCGGCGGCGGACAGCTGCGGCATCGGCGCCACGGACGTGGTGCCGGCCGCCCGCACACGGGTCGCGGTCGCCGGCGGTGGCGCCGTCAGCGAGGGCGCGTCAGGGGGCGACGCGAGCTGGTCGTATCGGGCAGAGTAGTCAGCGGCAACCACGGTCTCTCCCAGGTGCTCCCGTGTGCGGTCCCGGTGCTACGACGACGCACGCACCGGGTGAGGTCCTCCCAGATCTCACCCCGACCCTAGGCGACCATGGCCGAATCGGGACGAAAGTCCCTCATTTGCTCCAGGAGGCACCATGACCGAGGCTCCCCCGCCGCTGCGACCCCTGCCGGAGGACTGGACCACCGCGGTCGCGATCGTGGCCCACCCCGACGACATGGAGTTCGGCGCCGCCGCGGCCATCGCCCGCTGGACCGGCCAGGGCAAGCACGTCGTCTACGTGATGGTGACCAGCGGCGAGGCCGGCATCGACGGCCTGGCCCCCGACGAGTGTCGCCGCGTCCGTGAGGCCGAGCAGGTCGAGTCCGCGCGCATCGTCGGCGTCGACACCGTCGAGTTCCTCGGCTTCCCCGACGGGGTGGTCGAGTACGGCCTGCCGCTGCGGGCCGCCGTCGCCCACGTCGTACGCCGCCACCGGCCCGAGATCGTGATCACCGGCAACTTCCGCGACACCTTCGGACCCGGCGCCCTCAACCAGGCCGACCACATCGCCGTCGGGCGCGCCGTCCTCGACGGCGTCCGTGACGCCGGCAACCGGTGGGTCTTCGCCGACCAGCTCGTCGACGGTCTCGAGCCCTGGGGCGACACCCGCGCCGTGTGGGCGACCGGCTCTCCCGGCGCCCGCCACGGCGTGGACACCACCGACACCTTCGACGTCGGGGTGGAGTCGCTGCAGGCCCATCGCGCCTACATCGACGGGCTCGGGTGGGCCGACTTCGACGAGCGCGAGATGCTCGAGGGCTTCGGGCGCACCACCGGCAGCCGCATGGGTGTCGCGTTCGCGGCACCCTTCGAGGTCTACTCCCTCACCTGGGGCGGTGGCGACGAGGACTGACCGCGCCCGGGGCACCTCGCCCCGGGCAGCGCTGAGCCCGGACCCACGAGGTGGGTCCGGGCTCTGACGAAACGGGTGGCTCCCCCGGTTGGACTCGAACCAACAACCCTCCGGTTAACAGCCGAATGCTCTGCCAATTGAGCTACAGGGGACCGCCTTGCGGACGTGTCCGCGGCCCGCACAGGTTAGCAACTCAGCCCCCGCACCGCACATCGAGGGTCGCCTCCTCGGCCACCGCGTCAGCGCAGCCCCAGCGACTCCTGCGCCTCGACCAGCGCCGCCTCGGCCAGGGCGGCCACGGCCGGGTCGTCGGGGTCCACGCCCGGGTCGAACTGGTGGGCCCAGGTGACGGCACCGCCGCCTCCGGGCGGGCGCCGCGCGATGACGGTGAAGCCCTTCTTCTTGCGGACGTCGACCCGTCGTTGCAGCACGATGCTGGCGGTCACCCGCTCGCGCAGCAGCACGAGAAGCGAGCCCGGCTCGTCGAGATGGTGGCTCCACCGCGCGGTCGGTCGCCCCCACGCCTCGACCCGCTCGACGGTCAGGGTCCGCTCCTCGGTGTTCCAGTCGGCGCGGTGGACCTGCTCCCAGGGCAGCACGAGCGGCTCACCCGCGTGCGGCACCTGCACCCAGGCGTCGCGGGTGCCGGCCAGCCACGTCCCGTCCTCGGTCTGCACCCAGGCCAGCACCTTGCCGCCGGCGGCGCGACGTAGCGGATCGGGGACGGACGGTCCCCGCGAGAACAGGCCGGCCATCAGCTGTCGACGCCGATCGCCCGCTCGCGCAGGGTGCGGCGGTGGCTCTCGAGCGCCACGAGCTCGCCGAACATGCGGTTGTACTCCTCCGCGCGCTCGACCGGGTTGGTGCGCTGCAGCTTGGACTTGAGATCGGCGATGGCGCGCATCGCGGTGAGCTCCTGCAGGCGGAAGACGTGCTGCGCAGCGTACGTCGGCGACGGCTCGCCCGCCGCCAGCAGCGGCTCGACCACGAGGCCGTTGAAGGCCGAGACGATGGGGTGCTGCGCCGAGGCGAACTGGCCCACGAGCGAGTCGCGCAGCGTCGCCGCCCAGGTGTCCGCGTCCCCGGCCGCCCCCGGGCCACCGAGGGCCGCGACGGTCTCCCAGACGGCCAGGTAGGCGGGGTGGGTGAAGTCGTTGTCGGCCAGGTCGCCGCTGAAGCGCGCGGTGAGCAGGGGCTGCTGGACGACGAGCTTGAGGGTCTCCCGCTCCAGGCTGAAGCGGGGGTCGCGCAAGTTGGGCATCTGCGGCACGGGTGGCATCGGCGCCCGCGGCGGTCCGGAGTGCGCGGGCGCTGTGCCGGCGCCCTGACCGAGCGCATGGCCGTCCCGGGCCCCGCCCGACCTGGGGCCGGCGGCCGTGCGCTGGTCATGGGCTGTCCGCTCGGCGCGGCCCGTGGCGCGGCGTACCTCTGCGCGCGCCTCCTCCACCTCGATGCCGACCATGCCGGCCAGCTCACGGGCGAAGGCGTCGACCTTGGACCGGTCGCGCACCGACGAGACCAGCTTGGCCGCCTCGCGCAGGGCGTCGATGCGACCGTCGGCCCGGTCGAGGTCGTAGCGGGAGACCACGTTGCCCAGGACGAAGCGGTAGAGCGGGGTCCTGCGCGCCACCAGCTCCCGGACCGCGGCGTCCCCGGACTTCAGCCGCAGGTCGCAGGGGTCGAGCCCGTCGGGCTCGACGGCGACGTAGGTCTGGCCGACGAACTGCTGGTCGCCGCCGAAGGCGCGCAGCGCCGCCTTCTGGCCGGCCTCGTCGCCGTCGAAGGTGAAGATGACCTCGCCGCGGAATTCCTCGTGGTCGTGCAGCAGCCGCCGCAGGACCCGGCCGTGGTCCTCGCCGAACGCCGTGCCGCAGGTCGCGACGGCCGTCGGGACGCCGGCGAGGTGGCAGGCCATCACGTCGGTGTAGCCCTCGACGACCACGGCCTGCGACGCCCGCGCGATGTCGCGGCGCGCCAGGTCGATGCCGTAGAGCACCTGGCTCTTCTTGTAGATCCCCGTCTCCGGGGTGTTGAGGTACTTCGCGTCGATGCGGTCGTCGTCGAAGATCCGGCGCGCCCCGAAGCCGATGGTCTCCCCCGAGACCTCACGGATGGGCCACAGCAGCCGGCCCCGGAAGCGGTCGTAGTGACCCCGCTGCCCCTCGGCGACGAGCCCGGCGGCGACCAGCTCGCCGTCGGTGAACTGCTTCTGGCGCAGGTGCTTGTAGAGCGCGTCGCCGTCGCGGGGCGCGAAGCCGAGACCGAAGGTGTCAGCGGCCTCCCGGTCGAAGCCGCGCTCGTCGAGGAAGGTGCGGGCCTTGACGGCGTCGGGCTGCCCGAGGCGGCCGGCGTAGAAGTCCTGCGCGAGCCGGTTGGCCTCCACCAGCCGGTTGCGCTTGTTGGGGTCGCGACGCGGGGCGGTGCCGTCGCCCTCGGTGTAGCGCAGCTGCACGCCGGTCTTGTCGGCGAGGTACTCCACCGCCTGCGTGAAGGCGAGCCCGTCGTGCTTCATCAGGAAGGCGATGACGTCGCCGCCTTCCTGACACCCGAAGCAGTTGCCCGTCAGGATGTTGTCCTCGAGGACGAAGGCGTGGCCCTCCTCCACCTCGGCACAGAAGACCTCCTCGACCCTGTCGGTCTCCTCCACCGTTCGCACGACCCAGCCCTTCCGGGCAAACTTCTTGTCCGCGCGAATGAACCGTTCGCGGTGCTCAGGAATGAGGAAGAAGTCCGCGGGCAGGTCCTCGTTGACGAAGTGGACGCGATGGAGCTCGCTCGGCGACCTGCCGGGGAACCCCTCGCGCATCTGCGTCGTGATTCCGTAGGTGGCGATCCCCAGCCGCGTGCTCAGCGCGCGAACGAACTCGAGGTGATCCTTGCGCGCCGAGTTGATCATGACGGTCCCGTCCGCAGCGACGCAGCCGTCCGCAGCGAAGTAGCCGGCCAACCACCCGAGCAGGTACGGCGCCGACTCCTCGAGCGACGGCGTGCTCGTGAAGAAGCCCGGGAGGTGGTGGACCAGGAGGTTCGGGCCACTGGCTGAGGTCACACTGTTCGGGAACCACTTCAGCATCGCCTCGTCCTTCGGCGGGCAGAGCAGCGCCATCGATCCGCGCTTGGCCCGGGTTCCGTCGCCGAACGTGAAGCCGTGTGCGACGCCGAAGGGCGAGAGGGTGGTCTGGCTGATCCGTGACCCCGGGAAGGTACTGCGCAGCCGGTCACCGGCCTTGAGCGAGGTGGTGACCTCCTCGCGCTCTGACAGCTGGTCCTCCCCGGAGCGAACGAACCAACGGTGGCCGTCGGTGGCGAACAGCTCCTTGACCTGTCGGTTGCGAGTCAGGGTGATCTTCCAGAGCTGCTGTGTGCCGTAGGACCTGAACGGCGCGTCGTGCCACCGTGCGTCGCGACCGAGGATGCGGTGCGTGCCGCCGGCGAGCTCGGAGATGGGACGAACGCCCTCCCAGGTGATCACCCGGGTCTCGGCCGCCAGACAGTGGAATCCGCGACCGGGTCGGACGTGGAAGGACGGCGACTTCTCATCGTGGAAGGGGCAGAGGCCCTTCAGGGCACCGCCACCGGCGGAGCGGAGGGTGACGTACTGCCCGACGATCTCGGCGAGGTCGGCGCGCTCGCGCACGAGCGCGATGTCCTCCTCACGGATCAGCCCAGCCACGGCGCGAGTCTACGGGTCACCACCCCCACCTCCCGGCCAGGCATCCCGCTCCTGGGGAGAACGGTCGGCGGGTCGGCAGGGGTCAGTAGTCGCCGGTCATGACGTTGTCCAACGGCTCCCCGGCCGCCCAGCGGTGGAGCTGGTCGCGCACCAGCCGGTGGGCGCGCGGCCACATCGCGCTGGAGGGTCCGCCGACGTGCGGGGAGAGCAGCAGGCCCGGGGCGTCCCACAGCGGGGAGGCCTCCGGCAACGGCTCGGGGTCGACCACGTCGAGGGCGGCGGTCACCTGCCCGGCGTGCAGGGCCGCGACCAGGTCGTCCTGCACGACGATGCCGCCGCGAGCGACGTTGACCAGCAGCGCGCCGGTCCGCATCCGGCCCAGGAAGGCGGCGTCCACCAGGCCGCGGGACTCGTCGGTCAGCGGCAGGACCAGCACCACCACGTCGACCTCGGGGAGGAGGGCGGGCAGCTCGTCCAGGCCGTGGACGCCGTCCCGCGCGGTGCGAGCCACCCGGACGACCTCCACCTCGAACGGCAGCAGCCGGGCCTCGATCGCCTGGCCGATGGCGCCGTACCCGACGACGAGGACGCGCTTGTCGGCCAGCGCCGGTCGCCAGTGCGACCGCCACTCGCGGCGGTCCTGCTGGCGGACGAAGGTGGGCACGCCGCGCAGGGACGCCAGGATCAGCGTGAGGGCGAGCTCGGCGGTGGAGCTGTCGTGGATGCCGCGGCCGTTGCACAGGGTCACGCCCCCGGGCACCTGGGAGCGCACCGACTCCACGCCGGCGGTGAGGGTCTGCACCACCTCGAGCGAGCCCATCCGCGGCAGCACGTCGGCGACGTCGGGGGTGGTCCGGTAGGGCGTGACGTAGAAGGCGACGTCGGTGACGGAGTCCGGGACCCCGTCGGAGGGGTCGACCACCTCGTAGCGCAGTCCCTGCGGAGGGTCGCCGAGGTCGCTGTGGTCGAACGGCAGCCAGACGAGGGGTTCGCTCATGGCCGCGACGCTAGCCGCTTCCACCAGGTGACGGCGCTGGCGTCGGTCAGCGAGGCCACCTGGTCCACCACCGCCCGCAGCCGTCCGGTGTCGTCGCCCGCCGCGGCCCAGTCGTCGGCGAACGCCGGCTCCAACGCGTCGGGACCGCGCTGGACCAGGCCAGCGACCAGCTCCTCGAGCAGCTCGCGCTGACGCTCCATGGCGACCATCCGGTCGTCGGCCTGCATGACGTAGTGGGCCGCGATCCCCTTGAGCACCGCGATCTCCTGCCGCGTCACCTCCGGCACGACGAGGTCGGCCCGGTAGCGCACCCACGGGCCGTCCGCAGCCGCGAAGGTGGCCTGCTGGACCGCGCCGCAGAAGCGGCCGATGAGGTCGCTGGTGAGGTTCTTCAGCGCGGCCGACGCCGCGCGCGACCCGTCGTGGGATCGGGTCGGCCAGGACCCCATGGCCCGCAGACGGGCGAGCACCGCGTCGAGGGCGCCCTCGTCGGCGTCGGGGAGATACCACGCCCGCGTCGTCTCCCACACCGCTGCCGGGTCCAACCGGGTCAGGTCGACCCGGCCGGCCGCCACCCCGTCCTCCACGTCGTGCACGGAGTAGGCGACGTCGTCGCTGAGATCCATGACCTGGGCCTCCAGGCAGCGCCGGCCGGCCGGGGCGCCCCGACGCAGCCAGTCGAAGATCGGCCGGTCGTCGTCGTACACCCCGAACTTGCGGATCTCGCGGGGGCTGCCGTCGGCGTAGGTGCCGTCCGGCTCCGTGGCCTCCCCGCGCGGCCAGGGATACTTCGCACACGCGTCGAGGGTGGCGCGGGTCAGGTTCAGCCCGACGGACCGACCCGCCACGTCGACCGTCTTGGACTCGAGCCGGGTGAGCAGGCGCAGGGTCTGGGCGTTGCCCTCGAAACCGCCGACGTGATCGGTCAGGTCGGCCAGCACGCGCTCCCCGTTGTGCCCGAAGGGCGGGTGGCCGAGGTCGTGGGCCAGGGCAGCGGTCTCGGCGACGTCGGGGTGGCAGCCCAGGGCGCGGGCCAGGTCGCGCGAGACCTGGGCGACCTCGAGGCTGTGGGTCAGCCGGTTGCGGACGAAGTCGTCGCTGGCCGGGCCGACGACCTGGGTCTTGGCCGCCAGTCGCCGGAACCCGGCAGCGTGCACGACCCGGGCGCGGTCGCGCTCGAACGCAGTGCGCTCCGGAGCCTCGACCCGCTTGGGCGGCTCGGGGACGACGCGCTCCCGGTCCGCCTCGTCGTACCAGCCGTCAGGCCCGTCCACCGTCTCGTCCATCGTGGCCGATGCTAGGCCCCGGGCGCGACACGACGTCGGCGCGGTCAGTAGGTCGTGACGTGGACGTGGTCGTAGTGGTTGGCCGTGGTGGAGCCACGGTCCTCCATGCCACGCCAGCCCTCACCGGCCCGGTCGACCGACCAGATCTGCTGGGAGTAGATCAGGTAGCTGACGCCGAGCGAGGAGTAGTTGCTCCGCACGAACTCGGCGACCTGCCAGCCGCGGTCACCGGTGACCATGATGTCGACGGCCAGACCCTGGCTGTGCTCGCCGTCGGAGCGGAAGGTGCCGTAGGTGGTGATCTCCGGGAAGTTGGCGCAGACGGCCTCGTGCACCGCGACCACGTTCGCGCTCACGCCCGACGGGACGGAGGTGCCGTTGGTGCAGCCGGCGGGGGTGGCCGGGGCGGCCGCGGAGCCCGATCCGGTGCTTTCCTGCGACTTCGTCGTCGGCTCGGGCTTCGGCTTGTTCTCGGCCAGGTAGGCGGCGTTGACCCAGCGGGCCACGCGGCCGCGCTCGGGGTTCGTCAGCAGGATCTCGGCCCACGTGCCGACCTGCTGACCGGTGACGGCGACCTTGGTGCGCTCGGCCAGGATGCCGATCTTCGGTCCCTGCTCGCGCGGACCGCGCCAGATGTTGAGCGGAGCGGTGGCGAACTCCTGGTCGACGGCGGTGGGCCGCAGGGCGATGCGGTCGGCCACCTGGACCGAACGGCCGCCGGAGCGCGACAGACGGTCCTCGCGCTGGGCCTCCATCGCGGCGACGTCGAGCGAGGCGACGGTGGTCGGGGCGGCGGTCACGGTCGCGGCCGGCTCGTCGCCGGCACGGGCGAAGGCACTCACCGCGGTGAGGCCGGCGACGAACAACGCCGCGACGAGGACAGGGGCGAGAAGGGCTCCGAGAGGCCGCTTCCGCGCGTCGGAGCGGTGGGCCGCTCGGTGTCGCGCTTCAGGCATGGGTCGAGCTCCTCGACGGTCGGGATCAGGGGGTGTGCCGACCGGTGGTGGACGGTTGTCGGCACAACGGTCATCGAGTAAACCCCACCGAGCACCAAAGGTCACATCGGGACGCGTGATTGTGCGCCGCTTCACAAGGGGCGGACGGTGACGTATGTCCGAGAATCGCGGCGTTCTCGACGACTGATTCCGCAGGTTGAACGGCGCTGGACCGCCGGATCCGCAGATCACAATCTGTTCTCCCCAGGGCCTCCGCCGCCGCGCCACCGCGACCCCACCCGACGTGGAGGACTCAGCCGCCCGAGGTCTCGCCCAGGTCCTCGGTGAGGCCGAGACCGGCCCCGTCGGCGTCGTCGAGCCAGCCCTCGGGGAGCACCACCCGGCGCGGCGAGCCCTGGCGGCCGCGCGGGGTGCCCAGGGTGGCGACCGGGAACGGCTCGGTGACGTCGAGCTCGCCCAGGAGCCGGTCGAGCGTGGCCAGCGAGTCGATCAGCCCGAGGCTGCGGCGCAGCTCGCCGCCGGCCGCAAAACCCTTGAGGTACCACGAGACGTGCTTGCGGAACTCCCGACAGCCGCGCTCCTCCCCCATGAGCTCGCTCAGCAGCACGGCGTGCCGGCGCATCATCGCGGCCACCTCGCCCAGCGTGGGCAGCGTCGCCACCTGCTCACCGGCGAAGGCCGCCGCCAGGTCGCGGAACAGCCACGGGCGCCCGAGACAACCGCGGCCCACGACGACGCCGGCGGCACCGGTCCGCTCGACCATCCGCACCGCGTCGGCGGCCTCCCAGACGTCGCCGTTGCCCAGGACCGGGATGTCGACGGCGGCGGCCAGCTCGCCGATGGCGTCCCAGTCGGCGCGCCCGGAGTAGGCCTGGGCGACGGTGCGCCCGTGCAGCGCGATCGCCGCCACACCGGTCTCGGCCGCGATCCGGCCGGCGTCGAGGTAGGTCAGGTGGTCCTCGTCGATGCCCTTGCGGGTCTTCATGGTCACCGGCACGCCGTAGGGCGCCGCGGCCGTGACCGCGGCGGTGAGGATCTCCCCGAGCAGTCCGCGCTTCCAGGGCAGGACTCCCCCGCCACCCTTGCGGGTCACCTTCGGCACCGGACACCCGAAGTTGAGGTCGACGTGGGCCACACCGTGCTCGGCGCACAGGATCTCGGTCGCCTTCGCGACGTACGCCGGGTCCGTGCCGTAGAGCTGGACCGAGCGCACCTTCTCGGTCGGGTCGAAGGCGAGCATGTCGAGGGTGTGCTCGTCCCGCTCGACGAGGCCGCGCGAGGTGATCATCTCGCAGACGTAGAGACCGGCCCCCTGCTCGGCGCACAGCCGCCGGTACGCCGCGTTGGTGATGCCGGCCATGGGGGCCAGGACGACGGGCGTCTCGACCTCCAGAGGTCCCAGCTGCAGCGGTGCCATGCCCCCATTGTCCTCGCGGTCCCCGTCCCGGTGAAATCGCGCGACCCTGCCCCTCGCCCGACCCCGCGTCGCCGTCTACAGGGAGAAGTCACGGACCTGGTCGGGGAAGACGACACTGAACAGTCCGACGAGGGGGCGCTCGTCGAGGCACGCGCCGCTGTCGAGGTCGCAGACGGTGAGGAAACCGCGGCTGGGATCCTCCCCGCTGACGTCCACCCCGACCAGTCGACGCTCCGTCGCCCGCAGCGCGACCCGGTCGGGTCCGACCCAAGCGCCGAAGTCGGCGAACCGGTGCCCGAGGTCCACCCGCAGGCGGCGACCGGTGCGGGCGTCGGTGAAGGGTGCGCGACCGAGAACCCCGGTCTCCACCACCACGTCCCGGTCTGGCGAGAGCACGGCGATGGTCCCGGTGAGGCTGCCGGGGTCGACCCGGCCGTCGGTGACGCTCACGCTCGTGCCCGAGTAGCGTCCGGTCGGCCGTCCGACCGGGAACGGACCGGGGTAGCCCTCCACCTCGCGCTGCGCCCGCTCGACACCGGTCTCCTCGGACCAGCGGAGGCGGTCACCGGGGGTCTGCCAGTAGGCGTGGGTCCCGTCGAAGCCGAGGAAGGTCGGCGGCAGCTCGGCGTACAGGTCGCTGGTGTCGTAGCCGTCGCGGGCGGTCTCCCCGCCCATGCCCGAGCTGTCGTCGAGCACCACCCGTCCGGAGCCCAGGTCGACGACCACGACACGCGCCACCTGCCCGCCGGGACGGACCGGTCCGTCGTAGTCGACCCAGCCGGCGTAGCGACCGTCGGCTGAGGTCGAGACGAAGCGTGCGACGCCGGGCAGCGGGTGCAGCTCGCGGCCGTCGAAGAACTCCCAGCGGCTCGACTCCTCGAGCGAGGGGCCGTCGGCAACCTCGAGGAACCAGCCCGACGAGGCCGCGGCCATCGCGCGGATGCTCACGGCACCGGTATCGAGGTCCTGCTCGCCGTAGTGGATCGTGCCGCCCTGCGCCCACGTCACCTGGATCTCGTCGTACGCCGTCCCGCCGACCGGCAGGACCCGGTCGCCGACCAACGACACGGTGCGATCACCAGGGTCGGAGGACGCGGATCCGCACCCAGCGAGCAGGCCGACCGACAGCAGGCAGCCGAGCGCCGCGCCCGCCCGCACCCCGGGAGCCGCCACGGTCCTCAGCCCTTGCCCGGGCCCTTCTTCTTCTTCTTCGGGGCCGACTTCTTGTCGCTCTTCGGGGCGGCCCTCTTGTCGACGTCGCCGCGCCACTCGATAGGCGTGACGTCGACCGTCGGCCGGTAGCTGACGCCCTCGAGCTTCCCCTTGCGGGGGGACAGGAAGACCAGGCAGGTGGAGAACTTCGCGCCGGGCTTGAACCTCGCCGGCAACGTCGCGGTCGGGCAGGTCTCGAACGACGAGGTGAACTTGACCGGCGGCAGCAGGGTGTTGGCGCCGCTGATGCCCCACAGCGGGACCTCGGCGCTGCCGAACGGCTTCTCGCCCGCGTTCTGGACCTGCACCCGCACGTAGTAGAAGTTCGCGTTGCGCACCAGCGGGTCCTCGGTGTCGAAGCCGGAGAAGTCGCCGAGCGCGCCCTCCTCGGCAGACTTGACCGTCAGGTCGAGCAGCGCGGTGCGTCCCTTGGCCTCGTACTCGACCGTCGCGGTGTCGCCGAAGACCAGCTGGGTGCCTGCGGAGGTGACGTCGTCGCCGGCCGGCGACGCCGACGGCGAGGTGGAGTCCGAGGCGGACTCCGTCGGCGTGGTGCTCACGTCCGACTCGGGCTCGTCCTCGCTGCCGCTGCATCCCGTGAGCAGCAGACCGGAGGCGAGGAGGGCGGCCAGGGCCCGGGTGGGTCGCATCGTCAGCACCTTGTCCATTCCTGTGATTGTGCCTGCTCGGAGCCTCAGCAACCGAGGAGGCGCTCCGCGAACCAGGAACGGACCCCGCCGAGGCTCACCCGCTCCTGCGCCATGGTGTCGCGGTCGCGGACGGTCACTGCGTCGTCGTCGAGGGTGTCGAAGTCGACGGTGACGCAGTACGGCGTACCGATCTCGTCCTGGCGGCGGTAGCGGCGGCCGATGGCCCCGGCGTCGTCGAAGTCGACCGTCCAGTGCTCGCGGAGGTCCGCGGCCAGCTTCTGCGCCTTGGGCGTGAGGTCGGCGTTGCGCGACAGCGGCAGGACCGCGACCTTCACCGGTGCGAGCCGCGGGTCGAGGCGCAGCACCGTGCGCTTGTCGACGCCGCCCTTGGTGTTGGGGGCCTCGTCCTCGGAGTAGGCGTCGATCAGGAAGGCCATCAGGCTGCGGGTCAGACCGGCCGCCGGCTCGATCACGAAGGGCACGTAGCGCTCGTTGCTGGCCTGGTCGAAGTACGACAGGTCCTTGCCGGAGAACTCGCTGTGCTGCTTGAGGTCGAAGTCGGTGCGGTTCGCGATGCCCTCGAGCTCCTCGAAGTCGCGCCCGGAGAACCCGAAGCGGTACTCGATGTCGACGGTGCGCTTGGAGTAGTGCGACAGCTTCTCGGCCGGGTGCTCGAAGTGACGCAGGTTCTCTGCCTTGATGCCGAGGTCGGTGTACCACCGGGTGCGCTCGTCGATCCAGTGCTGGTGCCACTCCTCGTCCTCGCCGGGCTTGACGAAGAACTCCATCTCCATCTGCTCGAACTCGCGGGTGCGGAAGATGAAGTTGCCGGGCGTGATCTCGTTGCGGAAGCTCTTGCCCATCTGGGCGATGCCGAAGGGCGGCTTCTGCCGGCTGCTGGTCAGCACGTTGGCGAAGTTGAGGAAGATGCCCTGCGCGGTCTCGGGGCGCAGGTAGTGCAGCCCGGACTCGTCCTCGATGACGCCGAGGTAGGTCTTGAGCATCATGTTGAAAGCCCGCGGCTCGGTCCAGGCGTTGCGGGTGCCGCAGTTGGGGCAGGCCACCGACTCGTTGATGTCGACGGTGTCGGGGTCGTCGAGGCCCTTCCTGGTGGCGAAGTCCTCCTGGAGGTGGTCCTCGCGGAAACGCTTGTGGCAGGACTGGCACTCGACGAGCGGGTCGCTGAACGTCTTGAGGTGACCGGAGGCCTCCCAGGTGCGGGTCGGGAGGATGACGCTGGAGTCCAGGCCGACGACGTCCTGGCGGCGCTGCACCATCGCGCGCCACCACTGGCGCTTGATGTTCTCCTTCAGCTCCACCCCGAGCGGGCCGTAGTCCCAGGCCGAGCGCGTGCCGCCGTAGATCTCCCCACAGGGGTAGACGAAGCCGCGCCGCTTGGCGAGACCCACGACGTTGTCGATGGTGGCCCCTGACTTGGTGGACACGCTGGTCGCTCCTTGTGCTGTCGTGGTCCGGCGGCCTGGCTGGCCGCCTCTGACGAAGGCCCCACCCTAGTGCGGCCTCTCCCGCCGCGACGCCAGGGATCCGGTCAGTCGGTGACGCGTGGGCGGGCGTCGTTGGCCCGCTCCCCCGGCTCGAGGGTCTCGTAGGCGCTGGGCTCGTCGACGGCGCGTCCCAGCACAGGCCACGCCTCGACCTTCACGTCGTACGCCGACAGCGCCCGGCGGTAGGCGCCCGGCCCCTCCCACCGGGTGGTCAGCACCCACCGGGTCGGGTCGTCGACGTTGCGCCCGACGGCTCCGTCGAGGAACCCCTTCTGCGCCGCCAGCACCGCGTGGGCCCGCTCGATGTCGGCTCGGAAGGAGTCGTGCCCGTGCTCGACGACGAAGCGGTTGATGACCATCACGGGGCGATCGTAGGCCCGACGACGCCCACTGACTTGACAACGGTTATCATTCCTTATGAGAATCGTTCTCATGTTCAGTCGCCTGGCGCTTCCCGCTGCCTCCCTGCTGCTGCTCCCCCTCGCCGCCTGCGGCGACGGCGACGCCGGCGCGGGTGGCGGCGACGCGGTGACCGTCGTGACCTCGATGTACCCCCTGCAGTTCCTCGCCGAGCGCATCGCCGGACCGGAGGCCACCGTGGTCAACCTGACCAGCCCCGGCCAGGAGCCCCACGACCTGGAGATCGGCGTGCAGCAGACCGCCGAGCTGGCCGAGGCCGACGTGGCGGTCCACCTTGCCGGCTTCCAGCCCGCCGTCGACGACGCGCTGGCGCAGAACGGGCCCGAACGCGTCGTCGACGCCGCCGACACGGCCGACCTGCTCGCCGCGGAGGAGGATCCCGCGGAGCACGCCGAGCACGAGGGCGAGGAGGAGCACGACCACGCCGCGGACGGAGCCGAAGGCACCGATCCCCACTTCTGGCTCGACCCCGAGCGGATGTCGTCGGTCGCCGCTGCCGTCGAGAGGCGTCTGGCCGAGGCCGACCCGGACGACGCTGAGACCTACGCCGCCAACCTGCGGGCACTGCAGGGCGAGCTGGGCTCCCTCGCCGAGCAGATGCGCACCGGTCTGGCCTCGTGCGAGACCGACACGATCGTGGTGAGCCACGACGCCTTCTCCTACCTCGGGACCTACGGCATCGAGGTGGCCCCGATCGCCGGCATCTCCCCCGACGCCGAGCCGTCCCCCGCCCGCTTGGCCGAGCTGCAGGACGTCATCACCGACGAAGGCGTGAGGACCGTGTTCTACGAGACCCTGGTGAGTCCCGCGCTCGCCGAGACCCTGGCCGACGCCCTCGGCATCGAGACGGCCGTGCTCGACCCGATCGAGGGGTTGACCGACGACACCGCGGGCGAGGACTACCTTTCCCTCATGGAGAGCAACCTCGAGGCCGTCCGAACGGCGAACTCCTGCTCGTGACGCCTTCGCCTGCTCCGTCCCCCGAGCACCACCCGGCCGTCGTCGAGATCTCCGACGGCGGCGTGGTGCTGGGCGGGCGCCCGGTCCTGCGCCACCTCGACCTCGCTGTGCGCGCGGGCGAGGTCGTCGCGGTGCTCGGCGCCAACGGCTCGGGCAAGACCACCCTGGTGCGGGCGCTGCTCGGGCTGACCCCCCTGCGCACCGGCTCGGTGCGGCTCTTCGGCACCGAGCTGTCGCACTTCACCGAGCACCGCCGGGTCGGCTACGTCCCGCAGCGCATCACAGCCACCACCGGCGTCCCGGCCAGCGTCCGCGAGGTCGTCACCGCCGGTCGTCTGGCCCACCGCCGCCCCTGGCAGCCGCTGCGCAGCATCGACCGTCGTGCGGTGCAGGACGCGCTCGAAGCCGTCGACCTGGCCGACCGGGCGAAGGACGGCACCGCCATCCTCTCGGGCGGGCAGCAGCAGCGCGTCCTCATCGCCCGTGCGCTGGCGGCCGAGCCCGACCTGCTCGTCCTCGACGAGCCGACCGCTGGGGTCGACCTGACCAGCCAGGAAAGCTTCGCCGCGATCATCGAGCGGCTCGTCGCCCGCGGCACGACGATCGTGCTGGTCGCTCACGAGATGGGTCCGCTCGCGCCGCTGATCACGCGCACCGTCGTGATGCGCGAGGGCCGCGTCGCCTACGACGGCGACCCCCTCGGCACCTTTCACGACGTGCCGCACTCCCACGCGCACCATCCGCCGACCCACCGCGCTCACGACGACTACTCCCCCGACGTCCGAGGACCGTTCGAGGTCACGCGCGCCCGGGTCGACGGGTCACCGCGCTCCGGCGACCAGGAGGACCGCCGGTGAGCATCCTCGCCCTCGAGTTCGTGCAGCGCGCACTGCTGGCCGCGATCGTCACCGGGCTGGCCGCCCCGGCCGTCGGCACCTACCTCGTGCAGCGCCGGCAGGCCCTGATGGGCGACGGGATCGGTCACGTCGCCGTCACCGGCGTCGCCATCGGGCTGCTCACCCAGACCTCCCCCGTCCTGGCCGCCGTCGTGGTCGCGATCATCGCCTCGGTGGTGGTCGAGATCGTGCGCGACCGCGGGACGAGCGGCGACGTCGCCCTGGCGCTCATGTTCTACGGCGGCATCGCCGGCGGCGTGCTGCTGACCGGGCTCGCCGGGCAGGGTGCGAACACGCTGAACCGCTACCTCTTCGGATCGATCGTGACCGTCGACGACACCGACCTGTGGATCGTCGTGGGTCTGGCCACGGCGGTGGTGGCCCTCAGCGTCGGGCTCGCGCCGCGGCTGTTCGCGGTCACCCAGGACCCCGACTTCGCCCGGGTCGCGGGCGTCAACGTGCGGGCCTACAACATGCTGATCTCGGTGCTGGCCGCCGTGACCGTCACCGTCGCGATGCGCACCGTGGGGCTGCTGCTGGTCAGCGCGCTCATGGTGGTGCCGGTGGCGACCGTGCAGCAGGTGACGCGGACGTTCCGCTCGACGCTGCTCGCGGCGATGGTGCTCGGGACGGTCGCGTCGGTGTCCGGGCTGCTGGTCTCGGCGTACGTCGACGTGCAGCCGGGAGCGACCATCGTGCTGCTGGCGCTGGCCGGCTTCGCCCTGGCGTGGCCGGTCGGCATGTGGTCGCGCTCGCGGCTGCGTCGCCGCCAGCCGTTCGGCCACGAGACCGACGCCTTCGACCTCGACGACGCCCACCACGAGGTGCCCGAGGACCACGGTCACCTGCACGGCCCCGACTGCGGTCACCTCGCGGTCCGGCACGGCGACCACGTCGACTACGTGCACGACGGGCACCGCCACGCACCCCACGGGAGCCACTATGACGAGCACTGAGCCCGGCACCGACCTGACCGGCGGGCGCCCCACCCGGCAACGTCGGGCCGTCGCGGCCTGCCTGGCCGGCCTCGAGGACTTCCGCTCGGCGCAGGAGATCCACGACCTGCTGCGCCAGGGCGGTGACCAGGTGGGACTCTCGACGGTCTACCGCACGCTGCAGGCGATGGCCGAGAGCGACCAGGTCGACGTGCTGCGGGCCGAGGACGGCGAGGCCCGGTACCGCCGGTGCAGCGGCACCCACCACCACCACCTGGTCTGCCGCGGTTGCGGCCGCACCGTCGAGGTCGAGGGCCCGACCGTCGAGCGCTGGGCCACCGCCGTCGCCGACGAGCACGACTTCGCCGACGTGAGCCACACCCTCGAGATCTTCGGCACCTGCCCCGCCTGCCGCTGACCCCGCCCACACTGCGCCCACCCTCCCGAGCCGATGTAAAGCGGCGTTATGGACGCCGACCAAGTCGCACGACCCGGGTGAGGCGTCCAGAACCCTCCCGCAGATGCGCCGAGCCCCGCGGTACGTCGTGCCGCGGGGCTCGGTGTGCGGGCAGAGGTGGGATCAGTGACCGGTGATCCGGTGGCCCTCGACCTCGTCCTCGTCGTCGGTGAAGCTCGTCCGGTTCAGCTTGTGGCCCTCGACCTCGTCCTCGTCGTCGGTGAAGCTCGTCCGGTTCAGCTTGTGGCCCTCGACCTCGTCCTCGTCGTCGGTGAAGCTCGTCCGGTTCAGCTTGTGGCCCTCGACCTCGTCCTCGTCGTCGGTGAAGCTCGTCCGATTCAGCTTGTGGCCCTCGACCTCCTCGTCCTCGGGCAGTGCGCCGCGGTTGAATAGCTTGTGGCCGGTCACGTCGTCGAACGTCTCGTCGCTTGGCTGGAAGGTGCTCATGATGTCCCCTCGGGGTGTGTGGGTGGGTCGTTGCCTGTGAGGCCACTCTCGCCCTCCAACGACCTACGGACCGTCTGATCGCTGACACAACCACCGTTCGGTCCAGAACACCAGGGCCCGATGTCAGTCGGCGTTGTCGGCGATGGCGTGCAGGACGGCCTTCATCTGGAACGGCGTCAACCCAGGGTGCTTGGACAGGATCCGGGCCGCCATGCCGGCGACGTGCGGAGTGGCGAAGCTGTTGCCCGTGGCGTTGATGGTGGTGCCGCCGGTCCACGCGACGTCGAGGTCGAGGCCCCGGGCGCCGAACTCCACCGGTGGTGAGGTGTTGTAGGCGAGCGCCTCGGACCGGTCCCCGCCCAGGGCGGCCACGGAGAAGACCGAGGCGAACTGCGAGGGGTACGTCGGGCCCGGCATGTTGTTGGCCGCGCACACGAGCATGACGTCGGCGAAGTAGGCCTCGTCGACGACCTCGTGCAGCGCGGCGTACCACTGGTCGCTCTTGGAGCTCAGGCTCATGTTCACGACCTGCATGCCGTTCTCGACCGCCCAGGCGATGCCGCCGTAGAACGCGGAGGTCTTGCCCTTCAGGTTGCTTCCCAGCACCCGCACGCTGTAGATCTCCGCCTCGGGCGCCAGCGCGCGGATGATGCCGGCACACGCCGTGCCGTGCCCGTAGAGGTCCTCGTGGTCGCCCTCGACGACGCGGTAGCCGTCCTCGGCCTCGGCGTCTGGCTCGATCGCGACGGCTCCGGCGACGTGCCCGACGGCAGGGTGCGAGGCGTCCACCCCGCTGTCGACCACTGCCACCTTGACCCCGGCTCCCGTGGCGCCGCCCCAGGCCCAGGCGCGACGCTCCTCCGGCAGTGGCAGTCCCGTCACGCGGCCCGGACCGTCGCCCAGGAAGGCCGCCGACCACTCCGGCAGCACGGTCATGGGCGTGGGCGTCCGGACGTGCGGGCCGACCGGCCGCCGGACCGACCGGGCTGGTGCGCAGTCTGGCGGACGTAGGTCGCCACCTCGCCCAGCACGCGCTCGGCCATCCGGGCCGCCGCCGGACCGGACGCGGCGAGGTCGCGGAAGGACTCGGCCACGCCCTGCAACGCCACCCCCGCGTCGGGGTCGGCCACGGCGGCGAGCGCCTCGTCGAAGGCCCCGCTGGCGTCCGGGTCGGCCAGCGTCCGCAGCAGGCCGGTGCCGATCGCGTCGTACATCGCGGAGAGCCGGATGATCGAGCCGAGCTGTGAGGCGAGCAGCCCGAGGATCGTCAGGTCCCGCCCCGAGTCGCGGGGCGGGCCGCCCTCGCCCGGCTCCGCCGGGTCGAGCACCTCCACCACCCCGGCGACGTCGCCGTGCGCGTCCACCACGGGCGCCGCCATGATGGTGGTCGGCACGTAGTGGGTCGACTCGGCCACGTCGCGGGCGAAGCGCTTGTCGGTGGCGACGTCCGCGACCTGGATGGGCTCGGCCGACATGGCGACCCAGCCGACGATGCCGCGGCTCACCGGCAGGCTCACCCCGACGATCTCCTCGGCCCCGATGCCGTCGGCGGCGGCGAAGCGCAGCGTCGCCCCGTCCGGCTGCACCTGCGCGAACGAGCAGGCCGCCGCTCCGAACACCTCGCGGATGCCCGAGGTGGCCGCGCGCAGCTCGCGCTCGAGGTTGTCGGGTCGGATCGCGGTGCCCAGGGCGTCGCCGAGGCGGGCGGCAAGGCCGATGTCGTCGGGGTCCGGGGTGCCCCCGGGAGGCGTGCCGTCGGTGGTCATGGCGGCAGTCTTGCAAACGGTGTGCTCAGAGCGCCCCCGGGAGTCCCGCCGAGGCCGGGCGACTGTGGTAGACCTTCGCCATGGACTGGCCCTTGCTGGCACCGCTGTCGCCCGAGGCACGGTCCGCGTTGCTCTCCGCCGCCCGTCATCGCACCTTCCGCAAGGGCGAGGTCGTCTTCCACGAGGGCGACCCCGGCGACGCCCTGCACCTGGTGACCGCGGGCCACCTCGCGGTCCAGGTCGCCACCCCTGACGGCGAGCGCGCCACGCTCAACGTGCTCGGCCCGGGCGCCCACGTCGGCGAGCTGGCACTGCTGCCCGGGCAGCAGGGGCACCGCCGCTCGGCCACGGTCCTGGCCCTCAGCGCGGCCGAGACCCGCGTGCTGTCCGCCTCGGCGTTCCACGCCGTGCGCGGGCAGCTCCCGGCGGTCAACCAGATCCTCGTCGACCTGCTGGCCGATCGCGTGCGCGAGCTGAGCGACCGTCTGCTGGAGACGATGTACGTCGGCCTCGACCGTCGTGTCTACCGCTGCCTGCTCCGCCTGCAGGAGGTGTACGCCGACGGCGCCGCACCTACGGTCGTCCCCTTGACCCAGGACCAGCTGTCCGACCTCGTCGGCGGGACCCGCCCGTCGGTCAACCAGGTGCTCCAGCGGCTGCAGGACCAGCGGGTCATCGAGCTCGGCCGTGGCCGGGTCGTGGTCCTGGACCGAGCCGTCCTGGCGCGCAAGGCCGGCTTGTGAGCGCCCGCCGGCCCGACCGGCCGTCGCTGCTGACCAGCCTGCGACACCGCGACTACCGCTACTTCATCGCCGCGTTCACGACCTCGTGCATCGGCTCGTGGGCCTACAACGTCGCCCTGGCGGTCTGGCTCATCGACGAGACCGGCTCCTCCGGCTGGCTGGCCGCCGCGACCGCCGCCCGCTTCGCCCCCGCCCTGGTGATGAGCGCCTACGGCGGTGTGCTGGCCGACAAGTTCGAGCGGGTCCGGCTCATGGTCGGTCTCGACGTCTTCCTCGCACTCGCGATGACCGCGCTGGCGGTGGAGATGTTCGTGGGGGCACCCCCCGCGCTCGTGCTGGTGACCGTGGGCATCACCGCGACGACCTCGACCGTCTACGAGCCGGCTGCCACCGCGATGACGCCCCAGCTCGTGCCCGAGCGCGACCTCGGCTCCGCCAACGCGCTGCGCAACACCGTCGACAACGTCTGCGTCGTCGCCGGCCCCGCCATCGGCGCGCTGACCCTGCTGGTCGCGGATCCCTGGCTGGCCGTCGTCTTCAACGCCCTGACCTTCGTGGCCTCGGCGCTCCTGGTCGGACGCGTGCGAACCCGCAGCCACCCCGTCGACGTCACCGACGGGGGCGAGGCGGGCCCGCTGCACCAGCTGACAGTGGGGATCCGCACGATCGCCGAGTCCGCGGGCACCGCCGTGCTCGTCGCCTTCAGCGTGGTAGCGACCTTCGTCTACGGCACCGACACGGTGCTGTTCGTGGTGGTCTCCGAAGAGGTCCTCGGCACCGGGGCCCAGGGCTACGGCTACCTGCTCGCCGGGCTGGGAATCGGCGGCATCGCGGCCGCCGGGCTCGTCACCCGGCTCGAGCGTCGTCCGCGCCTCGGCCCGGTGATCCTGGTCGGAATGGCGCTGTACTGCCTCCCCACGCTCGTCTTCCTCGTCACCGACGAGCCCGCGGTGGGCTTCGTCGCCCAGTGCCTGCGCGGGGCCGCCACGCTCGTGGTCGACGTGCTGGCCATCACGGCCTTGCAACGGTCGGTCCCGGCCGAGCGCCTGGGGCGCGTGTTCGGCGCCTTCGACGGGCTCTGTCTCGGTGCCGTTCTCGTCGGGTCGGCCCTCATGCCGCTGGGCATCCGCCTGCTCGGCCTCGACGCCATGCTGTGGTTCACCGGCATCGGCGTACCGGTTCTCTGCCTGCTCGGGCTGCCCGCGCTGCGCCGCCTGGACGCGGAGTCGGCGAGCCGCCGGGCCGAGCTCGCGCCCCGCCTGGCGATGCTCGCCCGCTCGGGGCTCTTCGCGTCGGTCTCGCAGGGAGCCCTGGAGCAGCTCGCGGCGCAGGCCGAGCGCCAACCGGTGTCGGCCGGCACGACGCTCATCCGCCAGGGTGAGACGGCCGACGCCTTCTTCGTGGCCGAGTCCGGCAACTTCGCGGTGAGCGCCCACGGCGAGGACGGCGCCGAGGTCGAGCTGCCGACGATGGGCGCCGGTGCCGGGTTCGGAGAGATCGGGCTCATCGAAGGCATCGCACGTACGGCGACGGTGCGGGCCGTCGGAGATGCCGTCGTGCTCCGCATCCCGGGCGAGGCCTTCGTCGCCGCGCTGACCCAGGAGACCCCGACCGCGGCCCTGCTCGACGGCGCGTCGTTGCGGTTGAGCCGGACCCACCCCACGCGTCGGCTGACGCAGGCCGGGATCGCGCGCGAGGACTGAGCCGCACCGGTGGCGGGCCCGGTCGTCGGGCCCGCCACCGGCTCCCGCCCCCGTCCCCCACTGCTCCCCGCCGGGCTCCCAACCGGCTCCCGACCGGCATCTGTCATCCCCACCGCGCCGACCGGGCCCTGTGTCGGACCGTCCCCCGAGCCGGTCCGACACCCTTGACCTTTCCAGGCGGCCGGTGCCCGCTCCGTCTGCCCGCGGACACCAGAACTGTCCGGTTGCCGACACCCCCGGGCACCGACGTCGTCGTGCTCCACCTCCCGGAACCGCCACGGTCGGGACCTCGTCGTCGTACGTTTGGAACCAAGACGCACCGGACAGGTTTCTACGAGCCGTCCGCACGCGCACGGGCCACACGGGCGGGCCCGGTCCGGGACACGAGGAGAACAGAACATGACCGACGTACAGCCGCAGGGACTCAGCGAGGCCGACCTCATGGCGGAGGGGGTGACCGCCCTGCCGGACAAGGAGGTCGTGTCCATCCTCGACCTGAACGCCGACGTGGACCTCGCCATCGACGCCGCTGCACCCATCGACCTCGCCGTCGCGGCGAACCTCAACGTGGCAGCCCCGATCGACGCCGCCGTCGGCACCAACATCCTGTCGGAGGGCTCCACCGCCCAGGCGCTGAGCGACCAGGGTGTGATCATCGACCAGAGCGTCGACGCCGACGCCGTCGCGACGTCCGAGCAGGACAGCGCGATCGACCAGGGCAACGACACCGTCGACGACGGCACGAACGCGGGCACCGCACCGGCCGACGCGACGGCTGCGACCCTTGCGGGCGACACCACCGGTGTCACCGGCGACGCGCCGACCTCCGTCTCCGAGCCGCTCGACGGCGCCACCGGCACGGTGGGCGACACGGTGGACGGCACGACCGGCACCGTCGGCGGCGTGGTCGGCGGAGACACCGGCGGCACGGTCGACGGCGTGGTGGACGGGGTGGTCGGTGGCACCGACGGGGCCGGCGGCACCGTCGACGGCGTGACCGGCACCGTGGGCGACACCGTCGACGGGGTGAACACAGGCGGCCTGCTCGACGGCAACCTGCTCAACGTCGACGTGAACGTCGACGCCGACGCCGACCTGTCTGCGCCCATCGCGGGCTCGGTCGCTGCCAACGCCAACGTGGCGGCGCCCATCGACGCCGCGGTGGCGGCCAACATCGGCTCGGTCGACTCCCAGGCGACGGCAGTGTCCCAGCAGGACGCCATCATCACCCAGGACATCACCGGCAGCGCCGAGGCCACCACCGACCAGGACTCCGAGATCACCCAGTGACATCGCGCCGGCCCGTGCCGGCGCAGGACCCGGCTGGGAGGCCTGAGTGACCGTCGTCTCGGAGGTGCCGACACGCCCCGACGGGCTGCAGCTGATCGGGGAGATGGAGGGGTCGGGCTACCGCTCCCCTCCCTCATTGGTCCGCCGCGCCGACGGCCAGACCCTGCAGGTCACCCCGTTGCTGTACGCCGTCCTCGAGGCCGTCGACGGCAGCCGGGGGTACGACCAGGTGGCGGACGCCGTACGGGAGCGCACCGGCAAGCCGGTCACCTCCGGCAACGTGCGGACCCTCGTCGAGTCCCAGCTGCGCCCGCTCGGGCTGCTGCTGAAAGCCGACGGGTCCGCCCCGGAGCTCAAGCGCAGCAACCCCTTGCTCGGCCTGCGAGCCAAGGTGTCGGTCACCGACCCCGAGCGGACCCAGCGCCTGACCGACCCGTTCCGCGTGCTCTTCTCGCCCCTGGTGTGGGTGCCGCTCATGGCGGCCTTCCTCGTCATCGGCTGGTGGCTGCTGCTCGACAAGGGCCTGGCCTCGGCTACCTACGAGGCGTTCCAGAAGCCCGGTCTGCTGCTGCTCGTCGTGGCGGTCACGGTGCTCTCGGCCGGGTTCCACGAGTTCGGCCACGCGGCCGCCGCCCGCAAGGGCGGGGCGGTCCCCGGGGTCATGGGTGCCGGCATCTACCTGGTCTGGCCCGCCTTCTACACCGACGTCACCGACAGCTACCGCCTCGGTCGCCTCGGCCGGATCCGCACCGACCTCGGCGGGCTCTACTTCAACGCCATCGTCGCCGTCGCGATCGCAGCCGTGTGGTGGGGCACCGGTTGGGACGCGCTGCTGCTGGTCATCGCCACGCAGATCCTGCAGATGATCCGTCAGCTCACCCCACTGGTGCGCTTCGACGGCTACCACGTGCTGGCCGACCTGACCGGCGTGCCCGACCTCTACCCACGCATCGGTCCCACCCTCGCGTCGCTGTGGCCCACCCGCTGGCGCGACCCGAAGGCCGCCGAGCTGAAGCCGTGGGCACGCGCCGTCATCACCGTCTGGGTGCTGGCGGTCGTGCCGTTGCTCGCCTTCGCACTTCTCACCATGGTCCTGACGCTGCCGCGCATCCTCGGCACCGCCTGGGCGAGCACCTCTCAGGAAGCCGCGAAGCTGGGGGCCGCGGTGGCCGACATGGAGGTCCTCGCGTCGGCGGACGCGCTGGTCTCGATGCTCGCCTTCTCGTTCCCGGTGCTTGCGATCGCGCTGATCCTCTACCGGTTGGGCAAGAGCGTCGGCACCGCCACCTGGACCCGCACGGCCGGCAAGCCGTTCCGTCGCGGCGTCGCGATGGTGACGATCGCCGCGATGGTCGCAGGCCTCGTGTGGGCCTGGTGGCCGGACGCCGAGCGCTACCGTCCGGTGCTGCCCTTCGAGGGCGGCACCCTGCAGCAGGCCGCGGCCGCGCCGCTGCAGCGCGTGGGCTTCGAGGTGCCGACCACCCAGGCCCTCGAGGGCGGCCTCGCCCGCACCGTGCTCCCCGCCGACCAGCCGCTTCCCACCGAGGACGAGCCGGTCCCGGCCTTGGTCCTGGTGCCCACAGGCACGGGGACCGTCGACAGCGGCGGCACCGTCGCCGAGCCCGGCGACGAGGACACCGCGGTCGCGCCCGACTCCGGCAGCGAGACCGACGGCGGCACGACCGACCCTCAGGCGCCCACGTGGGTCTTCCCCTTCAACCAGCCGTTGCCGCCCGGCGAGGGCGACAACCAGTCGCTGGCGGTCAACACGACCGACAACTCCGTGAAGTACGACGTCGCCATGGCCATGGTGTGGGTCGAGGACGACCAGGCCCTGAACACCAACGAGGCGATCGCGCTCTCGAGCTGCTCCAACTGCGTGTCCGTGGCGGTCGCCTTCCAGGTCGTGGTCATCGTCGGCGACGCGAACGTCATCGTGCCGCAGAACCTGTCCACGGCCGCCAACTACAACTGCTTCGAGTGCATCACCGCCGCGGTGGCCAGCCAGCTGGTCGTCACCGTCGACGCGCTCCCGGGCGAGGCTCAGCAGGTCGCTCTCGCTGACCTGTGGACCGAGATCGCGGCCTTCGCGGCCACCATCCCCACCCTGCCGCTGGCCGACGTCATCAGCCGCCTCGAGGAGTACAAGGACGAGATCCTGGCCATCCTGGAGGTGCAGGTCGCCGAGAACGCCCTGGACCCAGCGTCCGTCGAGCCGGACCCGTCCGCGAGCCCGACCGGGAGCCCGAGCGCGACGCCGACCGACGGTTCGTCGCCCACAGGGTCGGCGACACCGACCACGGGCTCCAGCCCGTCACCCACCACGTCGTCGGGCGACACCACCACCGGCACGACAGACGGCACCGCTGATGGGACCGACGGCTCGACTGACTCGGGCTCCAGCACGGACCCCGGGACCGGCTCGAGCACCGACTCCGGCAGCACCGGCTCGACGCCGGCGCCGTCCCCGACGAGCTCATCTTCGGTGGCCACCAGTCCCGCGGCGAGCGCTTCCGCGCCGGCGACCGGCCCCTGAGCACTCGACCGGGTGGCCGGCGGCCACCGCGTCGCGCTTAGAACCTGATACGCGCGCCGTGCCCTTCAGCGTCGTCGTCGTCCTCGGACTCGATCGGCTGCACGTCGTGCTTGGTCGAGCGGTCGCTGCTGGAGGAGCGGTGGCCCTCGGTGGTGTCATCGTCCGACGGAGCCTTCGGGTCGTTCATGGTGTCTCCCCTTCCTGGCCGGGAACCGTTCCCGGCGATGGACCTGGATTCGCAGCATCGGCCTTGGCGTTCCGTTCGCCCGCTGACGTCACGGAGGATCCGGCCCGGACCTCCTCGACGAGGGCCGTCAACCGGGTCACCTCCCGTTGCAGGCCCGAAGGCGCCGGCGAAGTGCTGCGACATCGGGCCGAGGTGTCGCACGCCGGGCTCGAAGTCATAGCTCCAACGGCCGACCGGGATCGTTGAAGAGCCGGCGTGCGGTCTCCTCGGCCGTCAGCGGTGGGGGAAGCGTCGGAAGCCACCGGCGCTGCCGCCCGGGCCTGACCACCTTCATCAGCCAGGCCATCTCCACCTTGTGGACGAGGCTGAGCTGCGACCCCACCGCGGGGACCGGCGGACCCGACCACGACGCCCGCACCTCGTCCGCGTCCATACGTGCCCCCGCCTCGACGTCGTTGTGCGTCGCGGCTAGGGGGACGGCACCTGAGCGAAGACAGGGCTGGAGTCCTGCCGAGTCCGCCAGGCGGGGCTCCCGGCATCAGAGCCGGTCACGCGCGCGGCGTGCCCCTCGGTGTCGTCGCCCTCCTGCCCGCCGCGCGGCAGACCGAACTTGCTGCCCGCCCCGTGCCCGTCCACGTCTTCGGCCTCAGCGCTCTCGGTCGGCTGAGCGAACCTGACGCGGACGCCGTGGCCCTCGGTCTCCTCGTCGACGACCGCGTTCCCCCGGAAGCCGTGGCCCTCGGCGTCCTCGTCCTCGCCCGGCACCGCACGACCCGACCTGATCCCGTGGCCCTCGGCGTCCTCGTCCTCGCCCGGCACCGCACGCCCCGACCTGATCCCGTGGCCGTCGGCCTCGTCCTCGCCCGGCAGCACGCCCCGACCGCGCCGCGTGGCCCTCGACCTCGCCCTCGCTCGGCAGCGCCGCCTTGCCCCGCGCTGCGTGCCCGGTGACCTCGTCGGGCTCGAACTCGTTCGTCTCGTTCATCTCGTTCTCCTGTGTTCTGGTGGTTGGGGTTCCGCTGCCCCCGTGTCTCCCACTGTGCCGCGCCCGACTGCCGCGCACCGTCTGCCGGATGACACAAGACCCGTGCTTCTGCTGACACGTTCCTCCGCGGATCCGGAGACCGTCAACGGCTGTCATCCATCACCTCCCGCGAGCGCCGGTCATCTGCTCGAGCGGAAAGGCGCCGTGATGCCGAGCTGCTGCCAGGTCTCGTCACGCCGGCGCACGTGCTCGGTGGCGCTCTCATCGCCGCGCAGCCCGGAGACACACGTCAGGACGTCGAGCAGCAGGCTCTCCTCGAGCACGACTCCTGTGTCCGTCGCGGTCCGCAGGCACCTCCCAGCTGCCGGTCAGAGCGTGCGACCCCCGGCGTCGTCGTCGCCTCGCTCCTCCTCGGACACGACCGGTGAGACGTCGTGCTTGATGTTGCGGTCGCTGCTGGAGAACCGATGCCCCTCGACCTCGTCCTCGGGCAGCTCCTCAGACACGACCGGTGAGACGTCGTGCTTGATGTTCCGATCGCTGCCTGAATAGATCTTGTGACCTTCGACCTCGTCCTCGGTCTCGTGGGCGATCTTGTCGTCGTTCATTGCTCAGTCCTCTCGATCAGCGCCGGGAACCGTTCCCGGCGATGTCCCCACCGTCCCAACCCCGGACGCCGCAGTCTGTCCGCCGGCCGACACTGGCGCTGCTGGCGCGAAGTCCGCGACGAGCGCCGAGAGCCGGGCCACCTCCTTCTGCAGCGCCTCGACCCGACGGTTGAGCACCTGGATGGCGATCGTGGCAACACCGTTGGCGTCGACCATGTTGATCTGCCGGTTGGTGTCACCGAGGCCGAAGGCGCCGGCAAAGTCCTGCGACATCGGACCGACGTGGCGCACGCCCGGCTCGAAGTCGTAGGTCCAGTAGGACACCGGCAGGGTGTACAGCCTTCGCGCGGTCTCCTCCGCGGTCAGCGGCGGTGGCATCGCCGGACGCTGCTTGCGACGACGCAGCGGGCCGACCAGCTTGAGCATCACCCACAGCGGGGCCGCGCGGTTCCACGGAAGGTCAGGACCCACCCCCGGGACCGGAGGCTCGCTCCACGTGGCTCGTACGTCGTCGTCGCGCATCGGCTCTCCCCCGGTCAGGCAACTGATCCTGCAGCGAGGCTAGGGCCGGGGCCACTGGATTCCCAGGGCTGGAGGTCCCCTCAGCGATTGCTGGAGGCGCCGTGGCCTTCGGTGTCGTCGTCGGTCGCCTGCTCCGGCTTCCCGACTGCAAGACCCGGGAAGCGACAAGTTCACTGGGCCCCGGTGACTACGGCAATCCAGAGCACACCTGGGGGTAACGGAACACCTCGCGGATGCCGAGCCGAGCCCAGGTGTCGTCGCGCCGGGACACCCAGCCGGGGTCGGCAGCCTCGCCCCGGATGGCTGCCAGGCTCACCAGCAGATCCAGCAGCAGGCTCTCCTCGTGGACGACGCCCGCGTCCACCGCCCGCTCGAGAGCACCCGTGGCCAGCGCGCGAGCACCCTCCGGCTCGCCCGTGCCTGCGATCGCGAGGGCGTGGTAGCGGGCCGCCGTCAACGGCAGGACTGCGCCGACCTCCATCTTGCTCAGCCGTTGCACCATGTCGGCGGCCACCGCGAGCGCGTCGTCCCGCTCGGTCACGAGGGCCAGCTCGACCTGCCGCACCCGGGCGTCGGCAGCGAAGATCGTGGAGCCGATGGCGTCGAGCCCGGCGACGGCCTCGTCCAGCAGTGCGGTGGCCCGACGGACGTCGCCGGTGCGGGCCGCCACCCGGCCCAACGCACTGGCGGTGCAACCCACCCCCCAGGCGTGCCCGGCCGCGCGGAAGGCCCGTCGCGCGTCCTCGAAGACCTCGTACGCTCCGACCAGGTCACCCTGCTCGCACAGGATCTCCCCCACGTTGTTGGCCGCGATCGCCGCCCCCAGCACGTCGCCGGCGCGGCGATAGACCTCCATCGACTCCTCGTATCGGCGACGTGCCCCCGTCCAGTCGTCGGACTCCCACAGCGTCACACCGATGTTGCCCAGCAGCATGGCGAGGTCTCGGTCCTCGTCGAGCCCCTCGAAAGCCGTCAGCGCCTCGCGTCCCAGGTCGAAGCGCTCCGGGCGGCCGGCCTCGCTCGCGATCATCTCCAGCCGGAGCAACGCCCGGGCGCGCTCGACTCGCAGACCCTCGACAGATGCTGAGCCCGAGCCACTGGTCGCCGCCACCTGCGCTGCCAGGTCGTACGCCCGGCGCAGTCTTCCCAGCCGATGATGCACGCTGCTGCGCCGCAGCGCCAAGGCGGCCCGCACCTGGACGACGTCTGCGCCGCCCCCCACCTCCGCGGTCCCGGTCGAGCCGTCCACCACGCGCTGAGCTCGAGTCAGCAGAGCGAGCGCAGTGCGGTACTTCGCTTGCCGTTCCAGGGCCGTCGCCCGCTTCACCAGCCGGCGGGTCACATCGACCGGCTCGCCCACGCGCGCAGCTCGCTGCAACGCAGAACCTGCGGTGTCGTAGAGCCCCACGAGCTCGGCGGTGTCACCCAGGGCCTCACACGCCGAAGCCAGCGCGTCGTCAGGCACCCCCGCGCGGCGGCCGGCGAGCAGCGCCCGTTCGTACAGCGGCACCGCGTCCTGCAGCGCCCCTGCCTCGCGCGCGAGATCGGCGGCCCGGCGTGCCCAGCGCCACGCCTCGCCGTGACGCTCGGCCTCGTGCAGGTGTACCGCCAACGTCGCCGGTGACACGGCGGACGGTGCGCTGTCAGGACCCTGGTGGTCGGCCAGGGCCAGCAGGTGGTCGGACCATGCCCCGTGCACGGCTCGCCGTCGCCTCACTGCGAGCCCCTGGTAAGCCGACTGCCGGTACAGCTCGTGGCGAAAGCGCACCTCTGGACCCGCCGGCGACTCGGTGACCGTGACGAAGTCCGCGAGCCTCGACCAGACGTCGGGGTTGAACGGCTCACTGTCCCCCAGCACCCGGCTCACGTCGTCGAGCCGCTGCACCGGTCCTCCGACCGAGACATCACGCAACAGTCGCCGGGGCCCGGGTCCCATCGAGTCGATGCGTGCCGAGATCACCTCCTCGGCCGAAGCCGGCAGCTCGCCACCGGTGGCACCGAAGGAGATCAGCTCCCGCAGGAACAAGGGGTTGCCGCCGGTGTCGGCCACCAGCCGGTGCAGGTCGGCGTCGGACAGCGCGGCCTGACCCGACAGCTCGATTGCGAGGCGCCGCGCTTCTTCGGCACCCAACGCGGCCAGCGGTAGCGACGTCCACGTCTGCGCGGTCGCCAGATGGGCGGCGAGGTCACCGCGGGCAGTGACCAGGAGGCCGATCCGGCCCGGCTCCGCCCGTCGCGCCAGCATGTCGACCAAGCCGGCTGACGCCCGATCGAGCCAGTGCAGATCCTCCACCACCGCCAGCAGTGGAGGCGCAGGACGGTCGTGCAGCAGCTGGGCGAGGACCGAGTTGCGACGCGCCTCGAGGAACTGAGGGTCGACGTCACGCGAGGCCGCCGTCGGCGGGAGGTCGAGGCCGAGTGGCAGGTTCAGCAGGGGCAGCAGGCCGGGCTCCTCGGCGTGAACCGCCAGCGCCGCGACGGCTACCCCGTCGTGCCCTGAGGGTTCCAGCCCGAGCCCGAGGACCTGGCGCAGTGGCCCCGTCATCGCGGCGTACGGCGTGCTGGCGTCGAAGACTGTCGGCGCGATGCGCACCACCTCCAGGCCGTCGGCCTGCTGCACGGTGGCCTCGACCAGGCGTGACTTGCCGACCCCTGGCTCCCCCGTCAACGCCACCCGGATGGTGCCCCCGTCACCCGTGCGTACGGCGGAGACGAGGTCGCCGAGCACTGACAGCTCCGCGTCTCGACCGACCAGTGGCACGTCGTGGGTACGCCGACCCGTCACCGCCGTACGCGCCCCCAGCACGCCCGCACGTACGGGCGCGCGCCGGTTGCGAACGGTGAACGGCTCAGCCCAGTCGACCTCGTGGTCGCGCTCACTCGACTCGTAGACCTCGTCACTGACCAGCACCTGGCCGGGCTGAGCCCGGTGCATCAGGCGGGCGGCGAGGTTCGTGGTGTCGCCGATGATCGCGAAGGTGCGCCGATCGGGGTGGCCGACGTCAGCCGCGAACACCCGCCCGGCATGAGCGCCGACGCGCACCTCGTCCCCCTGGCACCGCTCCACCACGATGCGGGCAGCGCGCAGGAGCCGTTCCTCGTCGTCCTCGCGTGCCACGGGTGCGCCGGCGAAAAGCAGGAAGACCGCACCGTCGGCCATCAGGTCCGTGGCGGTCCAGGTGACCCTGGTGGCGACGACGGCTTCGTCGACCGCGCCAGCGACGCGGCGTACCCGCGCCACGACCGCCTCCGCCCCCTCGCGCTCGAGGAGCCCGTCGAGCCCGCCGACGCCGACGAAGGCAACCGATGAGCGGCGGTGCTCCCCCGTCACCTGACCCGCCGCCTTGAGCTCCCGGACGTCGGGGGGCACGAACGTCTCCGCGCCGAAGGCCGCCAGAGTCCTTCGCCCCACCGGCACGTCCGCGGGGATCGCCCGGCTGCGCCAAGCGCCGGGAGCCGCCACCGCCACCTCGTTGGCGCGCAGGACGCGAGCGGTCGCGGCGTCCATCAAGAGCTGGCCGCTGGCTGCCTGCTTCTCCATCGCCTCGGTGCGGGTGGCGACCGGCCCCAACGTGAGCAGCTCGCGGTGGTCCTCACCGACCACGCAGAGGAGCAGGTCGCCCGTGGCCACCCCAGCCGACATCCTCAGTCGAACCGGCCCGGCGGGGGTGGACTCCGCCGGGCGCTGCGCCAGCCGCCGCTGCATCGCACGGCCGGCCGTCACTGCTCTGACCTCGTGACCGGGGCCCTCGAACCACACCAGCAGCGCGTCGCCACCGAACTGCAGCACGTCGCCGCCGCGATCGAGCACCTCGTCGATCAGCGCCACGAAGACGTCGTTGAGCACCGTGTTGAGGTGTTCAGCACCCGCCAGATCGGCCTTCGCCAGGCGTTCGGAGAGGCGGGTGAAGCCCGACAGGTCGACCTTCATGAGGCTGCCCGGTGCCAGCACCCAGCCGGCGCCCCGGGCGCGAGCGTCCCAGTCGGTAGCGGTCGCCGCTGCGTATGCCTGGAGGGTCACGGCTCTCGAGGATGCCCTGTCCGCGGCGACGACACCAGCACCGGGCGCACTACGGCGCAGGTACGTCGTCGTTGACGATGATCGCCCGGCCCGGGGACACCGCGATCGCGGCGTCACGGTTGACGCCCGTCAGGCCGACGCGGAGCCACTCGGTGGGCTCGACCGTGCGGTCGCCCCTGATCGGCACCGGCAGCCGGACCTCCCCGGTGAGTCGGGTGGAGGTGATCGTGGTGGTGAAGTCGCTGCCGGCGGCCGTGGCGGTGCCGTCGAGGGTGCGCCACGCGACGGTGATCGAACGCTGGAGCGAGCGCGACAGCAGCAGCGGGACGCCACAGGTGCGTGTGCCGGTGTTCTTCTCGACGACTCGGCAGTTGCCCAGGGCGACCCGGAGGCCGCTGTCGTCGTCGAGGATCGTGCCCGCCGCGACCGGGTCACCCAGCGCCAGCTGCCCGGTCGGCGCGCTCAGCTGGAGCGTGAGCTCCTCGTCCGGCTCGGCGGTGCCGTTGCCGGTGATCCCGACACGCACCGTCTTGGCCGACTCCCCCGCCGCAAAGGCGAGGGTCTTTGCATTGCTGGTGTAGTCCGTGCCTGCCACCGCAGTGCCGGCGACCGTCTGCCAACGGACAGTCATGGCGCGCGGTGCCGGCCGGGACAGGGTCACCTCGAACAGCATGCTGCGGGTCGTCCTCGTCGGTCCCTCGAACATCGCGACGTCGTGCACGTCGACCGTGGTCTCCGGTGGTGCCGCGGCGTCGTCGTCGTCGAGGATCGTCAGGATGCCCTCCGCGTCTCCGCCGGTGGCGTTGCTCGGGCTCGAGAGGCCGACCACAACGGTCTCGTCGGGCTCGTCGACCGTGTCGCTGACCACCGGGACGGTCACGGTCTCCTCGGTCGAGCCTGGCGCGAACTGCACGGTGCCGGTCGAGGCGGTGTAGTCGCCGCCGGCCGTGGCGGTGCCTCCGGTGCCGGTGGCCCAGCTCGCGCTGACCGTACGGCCGCTCGGGGCCGACAGGGTGAGCGTGAGATCACCGTCGGTGGTGCCGGCGTCGCCCTCCTCCACCGAGCCGTTGACGACGTTGATCACCGGGGAGGCGTCGTCGTCGAGGATGGTGAGTGTGCCTCGGCTGTCGCTGGCGGTGGCGTTGGTGGGGGTGCCGAGGTCGACCAGCACGGTCTCGTCCGCCTCGTCGAGGGCGTCGCCGGCGACCTGCACGGAGAAGGTCTTCGACGTGTCACCTGCTGGGATGACGACGGTGCCGTCGGCGTCGGCGAAGTCGTCGACCGCGGTCGCCGTGCCGGCTGACAGCGACCACGGCACGCTGACCTGCTTGCCCGAGGCGCCGCCCAGCGAGACCGTGACGGTGGCGGTCGTGGTGCCGCCCGTGCCCTCGGTGACCGACGGGTCGTCCACCGACACGGTGGGCTCACCGTCGTCGTCGTTGATCGTGTACGTCGCGCTGCCATCGGCCGTCGTGGCGTTGACGACCGCGCCGAGCGTGACGCTCGCGGTCTCGTCGGCCTCGTCGAGGGTGTCACCGGTGACCTGCACGGGGATCGTGGTGCTGGTCGAGCCGGGGGCGATCGTGGCCGTGCCGGTGCCGAGCTCGAGGTCCGCACCCGTCGCCGTGCCACCCGCGATCGTCCAGGGCACGCTGATTTGCTTGCCCGAGGGGGCGCTCAACGAGACCAGCAGGCTGTCGGAGGACGTCCCGCTGTCGCCCTCGGTGCCGCTGTCGTCGTTGACCGAGACCGCTGGCTCGTCGTCGTCGTCGGTGATGCCCAGCGTGCCCGACCCGTCGCCGATGGTGGCGCTGCTGGCAGGTGAGGTGAGAGCGACCGTGAGGGACTCGTCGTCCTCGTCGAGGGCGTCGGCCATGACGGGCACCGTGATCTGCTGGCTGATGCTACCGGCCGGGAAGGTCACCGTGCCGCCGGTCAGCGTCGCGTCGGCGGCCGTGGCGGTGCCGGCACTCAGGGTGTAGTCGACACTGACCTGCCGACCGGCGGCCTCGCTGAGTCGCACGTCGACCAGTGCGGAGGTGGTGGCGCCCACGCCGCCGGTGCCCTCGATCACGGTCTCGTCGTCCACGGACAGCGACGGGGCGCCGTCGTCGTCGACGATCGTCACCACGCCGTCGGCGTCGATGATCGTGGCCCCCGGCGCCGAGGTGGCGCGCAGCGTGAACGTCTCGTCCGCCTCGTCGACCGTGTCGGGTTGCAGCGTCACGGTGGCGTTGGCCGAGGTCTGGCCCGCGGGGATGGTCACCGTCGTGCCGGTGAGCGCGGTGTAATCGTCACCCGAGGTCGCGGTGCCGTCGACCGTGCTCACCGACACCTCCAGCGCCTGCCCGGTCGGACCGGTGCGGCTGACCGGCACGGTGACGGTGGTGGCGGCTTCCGGGACGGAGACGTCGCCGACGGTGACCTCCGGCGCCGCGGGGGCGTCGTCGTCGACGATCGTGACGACCGCCGTGCCGTCGGTGAGCTCGTAGCCCGATCCGGCGGCGAGGACCACGCTGAAGGTCTCGGCCGACTCCTGGATGCTGTCCTGCTGCACCGTGACCGGGATCGTCGCCGACAGGTTTCCGGCCGGCACGGTGACAGTGCCCGAGGCGTCGGTGAAGTCGCTGCCCGCGCTCGCCGTACCTGCTGCGAGGGACCACGGCACCGCGACGGCCTGCGTGGTCGGCGCAGCCAGGGTCACCGGCACCTGCACGGTCGTCGTCCCGGCACCGCTGCCCTCGGTCACCGAGACGTCCTCGACCGTGACGTCGGCCGGCGCAGCCGGCGGAGTAGGAGGCTGGTCGGTCAGGCCGTTGCCCTTGCTGGAGGCGGTGGCGACGTTGCCGGCGCCGTCCATCACCTGCACGAAGTACTCGAAGTCATCGGTGCCAGCGGGCAGGTCCACGGTGCCGCGCCAAGCGCCGTCGGCCTCGATGAGCGTCAGCGGCTGGTAGTCACCGGTGGTGCGCCACAGGACGAGCACGCGACGGATGCCGCTGGTGTCGCTCGCCGCGACCGTGAAGTCTGCCTGCGGCTCGGCGCCCGGGCGCAGCACGCCCTTGGCCGTGGTGACCGACGGTGCCGCGAAGTCGCCACTGGCGGAGTACTGCACGTCGACGTCGACGTCGTCGAAGGTTCGCTGGATGCCCACCCCCTGGGCGTCCGGCGTGCCGTCGCCGAGGAATTGGCCCAGCAGCAGCACCAGGTTCTGCCGGGTGCCGCCCGGACCTTGGGGGTCGTCGTAGGTCGTGATGTTGGCCAGCGAGGACGGGAACGTGGACTCGCTGAAGGGGCGCTCGGGCTCGTTGGCAGCCAGGTCGGTGACCGGGCGGGTGAAGGCGGCGTTGAAGCCCGCCTCGTCGGGGCGCAGCGACAGCCCGGTGATGAGCGCGCCGTGGGCCGGGAGGAGGGACCCGTCGCCGGCGGCGGCGGTGACCTCGCGGACCACGCGCGGCTGGATCGGCCTGCCGGGGGTGACCTGCGGGTGCTCGCCGTCAGCGGTGTAGTAGCTGCCGATCGACGTGGTTTGCTTGGTGAACGTGACGGGGGCGACGGGCTGGTTCAGCGTGGCGACGCCGCCGCCGGCTGCCGTCGGGCTCTGCAGGTCCGGGGCGGGTGCGGACGGTGCCCTGCCGGGCGTGCCGAGCTGGTACATCGGCAGCCCGTAGAGCACCGTCGTGGCCAGCACCTTCTCGTCGGCGTTGCCGTAGAGGCCCTGCTGGGCGAAGTACTCCTGCTTGGCGGCGCGCATCGCCGCGCCGAGGTCCTGGTCGTAGCCCAGCTGACGGCCGTAGAGCACGAGCAGACGCTCGTGCAGGCCCGACGTCGCGAGGTCGCCGTACCCGAACCCGGTCACGCCGACGTACGCCGCGCCGCGGCGCTGCAGGTGCTGCGGGAAGTCGTCGGCTCCGGCCGGACCGTCCGGCACCGACAAGCCCGAGTGACAGCCCATCGAGATCAGCAGCTGAGCACCTTCTGGCAGGGCGCCCGCGAGCTCGTCGGGGCTCATCACGTCATTGCCGGACGCGTGCCCGGCGGCCGAGATCGCTTTGTCGTGGTCGTAGTGGGCGTAGATGGCGTTGACCCGCCGCTGGGTGGCGCGCAGCTTGTCGAGGAGCGTGGTCTTGCTCCAGGAGTCGTTGATGAGGTCGTCGGTGGTCTGGGGGCCGCCGCCGGCTGCCTGCACCGAGGCTCGCAACGCCCCGGACAGGTCCGTGGCGCCGTCCTTCATGAAGTCGTAGCCGGTCGTGGTGACCCCGGCCGAAGCGATGCGGCCGTCGGCGGCCAGGAACGCGTCGGCCGCGGCCTGGATGTCCGCAGGCGTCTCGACCAGACGTCCGAGCCCGAGGTCGGGAAGGTAGAGGCGACGGTCGAGCCACCGCGCAGGATTGCTGTCGACGTAGGGGTCGTCGGAGAGCATGTTCTCCCCGGCGAGGGCCTCCCCCAAGGGGGACCCGCCCAGCGTGGCGGCGTACCCCTTCTCGTTGCCGTTGCGGGTCAGGTCGCCCAGACGCGCGTGGGGCAGCTGCTGGTCACCACCGACGAGGACCACGTTGGCCAGCTGCGGCTGCGGGGTGAAGCCACCGGCGCCACCGGCGATGCGCTGGACCAGGTCGGCGACCTTGCCGACCACGTCGTTGGCGGACTCGGGCGAGCACGAGTCCGCGTTCCACGCCGTCATCGCTTCGCGGACACCGGCATCACCGTCGACCGGCACAACCGCACCGTCGACAGCATCGTGCTGCGCCAGCTGCTGGAGCTTCGCCAGAGTGTCCCTAGCCGCGTCCTCGCCGAACTTGGCTGCGAAGCGACCTCGGTCCATCAGGAACAGCGTGCGGCGACCGCCGGGGATGGAGCCCGGGACGAGAGTTCCGACCGAGGCGCTGTCCACCGCCTGGGCGTACGCCGTGCAGGACGTCGCCGCCCGCGGCACGCTCGAACGGACCCTGAGCACGTAGGGCTGGGTGTTGTCCATGCCGTTGTAGGCGCTGACCTGGATGCGGTTGGCCCCGACGGCCTCGGCCTCCTCGACGTCCGCCTTGTCGGAGGTGGAGCTGCCGACCAACGTCTTCGAGGGATCGATGGGCGTGTCGGCGGTGCCGGCCTGGTCGGGCACGGACCCGCCTGCGCCCACGAGGTCACCGACGACGTCGTCAGCTGCGACGGGCGCCGACCCGATGCTGCGGGCGGAGGCGCGGTTCGGATCGCCGGGACCGCCACTGTCACGGGGCGGACCGTAGAGGACGAGGTCGGCGTCTCCGGCGAAGTGGCTGAGCCGCACCCCGACGCGACGCCCGGGAAGCGGGTCGTAGGAGAACATGTCGACGTCGTCGGCGTTGTCGATGTACCCGAGGTAGAGGGTGTCGCCCGACACCGGATGCGGGGACCCGGCCGTGGGCTCACCTGCCGGCTCGACCACCTCGACCGCCTTGGGAGTGGCGGCCTTCGTCAGACCGCCCAACGAGGCCTGCGCGCGCACCGCGAAAGTGCCGAGCTGAAGCCCGGGGTTGGCCTGTAGCTGCACGGACGCGCCGGCCTCGCCGAGACCGCTGAGTCGCCAGCTGAGCCGGGCGCCGCTGGCAGTGTCCTCCACAGCCGGCTTGTCCGAGCCGTCAGGGGTCGACGACAGGTCGGCGGACCCGGGTACGTAACGCGCCCCGACCGGAAGCGTCACGGTGAGCCAGCCGGTGAAGGGCCCGTTGCCGCCCGGGTCGACGTCGACGGTGTAGGTGACCACCTCGGCCTGCGGGTTGAACTGCTGAATCCCGGATCGCACGAGGTCGAGCTGCTCCCAGGGGTAGTCCTCGGCCTCAAGGAACCCGAGCACCACGTCGTTGACGTCAAGGTCGGCCGGGAGAGCGGGGGCGACGTCGTCGATCGTCAGACCCTGCACGGCGTTGCCGAGGTCGGCCAGTTGCGTCGCGGGGAAGATCGCCCCGGCTTCGCGCGCCCGCTCGAGGGTTGAGCCGTTGCAGGTGAAGCCCGCGAGTCCGCAGGCGACCACCCGGTCGGACGTAAAAGGTCCCTTCGCAGGCAGTGAGCGAACTGCGCGGGCGTCGGCGATCGCCTTGTCCAGGCTGATCCGGCCGACCTTGCTGACGTCTAGGCCGGCGTCGACCAGCGGTGCCTGCAGGATCGGCGCTTGGTTGGCGCGAAGCAGTGTCAGATTCAGCGCGATCGACGGGCGGCGTAGGAGCGGCTCCTGTTCGAAGGCGGCGACGGCGTTCGAGATGGTGTCGAGCTCGAGCAGCGTCGTGCTCGACGTGACGCCGAGCGTGGCGCAGGTCGTGGCCAGGTCAGGGATCGCGTCGAGCACCTGGCACCAGGTGCGGTTGCCTTCGTACTGCAAAGACTGCACCGGGACGCGCCCTAGGTGCAGGGCACCGGGAGTGATGTTACCCAGAGCGCCGGAGGTGAAGTCCAGGTTGTTGATGGGCAGGGTCCGCAAGCGGTGACCGTCCGGCAGCGTTCCTCCGACGCCGGACATGAGGTCGAGCACGGTGCCGAACGTGGTCGAGCTCAACGAGCGACCTGCCATCGTCGTACCGGCCAACAGGTCGGTCCAACCACCCTCGACCTCGATCATCGACAGCGGAGAGTTGCGCATCGCCGGGCTGTTGCGCATCGCAGGCGCCAGCTCAGCAAGTGGGCTGTTGCGCATGGCCGGCGAGTTGCGCATCGCCGGACTGTTGCGCATCGCGGGTGAGTTGCGCATCGCCGGGCTGTTGCGCATCGCTGGCGCGTTGGCGATGTCGACGTCGACGTTCTTCAGCTCGTCGACCGGTAGCCCGGTGATGGGGATCGCGTCGGCCCCAGGTGCGCTCGACGACGCACCTGTGATGCTCACGTCCAACGAGGTCGCCTGGACGTCCGCTAGTCGAGCTAGGAACACGTCACGTCGACCATTGGTGTCGTTCGCCACCAGCGTCGCGACACCTGACTGGAAGGCGATCGACAGCCCGTCCGCACTCAGGTCGGGGATCGCGTAGTCGCCTGCGGCCGCGGCTACGACGATGGGTGCCTCTCCCTGTCGTGCCGCGAACAGGCTCCAGGACTGGAACGACAAAAAGGTGACTGTTTGAAAGTCCTGGGAGACGTCGGCCCGGTAGATGCTGTTCCCGTCGGGATCTGCGACCGCCCGAGTGGTCACCGCACCCGGCGCGGTCTCGTCGTAGATACCGTCGTTGTCGGCGTCGCGATCCCGGATCGTCACCTCCGACTTGGTGGTGACCTGGTTGGTGGCGAGGATCGCGAAGAACCTGCCGTCGTCCGAGACACTAATCGTGGAGTCCCCGCAGCAACCCTGGACGACGCGGGTGGTGGTGACGGCATTGGGCTCGTCGAAGATCCCGTCGCCGTCCGCATCGCGGTCGTGCACGAAGTGCCCTGCCGCCCCTGAGAAGGCGGTGTAGGAGGAGACGAACAGCACGTAGCGACCGTTGCTGCTGAGCTTGGGAGCCTTGACGGGGCTGTTGGCGCATCCGCCGAAGGCGGTGGTGGTGCCTTGCGTGCCATCGGACGCGATGGAGACTCGCACCGTGGCGGTGTCACCCGGCTCGTCGAACCGACCGTCGCGGTTGACGTCGCGATCGTGGACGAAGATGTCGTCACACCCATTGGTGTCAGCGGGCACCAGGTTGCTGGCGGCCGACACGAACGCGACGGAGCGACCGGAGTCGTCCATCGATACGTAGGACTGCACCGACGGCGCGTTTGCCTGCGGCCCGCCAACGGCGCCCCGGCTCGCCGCCCGGCTGACCATCGTTGTCGACGTCGCACCTGGCTCGTCGAGCGTGCCGTCACGGTCGACGTCGCGGTTGCGCACGTAGATGTCGACCGCACTGCTGGAGTCCGCCGGACCGAGGTCGGTTGACGTCGAGGCGAAGGCGACCTGGGACCCGTCGCCGTTCAGGACGGGGGCTCTGCTCTCTCCGTTGGACGAGCCACCGGTTGGGGTTACGCTGACCCTCGTCACTGCGCCGGTGGTGGACGACTTGACGAAGGCGTCGTACCCGAACGCGTCGTCCGGGACCAGTCCGGGATAGAAGTGCTCGAAGGCGACGGCGGTCCCGTCCCCCGAGATCGTCGGCGGGGTGTTGTAGTCACCGTTCGCCTGCTGGGCACCGGTGGCATCGGTGTTCATTCGCTGGATCGAGACGACCTGGGTGTCCGCTGCGCTGGGCGACAGCGCCGCTTGGAGTCCCAACGGCAGCAAGGTACCGACGAACGCGGCTGTGACCACACCAGCGACGGCGCGCCGCGGACGCGCGCGTGCTCGCAGCGTTCGCTGCCCCATACCAGTCCCCCTGAGATCTCCCGAGCCAGCCCCGCTCGAGTCAAGACTCCGTGAGTTTAGATCGCCACGGATCGGACATCCATGGACCAAAGGCCCGAGCCGACCGTGCCGTCCTGCCTGTCAGAGCGGGCCTCGGCTCGTGGGACGCCTCCGTCTGCGAGCGGACACAACCTCAGGCGGTGCCGTAGCGGCGGTCCCGGCGGGCGTAGGTCTCGACCGCGCGCCACAGGTCGCGACGGTCGACGTCGGGCCAGAGCACGTCGGTGAAGACCATCTCGGAGTAGGCCGCCTGCCACAGCACGAAGTTCGACAGCCGCTGCTCCCCCGAGGTGCGCCACACCAGGTCCGCGTCGGGCAGCTCGGGCACGTAGAGGTAGCGGGCGAACACCTTCTCGTCGACCCGGTCGGGGTTCACCCGCCCCGCAGCGACGTCGCGGGCCAGCGCCCGGGCGGCGTCGGCGATCTCGGCCCGCCCGCCGTAGTTGACGCACATCGTGAGCGTCAGCACGTCGTTGTCGCGGGTCAGCTCCTCGGCGACCTGCAGCTCCTTGATGACCGAGCGCCACAGCCGCGGCGCCCGCCCGGCCCAGCGCACCCGGACGCCGAGCTCGTGCATCTCGTCGCGGCGGCGCCGGATGACGTCGCGGTTGAAGCCCATGAGGAAGCGCACCTCCTCGGGCGAGCGCGACCAGTTCTCCGTCGAGAAGGCGTACGCCGAGATCGCGCCCACCCCCAGCTCGATGGCCCCCTCGACGACGTCGAACAGCGAGCTCTCGCCCTGCTCGTGACCGGCCGTGCGGGGCAGCCCGCGCTCGTTGGCCCAGCGACCGTTGCCGTCCATGACGATCGCGACGTGGTGCGGCACCAGCTCGGTCGGGATCGCCGGCGGCGTGGCCCCCGACGGGTGCGGCGTGGGCGGCCGGACGGGTCCCCGGTCGGCAGCGACGGCCCGGCGACGCGATCCCCTCACCGGTCCACCAGCGGCAGCGACCGCAGGCCGCGCTCGAGGTGCCAGGAGAGGTAGCCGGCCACCAGCCCGCTGGCCTCCCGCAGGTGCCGGGGGTCGCCGGCGTCGACGAGGTCCCAGTCGCCGGCCAGCAGCGCACCGAGGAGCACGACCGTGCCGGTCGCCGGTCGCGCCGAGCCGGGCAGGCGGCACGCGGCGCAGAGCATGCCGCCGGCGGAGGGGTGGAAGGCGAGGTGGGGTCCCTCGACCCCGCAGCGCGCGCAGGCGTCGAACGACGGCGCGTAGCCGGCCACCGCGAGCGAGCGCAGCAGGAAGGCGTCGAGCACCTGCGCCGGCGCCCGCCCGACCTCGCACATGGCGCGCAGGGCGCCGACGAGCAGCAGGTACTGCTGGAGCGCCGGCTCCTTGTCCTCGACCACCAGCCGCTCGGCCGTCTCGAGCATCGCGGTGCCGGCCGTGTAGGCGGCGTAGTCACGGCCCAGCCGGTCGGTGTAGGCGTGCAGGGTCTCGGCCTGCGTGATGACGTCGAGGGTGCGTGCCTCGGCCAGCTGGACGTCGACGTGGACGAACGGCTCGAGCCGGGCCCCGAAGCGCGAGCTGGTGCGGCGTACCCCCTTCGCGACCGCACGCACGCGTCCGTGCGAGCGGGTCAGCAGGGTGATGATGCGGTCGGCCTCACCCAGCTTCTGGGTGCGCAGCACGACCGCCTCGTCGCGGTAGGTGGGCACCGGCCCATTCTGCCCGGTCCCGTGGGGCCCGCGGCGCTAGCGGCCCCCGACGCGCGAGGCGGACCCGCCCACGGCCGGGCCCTCGCCCCAGACCGATCGGGCGAAGGTGGTCGCCTCGTCGTCGAGCCGCCGGGGTCGCAGCCGCCACTCCAGGATGCTCGAGGCGGCCAGGTGGGTGGCGTTCGGCAGCTCCTCGGCCAGCATCCGCGCGTCGGCGGCGAGGTGGATCGGGTCGTGCGGGTGCCCGATGACCAGGGCGGGGGCGGTGATGCGCATCCGGTCCTTGCGGGGCGGGGCGACGCGACCGAAGAACAGCCCGTGCACGGCGGCCGACATCGGACGCGGGCGCTGCAGCATGGTGTCGAGCACCACCGCACCCCAGTGCGGCACCAGCCGCCGCGGCACCATGCGGCTCAGGGTCGCCAGTCCGGTGATGGTGAAGGGCAGGTAGCGACCGAGGTAGATCAGCGGCGCGAAGGCCACGATCCCCGCCTCGAGGGCGTTGTCGAGGACCGGCATCTCCAGCAGCAGGCCCTTGACCCGCTCAGGCGCGGCGTCGGCGACCTCGAGGCTGACGTTCGCCCCCAGCGAGGTGCCGCCGACCAGCGCCTGCTCGACCCCGAGGTGGTCCAGCAGGGCGACGACCTGCTCGCCCCAGGCGGTCATCGAGTAGACCCGCGGGTCCGCGGGCCGGTCCGAACGGCCGTGGCCGAGGAAGTCGAGAGTGACCACGTGCATCCCGGCTGCCGCGAGCACCCGCGCGAGCGGCCCGTGCATCGAGCGCGGCATGAGCTGCCCGGGCAGCAGCACGACCCAGTGGTCCCCTGCGCCGTACGCGGTGTACTCCAGCCGGTAGGGCCCCATCATGAACTGTCCGACCTGCTCCGAGGCCAACGTCGCCGCCATGGGCCCAGTCTCCCAGAGCGGGAAACCCGTGGCTCCGTCCGCCACGGGGTTGGTAGAACCGGACAGGTGACTCCGCCTCCGCGACGCCCGCCCCGACCCCCCTGCCGCCTGCCTGCAGGTCTCGTCGTCGAACGCGTCGGACCCGCCGACTGGCAGGTCTGGCGAGAAGTGCGGCTGCGGTCGCTGCGCACCGACCCGGACGCCTTCGGGTCGGCCTGGCAGCGCGAGCGGGACCTCACCGAGCCGCAGTGGCGCGAGCGCCTCACCACGTCGTACGCCGCGGTGGCGCGCCTGCGCGAAGACTCGGCCGCCGACCGGGCGACCGGCACGGTCCTCGGGATGGGCGGGCTCGTCACCTCCGCCCCGGGCGAGTCCAGTGTGGTGGCGATGTGGGTGCCGCCCGAGGGCCGCGGACGGGGCGTCGGGCGAGCCGTGCTGGAACACCTGCTCGCTGCCGCAGCAACCGACGTCCTGCGGCTCTGGGTCGCCGACGCCAACCCGGCCGAACGCCTCTACCTCGACCTCGGCTTCGAGATGACCGGGGCCCGCGAGCCGATCCGCCCCGGCGCCACGCTCATGAAGAGCGAGATGCGCCGACTCCCCCGTCGCGCGACCGGCCGGGAGCAGCCGCGGGAGCGTGACCTCGAAGCGGGTGCCCCGTCCGGGCTCCGAGTCCACGGCGATCGCCCCGCCGTGCGCCTCGACGATCGCCTTGGTGATGGCCAGCCCGAGACCGGCCCCCTGGATGGCGAGGGTCTCGGCCTCCGGGGCCCGGAAGAAGCGGGTGAAGAGGTGCTCCTGGTTGGCGGGGTCGATGCCGATGCCGGTGTCGACGACCCGCAGGACGACGCGGTCGCCGAGGTCGCGCAGGCTCACCTCGACCACCCCGTGGGGCGGGGTGTACTTCACGGCGTTGCTGACGAGGTTGTCGACCACCTGCCGCATCCGGCTCTCGTCCATCTCGAGCTCGACCAGCGGCGCGATGTCCCGCTCGAGCCGGACCTCGCCGTCGCGGGCCTGCGGCGCGACGTCGTCCACGGCCTGGGTGACCAGCTCGGAGAGGTCGCGCAGCCGGCGGGCCAGGACCAACCGGCCCTCGTCGGTCTGCGCCGCCATCAGCAGGTCGCTGACCAGCCGCAGCAGCCGCTCGGAGTTGCGCTTGACGATGGACAGCTGCGCCCGGGTGCTCTCGGTCAGTGACTCGTCGGTCTCGATGACCAGGTCCAGGAAGCCCATGATGGAGGTCAACGGGGTGCGCAGCTCGTGGGAGACGGTCGCCACGAAGTCGTCCTTGACGCGCAGCGCCGAGACCAGGTCGGTGACGTCCTTGTAGACCAGCACAGCGCCGTCGAACTCGCCCAGCTCGTCGAACATCGGGGCGGCTGACACCGAGATCGCCAGCTGGCGGTCCGACGGGTCGCCGACCCAGATGACGTCGTCGGTGAACCGCTCGCCGCGCAGGGCCCGGGCCGTCGGCATGTCCGACGACCGCAGCGGCGTCACCCGGTCCTCGCCGAAGACCATGCCCTCCTGGCCGGCCTGGCCCCGGTGCCCGTGCGGGTAGCCCACCTCGAGCAGCTCGCGCTGCTTGCTGTTCAGGGAGGTGTAGGCGCCGCTGCGGTCGATCATCACCAGCCCGACGTCGACGGTCGCGGCGATGAGCTCCTGACGCGTGGCGACCCGGTGCTCGTGCTCGTAGATCTTCTCGAGCTCCTCGTGCTTGATGGCCAGTCGGTGGGTCTGGCGGGTCCAGCGGCGGGTGAGGGCCGCCCCCGCCATGGCCACGTTGGCCGCGATGACCGGCACCAGCACCGCCCGCGACCAGGAGTCCGCACCGGTGCCGAAGACGACCAGCTGCGGCACCGAGACGGTGGTGAGGGTGAGCAGCGCAGTCAGCAGCACCCCGCGCTCCAGCAGGTCGACGCCCAGCCACACCGCGGGCAGCACCACGAGCACCCCGACCCCGCCGTTCTCGGGCACCAGGCGCAGGGACCCGACTGCGAGCAGGTCGAGGACCGGCACGAGCCACAGCAGACGGGCGGGGAAACGACCGGTCTCGTTCGCGACCGCTGCGACGGTGGCCAGCACGACCAACGCCAGGCCGACGAGGTAGGCGCCCCCCGCGCCGAGCGTGACCTGGCCGGTCGGCAGGATGAAGGCGGCGTTCAGCACGACCGGGACGACGAACAGCAGCTGGCGGTGCATCACGGTGTCCAGGAGGACCCGCCGACCCCCGTGTCTGCTCGACACCTGCTGAGCCTCCTGCTCTCCTGCGCGCCGGTGAGCGCGACGCCCCACAGAGTGCCAGAGGCTCCTGGTCGACGCGCCGCAACGACCGGGAACAGGCAGGAGGTCCCGACTCTCAGCCGCGGTTGACAGCGCTGGTCACGGCCTTCAGGGATGCGGTCACGATGTTGGGGTCCAGACCGACGCCCCAGACGACCTGGCCGTCCACGGCGCACTCGACGTACGCCGCCGCGATGGCATCGCCGCCGGAGGACAGGGCGTGCTCGGCGTAGTCGAGGACGCGCACGTCGTACCCGACGCCGGACAGCGCGTCGCAGAAGGCGGCGATCGGCCCGTTGCCCTCACCGGTGAGCACCTGGCGCTCGCCCACGACGTCGACACCGACCTCGAGACGGTCCTTCTCCCCCGCGGCCGACGAGGTGTGCACCGAGTCGAGCTTCAGCGGCGTGATCGGGTCGAGGTAGGTCTGGGTGAAGTAGCTCCACATGCTGTCGGCGGACACCTCACCGCCCTCGCTGTCGGTGTGCTCCTGCACGACCCGGGAGAACTCGATCTGCAGCCGGCGCGGCAGGTCGAGCTTGTGCTCGGTCTTCATGATGTAGGCCACGCCGCCCTTCCCGGACTGGCTGTTGACCCGGATCACGGCCTCGTAGCTGCGCCCCACGTCGGCCGGGTCGATCGGCAGGTAGGGCACGGCCCACGCGTGCTCGGCCACCGGTACGCCGGCCGCGGCCGCGTCGCGCTCGAGGGCCTCGAACCCCTTCTTGATGGCGTCCTGGTGGGAGCCGGAGAAGGCGGTGTAGACGAGGTCGCCGCCGTAGGGGTGCCGCTCGGGCACGGGCAGCTGGTTGCAGTACTCCACCGTGCGGCGGATCTCGTCGATGTCGGAGAAGTCGATCTGCGGGTCGATGCCCTGGGTGAAGAGGTTCAGGCCCAGGGTCACCAGGCAGACGTTGCCGGTGCGCTCGCCGTTGCCGAACAGGCAGCCCTCGATGCGGTCGGCCCCGGCCAGGTAGCCCAGCTCGGCGGCTGCGACCGCCGTGCCGCGGTCGTTGTGCGGGTGCAGCGACAGCACGACGTGCTCGCGGTGGTTGAGGTGGCGGTTCATCCACTCGATCGAGTCGGCGTAGACGTTGGGGGTGGCCATCTCCACGGTGGCCGGCAGGTTGATGATGACCGGCTTCTCCGCGCTCGGCTCGAAGACCTCGATGACCTGGTTGCACACCCGGGCGGCGAACTCCAGCTCGGTGCCGGTGTAGGACTCCGGGGAGTACTCGTAGTAGACGGTGGTCTCGGGGACCGACTCCTCGAACTTCCTGCACAGCCGCGCGCCCTGGACCGCGATGTCGGCGATGCCGTCCATGTCGAGGCCGAAGACCACGCGGCGCTGCAGCGTCGAGGTGGAGTTGTAGAGGTGCACGATCGCCTGCTTGGCGCCGCGGATCGACTCGTAGGTGCGCTCGATCAGGGGCTCACGGGCCTGGGTCAGCACCTGGATCACCACGTCGTCGGGGATGAGGTCGTCCTCGATGAGCATGCGCACGAAGTCGAAGTCGGTCTGGCTCGCGGCCGGGAACCCGACCTCGATCTCCTTGTAGCCCATCTCGACCAGGAGCTGGAACATCTTCTTCTTGCGGGCCGGGCTCATCGGGTCGATCAGAGCCTGGTTGCCGTCCCGCAGGTCGACCGCGCACCAGCGCGGCGCGTCGGTCATCCTCCGCGTCGGCCAGGTGCGGTCGGAGAGGTCGACGGGGATGAAGGGCTCGTAGCGCGCGTGCGGCATGCCGCTGGGCTGCTGGGGGTTGATCTCGTTCGGGGTCATGGCTGGTCCTCGCTGACGGGGGTGGGTTCCGGAAGCGACACGAAACTCCGCAGCGAGGGGGTCCGGGTCAGCGAACCTCGCTGCGGCACCGAAGGAGGAGGCCGCGGGTCATGGTGCTGCGACCCTACCGCACCCCCCGCGAGCCGGTCACCGGCCTCGTCCGGCATCCGGGCCCCGCCGTGCACGCGAACTGCCGCGGGAGCGGCGTACGCCTCGCTAGGGTGAGCAGGTTCGCCGGGTGAGCTGAGGGAGGATCGTGCGCGCACCAGTCCGTCCGCGCGTGCGGGCCACCGCCGTCGCCGCGGCGCTGGCGGTCGTCGTGCTCAGCGGCTGCGACCAGAGCTCCCCCCTCGACGAGGTCGCCTCGCCCGAGGACGGCGGGACCTCGTCGAGCAGCGAGCAGGTGGAGACCCCCGTCGAGGCGCCCGAGGTCGGCCTGTGCCGCGTGCTGGACGTCGAGGCGATCGCCCAGCCCAGCGACGACACCGAGCCGGTGGACTGCCGCGAGGACCACACCGCGGAGACCTTCCACGTCGGCGAGCTGCCCGACGACGCGGAGTACGACGACCCGGCGTTGGCGGGAGTGGTCTACGACGACTGCCAGAAGCGTTGGACGAAGTTCACCGGCGCCGACGCGAGCCTCACGCTCCGCTCGATCGTGTCGTGGGCGTGGTTCCGGCCCTCGGAGTCGGCCTGGGACGACGGGGCGCGGTGGTTCCGCTGCGACGTCGTCGCCGGGGACGAGCGCCCTGACGGTCTCGTGCCGCTGCCGAAGACGGCGAAGGGCGTGCTGCTGGGGATCCCGCCCGACCGGTGGCTGGCCTGCGTGGACGCCGAGGCCGTGCAGGACGCGCCGTACGTCTCGTGCGACGAGCCGCACTCCTGGCGGGCGGTGTCGACCATCGTGGTCTCGGAGAAGGAGAAGTACCCAGGCGACCGGCTCGTCGAGGTCCTCAGCCGCGACTTCTGCTCCGACTCGGTGCTGGCGTGGTTGGACTACCCCCCGCAGTACGACTACGGCTACACCTGGTTCGGCGAGGCCGAGTGGGAGGCGGGCAACAACCGCGCGGTCTGCTGGGCGCGCACGACGGAGTGAGCATGCGTCTGTCCCGCGTCTCCCTGGTGGCTGTGCTGGCTGTGCTGGCTGCGCTCGTGCTGGCCGGGTGCCCCTCCGAGACCCCCGAGGCCACGCCCGAGGAGACCCCGTCCGCCAGCGTGTCCTCGTCCTCGGCGCCGCCGCCCCCGCCGCCGCCCCCGCCGAAGGTCGGAGCCTGCTACGACCTGACGGTCGCGACGGCCGACGACACCTCCTCCGGCGCCGAGCCGGTGCCGTGCACGAAGGCCCACACGGCGCGGACCGTGCACGTGGGACGTCTCGCCGCGCTGGGCGCGGGTGAGTCGGTCACCGACCCGCGGGTGGGACGACGGCTCGCGACGGAGTGCCCCCGCCGGGTCGACGCCTTCCTCGGGGGCGACCCCGTGACCCGCAACCTCAGCCGCTTCGTCGCCCTCTGGTTCCTGCCGTCGGAGGCCGAGGCGGAGGCCGGAGCGGCGTGGTATCGCTGCGACGTCGTCGCCTTCGGCCGCGGCGACGCCTTCGCCGAGCTGCCGCAGCAGCGCCTGGAGGGCGTGCTCGCCGGCGACGGCGCACTCGACACCTTCGGCACCTGCGGGACCGCCGCCCCCGGGTCCCGGGGCTTCGAGCGGGTGATCTGCTCGCTCCCCCACTCCTGGCGCGCGCTGACCACGATCCGCATCGCCGACGGGGCGCGCTACCCGGGAGTGGCGAGGGCGCGCTCGTCGGGCGACACCGCCTGTGCGGACTACGCCGAGGGCCAGGCCGCCGGCTTCACGACCGAGATCGACTACGGCTGGGAGTGGCCCACCGAGGCACAGTGGGAGGCCGGGCAGCGCTACGGCTTCTGCTGGGCCCCCGCGTAGGACGCTGGTCGAGCTCGTCGAGACCCCGGCCGGCGGTCTGGGAGGATCGGACGGTGAGCGACGCCCCGCAGACCCCGGACCCGAGCCCCTTCACGACCGCCAAGGCCGAGGGGTTCCGCAGCGGGTTCGCCTGCTTCGTCGGTCGTCCCAACGCCGGAAAGTCCACGCTGACCAACGCGCTCGTCGGCACGAAGATCGTCATCACCTCGTCGAAGCCCCAGACCACCCGGACCGTGGTCCGCGGGATCGTGCACCGGCCCGACGCCCAGCTCGTGCTGGTCGACACCCCCGGGCTGCACCGGCCTCGCACCCTGCTCGGTGAGCGCCTCAACGACCTGGTGACCACCACCTGGGCCGAGGTCGACGTTGTCGCCGCCTGCTTCCCGGCTGATGCGAAAATCGGCCCCGGCGACCGGTTCCTGGTCACCGAGCTGGCCAAGGTGCGCCGTACGACCCGGATCGCGGTGGCGACCAAGACCGACCTGGTGAGCCCGCAGCGCCTGGCCGAGCACCTCATGGACATCCAGCAGCTCGGCCTGGAGACCCAGACCGACTGGGCCGAGATCGTGCCGGTCTCGGCCGTCTCCGGCGACCAGGTGCAGCTGCTCGCCGACCTCTTCGTGGCGCGGCTGCCCGAGGGACCGGCGCTCTACCCCGACGGTGAGCTCAGCGACGCCCCGGAGACGGCCATCGTGGCCGACCTGATCCGCGAGGCCGCGCTGGAGGGGGTGCGTGACGAGCTGCCGCACTCGATCGCGGTCGTCGTGGAGGAGATCGGTCTGCGCGAGGACCGGCCGGCGGACAGGCCCCTGCTCGACATCCACGCCAGCCTCTTCGTCGAGCGCGACTCCCAGAAGGGCATCGTCATCGGCCACAAGGGCTCCCGCCTGCGTCAGGTCGGCTCCGACGCCCGCACGGGCATCGAGGCGATGCTCGGCACCCCGGTCTACCTCGACCTGCGCGTCAAGATCGCCAAGGACTGGCAGCGCGACCCGCGACAGCTGCGCCGCCTCGGCTTCTGACCCTCGTCCGTCCGCACTGTCCGGGCCGGGCATGCGACGACCCGCGAGATTCCCGGAGCGGCGACCCAACCTGACCGGGCGCCGCGACCGTCTACGGTGCATGAGGATCTCTGCACCGGGAGGGACGACGTGAGCGGGCGACGCGACGCGGAGTTCGAGGAGCTGTACCTCACCACGCGGGCCCACCTGTTCCGCGTGGCGTACGGCGTCGCGGGCGACCGCACCATCGCCGAGGACGCCCTCCAGTCGGCCTACGCGAAGGTCTACGCGTCCTGGTCGCGCGTGCAGGCCGCCGAGAACCCCCGGGCCTACGTCCGCCGGATCGCCGTCAACGAGGTGCTCGACGTGGTCCGTCGCCCGTGGTTCCGCGCCGAGCGACCCACCGACGACCCGCAGCCTGGCGCCACCCCGTCGCACGAGGGCAGCACCGTCGAGCGTGACGCGGTCTGGCGGGCGGTCCGGGCGCTGGCCCCGCGCCAGCGGGCAGTGATCGTGCTGCGCTACTACGAGGGCCTGTCCGAGGCCGAGATCGCCCGCACCCTCGGCTGCAGCACCGGCACCGTCAAGTCGCAGGCCTCGGCCGCGCTGACCAACCTCCGGGCCCGCGGCCTGACCTCCGTCCTGTCAGGAGACCTCGTATGAGCACCGACCAGCTGTCGCGCCTCCTCACCGACCACCTGGACGGGGTGACTCCCCCGCCGCCGGACCTCGACGCGGTCCGTGCACGCGGACGAGGTGTCCGCACCCGCCGGCGCCTGGTCGGCGTCGGTGTCACCCTCGGGGCCGTCGCGGCTACCACGTTCGGCCTGTACCAGCTGGCCGACCGCGCCGCCGAGCTCGTCCGGCCCGACACCGAGGTCGCCGTGCCCGGCGGGTTCGACATGGCCGACGGTCTGCGCGCGGTGGCGTCCCCCGGCGTGCGCCTGTTCCTCGGCGACACCTCGGTCGACATCTCGGGCGAGAGGTTCTCCTCCCTCGACACCGACGCGGCGGCGTCGTCGTACGGCGTGATCTACACCGACACCGACGGCACCATCCAGCTGCTCGAGCCCACGGGCACCACGCGGCCGTTGACCGGGCCCGGCCGGGTGCCGGGCGGGGCGCACCCCACGATCAAGGTCGACCCGGCCACCGACCTCGCGGCGTGGATGACCTACACGGACGGAGAGCCGATCGCTCGAGGTCTACGACCTGGCCGCGGACGAGGTCGTCGCGACGACGGCTCCGGACTGCAGGGGGAGCTGCGACGCGCTCGTCATCGACGCGATCTCCGACGGGCGGGTGCTGCTGCGCACCGAGGCGGGCACGCTCGCCTGGACCTGGGACTCGCCCGACCAGGAGTGGATGCCGCTGGCCGGGACCGCCACCCGTTTCGCCGACGTGCAGAACCGGGTCGCGCTGTACGACGGCGGGCGCCCCACCCGGCTGCCCGAGGGCTGGCGCGCGGTGAAGGGGCCGGTGGACGGGCTGCTGACCCACGACGGCGCCCACGTGGTGGCATGGAACCGCGTGCTCGCACCGACCGCGCCGGGCGGCACACCGATCCGGCTCGACGACGTCGGCGCGATCTTCTTCACCGTCGACACCGACGGCTCGGTGCTGGTCGCCACGCTCGGGCCGCCGAACGAGGCGTTCGACTGCGACATCGTCACCGGGGCCTGCGAGAAGTACGCCGAGATCCCACCGGGCGGCGGCGACCCGCTCCACATCGGCGCCGACATGTGAGCCACCCGTACGGGACCGACCCTCGGCGCCGGCGGCCGTGCGTCGGTAACGACACCAGGACGGCGTCCATCCGTCGGTAACGACCTCAGGACGGTGTCCGTGCGTCGGTAACGACCTCAGGACACTGCCGTGAACCCACCCGATCCGTCCGCACGTCGGTACCGACACCAGGACGCCGGCCGCACGTCGGTACCGACACCAGGACGCCGGCCGCACGTCGGTACCGACACCAGGACGCCGACCGCACGTCGGTAACGACACCAGGACGGTCGTGGACGTGGCGACCGGACTCAGGTGCGGGTGGTCTGCTGCACCTGGCCGCGGCGGTCGGCGCGGAGCACCGGGACGTCCGAGCCGGCCAGGTCGCGCACGGCGTCCAGGTCCTCGGGGCGTACGGCGTCGGCGTCGGTGACGAGGGCGACCGCCTCGAGGCTCCTCGCCCCGCTGCTGACCGCCATGGCGACGGCGACGCCGACCGCGGAGATCTGCAGGGACGGCAGGTCGACGGCTGCGCCGGAGTAGGTGCGGCCGTCCTGGTCGCGCACCGCGGCGCCCTCCGGGGCGCCGGTCCGGGCCCGCGCCGAACGGGCGAGCGTCACGATCTTGGCGTCCTCGGGTGCGAGCTCGTCAGGCATGGTTCTCAGCGTAGGAGTCCTGGGTCGAGGTGTGGTCCTCGGGGCTGTCGTCGAGGCGCGTGACGACGACGGTGCCGATACGGTTGCGGCGCCCGGCCGGGCCCTCGGCCTCGAAGCGCAGCCCGTGGGCCTCCACGACCGACCCCGCGATCGGGACCCGTCCCAGGTGCTTGCCCATCAGCCCGCCCACGGTCTCGACGTCGTCGTCCTCGATCGCCACCCCGCACGCCTCGTGCAGGTCGTCGACGTGGAAGCGCGAGCTGACCCGGACGGCGCCGGTGGCGAGGTGCTCGACCTCGATCTCGGCCTGGTCGTACTCGTCGGTGATCTCCCCCACGATCTCCTCGAGCAGGTCCTCGATGGTCACCAGCCCGGCGGTGCCGCCGTACTCGTCGACGACGACTGCGACGTGGGTGCGCTGCGACTGCATCTCGCGCAGCAGGGCGTCGACCGGCTTGGAGTCGGGGACGTACATCACCGGCCGCAGCACGCGCTCGATGCGCTCGGTGGTCTCGGCCTCGTGACGGTCGAAGACCCGCTTGGTGACGTCCTTGAGGTAGGCGACGCCGATGATGTCGTCGAGGTTCTCCCCGACCACCGGGATCCGGCTGAAGCCGCTGCGCAGCGCCAGCGACATGGCCTGGCGCAGCGTCTTGTGGTGCTCGATGAACACCACGTCGGTCCGCGGCACCATCACGTTGCGCACGAGGGTGTCGCCGAGCTCGAAGACGGAGTGGATCATGGCGCGCTCACCGGACTCGATGACCTGGCTGGCCTCGGCGATGTCGACCAGCTCGCGCAGCTCGGCCTCGGACGAGAACGGGCCCTCGCTGAACCCGCGCCCGGGCGTGATGATGTTGCCGAGCACGATGAGCAGCTGGGGCAGCGGGCCGAGGATGCGGGTGAAGACCACGACCGGCGTCGCGCTGAGCAGCGCGACGCGCTGCGCGTGCAATCGTCCGACCGTGCGAGGCCCCACGCCGATGGCGACGAACTGCACGACCAGCATCAGCAGCACCGCCACGAGGACCGCGAGCCGCTCGTCCTCGAGCCAGCCGAGCACGACCTCGGTCATCAGCACGACGGCGGCGATCTCGCAGAGCATGCGAAGGAACAGCGCGGTGTTGAGGTAGCGGGGCGGGTCCTCGGCGATGGTCAGCAGCCGCTTGGCGCCGCCGACGCCCTCGTCGAGAAGCTCCTGCGCGCGGACCCGCGACACCGACGCCAGGGCGGCGTCGGCGCTGGAGAAGACACCGGCCACGACCACGAGCAGGGCCGCAAGGGCGACCAGCCACGTGTCCCCGGTGTTCACGACGTCGTCCCTGTCCCCGCGGTGCGCATCACTCGGGACGGTCGCCGGCGAGCACGCCCTGCCACTCGGCGATCAGGCGGGCCTGGAGACCGAACATCTCGGCGTGCTCGTCGGGCTCGGCGTGGTCGTAGCCGACGAGGTGCAGGATGCCGTGCACCGTCAGCAGGTCGATCTCGTCGGTCGTGGTGTAGCCGTCCTGGCCCTTCTCACGGGCCTCGGCCGCCTGTCGCTCGGCGATCTGGGGGCAGAGCATGATGTCGCCGAGCACGCCCGGCTCCGGCTCGTCGTTGACCAGTCCGGGTCGCAGCTCGTCCATGGGGAAGGCCAGCACGTCGGTGGGGCCTTCCTTGTCCATCCACTGCTCGTTGAGCTCGGCGATCGTGTCCTCGTCGACCAGCTTCACGCACAGCTCGGCGAGCGGGTGGATCCGCAGCCGCTCGATGGCGAAGCGGCACAGCTGCACCATGCGTGACACGTCGACGGTGGTGCCGGACTCCTCGAGCACCTCGACACTCATCGCGAGCGGCCGCCGGTCCAGTCGGTGGTGGGGGTCGAGCGCGACTCGAACTCGTCGTACGCCGCGACGATGCGCCCCACCAACCGGTGGCGTACGACGTCGTGGCTGGTGAGCCGGTTGAACGACAGGTCCTCCACGCCGTCGAGGATGCCCTCGACCACGCGCAGGCCGCTCTGCACGCCACCGGGCAGGTCGACCTGGGTGATGTCGCCGGTGACCACGATCTTGGAGCCGAACCCGAGCCGGGTCAGGAACATCTTCATCTGCTCCGGCGAGGTGTTCTGCGCCTCGTCGAGGATGATGAAGGCGTCGTTGAGCGAGCGTCCGCGCATGTAGGCCAACGGGGCGACCTCGATGGTGCCGGCGGCCAGCAGCTTGGGGATCGTCTCGGGGTCGAGCATGTCGTGCAGCGCGTCGTAGAGCGGGCGCAGGTAGGGGTCGATCTTCTCGCTCAGCGTGCCCGGCAGGAAGCCGAGCCGCTCACCGGCCTCGACGGCCGGACGGGTGAGGATGATCCGGTTGACCTGCTTGTTCTGCAGCGCCTGCACCGCCTTGGCCATGGCCAGGTAGGTCTTGCCGGTGCCGGCCGGGCCGATGCCGAAGACGATGGTGTGCTTGTCGATGGCGTCGACGTAGCGCTTCTGGTTCAGCGTCTTCGGGCGGATGGTGCGGCCTCGGTTGGACAGGATGTTGAGGCTGAGGACGTCGGCCGGTCGCTCCTGGGACTCCGCGCGGAGCATGCCCGCGGCGCGCTCGACGGTCTCGGGGGTCAGGCCCTGGCCGGTGCGCAGGATCGTGACGAGCTCGTCGAGAAGCCGCTCGGCCAGCGCGAGCTCGGCCGACTCGCCACGCATCGTCACCCGGTTGCCTCGAACGTGGATGTCGGCGTCGAAGGCCCTCTCGATGATCGCGAGGTGCTCGTCGTTCGGGCCGAGCAGCGAGACCATGTTGATGCTGTTGGGCATGTCGATGATGTGCTGCGGCTGGTCACGGCGCGCGTCGCGGGTGCCCGCGCCGGTGGCGGTGTCGTGGGGTGTCGTGTCAGTCATGGACGGGCCTCGGCGGCCAGGCCTCCTCGATCAGGGAACGGTCATCGTCATGCTACGGGAGCGCCGGGACACCCGTCGTGGCTGTTTCGGCTCAGCCCGGCGGCCACTGCATCGCGCGACCGCCGAGGACGTGCAGGTGCACGTGGAAGACGGTCTGCCCGGCACCCTCTCCGGTGTTGAGCACGAGGCGGTAGCCGTCGTCGATCCCCTCGGCGGTGGCCACCTCGGCCGCTGCGCCGACCATGTCGGCCATCACCGCCGGCTCGGCCGCGGTCAGCGCGGCGGCGTCGCGGTGGTGGGCCTTGGGCACGACGAGCACGTGGGTGGGCGCCTGCGGGGCGATGTCGCGGAAGGCCAGGGTCGTGTCCGTCTCGTGCACGACGTCCGGGGTCGGGTCACCGGCCACGAAGCGGCAGAACAGGCAGTCGGAGTCGGTCATGCGGCCAGCCAATCACGCGGTCCCCACCGCCGTACGCCGTGCGCCGGATCACACACGATCGGGCACGTTCGGGGATGAAACCACGATCTTGGATCGTTAAAATAGACGAACAGCGGTGGCTCGGACCTCGGACCGCCTCCCCAGACTTCGTACTCGACCGGAAGGACCCGTCATGACCTTGGCGACCACTCTGCCCCCCATCCCGACCTCGCGCCGCGCCCGGCGTGCGCTGCGCAAGCTCGACAGCTACACGCTGCGGACCTTCAACCCCCAGCCGCAGCTGACCTACCCCACGCGCCGCGACCAGATGTGAGCTATCGCGCGACCGACGCCCGTCCGTCACCTCGCGCGCATTGCGAGAGCGAGGCCGGCGGGTGGGCGTCTCGCACGCTCGCTGGACGTCTCCTCCCCTCAGGTGAACGCTCCCCCTGCACCGCGTGTGGAGCCCGACCGGGCTGGTCGCGGCTTCCTGCGACAGCATGCGGACCGGTATCGGCGCCCAGGTGTGTCTGACCGGAGGGTCTGGGAGCACCCACCCATCGCGACGAGCGGGCAGCACGCGACCGTCTGGTTCTCAGGTGCGAAACCGCCGCCGCGCTGCTTCTGCGGGCGTGACATCATCGAGCCGTGAACGCTGAGACAGTCATCGCCTTCGCGGCCATGTCGGCGGTGCTGGTCGCGATTCCTGGGCCGGCTGTCGTCCTCGTGCTCAAGAACGCAATGCTGCGTGGGCGCAGGTCTGCGGTCGTGACTGCGGTGGGGGTCCTGGCTGCTGATCTCATCTGGGCGACAGCCTCCGTCGCCGGACTCATCGCGTTGCTGGTCTCGTCCCAGGTCGCCCTCGACGTGGTTCGCGTGCTGGGGGCTGGAGTACCTCTTCTACCTCGGTGTGCGTCTGCTGCGCACCCGCGAGTTCAACGTGTCGGTCGACGCGGAACCCGGTCAACTGAACAACGTCACCCCGAGGCGGGCATTCGGCGAGGGATTCCTCTGCGACTTGTCGAACCCCAAGACAGTCCTGGTCTACGCCAGCGTCATCCCGCAGTTCCTCAACGCGTCGAGTTCCGGATCGGACGCCTTCGCCCTCGGGGTGATCTTTGCCGCGCTGGGGTTCTCGGTCTCGGTCGTGTACGCGCTCGTGTTCGGGGCAGCTCGGACGTTGCTGAGCAAGGGGCGAGTCATGCGGAACGTGCTTCGCGGCAGCGGGGGCATCCTCGTGCTCTTCGGCGTGGGCCTGTTGGTCGAGCGCCCGTCCCACTGAGGGTCCACCCCACGGGTGATACACCTCCTGTCCGTCCGATCACGCCTTCCGTGCCGCGATGAGGCCGCCCTCGCGGCCCAGCAACGGTCCGAGGCTCCCGCGTAGCCCGGATCGCGCAGCACAATGCACGTCGGGGTCGTCCGAGTGGCTCATCCCCCGAGCGCGACCGCCTGCAGGGATCCGGACGTGAAGCGACGAACTTCCTGCGGCCAGCCGCACCCCTCGGCCACCCTCCCTGCCCAGGCGCGTGCGGACTCGTCGTCGGGCACGTCCACGATCGTCAGCCCGCCGAGCCATTCCTTGGTCTCCGCGAACGGCCCGTCCATGATGACCAGCTCGCCGCTCGTGGCGTCCGCACTGGCCGCCTCCTCGAGCTCCTCCACGAGTCCGCCGGCGTAGACCAGGACGCCTTGGTCCTGCATGTCGCGGATGACGGCGGTGGACGGCTCGACGCGGCCCTGGAACCAGGCCGCGTCGTGGTCGCCGACCCACTGCTGGTTGAAGTAGATGAGGTAGTGCGGCATCCGGGATCCCCTTCGTCCGGCGGACCCGTTGCCCGCCACCACCCACCCTACGAACGGCTCGGGGCCGGTGCGACACACGCGTGCGGTCGATCTCGGCGATGCCGCCGACGCGGCCTCGGAGATGAAGTCGACGACCGAGCAGGACCGCGCCACTCACGTCAGCACGCGCCCGTTCGGACCCGTCCTGGGTCTCGACCAAACGGTTGGGGCGTGTCGACCAGTCCGCTCCTGGCGACCGACCTCGGCCGCGGCGGGCGCGTCCGCTCTCGGAGCCGCAGTCGAGGCGCCCCGTTGCTGAACCGGGAGAATTCACCCACGCGCGTCGCGCGTGTAAACCGCCGAGGCGAGATGCGCGTGGAACTAGCGTGACGAGTGTGATGACGCAGACGCCGCGGTCCGCGGGCTCGGCCTGGGACGCCGACGCCGCGGTCGAGCAGCTGTACGCCGCCCACTACACCTCCCTGGTGCGGCTCGCTGTGCTCCTCGTCGCCGACCGTGCGACTGCGGAGGACGTCGTCCAGGACTGCTTCGTGGCCATGCACGGCCACTGGCGCCGGCTCCGCGAGCCCGACAAGGCGCTGGCCTACCTGCGGCAGTCGGTCGTCAACCGCTCCCGGTCGGTGCTGCGGCACCGCGGCGTCGAGCGCCGCCACGCCCCGGCGCTGGCTGCTGGGAGCGACGCCCCGAGCGCCGACCCCGCCGAGGACGGCGTACGCCGTGACGCGGTGCTGTCCGCGCTCGGCCGGCTGCCGTCGCGCCAGCGTGAGGTCCTCGTCCTGCGCTACTACCTCGACCTCGACGAGGCGGGGATCGCCGCCGAGCTCGGCATCAGCCGTGGCGCGGTCAAGAGCCACGCCTCGCGCGGTGCCGCCACCCTGCGCCGCCACCTCGACCGCGACGGCGCCACACCCTGCGCGACCCCGGAGGACCACCCGTGAACGAGCGCACGCCCCTTCACGACGCCGACGACGCCGACCTGCGGCGTCTGCTCCACCACGCCGTCGACGACGTCGACCCGGCTCCCGCCCTGGACCACATCCGCGACCGAACGAAGGCGACCCCGATGAGCGACAAGCGACCCTGGATCTACGGAGCCCTCGGCGCGGCGGTGGCCACCGCCGCCACCGTCGTGGCGGTGACCGTGCTGAGCGACGACGACACCACCCCCGTCGCGGGCTCCGGTGACCCGACCCCCTCCGCCAGCTCCGACCCCGCCGAGCCGTCCGCCACGGCCGAGGCGTCGGCCGAGCCGTCCGAGGAGGCGTCGGCCGAGCCGTCCAAGCAGGCCGGCGAGGGGGCGACCCAGGTCGTGCCGGTCTACTACGCCGGACGCACGTCCGCCGGGATCGGCTTGTTCCGCGAGTTCCACCGCACCAGCTCCGACGGCGACGCGCTGTTCGAGGCGAGCGAGGAAGCCGTCGGCGGCACTCCCCTCGACCCCGACTACTTCACGTTGTGGGGCGACCTCGACGTCGCGGTCGACTTCACCTTCACGGGCGGCACCGCGGTCATCGGGCTCACGGGCAACTCGCTCACGGAGCGCCCCGCCGGTCTCGGTGCGGACGAGGCGAGCCTCGCCGTCCAGCAGCTCGTCTACACCGCCACCGCCGCGCTCCAGCGCAACGTCACGGTCGAGTTCGAGCTCGACGACCGTCCCATGACCACGCTGCTCGGTGTCGACGTGTCGAAGGGCCTGGGCCGCCGTGGCGAGGCCGAGACCCTGGCGCCGGTCTGGGTCACCAGCCCCCAGGACGGCGACACAGTGGGATCGACCTTCGCGGTTGAGGGGCAGGGCGCGTTCTTCGAGGCCACCGTCTCGTGGCAGCTCCTGGACGGCGCCGGCGAGGTGGTGCAGGACGGTTTCACCACCGCCGAGGAGTGCTGCGTGATGTCGCCGTACCGCTTCCAGGTGAAGGACGTCGCCCCCGGGGACTACACCCTGCGCGTCTACCAGGCCGACACCTCCGGCGAGCCCGGCGCCGTCGAGACCGAGGACACCAAGCGCCTCACCGTCGAGTGACCCCTGGGTCCTGCTGGTTTCCCAAGGTATGCAGCCGAATTGACGCTCCCCATGGTGTCCGGAGCATGGGGAGTGCCAGTTTGCCTGCATACCTTGGGAAACCGACAGCGGCTCAGCGCCAGCGGGGGGTGCGGGCGAGCAGCGCGGCCGCGGCGGCGACGCCTGCGGTCGAGGAGCGCAGCACCGAGGAGCCCATGCGCAGCGGCTCGGCGCCGACGGCGGAGAAGGCCTCCAGCTCGTCGTCGGTGATGCCGCCCTCGGGGCCGACGACGATGACGATCTGACCTCGCCCCGGCACCGGCACGTCGGCCAGCGGGCCGGACGCGGCCTCGTGCAGCACGACGCGCACCGAGGCCGAGGCGAGCAGTGCGACGACGTCGTCGGTGGTCGCCAGGTCGGACACCTCGGGGAACCACGAGCGACGCGACTGCTTGGCCGCCTCGCGGGCTGCCGAGCGCCACTTGGCCAGCGACTTCTCGACCCGGTCGCCCTTCCAGCGGGCGATCGAGCGCGAGGCCGACCACGGCACGATGACGTCGACACCGACCTCGGTGAGCATCTCCACGGCCAGCTCACCCCGATCGCCCTTCGGCAGCGCCTGCACGACCACGAGCCGCGGCATCTCCGCCGGGTGCGTCGCGACCTCGAGCACGGACAGGTCGAGCCAGCCCTTGCCGGTCTCGTCCACCCGGCAGCGCGCCACGTGACCGGCACCGTCGGTCAGCGTGACCTGCTCGCCGGAAGCGACGCGGCGTACGACGGCAGCGTGGTGACCTTCCTCGCCGTCGAGACGCACCCGCTCCCCCGCGACGGCCGAGCCGACGTCGGGGTGGAGGAACGTCGCCAGGCTCATCGCGGCCCGAACGCGTCGCGCAGCCGACCGAAGACTCCCTTGTGCGAGGAGCTCTCCACCTGTCCGACCGGCTTCTCCTCGCCACGCAGCTCGGCGAGTCGGCGCAGCAGCTCGGACTGCTCGTCGTCGAGGCGCGTCGGGGTCTCGACGACCACGCGCACGACCAGGTTGCCGCGGTTGCCCCCGCGCAGGGCGGGCACACCCTGACCGGGCATCACGATCTCGGCGCCCGACTGCGTGCCGGGCCTGATCTCGACGGCCAGGTCGACCGGCGGCGGGCCGGAGAACCCGGCCTCGGCGGCCTCGGCCTCGCCGAGGTCGGCCTCGAGCGTCGGCAGCCGCAGGGTACGCCGAGCGCGGCGGCCGTCATGGGCAGGGTGACCGTGCAGAGCAGGTCCTTGCCGTGACGCACGAAGACCGGGTGGTCGTTCACCCGCAGCTCGACGTACAGGTCGCCGGCGGGTCCGCCGCCGGGGCCGACCTCGCCCTGCTCGGAGAGCTGGACCCGGGTGCCGGCATCGACACCGGCCGGGATCTTCACCGTGATGGTGCGACGCGAGCGGACCCGGCCGTCGCCGGCGCACTCGCGGCACGGCTCCGGGATCAGCTGGCCGTAGCCGCGGCACGCCGCGCAGGGACGCATCGTGCGGACCTCGCCGAGCAGCGAGCGCTGGACGTGGAAGGTCTCGCCGCGGCCTTGGCAGGTCTCGCACACGATCGGGCGGGTGCCCGGCGCGGTGCCGTCGCCCGAGCAGGTCGAGCACAGCACCGCGGTGTCGACCTTGAGCTCGCGCGTGGTGCCGAAGGCGGCCTCGGCGAGGTCGATGTCGAGGGAGATCAGCGCGTCCTGACCGCGACGCACCCGCGGGCGGGGGCCACGGCCCTGGCCGCCTCCGGCGCCGCCGCCGAAGAACGCGTCCATGATGTCGGTGAAGGAGAAGCCCGCACCCGCGCCGGCGCCGCCGAACCCGCCGAAGCCGCTGTCACCGCCGCCGAGGTCGTACTGGCGGCGCTTCTGGGGGTCGGACAGCACCTCGTAGGCGCGGCTGACGTCCTTGAACCGCTCCTGCGTCGCAGGGTCGGGGTTCACGTCGGGGTGCAGCTCGCGCGCGAGCTTGCGGTAGGCCTTCTTGATGGTCGTCTCGTCCGCGTCGCGGGCGACACCGAGGATCTCGTAGGGGTCGTGGCTCACTCAGAACTCTCAGACACGTCGTAGGTGAAGGGACAGCGGACCAGGCACGGCGTACGGCGAGCGGGGGCCGCCGAGGTGGCCGTCATGCCTCGTCGAGGATCTTGGACAGGTAGTGCGCGACGGCCCGGACGCTGGCCATCGCGCCGGGGTAGTCCATGCGGGTCGGACCGAGCACGCCCATGGTGCCCAGCGACTCCACCCCCGGGCCGTAGCCGCTGGCCACGACCGAGGTCGAGACCAGGCCCTCGTGGGGCACCTCGTGACCGATGCGCACCGTCAAGGCCGAGGGGGAGCTGGCCTCGCCGAGCAGCTTGAGCAGCAGCACGTGCTCCTCGAGCGCCTCGAGCAGCGGGCGGATCGTCACGTCGAAGCCGTCGCCGAAGCGGGCCAGGTTGGCGGTGCCGCCGACCATGACGCGCTCGTCGGAGCGGTGGTCGCTCATGCCCTCGACCAGCGCCGCCACCACCACGCTCAGGACGGGCCGGTCGGCCTTCTCGAACGTGCTCGGCAGGGCGGCGAGCTTCTCGGTGGCGTCGGCGATGCGCTCCCCCATCACGGCACGGTTCACCGCGCGACGGAACGCGCCGACCTGCTCGTCGTCGAGGGTGGCAGGCAGCTCGATGACCCGCTGCTCGACGCGGCCGGTCGACAAGATCAGCACCAGCAGCATCCGGGTGGCGCTGAGGGTGACCATCTCGACGTGACGCACGGTCGAGCGCGAGAGCGTCGGGTACTGCACGATCGCGACCTGCCGGGTCAGCTGGGCCAGCAGTCGCACCGAGCGGGCCACGACGTCGTCGAGGTCGACCGCGCCCTCGAGCAGGGTGGTGATGGCGCGGCGCTCGGCGGTCGACAACGGCTTGATGGCGCTGAGCCGGTCGACGAAGACGCGGTAGCCCTTGTCGGTGGGGATGCGGCCCGCACTCGTGTGCGGCTGGGCGATGAGCCCCTCCTCCTCCAGCGCGGCCATGTCGTTGCGCACCGTCGCCGGGGAGACCCCGAGCTGGTAGCGCTCGACCAGCGACTTGGAGCCGACCGGCTCCTGGGTGGAGACGTAGTCCTGCACGATGGCGCGGAGGACGGCAAGCTTGCGTTCCTCGACCATGGCTCCTCCTCGCTCCTCGTTGGCACTCACATCGCGCGAGTGCCAATCCTAACGCGCGGGACGCCAGGAGGCAGGTCCGCGGCGTGTGGCGCTGCCCTCCCCCGACCTCCGCCCGACCTCCGCCCGACCTCCGCCCGACCTCCGCCCGACCTCCGCCCGACCTCCGCCCGACCTACAGTGGCGGCCATGGCCTCCCCCCAGCGCTACGTCCGGCAGCTGACCGAGATCGCCGACCGCGTCTGGGTGGTCCACCACGAGTGGATGGAGCTCAACGTCACCGTCGTCGCCGGGGAGCGCGGGCTCGCCGTCATCGACACGCTCGGCTCCGCCGCCGCGGCCGCCGGGCTCGTCGAGGACCTCCGGTCGCTGCCGTACGCCGAGCGCGGGCTGGTCGCCGCGGTCAACACCCACGAGCACTGGGACCACGTCCTCGGCAACGCCACGCTTCGGGCGGCCTGGCCGGACACGGCCCTGCAGGCCCACGAGGAGGCGGCCGCACGGACGACCGAGGCCTGCGAGCGGGTCCGGGGCTACTTCCGCGACGACACCGAGGACCCCTCACGGCCCGGACGTGCTGGACACCGCGATCCTGCCGGCCGAGACCACCTTCAGCTCGGTCGGCGTGGTCGACCTCGGCGACCGGGTGCTGGAGCTGATGCACCCCGGCCGCGGCCACACCGGAGGCGACCTGGTCGTCCGCGTCGGTGACGTCGACGTCGTGGTCTTCGGCGACCTGGTGGAGGAGGCCGGTCCCCCGGCGTACGGGCCTGACTCGTTCCCCCTGGAGTGGGCGGCGACGCTCGACACCGCGATCGGGCTGACGACCGAGTCGACCACGGTCGTGCCCGGCCACGGTGCCGTGGTGCCGCGGTCGTTCGTGACGGACCAGCGCGGCGACATCACGGCCGTGGCCGAGAACATCCGCGCGGCCGCGGCCCAGGGGCTGAGCGTCGAGGAGACGCTGCGCGAGGCGGAGTGGCCGTTCCCCGCCGACGCGCTCGCGGACGCCGTACGACGCGGCCTCGCGCAGCTGCCCGCCGCCGTCACACCCGCGTCGGCGCGCCAGCTGCCGCTCGCCTGACCTCCCTCCCCTCCGCGAGACGCCGATCGTGCAGGCCCGCGACGTCGATCGTGCAGGCTCGCGCGGACGTGGTGGGCGGTCCCAGAGGACCTCGGCGCGCCCCACGACCGTCCACCGGAGCGAGCCGTAGCGTTCGCACCATGCCTCACGACCGGTACGGCTCCGACGTCCTCAGCAGCGACTGGCGCAAGCCGAAACGCGGCCACTCCGTCGAGACACCGGTCGAGAAGGGCATGGTCGTCGAGGACGCCAGCACCGGGTTCTGCGGCGAGGTGGTCAAGGTCGACCGGGACATCGGCACGGTGACCCTGGAGGACCGGCGCAACCGGCGCAAGGTGTTCCCGCTCGGCCCCGGCTTCCACCTCGACGGCAAGCCCGTCACGCTGCGCCCGCCCGTGCGCAGCGGCCCGGTCGCCCCGACCCGGACCGCGTCGGGCTCGATGGCCGTCCAGGGCGCCAAGGCTCGCGTCGCCCGCGCCAGCCGGATCTACGTCGAGGGCCGCCACGACGCCGAGCTCGTCGAGAAGGTGTGGGGCGAGGACCTGCGGCTCGAGGGCGTGGTCGTGGAGTACCTCGGCGGAGTCGACGACCTGGGCTCGCACCTCAAGGACTTCGGCCCTGGACCCTCGCGGCGCGTCGGCGTGCTCGTCGACCACCTGGTGGCCGGGTCGAAGGAGAGCCGGATCGCCGACGCCGTGCGTCGCGGGCCGAACGGCACGCACGTGCTGATCGTGGGCCACCCGTACGTCGACGTGTGGCAGGCGGTCAAGCCGCAACGGCTGGGCCTCGAGAAGTGGCCCGCCGTGCCGAGGACCATGGAGTGGAAGCACGGCATCTGCGCCCACCTCGGCTGGCCGCACCGCACCCAGGCCGACGTCGCCCAGGCCTGGAAGCGGATCCTCGGGACCGTGCGGTCCTACGCCGACCTCGAGCCGGCCCTCCTCGGCCGCGTCGAGGAGCTCATCGACTTCGTGACCACCGACCCCACCGACTGACCTCCCCGCGAGACGCCACTTCCGCAGGCGCGATACCCCACTTCTGCAGGCTCGAGGCGCCACCTGTGCAGGCCTCGACGGTCCTCAGCCCTTGACGTAGGACCGCTTCTCGCACACCCGGCCGTCGCGGAACCGCAGCACGTCGACCCCCCGCACGTGCCCCGGGCCATCGTCGCCGGTCCAGGAGTAGCGCCAGGCCAGCACCCCACGGTCGCCCGCGACGACGAGCTCCTCCTCCTCGAACCGGGCGCCGTCGCCGGAGAACAGCTCGGCCCACACCGCACGCATGGCGTCCGCGCCCACGACGACCTCCCCGTCCGGAGGCGCGGTCGACTCGAAGACGCAGTCGTCGGTGAGGTTGGCCATGATCGCGTCGACGTCGCCGCGCCCGAAGGCGGCGGACAGCCGGGCCAGCGCGGCGTGGTTGGGCCCCCACGCGGGGTCGCGGCCGAACCTCGCGAGGAGGTCGGCCTGTGCGTCGCCGTGGGCGGCGGCCGCCGCCGTCGGCGCACCGACGACCCCGGCGCTGCGATACGTCTCCTCCCGCTCGGCGAACCACGACGCGACCTCGTGCACCAGCGACGGGTCCAGCCGCGGGTCGCCCCCGGTCGCCACCGCCAGGTCCCAGCCATGGACGAGGTGGTCGGCGGCGAGCTGGTGCAGGTACTCCCCGCGCCCCTCGTCGCCGTACGACAGGTGCACCGGCTCGTCCGAGGGCAGCGTCTCGCGAACCACCGTGGTCGCGTCCGCCGCCGCAGCCAGCGAGGCCTCGATCGGGTCGTTGCCCAGGAGGTCGCCGTCGAACCGGTCCCCCACCTCGTCGGTGGTGCTCCCCCGCATCAGCGGCACGGTCCAGCGGTCCTCCCCGGTGACGTGGTTGGCCAGGTCGCGCACCGACCAGTCCCGGCACGGTGTCGGCAGGTCCCACTGCTCGGGGCGTACGGCGTTGACCCGGTCAGCCCACGCCTCGACGCTGCGGTGGTAGAGGGTGAACACGTCCACGGCAGGTGACCTCCTCGTCTCCCCCGCGCTCCTCCCAGCGTGGCACCGCCCGGCCCGCGCCACCAGGCTCGACTGGACCGGCCGGTGTCCGGCCGTCCGCACCGACGTCTCGGGTTGCCCGGTAGCGTCGCAGGACGAGGTCCCCGGACGCGAGGAGCAGGCTGTGCTCACCCGACGGGGACTCATCTCCGCCTTGACCGCGACGGTCCTGCTGAGCGCCTGCACCGGCGAGTCCGAGCCCGCCGCCGAGTCTGGCCCCGAGCCCACCGCCCAGTCCTCCACCGAGTCCCCCGCCAGCGACCCGGGCGATGAGTCGAGGGCCTCGGCCGTGCCGTCCGAGAGCGCGGCCCCTGCCGAGTCCACCGACCCGCGCAACGACTCGCCGGAGCCCCCGGGCCCTGTGCGCCCCCGCCCCCGGAGGACACCGCCGCCCCAACCGGTCTCCATGGAGGCCCCTCGACGCCTCTGAGCGGCGCTACGGGCTGCCCGAGGACAACCCCGACTTCTGGAGCGAGGCGTCGGCGCGGCCCTACCTCGACCGCATCAACGAGCCCGGCGTCGACTCCCAGCTGGAGTGGTACGACGACGGGCAGGCCTTCGGGCCGGCGTTCTTCACGGCCATGGACCGCACCGTGCGGTTCTTCGACGCCCGGCTCGCCGCCTGAGCCGCCGGGTCCGCCTCGGTGGGCGTCAGGACCGCAGCGGTCGCCCGTCGGAGTCCACCGGGTCGCCGACGAGGATGAGGATGCCGTCGATGAACGGCCACAACGCGCCGATACCGCAGGTGACGAGCGTGACGACGAGCTGCGCCACCCCGACCCCGACGTCACCCATGTACATGCGGCCGATGCCGAGCGGCAGCAGGATCTGCAGCAGCCCCGCCACGAGCTTCTGCTTCTCCGAGAAGGGTCGCCCCGTCTTCGGGTCGACGCCGTACGGCGCCCCCGGCTGCGGCCCGTAAGGGCTCGGGGCCTGGCCGTAACCCAGGCCGTACTGCTGTCCGTAGCCCTGCCCGTAGCCCGGTTGGCCGTAACCCGCCGAGCCGTAGTCCTGGCCGTAGCCCTGCTGGCCGTAGCCCTGCTGGCCGTAGGCTGGCCGTAGCCCTGCTGGCCGTACCCCGGCGGCGCCGTAGGGCTGTCCCGCGCCCGTCGCGCCGTAGCCGCTCTGGCCCGCGTCCTGCTGGCCGTAGGGCCCGGCCTGGCCCCAGGGTGGGGGCGACTGTCCGTAACCCGGCGCGGGTGCCTGCCCCTCGTGAGCTGTGCCGTGTCCAGCGTCAGTGCTCCCCTGGTCCGACGGCCCCGCTTGCTGGTCGTCCGGCGGGGGCGGCGGTGGCGGGACGTCCTGGCCCTCGGGGCGCTCGTCAGGTCCAGGAGGGGTGGAGGTCATGCGGGAAGCGTAAGGCGCGGCAGGGACACAGCTGAGGGGGGCGCGCGGACCAGCGAGCCGCCCGCCGCCGGCCGCACGGCCGGTCACGAGGTCCTCCGGGAAGAGTCGGCGACGCACATTCGCGCCGTTTCGCGCGTACACGCGCGCCGCTTCGCGCGTACACGCGCGCCGCTTCGTGCGTACACGCGCGCCGCTTCGCCGGGTCAGGGAACGAGGTCGCGGACGACGGCGTCGGCGAGCATGCGGCCCGTGAGGGTCAGCACGACCCGGTCCCCCGCCGCGTCCCCGAGGGGTTGGACGAGGCCGTTGGCGACCAGATCGGGCAGCCAGGACCGGCCCCCGTCGTCGAGCACGTCGACGGGCAGCCCCTCGACCAGGCGGGTCTCGAGCAGGATCCGTTCCACGCGGCGGGTCTCGTCGTCCAGCACCTCGCGCGCCTGCGCGGGGCTGCCGCCGCCCGCCAGCCGCTCGGCGTACGCCGCCGGGTGCCGCACGTTCCACCACCGGACGCCACCGACGTGGGAGTGCGCCCCCGGGCCGACGCCCCACCAGTCGCCACCACGCCAGTAGAGCTGGTTGTGCCGGCAGCGGGCCGTCTCGTCGCGCGCCCAGTTCGACAGCTCGTACCAACCCAATCCGGCCGCACCGAGCACCTCGTCGGCCATGACGTACTTGTCCGCCATCTCGTCGTCGTCGGGCGTCGCCACCTCCCCGCGGCGCACACGTCGGGCCAGCCCGGTGCCGTCCTCGACGATCAACGCGTACGCCGAGATGTGGTCAGGTCGACAAGAAAGAGCTGCGTCGAGCGAGCCGGCCCAGTCGCCCAGCGTCTCCCCCGGCGTGCCGTAGATGAGGTCGAGGCTGACCTGCTCGAACCCGGCCTGCCGTGCCCACTCCACGACCCGAGGCAACCGCTCCGGGTCGTGGGTGCGGTCGAGCACCTTCAGCACGTGGGAGACGCTCGACTGCATCCCGAAGGAGATCCGGTTGATCCCACCCTCGCGCAGTCGCTCAAGGTCGGCCAGGTCGACGCTGTCGGGGTTGGACTCCGTCGTCACCTCGGCCCCTGGCACGAGCCCGAAGGACGACCGGATCTGCCCGAGCATCCCGACCAGGTCGGCCGGCGGCAGCAAGGTCGGCGTACCCCCGCCGAAGAACACCGTCGAGACCGGCCGCGCCGCGTCTCCCAGCACCGACGCGGCGAACCGGGTCTCGACGTTCGCGGCCGAGGCGTAGGAGTCGCGCGAGGCGCCCGGAGGCGCACCGGCTCCCCCGAGCTCGGCGGCCGTGTAGGTGTTGAAGTCGCAGTAGCCGCACCGCGTCGCGCAGAACGGCACGTGGACGTAGAACCCCAAGGGTCGCTCGGCGGCCCCGACGAGGGCGGAGGCAGGCAGCGAGCCGTCGGTCGGGGCCGGCTCGCCCTCGGGTGGCACCGACGGCATGGGCCCATCCTCGCGCCCCGGCACCACGTGGCCCAAAACGCGTCGCGCCCGGCCACAGGGGCCGGGCGCGACGGAGTGCGATCGGGGGTCAGGCGTAGAGCTTCTCGATCTGGTCCTTGTTGTTCTGCTCGACGACCTTGCGCTTGACCTTCATCGACGGGGTGAGCTCGCCGGACTCGACGGTCAGGTCGTGGTCGAGGATGACCCACTTCTTGATCGACTCCCACCGGTTGAGGCGCTGTGTTCAGCTCCTCGACCTGCTCGCCGATCGACCTTCTCCAGGTCGGGGTCCTTGACCAGCTCGGCGTAGGACTTCTCGCCCTTGCCGGCGTGGTTGCCCCAGTCGGCGAGCGGCGTCGGGGTCCAGCGCGATGAGCGCGACGCAGTAGTTGCGCTCGTTGCCGTGCACGAGGAACTGGCTGGCCAGCGGCGAGATCGCCTTGAACTGCGACTCGATCGCCGAGGGCGCGATGTACTTGCCGCCGGAGGTCTTGAAGAGGTCCTTCTTGCGGTCGGTGATCTTCAGGTGCTCGCCGTCGAACTCGCCGATGTCGCCGGTGTGGACCCACCCGTCGACCAGCGTCTCGTCGGTCGCCTCGGGCATGTTGTGGTAGCCCTCCATGACGCCCGGGCCCTTGATGCAGATCTCGCCGTCCTCGGCGATCTTGATCTCGGTGCCGGGCATCGGGATGCCGACCGTGCCGAACTTGTAGGAGTCCGGGGTGGTTGACCACCGAGCCGGCCGAGGTCTCGGTCATGCCGTAGCCCTCGAGGATGAGGATGCCGGCGACGTGGAACCACTCCGCCACCTCGCGGTTCAGCGCGGCCGCGCCGGAGATGAAGAACCGGACGCGTCCTCCGAAGCGCTCGCGGATCTTGCTGAAGACCAGCTTGTCGAAGAGGCCGTGCAGCACCTTGAGGTGCGGCGGGACGCTCTTGCCTGCGGCCTTGCGCTGTCTCGACCTGCTTGCCGACGGCGAAGGCAGCGTTGAAGATCTTCTCCTTCAGCCCGCCCTCCTGCGCCTGCATCGTCATGATGCGGCCGTGGGCCTTCTCGAAGATCCGCGGGGCGGCGCCCATGAAGGTCGGCTTCACGACGGCGAGGTTCTCGATGATCTTCTCGACCCGGCCGTCGACCGCGGTCGCGAAGCCGATCGCCAGCTGCGTGCTCAGCAGCACCTTGCCGAACGAGTGCGCCATCGGCAGCCAGAGGTACTGCAGATCGTCCTCGGACAGGATGTCCTGGGCCTGGATCGCCGCGCCCTCGTAGGTCCACGACTGGTGCCGCAGCCGCACGCCCTTGGGGCGCCCGGTGGTGCCGGAGGTGTAGATCAGGGTCGCGAGCGAGTCGCCGTCGGTGCCGTCGATGCGCTCCTGGACGGCCGAGCCGTTCTCGTTGAGCAGTTCCTCGCCCAGCTTCTCGAGGTCGGCGAGTCCGATGACCCAGTCACCGTCCGCCGTGCCCTCGAAGGTGACGACCTTGGAGACGTGGGGCAGCTCGGACTTCTTCTCGCGCAGCTTGGCGATCTGGGCGTCGTCCTCGGCGAAGACGATGCGACACTCGGAGTCCGAGAGGATGTAGGCGACGTCGTCGGTCATCGTGGAGGGGTAGACCGTCGTGGTCGCCGCGCCCGCGCACATGATGGCCAGGTCGGCGTAGATCCACTCGACCCGCGTGCCCGAGGCGATGCCGATGCGCTGCTGCGGCTCGATACCGAGCGAGACGAGGCCCGCGGCGAGGCGGGTGACCTTCGCTCCGACCTCCTTCCAGGAGATCGACGCCCAGTCGTCACCGTCGGGGAAGCGGTAGGCCTCGCGGTCCCCTCCCGCGGCCACACGGTCCATGAACTGCTCGCCGACCGTCATCGGACGGTCCTCCACGACGCTTGCATCCTTGACGATTGGGGACACCCAGCACACCTCTCCGGCTCCGTGGGTCGACCGTGCCACCCCGGTGTGACGGCCGCCTCAGTTGTGTTGGAGCGAACCCTAGTTCACCGGTTCTACCGGTGGGTAGGTGCCCGGGTAACGATCCGCCCCGCCCGCCCACGGCGTACGGCGAGCGCGGCTCAGCGCGCGGCCAGCCCCTGCTCGGCGCGCTCGTAGACGTGCAGCGGCAGCCCGTCGACCTCCAGCAGCAGCGGCAGCAGGGCCGGCTCGGTCGTCAGCGCCCGGAACATCGTGCCTGCGGTCAGGCCGTGGCTCGGCTGCTCGACGACCTGGACCATGTCGCCCTCCTGCACCCAGCCGCGGTCGAGGATCGACAGGTAGACCCCAGCCCGTCCGTGCCGGGTGAACCGCTCGGTCCAACCGTCGTTGTCGAAGCCCTGCAACCCCATCCACCGGGCGAAGGTCGGGCCCGGCGTCCGCACCGAGGAGACCTGGAAGCGCGCGGTGCCCACGAGCCACTGCTCCCCCACGATGCAGGCGTTCAGGTCGAGGTCGAGCGTGGTCAGGTTCTCCCCGAAGACGCCCGGGCGGACGTAGCGACCCAGGTGCTGGGTCCACCACGCCAGGTCCTCGGAGGCGTAGGCGTAGACCGCCTGGTAGGTCCCGCCGTGCTGTCGGGTGTCGTGGACCTCGTCGCCGACCAGCGACAGCCCGCCGACCTCGACGGTGCCGCGCGCGGGCAGCTTGTCGATGGCCGAGACCAGCAGCGGCTTGTGCTCGAGGGTGCGCGCGGTGCCGACGTTGACCGAGGCGAGGCGCGGGAAGCTCATGGTCCCAGTGTGGGCCGCACCCGCCCACGGGGGGCCCTTTCCGCCGGACCGGTCAGTCCTGGACGGCCTTGGCGATCGTCACCGCGGTGGTGACGGCCACATCGACGGCGACGGGATCGCTCGCGGCCGTGACCGGCGCGGTCAGCAGGTCCAGCGCGACCACCACCTCGCGCACGACGACCCAGGCGCGGGCCCGGTCCTCGTCGAGCTCGGCGTGGTCGACGAGGGTGAAGAACCGCTCCCGCACGCTGTCGCGGACCGCACCGGAGGCCACGACCTCGTCCCAGCGGTTCGAGAGCATCGGAGCCGGCTCGACGTGGGGGTCGCCGTTGAGCGGAGTGGGGTCGATGGCGAGCCACGTCGCGGGCCCCGAGGCCAGCACGTGCCGGTAGTGCAGATCACCGTGCACCAGGCGCCCGTCGGTCGCGGGATCGGCCGCCAGGTCCTCGGCCAGGGTCGCCGCCTGCTCGACCAGCCGGTGCGGCACCGGAGCGCTGCGCGGCAGGGCGCGCAGCCTCGTCGCCCACCGCGCGGTCCGGTCCGAGAGCCGCTCCAGCTGGGGCAGTCCCGCGACGTGCAGCGACCGGTACAGCCCGGCGACGACCTCGCAGGCCTCGATCGCGTCGATGCTGTCGAGGGTGCGGCCCTCGAGCCGGTCCAGCAGCAGCGCTCGTCGTCGCGGGTCGGCCCGGACCAGGCGCACCGCGCCGCGGCCCTGCCAGGTCTGCAGCGCCAGGTGCTCGAACGCCGAATCGTCGTCGGGAAAGGCGATCTTCAGGACCACCGGGCGGTCCTGGGGGTCGCGGGCGGGCAGCACCAGGGCAGTGCAGCCGTGCTGGGCCCACCCGTCCTGACGCAGCTCCCACTCCACCAGCAGGTCGTCCGCCAGCCGGGGCAGCGCCCGGACCCAGGCGGCCCAGGTCGCGTCGCGGGCTGCCATCCCCCGCACGCCGGCGGGCAGGTCGACCATCAGGGCGCGCCGGGCGAGCGCTCGTGGACCACGTGACCCGGTGCCCGGCCCGCTTCGGACGCGACGGGAGCGGCGTACACGACCTTGCGCGCGGCCCGGCGCAGCGTCGCCAGCACCGCTGGTCCGAGCAGCACGATCGCGAGGGTGTTGGTGATGGCCCGGCCGGTGTCCCAGCCCCCGGTCGAGGTGAGCAGCGTGTAGAGGCCGAAGCGCTGGAGGTTCTCGAGCAGCGGTGCGCCCGGCACGTAGGACAGCGTGCCCTCGTGCCCGGGGACGGCGATGCCGAGGGTGTAGGGCCACGACGAGAGGTTCATCAGCAGCCCGAAGAGGTAGGCGCAAATGATGCCGTAGACCACGAGCACCGCGATCTCGCGGCGGCCCAGCAGCGGCCGGCCCAGCAGGCGCCGGGGCAGCAGCCCGGCGCCCAGACCGACCCAGGCGGCGCACAGCATCTGGTAGGGCAGCCACGGCCCGACGCCGGAGGTCAGCAGGGCCGAGGTGAACAGCGAGGTGCAGCCGAGCACGAAGCCGAAGCCGGGTCCGAAGACGCGGCCGGCGAGCACCAGCAGGAAGAACACCAGCTCGACGCCCGCGACCCCGGCGCTCAGGCTGCGCAGCGCCGCGTTCACCGCCGTGAGAACGCCCAGCAGCGCCATCGATCGGGCGTCCATGCCGCCCTCGGAGAGCTCGGCGAGCACCACGAGGACGACCACGGGCAGCAGTGCCAGGAACAGGAACGGCGGGGCGACCTGCCCGGCGCCGGGGTCCGGCACCAGCAGCAGCGGCCAGGCGAACATCAGCAGCCCGGCCAGTGACGCCAGGCTCAGCACGGCGACGGAGCGACGCCCCAGCGGGAGCAGGTGCCGGCCGACCGGGTCGGTCCCGCGGGCGCTGCGAGAGCCGCGTCGGGTGGTGCGCAGCGTGCTCACGCCACCACCGCCCGGACCTGGTCCACGGTCAGCCAGCCGTCGCCGAGGATCTTCGTCGTCTGCGGCGCAAAGGCCGGCGACTCCGCCAGCACCGCCGCGGTCGGGCCCGACGACACCGTCTCCCCCGCCGCCATCACGACCACCTCGTCGGCGACCTGCGCGACGAACTCGACGTCGTGCGAGGCCGTGAGCACGGCCCGCCCCTGACCGGCCAGCCGCCGCACGATGGCGGCGAGGTGCGCCTTGGCGGCGTAGTCCAGGCCGCGGGTGGGCTCGTCGAGCGCCACGACGGGCGGGCTGGCCACGAGCACGATGGCCAGCACCAGGCACAGTCGCTGACCCTCGGACAGGTCGCGCGGGTGCCGGTCGTCGGGCACGTCGGGCACGAGCTCGTCGAGCAGCGCGCGGCACGACCCCGGCGCGGTGCCGGCTTGGTGGTCGGCCGCAGCGCACTCGGCCGCGACGGTCTCGAGGTAGAGCAGGTCGGTGGCCGACTGCGGCACCAGCCCCACCAGCCGGGCCGGAACGTCGACCTGGGCCGGGTCGGCGCCCTCGACCAGGACGCGGCCGCTCTGGCGCTTGCCGGTGCCCTGCAGGGCCCACAGCAGCGAGGACTTGCCCGAGCCGTTGCGGCCCATGATCGCCGTGACGCGGCCCGCGTGGGCGTCGAGCGAGACGTGCCGCACAGCCACGGCGCGGCCGTACGTCACGACCACGTCGGTGGCCCGCATCACCGGGGTCGCCGGGGTCGCCGGGTCGCGGCCGGCCCCGCCGTCCGGCGCACCGGCGGCGGGGCGGCCGCCAGCCGCTCGCTGAGCGCGCGCGAGCGGCGCCGGGCCTCGCGGACCGACAACGGCAGCGGGTTCCAGCCGGCCAGTCGACCGAGCTCGACGACCGGCGGCGCGACGACCGAGGTCTCCAGCAGCGTGGCGGGGTCGCCGACCCGCACCCGGCCGTCCTCGACCAGGACCAGCCGGTCGGCGAACGGCACGACACGCTCCATGCGGTGCTCGGCGAGCACCACCGTGAGGCCGAGGTCGTCGACGAGCCGGGCCAAGGTGCCGAGCACCTCCTCGGCCGCGGTCGGGTCGAGCGCCGAGGTGGGCTCGTCGAGCACGAGGGCGCGTGGGTGCATGGTCAGCACGGCGCCGATGGCCACGCGCTGCTGCTGCCCGCCCGACAGGGTGCGCAGGGACCGCGAGCGCAGCTCGGCGATGCCGAGCAGGTCGAGGGTCTCCTCGACGCGTCGCCGCATGGTGCCGGGCGCGACGCCGAGCTGCTCCATGCCGTAGGCCAGCTCGTCCTCGACGACCTCGGTGACGAAGGACTGCGCCGGGTCCTGTCCCACGAAGCCCACCAGGTCGGCCAGCTCGCGGGGGCTGGCGTCGCTCACGGACCGCCCGCCCACCATCACGTCGCCGCTCAGCACGCCGCCGCTGAAGCGCGGAACCAGCCCGTTCAGCGTGCGCAGCAGCGTCGACTTGCCGCTGCCGGTGCGCCCCGCGACCAGGACCAGCTCGGACTCCTCGATCTCCAGGTCGACGCCGCGCAGCACCGGCTCGGCGTCCGGGTCGTAGGCGAAGGAGACCTCACGCCAGGCGAGCAAGCCGCTCACCCCCCGGTACGCCGCTGGGGCCGTCGGGATGGTCGGGCCCGGGCGTGGGGCCGTCGGGCCCGGTCGTCGCCGGTCCGAGCACCGGAGGGGGCGTGGCGAAGGCCGGCACGAGCCCGACCAGGCAGGCCAGCAGAGCGATCGGCGAGAGCGGCGGGACCCGCGACGGGTCGGGCAGGGCCACGACGAAGTCACGGGCCGCCACCGTCATGAGCACCGCGGCCACCAGCCCGGTGACAGCGGTCAGCACGTCGGCCGCCAGCCAGCGCGGAGGACGGTAGCGGGTCCGGGCGACGCCGCGGCCGGCGGCCAGGAACCCGCCGGCGGCCAGGGCCAGGCCCGCCGCCAGCATCGGCCAGGCCAGCACCCGCGGGGCGGTGGTGTCGAGGTAGGCGTAGGAGCCGACGACGAGCCCGAGCAGTCCCAGCAGCAGGAAGGCCCCGGTGAGGCGTCGGTTGCTCTGCGGACCGGAGCGGCCGTAGCCCCGTGCGTCCATGCTCGCAGCGAGGCCCACCGAGCGGTCCAGGGCGTCCTCCAGCACCGGTACGACGATCCGCCGCAGGGCCCGGACGCCCCGACCGGCCTCACCGCGGAGGCGACGGGCTCGGCGTACCCGTTGGACGGACTCGGCGAGCTGCGGGAACAGCGAGAAGGCGATGACCACTGCGGTGCCCACCTCGTAGAGCGCCGTCGGCAGCGAGGCCAGCAGCTTGCGCGGGTCGGCCAGCGAGTTGGCCGCGCCCACGCAGATGATCACGGTCGCCAGGCGCATGCCGTCGTAGGCACCGGCGAGCAGCGACTCCAGCGCGACCGGCCCGAGCAGGCTGATGCCGGCCGCCCAGTCCGGCAGCGGCACCTCCGGCAGGTCGAGCAGCACGGTCTCGCCGTAGCCGCTGCCGAAGAGGATCCGGAAGAACACCCGCAGCAGCACCACGACGGCGCCGAGAACCAGGTAGAGCCGGAAGGACAGCGCCCACGGCGCATCGGTACGTCGCGCCAGCACCGTCACCGACGCGACCAGCACGATGAGGACGAGCAGCCAGGGGTTCGTGGTCCGCGTCGCCGCGGCGGCCAGCCCCAGGGCCCACACCCACCAGGCGACCGGGTGCAGGTCGCGCGGCAGCCGCCGACGGCGACCGGTCGTGGTCGCCGCGGCGGCTGTCGTGGCGGAGACGGTGCTCGTGACCCCGGTCTCCGGTGGGTGCGTCACGCCGGGTCAGGACCTCCGACGTCGTGCCATGACGATCGCCGACGCGGCGAGTCCGGCGATGCAGACGCCGGCCACGCCCAGCAGGGCGAGGTCGCTGCCCGTCATGCCCCCGGGCTCGGCGCTGACCGGGCTCGCGATCTCGCCGGACGTCACTGCGTCGTCCTCGGAGGACTCGATCAGGTCGTCCGGCTCGGCCCGGTCGGCGCCGCGCTGCTTGGCCGGGGCGTCGTCCTTCCTCTTCCGGTCGGACTTCTTCTTCGCGTCGGCCTTGGCGTCGGCCTTCTTATCGGCCCTCTTGTCACGGGCGAGCTTGTCCTCAGCCGCCTTCGGACCTGCCGCCTGCCCGGCCGACGCGCTCGGCGTCGCGGACGCGGGGGCTCGAGCCCGAGGGGGTCGGGGCCGACGACGACGGCGTACTCGACGGCTGACTCGGGGACGGCGAGGGCTTCGTGCTGCCCCCGGACCCACCGGCCGGCTTGCTCGGCGCAGGGGGCTCGGGCTCGCCTGGCGCGCGCTGGGTGCGACTGCTCTGCCAGGCCCAGCCGATGGACCCACCCTCGGGGGCGTCGATACCGTCGATCCCCTTGTCGGCGTAGTACCACTTTCCGGATCCGTCCGACCAGAACAGGCCCCAGTAGGCACTAGCGGGGGGCACGCGACCGCATGACCGGTCCGGGTTCGGTCGGCCGCTGGACGGCACAGATGAAGCCAGGGTCCGTACGGACGCGGTCCAGAACGATACCGGCGTGCTCCATGACCGACGTCGCCGCTCCTCCCCGGCGCCGTCCGGATCGCAGCGCGAACCGGACGCGGCTCCGAGGCGTCCGAAGTCGACGACCACCGTCACACCCGTGCCGTCAGGGCAGAGGCCCGGCAGGTTGCTCCGCCGCGTGGCTTCAGCGGCGTCATCACCAGTACGCCGAGGATCAGCGCAACGAGCAGGGTCCCGACTTCCCGCCCCACGAGAGAAGGCCGCCGCGGTGATCACTGCGGCGCGATCCAGCCCGGGAATGCCCTGAGCCGCGGCGAGCAGCCACTGGCTGCGCACAGCACCCTCGGGGATACCGTCGGTCTTCGCCTCGTCGAATGCCGCCTGGTTGTAGGCTCAGCGCGCCCATCTCACCCTCGAGCTCGGTGCCCGCAGAGTTCGCGTCGACGACCTGCAGCGGGTCCCAGCCACCTCGTCGCTCGCCGCGCAGGACGGGCGTAACCCCCCTCACGCAGGACCAAAGCGGCGAGGGCCGTGGAGTTGCTGTTGGCTGCGCCGGTTCCCGTGAAGGACCCGTCGCTGTTCTGGGCGGAGACCAGCCACCGCTGCGCGTCGGTGATGTCGTCGACCGAGACCCTTGACCCCGGAGCGACGCGCGTCCTTCATCGCCGCCACGGCCAGGGCGGTGGCGTCGACGTCCGGGGTGCGGTCCCCTCGACGCTCGACCTTGGCGGTCTGGCAGGTGAAGTTCCGCGACTCGAACGAGGCGCGGAAGAAGCCTGCAGCGCACTGCTGCTTGAGCAGGAACGATGTGCTGATCGCGCGCTTCGTCGACCCGGCCTGCGCGAGCGCCCGGACGGCCCAGACCTGCGAGAAGGTCGAGGAGTAGTCGCCGTACTGGCTCTTGTCACTCACTCGGCCGCGTTGCGCACCCTTGCCCGTCCGTACACGGTCCTCCAGGCGCCGCAGCTGGGTGCCGTCGCCCACCGAGCGGACTCTCCGCCCCTCGACCTGGGCAGCCGTCAGGAGCTTGCCCAGCGCACCGACGTAGGTCTCTCCGTCGGTCCGGGCACCGGTGTACGCATCGATCTCAGCCTCGACGGCGTCGAGCATCGCTGCTCGCTGGGCCGGGTACGCGTTCACGGTGTTGAGGCTGATGACCCCGTCGAGAGTCGGGCCGTAGAGCTTGTTGAGGCCCCAGGTCTCCTGCGTGGAGAGCAGATCGCCTCGCAGCTGCGAGACCATCCAGTCCGCCGCGCCGACAGCGTCGGCACGACGCTCGGAGGGAGCGGCCTGGGCGGCCGGGCCGACGAACGTCGTACCGGCGGCGACGGCCAGAGTGGCGAGGCCCAGGAGGGCTCGGTGAACAGTGCGCTCAACGCGCATGGTGGGTTCCCTTCCCGCTGCAACGCAGGCGGGACCCCGAGAGGGGGTCCACCTGCTTTCCGCGACAGCGTGGATGTCAGATCCCCTCGCCGCAGGTGTTCCGACTCCCCTCCCGAGGGAGGGCTACGGTTGCGGGTCAGCGCCGGACTTGGACCGGCTTCCCCTGGCAGGCGAGGTGAATGAGTTGTGTGCCACCGGACGGCGGCGGCCTCACCCTAACACCGGCCGGGAGCCCCTCCGATGTGTCGTACGTCGCTCGCCGGTCGGCCCCGCGCGGTCCGTTACTTCTTGTCCTTGGGGCCCGGGTCGCTGGTGTTGAGGGCGGCGATGAACGCCTCCTGCGGGACCTCGACACGGCCCACCATCTTCATGCGCTTCTTGCCGGCCTTCTGCTTCTCCAGCAGCTTGCGCTTGCGGCTGATGTCGCCGCCGTAGCACTTGGCGAGCACGTCCTTGCGGATGGCGCGGATGGTCTCGCGCGCGATGACGCGGCTGCCGATGGCGGCCTGGATCGGCACCTCGAACTGTTGGCGCGGGATGAGCTCCTTGAGCTTGCCGACCAGTGAGACGCCGTAGGCGTAGGCGGCGTCACGGTGCACGATCGCGCTGAAGGCGTCGACGGGGTCGCCGTGCAGCAGCACGTCGACCTTGACCAGGTCGGCGGCCTGGTCGCCGGTGGTCTCGTAGTCGAGCGAGGCGTAGCCCTTGGTGCGCGACTTCAGGTTGTCGAAGAAGTCGAAGACGATCTCGGCCAGCGGGATCGTGTAGCGCATCTCGAGGCGCTCCTCGGACAGGTAGTCCATCCCCTGCAGGTTGCCGCGCTTGGCCTGGCACAGCTCCATGATCGTGCCGATGTGCTCCTTCGGCGTGAGGATGGTGGCCTTGACGACCGGCTCGCGCACCTCGGCGATCTTGCCCGCGGGGAACTCGCTGGGGTTCGTCACCTGCACTGCGGTGCCGTCGTCGAGGGTCACGTCGTAGACCACGTTGGGGGTGGTCGAGATCAGGTCGAGGTTGAACTCGCGCTCGAGCCGCTCACGCACGATCTCCATGTGCAGCAGGCCGAGGAAGCCGCAGCGGAAGCCGAAGCCCAGCGCGCCGGAGGTCTCCGGCTCGTAGGCCAGCGCCGCGTCGTTGAGCTGCAGCTTGTCCAGCGCCTCACGCAGCGTCGGGTAGTCGTCGCCGTCGATGGGGTAGAGCCCCGCGAACACCATCGGGTTCGGGTGCTTGTAGCCGCTCAGCGGCTCGGTGGCGCCGTTGTTCTGCCAGGTGACGGTGTCACCGACGCGGGACTGGCGGACCTCCTTCACCCCCGTGATGAGGTAGCCGACCTCGCCGACGCCGATCTCGGCGGACTTGATCGGCTCCGGCGAGATCACCCCGACCTCGAGCATCTCGTGCACCGCGCCCGTCGACATCATCTTGATGCGGTCGCGGTGGGTGAGCTTGCCGTCGAAGACGCGCACGTAGGTGACCACCCCGCGGTAGGTGTCGTAGACGGAGTCGAAGATCAGGGCGCGCGCAGGAGCGTCGGCGTCACCGGTCGGCGGCGGGGTCTGGCGCACGATCTCGTCGAGCAGCTCGGGCACGCCCTCGCCGGTCTTGGCCGAGACGCGCAGCACCTCCGACGGGTCACAGCCGATGATGCCGGCGAGCTCCGCGGCGTACTTCTCCGGCTCCGCGCCCGGCAGGTCGATCTTGTTGAGCACCGGGACGACGTGCAGGTCGGCGCCGAGGGCGAGGTAGAGGTTGGCCAGCGTCTGCGCCTCGATGCCCTGGGCGGCGTCGACGAGCAGCACGGCCGCCTCGCACGCCTCGAGCGAGCGCGAGACCTCGTAGGTGAAGTCGACGTGGCCGGGGGTGTCGATCATGTTCAGCACGTACGTCGTGCCGCTCTCGTCACCGCTGCGGGCCGTCCACGGCATGCGGACGGCCTGGCTCTTGATGGTGATGCCGCGCTCGCGCTCGATGTCCATGCGGTCGAGGTACTGCGCGCGGGCGCTGCGGGCGTCGACGACCCCGGTCAGCTGAAGCATCCGGTCGGCCAGCGTCGACTTGCCGTGGTCGATGTGGGCGATGATCGAGAAGTTGCGGATGATCGACGGGTCGGTGCTGCCCGGCTGAGGCGCCGCGGGACGGCTCGAGGACTTGGACACGACTCCCTTTTCGATGACGGGCGATGACGGGCGATGACGGGGCAATGACGGGCGAGACGCTGCGCGTGCGATGAGGTCCGGGCGTGGCGACGCGCCGGACGACCCCAGTGTCCCACGCAGCCGGGCCACGGACGGACGGTGCGGTTCAATGGCCGGGTGCCCGGCTCCGCGACGTCCGTCCTCACCGCCCCCGCGGTGCCGCACGGCCGGACCGCACGGCGATTGTCCTGGCTGCACCTCCCGGCGGCCCTGCGCGCCGAGGTCGAGCAGCGTCTCGGCTCCCCCGTCGTCTCCTCCCAGTCGCAGGGCACCGGCTTCACCCCCGGCTTCGCCTCGCGCCTGCACGCCGCCGACGGGACCCGTCTGTTCGTGAAGGCGGCCAGCAAGGTCGCGCAGCGAGCCGTCGCGGACTCCTACGCCGAGGAGGCGCGGGTGCTGGCGCGGCTGGCGCCGTACGCCGTGCCTGCGCCGGAGCTGCGCTGGACCCACGAGGACGACGAGTGGGTGGTGCTCGGCCTCGAGGACGTCGGCGCGCTGACACCGGAGCGGCCCTGGCGCGACGACGAGCTCGACCGCACCTTGGGGCTGCTGACGCTGGTGGCGGAGTCGACCGCGACGGTGGCCGACGACCTCGGCGACGAGCTGCCCCCGGCGGTCGAGGCGTTCCCCGGGCTGGCCGGGGCCTGGCAGGTCCTCGCGGCCCGCTCCCCCGACGACCGCCACGTCCGCTCGGCGGCCGCGCTGGCGGCCCGCCTGCCCGATCTGCCGCGCCAGGGGTTCGTGCACGGCGACGCCCGCGACGACAACGTCCTGCTCTGTGCCGACGGCCGCACCCTGCTGTGCGACTGGAACTGGCCGTGCCGCGGGCCGGTGTGGCTCGACGTGGTCGACGTCCTGGTCTCCGCCTACGGCGACGGGGTCGACGTCGAGCCGTTGCTGACCGGGCACCCGCTGACCGGGGACGTTCCGGGCGAGGAGATCGACGTGTGGTTGGCGGCCTACGCCGGCTGGATGCGGCGCGCCGGCGAGCAGCCGCTGCGCGCGAGCTCCCCCTTCCTCGGGGTGCACGCCCGCTGGAGCGCCGAGGCGGCCTGGGCCTGGCTGTGCTCCCGCCGCGGCTGGTCGTGAGCATCACCGGTTTCACTAGGTACCTAGTGAAACCGGCGCTTCCCGAGCGATGCTTCGCTCGGTAGGCGCCGGGATCGCTCGGGGAGCAGCGGCTGATGGCTCGATTTGGGACCGATCCATGGCCGCTGCTAAGATCACCTGTCGCGTGCGCGCCGGCCGGGTCGTCCCGGGTGCGCCGTGCCCCCGAGCATCCGACCTGTCAACGCAATCGAAAGCACTGAGGCCTGCCCCGTGGCGAACATCAAGTCCCAGATCAAGCGCAACAAGCAGAACCTGGCTGCGCACGAGCGCAACAAGTCGGTCAAGTCGGCCCTGAAGACGGCCATCCGCCGCTTCAAGGAGGCCGCCGACTCCGGTGACGCCGCGAAGGCCCGCACGCTGGCCGCCGACGCCAACCGCAAGCTCGACAAGGCCGCTTCCAAGGGCGTCATCCACAAGAACCAGGCCGCGAACCGCAAGTCGGCCATCGCGAAGCAGGCCTCCTCCCTCTGAGGCTCGCCTCAACGCCGATCACGAAGCCGCTGACCTCCGGGTCGGCGGCTTTCGTGCGTCCGGGGTCCGGTTGAACGGGCAGCTCGGTCCGTCACAGGCACGTGGGGGCTGTGCGCCCGGCGAGCTGCCCGTCCGACGGGCCGCTCCGGAGGGCTCAGCGTCCGCCGGTCCTCGCCCCGGCCAGGGTGAGCACCATCCGCTCCAACGAGTAGCCGGCGTGCGCCCCGGCCCCCTTGACCTCTGCGTCGGCGATGGCCACGGCACCGACGGCCACCCCGAGCCCGTGCTCGTCCCAGCCCCGCAGCTGGTCGCGCAGGTGACGGATACGGAATGGTGGCACGCCGACCTCACGGGCCAGGTCGGCGTCGCGCATCCCACGGGCGGCGCCCTTGAGACGCGCCAGCGACCGCACCGCGGACGCGAACGAGCCGGTGATGGCCGGTCCCCCCACCCCGGTCTCGAGCGCCCACCGCAGCTCCTCGAGCGCCTGCGCCGTGCGCCCCGACAGCGCGTGCTCGGCGATGATGTAACCCTTCACGTCCGCACGTCCGGAGAAGTAGCGCCCCACGATCTCGGTGCTCAGCGGCTGGCCCGGGAAGTCGTGGCTCAGCTGCTCCACCGCCGCCGCCAGCGCCCGCAGGTCGCTGCCGACGGCCTCGACCAGCGCGTCCGCTGCGTCGCGGTCGACCTGGCCACCGATCTTGCGGCCCTCGTCCATCACGAAGCCGACGAGGTTGGCCGGCTTCACCTGCTCGGACTTGTGCTCGTGGACGCCAGGCAGCTTGCGCAGCCGGTTGAGCAGGCCGGAGCCCTTCTGCCCCCCGGAGTGGACGAGGACGAGCGCCACGTCGGCGTCGGGCGTGGTTGCGTAGGACACGATGCCGTCGTGACTGTCCTCGGGGACGTCCTCGAGCTGGCGGACCTCGACGAGCCGGGTGGTGGCGAAGAGCGACGGTGCGGTCAGCTCGCCCAGCGAACCGCGGGTCAGCTCGACGGCCTGGACGACGGTGAGGTCGGCGTCGGGAGCGGCACGACGTACGGCGGCGCGAGCGGCGCGCACGACCCGGTCGTTCAGCAGCTCCTCGGGCCCCGTCACCAGCGTCACCGAGCCCAGCGGATGGGCCTCGGAAGCGGCGCGCGGACTCATGCGCCGAAGCCTGCCACATCCCGGCGACAGTAGGATTCGCTGTCACGACCGGCGCCCGACGGACGAACGTCAGCATCGTTCGACCAGTCGGGATCAGCCCCGTGCGACCACACCCCAGTCTCCGTCGCGCCCCACGACGACGGCGACGTCGCCATCGCGATCGGTGCGACGTACGTCGACGCCGCCGTGGGTGAGCCACGACGTCAGGTCGGGGGCGGGGTGGCCGTAGTCGTTGCCCTCCCCCACCGAGACCAGGGCCACCTGCGGCCGCAGGTCGGCGATGAACCCGTGGTCCTGGTAGCGGCTGCCGTGATGGGCGACCTTCAGCACGTCGACGTCCCCGATCCCGACGGCCTCCAGCTGACCCTGCTCGGGCGGCTCGGCGTCGCCGGCCAGCAGGATGCGCAGCCCCCCGGTCTCCACCAGCAGCACCAGCGAGGCGTCGTTCGGGTTCTCGCCCACCACCCGCCGCGGGCCGACGACCTGCCAGGCCACCTCGCCGACCGTCAACCGCTCGCCGTACGCCGGCACCCGCAAAGGCACGTCGTGCTCCTGAGCGAAGCGGTCGACCGCGTCAGCGCCGTACGCCGGCTCGCGCAGCGACGTCACCTGCACCTCCCCGACCTCCCGGCCGCCCAGCACGCCCTCCAGCCCGTCGACGTGGTCGGCGTGGAAGTGGGTCAGCACGACCGCCGGCACCCGGGTGACCCCGAGGTCGTCGAGACAGCCGTCGACGAGCACAGCCTCGGGTCCCGCGTCGACGACCACCGCCTCGGCGGGACCGGTGCGAAGCGCCAGGGCGTCGCCCTGCCCGACGTCGCACATCACGAGCACCCATCCGTCGGGCGGCCACCCCGGCGACGGGACCGGCCGGAGGATCGCCAGCAGCAGCACCACCACCGCCGCGACCGTGAGCCACCGGTGTCGCATCACCCACGAGGCGCCGACGAGACCCACCAGGCTGAGGACGACGAGCACCACCATGGCGAGCGAGCCGCTCGGCCAGGACACCTCGGCGCCCGGGAGCCGGGCCGCACGCTCGGCCACGGCGAGGATGAACCAGGCCGAGCAGCAGCCCAGCCAGCCGATCAGGCGCCCCACCGGCGCCAGCAGGAGTCCGACCAGACCACCGCCGAGGCCCAGCACGGTGGCCGGACCCACCGCGGGCGCCACCAGCAGGTTGGCCACCACCGCGACCAGGGACACCTGGCCCGACAGACCGGCCACCAGCGGCGTACAGGCCATCTGCGCCGCCCACGGCACCGCGACCGCCTCGGCCAGCCACCGCGGCAGCCACGACGCCAGTGCGTCGCGGACCGCCGGCGCCCCCACGAGGATGCCCGCGGTGGCACAGACCGAGAGCGCGAAGCCGGGTGAGAGCGCCATCGCCGGGGTCAGGGCGAGCAGCACCACCACCGCCGCACCGAGGGCCCGCAGACCGGCGGCGCGGCCTCCGCTCCCGAGACCGACGAGCGTCACCGAGCCCATGACCGCAGCCCGCAGCACCGACGGCTCGGGCCGTGCCACCAGCACGAAGCCCACGACGCAGACGGCGCCGACGACCAGCAGTCCTCGCGCACGGACCCCGACCCAGCGCGCCAGCAGCAGCACCGACGCCAGCACCAGCGTCAGGTTCGTGCCTGACACAGCCGTGAGGTGGGTGAGCCCGGCGGTGCGGAAGTCGTCGGTGACCTCGGGGGGCAGCCGCTCGTCGTCCCCGGTCACCAGCGCCGGGACGAGCGCGTCGGAGTGGCCGGGCCCGTCCCGGGTCGCGGTCCGGACCGAGGCGCGTACGGCGTCCGCCCCGGCCAGCACGTCCGAGCGACCGGTCATGATCTCGGGGTCTCCCAGGGCACTCAGCACCGCGGCCAGGTCGTGACCGTCGGCGGGCTGGAGCCGCGCGACGGCGTGCACCGTGTCACCCCAGGCGACCTCCCCCCACGACTCGTCACCGATGACGAGCACCGGGGCGGACACCCGGGCGGTCTCGCCGCGGACCGTCCACTGCGCCCCCTCGGCACGCAGGATCGCGAAGCGCCCGTGGTCACCCTCGCGCACGACGGCGTCGGCCGTGGCTCGCAGCTCGACGCTGACGACCAGACGTTCATGAGCCCATGCGGCCACCGGGCCGGAATCAAGCCGGTCGACGGTGAGGGCGGCGTGACCGCACAGTCCCGCGGCGAGCAGGCAGCACGCGGCGACCAACCGTCTGCGCCGCGCCAGGGCCGCCGTCACCAGCGCCAGCAGCGTCACGACCGCGACCGCCACGCCCCCGGGCGTCAGGAGCCCCACGACGCAGCCCGCCCACGCCGTGGCCGCGAGCTGGGGCGCACGCAGGTCGCTCGGTGCCCGCGCGCCGGGCTCCGTCGAGCGTGCCGTGCCGGTCAGCGCCGACGGGTCGTCCGACGACCGGGACGGGTGGAGCAGCGGTCGCGGGCCGTCCGGCTGCACCGCGTCAGATCGTCACGTGCGGAGCGATCTCCGCGAGCGTGGCGTCACCGATCCCGCTCACCTCCAGCAGCTCCTCGACCGCGGTGAAGCCGCCGTGCTCCGTGCGCCACTGCAGGATCGCCGCGGCGGTCACCGGGCCCACTCCCGGCAGCGTCTCGAGGGCCACCTGGTCGGCGGTGTTGAGGTTGACCAGCGCGATGGGGACGCGCCGGTCGACGACCCGGACGTCGTGCCGGACGCAGCAGGCGGCGCGGACACGGCCGCGGAGCGACCCACCAGGATCTGCTCACCATCGGTCAGCGGCCGCGCCAGGTTCAGGCTGTCGGTGCGCACCCCCGGCCGGGCGCCTCCCGCGGCCTCGAGCGCATCGACGACCCGAGAGCCGGCCGGCAGGACGGCGATGCCGGGGCGTCGTACCCTGCCGACCACGTCGACGACCACCTCGGGTCCGGAGGCAGGACTCGCCGCGGCCCCCGCCTCGGGGCTCGCCGTCTCCCCCGACCCGGACACGGCCGACGAGCCCGCCGCGCCCGCCGCCCCCGACGCGTCCTCGCCGACGTCGTCGGAGGGAGGGACCAGGGTCGGAACGGCCACGGGCGCCTGCTCGACCGAGCCCCGCATGGTGTGCCAGGCCCCGAGGGCGAGGCTGGCCGCGACCAGCAGTGCGACCACCGCCAGGTGGGCGGCTCCGAACTGGCGCCCACCACCACCGGAGCGCTCGGTCAGCCACAGCCCGAGTCGCTCGCGCCAGGAGAGCCGCGGCAGCGCGTGGCGCCCCGGACCCCGGTGGGCAGGCTCCTCCGAGGCGGTGCTCGACACCCCGGACGCACCGCGGGGCACAGACTCCTCGACGACCCACGACGCCGACCTTCGACGAGCCGGGGGGCTCTCCTCGTGCAGCGCACCACCGGCGACGCCGCGCGCAGCGTCGTCGCGAGGGTCGAACGAGTGGCCCGGCCAGCCCTCCGGGTCGTCCCGGTCCACGTCGAGGCCGAGCTCGCGGCTCAGCGCCTCGAGACGACGACGGGCGACGTCGGTCGCATGGGCATCGGCGGCGGGTCGTCTGCGCATCCCGGCACGCTAGGCGTGCCGCCGGCGGTCGTGGGTCGCCCACCGGGCCGCTGTGGAGAACCCGAGGGTCCGGGCGCGATCGTGGTCCGGGCCCGCAGCAGAGTCAGTCGTGGTGGACCGGAAAGAGAGGTGCCACGACGACGCCGACGACCCCCGGGCCGACGTGGGCGCCCAGCACGGCCGCCACCTCGCACACCTCGATCACCCGCCCGTCCAGGTTCTCCGCCAGCCGCTCGGTGAGGCGCTCGGCCAGACCGGTCGCCGCGGACTCGTTGGCCAGGTGGCAGACGGTGACCTCGACGTCGTACGCCGCTGCGCCCAGCACTGCGAGCTCCTCGAGCCGGGCGATCGCGCGCCCTTGGGTCCGCACCTTCTCGCGCGGCGCGACCCGTCCGCCGGTGACCTCGAGGATCGGCTTGACCGCCAGCGCCGATCCGAGCAGCGCGGCGGCGGAGCCGATCCGGCCCCCGCGGCGGAGGTACTCCAGGGTGTCGACCGAGAACAGTGCCGTCGTGTGCTCCGCTCGTCGCTGCGCCGCCTCGGCCACCTCGAAGCCGGACGCACCGTCCGCGGCGGCCCGGGCAGCCGCGACCGCGGCCCAGCCCGTGCCGGCCCCGATCTGGCCGGTGTCGACGACGCGGACCGGCACCGGGGAACGCTTGGCCGCCAGCAGCGCCGACTCGTGGGTGGCGCTGACCTCGGCCGAGACGTGGACCGAGACGATCTCGCTCGCACCCTCGGCCGCCGCCCGCTCGTAGGCCTCGAGCAGCACCTCGGGGCTGGGCCGCGACGTGCTGACGGGAAGGTACTCGCGCAGTGCCCTCGCGACCGACTCCGGGCTCGCCTCGGCGTCGACCCCGTCGGCGTACGACGTCGCGCCGATGATCACCTGCAGCGGCACCACGACGATGCCGAGCGCCTCGGCGGTGTCCGCACGCACCCCGGCCGTGGAGTCGGTGACGACGGCGACGTGGGACATGGTGCGAAGGATAGGCCAGGTGTGTCGGGAGCGTCGCGCCGCGGCCGATCGCCTCACCAGGTCTCGACGACGTTCCCCGGCGCTCGCTGCTCGAGCACCGAGTGGCGTCAGCCGGCGACGATGTTGACCAGCTTGGGGGCCCGCACGATCACCTTGCGGACCGTCCTGCCCTCGAGCGCGCGCTGCACGGTCTCGTCGGCCAGTGCGGTGGCCTCCAGGTCGGCCTCGGAGACGTCCGGTGACACCTCCAGGCGGGCCTTGACCTTGCCCTGGATCTGCACGACGGCGGTGACCGACTCCTGCACCAGCAGGGCCGGGTCGACCACCGGCCAGCCGGCGCGCGCCACGGTCGGTGGGTGACCGAGCCGCTCCCACATCTCCTCGGCGGTGTAGGGCGCGACCAGCGACAGCAGGATCGCGACCGTCTCGGCGGCCTCGCGCACGGCGGGGTCGGCCGGGCCGCAGCCCGAGTCGATCGCCTTGCGGGTGTGGTTGACCAGCTCCATGGTCCGGGCCACCAGCACGTTGAAGCGGTGGCTCTCGATCAGCTGCTCGACCTCGGCCACGGTGCGGTGGGTGACCTGCCGCAGGGCCGTGTCCCCACCGGCGGCCGGGGTGCCGACCGCGGAGGTCACGTCGCCCGACAGCCGCCACGCCCGCTGCAGGAACTTCAGCGACCCGCCCGGGCTCATGTCGGCCCAGTCGATGTCGTCCTCCGGCGGGCCGGCGAAGACCATCGTCAGCCGGACGGCGTCGACGCCGTACGCGTCGATCATCTCGCCCAGGTTGACGCCGTTGCCCAGCGACTTGCTCATCGCCTTGCCGCGGTTGATGACCTGGCCCTGGTTCAGCAGGGCGGTGAAGGGCTCGGTGAAGTCGACCATCCCCAGGTCGTGCAGCACCTTGGTGAAGAACCGGCTGTACAGCAGGTGCAGGATCGCGTGCTCGACACCGCCGACGTACTGCGCAGCCGGCATCCACTCACGCACGGCCTCCGGGTCGAAGGGGCCGTCGGTGTACTGCGGGGAGCAGTAGCGCAGGAAGTACCACGACGAGTCGACGAAGGTGTCCATCGTGTCGCTGTCGCGCTTCGCCGCTCCCCCGCACTGCGGGCAGTCCACGTTGACCCAGTCCTCGGCCGCCGCCAGCGGCGAGACGCCCTTGGGCTTGAGATCGGAGCCCCGCAGGTCGGGCAGCTCGACGGGCAGCTGGTCCTCGGGTACGGCGACCTCGCCGCACGTCTCGCAGTGGATGATCGGGATCGGCGCGCCCCAGTAGCGCTGCCGGCTCAGCAGCCAGTCGCGCAGCCGGAAGTTCACGAAGCGCGTGCCGGTGCCCTTAACCTCCAGCCAGTCGATGATCCGGCTCTTGGCGTCCTCGATCTCGAGTCCGTCCAGCGAGATCTCGTCGTTGGTGGAGTTGATGGCCGGCCCCGCGCCGGTGAACGCCTCGCCGCCGGACTCCTCGAAGCCCTCGGTGGGTCGGACGGTGCGGACCACCGGCAGGCCGAACGTCGCGGCGAACTCCCAGTCGCGCTGGTCCTGCCCGGGCACCGCCATGATCGCGCCGGTGCCGTAGTCGGCCAGCACGTAGTCGGAGGCCCACACCGGGATCCGGGCGCCCGTGACGGGATTGAGCGCCGTCACGCCCAGGTCGACACCGGTCTTGGGCCGGTCGGTGGCCAGCCGGTCGATGTCGGTGGCCTTGCGGACCTCGACCAGGTAGTCCTCCAGCGCCTGACGCCTCTCCGGCGCCGCGATCTCGGTGGCCAGCTTCGCGTCGGCGGCGACCACCATGAACGTCGCGCCGAACAGCGTGTCGGGTCGCGTGGTGAACACCCGGATCGACTGGGTGGTGGTCTCGACGGGCTCGACCGACGCGGGCTCGACCGGCGCGGGCTCGACCGGCGAGATCACGAAGTCGACGTGCGCGCCCTCCGAGCGGCCGATCCAGTTGCGCTGCATGGCCAGCACCTTCGAGGGCCACGACGCCTCCAGCGGCACCATGTCGTCCAGCAGCCGCTGGGCGTAGTCGGTGACCTTGAAGTACCACTGCGACAGCTCGCGCTTGGTCACCTCGGCACCGCAGCGCTCACAGGCGCCCTGCACGACCTGCTCGTTGGCGAGCACGGTCTGGTCGTTGGGGCACCAGTTGACCGGGGAGAACTTGCGGTAGGCCAGGCCCTGCTCGCGGAACTTCAGGAACAGCCACTGCGTCCAGCGGTAGTAGTCCGGGTCGGAGGTGTTCAGCCGCCGCGACCAGTCGAAGCTGATCGCGTAGCGGCGGAACGACTCAGCCTGGGTGTCGATGTTGGCGTAGGTGTAGACGGCCGGGTTCTCGTCGTTGCGGATGGCGGCGTTCTCGGCCGGCAGACCGAACGAGTCCCACCCGATCGGGTTGAGCACGTCGTAGCCGCGCTGCCACCAGTAGCGCGCGATCACGTCGTGCAGCGCCATCACCTCGGCGTGGCCCATGTGCAGATCCCCGCTGGGGTAGGGGAACATCGTCAGCGCGTAGCGCTTCTCCCCCGGCTCGCCGTCGGCCGCGCGGACGCCGCCCTCGCCTGCGGTGAAGGGAAAGTCCGGCCACACCCTCAGCCACTTCTCCTGGACGCCTACGACGTCGTACGTCGCTCGCTCGTCCGCTTTGTCGTGCCGCTCGACGCTGCCGTCGGCGGGGGTGGGAGTGGTGCCGCTCTGCTGCTCGCTCATCGGTTCGGGTCTCCTGGGTTGTCGCTCCGGGCACAAAAAAACCCTCCGGGCAGGAGGGTGGCCGCTCTGGCTGTCGATCTCGATCGACTCAGAGCGGCTGTCCAAGGAGCAGACGCGTGATCACGACACCAGGGTAGCGCACCCTCCCGGCTCCGCCCCGGGCGCTGGGCTAGGGTCGCTGACCATGAAGGTTCTGGTCACCGGCGGTGCCGGCTACATCGGGTCGACGACGTGCAAGGCCCTCGAGGCGGCCGGCCACACCCCCGTGGTCCTGGACTCCCTGCTGACCGGCCCGCGAGTGTTCGTGAAGGACCGCATCTTCTACGAGGGCGACATCGCCGACCGCGACCTGCTCAGCCGCGTCGTCGAGGAGCACCCCGACATCGAGTCGACCATCCACATGGCCGCGCGGATCGTCGTACCGGAGTCGGTGGAGCAGCCCTACGAGTACTACCGCGACAACGTCGCCAAGTCGCTCACGCTCTTCGACCAGCTGACGAAGCTGGGCAAGCCGCGGGTGCTGTTCTCCTCCAGCGCCTCCCTCTACGCCACCAAGGACGGGTTCGAGGTGACCGAGGTCGACCCGCTCGACCCCGGCTCGCCGTACGCCCGGACGAAGCGGGTCATGGAGATGGTGCTGACCGACATGGCGGCGGCCACCGACCTGCGCGCGATCATCTTGCGCTACTTCAACCCGATCGGCTCCGACCCCGACCTCGAGTCGGGCATCTACGCCCGCGAACCCTCCCACGTCCTGGGCCAGCTCGTGATGGCCGCCCAGGGGCTGAAGGACGCCTTCACCATCACCGGCGTCGAGCACCCGACCCGCGACGGCACCGGCATCCGCGACTACGTCCACGTCTGGGACCTCGCACAGGCCCACGTGCGCGCTGTGGAGACCTTCGACGAGGTGCTCGCGACCGTCGACGCCCCCAGCACCATCATCAACGTCGGCACCGGTGACGGGGTCACCGTGCGCGAGCTGGTCGCCTCCTTCGAGCGCGTGTTCGGCGAGGAGGTGCCGGTGCGCACGGCCCCGCCGCGTCCGGGCGACGCCGTCGGAGCCTTCGCCAACGTCGACAAGGCTCGCGACGTGCTCGGCTGGACCGCGGACCTCACCATCGACGACGCCATCGACTCCGCGCTGGCCTGGGGCCGCAAGCGCCAGGAGATCCTCGGCTACGAGTGAGCCGGGCCCCTGCCGGGCACCCTGACGTCGCACCCGTTTCGCTGAACCTCGGAGGAGCTCTCATGACCGTGCTCGACCTGTTCCGGCTCGACGGCAAGGTCGCCGTGGTGACCGGGGCCTCCTCGGGCCTCGGCGTCGCCTTCGCCGAGGCGCTGGCCGAGGCCGGCGCCGACGTCGCCCTCGGCGCGCGCCGCGTCGACAAGCTCGACGAGACGAGGGCCAAGGTCGAGGCGCTCGGTCGCCGCTCGATCGCGGTCGCCACCGACGTCTCCTCCCCCGAGGACTGCCAAGCGCTCGTCGACGCCACGATGGCCGAGCTGGGACGCGTCGACATCCTGGTCAACAACGCCGGGATCGGCACCGCTGTGCCGGCGACGCGCGAGTCCCCCGAGCAGTTCCGCCAGGTGATCGACGTCAACCTCAACGGCTGCTACTGGATGGCCCAGGCGTGCGGCCGGGTGATGGAGCCCGGCAGCAGCATCGTCAACATCTCCTCGGTCCTCGGGCTCACGACCGCCGGGCTGCCGCAGGCGGCGTACGCGGCCTCGAAGGCGGGGCTGATCGGCCTGACCCGCGACCTCGCCCAGCAGTGGACCGGCCGCAAGGGCATCCGCGTCAACGCCCTGGCGCCCGGCTTCTTCGCCAGCGAGATGACCGACCAGTACCCCGACGGTTACCTCGACGCGATGGGGCAGCGGATCCCGATGGGACGCAAGGGCGAGGCCGCCGAGCTGGCCGCTGCGCTGGTCTTCCTCGCCGGCGACGCCGGTGGCTACGTCACGGGTCAGACCCTCGCTGTCGACGGCGGCATGACCATCACCTGACCCCTCACGGCCCGGTGGGGTCTCAGTCGCGCTTGAGGTGCCGGGCCCAGAGGAAGCAGAAGAGGCCGTACGCCGCCAGCCCGAGCGCGACCGCGATGAGCAGCGGCCGTCCGAAGGGCTGCTGGAGCAGGGCGTGGAGGGCCTGGTCGAGCCCACCGGACTCCTGGGCGTCGTGCTGGACGGCCGCGCTCACGAAGAGGCCGCCGATGGCTGCGAGCGCCACGCCCTTGGCCACGTAGCCGACCGTGCCGAGCACCACCACCGGCGTACGGCGGTTGCCGGACGAGCCTTCCGTGTCGATGCGCTTGGTGAACTTCCGGGTGACGCCCTTGAAGGCCAGGTAGACGCCGACCGCGACCACGGCCAGACCGGCTGCTCCGACGAGGAAGCGACCGCCTGGTGCGGACATGACCTGCGCGGTGAGGCTGTCGGTGCCCTTCGACCGGCCCCCGCCGCCCGAGGCGATCTTGACCGAGGACACGGCGAGCGCGGCGTAGACGACCGCCTTGACGGCCGAGGCGACACGCTTGAAGACCCGCTTGCCGCCGTCCTCGGTGCGGTGACCGACGAGGGCCTCCGCGCCCTGCCAGAACACCAGCGCCGCGAAGCCGAGCGCAACGGCGTAGAGGGACGCACCGCCCATGCTGTCTCCGGCGAGCTGCTGCAGCGCGCCGGTCTGGCTGGCCTTGCCGCTCGCGTCGCCCAGCGCCAGCTGGACCGACGTCCACGCCACCACGAGGTGGACCACGCCGTAGGCGATGAGGCCGAGCCGCACCCCGTGGTCGAGCACGTCGCTGCCGTCGATGTCAGGGCTCGTCGAGGACGAGGTGGGAGCAGCCATGCCTGATGCTCTCACCCCGCGGCGCCTCGCTGCGACACGTGCGCGAGCGCGCCGGCGACCCGATGATCAGTGCGCGGGTCGGTGGCCCTCGTCGTCCTGGTCTGCGGACTGCCCGTCGGGGTCGGCCGGGACCACCACGGGCCGCAGCCGTGCCCACCCGATGAACACCGCACCGGCGACCAGGAGCGCGATGCCGGTCCAGATGTTCACGTTGACCCCGTCGGACTTGGCCAGCGCGGCCTCGTCGGTCGCGAACAGCCCTGTGGGCAGCAGGATCAACCCGTAGAGGCCGAGCAGGCCGCCGATGAAGTTGCGTACGTCGAACGCCCCGGCCTTGTGCGGCTTCTCGGAGGTGGTCGACCCGTCGCCGTGGCCGGAGGTGGGGTTCGTGTGCTCGCTCATGACGGTTCCTTCACCAGAAGAGGAGGTTGAGGACGAGGACGGTGGCGAGTCCGACACCGGCGAGCGGCACCGGCTTCTGGAACCAGCGAGCACCTGGTTCGTCGGTGTGGCTGATGTCCTCCTTGGGCGTGAGCTTCCAGACCAGCCCGCGCAGCTCGGAGTCCGACTTGAACCGACGGCTGACCATCGTCACCAGCACGCCGACGACGATGCTCGCCACGAAGGCCGCGCCGGCGGCGACGAAGCTCGCTCCCTGTCCGGCGAAGGGCAGCACGCCGATGCTCAGACCACCGAAGGTGTCCTGGGAGAGCCACCCGACCACGCCCGCTGCGGCGGGCCCGGCCACCATCGCCGTCCAGCCGGCGGCCGGGGACATCCGGGCCCACAGGAGACCGAGGATGAAGGTGGCGAAGAGGGGAGCGTTGAAGAAGCCGAACAGGGTCTGGATGTAGTTCATGATGTTGGAGTACTGCGAGGCGATGAACGCCGTACCGATCGCGACCACCGTCGCGGCTACGGTCGCGAGACGACCCACCGACAGGTAGTAGTGGTCGGGCTTGTCCTTCACGACGTAGGTCTCCCAGATGTCGTAGGAGAACACCGTGTTGAAGGCGGAGATGTTCGCTGCCATGCCGGCCATGAACGACGCCAGCAAGCCTGCGAGGGCGAGGCCCAGCATGCCGTTGGGCAGCAGGTCGCGCATCAGGTAGAGCAGCGAGTTGTTGTAGTCGAACGTCCCGCCGCTCTCCTTGGCCTGCACCACCTCGGAGACAGCGACGGCGGCGATCATGCCCGGGACGATCACGATGAACGGCATGAACATCTTCGGGAAGGAGCCGATGATCGGCGAGCGTCGCGCGGCCGACATCGAGCTGCTGGCCATGGCACGCTGCACCTCGACGAAGTTGGTCGTCCAGTAGCCGAAGGACAGCACGAAGCCGAGACCGAACACGATGCCGATGACCGACAGCACCGGGCTCTCGATGCCGGTGAGCGTGGTGCCGGGCCACGACGACACCTCCTCGGCGCCCCAGCGGTTCTCGACCTCGCTGGTGAGTCCGTTCCAGCCGCCCACTTTGTACAGACCGACCAGGGTCAACGGGGCGAGCGCGGCGACGATCACGAAGAACTGCAGCACCTCGTTGTAGATCGCGGCCGACAGACCGCCGAGGGCGGTGTAGGACAGCACGATCGCGGCTGCGATGACCAGCGAGACCCACAGCGGCCAGCCCAGCAGGATCTCGACGATCGTGGCCAGCAGGAACAGGTTGATGCCGGCGATGAGCAGCTGGGCGAGGGCGAAGCTGAGGCCGGTGACGAGGTGCGTGCCGGGCCCGAAGCGTCGCAGCATGAACTCGGGCACCGAGCGGACCTTGGAGCCGTAGTAGAACGGCATCATCACGACACCGAGGAACAGCATCGCGGGCACCGCGCCGACCCAGAAGTAGTGCGCCGTCGCGATGCCGTACTGCGCGCCGTTGGCGGACATGCCCATGATCTCGACGGCACCCAGGTTGGCCGAGATGAAGGCCAGGCCCGTCACCCACGCCGGCAGCGAGCGACCGGAGAGGAAGAAGTCGATGCTGCTGGAGACCGACCTGCGGGCCAGGATGCCGATGCCCAGCACGAACCCGAAGTACAAGAAGATGAGCAGGTAGTCGATCCAGTTCGTGTCGAGCCGCAGCTCCGACGTCGCGCTCAGAATCACCCGAGGCTCCTTCGCCCGCCCCGCCCGATGCGGGGGCTTGGACCAATATGCCTCAGCATTGTGATCACAGGCACAAGAACACACCGCAAGTTGGGCGACGAGGTCTGCCGGTTTCCCAAGGTATGCAGCGAAGTCGGCGCTCCCCACGGCGTCCGGAGCGTGGGAAGCGCCGGGTTGCCGTGGGGAGCTGGTGCTTGTGTGCCGAAAGGGTCGGCGACCAGGACATCCGGCGTACGACACAGTCGCTCGTGCGCTGCGACGTCCGGCTGGTCGTCGTACGACGTCGCGGGTGCCGTCTCGCCCTCGATCGGTCACGGGTCGCTCGCTCAGCAGACCCAGCAGACCCAGCTCCCCATGGGAACCCAGCACTCCCCACGCTCCGGACACCATGGGGAGCGCCAACATTGCTGCATACCGTGGGAAACCGGCGAGCCCGGCGCCCCACTCAGATCATGACGCGGTGGACTCCCAGCGCCGTGCCGATCTGGTCCTCCTCGTAGACGAAGTGCGACTCGAGCAGGCCACGCAGGTGCTCGAAGTGGGCGTGCACGTCCGGCAGGCCCTCCGCCCCGGCCGCGCCCCCGGAGCCTGCCCCGCCGTACGTCATGGCGACCAGCACCCGGTCGAAGCGCTCCAGGACGTCGTGGATGACGCGGTGCTCGAGGTCGAGGCGGTCCAGGACCGGGTCGAGCGCGGGGTCGGAGGCGCGCAACGCCGGGTAGAGGTGGGCGTCCTCGATGCCGTGATGGGTCTCGACGCTCTGGCAGAGCTGGCCGCAGAAGGTGCCGAGCTGCTCGAAGGTGACGCGTACGCCGAGCGCGTGGACGGCTCCGCGCGCCTCCCCCACCGACAGCTGCCCGGACTTCACCTGGTCGAGGACGTCGCCGACCTGCGCGAGCCCACGCCGGTACATGTCGTGGACCTGCCGCAGGTGGTCGCCTCGTGCGACCTCGACCGGCGTCGCGTCGGGGTAGCCGGCGCCGTGCGGTCTCGCCGCCTCGTCCCAGCCGGGCAGCGCCTGCGGCGCGTGGTCCGTCACGACCCTGATCCTGCCAGGCGGGTGGCGGCCGTCGAGGTGGGTAGGGTCCCGGCGCAGCCGCCCCCCGCGGCCCGCCGACCGGCCCCACCCGCGAACCGCCGGCTCGCAACCCCTGGAGGAAGCCGTGCGCACGATCGGCATCGAGGAGGAGCTCTTCCTGGTCGACCCCGCGACCGGCGAGCTGACGGCTGTCGCCCAGAGCGCCGTGGAGTCACAGGCCGCCACCGACGCCGAGACCACCATCGAGCTCGAGCTCTACCAGCAGCAGATCGAGCTGGCCACGGCGCCCGAGTCGGACCTCGGCGCCCTGCGGCAGCGGGTGGTCGAGGCCCGCACGGCCGTGGTCGCCGCAGCCGGTGCTGCCGGCGCGGCGCCGGTCGCGATGCCCGTGCCGGTGCTGTCGGTCCCCCGCCACCCCGACCTCACCCCCGACGAGCGCTACGAACGGATCCAGGGTGACTACGGCCGTCTGGCCCGCGACGCCGTTGCCTGTGCCATGCACCTGCACGTCGGTGTCGAGGACGAGGAGGTGCTCCCGGTCGTCGACGGCGTCCGACCCTGGCTGCCGGTGCTGCTGGCCCTCAGCGCCAACTCTCCCTTCCACCGCGGGGAGGACACCGGGCACGCGTCGTGGCGCAGCCAGGTCTGGTCGCGCTGGCCCTCGGCGGGGCCGCGGCAGGAGTTCGGCTCCTCCGACGAGTACGACCGCACCACCCGCCTGCTCGTGGAGTGGGGTGCCTCGCTCGACGAGCCGATGATCTACTTCGACGTCCGGCCCGGAAACGGTCTGCCCACCGTCGAGATCCGCGTGGCCGACGTCTGCACCGATGTCGACGACGCGATCCTGGTCGCCGCCCTCGGCCGGGCCCTGGTCACCACCGCGGCGGCGGGCCGCACCTCCACCGAGGGGTGGCGCGCCGACCTGCTCCGCGCCGCCCAGTGGCGCGCCGCCCACGACGGCCTCGCCGGTGGGTTGGTCGACCCCACGACCTGGAGGCTGTCGGCCGCGGCGACCGTCGTCGACGCGTTCGTCGACCACGTCCGCGAGGCGCTGGAGGACACCGGCGACGTCGACCTGGTCCGTGAGCTGGTCGGCCGATCGCTGGCGGACGGCGGCGGCGCCTCCCGGCAGCGGAAGCTCGTCGCCGATGGCGCCACCATGCCGGAGGTCGTCGCCGACCTGGCCCGCCGGACGGCCGCGAGCTGAGACCCGGTGACCGAGCAGGGCGCGCCACCCCCGGTGACCGAGCAGGGCGCCCCACCCCCGGTGATCGAGCAGGGCGCCCAGCGCCCGTCGTCGAGATCCGGTGAGGCACACGACCTCGTCTGGTACGCCGCCTACGGCTCCAACCTGCACCTGCCCCGGCTGAGGTGCTACCTGGCCGGCGGCGCCCCACCGGGCTCGCAGCGCACCTACCTCGGCGCCCGCGACCCATCACCGCCACGCGCGGCCGTGCCGACGTGGTTGCCCGGACGGCTCCGCTTCGCCGGCGACTCCCCGGTCTGGGGCGGCGGGGTCGCCGTCCTCGAGTCACCTGATGACCGAGCGACCTCCGGTGGTCGAGCAGGGAGCGCAGCGACCGTGTCGAGATGTCGTTACGTGGCCGCCCAGGCGTACCTCCTGACCCGCGAGCAGGTCTGCGACGTGGTCGCGCAGGAGACGCGCCGCGAGGCTGGCGCGGTGAGCGAGCTGGCAGCGCCGCTCGGCGGCTCCGGCTGGTACGACGCCCTGGTCACCGGCACGCTGGACGGGCGCCCGGTGGTCTCGCTCGCCGCCACCGAACCGCCGTCGCCGAGCGCACCGGGAGCGACGTACCTGGCGATGCTGGTGCACGGGCTGCACGCGACCCGTGGCTGGTCCGCCGAGGAGTGCGCGGACTACGTCCGGCGCTGGCCCGGCGCGGAGTCCTGGACCCGCGGGTCCCTGGTGGACCTGGTGGACCTGTTGAGCGAGCGTCCGGCGCAAGCCTGAGAGCCGATCGGCTCTCCGCGTCAGCCTCCGCGGACGGCGACCCCGGCCCTCGTCATGCCGAGCAGCCGGTCGAGCAGGTCGCCCCCGCCGTGACGCAGGCCGCCGTGCAGGTACTCGTTGGTGACCCAGGTCCGCAGCGACGGCACGAGCGCGGCGGTCTCCAGCGACAGATCGCGCTCGACGAACGGGTCGTCGACGTAGACGACAGCTGCCGCAGGTACGTCGACCTGAGCGAGCACGGCCGGGTCGAAGAGGCGCGGCCATTCCTGGTCGGCCAGGAGACCGGCCACCTCGGCGTACGGGCGCAGGCCGGGGGTGTCCTCGAAGTGCCACGGAAAGAGGTGCTCACCGGTGAGCAGCACCGAGTCGTCGGCGGCGAAGTCGTCGGGCTGCACCCGCGCCGCCGACCAGCGAGTGGTGACCCCGTCGGCGTAGCTGGACTCGTGGAGCACGGCGTACATCGGGTTGCGGGCGTCGAACGGCAGCAGCTCGACGACGTCGTGGCGGAACGCCGCTGAGCGCGGGTCCCGCTCGAGGAGGTAGTGCAGCTCCTCGCTGCCGCCGTCGAAGCCGAGCCGGTTGCCGACGCAGCGGACCAGGCGGCGGGTCAGCGGCCGTCCCTCGGGGTCGAGCACCTCGCCGGCGTCGCAGAGGTCGAGCAGTCTGGCCAGCCGGGCGCGGTCGGTCGGGTAACGACGGTGGTGGCGCTCGTTGAGCCTGCGCATCTGGGCGAACGTCGCGGCGTAGACGTCGTCGACCGGACGCCCCACCACCGGCAGTCCACCGGTGAAGATCGCCGCGCGGACCGAGTCGGGCGCGCTGCTCAGGTAGTGCAGGGTGCAGAAGCCGCCGAACGACTGCCCCAGCAGGCTGACCTTCCGCTCGCCGAGGTGCTCGCGGAACGCCTCGGCGTCACGCACGATCGCGTCGGCGCGGAAGTGCCGCAGTCGTTCCGCGCCGGCGGCCGGGTCCGGATCCGGGTCGCCGTACGGCGTGGAGAGGCCGGTGCCTCGCTGGTCGAGCATCAGCACCCGGTGGTCCTGAAGGGCGCGCTCCAACCAGGCCGGCCCCGCCGGGAAGCCGGTGGGGCGCGGCGCCTCCTGGCCCGGGCCGCCCTGCAGGAAGACCAGCAGCGGCCGGTCGAACCCGCCGGGAGCGGCGACCTCGCGTGCGAAGACCTCGAGGCTGCCCGCGCTCGGGGCGTCGTGGTCGATCGGTAGGTCGAGGACGTGGTCGGTGACGACGACGCCCGCGACCTCGCGGCGACGTCCGGCGGTGGGGTGATCGCTCATGGCGCCACTCTGCCTGCTGGCACCGACGTCCTGCGACCCCAGCGGTGCGGCGGGGCCGGTCTGGGTAGGAGTGACCCGTCCCTCTCACCGATGCCCAGGAGCACCCGTGTCCGAACGCCTCGAGGTCTCCCGCCTCGTCCACGCCCCCGCGAGCGAGGTCTTCGCCCTGCTGTGCGACCCGCAGGGCCACGTGGCCATCGACGCCTCCGGAATGCTGCAGGGCGCCACCGGCGAGCCCGTCGCCGCTGTCGGCGACTCGTTCGTGGTCCACATGGACCGCGAGGCGCTCGGTGACCTGCCCGACTGGGGTCGGTACGACGTCACCGTGCGGATCGAGGAGCTCGAGCCCGACCGACTCATCACCTGGTCGATCCTCGGCCGGATCCGGCCCCAGATCGGCCACCGCTACGGCTACCGGCTGGAGCCGGCCGACGGGCCGGACGGCGGCACGCTCGTCACCTCGGTCTACGACTGGTCCGAGGCCCGGCAGGACTTCAAGGACAACGGCGTCTTCCCGGTGATCTCCGAGGCCAACCTGCGCGCCACGCTCGGCATCCTCGACCGCACCGTCCGACGCGGTTACCACTCGACTGCGGGTGGCGCCTGATTCCCCGCCTTGACGAAGCGTTCGACGTCCCGGGCGACCCAGTCGGGACGTTCCCACAGCACGAAGTGTCCGGTCTGGGGGTAGACGCGGTGCTGACTGCCCGGAATGGATGCCGTGAGCTGGGAAGCCGCAGCGGGACCCAGCAGCTCGTCGTCGGCGCCACTGAGCAACAGGGTGGGGACTCGGATGGTCCCGGTCTCGGTGGGAGGGTCGGCCTCGATCAGACCTCGGTATCCGGCGATCCAGACGTGACGCGGAATGCTGAGCGCGGCGGCGTCCTGGACGTCGAGAAAGTCACGCGGTATCGCAGGGGACAGTCCAAGTCCCTCGTTGAGAGCCTGGATGTCCTCGGGCGTCACGGGGTCGCGGAACGCCGCGAGGATCTCGCCGAACGGATCGCGCTTCGCCAGACTACGGGGCGTCCCGACCAGCACCAGGCCCAACAGGCGAGTGGGACAGGCCACGGCCAGCTGCTGAGCGACGTACCCCCCACTGGAGCTGCCCACAACCCACGCGGCCGGGAGGTGGAGCGCGTCCAGGATGCCGGCCACGTCGGCGGCTGCATCCTCAAGGCGGTAGCCGAATTCTGGTTTGTCGCTGTCGCCGACCCCGCGCTGGTCTGGCACAAGTGCGTGCAGATCCGCCGGGAGCAGCTCCAACAGCCGGTCGAAGGACCGGTGGGTCTCACCCCACGCGTGCAGCAGGACGACCGGTGGCCCCGCGCCTCGCTCGTGCACAGCGAGACGCACGCCACCAGCGAGCCGGACGGGACGCACGGTCCCAGAGTACCGAGCCACCGACGGGCCGGACACGACAACGCAGCGGCCCGGGCGAGGCGACTCTGTTCCCGCGGGGGACCTCGATAACGTCCGAGGGTGGCAGGTCATCGTCGATCCAGTGCTCGTCGACGCAGCGCGTTTCCGCGCCGGACCGGCCCGCGCAACCAGCGGCCGTTGCCGGTGGTCGGGCCGGGCGAACGGCTCTGGGTGCTCGACGTGCCCTACGGGACCCAGGTCGACGGCGCCAGCTGGCACCCGGCAGTGAAAACCCACCTGTACGTCGGGCGCGCACTGCCTGCGCACCTCGCGCCGTACTCCCCGGGGCCGCACACGCTCGGTCGGTTCATCGAGAACACCCTCAACCCCGACCACCTGACGCCCAGCCCCGAGGCGAGCGACGCGCTCGAACCCCGCAGGATCCAGTTCGAGGCGGCCGACGCGATCGCGGCGCGCGCCGCGGCAGGCGGTCGGCAGTTCCTGCTCGCGGACGAGCCCGGCGTGGGCAAGACGATCTCCGCGGTGCTCGGGGCGACAGCAGTCGGCGACCTCCGCGGTGCGCAGCGCGTGCTCGTCGTGGCCGACCGACCCGCCGCGATCACGATCGGCCACTGGTGCCGGACCATCACCGCGCTGGGCCACGGTGGCCTGGAGTGGGTCGTCATCACCTGGGACCGGCTGGAGAAGGTCACCGACCACACCTGGGACGTGATCATCGCCGACGAGGCCCACGCCCTGCGGCGTACGACGACGAAGCGGTGGAAGCTCTGGGCGCGGATCTCCGGCCACGGGCGGCCCCACGACACGGCACCCTTCGTGATCGCGACCACCGCGACGCCCGGGCACACGCCGCTCGAGCTGCCCTACCTCGCTCCCGCCTACGCGCAGGTGCTCGGCGAGCCCATGAAGGACTGGACCTCGGCGACGCAGCCCGCGGAGACGTTCGCCACCGCGCTCGAGCGCCACGGCGTCGGAGTGGAACGGGGACGCTACGGCGCGACCTGGACCACCGATCCGGCGCGGCGCGCTGCCGACCTCAAGCTCGTGCGCGGCTGGCTCGACGAGGAGCGGCCCCCCGCGATGCTGCACCGCGCCGCGCCCTGGGGGCCGGTGCCGATCTCCGGCATGCCCGTGGCGCTCACGCCGGCGGAGCGGACGGCCTACGAGGCCGAGTGGGGTGAGTTCTGTCGCGAGATGGACATCGCGAGGCGCGGCCGCAACGTCGCGAAGGGGCGGGCCGCGCTCCTGCGCTTCCGGCAGAAGGCCGGGCTCATCCGCGTCGACTCCACCGTCGCGTGGATCGCCCAGCAGGTCGAAGCAGAGCGGCAGGTGGCGTGCTCGGTGGAGTTCGTCGCGACCGCCGCCGACCCGATCGCCGATCGGCTGCATGACTCCGGCATCGAGGTCGCCATGATCTACGGCCGCGGCCGGTTCGACCCGGAGGAGCAGCGGCTCCGGTTCCAGACCGGGCAGGCGAAGGTCTGCGTCTTCACCACGGTCGCCTCGATCAGCCTGCACGCCGGCGAGACCCTCGACGACGGCCGCCGTGGCAGCACGGCGCCGCGGGTCGGTGTCTTCCACCAGGCCCGCTTCTCGGGGATCGCCGGGCGACAGGTGACCGGCCGCACCCACCGCGACCACCAGGTCTCGCCCTGGCACATCGCCTACGCCGAGGGCACCGTCGAGGAGCAGGTCGGCAAGGTGATGGTGGAGCGGATCGCGGCGGCCTCCGACACGGTGGGCGGCGACACCACCGGCCTCGCCGACCTCGCCCAGCTCCTCGGAGCCGACTGGTTGCCCGCCGCCGTCTTGTCCGACAGCGATGCCTGACCGGTCCCGAAGACAGACGAAGGGCGGCCCGTGAGGACCGCCCTTCGCTGTGTTCGGTGGAGCTGAGGGGACTCGAACCCCTGACCCCCTCCATGCCATGGAGGTGCGCTACCAGCTGCGCCACAGCCCCGCCGCCTCGCGCTGTCCGGGTGTCCGTCCGGCTCGGGGCAACCCGGGAATCCTAGCCAATGGTGGTCGCGGATGCGAAATCGCCCACCCCGTAGGCGAGCAGGCGTCGCGCCCGCCCCTCCCCCGGCTCCAGGACGGTCGCCCAGTGGCAGTTGTCCAGCACGCCGAGGGACCGCACGGCGTGATCGTCCCAGCCCAGCAGACCGCCCAGCGCGAGCTTGAGCGCGGCGCCGTGGGACACCGCGATGCCGGTCTCGCCCCAGGCCAGCGCGGCGAAGCAGTCCTCGACCGCGGGCACGATCCGGGTGCGCACGTCGTCGTCGCTCTCCGCCCCCGGTACGCCGCGCAGCCGCTCGCCCAGCGTGATGCCGTCTACCATCTGGGGGAACTCGGTGACCGCCTCGTCCCACGTCATGCCCTCCCGCTCCCCGACGGAGAACTCCCGCAGCCGCGGGTCCTCCTCGACGCTCAGGCCGGTCGCCGCCGCCACGTGATCGGCGGTCTGGCGGGCGCGGGCCAGGTCGGAGGACCAGAGCCGCACCGCGCCGACCAGCGCGAGCCGCGGCGCCGCCGCCTGGGCCTGGGCGTGACCGACGTCGTCGAGCGGGACGTCGGCCTGACCCTGGGCGCGGCGGGTGTGGTTCCACTCGGTCCGGCCGTGCCGGAGCAGGAAGAGCCGCTTGGACGGCTGCTGTGACACGCTCCGCGCCCGTGCGTCAGCTGCTGCGACGGCTGCTGGTGACCGACGCGGGCAACTCGATGAGCGGACAGTCGCGCCACAATCGCTCGAGGGCGTAGAAGGCACGCTCCTCCTCGTGCTGGACGTGCACCACGATCTCGGCGTAGTCCATGAGCACCCAGCGCCCGTCGCGCTCGCCCTCGCGGCGCACCGGCTTCGCGCCGAGCTCGCGCAGCGAGTCCTCGACCGCCTCCACGATCGCCTTGACCTGCCGGTCGTTGGAGGCGGAGGCGAGGACGAACGCGTCGGTGATGACGAGCTGCTCGCTGACGTCGAAGGCGATGACGTCCTCGGCGAGCTTGTCCGAGGCGGCCTGGGCGGCGGCTCGGACGAGCTCGAGGGCATGGTCGGTGGCGGTCACGAGACTCCCTGCGGGGTGGTGCGGTCGGTGGGATCGGGCTGATGGGGCTGCTGCGGCTCCGGCGCCGGTCCGAGTGCCTCGGGGGCGCTGGGTCGGTCGGAGAGGTAGAGCCGGTGCTTGGTGATGTACTGCACGACGCCGTCGGGCACGAGGTACCAGACCGGCTCGCCGCGCGCCGTACGGGCCCGGCAGTCGGTCGAGGAGATCGCCAGCGCCGGGATCTCGACGATCGCCACCCGGTCGTGCGGCATGCCCGTCAGGGTGCCGTGGTCCATGGCGTAGCCGGGCCGCGTGCACCCCACGAAGTGAGCCAGCTCGAACAGCTCCTCGGCGTCGCGCCAGCCGAGGATGTCCTGCAGCGCGTCGGCGCCGGTGATGAAGTAGAGGTCCGCGTCGGGGAAGACCGCAGCCAGGTCGCTCAGCGTGTCGACGGTGTACGTCGCTCCGCCGCGGTCGATGTCGACGCGCGAGACCGTGAAGCGCGGGTTCGACGCCGTCGCGATGACGGTCATCAGGTAGCGGTGCTCCGCGGGCGAGACCGAGCGCTCCGCCTTCTGGTAGGGCTGGCCCGTCGGCACGAACACGACCTCGTCGAGGTCGTACCACGCCTGCACCTCGCTGGCGGCCACGAGGTGACCGTGGTGGATCGGGTCGAAGGTGCCGCCCATCACCCCGATCCGGGCGCGGCGTGCAGGAGCGCCGGGCTGTCCCGACGTCCCGGTCGTCACCTCGGGCTGCACGTCACCCCAGGCACCTCAGGAGTGCTCGCGGCCGCCGCCGATGGCGACGACGCCCACCAGCAGGCCGAGCAGGAGCAGCAGGACCAGACCGCCGATGACGTACGGGTTGGGGCCACCGCTGTGGGCCTCCGCCTCGGAAGCGAACGTGATCAGGTTGAGCGCCATGCTGCGAAGCCTATCCTGCCCGGCCGGCGTGCTCGGGTCGGGCGGGGACGGGCACGCCGATCTGCGACAGCCGTGCCAGCGAGACGACCTTGAGGACCAGCAGCGCGGTCGCGATGACCACGCCCACCTCCACCCAGCCCGTCACCAGCAGCAGCACCGCGAACAGCGAGGAGTTGACCGCCTTGCCCGGCTTGGACCAGTTCCACAGCCACAGCGTCCGGTCGACGGCGAAGAAGTAGTTGGGGCTGCGGATCGGCCAGGCCAGGAACGCCAGGCTCAGGAAGCAGTCCACGACCATGAACTCGGCCAGGTAGATCAGGATCGCCGGGGCGTAGCCGGGCTCCAACCACATCAGCCCGATGTAGAACGCCGCCGCGCAGAACCGGTCCGAGAGGATGTCCAGCGACGCCCCGATCCGCGTCTCGCAGCCGCGCAGGCGAGCGACGTACCCGTCGAGGCTGTCGCCCACCCAGTAGACGACCAGGCAGGCGACCAGCAGCTCCAGGCTCTCCTGGTTCGCGGCGAGGCCGGCCAGCACCACGGCGGCCACGGTGCGGACGCCGGTGACGACGGTGGCCGAGGTGCCGATCCGCTCACCCGCGACATCGGTCCAGATGTCGAGGGTGGCGGGGTCAGCGCGTGTGTCCATCACCGGTCACGACGTACTTCGACGAGGTCATCTCCGGCAGCCCCATCGGCCCGCGCGCGTGCAGCTTCTGGGTGGAGATGCCGATCTCGGCGCCGAAGCCGAACTCGCCGCCGTCGGTGAAGCGGGTGCTCGCGTTGACCACCACCGCGGCCGCGTCGACCTCCGCGGTGAAGCGGCGCGAGGCCTCCAGCGAGCCGGTCACGATCGCCTCGGTGTGGCCCGAGGACCAGCGCCGGATGTGGGCGATCGCGTCGTCGAGGGAGTCGACCACCGCGGCCGACAGGTCCAGGGAGAGGTACTCGGTCTCCCAGTCCTCCTCGGTCGCCGGTACGACGCCCGGGTGCGTCGCGACCCGCTCGTCGCCGTGGACCGTCACGCCGGCCTCGGCCAGGGCCGCCAGCACGCGCGGCAAGAACGCCTCGGCCACGTCGGCGTGGACCAGCAGCGACTCGACGGCGTTGCACACCGAGGGCCGGTGGGTCTTCGCGTTCAGCACGATGGCCAGCGCCATGTCGAGGTCCGCGGCGGCGTCGACGTACACGTGGCAGTTGCCGACGCCCGTCTCGATGACCGGGACCTGCGACTCGGTGACCACCGAGCGGATGAGCCCGGCACCGCCTCGCGGGATGAGGACGTCGACCAGGCCGCGCGCCTGCATGAGGACCTTCGCCGCGTCGTGGCCCTCCCCCGGCACCAGCTGGACCGCGTCGGCGGGCAGACCGGCGCCCGCCGCGGCGTCGCGCAGCACCGCGACGATCGCCTCGTTGCTGCGACGTGCGCTCGAGGAGCCGCGCAGCAGGACCGCGTTGCCGGACTTCAGGCAGATGCCGGCCGCGTCGGCGGTGACGTTGGGCCGGGCCTCGTAGATGATGCCGACGACGCCGAACGGGACCCGCACCTGGCGCAGCTCCAGGCCGTTGGCCAGTGTCGAACCGCGCAGCACCTCCCCGACCGGGTCCGGCAGCGCCGCCACCTCACGCAGGCCGGTGGCCATGCCCGCGACCCGACCGGCGTCGAGGCGCAGCCGGTCGACCATCGCCGCCGGCGTGCCCCGGCGCTCGGCGGCCCCGACGTCCTCGGCGTTCGCTGCCAGCAGGGTCGTGCTGCTCGCCTCCAGCGCGTCGGCCATGGCCAGCAGGGCGGCGTCCTTGCGGGCCCGTGAGGTCACCGCGAGGGGGTGCGAGGCAGCGCGGGCGCACCGGGCAGCCTCCAGGACCGCCTCGTGGGTGTCGAGGAGCGATCGGGCGGACGCCTGGTCCGAGGAGCCGGCGGGTGCGGGCGTGACAGCCATGGCGTCAGCCTACGGTCCCGGCTGCCTCTCAGAAGGGCTGGGCCTGCAGCTTCAGCTCGGTCAGGTCGGCCGGTTTGCCGGCCTCGGTGCGGCGCGGCCGCTCGGCGACGTCGAGGGCCACCACCTCCCAGGTCGGGAGCTTGGCACTGTCGCGGTGCTCGTTCCACAGCCGCAGCGCGAGGGAGGCGGCGTCGAGGAGGGTGTCGGCCTCGTCCCAGTAGGAGATCTCGGCCGTGATCGCGTTGAAACGGATGGTGCTGATGAAGGGCCGCTGCTGGGTCAGGCGCTGCAGGGCGGCGCGGACGAGCAGCGGCTCCACCGGCTCACCGGAGACGGTGACGGTGACGTGCCACAGGCGCGCTTCTTCGATCACAGGTGTCCTCGACAGTGGTGCGGAGCTCTGATCACAAGTGTCCCCCCGGACCCGTGGCCCCGTCTGCGGACTGGCCAGATGTGAGCCGAGAAACTCGCTCGGTGCACAGGTGTCGCGCGCGGCGGACGGCGTGTCGCCCGGTGCCCCTCCCGGAGCCTCCAGCCTCGGCGTCTGTCAGGAGCGGCGCAGGATCACGAGGTCGTCGCGGTGCACGACCTCGCGCTCGTACGCCGACCCGAGGGCGCGGGCCAGCTCGCGGGTGGAGCGACCGACCATGTCGGGCAGGTCGACGGCGTCGTAGTTGACCAGCCCCCGCCCGATGACCTGGCCGTCGGAGCCCACCAGGTCGACCGGGTCGCCGGCGACGAAGGTCCCCTCGACCGCGACGATGCCGGCCGGCAGCAGCGAGGCCCGACGCTGGGTCAGCGCCAGCACGGCCCCCTCGTCGAGGACCACCCGGCCACGCGGCTCGGTGGCGTGGGCCAGCCACAGCAGACGGGTGGAGCGACGCTTGCCGGTGGGGTGGAACAAGGTGCCCACCGGCGCGCCGGCCAGTGCCTGCGCGGCGTCGGGGGCCGCGGCCAGGAGGGCCGGGATGCCGGCCCCGGTCGCGATGCGGGCCGCCTCCACCTTGGTCTGCATGCCTCCGGTCCCGACGCCCGAGGCCCCGACCGACCCGATCTCGACCGCCACCAGGTCGGACTCGTCACGGACCTCGGGGATCCGGACGGCACCCTGCTCGCCGGGCTTGCGGTCGTAGAGGCCGTCGACGTCGCTGAGCAGGAGCAGCAGGTCGGCGTGGACGAGATGGGCCACCAGGGCGGCCAGCCGGTCGTTGTCACCGAAGCGGATCTCGGTGGTGGCGACGGTGTCGTTCTCGTTGACGATCGGCAGCACGCCGAGCTCGAGCAGCTTGGCGAAGGTGCGGTAGGCGTTCTGGTGGTGGCTGCGACGCGTCACGTCGTCGAGGGTGAGCAGCACCTGGCCGGTGACCAGGCCGTGACCGGCCAGGGCCTCGGTGTAACGCTGCACCAGCAGGCCCTGCCCGACCGACGCGGCCGCCTGCTGGGTGGCCAGGTCGCGGGGTCTCCGGCTCAGCCCCAGGGGGGACAGCCCGGTGGCGATCGCACCGCTGGAGACGAGCACGACCTCGGCGCCGCGCGCCCGCAGGCCGGCCAGGGTGTCGACCAGGGCGGTGAGCCGCTCCGGGTCGAGCCCGCCGGCGGCGGTCGTCAGCGACGACGACCCGACCTTCACCACCACACGTCTGGCCGAGACGACCGCCTCGCGCGCGACGTCGACCGATCCGGTCACGACGGGTCCCGTCGCGCGTCGTCCTCCCGCCGCGCCACGTCGGCCCGGGTCTCACCCTCGCCGCGGTCGTCGTACGCCGTCTCGATGGCGCGCCGTCGCTGCTCGCTGGGGCGTCTCTCCTCGAACCGGTTGTCCTCGCCGCGGCGGCTGCCGAGCACGGAGGCGCCGGCGTCGACCATCGGCTTGAAGTCGAAGACGACGCCGCCGTCGAGCGACCCGATGACCACCCCGTCGCCCTCGGCCGCGCCGAGAGCGAGCAGCCGGTCCTCGACCCCGAGCCGGTTCAGGCGGTCAGCGAGGAAACCGACGGCCTCCTCGTTGGAGAAGTCGGTCTGGCGCACCCAGCGCTCGGGCTTGTCGCCCTGGACCAGCCAGACGTCGTTCTCCTGGCTGATGGCGAACTCGGCGGCGTCGCCGCGACCGCGGGGACGCAGCACGATGCGAGGGGCCTCCTCGACCACCCGCGCGGCGCGCTCGGCCGCGACGATCTCGGCCATCGCGAACGACAGCTCCCGCAGACCCTCGCGGCTGGCCGCGGAGACCGGGAAGACCCGCAGGCCGCGCCCGCGGATCTCGTCGATGACGATGTCGGCCATGTCCCGACCGTCCGGGACGTCGATCTTGTTCAGGGCCACGATGCGCGGACGCCCCTCGAGCCCGCCGTAACGGCTCAGCTCGTTCTCGATGACGTCGAGGTCCGCGACCGGGTTGCGGCCGGGCTCCATGGTGGCCATGTCCACGACGTGCACGATCGCGGCACAGCGCTCGACGTGGCGCAGGAACTCGTGCCCGAGGCCCCTGCCCTCGCTGGCTCCCTCGATCAGCCCGGGGACGTCGGCCACGGTGTACGTCGTGTCCCCCGCCGTCACGACCCCGAGGTTGGGCACCAGCGTGGTGAACGGGTAGTCGGCGATCTTGGGGCGGGCGCGGCTCAGGGCCGCGATGAGGCTGGACTTGCCGGCGCTGGGGTAGCCGACCAGCCCGATGTCGGCGACGACCTTCAGCTCGAGGGCGACCGTGAGCTCCTCGCCGGGCTCGCCGAGCAGGGCGAAGCCGGGCGCCTTGCGCTTCGCGCTGGCCAGGGCCGCGTTGCCGAGCCCGCCGCGACCACCCTGGGCCACGACCACCTCGGTGCCGACGCCGACGAGGTCGACGATCGCCTCACCGCGCTCGTCGAGCACGAGGGTGCCGTCGGGCACGGCCAGGACCAGGTCGCTGCCGTGGCCGCCGTTGCGGTGGCCACCGGCACCCTGCCCGCCGTGCTCGGCGCGGCGTACGGGGCTGTGGTGGTAGTCCACGAGCGTCGTGACGTCCGGGTCGACCCGCAGGATGACGCTGCCGCCCGGGCCCCCGTTGCCGCCGTCGGGCCCGCCGAGGGGCTTGAACTTCTCGCGGTGCACGCTGGCGACACCGTTGCCACCCCGTCCGGCGTGCACGTGCAGCACGACCCGGTCCACGAACGTGGGGACCGCCATGGCTACTCCTCAGCTGACGTGCACGAAAAGGGCAGACGCCCTGCCTGATCAGCAGGGCGTCTGGAAGAACCGGGGTGGTGACGAGGTCACTGACCCGCGACGATGTTGACGACCCGGCGACCACGCTTGGTGCCGAACTCGACGCTGCCCGGGACGAGCGCGAAGAGGGTGTCGTCACCGCCACGACCGACGCCGGCGCCGGGGTGGAAGTGGGTGCCGCGCTGGCGGACGATGATCTCGCCCGCGCTGACGACCTGGCCGCCGAAACGCTTGACGCCCAGACGCTTGGAGTTGGAGTCGCGGCCGTTCCTGGTGGACGCCGCGCCCTTCTTGTGTGCCATCGATTCAGTCCTTTACGCCGTGGTGGAGGAGTTGGCCGTCAGCTGGCCGAGATGTCGGTGACCTTGACCTGGGTGTACTTCTGACGGTGCCCCTGGCGCTTGCGGTAACCGGTCTTGTTCTTGTACTTCAAGATGGTGATCTTCGGGCCCTTGGCGGCGCCGAGCACCTCGACGGTCACCGACGCCTTCGCCAGCGTCCCGGGGTCGGTCGTGACCGACTCACCGTCGACGATCATCAGGACGGGAAGGGTCACCGACTCGCCGACGCCCTGGCCGATCTTGTCGATCTCGACGACATCGCCGACGGCGACCTTCTGCTGGGTCCCGCCACCACGCACGATCGCGTACACCGCGACTCACTCTCCTCGTCACTTCATCAGTCTGGACGCCGAGCAGCATGCTTGCGCCCGGTGGATCGATGGGGCCCGCGCTGCACACGACGGTGGGCGCGCTCGGCGCGCCAAAGGTCGAGTTTACGGTTCGACCCGAGCACGGGTCAAAACGCGCACCTGGGGGGGTGTCACCGCTTGCGCGTGCCCTTCTTCTTCACGGGCACGTGAGCGGTGCTCGAGTCCTCGCCCTCGGAGCCCTCCGGCGCCTCGGACGACCCGCTCCCGGCGGCGTCCGGGGACGCACCGTCGGAGGCGTGCACGGTGCTCGCCGCCGGCGGCCCGGCGGCCCGGCGGGCCCCGACCCGTCGGGTCGAGGTCACGATGCGGGGAGCCGCCGGCGGGACCGGCGGAGCCTCAGGTGCGGTCGGCGCCTCGGGTGCCGACTCGGCCGACTCGGGCGCCTTGGGTGCCGCTGGGGGCTCGGTGTCCGTGACCGATCCGGGGGTCGATCCCGGCCCCGATCCCGGCGCAGCACCCGCGACGGCCTCGTCCACCGTGCCGTCGACGGCCTCCGGGGCCGCCTCCGTCGCCGCCGCGGCCTGCGCCGAGGTGGCCGACGAGGCGTTGAACGGACCGCTCTCCGGCCCGCTCTCCGGCCCGCTCTCCGGCCCGCTCTCCGGCCCGCTCTCCGGGTCGGGCGACGTGGCCGCGTCGGCGGACGTGTCCGGGTCCTGCGGCTGGCTGACCTGGGGGCTGCTCACCGACGACGGGGCGCCAACGCTCCCGGCAGGTGTCGAGCCGGGCGCAGCGTCGGGGGTCGAGTCGGCGTCGCGCTCGGCCTTCTCCGCCCGGGCCATCGCGGCGAACTCCGCCGGCGTGGGCCGACGCGGCGTCTGCGAGGAGCTCTCGGAGTCGTCACGCCCGGAGCCGCGCGAGGCGTCGCCGCGCCGGTCGCGACCACCGCCGGACCCGCCGCGGGACCCCGAGGAGCCACTGCCCGACCCGTTGTCGTTGCCGTTGTCGTTGTCGTCGTCGTCCCGACCGCGACCGCGCGATCGCCGACCCTTGCGGGGCTCGTCGTCAGCGGGCTTGCGGCGCGACTCGACCGGCTCCGGGTGGAGCACCAGGCCACGACCGCTGCAGTGCTCGCAGTTCTCGCTGAAGGCCTCCAGCAGCCCGGTGCCGATCCGCTTGCGCGTCATCTGGACCAGCCCGAGGGAGGTCACCTCGGCCACCTGGTGCCGAGTGCGGTCGCGCCCGAGACACTCGATGAGGCGTCGCAGCACGAGGTCGCGGTTGCTCTCGAGCACCATGTCGATGAAGTCGACGACGATGATGCCGCCGATGTCGCGCAGGCGGAGCTGCCGCACGAACTCCTCGGCCGCCTCCAGGTTGTTCTTGGTGACGGTCTCCTCGAGGTTGCCCCCCGAGCCGGTGAACTTGCCGGTGTTGACGTCGACGACGGTCATCGCCTCGGTCCGGTCGATGACCAACGAGCCACCCGACGGCAGCCAGACCTTGCGCTCCAGCGCCTTGGCGATCTGCTCGTCGATGCGGTGGTCGCTGAAGGCGTCCCCGGCGGTGTCGTCGTGGCGCTCCAGCCGGTCGGCGAGGTCGGGGGCGACCTGGTCGACGTAGCTCTGCACCATGTCCCAGGCCTGGTCCCCGGAGATGACGAGCGTGCCGAAGTCCTCGGTGAAGAGGTCACGGACGACCTTGAGCGTGAGGTCGGGCTCGCCGTACAGGAGCTCGGGCGACTTGCCGGACTTGCTGCTCTCGACCTTGGCCTCGATGTCCTCCCAGCGCGCCTTGAGGCGGGCGACGTCGTGGGTCAGCTCGTCCTCGCTGGCGCCCTCGGCCGCCGTGCGCACGATGACGCCGGCGGTGTCCGGGACGATCTCCTTGAGCAGCGCCTTGAGGCGGTTGCGCTCGCCCTCGGGCAGCTTGCGGGAGATGCCCGAGGTGCTGCCGGCGGGCACGTAGACCAGGAACCGGCCGGGCAGGCTGATCTGGCTGGTCAGCCGGGCGCCCTTGTGACCGATCGGGTCCTTGGTGACCTGCACCAGCACCGGCTGCCCGGGCTTGAGGACCTGCTCGATCTTGCGCTGGTTGCCCTCCTTGGCGCCGAGGGCCTCCCAGTTGACCTCGCCGGCGTAGAGGACGGCGTTGCGTCCCTTGCCGATGTCGACGAAGGCGGCCTCCATGCTCGGGAGCACGTTCTGGACGCGGCCGAGGTAGACGTTGCCGATGAGCGAGGTCTGCGACTCGCGGGCCACGTAGTGCTCGACGAGGACCTTGTCCTCGAGCACCGCGATCTGCGTCAGGTCGTCGCGCTGACGGATGACCATGGTGCGGTCGACCGCCTCGCGGCGGGCCAGGAACTCGGCCTCGCTGATGATGGGCGCGCGACGGCGGCCCGCCTCGCGGCCCTCGCGGCGGCGCTGCTTCTTGGCCTCGAGCCGGGTCGAGCCGGAGAAGCTGGTGATCTCGTCCTCGGCGCTGCGCGCCTTGCGGACGCGGGTGACGGTGTTCTCGGGGTCGTCTCCGCCGTCGTCGCCGCCCTCGCCGGACCGGCGACGCCGACGCCTGCGGCGGCTGCTGTTGCCGTCGCCGTCGCCGTCGCCCGAGCGGTCGTCGCCGTCGGACGGCCCGTTCGAGCCGTCCTGGTCGCCCTGGGTGTCGTCGGCGTCCTCGTTGCTCTTCTTCTGGGTGCCCTGGTTGCCCTGGTTGTTACGGCCGCCCCTGCCACCGCGCCCGCCCTGCTGGCGGCCTTCCGCCTGCTGGTCGTCCTGGTCGCCGTCGCTCGAGCCGCGCTCACCGCGCTCACCGCGCTCACCGCCGGAGCCGTTGCCCTCTCCGCCCGAGCCGTTGCCGCCGCCGGAGCCCTTGCGGCGACGACGCCCACCCCGACGTCGACGCCGGCGCGGGGAACCCTCGCGGTTCTCGTCCGAGTCGTCCGAGTCGTCTGAGTCGTCCGAGTCGTCGTCCGGATCGTCGGAGTCGGTGTCGGCGTCGGTGTCGGTGTCGTCGGAACCCTCGGTGGCCGCCACGGCGCCGTCCGCGAGTGCCTCGACGGTGTCCACGCCCTCGAGGTCGTCGTCGACCGCCGCATCGACCTGCGGGGCCGGCGGAGCGGATTCTGCGGTCAGCGCGACGGACTCGGTGCCGTCGCTGTCTGCGGTGTCCGACGAAGCCGGGTCCGCGACGGTCGCAGAGGTGTCCGTGGTCGAGGTCCCGGCGGTGGCCTTCTTCGCCGTGCGCGGGGGCCGCTTGGCGGCCTTCCTGGCGGCACTCTTCTTCGCCGGGGCGGCCTCGGCCGACTCCCCCGACGGCTGTCCTGCGGTGGCGTCGGGCTCGCCGGACGTCGCGTCCCCGGCGCCCTCGGCGGGGGCCGCGGTCTTCTTCGACGTGCGACGGCTGCCGCGCTTGGCCGGGACGGCGGCAGCCTCCGGGGCCTGGAACAACGGGACGGGTGCTCCTGCCGGCGCCGCCGGGTCCATGACCGGGCCGTCGTCCGCCGCGGTCGAGGCCGCCTCGTGCGTCGCGGCCGGAGCCGCGGCTGCCTTCTTGGTCGTGCGGCTGGTGGTCTTCTTCGCGGCCTTCTTCGCCGCGGGCTTCCTCGCGGGTGCGGCCGGGTCGGGCACCGGCGCCTGCCCGGTGTCCACCGGGGCGCCGGAGGGAGCCTCGGTGGGCGACCCGGGGGTGCCCTCCGCGGAGGGCTCGGACTGCTCGCCGGGGGCGGGCTCCACGGCCTTCTGTGCGGTGCGCGTGCGCGGGGTGCTCTTGCGGGCCCGCGTGGCCTTCTTGGCCGGCGGCGGTGCCGAGGTCTCGGAGGACTCGTCGGCGGGGTTGTTCTGGTCGGTGTGCTCCTCGAGCATCGTTCTCCTCGTCGCGATGCCGCTTCACGCGGCTCACGAGCGTGTCGGTCGCCATTCCGGCCGCAACCGGTCCAGCGCAAGTCTTCGGTGGTGCGCCACGGGCAGTGGAGCAGCGGCGACGCCCACCGGCGTTGCGTCAGAGAGGACCAGTCGAGCCTGACCGCGGTCAACGGCGTCAGCGGGCCGGAGCTGTCACCATCCGACTCACACCGCGTCGCGGTCGAGCACCAACGGATCGCCCACTGTGCCGGCCTGAGCGTCCCAAGTCCCCTGGGCCACCCGCTCGAACGTGGCAGCGGCTCCGGCCTGGAGTCCCGAGACCTCGCGCAGACCGGCGAGGACGTCGTCGGGTCTGACGGACGGCGCACCGTGCCGCAAGACCACCTGGAGTATCGCACACTCGCCCGCCGAGGACCCCGACTCCACGACGACCAGCGCGGCGACGGCACCGCGGGCGTCGAAGGTGCGCAGCCCACGCTTCGTCATCCGCTGCACCGAGATCTCGGGGGCGGCGAGGAAGGCCCCAGCGGCCCGGCTCGCCTCGTCCTCCGCGACGCCCGGGAGGCTCAGGCGCCAGATGCTGGCCTGGAGCAGGTCGGCGAGCGACCCCCCGGCGGAGGGCCGGACCTCGAGGACGTCGAGCCCGGGGGGCAGGGCGGCGTCGAGAGCCAGCCGCATCTCCTCGGGGTCCACGGTCTCGGCGAGCCCGATCTCGAGGTACTCCGCCTCGCTGGCGGATCCGGTCGGTGCGGCGCCGGCGTACGAGATCCGGGGGTGGGGGTTGAAACCGGAGGAGTAGGCCATCGGCACCCGGGCGCGCACCAGCGCGCGCTCGAAAGCGCGGGAGAAGTCCCGGTGACTGGTGAAGCGCAGGCGACCCCGCTTGGCGTAGCGCACGCGGAGACGCTGGACGGGGGGCGGCTGCTGCTGGGGCTGTTCGCGCACGGTCGACCAGCCTACCGGCGGTTCAGCCCTTGACCGGCCGGAGAGGATCCGGGGGTGACCCAGACGCTCCCCCGACACGCTGAGCGCACCGCAGGAGGCGTGCTCGTCGTCAGCGCGATCGTGCTGGTGGCGCTGAACCTGCGCCCCGCCGCGGTCAGCGTCGGTCCCGTCCTCGACGAGGTCTCCACCGCGCTCGGACTGGGCGGCGCGGGCGCCGGCCTCCTCACCACCTTGCCGGTGCTGGCGTTCTCGACCGTGGGGGCGCTCTCCCCCGCGCTGGCCGCCCGCTTCGGTCCGCACCGGGTGACGCTGGTCGCTCTCGTCGTGCTGGTCGCCGGCCTCGCCGGGCGCGCCCTCACCGACTCCGCGACGGTGTTCCTGCTGCTGTCGTTCCTCGGCCTGGCCGGGATGGCGACCTCGAACGTGCTGCTCCCGTCGTTGGTCAAGCGTCACTTCCCCGAGCGCGTCGGACTGATGACCGCCGTCTACACCACGGCACTGGCGATCGGGCTCACCGCGGCCTTCACGCTGACCGTGCCGTTCACCGAGGTCCTCGCGACGTCGTCGTGGCGCGTCGGGCTGGGCGCGTGGGCCGCGCTGGCTGGCCTGGCCGCGCTGCCCTGGTTCCTGCTGTGGCGGCTGGACCACACCGCGTCGCTGTCGCACGGACGGCCGGGACAGGTGGGCTGGAGCGACGTCGCGCGGACCCGGCTGGGCTGGACCATGGCGGCCTTCTTCGGGCTGCAGTCAATCCAGGCCTACGCCGCGTTCGGCTGGTTCGCCCAGCTGTTCCGCGACAGCGGGTACAGCGCCACCAGCGCCGGGCTCCTCGTCGGGATCCTGGCCGGGGCGAGCATCCCGACGTCGCTGCTGGTGCCGTGGCTGGCCGGACGCCGTGACGACCAGCGGGTGATCGTGGTGGTGCTGGTGAGCTGTTACGCGGTCGGGTACGTCGGCCTGGGTCTCCTCCGCGCGGACCAGGCATGGCTCTGGGCCCTGCTCCTCGGCGTCGGGGGGGCCTGCTTCCCGCTGGCGCTCACCATGATCGGGCTGCGCAGCCGCACGCCCGAGGGCACCGCGGCGTTGTCAGGCTTCACCCAGTCGGTCGGCTACCTGTTCTCCGCGATCGGTCCCTTCGGCGTCGGCGTCGTCTACGAGGCGACCGGCGGCTGGGACGTCCCGATCGTGCTCCTCGCGCTGCTGCTGGTGCCCCAGATGGTGCTGGGGCTGATGGCGGCCCGGCCGCGCTACCTCGAGGACCAGCTCACCGCCCACGCCTGACCGTTGGTCGGCTTCTGGTCACTCCCTGCAGGCAGGCCGGCTTGTGGGCGCTCGCCGCAGGGGGCGACGTACGCCGTTGCAGGCGGCGACCAGAAGCTGGCCGGCCCGCCGGACACCCAGGTCGACGTCAGCGCAGCGGCGTGACCGTCGCCTCGTAGGTGAGCAGCTCGGTGTCGTTGCCCTCACCGAAGTCGTCGGGAGCGGCAAACATGGTGAGCGTGCTGCCGACGGCGTCGATGTCGGTGGGGTTGCGGGTCACGACGTGGCCGGCGGTCGACCACAGCTGGGTCGGCACCTCGTGCAGGATCCTGCGGCTGCTGAGGTCGAGCAGCGCGAACCCGCCCAGCTCGTACGGCGTCCCGGCGCCGGGCTGGGCGGGGAGTCCGGCGATACCGGAGCAGAGGGCCTTGCGACGAGCGACGTACTCGCAGTCCTGGTAGTCGACGAAGTGGCTGTCGTTGAGCCAGCGTGCCTTCTGCCGGCCGTCGGGCGTCCACTCGTAGAAGCGCCGTGAGCCCCACGACTGCCCGACGATGCGGCCGGTGACCTGGTCACGGACGACGCCGCCGACATGGTCGTCGACCGTGAACATCTGGGTGGCCTCGAAGGTGCGCGGGTCGACCTTGTAGACGATCGCCCGGCTGTCGGGCCGGTACTCCGCGACGGGCAGCCAGATGTTGCCCTCGCGGTCCACGTCGAGCCCGCCGGGGTGGTACATGTCGCCCTCGCCGAGGACGACGTCCTCGAGCAGGTTGCCCTCCCGGTCCAGCACGAAGAGGTGCCCGACGCCCTCCCCCGGCGTGCGGTCATAACCGCCCACCGGCTCCGGGTACTTCTCCGGCGCCTCGGTGATCTCGACCGAGGACAGGTAGATCCGGTCGCCCACGACCTCCATCGCCTGCGGGTGGTGGGTGTTGAAGTCGAGGCGCAGCGAGCCGGTCTTCGTCCAGGACGTGCTGCGCGAGACGTTCTCGAACGCGCGGACGAGGGGTTCGTCCTTCGGCGCCGGCGGGCGGGCGACCGCGGAGGCGGTCAGGCCGGAGAGCAGGGCGGCGGTGCAGCCGATAGCGGTGAGGCGACGGATCACGGTGGCTCCTCGGATCGGGTTCCCGGGCACCGTAAGCACCCCGCCGCACGTCTGCGCAACCCCTCGGTGAACGGAGGGCGAACGCGCCAGGGGGACGGCCGCGTCAGGGGGACGGCCGCGTCAGGGGGACGGCCGCGTCAGACGACGGAGAGCGGGAGCAGCTTCTGGCCGGTGGGGCCGATCTGGATCTCGGTGCTCATCTCCGGGCACACCCCGCAGTCGTAGCAAGGCGTCCAGCGGCAGTCGTCGATCTCGGCGCTGTCGGGGTCGAGGGCGTCCTGCCAGTCCTCCCACAGCCAGTCGCGGTCGAGCCCGGCGTCGAGGTGGTCCCAGGGCAGGACCTCGTCGTAGGAACGCTCACGGGTGGTGAACCACGCGAGGTCGACGCCGGTGCCGGTCAGCGCGTCGGTGCAGGCCGCGGCCCACCGGTCGAAGCTGAAGTGCTCGCTCCAGCCGTCGAAGCGCCCGCCGTCGCGCCAGACCTGCTCGATGACGGCGCCCACCCGGCGGTCCCCCCGCGACAGCAGTCCCTCGATGATGCCGGGACGCCCGTCGTGGTAGCGGAAGCCGATGGCGCGACCGAACTTCTTGTCGTCGCGCACGTCGTTGCGCAGCTTCGTGAGCCGCTCGTCGGTCGTCTCCCAGTCGAGCTGCGCGGCCCACTGGAACGGCGTGTGCGGCTTGGGCACGAAGCCGCCGATGGACACGGTGCAGCGGATGTCGTTGCGGCCGGAGACCTGGCGGCCCTCGGCGATGACCTTCTTGGCCAGGTCGCCGATGCCCAGGACGTCCTCGTCCTCCTCGGTCGGCAGTCCGCACATGAAGTAGAGCTTCACCTGTCGCCAGCCGTTGGCGTACGCCGTGGAGACGGTGCGGATCAGGTCCTCCTCGGTCACCGCCTTGTTGATGACCTTGCGCATCCGCTCCGAGCCGCCCTCGGGGGCGAACGTCAGCCCGGACCGGCGACCGTTGCGGGAGAGCTCGTTGGCCAGGGTGACGTTGAAGGCGTCGACGCGGGTGGACGGCAGCGACAGCGAGACGTTGCTGCCCTCGTAGCGGTCGGCCAGCCCGGTGGCGATCTCGCCGATCTCGGTGTGGTCGGCGCTGGAGAGCGACAGCAGGCCGACCTCCTCGAAGCCGGACTTGCGGATGCCGTTCTCGACCATGGCGCCGACGGTCTCGATCGAGCGCTCGCGCACCGGGCGGGTGATCATGCCGGCCTGGCAGAAGCGGCAGCCGCGGGTGCAGCCGCGGAAGATCTCGACGGAGAACCGCTCGTGCACGGTCTCGGCCAGCGGCACCAGCGGGTTGCGCGGGTAGGGCCATGAGTCGAGGTCCATCAGCGTGTGCTTGCGGATCCGCCACGGCACCCCGGCGAGCGAGGGCTCGCGGCGGGGCGTGACGGCCGCGATCCGGCCGTCGGGCAGGTAGGTCACGTCGTAGAACTTCGGCACGTAGACCCCGCCGGAGGCGGCGAGGCGGAACAGCAGCTCGTCGCGCGGGGTCCTCCCCTCGAGGCCGGGGCAGCCCTCGGCCTTCCACTCGCGGACCACCTCGGAGATCGCCAGCACGACCTCCTCGCCGTCGCCGAGCACCGCGGCGTCGATGAAGTCCGCCATCGGCTCGGGGTTGAACGCCGAGTGGCCGCCGGCCAGCACGATCGGGTCGTCCTCGGTGCGGTCCACGGCGTGCAGCGGGATCCCAGCCAGGTCGAGTGCGGTCAGCAGGTTGGTGTAACCCAGCTCGGTGGCGAAGGAGACACCGAGGACGTCGAAGGCACGCACCGGACGGTGCTGGTCGACGGTGAACTGCGGGATGCCGTGCTCGCGCATCTTCGCCTCGAGGTCCTGCCACACCGCGTAGGTGCGCTCGGCCAGGATCCAGTCCCGCTCGTTGAGCACTTCGTAGAGGATCTGGATCCCCTGGTTGGGCAGACCGACCTCGTAGGCGTCGGGGTACATCAGCGCCCAGCGGACCTCGCTGCTCCCCCAGTCCTTCGGCGTGGCGTTCAGCTCGCCGCCGACGTACTGGATCGGCTTCTGCACCGTGGGCAGCACCGGCTCCAGCAGCGGGAAGACGGACGCGGGAGCCGTCGCGTGGGCGGCGGTCGCAGTCATGGCGGAGAACCTCGCGGTCGGGGGCGGTGGACCGGCCCAGGGTACGCCGCTCCGCGCGCCGGACCCCAACCGTGAGCCCGACCGTGAGCCCGACCGTGAGCCCGACCGTGAGCCCGACCCTGGCGTACCGGGCTCGGGCCGGTCAGGAGCGGGAGCGGTTGATCCCCGTGCGCGACATGCCGAGGCCCATCGCGCGCTGGGTGCGCAGGTGGATGTTGAGCAGCAGGCCGACGGCCATCAACGTGGCGAACATGGACGTGCCGCCGTACGAGACCAGGGGCAGAGGTACGCCGGTGACCGGCATGATCCCCAGGCACATCCCGATGTTCTGGAAGGACTGGAAGGCGAACCAGCACGCCACCCCGGCGGCGGCCAGGCGGCCGAAGAGGTCCTGGGCCTGGGCGGCGATGACGAACGCCCGCCACAGCAGCAGCGCGAGCAGACCGATGATGACGGCGGCGCCGACGAGGCCGAGCTCCTCCCCCGCGACGGTGAAGATGAAGTCGGTCTGCTGCTCGGGCACGAAGCCGGAGCGGGTCTGCGAGCCGTTGAAGAGACCCTGGCCGAACACGCCGCCGTTGCCGATCGCGATCCGGGCCTGCTCGGTGTTGTAGCCGGCCCCCTGCGGGTCGAGCGCCGGGTTCGTGAAGGCCATGAACCGGTCGATCTGGTAGGCCTTCAGCAGCCCGAACCGGACCGCCGCGGCGCTGACCAGCACCCCGCCGCCCAGCAGCATCCACAGCCAGCGGCGAGGGGCCCCGGAGACCGCGATGACCCCGAAGACGGTGGCCAGCAGCACCAGCACGGTGCCGAGGTCGGGCTGGAGCAGGATGAGCAGCGCGGGCACCGACGCCACCGCCAGCATGCCGAGGACGTCGAGGTGGCGGACCTCGCGCTGGCGCCACGAGCCCTCGGTCCGCTCGGCGACCACCAGGGCCATCCCGATGACGACCGAGAGCTTGGCGAACTCGGCGGGCTGGATGGACATGCCGGCGATGACGATCCACGACCGGGAGCCGTTGATGGTCGAGCCCATGACGAGCACGAGCAGCAGGCCGACCAGGGAGGCGACGTACACCGGCGGGGCGAGGATGCGCACCCAGCGGTGCTCGGTGGCGGCGACCAGCACGGCCAGCACCACGCCGATGGCGATGTTGACCAGGTGGCGGCGCAGGAACGCGGTCGGGTCGCCGCCGGTGAGGACGTCGCGCTCGGCTGTCGCCGACCAGACCAGCATCGTGCCCAGCGTGAGGAGTGCCGCGGTCGCGACCAAGAGGAGCCAGTCCAGCCGGGGCACGCGGGCGAGGCTGGACTCGGTGCGGATGGTGCGCGGCCGCGCCAGGGGGGCGCGGTTGCGCGAGCTGGAGGACGGGCGGCCGGGGGCGAGAAGCGCCATCAGGAGTCCTTGTCGTTCGCGACGGACGACACGGGCGCCGTCGACGGCGGCAGGATCGAGCCGTCCTGGGCGAAGACCGGGAGCTTCTTCGGCGGTGTCACGCCCGGGATGGCGGCGTCGTCCGGGTTCACGGCCATGCCCTTGACGCCGTACAGCGTCTCGTAGATCTTGCGGATCGCCGGGCCGGAGGTGCCGGAGCCGGTGCCGCCCTGGGAGACCATCATCACCACGACGTAGTCCTTGGTGTAGGAGGCCACCCACGAGGTCGACTGCTTGCCGTAGACCTCCGCCGAGCCTGTCTTCGCGCGCATCGGCACCTTCCCCAGGGGGAACTCCAGCAAGCGCCAGTTCATGGTGCCGCTGCTGGAGGACGTGACGTTGCGGAGCCCGCCGTCGATGAAGTCGAGGTCGCTCGGCGGGACGTCGACCTTCGCCTGGACCTTCGGCTCGATCTCCTTGACCACCTCGCCGGCCGGATCGACGATCGCCTTGCCGACGCTGGGCTCGTAGAGCGTGCCACCGTTGGAGATCGCGGCGTAGCCGCGAGCCAGCTGCAGCGGCGTCACCACCGTGTCGCCCTGGCCGATCGCGAAGTTGACCGCGTCACCGGCGCGGTAGGCGAAGCCCTCCACGCAGAACTCGCGGGCGAAGCGGTGCAGGAAGTCGTAGCCGTCCTCCTCGCCCACCTCGCAGTAGTAGTCCTTCATCGACTTGTAGTACTCGAGCTTCCAGGCCCGGTCGGCGATGCGACCGCTGGCCTCGCCCGGGATGTCGATCCCCGTGGTCGAGCCGAAGCCGAACTCCTTCGCCTCCTCGACCAGGGGGTCCTTGGCGTCGACGTCGGCGACGTCCGAGCCGTACTTCTGCCAGAAGTTCAGCCCGATCCGGTAGAAGAACGTGTTGCACGAGACCTCGAGGGCCTTCTGGAAGCCGATGTAGCCGTAGGCACCGGACTCGTAGTTCTTGAAGTCGCGGTTGCCCACGCGCAGCGACGAGGAACAGTTCAGCGATGTGGACTGGCTGTAGCCGTCCCCCAGCGCACCGGCGGTCATGAACGGCTTCCACGTCGAGCCGGGCGCGAACTGGCCCTGGGTGGCCCGCGACAGCAGCGGCGTGCCGGAGGCCTGCGAGTACAGGCGCTGCAGCTCGCTCTCGCTGATGCCACCCACCCACAGCTTCGGGTCGTACGTCGGCTGGCTGGCCATGGCCACGATGCGACCGGTGTCGGCCTCCATCACGACGGCGGCGCCGGAGTCGGCGACGTACGGGCGGCCCGTGACCTCGTCGACGGTGGCGCGTGCGGTCTTGATGGTCTGGGCGAGCTGCTGCTCGACCACGGCCTGGACCCGCGAGTCGATCGAGGTCACCAGGGTGTCGCCGACGCGCCCCTGGACCTCACCGGAGTCACCCAGGACGCGCCCGACGGAGTCGACCGCGACCTGCTTGTAACCGGGGAAGCCGCGCAGGTACTTGTCGTAGGCCTTCTCGAGCCCGGCGCGCCCGACCACGGACGCGCCGTGGACCGAGGCGTCCTCGGACTTCTCGGCCCGGTCCAGCTCGCCCTCGGTGATGGGGCTGAGGTAGCCCAGCAGGTGGGCGGCGTTGATGCCGTAGGGCGCCGGGTAGGAGCGCACGGTCTGGTTCTCCACCAGGACCGCGGGGAAGTCCTCGTTCTGCTCCATGATCGAGATCGCGGTCTGCTGCTCGATGTCCTTGGCGATCGGGACCGGCTGGTAGGGCGAGCCGTTCCAGCAGGTGCCGGCGATGGAGCCCGGCTCCCCGCACAGCAGGGTCCGCTCGCGGATGGTGGCGTAGGGCCGGTCGACAGCTCCGGCGATGCGGCGCAGCAGCCGCCTCTGCACGGACCGGTCGAGCTTGCCGAGCAGCGTGCGGTCGATGGTGACGACCCAGGACGTGCGGTTGGCGACCAGCGGCCGACCCATGTCGTCGACGATGAGTCCGCGGGCGGGCTGGACCACGATCTCGCGCACCGACTGGTCGGCGGCCTTGGCCTGGTAGGCCTCGCCGTCGAGGACCTGGAGGTACCACAGCCGCCCGAAGAGGGTGAGGAACAGCGCCAGGACGAGCGCCATGATGACCCTGATCCTCAGCTGGCCCTTCACCGCGGCGCGCAGCCCGGACGTCGGTCGCGCGGCGCGCGAGGGGTCGCTGCGAAGCGCGGAGAGCCCGCTCATGATGGCCATGTCAGCACGTGTCCGATCGAGTCATCACGCCGTCGCTAGTAGGCGACCTGGCGGGGCTGCACCCGGCGGAAGATCCGCAGGGCCGGCGGCAGCACGAACGGCGCGAGCAGCAGGTCGAGGAGGAGGGCGACCGGGATCACCCGCAGCGCTTCTCCCGCGGTGACCGACGGCTCGATCATGAGCAGGCCGGACAGCGCGAAGATCGAGGTGCCGACGAAGGAGGCGGCCCCCACCGTCGCGAGAGCGGCCAGTGCGGAGCGCCCGGCCTCGGGGCGCACCTTGCCGGCGAGGTAGCCGACCACCATGAGCGCGAGCGCCCAGCGGCCCGCGACGTGCTCGGCCGGCGGCGCGAGGTCGACGAGCAGCCCGCCGAAGAAGCCGAGGACCGCGGCGAACTCCGGGCCGCGGGTCAGGCCGGCGGCGACCACCACGATCAGCACCACGTCGGGCGTGACGCCGTCGAGCGCGAAGTAGGGGAAGAACGCGGTCTGCAGCACCACCGCCGCCAGGAGCAGCACGGTGAACAGGGCAGCGCGGACGACGGGCATCAGCGGTCCTCCTCGGGGACCTCGCCGGCGCGGATCACCGGACGGTCCCCCTGGGTGTCGCCGTCGACGACCACCCCGACGAGGTCGAGGGAGGAGAAGTCGACGAACGGGGTGATGACTGCGTGCTTGGCCTGCTCGCGGGGGCTGGAGAAGACCGACCCGACGGCTCCGATCGGGATGCCGGCGACGTACGGTCCGCCGCTGCGGCTGCCCCAGGTGACGACGACGTCGTCTGCGCCCGGAGTCTCGGAGTTGTCGACCAGGTCGAGGTCGAGGCGGGTGTCGCCGTCGATCTCGCCGCGCCCGCGCAGGAAGCCCACCTCCGCGTTGGAGCCCAGCCGGGCCCCGACCACGGAGGCCTCGTCCACCACCAGCAGGATCGTGGCCGTGCTGCGGCTGGCGTGGAGCACGCGTCCCACCAGGCCGGCGTTGTTGATGACGGTCATGTCGGCGTGGACGCCCGAGCTGGTGCCGGCGTCGATGGTGACGGTGTGGGAGAAGGCCTGCGCCGGGCCCATCGCCACCACCCGGGCGGGGACCAGGGCGAGGTCGGCGGTGCGCGAGGCGGCCAGCAGCCCGTCGAGCTCGGCGGCGCGGTAGCGCACCTCGGAGGTGGTCGCCACCTGCCCGCGGAGGTTCGCGTTCTCGGCCTCGAGACGCACGATGTCGGCACGCATGTCCTTGCTGGACTCGAAGAAGCCGGGGATGTCGTGCAGCGGGCGGGCCACGACGGCCGTTCCCTCCTGCGCCGGAGCGAGGAGGTCGCCGACACCGCGGCGTACCGGCTGGAAGGGCGACTCGTCCTGCCCCTGGTAGTCCACGACCATGGTGGTGACGCAGGCCAGCGCCAGCACGGCCACCACCGACCGTCCGGCACCCGCGCGGGAGTCCTTGAGAGTCACGCCTACCGCCGCGGCTCGGAGACGAGGACCTGCTGCAGCGCTTCGAACTCCTCGACGCACTTGCCGGCGCCCAGGGCCACTGAGTGCAGCGGCTCCTCGGCCACGTGGACGGGCATGCCGGTCTCGTGGCGCAGGCGCTCGTCGAGACCGCGCAGCAGCGCTCCGCCGCCGGTCAGGACCACGCCGCGGTCCATGATGTCGCCGGCGAGCTCGGGCGGGGTCTGGTCGAGGGTGGCGCGGACCGCGTCGACGATGTCGTGCAGCGGCTCCTCGATGGCGTGACGCACCTCGACGCTCGAGACCACGATCGTCTTGGGCAGGCCGGTGACCATGTCGCGCCCGCGGATCTCGGCCTCGGGCTCCTTGGTCAGGGGGAAGGCCGTGCCGAGGGTCATCTTGATCTCCTCGGCGGTGCGCTCCCCCAGCATCAGGGAGTGCTCCTTCTTCATCCACGCGATGATCGCCTGGTCGATGTCGTCGCCGGCGGTGCGGACGCTGAGGCTCGTGACGATGCCGCCCAGCGAGATCACGGCCACCTCGGTGGTGCCGCCCCCCACGTCGACGACCATGTTGCCGGTGGCCTCGTGGACGGGGAGACCGGCGCCGATGGCGGCGGCCATGGGCTCCTCGATGATGTAGACCCGGCGGGCACCGGCCTGGTAGCCGGCCTCCTTCACCGCGCGCTGCTCGACCGCGGTGATGGCGCTCGGCACGCAGATCACCAGGCGGGGCTTGGCGAAGTAGCGGCGGCGGTGCACCTGCTGGATGAAGAACCGGAGCATCTGCTCGGTCGAGTCGAAGTCGGCGATGACGCCGTCCTGCAGCGGGCGCAGCGCCGTGATGTTGTCGGGGGTGCGCCCGAGCATCCGCTTCGCCTCGTGACCCACCGCGAGGATCTCGCCCGTGCTCGAGTTGAGCGCGACCACGCTCGGCTCGTCGAGCAGCACGCCCTTGCCCCGCACGTAGACCAGCGTGTTCGCCGTCCCGAGGTCGACGGCCATGTCCCGTCCGATGAAGCTGTTCGCCATCGTTGCGTCCGCCACTTTCGTCACACCAGTGTCTTGTGCAGCGTAGGCACGACGGGACCCCCGGCCCGGGAGGACACGCGGCACAGTCGGTTCGACCCCTGTCGGTTTCCCAAGGTATGCAGCGAAACTGGCGCTCCCCACGGCGTACGTGCCATGGGGAGCGCCAATTTGCCTGCATACCTTGAGAAACCGACTCAACCGCAAAGATTTGTTTGCAAAGATATCTTTGCGGTTCTACGCTCGTGAGCATGGACCTGACCACGATCACGCCTGGGCCGGAGGCGCTGCGTGCGCTGTCACACCCGGTCCGGCTCCGCCTGCTCGGGCTGCTGCGGATGGACGGCCCCTCGACGGCGAGCGCGCTCGCTGTCCGGCTCGGCCTCAACTCGGGCGCGACGAGCTACCACCTGCGACAGCTCGCGCAGCACGGGTTCGTCGTCGACGACGCCGAGCGCGGGAACGGCCGCGACCGGTGGTGGAGCGCGGCGCACCAGTCGACCCAGGTGTCCACCGACGACTCCTCCCCCGACGCGGTGACCGACCGCGACACCAACGACGCGTTCCTGCAGGCGGTCGCGATCGTGCGCACCGAGCAGCTGCAGCAGGCCGTCGAGGAGCGCCCCCTGCTCCCGGCCGACTGGCGGGCCGCCTCCACCATCAGCGACTGGGGTCTGGTGCTCACCCCGGTGCGCGCCCGCAAGCTGATGGAGGCGATGTCCGCGGTCGTCGCGGGGTGGGAGGAGGACGAGACGGACACCGAGGGGGCCGCGCCGTTCGTCGTCGCACTGACCACCCACCCGCGCCCCGGCGCCGTGTCCGCTCCCCCCTCCGACCGAGGAGCCGACGGTGACTGACGGCGCGGCCCGAGGAGAGCAGCGGCCCTCGCAGCGGGCGCTGCGCGGCTGGCTGACCGCCGAGGCGGTGTCCCTGACCGGCACGCGCGTCTCGATGGTGGCGATCCCCTGGCTGGTGCTGACGACCTCGGGCAGCGCCACCTGGACCGGTGTCGTGGCCTTCGCCGAGATGCTGCCCTACGTCGTGGCCAAGGCCGCCTCCGGTCCGCTGATCGACCGGCTGGGCGCCCGACGCGTCTCGGTGGTGAGTGACCTGCTCAGCGTGGTGGCGGTCGGCGCCGTGCCGCTGCTGCACGTGCTCGACCTGCTGACCCTGCCGGTGGTCACGGCCGTGGTGGCGCTGGCGGGGCTCCTGCGTGGCCCCAGCGACGGCGCCAAGCACGCCCTCGTGCCGTCGGTGGTGGCCAGCTCCGAGGTGTCGCTGGAGCGCGCGACGGGGCTCAGCGGTGCGGTCGAACGTCTGGCCTCGACCCTGGGTGCGGCCTTCGCCGGCCTGCTGGTCGCCGCGGTCGGCCCGGCCGAGGCGCTGGTGGTCGACGCGGTCAGCTTCGCGCTCGCCGCCGCCCTCCTCGCGGCCTTCGTACCGGCCCCGGACCCCGCCGTCGGGGCGGACGCCCTCACCGAGGGCGCGCCCAGCGGCTACCTCGCGCAGCTTCGCGAGGGTGGTCGCTTCCTGCGCCGGGAGCCGGTGCTGCTGGCGATCACCGTGATGATCGCCTTCACCAACCTGCTCGACGTCGCCTACGCGTCGGTGCTCGTGCCGGTGTGGGCCGAGCAGACGGCCGGCGGTGCCCGAGCGATCGGCCTGCTCTTCGGCTTCTTCAGCGGAGCCGCCGTGCTCGGCAGCCTCATCGCGTCGCGGCTCGGTGAGCGCCTACCGCGCTTCGCGATCTACGTCGTCGCCTTCACCTTGTGCGGGTTCCCCCGCTTCGCGGTGATGGCGTACGACGTCGCCGCCGACGTCGCGCTGTGGTGGGTCCTGGTGGTGGCCGCGGTCGGTGGGTTCGGGGCGGGCTTCATCAACCCGATCCTGGGCGCCGTGGTCTTCGAGCGGATCCCCCCGCACCTGGTGGGCCGGGTGGTCACCCTGACCTCGGCGCTGTCCTGGGCCGGCATGCCCTTCGGCGGGCTGCTGGCCGGCCTGGCCGTGTCCGGGTACGGCGACGTGGCCACCCTGCTGGGAGCCGGCACGGCGTACTTCGTGGCGACCATGGCGCCGCTGCTGGTGCCGAGCTTCCGCGGGCTGGACCGGCGCCCCGACGAGGGGACCGGGCCGACCACCGCTGGGGAGGGCTCAGCCCAGCCCGGGGAACCAGAGCGCGATCTCGCGCGCGGCTGACTCCTCCGAGTCGGAGCCGTGGACGAGGTTCTCGCGGTTCGACAGCGAGTAGTCGCCGCGGATGGTGCCGGGGGCGGCCTTGCGACCGTCGGTGGCGCCGTTGATGCCGCGCACCACGTCGATGGCCTCGTCACCCTCGAGGACCAGCGCCACGAGCGGACCTGAGGTGACGAACGCCCGTAGCGGCGGGTAGAAGTCACGCTCGACGTGCTCGGCGTAGTGCTGGTCGGCGAGGTCGCCGTCGATGGTGCGGTGCTCCATCGCCACGATCCGCAGGCCCCGGTCCTCGAAGCGCTGGACGACGGCGCCGACGAGCCCGCGGTCCACGGTGTCGGGCTTGAGCAGGACGAAGGTGCGCTGTGACATGGGCGCCATGCTCCCAGACGAGCGCAGTTGCGGCCCGCCCGGGTCGCAGGACCTCGGTGGTCTAGGCGGTCTGCCCCCGCGCGACCCGCTCGCGGTCGATCCGGGCGCCGAGGAACCACGAGCCGGCGTACAGCGACAGGAAGACCACGCCGAGGGCCACCATCGCGGTGATGAGGAACCCCATGAGGAAGGTCGCCACCTGCACCGCCCACCCGAGCGCGCCGCCGAACGGGCGCCCCATGGTGCCGCCCGCGACGACGCACGCCACCGTCAGCCCCAGTCCGAGCGCCAGGGCCAGCGGGGTGCTGACGTCGGTCAGCACCAGCAGCACCGGCGTCGTCAGCAGCAGGACCACTGCCTGGAGCATCAGCATGCCGGCGCACATCGCCCGCTGGATGCGGCCCATCAGAACTGTCCCTGCCCTGAGCGGTCCCGGCGGCGCAGCAGGCGGCGGGCCTCGCCGGCGGTGACGACGGACCCGGTCACGAGCACTCCCCCGCTGCCGATCGACTCCCCGCCGGAGCCGCCGGTCTCGGCGAGCGTGACGGCCTCCTCCAGGGCGTCGTCGAGACGGTCGTGGACGACCACGCGGTGCTCGCCGAAGAGGTCGCGGGCGATCTCGCCGAGGTCGTCGGCGCCCATGCTGCGGTCGGTGGCGTTCCGGGTGATCACGACCTGCGACAGCACCGGCTCGAGCGCGGCGAGGAAGGATTCCGCGTCCTTGTCGGCCATCATCGCGACCACGCCGACGAGCGGGTCGAAGGTGAAGGAGTCGCGCACCGCCTCGACCAGGGCCGCTGCCCCGTGGGGGTTGTGGGCGGCGTCGAGCAGCACCGTGGGACCGCGCCGGACCACCTCGAGCCGTCCGGGCGACGAGACCCCGGCGAACGCCTCGCGCACCAGGTCGTCGGCGAGCGGGTCCTCCCCGGCGAGCACCTCGACGGCCGCGAGCGCGAGCACGGCGTTCTGGGCCTGGTGGGCACCGTAGAGCGGCAGGAAGATCTCGTCGTAGCGGCCCCGGAGGCCCTGCAGATCGACGACCTGACCGCCGACGGCGGCCGCGCGGTGCACGACGCCGAAGTCGGAGCCCTCCCGCAGCAGCGTGGCCCCCACCTCCTGGGCCCGCTCGACGAGGACCTCCATCACCTCGTCCTCCTGCTCGGCGACGACGACGGTGGCGCCGGGCTTGATGATGCCGGACTTCTCCACCGCGATGGTCCCTGCCCGGTCACCGAGGTAGCGCGCGTGGTCGACGGCGATCGGGGTCACCACGGCCACGGTGCCGTCGGCGACGTTGGTGGCGTCCCAGGAGCCGCCCATCCCCACCTCGACGACGGCCACGTCGACCGGGGAGTCGGCGAAGGCGGCGAACGCCATCCCCACCACGGTCTCGAAGAACGACAGCGGGTGGGGCTGGTCGGCGTCGACGAGGTCGAGGTACGCCGCGATGTCGGCGTACGCCTGGGCGAAGGCCTCCTCGGTCAGCGGTTGTCCGTCGAGGCTGATCCGCTCGGTCATCGACTCCACGTGCGGGCTGGTGAAGCGCCCGGTTCGCAGCCCGCGCGCCCGCAGCAGGTCGTCGACCATCCGCGACGTCGTGGTCTTGCCGTTGGTGCCGGTCAGGTGGACCACCGGGTAGCCACGCTGGGGGTCGCCGAGCAGCTCGACCAGCGCCGCGATCCGGTCCAGGCTGGGCTCCAGCCGGGTCTCGGGCCAGCGGGCCAGCAGCAGGCGCTCGACCTCGTCGTACGACGAGGTGGTGGACGGCTGGGAGGACGGAGCGGGGGTGTCTGACATGGCCCGCCGAGTCTACGGGCGCTGCCCGACCACGGGCGGCGTGGAACCCGGAGGGGAACGGGTTCGCCCCGACCACCTGCGGCTTCGTAGGATTCGCACCATGACTGACACCCAGAGCCTGCCCCGGACCACGCCGACGCCCGCCGCCGGCGTCGCCGTACCGGACAAGCCGGCGCTGGAGGGCCTCGAGGCCCGGTGGTCCGAGGTCTGGAGGGCCGAGCGCACCTACGCCTTCGACCGCACGGCTCCGCGCGAGCGGGTCTACGCCATCGACACCCCGCCGCCGACCGTCTCGGGCTCGCTGCACGTCGGCCACGTCTTCTCCTACACCCACACCGACCTCGTCGCCCGCTTCCAACGGATGCGCGGCAAGGAGGTCTTCTACCCGATGGGCTGGGACGACAACGGCCTGCCCACCGAGCGTCGGGTGCAGAACTACTTCGGCGTGCGCTGCGACCCCTCGCTGCCCTACGAGGCCGACTTCACCCCGCCGGAGAAGCCCGACCCGAAGCGGCAGGTGCCGATCAGCCGGCCGAACTTCGTCGAGCTGTGCGAGCGCCTGGTCGTGGAGGACGAGCAGGTCTTCGAGGCGCTGTGGCGCACCCTCGGTCTGTCGGTCGACTGGGAGCAGACCTACACCACCATCGGCCCGGCGGCCCAGACCGCCTCCCAGCGCGCGTTCCTGCGCAACTTCGCACGCGGCGAGGCCTACCTGCAGGAGGCTCCCACGCTCTGGGACGTCACCTTCCAGACCGCGGTCGCCCAGGCCGAGCTCGAGGCCCGGGAGTACCCCGGCGCCTACCACCGCGTCGCCTTCCACGCGGTCTCGACGGGCTCGACCGGCTCGACGGGCTCGACCGGCTCGACGGGCTCGACCACCGAGAAGGTCCACATCGAGACAACGCGCCCCGAGCTGATCCCGGCCGTGGTGGCGCTGATCGCGCACCCGGACGACGAGCGCTACCAGCACCTGTTCGGCACGACCGTCACCTCGCCCGTCTTCGGCGTGGAGATCCCGGTGGTGGCGCACGCCGCTGCCGAGCCCGACAAGGGCGCCGGCATCGCGATGTGCTGCACCTTCGGCGACCTCACCGACGTCACCTGGTGGCGCGAGCTGCAGCTGCCGGTCCGCACCGTCATCGGCCGCGACGGCCGGCTCCACCGCGAGACCCCGGAGTGGATCGCCGCGGGCAGCGACGGCGCCGTGGCGGCGTACGCCGAGCTGGCCGGCAAGACGACCTTCAGCGCCCGCGAGGCCATGGTCGGGATGCTGAAGGACTCCGGCGACCTCGACGGTGAGCCGACGGCCACCCAGCGGATGGCGAACTTCTACGAGAAGGGCGACAAGCCGCTGGAGATCGTCTCCACGCGCCAGTGGTACATCACCAACGGCGGCCGGGACACCGAGCTGCGCACCGAGCTGGTCGAGCGGGGGTCGGAGATCGCCTGGAGCCCGGCCCACATGCGCCACCGGTACGACAACTGGGTCGGGGGCCTCAACGGCGACTGGCTGATCTCGCGCCAGCGGTTCTTCGGCATCCCGTTCCCGGTCTGGTACCCCCTCGACGGCGAGGGCGAGCCCGACTACGCCCACCCGTTGCTGCCCCGTGAGGAGCAGCTGCCGGTCGACCCGTCGACAGACGTGCCCGGCGGCTACGAGGAGGCGCAGCGCGGCAAGCCGAACGGCTTCCTCGGCGACCCCGACGTCATGGACACCTGGGCCACCTCCTCGCTCACCCCGCAGATCGCGGGCGGCTGGGAGACCGACCCCGACCTGTTCGAGCGGGTCTTCCCGATGGACCTGTGCACCCAGGCCCACGACATCATCCGGACCTGGCTCTTCAGCCGTGTCGTCCGCGCCCACTTCGAGCACCACACCGTGCCGTGGACCCACGCCCTGGTCTCCGGGTTCGTCATGGACCCCGACCGCAAGAAGATGAGCAAGTCCAAGGGCAACGTCGTCGTCCCCACCGACATCCTCGAGAAGTACGGCGCCGACGCCGTGCGCTGGCGGGCCGCCATGGCCCGCCCGGGACTGGACTCGCCCTTCGACGAGACCCAGATGAAGGTCGGCCGGCGCCTGGCCATGAAGGTGCTCAACGCCTCCAAGTTCGCCCTCGCCGGGGTGGGCGCCACGTCGTACGACGTCGAGGCGATCCTCGAGCCGGTCGACCGGGCCATGCTGGCCGGCCTGGCCCGCACCGCCGAGCGCGCGACCGCGGCGTTCGAGGCCTACGACTACACGACCGCCCTCGAGGTCACCGAGCGGTTCTTCTGGACCTTCTGCGACGACTACGTCGAGCTGGTCAAGGAGCGCGCCTACGGCGGCCGCGGCGACGAGGCGGCCGCCTCGGCGGGGTCGGCGCTGGCTCTCGCGCTGCACGTCCAGCTGCGGCTGCTGGCACCGTTCCTGCCCTACGTGACCGAGGAGGTCTGGTCCTGGTGGCAGGACGGCTCGGTCCACCGTGCCTCCTGGCCCGCGGCCGCGGAGCTCGCCGGCTTCGGTGACACCGACCCGGCCATGCTCGACGCGGTCGCCTCGGCGCTGGCCGGGCTGCGCGGGGTCAAGTCGCAGGCCAAGGTCTCCCAGCGCACCGAGGTGTCCTCGGCGCAGGTCTCCGGCCCGCAGGGCCTCCTCGACCTCGCCGCACAGGCGCAGGCCGACCTGGTGGCCGCGGCGAAGATCGTGGGCGAGCTGTCGTTCACCCCGGCCGACGCCGGCGACACCCTCGTCGTCAGCGCGGAGCTGGTGCCGCCCACCCCGACCGACGGCTGACCCGACGGGCCGCCCGACTGGAGAGGGTGGCCAGCACGGTCGCCTGAGCCAGGCCGACCAGGATCTCCTGCGGCATGCGTCCGGCGGACTCGCGCTGGACGGCCTGGTGGAAGGCGTCCCACCGCTGCGGGAAGGGCGAGAAGCCCAGGAACCGGTCGGCCGGCTTGTCGAGGTCCGGGAAGGCTGCGCCCGCCATGCCGGCCAGCACGCGCAGCCGGTCCGCCGGCGGTGTCGCAGCCGTGACGGCCGCCATGGCGGTCAGTCCCAGCAACCCGTCGGGGACCGCGATGTGCATGACCTCGTGGATCGAGCGACCGTCGCCCCAGTGCGGGACGGCGTCCAGCACGAAGTGCGAGGCCACCCCCGCGGTGAAGGCGCTGACCGGCCCGGGGGCGGCGCGGCCGAGGAGGGCTCCGGACAGGACGTGGTTGGTGACGAGCACTCCCCCAGTGTGCTCAGAGAGCCTGAGCGTCGACAGGTCCGGGGGGCCTCAGCGGCGGAGCCAGGCCTCGAAGGCGTCGAAGGCGTAGGGCCGTCCGAGGAAGTCGGTGACCAGGTCGGCCGCGTCCTCGGACCCGCCGGGCGCCAGCACCAGGTCGCGGTAGCGACGGGCCACCGCGGGCTCCAGCAGATCGGCGGGGTCGAAGGCGGAGAACAGGTCCTTCGCGATCACCTGGCTCCACATGTAGGTGTAGTACGCCGACGTGTAGCCGCCGAGATGACCGAACGACGCCTCGAAGTGGGTGCCGGGCACCATCGCGCACCCGTCGTAGGTCTCCTGCAGCTCAGCCACCCGTGCGGAGATGTCGGCCGGCACCTCGGCGTGGAGCCGGTAGGAGATCGCGGCGTAGAACATCTGGGTCCGGACCCCGAGCGCCTTGCCGAGCTCGTTCGCCGCGCGCATCCGCTCCACCAGCTCCGCCGGGATGGGTCGGCCCTCGGCGTCGCGCGCGAAGCGGGCCAGCACGTCGGCGTCCCACGCCCACTCCTCGAGCATCTGCGAGGGCGCCTCGACGAAGTCCCACTCGGTGGCGACGCCCGAGAAGCGCACCCACTGCTGCCGGCCCCCGACGACGTGGTGCACGAGGTGGCCGAACTCGTGGAAGAGCGTGACGACGTCGCTGTGCTCCATCAGGCCCCGGGGAAAGTTGCAGACCAGGACGCCCTCGGGCACCTGCTGGTCCGCGACGCCGGGCGCGAGCGTGAACTGGGCGGCGTGGGAGTACTTCCCCTCCCGCGGGTGCAGGTCGAGGTAGATCCGCCCGAGGTAGCGGCCGCCGTCGTGGGCGTCGTGGACCTCGTGGACGGTGACGTCGGGGTGCCAGCGCGGGGCGTCGGGCACGTCGACGTACTCCAGGCCGAGCAGGGTGCCGGTGACGTCGAGCAGCCCGGCCCGCACCCGGTCGAAGTCGAAGTAGGCGCGCACCTCCCGGCCGTCGACGGCGCACTCCTCGCGGCGCAGGAGCTCGCTGACGTGGTAGCGGTCGACGGAGGTGAGGCGGTCGAGGTCGGGATGGTCCTGACGGGCCCGTGCGAGCAGGGCGTCGTGCTCGGCGGCGGCGGGCTCGCGGGCGAGGTCGGTGACGGTGTCGACGAACGCGCCGATGGCCGGTCCGTCGCCGATCATCTTGACCTCGGCGTCGTAGCTCGGCCAGTCGGCGTACCCGAGGGTCTGCGCCAGCTCGTGTCGTACGGCGAGCAGCTCGGCCAGCACCGACTCGTTCGCCGGGAAGGCCCGGGTGAGGAACGCGACCGTGAGCTCCTCGCGCAACGCGCGGTCGGTGGCGAGCGTGCGGACCGGCATGTAGTCGGGGTAGTCGGTCGTCAGCTCCACGGTTCCGTCGTCGGCCACCGGGTGGGAGGCGACGAAGTCCTCCGGCAGGCCGTCCAGCCGTGTCGGGTCCACCCGCACGGTCCGCCGGCCGTTGCGGATGTTGCGGCTGAAGCGCAGCCCGAGCTCGGTCTCACGCTCGGAGAGGGCCCGGACCCGCTCGCGCACGGCCTCGGGGCGGTCGACACCGGAGCGCCGGAAGTCGCGCAGCGAGCGCTCCAGCACCCGGCGGGCGCCGGCGTCGAGACCCGCGGGGTCGAGCGAGGACAGCACGCGGTAGCAGTCGCGGTCGAGACCGAGGTCGGTGTAGACGCCCTGGACCCGCTGCTCGAGGTCCTCGGCGAGGTCGCGCACCCGCTCGTCGGGGTGCACGTTGGCCATCAGCGACGCGAGCGACGCCACGCTGCGCAGCTGACGCGCGATCTCGTTCCAGCGCTGGAGCACCGCGTCGGCCGCGGCGCCGTCCATCGAGCGCAGGCGCTCGGTGTGGTGCTCGGCCGCCACCAGCTGCGCCTCGGCGCGCTCGGAGAGCCAGTCGGCCCAGGAGCCGGCGACGGCCGGCAGCGCCAGCGGCGCGACGCCGTTCTCGTGCGAGGTCACCGTCGAAGCCCGCAGCTCAGGCGGTCTTCTTCTTCTTGCTCTCGCTCGGACGCGGCACGAGTGTCGGGTTGACGTTGTCGCGCACGACCTCGGCGGTCACCACGACCTTGGCGATGTCCTCGCGCGACGGCACGTCGTACATGACGTGGAGGAGGACCTCCTCGATGATGGCGCGCAGCCCGCGGGCGCCGGTGCCGCGCACCATGGCGAGGTCGGCGACCGCGTCGATGGCGTCGTCGGTGAACTCGAGCTCGACGCCGTCGAGGTCGAAGAGCTTCTGGTACTGCTTGACCAGCGCGTTGCGGGGCTCGGTCAGGATCTGCACGAGCGCCTCGCGGTTCAGCTTGTCGACGGTCGCGATGACCGGCAGGCGACCGATGAACTCCGGGATCAGGCCGAACTTCAGCAGGTCCTCGGGCATGACCTCCGAGAAGATCTGGTCGAGGTCGCGCTCCTCCTTGGTCGGCAACGTCGCGCCGAAGCCGAGGGTCTTCTTCCCGATGCGGCTCTCCACGATCCCCTCGAGGCCGGAGAACGCTCCGCCGACGATGAAGAGGATGTTCGTGGTGTCGATCTGGATGAACTCCTGGTGCGGGTGCTTGCGCCCGCCCTGCGGCGGCACCGAGGCGGTGGTGCCCTCGAGGATCTTCAGCAGCGCCTGCTGCACGCCCTCGCCGGAGACGTCGCGCGTGATCGAGGGGTTCTCGGCCTTGCGGGCCACCTTGTCGATCTCGTCGATGTAGATGATGCCGGTCTCGGCCTTCTTGACGTCGTAGTCGGCGGCCTGGATGAGCTTGAGGAGGATGTTCTCCACGTCCTCGCCGACGTAGCCGGCCTCGGTCAGCGCCGTGGCGTCCGCGATGGCGAAGGGCACGTTGAGCATCCGCGCCAGCGTCTGGGCGAGGTAGGTCTTGCCGCACCCGGTGGGGCCGATGACCAGGATGTTGGACTTGGCGAGCTCGACCGCGTCCTCGCCGCGCTGGCGGTGGTTGGCCACGCCGACGCCGGCCTGCACGCGCTTGTAGTGGTTGTAGACGGCCACCGCGAGCGACTTCTTGGCCTTCTCCTGGCCGATCACGTAGGAGTTGAGGAAGTCGAAGATCTCCCGCGGCTTGGGGAGCTCCTCCAGACCGACCTCGGTGCCCTCGGAGAGCTCCTCCTCGATGATCTCGTTGCAGAGGTCGATGCACTCGTCACAGATGTAGACCCCGGGTCCCGCGATGAGCTTCTTGACCTGCTTCTGGCTCTTTCCGCAGAACGAGCACTTCAGCAGGTCGCCGCCATCACCGATGCGTGCCACAGGCACGACTCCTCACGACTCGGGCCGAGCAACCAGAAGGACCTGGCTGAGAGTCTCGGCTGTGGTTCACGTTCAGCTCACTCAGTTTGAAAATACCCCGCCCTCGCCCAGATTGGGATGGGTGACACGGCCCGACTTTCGCTCGAGCATCCGCGGACCGTGCCACCATCCGTCACGGGGTGAGCTGCAGGGCACCCTTGCGCGAGGCGAGCACGGAGTCGATCAGGCCGTACTCCACCGCGGCCTCCGCGGTCAGGATCTTGTCGCGCTCGATGTCGCGGCTGACCTCCTCGACCGGTTTGCCGGAGTGGTCGGAGATCATCTTCTCCAGCAGCTCGCGCATGCGGAGGATCTCGTTGGCCTGGATCTCGATGTCCGAGGTCTGGCCGTAGGTGCCCTCGGTGTAGGGCTGGTGGATGAGGATCCGCGAGTTCGGCAGCGCCAGCCGCTTGCCCGGAGCCCCGGCGGCGAGCAGGATCGCTGCGGCCGAGGCCGCCTGACCCAGGCAGACCGTCTGGATGTCGGGCTTGACGAACCGCATCGTGTCGTAGATCGCGGTCAGCGCGGTGAACGAGCCACCGGGGCTGTTGATGTAGATCTGGATGTCGCGGTCGGGGTCCATCGACTCCAGGCAGAGCAGCTGAGCCATCACCGCGTTCGCGATGTCGTCGCTGATCGGCGTGCCGAGGAAGATGATGCGGTCCTCGAAGAGCTTGGCGTAGGGGTCGATCCGGCGGAAGCCGTACGACGTCCGCTCCTCCCACTGGGGGATGTAGTAGTTCATGTGTTGGGTCCCGTCACTTGTTGCGGGCCGGACGGCCCTCGTCGGCGGCCTCGCGGGCGCTGCGGATGACCTGGTCGATGAAGCCGTACTCCTCGGCCTGCGACGCGGTGAACCACCGGTCGCGGTCGGCGTCGAGCTCGATCTGCTCCAACGGCTGACCGGTGTGGTCGGCGATGAGCTCGAACAGCACCTTCTTGATGTGCAGGGACTGCTGGGCCTGGATCTTGATGTCCGAGGCCGAGCCACCCATGCCGCCCGAGGGCTGGTGCATCATGATGCGCGCGTGCGGCAGGGCGTAGCGCTTGCCCTTGGCGCCGGCGCAGAGCAGGAACTGACCCATGGACGCAGCGAGCCCCATGCCGACGGTCGCGACGTCGTTGGGGATGTAGTTCATGGTGTCGTAGATCGCCATGCCGGAGTCGACGGAGCCTCCGGGGCTGTTGATGTGGAGGAAGATGTCCGCCTCGGGGTCCTCCGCACTCAGGAGCAGCAGCTGCGCGCAGATCGCGTTCGCGTTCTGGTCGCGCACCTCGGACCCGAGGAAGATGATCCGCTCCCGCAGGAGCCGCTGGTAGATGTGGTCGTCCAGGCCGTAGCCGGCCCCGCCACCGTTCATCTCGATGTCAGTCACGTGTCCGACCCTAGCCCGCCGTGCCGCCCTTTCCAGGGCCTGGGGGGCATCGATCCCCTGTGTTCGCGGACAGCGGACGGTCACTCCCGCACGTCACTCCCACGCTCGGGCTCGACGTCGGAGACGATCCTCTGCAGCGTCGTCCTCATGCCGTCCTCGAGCTCGTCGCTGTGCGGCCCCGCTCCGCCGAGGAACAGGCGGGCGAAGACACGGCCGCCCCGCGCCATCCCCCGCGGGACGGGTCGGGTGAGCGACAGTCGCGACGTGCCGTCGGCGAGGGGCTCCACCCGGTAGATCCAGCGCGCGCCCGAGGTCGGGGTGTCCCACACCAGCGTCCAGACCACGGAGCCCGGCCCGGAGACCTCCCGCACCACGTTGCGCGTCGGCCACACGACCGCGCCGCGCCGGTTGACGCCCAGGTAGGTCTGGCCCACCCGGAGACCGCCGCGCATGAGCGGCACCATCCGGACCAGCTCGGGGCTCCACTGCGGCATGCGACCGAGGTCGGTGAGGGTCCTCCAGACCTGCTCGGCGGGGACGGCGACCGTCACCTCGGCGCGCAGCTCGCGCTCCGGGGCGGGACGGTCCCTGGTCGGCCTGGTCGGCCTGGTCGGCCTGGTCGGCTCGGTGCGGGGGCGTGCTCATGGCCGGATCATGCCAGCCAGCGGGCCAGGGCGTGGTCGACCTCAGGGTGGTTGAGCAGCGCGAAGTGGCCGGCGTTCGCGACGTGCAGGACGTCGGCGTCGGGAAAGAGCCGCAGCGAGCGACGCAGGCCGGTGGCGGAGGCTCGGCGTACCAGCAGGTCACCGAAGACGGCGCCGACCGGGCTGCGCTCGCTGCCCAGCGCGGCCGAGACCAGGCGGTAGCGCACCCCCGGCATCGGTGGCAGGTCGGGCAGGCCGCGCTCCAGGTCGCGGATGCCCGGCGAGCGGTGCTCGAGGATCCGCCCGAAGCCGGCGATCTCCGGCAGCAGCGCCAGGAAGCGGGAGCCGTGGCTGACGCCCAGCGCCAGGTCGGCGCCGAGGTGCGGCGTCCCGAGCGTCACCACGTCGGTGAGGGCGTCGCGCCAGGAGCGCTCGTGCTCGGTGGTGACCGCGCAGCCGGCGCGGATCACGAGCCCGCCCATGGAGTGGCCGACCAGCGCGATGCGGTTGACCCTGGTGGGCCAGCTCTCGGTGAGCTCCTGCATCAGTGCGGTCAGCGCGACGCCGTTCTCGGCGACCGACAACCCTGTGTTGACCCGCAGGAACACCGGCGTCCAGCCGCCGCTCTCGGCCAACCGGCTGCCGTAGGTGCCGCCCATCTCGGTGGCCCGGGTGTTCCAGTGGCCCTCGTGCTCGCCGAGCCCGTGCAGGAAGACGACGACCTTGTCGGTCGCGTCGGGGAAGGCCACCTCGAGGTCTGCTGGGTCCAGACGTACGGCGCGGCCGCCGACGCGGATCGTCGTGGTCAGCGCGAGGTGGGGGTGCTCCTGCTTGAGCCGCTCGCCGATGAGCCCGTTCACCGCTGACTGGAGCACGCGGCCCTGGGGACTGGCGTCCAGACGCGGCCCGACCCCGGTGGCGCCGACCTTGGAGAGTCCCGTGGCTGCTCCCTGGAGGCCCAGGCTGAGGCCCCTGTAGACGGTGTGGGCGACGGCGTCGTGGATGCCGCGGGTGACGCGCCCGAAGGGCGAGGTGCCGGTGAGGAGGTCGAAGGTGCGCCGGGCGAAGGCCTCGTGGGTGTCGCGCGCGGTGGCGACGATCAGCTCGTCGGCGAACAGCGCACCGAGCGCCAGGGCGTCGATGAGGCCGGGCTCGGGGTGGGCCGGGGTGATGGCGTCGGGGAGCTGCGCGTCCACCGGGTCGCCGGTGCGGACGAGGGACTGGGGATGCGTCGTGGCCATGGGCCCAGTTTCCTCAGTGAACACTTGTACACGCAAGAAGGCGCGCCCGGAACTGGGTCCGGACGCGCCCTCGTCTGCGTGCTGGCAGGCTCAGGCCTGGTTGCCCGACTCCTCGACCTCGGCGGACTCCTCGGCGTCGGTGGACTCGACGGCCTCGGGGGTCTCCTCGACCTCGTCGGCGGGGTCGCCGATGGTGCCGTCGGGGCGGAGGTTCTTCAGCTCCACGTGGTTGCCGGACTCGTCGGTCACGACGGCCTTCTCGACCACGAGCGCGAGCGCCTTGCCGCGGCGTACCTCGGAGACCAGCTCGGGGAGGTGGTTGTGCTCCACCATGTGCTGGACGTACTCCTGCGGGTTCTGGCCCGACTGCTGCGCACGGCGCAGCATGTGCTCGGTGAGCTCCGGCTGCTCGACACCGAGCTCCTCGTTCACCGCGATCTGGTCGAGCACGAACTGCGCGGCCACGGCGTCCTGGACCCGCTTCTCCAGCTCGGCCTCGAACTCGTCGACGGTCTGCTCCTCGGCGTCGAGGTAGGCCTCCATCGTCATGCCGGCCATCGCGAGCTGCTGCTCGATGCCCTGACGGCGGGCCACCAGCTCCTCGGCGACGAGGGACTCGGGGACGGGGATCTCGGTGAGGTCGAGGATCTTCTCGAGCACCGCGTCGCGGGCGGCCGCGGCCTGCTCGAGGCGCTTGCCGTTGCCCAGGCGGACCCGGACGTCGTCGGTCAGCTCGCCGATGGTGTCGAACTCCGACGCCATCTGGGCGAACTCGTCGTCGAGCTCGGGGAGCTGCTGCTCCTTGACCGCGGTGACGCCGACCTCGACCTCGACGTCCTCGCCCTCGAGGTCGCCGCCGGCCAGCTGGCTGGTGAACGTGGTGACGTCGCCGGCGCTCATGCCGCGCAGGGCCTCGTCGAGACCGTCCAGCATGCCGCCCTTGCCGACCTGGTAGCTGACGCCGGCGGCCTCGCCGCCCTCGACGACCTCGCCGTTCTTGCGGGCGGTCAGGTCGATCACGACGAAGTCGTCCTCGGCGGCGGCGCGCTCGACGTCGCTCAGGGTGCCGAAGCGCTCACGCAGCGCGGCGACCTGCTCCTCGACGTCCTGGTCGGTGACGGCGACGTCGTCGACGCTCACCGCGAGCCCGTCGAGCTCGGGGAGGGTGATCTCGGGCTTGACGTCGACCTCGGCGGTGAACTCGAGGGTGTCGTTGTCCTCGAGCTTGGTGATGTCGATCTCCGGCTGGGCCAGGGGCTCGAGCTCGTTCTCCTGCAGCGCCTGGATGTAGAGGCCCGGCAGCGCGTCGTTGATCGCCTCGTCGAGGACGGCGCCGCGTCCGACCTGGCGGTCGATGATCGGAGCCGGGACCTTGCCGCGGCGGAAGCCGGGGACGTTGATCTGGGAGGCGATCTTCTTGTAGGCGCTGTCGAGGCTCGGCTTCAGCTCCTCGAAAGGCACCTCGACGGTGAGCTTCGCCCGGGTGGGGCTCAGGGTCTCGACGGTGCTCTTCACAGGGGTGTCTCCTCGGTTTTCTCAGCGGGTGCGGCCGTGCGTCTGGGCAGACGGGCGCGGCACGTCGGTCGGGCAGGTCGATCGGGTCGTGCGGGGTGTCCGGACGGCCTGGGCAGCCGGGGTCGGACGGGGCGCGCGGTCGGGGCGACAGGACTCGAACCTGCGGTCTCCTGCTCCCAAAGCAGGCGCGCTAGCCACTACGCTACGCCCCGGTTGTGGAACCTCCGGGAGTCTAGTCAGCGCGGCTGGGCCTGTCGAAACGGCCAGCTCGCATCCGCTCGCCCGCGTGACGGACGGGGCTGCTGGTGTGGCACCATGGTCCGCGGTGTGCGAGCCCCCGGCGGGGTCACGACCGCCACGCGGATGTAGCTCAATGGTAGAGCTTCAGTCTTCCAAACTGACTACGCGGGTTCGATTCCCGTCATCCGCTCCGATCCCCTCACATCCACGCACATCCCTCCGCACATCCTCCGCGAGACGCCACCTCCCCAGGCGCGAAACGTCGCGTGTGTACGCGCGAAACGTCGCCCACGTACAGCCGAGAGGTCACTGATGCAGGGCGCGGAACGGGTGTGTACACGAGCGACGTCTCGGCCGTACACGCCTGACGCTTCGGTTGTACAAACATGGCGCTTCGCGCGTACATGGGCGACGCTTCGCGGGTTGGGGGGTGCGCATGTGCGGGTGGGTCAGCGGCCGGCCCGGGAGCGGAAGACCGGCTGGCAGCGCGGGCACCAGAAGGCGTTGCGTCCGGCCAGCTCCTTCGTGCGGATCCGGGTGCCGCACACGTGGCAGGGCTGCTCCTGGCGCCGGTAGACGTAGACCTCTCCCCCGTGGTCGTCGCGACGCGGGTCGCGCCCCATCGCGCCCGGCGTGTGCTCGGGGCGCACGGTGTCGATCCGGTTGGTCCGGACCCCTTCGGCCATCAGCTCCACCAGGTCGGCCCACAGCGCCTCGAAGCGACCGCGCCGCACCGACGTACCGGGCCGGAACGGGTGCAGCCGCTGGCGGAACAGTGCCTCCGCGCGGTAGACGTTGCCGACCCCGGCGACCACTGCCTGGTCCATCAGCAGGTCGCCGATGCTCCGCGGGCTGCGGGCGACACGTGCCCACGCGCGACCCGGGTCGGCGTCGGCCCGCAGGGGGTCCGGGCCGAGGCGCGCGATCACCGCCTCCTGCTGCGCGGGCGTGACGAGGGCACAGGTGATCGCCCCGCGCAGGTCGGCGTACGTCGACCCCGTCGCGTCCCCGCCCGCGACGAGGCGCAGCCGCACCTGGCCGACCGGAGGCTCGAGGGCCCCGGACCGGATCACGAAGGTCCCGATCAGACCGAGGTGGACGTGCACGACGCGCTCGCCCTCGAGCTCCACGAACAGGTGCTTGCCGGCGGAGTCGGCGCGCAGCAGCCGGCTGCCGTCGAGCAGCGCCGCCTCGGCGCCGAAGCGGCCCTGCGGGCTGCTGACCTGCACCACCCGCCCACCGAAGGCGGTCGACAGGTCATCGGCCAGCCGGCGCAGGGTGTGACCCTCAGGCATCGCCCGGCCCGGTGGCCCCGGTGGCCCCGCCCAGGGCCGACTCCGGCAGGGCCGGCAGGTTGCGTGTCTTCTCGTAGTCGGTCAGCATCGCGATGCGCCGGTCGTGGCGCTCGGCCCGCGTGTAGTCGGTGCCGAGGAAGACCTCGACGAAGCGCGTCAAGTCCTCGAGGCTGTGCATCCGTCCGCCGACCGAGACCACGTTGGCGTCGTTGTGCTCGCGTGCGAGCACCGCGGTCTCCTCGCTCCACACCAGAGCGGCCCGGATGCCGATGACCTTGTTGGCGGCCATCTGCTCGCCGTTGCCCGACCCGCCCACGACCACGCCGAGGGCCTCGACGCCGTCCTGCTGGTCGGCGGCAACGGCCTCGGCGGCGCGCAGGCAGAAGACGGGGTAGTCGTCGAGTGCGTCGTGGACAAAGGGTCCGTGGTCGACGGCCTCGTGCCCCTGGTCGGCCAGCCAACCCACGAGGTGGTCCTTGAGCTCGAGTCCAGCATGGTCCGATCCGATGTGCACGCGCATGGCCGGAAGTGTGTCACCCGCGCCGAGGGCCCGCGAATCACGGTGCGGGTGTCCGGTTCCTCCTAGGCTGGTGCTCGTGACGGGGACGCGTACCGGCCTGCTGGCAGCCGGTCTGGCCATCGCTGCGACGGCCGCTGTGGCCGTGGTGACGGTGAGCGTCGGCGACGACCGCTCCGCAGACGGCCCGGCGGGCGGGCCCGACGCGACCTCGGTGGCGAGCGGGGCCGAGGACGCCCAGGGCGACGCCGAGCCCGACGAGTCCGGCGCGCCCGACTCACCCGACCCATCCGACGGGTCGGTCGGCGGCTACGCCGCCGACGAGGAGTACGCCGCCATCCAGCGGGTGCTCGACGCCCGTGCCCAGGCGGTCCTCGACGGTGACCGCAAGGCGTTCCTCGCCACCGTCGACGACCGCCCCGGTGTGCGGGCGCAGCAGCTCGTCACCTTCGAGAACCTGCGGCTCCTCGGGGTGTCGGAGATCCTCTACGGGCTGGAGGAGAAGACACTGCCGGCGACGCCGATCCCCGGTGACGACCCCGAGGTCGAGCCCGACATCACCGAGCACGTCCGACTGCGGGGGGTCGACAGCGAGCCGGTCTCCAACACCGTCGGCTTCACCTTCGTCGAGCGCGACGGGCAGTGGCTGCTCGGTGCCGAGCGCATCGACGAGACCGAACGCACCCTCAGCAGCATCGGCAGCGCGCGCCCGTGGGCCGAGGGCCCGGTCGCCGTCCGCCGTGCCGGCGCGGTCACCGTGGTGGTCGACCGCAGCCGGAGCGGCCGGCTCGCGGAGCTGACCGGTCGCGTCACTCGGGCCCTGGGCTACGTGCGCGGCCAGCTCGGGGTGGACGACCCGGCTCCCCTGCTGGTCGACGCCACGAGCAGCGGCAACGCCACCCGCCTCAGCCACGAGGGGCTGGGGGTCGCCGGCGCCGTCTTCGGGCCCGCCATCACCACGACGCTGACCAGCCACGAGCCGCTCGGGGTGGCCGGCTGGCGGATCAAGTACAACCCCGACGTGCTCGACGAGTTCCTCGACGACGACCGGGTCCTGCGCCACGAGCTGACGCACTTCGTGCTCCGCGAGAAGCCGCAGCCCCTGTGGCTGGGCGAGGGCGTCGCCGAGCACCTGGGCTGGCGCCGCGCCGGCATGGCCGAGCTGGTCGTCTCGGCCCGCACCTACGACCGCCTCGCCGCGACCGCCCCTCGCGACCGGCTCATCTCCGCCGAGGGGTTCCGCCGGAACCCGGTCGTCGGCTACCCCCTGGGCCAGGCCCTGGCCGAGGAGCTGCTGACCCGCGGCGGCATGCCCCGCCTGCGCGAGCTCCTCGACGAGCTCGCCGAGGCGACGGAGGACAAGACGCCTCCGGCCCGGGCCGAGGCCGCCGCCCTGCAGCAGGTGTACGACCTGAGCGGGCCGGAGCTCGCCGCAGCCGGCTACGCGCGACTGCTGAGCATCAACCGGCCCTAGACCTCCGGGGCGGCGCGGGTCGGTCAGCGCGGGTCGGCGCGGGTCAGCCGCGGGTGAGCCAGGCGACGGCGTCGGCCAGGGCCTGCTCAGCAGCGTCGAACATCGCCGGGTGACGCCAGAAGCCGTGCACCATCCCGTCGTAGGTCAGCTCGGTGACGTCGGCGCCGAGGTCGCGGGCCCGGCTCACCAGCGCCCGCCCCTCGTCGACGAGGGTGTCCTCGCCGGCGAGCTGCACCAGGGTGCGCGGCAGCTCCCCCAACCGGGTCGAGCGCAGCGGCGCCAGCTCGGGGTCGTGCAGGACCCGGTCGTCGCCGGGCTCGACGTACTGCTGCCAGAACCAGAGGGCGTCCTGGCGGTCCAGGCCCCCGCTGGTCGAGGCGTACGACGCGGAGCCGGCCTCGGGGTCCAGGAACGGGTAGACGAGCACTGCAGCGTCGAGCACGCCCGGGCGCCGCAGCGCGGTGCCGATCGCGAGGTTGGCGCCGGCGCTGTCACCCACGACACCGACGCGGCGTACGTCGACGCCGTGCTCCGCGCCGTGGCCGACCAGCCAGTCCAGGGCGGCCACGCTGTCGACCAGCGCCGCTGGGAAGGCGTGCTCGGGCGGGCGGCGGTAGTCGACGACGAGGACGACCCGCCCGGTCCGGTTGGCCAGCCTCCGGCTGGGGGCGTCGTGGCTCTCCCGGTCGCCGAGCACGAAGCCGCCCCCGTGCAGGTAGACCAGGGCCGGTAGGTGCTCCTCGGCCTGGGCACCGTGCGGGCGCAGCAGCCGGGCGGGGACCCCGCCGGCGTCGACGTCGGTGGACCGGGCGACCTGCTCCTTCGCCTCGGCCAGCCCCTCCTCGCGTGCCGCCGCCCGCCGGACGCGGATGCCCTCGGCGTCGAGGGTGCGCACCGCAGGCGCCTCGCCCCAGAGGGCGAGCGCGGCGACCGACTGCGGGTGCAGCGTCATGCGCGAGCGCCTGCCTCGGCCTCGAGCCGGGCCAGCTCGTCGTCGACCACGGACGGGTCGAGCTTGGTGAACACGGGTGTGGGCTTGCCGACGGGGGTGCCCGCCACGAGCGGGCGTCGGCCCCAGGCGGGAGCGGCGGTGTAGTCGCCGGTGATGACCGGGTAGCCCGCTCCCCCGTCCAGGTCGTCGACCTCGTCGATCCGCGGCATCGGCTGGAAGTCGCCCGCGCCACCGAGCACCGCGTCGACGGCGTTGGCAGCGTGCGGCAGGAACGGCGAGAGCATCGTGTTGCAGTCGCTGGTGGCCTGCGCCATGACGTGCAGCACCGTGCCGAGACGCTCGCGCTGCTCCTCACCCTTGAGCTTCCAGGGCTCGGAGTCCGAGACGTACTTGTTGACCTCGCCCACGACGCGCATCGCCTCGCCCACCGCCTGCTTCTGACGGTGCCGCCCGATGAGGTCGCCGACGACGTCGAAGGCCGCCTCGACCCGGTCCAGCAGCGCCTGGTCGGTCTCGCTCAGCGGGCCGGCCGCCGGGATCTCGCCGAAGTTCTTCGCCAGCAGGCTGGCGGTGCGGTTGACCAGGTTGCCCCAGCCCGCGACCAGCTCGTCGTTGGTGCGGCGGACGAACTCGCTCCAGGTGAAGTCGGAGTCCTGGTTCTCCGGACCGGCAGCAGCGACGAAGTAGCGGAAGGCGTCGACCTGGTAGCGCGCCAGCATGTCGCGCACGTAGATGACGACCCGCTTGGAGGAGGAGAACTTCCTGCCTTCCATGGTCAGGAACTCGCTGGAAACGACCTCGGTGGGCAGGTTCAGCTCCCCGAAGGTGCGCGGGCTCCCGCCGAGCGAGCCCCGGCCGGCGTACGCCAGCAGCTCCGCGGGCCAGATCTGGGAGTGGAAGGTGATGTTGTCCTTGCCCATGAAGTAGTACGACAGCGCGGTCGCCTGCCCTGAGCCCGTCGAAGGGTTCCACCACTCGCGCCACCGCTCGGCGTCGCCCGTACGGCGCGCCCACTCGACCGAGGCGGAGAGGTAGCCGATGACCGCGTCGAACCAGACGTAGAGGCGCTTGGTCGGCTCGTCGCGCCACCCGTCCAGCGGCACCGGGATGCCCCAGTCGATGTCGCGGGTCATCGCCCGCGGTCGGATGTCGTCGAGGATGTTCTGGCTGAAGCGGATGACGTTGGGCCGCCACGTGCCGCTGGCCTCCCGCTCGTCGAGCCAGCCCTTGAGCGCGTCGGCCAGCGCCGGCAGGTCGAGGAAGAAGTGCTGGGTCTCGATGAACTGCGGGGTCTCTGCGTTGATCTTCGACACCGGGTCGATGAGGTCGTGGGCGTCGAGCTGGTTGCCGCAGGTGTCGCACTGGTCGCCGCGGGCGCCGGGTGCGCCGCAGATCGGGCAGGTGCCCTCGATGTAGCGGTCGGGCAGGGTGCGGCCGGTGGACGGTGAGATCGCGCCGTACGTCGTGCGCTCCTGGAAGTAGCCGTTGGCGTGCACTCCGAGGAACAGCTCCTGGACCACCGCGGTGTGGTTGCGGGTGGTCGTGCGGGTGTAGAGGTCGTAGGAGACCCCCAGCGCGCAGAGGTCCTCGGCGATGAGGCGGTGGTTGGCGTCGGCCAGCTCCTGGGCGCTCACGCCGGCCTCGTCGGCGGCGATGAGGATGGGAGTGCCGTGCTCGTCGGTGCCCGAGACCATGAGGACGTCGTGACCGGTCATCCGCATGTAGCGGCTGAAGACGTCGGAGGGCACCCCGAAGCCGGCGACGTGGCCGATGTGGCGGGGCCCGTTGGCGTAGGGCCAGGCCACTGCGCACAGCACCGGGGGCTCGGCCGCACCGGGGGCCGAGGGCCCGTCGGCGGAGGGGCTGGTCACGGGGACGGTCATGACGCGCATCCTATGCAGCGCCGCGCACCGCCCGAGCGCAGCCGATCGTGCTCGGACGTGGCGCGGACGACACCCCTGGAACCAGGCCCCGATGCATGGATCGAGGCCGTGACGGGCAACAGTGTCCCGATGAGTCCCGACAACGAGACGCCCCGAGTCATCGCCGGCCGCTACACCCTCGAGGCCCAGGTGGGCCGCGGGGGCATGGGCGTGGTCTGGCGAGGCGAGGACCGCATGCTCGGTCGCGAGGTGGCCCTGAAGAAGATCGGGCTGACGCCCGGCGGCGCCGAGCCGGACCTGGTCCGGGCCGAGCGGGAGGCGCAGCTGGCCGCCCGCCTCAACCACCCCCACATCGTCGCGGTCTTCGACCTCGTGCCCGACGGTGACGCCCAGTGGCTGGTCATGGAGTACGTCCCCGGCCAGACCCTGAGCCAGATGGCGGCCGAGCAGGGACCGTTGGACCCCGAGCAGGCCCGCGTCGTGCTGGCCCAGGCCGCCGACGCTCTGGCTGCCGCTCACGCCGCCGGCATCCTCCACCGTGACGTGAAGCCCTCGAACATCCTGGTCCGCAACGACGGCAGCGTGAAGCTGACCGACTTCGGGATCGCCCGCGCCACCGCGGACGTCACCTTGACGCAGACGGGACTGGTCACCGGGTCGCCGGCGTACCTCGCCCCGGAGGTCGCCTCAGGAGGTCGCGCCTCGGCCGCCAGCGACGTCTGGGCGCTGGGCGCCACGCTCTACCATGCCCTCGAGGGCCGTCCCCCCTACGACATGGGTGGCAACGTCATGGCGGGGATGTACCAGATCGTGCACGGGCCGGAGCCGCGCAGCGAGCGGGCCGGCGTGCTGAGCCCGCTGCTCGAGCACACGTTGGTCAAGGACCCCGGGAGCCGCTGGTCGATGGACCAGGTGCGCGCCGCCCTGGCCGACCCCCGCCGTCTCGAGGAGGCGCGGTCCGGCAGCGAGACCGTTGCGACGACCCCGGTGGACGGCACCCCCGCCGTCGCGGCCGCCGCACCGGTGTCCTCCCTGGTGGCGCGGGCGACCGAGCGCCACCAGCACGACGACGACGACGACGAGGACTACGAGGCGGAGCCGACCTGGACAGCGGTCGACACCGGCACCAGCACGGGCGTCGGTGCCGGGCGCGACCGCTCCGAGCCGCCCCCGCAGATCGCGCCCGCTCCCCGGGAGCGGTCCCCCCGCCGCCGTGGCGCGGTCGTCGTCGCCGTCGTCGCCGCCCTGGCCCTCGTGGCCTTCATCGGCATCGGCCTGCTCAGTGGGCTGCTCGGCGGCGACGGCGGGACGACCGCGACCGAGGACCCGTCGACCTCGCCGAGCTCGGAGACCTCCGACTCGGCCGGCGCCTCGACGGAGGCCTCGCCCAGCCAGACGCCGTCGGCCGACACCGAGACCGTGGCGGACCGGCAGCGCGCCTTCGTCACCGACTACCTGACGGAGGTCACGAGCGACCCGCGGGCGACGTTCGCGATGCTGACGCCGGAGTTCCAGCGCCAGAGCGGCGGTTTCGCCGGCTACTCCGGCTACTGGGGCACGGTGGCCTCGGCGAGGGCGGTCTCGATCACCCCGGACCCATCCACCGACCAGGTCTCCTACTCGGTCGAGTACGAGATGGAGGACGGCTCGACCCGCTCCGGCGACGTCACCCTGCAGCTCGTCGAGTCCGACGGCACGTACCTGATCGCCGACGAGTTCTGAGGAGTTTGGGCACCCCTGGGCCGGTGGTGTACTGATGTGCCATGCCCGGAACCAACCTGACCCGCGACGAGGCCGCTGATCGCGCCCGTCTGCTCGAGGCCACCGCCTACGTCGTCGACCTCGACCTGACCGTCTCCGACAAGGTCTTCGCCAGCACGACCACCCTGCACTTCACCTGTCGGGAGCCGGGCGCGGAGACCTTCGCCGACCTCGTCGACGGCGACGTGCGCCGCATCAGCCTCAACGGTCGCGAGCTCGACCCGCTCGAGGTGTACGCCGAGCACCGCATCGCGCTCACCGGGCTGGTCGAGCACAACGAGCTGGTCGTCGAGGCCCTGCTGCCCTTCAGCCACACCGGCGAGGGCCTGCACCGCTTCGTCGACCCCGTCGACGACCGGGTCTACACCTACACCCAGTTCGAGGTGCCGGACGCCCGCCGCGTCTACACCACCTTCGAGCAGCCCGATCTCAAGTCGGTCTTCACCTTCACCGTCACCGCCCCCGCGGGCTGGACCGTGATCTCCAACGCGGCGACCCCCGAGCCGGAGGACCTCGGCGAGGGCCGCGCCCGCTGGGCGTTCGGGCGGACCGAGCGGATGTCGACGTACATCACCGCGATCGTGGCCGGCGAGTACCACGCCGTCCACCACGTCTACGAGGGCCCGCACGGCACCATCCCGCTGGGCCACTTCTGCCGGCAGTCGGTCGTCGCGCAGCTCGACGTGGAGGAGCTCGTCGAGGTCACGCAGCAGGGTTTCGCGTTCTTCGAGGACGCCTTCGGCTACCCCTACCCGTTCGGGAAGTACGACCAGGCCTACGTGCCGGAGTACAACATGGGCGCGATGGAGAACGCCGGCTGCGTCACGCTGCGCGACGAGTACCTCCCGCGCTCGCGCCAGACCCACGCCTTCTACGAGCAGCGCGCGAACACCGTGCTGCACGAGATGGCGCACATGTGGTTCGGCGACCTGGTGACGATGAAGTGGTGGGACGACCTCTGGCTCAACGAGTCGTTCGCCGAGTGGGCCGCGCACCACTCCTCGGTCAAGGCCACGAGGTACACCGAGGCGTGGACCGGTTTCACCAACGCCCGCAAGAACTGGGCCTACCGGCAGGACCAGCTGCCCTCCACCCACCCGGTGGTGGCCGACAACGTCGACCTCGAGGCGGTGGAGGTCAACTTCGACGGCATCACGTACGCCAAGGGCGCCTCGATCCTCAAGCAGCTGGTGGCCTACGTCGGTGAGGAGGAGTTCCTCAGCGGCCTGCGCGACTACTTCGCCGAGCACGCCTTCGCGAACACCGAGTACGGCGACCTGGTGACCGCCCTGGAGGCCGTGTCCGGCCGTGACCTGGCCGCGTGGAGCCGGGCCTGGCTGCAGACCTCGGGCGTCAACACGCTGCGACCGTCCTTCGAGGTCGACGCGGACGGCACCTTCACGTCCTTCACGGTCGAGCAGAGCCACCACCCCGACTTCGCGACCCTGCGCCCCCACCGCATCGGCATCGGCCTCTACGAGGTGGAGGGTGGGCGACTCGTGCGCCGCCACCACCTCGAGACCGACGTCGACGGCGCGTCGACCGAGATCCCCAAGCTGATCGGCCAGCAGCAGCCCGCACTGCTGCTGCTCAACGACGGTGACCTGTCCTACGCCAAGATCCGCCTCGACGACCGCTCGCTGGCGACGCTGGTCGCCTCCATCGACACCCTCGACGACTCCCTGGCCCGCGCGCTCTGCTGGGGTGCGGCCTGGGACATGACGCGCGACGCCGAGATGTCGGCCACCGCCTTCTCCGCCCTGGTGCTCCAGGGCGTGGCCACCGAGAGCGACCTGACCGCGGTCAGTGCCCTCCTGCGCTACGCCCAGACCGCCGTGGACGTCTACTCCGCACCCGAGCACCGCGAGGCCCTCCGGGCTCGCTGGGACAGGGGTGTGCGCGAGCTGGCGCTCGTCGCGGAGCCGGGCAGCGACCACCAGCTCGCCCTGGTGCGGGCCCTGACGGCCGCCTCCCACTCGGACGAGACCCTCGACCTGCTGGTCGGCTGGTACGACGGGTCCCAGACGCTCGAGGGCCTCTCCCTCGACCCTGACCTGCGTTGGCTGCTGCTCTACGCCGCCGTCCGACACGGCCTGGCCGGGGAGGACGAGATCGCCGTCGAGCAGGAGCGCGACGGCACCATCTCGGGCCGCGAGCGAGCCGCCTCGGCGCGTGCGTTGATCCCCACGCCGGAGGCCAAGGAAGCCGCCTGGCGGACCGCCGTGGAGCGTGACGACACCCCCAACGAGACCCAGCGCCAGATCGCGGTGCACTTCCAGGAGTCCGGCGACGAAGCCCTGCTGGCGCCGTACGTCCACCGCTACCTCGAGGCCGCCGCGACGATCTGGGAGTCCAAGGGCGTCCAGCGCTCACGCGTGGTGCTGCAGTGGATGTTCCCCCGCACCCATGCCACCCAGGCCGTGCTGGACCGTGTCGACACCTGGCTGGCCGACAACAGGGCCAATCCCGGGGCGGTGCGCTTCGTGCGCGAGGGCGCCGACGACGTACGCCGCGCGCTGGCCGCGCAGGCCTACGACGCGTCCGTCAACGGCTGACCCCCCGCCACCCGGCGCCGTCACCTGGGCCCGCAAGACGTCGCGCGCGCACGAGGGCGACGTTTCGCGCCCCCATGGCGTGGTCTCGGGGAAGATGGACGGGTGAGCGCCTCGCCCGACGCCCCGCAGGACTCCCCGCGCCCAGGACGACGCCCAGGACGACGCGCGGACCCGTCCGGGCCTCGCCACGTCCCGTGCCCTCGGGCTCGCGGTGGTGCTGGTGGCGCTCTGGCAGGTGCTCTTCGCCTCGATGGTCGCGTGGGGGCCGGCCGGCGGTGACGCCGCGTCGTTGCTGCTGCCGCCCGCGGTGGCGCTGCTGGTCCCGGTCGTCTTCCTGACGTCGCGGCGCTGGTGGGGCGAGCCGTGGCTGGTCGGCCTCCCGGCCCGCCGGTCGTGGGGCCCGCTGGCGTCGGTCCTCGCCCTCGAGGCGCTGGTCGTCCTGCAGCTGCAGCCCCCACCCGGGCTCGTGCTGCTGGCCTTCCTGCTGACCGGCGTCAGCGAGGAGCTGGCGACCCGCGGGGCCGTGCAGCAGCTGCTGCAGCTGGTGCAGCTGCCGCGTGTGCTCGAGGTGCTCCTCACGGGCAGCCTGCTCGCCCTCGGGTACGCCGTCACTCTCACGCTGCTCGACGAGGGGACGGGGAAGATCGTCCTCGTCGCCGGCACGGTCCTGTGCTTCGGCGTCGCCCACGCCGCGCTGCGACGCCGGGGGGTGCCGGTGGTGCTGCTCGCCCCGATGGGCGCGCTCGTGGTGTGGCCTCAGGCCGCGCTCGACGGCTACGACCCGCTGACCTTCGTCGCCTCGGTGATCGCGCTGGTGCTCGGCGTCTGGGCCACCGTGGACGAGCCGACCGGACGGGGCTAGCCGACACCCGGGATCGGGCGAGGCGTCAGGTCTGGTTCTGGGAGGTGTGCAGGCTGCGCGGCTTGCGGGCCTGCTGGGCGAGCCGGTCGATGCCGCGGGTGATGGCGCCGACCAGGTCGTCGTGGACGAGCTGCGACTGCATCTCCACGACGGTGAGGCGGACCTCCTTGTCCTCGAGGTCGAGACGGGCCACGGAGCCCGTCACGATCTCGAGCACCCGGGCGGCGGGGTCGACCAGGAGCAGGACAGAGCGGTCGGGCGCCACGAGCGCGGCGTGCAGGCGCTCGGCGTACTCCCGCGAGGGACCCTCGGTGGGACCGACGAAGACGGAGAACTCGAAGCGGCAGACCGTCTCGGCGTCGCGCACGGCGCGGTCGATCTGCTGCCGCTCCGCGGCGGTGAAGCCGTCAGAACCGGGCACCGGCACCTCCGACGGGCTGGCGGTCCGCGGGGACCTCGTCGGCGGAGGGGGTCCTGCGGGGGCCGCCGAACCACTCGCTGCGCTCGGCGAAGACCAGCGCGGGCTCGGTGGACTGGCCGCGGATCATCGAGGGCAGGTAGGTAAGCAGCGCCAGCACCGCGATGATCGCGAGCGGGACGCCACCCAGCACGGTGAGCGTCTGCAGCGCCGAGGGGTCCTCGGACGACTCCCAGCCGTTGCTCGGGGGCTCGGCGAAGGCCGGCGAGGCTGCCATGGCGAGCGCGAGACCGGTGGTCAGGACGGCGAGACGTCGCAGAGCGGTCGGCATGTCGGTTCTCACACTGTGCAGCCTACCGGTCGGCTCGGAGCACCCCGACCCGATCACCTAGCCTGCTCGGATGATCTCGCTCACCACCACTCCCCCCGAATGCGCCCAGGAGGACTGGCTCTGCCGGACCGTCTCCGACGCCACCGGCAACGACTGGTTGGCGGCCGCGGCGGACTGGCTGATCGCCAAGCCCGCAGTCATCCTCTTCATCCTCATCGTCGCCTGGATCGCCCGCTGGCTCGTCTACAAGGTCGTCGCACGCGTCGTGCGCCGGGCCGCCCACGGGGTCGTGCCCGTGGGTCAGGGCTCGCTCGCCGAGGCCGACGAGGCCGCGCACCTCACCGCCCGGGTGGCGCGCGAGCGCCGCAAGCAGCGCGCCGAGACGCTCGGCCAGGTCCTGCGCTCGGTCGCCTCCTTCGCCATCTTCGCCATCGCCGGCGTCATGGTGCTCTCCGAGTTCGACGTCAACGTCGGCCCGTTGATCGCCGGCGCCGGGATCGTCGGCGTCGCGCTCGGATTCGGCGCCCAGTCCCTCGTCTCCGACTTCCTGTCCGGCCTCTTCATGCTCTTCGAGGACCAGTACGGCGTCGGTGACGTGGTCGACGTCGGCGACGCCACTGGCACCGTCGAGGCGGTGACCCTGCGGGTGACACGGCTGCGCGACGTCAACGGCACCGTCTGGTACGTCCGCAACGGCGAGATCCTGCGCGTGGGCAACATGAGCCAGAACTGGGCCCGCGCCGTGCTCGACATCAAGGTCGGCTACGGCGAGGACCTCGAGCGGGTCCGGCGAGTGCTGGCCGACCTGTTCCACCACCTGTGGCTCGACCGCGAGTTCCGCGAGCTCGTGATGGAGGAGCCCGAGGTCTGGGGTGTCGAGCGCATCGACCCGGACGCGGTGATCGTCCGGGTGGCGCTCAAGACGGTGCCGCTCGAGCAGTGGGCCGTCGCCCGCGACCTGCGCCAGAAGATCAGCGAGCGTCTGCGCGCCGAGGGCATCGAGATGCCCCTGCCCCAGCGTGTGGTCTGGCACCGTGACGCCCCCGGGCCGACCGGCGGCGGCCCCGTGCACGAGAAGGCCGGTGCCTCTGACTGAGGCACCGGCCCTCCGCGGTCGTGTGGGACCGACGTCTGCGTCAGGCCAGCGACGCCTCGAGCGTGATGTCGGTGCCGGTCAGGGCCTGCGAGACCGGGCAGTTCTTCTTGGCCTCCTCGGCGGCGGACGCGAAGTCCTCGGCCGAGATGCCCTCGACGGTGCCGACCACGGTCAGCTTGATGCCGGTGATGCCCGTGCCGGGCACGAAGGTCACGTCGGCGGTGACGTCGAGCGCCTGCGGCGCGTGGTCGGCCTGGGCCAGGCCGTTGGACAGCGCCATCGAGAAGCAGGACGAGTGAGCCGCGGCGATCAGCTCTTCGGGGCTGGTCTTGCCGTTGGCCTCCTCGGCGCGCGAGGGCCAGGACACGTCGTAGGTGCCGAGGCCGGAGGACTTCAGGGTCACCTGGCCCGAGCCCTCGAACAGCGAGCCCTCCCAGTGGGTCGAGGCGTGGCGGACAGTCGCCATGGTGCATCTCCTTCGTCGTGTGCGGTTATTCGCGTCGGTCGACGGCACGGTGCGGTCCCGTGCCGTGGTGTACCTACCCGGACCTGCTCCGCCTACGCCGCCCACGCCGTCGCGTCCTCGCCCGCTGAGAATCCGCCGAAGCGTCGCGTACGTCGCACCGAGGCGTCGCGCGCGTGACGACGCCTGACAGACTTGGGCCCGTGACCGAGACGCTCCCCCCGACCGAGCAGTCGTTCTTCGACGAGATCGGCGGCATGCCCACCATCGAGAAGATCGTGGCGCGCTTCTACGAGGGCGTGGCCACCGACCCGGTGCTGGGTCCGCTGTACCCCGCCGAGGACCTCGCCGACGGGTCCGCGGAACGCCGGCTGCGGCTCTTCCTGGCGCAGTACTGGGGCGGCCCCACGACGTACTCCCAGGAGCGGGGGCACCCGCGACTGCGGATGCGGCACGCGCCCTTCACCGTCGACCGCGAGGCGCAGGCGCACTGGCTCGACCTCTTCCGCGTCGGGCTCGACGAGGCCGAGCTGACGCCGGACCAGGACGCCAAGTTCTGGGGTTACGTCACCTACGCCGCGGAGTTCATGCTCAACACCGAGGGCTGACCAGCCGGGGCCCTGGGGCCACGCCAGGCCCGGGTGGCGTCACGGCGACCGTTCGCTCATGACCTCGACGGTGAGGGCCCGCACCGACGTCAGAGCGGACCTTCGGGCAGGGTCGAAGGTCGCAGCCTGCCGCAACAGGCGCTCGAACACGTCCTGGACGACGTGGGCGGAGAAGCGAGGTGGATGGCCCCGACCGACGCTCATGGCGTGGACGGTGGGGCTCAGCTCGTCGTAGAGCGCTGCGAACGCTTCACGGTCGCCGTGGCCTGCTTGCTCGAGCAGGGAGTCGATCTCGCGGTGCCGCGAGCACAAGCCGTCGAGCTCGACCTCGCGATGCTCTCGGGGGTCTTGCGTCATGTGTCGCCCTAGAGTCGGTGTGACTGCTGCCGGGGACCCGGGGCAGGTGTGGACCAGATGCCGCCTACGCCCTGATCCTAGCCCTCCGTGCCCCCGGCGAGGGTCGTAGCCGTCCTCGGTAGCGGCCTCAGCCGGCGGTGCGGCCGCTCAGCGCACGATGTTCGGGCTCGCTCAGCGGCACCGAGTGCCCCGTCTCGGGGTCGAAGGTGACCATGACCGCGCGCGCCCGCGCCAGCACGTGCTCGCCGTCGGAGATCTCCGAGGCGACGACGAAGGACGAGCGACCGACGCGCTCGACCCACGACTCGATCGGGTAGGGGTCCGGGCGCAGCAGGATGGGCCGGGCGTACTCCACGTCGATGGCGCCCACGACCAGGCTCCAGTCGCGGATGCTGCCGTCGACCAGGCTGCCCATCATCGTGATGCGCGCCTCCTGGACGTACTCGAAGTACTTCACGTTGTTCACGTGCCGGTAGAGGTCGACGTCGGAGAAGCGGACGTGGCAGTCGTAGCGGTGGCGCCCGGCGTCGCCGGAGTCGCGCGCGAGGCGGCCCTGGCGGGGCCGCGGCCCCTCGTCGTCGTCGCTCAGCTGGGCCAGCACGTCGCGCTCGGTCTCGGTGATGCGTCGCGGCGACTCCGTCGAGAAGACGTACGGCGCCAGCTGCGAGCGCGCTTGGACGTAGACCGTGCGCGCGCCGTCCGCGTCCTCGTCGAAGATCTCGTAGGCCAAGGTGAACGAGGCGGCGCCGACCTTGGTCACCCAGGTCTCGATGGAGACCGGTTCCTCGCGGTAGACCAGCGGCACCCGGTAGTCGACCTCGTGCTTGACCACCACCACCCCCTCGGCCAGCTCCTCACCGCCGGAGACCGGCGCGTGCAGACGCAGCATGTCGACGCGCGCCTCCTGGAGGTAGTCGACGTACGTGACGTTGTTGACGTGGCCGAGCTGGTCCATGTCGGCCCAGCGCAGGGGACAGCGGTAGAGGTGACGAGTCACACCTGCATGCTGGCAGATTCCTCACTAGGGTGGCCGAGGCAGTCTCGCCGTACGGCGATCCCGTGACTGACTGCCGCCACCGTCAGACACGTGTCGGACCCCCGCCACACCCGTGCCACCGCGGCCGTCCGGACCCCCGGAGCCGCCCACCGATTGGAGAACCCATGCCCGAGGCAGTCATCGTCTCCACCGCCCGCTCCCCCATCGGGCGCGCCAACAAGGGCTCGCTGAAGGACATGCGTCCCGACGACCTGACCGCCCAGATGGTGCAGGCGGCGCTCGACAAGGTGCCCGCCCTGTCGACCGACGACATCGACGACCTGCTGCTGGGGTGCGGCTTGCCGGGCGGCGAGTCCGGCAACAACATGGGCCGCGTCGTGGCGGTGCTGCTCGGCATGGACAACGTCCCCGGCGCCACGATCACGCGCTACTGCTCCTCGTCGGTGCAGACCACGCGGATGGCCTTCCACGCCATCAAGGCCGGCGAGGGCGACGTGTTCATCAGCGCCGGCGTCGAGACGGTGTCGCGCTTCGCCAAGGGCACCTCCGACCACCTCCCCGACACCCGCAACCCCAAGTTCGCCGACGCCGAGGGTCGCACCAAGCAGTACGCCGAGGGGGGCCAGGACTGGCACGACCCGCGCGAGGACGACCTGCTGCCGGACGCCTACATCGCCATGGGGCAGACCGCCGAGAACGTCGCCCGCATGAGGGGCCTCTCGCGCCACGAGCTCGACGAGTTCGGCGTGCGGTCGCAGAACCTGGCCGAGAGGGCCATCGACGCCGGCTTCTGGGCCAAGGACATCACCCCGGTGACGCTTCCCGACGGCTCGGTCGCCTCCACCGACGACGGCCCCCGCGCCGGCGTCACCTACGACGCGGTCTCGCAGCTGCAGCCGGTCTTCCGCCCCGACGGCGTCGTCACCGCCGGCAACTGCTGCGCGCTCAACGACGGCGCCGCCGCGGTCGTCATCATGTCCGACACGAAGGCGGCCGAGCTCGGGCTGACCCCGCTGGCGCGCATCGTCTCAACCGGTCTCACCGGGCTCTCGCCCGAGATCATGGGCCTGGGTCCGGTGGAGGCCTCGCGCCAGGCGCTGGCGCGGGCCGGGATGAGCATCGACGACATCGACCTCGTCGAGATCAACGAGGCCTTCGCGGCCCAGGTCGTGCCGTCCTACCGGGACCTCGGCATCGACCTCGACCGGCTGAACGTCAACGGTGGCGCGATCGCGGTGGGCCACCCCTTCGGCATGACGGGCGCTCGCCTGCAGTCGACGATGATCAACTCCCTGCAGCACCACGACAAGCAGACCGGCCTCGTCACCATGTGCGTGGGCGGCGGCCAGGGCATGGCCTTGGTCCTCGAGCGCCTCAGCTGAGCCGGGGGCTGCCGGTTTCACTAGGTACCTAGTGAAACCGGCGCTTCCCGAGCGAAATTTCACTCGGGAAGCGCCGGATTCGCTCGGGGAGCCGGCCCGGTCCCTGACCCGGAGCATTCCGGCGTACGCCGTCCGCGGCCGGCTCAGGCTGCAGCGGTACGTCGCATCGCCCGCTCGATCCGAGCGATCAACCGGCGCGGGTCCGCGAGGTCCGCCCACACCACGCGGACGACGGTCCAGCCGGTGACTTCGCGGATCAGGTCCTCGCGTCGCTTCTCACGGAGCACCGCGTCGGCGACGGTCTCGCCCGGGCGGAGGTACTTGAGGTACTTCTCCTTCCCGTCGAACTCGAGCACCACGCCCTCGGCGGGCCAGGCGAAGTCCACCCGAGCGATCACCCTGCCGTCGAGCAGCACCTCGAGCTGCGGTACCGGCGCGGGCAGGCCGGAGCGCCAGAGCAGGTGCCCGGTGCGACTCTCACCTGCCGACTCGTGACGCCCGTCGGCAAGGGTCACCGCAAGCTGCAGGCCGAGGCTGTGGGGCCACCCGCCCACCACGGCGTACCGGCGCTGAAGCGTCTCCTTGTCGCACCGGTCGCCGCGCAGCGCCGAGTCGAGGGTGACGAGACCCTGCTCGAGGGGCACCAAGGACGCCGACTCCAGGGCAGCGCGGGCCAACGAGACGACCGGCAGACCTCGGACCCACTGGACCTCCGCGGGGTCGACGAAACCCTGGTGGTGCACGATGCCGGCCGCCCGACGTCCGTGCGTCTCGTCCGTGCGGGTGGCGTGCAGCGTGCGGAGGTCGACGTTCCAGAGATCGAGCCCGTGCAGGCACGCTGCCGTGTGGTGGCTGAACGCGACGCGGCCGCCGTGGGTGCGGTGGGCGGCCCGAGCGACGATCAGGTGCCGCTCGCGCCACTCCGCACCCGCCCAGACGTCGGCGGCCACGTAGGCACCGTGACGGACCCTGACCAGCTCCCCTGCCCTCACGGCTCTCTGGAGTGCTCGGTCGTCGATGCCCGCCGCGAGCGCCTCACGCCGCAGCAGGACGGTGGGCTCGGGTGCATTGGGGTCGGTCAGGTCGGGCCTCATGGGCCCACCTTGGACGCCGACCGCACCTGCGCGGCGTACGCCGTTCGTGACGGTGGAGAACCGACGAGCCACCGGCGCTGTGGAGGTTACCGGGCCGTCGTGCAACGAGCTGCCCTCGCAAAACCGGCGCTTCCCGAGCGAAACATCGCTCGGGAAGTGCAGGAACCACTAGGTACCTAGTGAAACCAGCGCCAGAGCTGGCTCACGGGCGGGTGAGGCGGCGGTGGGTGACGCGGTGGGGGCGGGCGGCCTCGGCGCCGAGGCGCTCGACCTTGTTGGCCTCGTAGGCCGCGAAGTTGCCCTCGAACCAGAACCACTGGGCGCTGTCCTCGTCGTCACCCTCCCAGGCCAGGATGTGCGTCGCCGTACGGTCGAGGAACCACCGGTCGTGGGAGGTGATGATCGCGCAGCCGGGGAACTCCAGGAGAGCGTCCTCGAGCGACTGCAGCGTCTCGACGTCCAGGTCGTTGGTGGGCTCGTCGAGAAGCAGCATGTTGCCGCCCATCTTCAGCGTCAGCGCCAGGTTGAGACGGTTGCGCTCTCCACCGGAGAGGACCCCGGACTTCTTCTGCTGGTCCGGTCCCTTGAAGCCGAACGACGCCACGTAGGCACGTGAGTTCATCTCGAAGTTGGCGACCTTGATGAAGTCGAGTCCGTCGGAGACGACCTCCCAGACGTTCTTGGTCGGGTCGAGCCCGCCTCGGCTCTGGTCGACGTAGGAGATCTTGACCGTCTGGCCGACCTTGAGCTCGCCGTCGTCGGGCGCCTCCTCGCCGGTGATCATCCGGAACAGCGTCGTCTTGCCGACGCCGTTGGGCCCGATGACGCCGACGATGCCGGCCTTCGGGAGGGTGAACGACACGTCGTGCATGAGGGTGCGGCCCTCGAATCCCTTCGTGAGGTCGTGGGCCTCGAGCACCACGTCGCCGAGACGCGGACCGGCCGGGATGTTGATCTCGGACGTGTCGATCTTGCGCATCCGGTCGGCCTCGGCCGCCATCTCCTCGTAGCGGGCCAGACGCGACTTGCTCTTGGTCTGCCGCGCCTTGGCGTTCGAGCGCACCCACTCCAGCTCGCGCTCGAGCATCTTGGCGCGCTTCGCGTCCTTCTGCCCCTCGACCTTGAGGCGGCTCTGCTTCGTCTCGAGGTACGTCGTGTAGTTGCCCTCGTAGGGGTGCGCCTTGCCCCGGTCGAGCTCGAGGATCCAGCTCGCCACGTTGTCGAGGAAGTACCGGTCGTGGGTCACGGCCAGCACGGCACCGGGGTACGACGCGAGGTGACCCTCGAGCCACTGCACCGACTCGGCGTCGAGGTGGTTGGTGGGCTCGTCGAGGAGCAGCAGGTCGGGCTGCTGCAGCAGCAGCTTGCACAGCGCGACGCGGCGGCGCTCACCGCCCGAGAGGTGGTCGACCAGCACCTCCGGCGGCGGGCAGCGCAGGGCGTCCATGGCCTGGTCGAGCCGGCTGTCGAGGTCCCACGCGTTGGCGTGGTCGAGGTCGGTCTGCAGGTCGCCCATCTCGACGAGCAGCGTGTCGAAGTCGGCGTCGGGACTGCCCATCTCCTCGGAGATGGCGTTGAAGCGGTCGAGCTTGCCCTTGATCTCGCCGACGGCCTCCTCGATGTTCTGCAGCACCGTGCGGCCCTCGCTGAGCGGGGGCTCCTGCTGGAGCATGCCGACGGTCGCGCCGGGGTCGAGCATCGCGTCGCCGTTGTTGGCGTGGTCGAGCCCCGCCATGATCTTCAGCATCGAGGACTTGCCGGTGCCGTTCGGGCCGACGACACCGATCTTGGCGCCGTGGAGAAAGGAGAGGGTGACGTTGTCGAGGACGACCTTGTCACCATGGGCCTTGCGCACGTTGCGCAGCGTGTAGACGTATTCAGCCATAGTGGCCTCAGCCTACGGTGCGCCCGCCGTTGCGCTCCAATCCCGAGGGGCCGGGTCGGGTCCGTCCGGACGGGACCCGACCCGGCACCGGATCATGCCGCTCGCCCGGCCCCGGACTCCTCCGACCTGGCCTCGCTCTCTGCACCCTCGTCGTCGGAGGGGCCCGCGTCCCGGGCACCGTCGGCTCCCCCAACCTCCTGCGGCCGGTCGCCGCGCCACCAGTGGCTGCAGCCACGGGTCAGGTCGTGGCCGACCAGGGTCGCGTCGACGAGCAGCGTCGTGCTCGGCGACCCCTCCTCGGGCGTCCAGGTCTCGGTGCGCAGCCGGCCGCTGACGATGACCGGGTCGCCCTTGCGGATCGACTGGCGCACGTGGTCGGCGAGCGTGCGCCAGACGGTCACGGTGTACCACGCGGTCTCGCCGTCGACCCAGTCCCCGTCGCGTCGCAGCCGCGGGGTCACCCCCACGCGGAAGCTGGCGACCGAGGTCTCCTTCACCACCCGGTGACGCACCTCGCCGCCCACCCAGCCCTGGAACGTCACGAACGTGTCCTGCATCTGCCTCGTCCCTTCGTCGCGGCGGGTGTCCTGGTCGGGCGCCCTGCCGTGGTCTCGTGGTCCTACCTTCACCGCGGGGACGGACGTTCGGGGGCGCCTGTGTGCCACCGGTGGAGAACTCGCTCCCGCTGGCCCCGGTGGACGAGAACCGGCCTGGCCGGCAGCCGGTTCCGGCAGGCCGTGACCGCAAGCTGGACGGGGGTCAGCGGGCGCCGGCGACCTCGAGCGCGCGGCGTGCCCGTGCGTAGGCCTCGACCTCGGCCCCGATCGGTGCCAGCACGAGCCGCTCGGCCACCTCGGCGACGGACTCCTCCAACCGCCGGCGCGCCCTGCGACCACGGGCGCGGGCGACCCACCCGTTGACCACGCGCGAGAGCACCGCCAGCGCCCAGCCGCCGGCGAGGCCGACCACCAGCAGCAGCGTCGGGACCGGGATGCCCTCGGTCTCCGGCGGGTCCGGGACCGGGATCGCGACGACGTCCACCAGCGCGAGCAGGCCCAGCCAGACCGCTCCGGCCAGCAGCGCCGCGACCAGCACGAGCTGCAGCAACCGGGCCACCCGCCACCACAGCGGCACCCGGTCGACGCCGAGGTCGGTGGTGGCCACCGCGCGGTCCAGGGCGTCCTCGAGGTCGTCGGCCCGCGACAGCGACGCGCGTCGCACCGAGCGCTGCCACGCCGGAGCCAACGGCTCGCCCACGGCGTCGGCCACCCGGCGTACGGCGGTCTCGGCGCGGGCCCGCTCGACCCGGCCGGCGGAAGGCAGCGAGGTCCGGTCCGGGGCCCGCTCCTCCTCTGCGGCGGATCCACGTCCCGGCAGACGATCGAGGTGCAGGCGTCGCAACGGGTCGGGCCGCAGACGCACCCGCCAGGCGAGCACCGGCCACCCGGTGCGCATCGAGCCGCGGCGCACCATCGACCGCTCGACGGCGCGCACCACGGTGGGCACCCCGGCCGCCTCGGCCAGCGCCCCCACGAGCTCGGCGCGCGTGCTCTTGCCGATCTCGGCGGCGTGGGCGTCGACGGTGCCGTTGGCCTCAGCCAGCCGGGCGGAGACCGCGGCGACGTCAGCCGAGAGCCGCGCGGCGGCGGCGCGGGTCGCCGCGACCCGGTCGGCCAGCACGTCGCGCAGGGCGTCCACGCCCTCCCCCGTGACGGCCGACGTCTGCAGCCGGGGCACGCCGGTGAGCCCGTCGGCGTCGAGGAGCCTGGCCAGGTCACGGTCGAGGTCGCGGCGTCTCTCCGACGGCACCTCGTCGACGTGGTTGAGCACCACCATCATCACGTCGCGGTGGGTCTGCAGCGGGGCGAGGTAACGGTGGTGGAGGGCGGCGTCAGCGTACTTCTGCGGGTCCAGCACGAAGACCAGCAGGTCGACCACCTCCACCAGCCGGTCGACCTCGAGGTGGTGGGCGACCTCGGTGGAGTCGTGGTCGGGCAGGTCGAGGAGCACCAGTCCGCCGAGCCGCCCGGGGTCGCCCTCGATCTGGTGGCGGCGCGCCACCTGCAGCCAGCCGAGCACCTCGTCGGCCTCGCCCCAGGCCGCGGCCGTGGTCGACGACGTCGTCGGGCGGCGTACGCCGACCTGGCTCAGCGACGAGCCCGCGAGGGCGTTGAACAGCGAGGACTTGCCCGATCCGGTGGCACCCGCGAGCGCCACCACGGTGTGGTCGCCGGCCAGGGCGAGACGCCCCTCGGCCCGCTCGAGCACCGACCCGGCACGCGTCAGCAGGTCGGGGTCGAGCCGGCCCTCGGTGGCGTCGACGACCTCGCGCAGCGCAGCCAGCCGAGCCGGCAGCTCGGGTCCCCGGCCTCTCAGCCGACGCACGCCGGCGGTGATGCTCACGACCGCGCCGGCGGGGCCGCGGCCCGGGACGTCTCCACCGCTGTCACCGCGCTGTCGAGCCGGGCACCGTCGTCGAGCCGCACGCCGAGCCCGGCGAGCACCTCGTCCCAGCGGGCACGCTCGGTGTCGTACGCCGTGGCGACCCGCTCCTCGAGGTCGCGGCGCGAGAGCTCGGTGAGCCGGCGCACGGCCTGGTCGCCGAAGACCGCCTCGAGGACCTTCTGCCCCAGCACGGCGCTGCCACCGGCGATGCCGACCTCGGCACCGGTGATCCCGGCGGTGCTGACGAAGACCACGACCATGAGCGCCACGGCGAGCCCGTTGACGCCGAAGGCCAGGAAACGCGCGGTGGTACGGCGTGACCGACCCTCCTCGCGCACCAGCTCGACCACGGCCTGCTGCCAGTCGCGCACGACCCGCTCGGCCGCGCCGCGGAATTCCCGCGAGGCTCGCCCCAGGTCGCGCGAGCCCGGCTGGGACAGCACCTGGCGACCGGTGGTCGATGCCTCCCACGCGTCGCGTGCGCGCTCTGCGGCGGCCTCGGCGTGCTCGATCAGCAGCGCCTCGAGGCCGGTCTCCACCGCGGAGGTGACCCGGTCGACCTGCGCAGGCTCGCCTCGGAGGAACCCGGTGACGCGGTCACGCAGCCAGCCGACCTTGGACTCCACCGAGCGCATGAGGTCGCCGGCACCCACGAATTCCTGCCAACGCGCCAGCAGCTCCCCGCGCAGCAGGCTGCCGTCGGCCGAGGCCTCCCCGACCTCACGACCGGCGCGGTCGTAGGAGCGGGCGACGTCCTGGTGCAGCTGCTCGATCGCGGCGCGCTGGTCGCCGTGGGCCTCCGCGATCCCGCGCGAGCGGCGTACGACGGAATCCACCGCGCCCTCGAGGGTCTGGCGCACCACGCCCGCTCGCGCGTCCGAGTCCGCGGCGAGGTCGTGCAGCCACGTGGCGATCGGCGCGGTCTGGCCGCTCGGCAGCGTGCCTTCGTCGTCGAGCGCGACCTCCGCCACGGTGAACAACGGCGACGCGGCCAGGTCGCGGGCGTCCATCATCTCGCGCAGGTGCGCGCTGACCTCGTCGACGGCCGCCGGCGGGGTCCGGTCCAGCACGATCGCGACGGCCGCGCTGCGATCGGCCGCCGCGCGCAGGAAGTCCCACGGCACCTGGTCGGCGTACCGCGCGGCCGAGGTGACGAACAGCCACAGGTCCGCGGCGGCGAGCAGCTGGGTGGCGAGCGCACGGTTGCGGACCTCGACGGAGTCGATGTCCGGGGCGTCCATCACGGCCAGCCCGCGCGGCACGGTGTCGGCCGTGACCACCTGCACGACCCCTGGGTCCTGGCTGGGCCCGTGGCTGCGGGCGAGGTCGGGCAGCACCCGGTCGCTGTCGAACCACGCCACGTCGTCGGGGTGGCAGACGAGGACGGGGGCGCGGGTGGTCGGTCGCAGGACCCCGGGCGCGCTGACCCGGCGGCCGACCAGCGAGTTGACCATGGTCGACTTGCCGGCCCCGGTGGAGCCGCCGACGACGGTCAGCAGCGGCGCGTCGAGCTGGCGCAACCGCGGCAGGACGTAGTCGTCGAGCTGGCCCACGATCTCGTCGCGGGCGGCGCGGTGACGTGGCGCCTCGGGCGTCTCCAGTGGCAGCTGGGCGCGGGTGAGGGCGTCGCGCAGGTCGCCGAGCGTGCTCTCGAGACCGGTCACGACCACCCCTGCTGCGCAGCCCGAGGCGTGGGGGTGCGTCGGCCAGGACCACGCGGCGCGCGACGGCGCGGTGACGTGGGCGCGCAGCACGCCCAGCCGGTAGGCCATGTGCGCGCCGCGGCGGTGGGTGTCCTCGGCATCGCGGCCCCGTCTTCCGCGGTGCCCGCGCATGACGTGGTCGTGCAGCACCGCCAGCTCGATGGCCTGGCGCTGGTAGTCCTTCAACATCTTCTCCGCCTCCGGGCCGCGGCCTCGTGCGTTGCGGCGTGCGGTACGCCGAGCGGGGGGCCGCACCAGCCACGGGACCTCGTCGAGACCCAGGTACCCACGATGGGCCAGGTCGGTCAACGACCGCGTCAGCATCCTCCCCTCGCGCACCCGGAACCAGATGGCCAGCCCCACGAGCACGAAGAAGCCCGGCACCATCGCGAAGAAGTAGGTCAGGGGGAAGAAGCGGCCGTCGGCGAGGAAGGCCGACCCGTTCCAGGCAGCGTGCAGTCCCACGGCCACGAGGTAGCCGACCAGTGGCGCGAGCCACCGAAGCCAGCGACGCCGCGACCCGACCATGATCCCGGCCCCGATGCCGATCGCGGAGGTGAACAGGGGGTGGGCGAAGGGGCTGAAGACGCCGCGCACGACGAAGATCGTGGTGGCCGCCCCGAAGCCGCCGGGCCCCAGTCCCATCTCTCCGGCGTAGGCCCCGGCGAAGTAGAGGATGTTCTCGGTGAAGGCGAAGCCGATGCCCACCAGCCCGGCGTAGACCAGCCCGTCAAGGACCCCGTGGATGACGTGGCGGCGCAGCCAGAGCAGCAGCAGGACGAAGGCGCCCTTGGCGGCCTCCTCGGAGAACGGCGCGACCACGACGCCCGACCAGACCATGCCGCGGCCGGTCAGGCTGTCGTCGACGACCTGCAGCACCAGCGCGGTCGCCGTCGCCACGAGGGCGCCCCACCCGAACGCCATGACCAGCAGCCGCCCCGGTTCGGGCTCGTAGCGGTCCAGCCACAGGTAGCACAGCACCAGCGGACCCACGGGCAGCAGCGCCAGCACGAACCCCACCGCGATCGCCTCGGGCTGGCCGCTCGCGACGAAGACGAAGCCGATGACACCCGCACCGATCAGGAGACCTGCCGCGACGAGCACCGCGAAGACGATGCTGCGGGCGTTGCGCCGGCTCGAGAGCGACGGCGGCACCGGGGGCAGGATGGGCGGACCTTGGCCGCGGGCAGCCGGGTGCGTCGCCGGAGCCCAGAGCTGCGGCGGACGCTGTTCACCCACGCCCCAGGTCACGCAGGGAGCGTATCCGGTCGGCGACGACCCGAACCCTGCGACGAGCGCCGTCGTAGGCTGGTCGGGTGAGCACGGACGAGCAGAGCACCCCCATCGGCACCCCCTCCGGCACCCCCACCGAAACCCCCTCCGGCACCGCGTCGCACGACCAGGGCGTCCCGTCGGCGTACTCCGCCTTCATGCGCACCGGCTGGGGCGACCGCGAGCTGGACCTGCCACCGCACCCGGTCACCGCGTGGGCGCGGGCCCGGCGTGAGCGGCTCGGCGACCTGCTGCCCGGCGAGCGGCTGGTGGTTCCCTCCGGCACCTACAAGCAGCGCTCCAACGACACCGACTACCGCTTCCGCCCGCAGACCGCGCACACGCACCTCTCGGGCAACCAGACCTCCGACGCCGTGCTGGTGCTCGAGGACGGCGAGGCCACGCTGTTCGCGCGGCCTCGCTCCAGCCGCGACAGCGACGAGTTCTTCCGCGACCGGGTGTACGGCGAGCTCTGGGCCGGCCGTCGTCCCTCGCTCCACGAGATGTCAGGATCGCTGGGCCTGACCTGCCGCCACATCGACGAGCTGCCCGCCGCGTTGGCGGCCTCGGGCAAGACCCGGGTGCTGCGCGGGGTCGACGCCTCGGTCGACGCGCTGGTGCCCTCCGACGAGGGCCGCGACGTCGAGCTGGCCACGCTGCTGGCCGAGCTGCGCCTGGTCAAGGACGACTGGGAGGTCGAGCAGCTGCAGGAGGCCTGCGACGCGACCACGCTCGGCTTCACCGACGCCGTCGCGGAGTGGGACCGCGTGCTCGAGCACGGCGAGCGCTGGGTGGAAGGCACGTTCTTCCGCCGGGCCCGCGCGACCGGCAACGACATCGGCTACGACTCGATCGTCGGTGGCGGCAGCCACGCCACCACGCTGCACTGGATCGACAACACCGGCCCGGTCACCCCCGGCACGCTGCTGCTGCTCGACATGGGGGTGGAGGCGACCAGCCTCTACACCGCCGACGTCACGCGCACGCTGCCGGTCGACGGGCGGTTCACGCCGCTCCAGCGCGACCTCTACACGCTGGTGCTCACCGCCCAGCAGGCCGGCCTCGACGCCGTCCGCCCGGGCGCGGCCTGGCTCGACCCGCACGACGCCGCGATGCGGGTGCTGGCCCACGGGCTCGAGGACCTCGGCCTGCTGCCGGTCTCCGCCGAGGAGGCGCTGGCCCCCGACAGCCTCGTCTACAAGCGCTGGACGCTGCACTCCACGAGTCACATGCTCGGTCTCGACGTCCACGACTGCGCCGGCTCCCGGCCGGAGGCCTACACCTCCGGGACGCTGGCAGAGGGCATGGTGCTCACGGTCGAGCCGGGGCTGTACTTCCAGGAGGACGACCTGCTGGTGCCGGAGGAGATGCGCGGCATCGGCATCCGCATCGAGGACGACGTCCTCGTCACCTCCGACGGCCACCGCAACCTGTCGGACGCCCTGCCCCGTGAGCCCGACGCCGTCGAGGAGTGGATGGCGGCCGTGCGTGGCTGAGCCGGTGGATCTCGCACCGCCGGTGCGTCTCGGCGTGGTCGTCCCGCCGTCGCGCCCCTGGGCCGAGTCGCGGGAGGCGTGGCGCTGCCTCGACGACTGGGGCCTCGACGTCGGTTACACCTGGGACCACCTGACCCACCGCACCGTGCCGGGCCGCTGGTTGGCCGAGGGCTGGGCGACGGTGTCGGCCGCCGCCGCGCTGACGACGCGCGTCGACGTCGGCGTGCTCGTCGCCTCCGCCGCGCTGCGACGACCGGTCGCCCTGGCGCGGCTCGCCGCGACCGTCGACGACGTCAGCGACGGCCGGATGGTGCTGGGATTCGGTGCCGGCGTGCCGACCGAGGCCGGCGCCGACACCGGCCGGGTGCCGGAGTTCGGCGAGCTGAGCCGGCTCTTCCACGACACCGTCGACGGGCTCGAGGCGGTGTGGCGCGGCGACACGTCGTGGCAGGGCAGCGAGCTGTCGTTCACCGGCCTGGAGACGCTGCCCCTCGCCCCGGGTCGGCGGCCGCCGCACCTCATGCTGGCCGCCCACGGTCCCCGCGGCCTCGACCTGGTCGCCCGCAAGGCCGACGGCTGGTCGACGTACGGCGGGCCGCAGTCACGTGACCTGGACGGGCCCGACTACTGGGCCGAGGTGACCCGGCAGCGGGACCGTCTCGTCACGGCGTGCGAGACCCACGACCGCGATCCCGCCACCGTGCGGATGTCCCTGCTGATCGGCTTCGGTCACCTGCGGCCGCTGGCCTCGGTCGAGGCCTACCTCGACACCGTCGGACGGGCCTCGGCGATCGGCTTCACCGAGCTGGCTGTGTACTGGCCCGACGCCGACCCGTCCAGCCCGCTGCACACCGACCCCGCGGTCCTCCGCGAGGGCGTGGCGCGGCTGCGCGCCTGAGAACGCGCCCGAGACCGCGCCCGAGACCGCGCCCGAGACGAGCGCGGGGCTCAGGCGAGCTTGCGGACCGCGGCGTACCAGTCCTTCGCCACCCCGGCGATCTCGCTGCGACCCACCTGCGGCTTGCTGGCCGGCTGCTGGGTCGCGACGCCGAGGATGTGCTCGTACTCCCCGACGTTGAAGGCGACGTTGCGCCCGATCAGGCCCTGCTGACCGTAGACGTCAAAGCCCTCCGCCCCCGGCACGCCCGGCACCGCGAACCGCTTGACCTCACCCTCACCGGGCTGGTCCTCGATGCCGGACCGTACGTCGGCCCTCGCCCCCTCGGCGGTCTCGAAGCCGATGACGACCCGGACCGCGTCAGCGGTCCTGGGTGCCTGGAGCTGCTCGAACGCGCCAGCGACGAAGCCGCGCTCCTCGAGGGCGGCGAGCTGCTCCGGGGGCGCTCCGGCGTTGAACTCCTCGAGGCCGAGCACCTGCGGGTCCGTCTCCGGAGCGGTGCCGAAGAGATCGTCGGCGGCCGCCAGCCGGTCCAGCACACCCTGCTCGACGGCAGGAGGGACGCCCGCCGCGGAGGTCTCGGGCAGCTCCTCGGTCGAGTCGTCGGACGGGCTGCTCGACGCGGACTCCGACGCGCTCGCCGACGGCGTCTCCTCGGTCTCCGGCTCGCCCGAGTCCGAGCACCCGGCCAGGACGAGGACCAGCGCCGTCAGCGCGATCGCTCCCGGGGTGCGACGCATGTCCACCACTCCCTGCTCTCGTGGCCGGCGCCCCACGGCACCCGGTCCGACCATCGACCTTAAGGGGGCAGGTCGCGAAGCGGGCAATCGGGCGCAGGAGCCGGGCGGCTATCCTGACGCGCGGGTTCGCGGCGACGTCCGCGGCCCGCCACCTGCCCTCGTAGCTCAGCTGGATAGAGCAGCGGCCTTCTAATCCGCCGGTCACAGGTTCGAATCCTGTCGGGGGCACCCTCCACGACTCGCAGGTGCCCACCCGTCAGAGGTGGACGTGCTCGTACTGCGCGACGAGGAAGCGGGTGAGCTCGATCCGCTCGTCGAATATGTGGCGCGCACCCGGGGCCTCGGAATCGAGCAGCTCGTAGAGCAGCGAGTCGAAGCCGCTGCGGAGCATCGAGGTGGTCGCGAAGGCGTCGCGAACGGCCGCGTCCTGGTCGGTGACTCCCTCGTCGTGCAGCCCGTGCAGATACGCCGCCAGGATGCGCCGCGCGATCTCGGGCAGCTGCGCGGCGGGCACCGTCCCGGCCTGCGTCAGGCCGACGAGCAGCTGGGAGAGGTCGAAGCCCAGCGGGTGGGCGGTCCGGAAGGACAGGTCGATCACCACCAGCTCGGCCGGGTCGCCCGCCGCCGGCACCAGCAGGTTCTGCGGGCTGGCGTCGCCGTGCGGCAGGCACTGCACCATCGCGTCGAGGCGAGCGAGGTCGTCGGCGATGCGCTCCCCCAGGCTCCCGAGGGTGGCGCGCAGGTCGGCGTGGCCCACCAGCCACGGGTGTCCCCACAGTGAGTCGTCGGCCAGCGGGGCGAGACCGCGTCCCGGGACCGCCCGCAGCGCGACGTCCTCCTGCCAGACCGCGATGCGGTCCTCCTCGAGCTCGATGAGCCGGTGCAGCGCCGGGCTGCGCAGGCCGTCGGGGAACGAGACCTGCACGCGGGGATCCCACAGCTCGAGCTCGGTGCGCCACGGAAAGTTGTCGGCGAAGTGCTGCGCCACCTCGGGCGGCATCTGGGCCAGCCCGTCCCAGTGGCGCGGGTGCTGGAGGACCTTGCAGAACATCGACCGACCTCGTCGGGCCCGTCGGCACCGGTCACTCCGAGCAGCGCCGCCACGGTCATCTCGGGCACCGGCGGCAGGGACGTGCCCGCCCGGCCGCCCGCGTGGGTCACGTCCACCATCCCGCCCACCTCCACCAGTCAGGTAACCTTCCTACCTCGACGATAGTAAGGTCGCCTTATGAATGGGGTCAAGGATGATTTCCCCGACCACGCGCTGAGCCTGCTCGGGCAGGTGATGGACGGGATGCGGCGTGACATGCTCGCCCGCACGAGCCGGACCGGCACGCCGGGCATGCCCGTCGCGGGTCGCGGGCTGCGGTCCTCGCAGATCCGGCTGCTCAGCCTCACGCCGAGCGGCGGCATGCGCGTCACCGACCTCGCCGAGCGGGTGGGCATGACCAAGCAGGCGTTGGGCGAGTTCGCCAACGCCCTCGAGGAGCAGGGTCTCCTCGAGTCCCGGCGGGACCCGACCGACCGCCGGGTCCGGCTCCTCCGGCTCACCGACGACGGTCGCGCCGCGGTCGTCGCCAGCGAGCGGTTGATCGACGAGGTCGAGCAGGAGTGGCGCGCGCGGGTGGGGCCGGAGACCTGGGACGCCCTGCGCGCAGGCCTGCTCGCCGCGATTGCCGCTCGTCGCGAGGACTAGCGCGGCGATGCGGCGTAGGCGTCGATCTCCGCCAGCAGCCGTGCCTTCGTGGCGTCGTCGGCGAAGGAGCTGTGGACGCCGGTGCGCGCCAGGTCAGCCACGCCGTCCTCGTCGAGGTCGAGCAGGTGCGCGGCGATCTCGTACTCCTTGTTCAGCCAGGTGCCGAACATCGGCGGGTCGTCGCTGCCGATGGTGATCGTCACCCCGGCGTCGCGCATGGCGCGGATCGGGTGCTCCTCGAGCGTGGCCACCGCGCGGGTGGCGATGTTGGACGTCGGGCACACCTCGAGCGGGAGACCGGTCTGCGCCAGGTGCGCGAGCAGCTCGGGGTCCTGCACCGACGACGTGCCGTGGCCGATCCGCTCGGCACCCAGCAGCCGGATCGCGTCCCACACCGTCTGCGGCCCGGTCGTCTCCCCCGCGTGCGGCACCGCGTGCAGACCGGCCGCGCGGGCGGCGTCGAAGAACGGCTGGAACTGCGGCCGGGGTACGCCGATCTCCGGACCACCGAGCCCGAAGCCCACGAGCGTCGAAGGAGCGACGTCGAGGTAGCCCACGGTCTCGGCGGCCGCCTCGACGCCGAACTCGCCCGGCACGTCGTACACCCAGCGCAGGACGACGCCGTGGTCACGCTCGGCGGCGACCCGGGCGTCCTCGATCGCCTCCACGAACGCCTCGATCGACACTCCGGCCTTCACGTTCGTGTACGGCGTGCAGGTCAGCTCGGCGTACCGGATCCTCTGGTCGGCCATGTCCGCGGCGATCTCGTAGGTGAGCATCCGCACGTCCTCAGGCGTCCGGACGAGGTCGACGACCGCGAGGTAGACCTCGATGAAGTGGGCGAAGTCGCGGAAGGTGTAGAACTCCCGCAGCGCGTCGAGGTCGGAGGGCACCGTGCCGGGGTGACGCTCGGCCAGCTCGGCCACGATGCGCGGCGAGGCCGACCCGACGTGGTGGACGTGCAGCTCGGCCTTGGGCAGACCCGCGATGAAGTCCGCGTGCCGGGAGGGGTGCTCGCTCATGTGCCCGAGTCTCTCACCGGCGCCCGCCGGCTCGACTCCGGCGCGCACCCGTACCTGCCCGGGCCGCGCCCCTGGTGAGTAGGGTCGCAGCGTGACTGACCGGCTGGTGTGGATCGACTGTGAGATGACAGGACTCCTGGTGGAGTCCGACGCCCTCGTCGAGGTGGCGGCGCTCGTCACCGACTTCGAGCTCAACGTGCTGGGCGAAGGGGTCGACCTCGTGATCAGGCCGCCGGCCGCGGCCCTGGAGCAGATGGTGCCGTTCGTGCGCGACATGCACACCTCGTCGGGCCTGCTGGAGGAGCTCGAGGACGGCATCACCCTGGCCGAGGCGGAGGAGCAGGTGCTGGCCTACGTGCGCGAGCACTGCCCCGACGGGTCCCGCCCCCCGCTGGCCGGCAACACCGTCGGCACCGACCGGCTCTTCATCTCCCGGGACATGCCCGACCTCGACGCCTTCCTGCACTACCGCGTCGTCGATGTCTCCTCCATCAAGGAGCTCTCGCGGCGGTGGTACCCGCGCACCTACTTCAACTCCCCGACCAAGCGCGGCAACCACCGCGCCCTGGCCGACATCCAGGAGAGCATCGAGGAGCTGCGCTACTACCGGGAGGCTGTCTTCGTGCCGCCGCCGGGGCCGACGTCGAGCGAGGCGCGCGAGCTGGCGACCCGGCACGGCGGCGCCCTGACCGGGCTGAGCGATGCGTCCCCCGACGCGTCCGTCGACCTGCCCACAGGCACCGACAACCCTGGTGAGAACGCTTCTTGAGAAGCAGGTACACTCGTCGCCGTTGCTGGTCCCCGGCGGGTCACCGCCCGGCGGCCACGCCGACATGGTGGATGTAGCTCAGCTGGTAGAGCGCCGCGTTGTGGTCGCGGATGTCGCGGGTTCAAGTCCCGTCATTCACCCCGAGAAGAGCCCCAGGTCAGCCGGTACGCCGGCAGCCTGGGGCTCGTTCGTTCTCCGCGCGGTTCGCGGTGCTCCTCAGCGGGGGGTCTCGAGCAGCTTCGAGACGAAGACGGCGGCTTGCGTCCGGCGCTGCATGCCCAGCTTGGCCAGCACGCTCGTGACGTAGTTCTTCACGGTCTTCTCGGCCAGGAACAGCTTCTCGCCGATCTGCCGGTTCGTCAGGCCCTCCGCGATGAGGTCGAGGACGTGGCGCTCCTGGGGGGTGAGCTGCCGCAGCTCCTCGGGCTCGTGCGCACCGCCGTTGCGCAGTCGGTCGAGGACGCGCTGGGTGACGGCCGGGTCGAGCAGGGACTGGCCGTCGGCGACCTGGCGGATCGCCTCCAGGAAGTCCATCCCGATGATCTGCTTGAGCAGGTAGCCGGCGGCGCCGGCCATGATCGCGGCGAAGAGCGCCTCGTCGTCGTCGTACGACGTGAGGATGATGGCCCGGATCGACGGGTCCACCGAGCGGACCGCACGGCACACCTCGACACCGGTGCCGTCCGGCAGCCGCCCGTCGAGGATGGCGACGTCCGGACGCAGGGCGGGGATGCGCGCCTGCGCGTCCTTGGCCGAGCCGGACTCCCCCACGACCTCGAAGTCGGCCTCGGCGTCGAACAGGTCCTTGAGGCCTCGGCGGACGAGCTCGTGGTCGTCCAGGATGAACACCCGGATGGGGCGTGCCCCGACCGGGTTGGGCGAGCTGTCGACGGCTTCGATACTGATAAGCACCCCTTCTGGGCATGTAGGACGATCGTCTCAGAGTGGGCCGGATCGGCCGCCGCGTCAACTGCGGACGCCTGCCACCGGTCTCCTCGCGGTTCCTCACGGTTCCTCGAGGTGGTGACGACGGCGCCTGACGCGACTAAGATGTCGCGGCATGAGCGACACCTCGGACGATCGCGGTGGGGCCCTGCCGGAGGAGCTGCAGCGCCTCGCGCGCCACGCTGGGACCTTCCTCGAGCACGAACGCCGCGTCCGTGTGGCGGTCCTCGACGCCGTCGACGCCGGGCACACCCTGGCCGCGGTCTCCGAGGCCACGCAGCTGCCCCTGCCGCTGCTGCAGTACTGGACCGGCGCCGAGCCCGGCTACGACACCCGGGACTTCCCGCCCGACGGCCAGACAACGGCATCGGACGGGGCCGGTCGGGCCGGCCCGGGGAGCAGCGAGCTGAGCGACCAACGTCACCTGCGCACCGGCAGCCTGAGCCAGCGGGTCGCCGCGGCCGAGTCCAAGCAGGCACGCGCGGAGCTCGACCCCGGGGGCCCCGGGGACCGATAGGCTCGTGGCTCGGGGTCGACCGAGCCACGGGAGATCCATGACGTACGTCGACCTCCGTCCCGACCACGTCCGCGAGGTCCAGGTCCTCGTCGATGGCACCTGGCACGTCGGAGACCTCGAGGCCTACCGCCACGACCGGGACGGCTGGCGCGGATTCGTCCGTTGGTCGGTGGGGCCGGGGCTCACCCGTCTCGGCTGGCACCCCGAGCAACGCCTGCGCCCCCTGCGCTGAATGCTCCCCGGATCCCGCGGGCGTCGGGGGCGGATCAGGCGGGTCCGCGCTCGTCGAGACGCCGGTGCAGCCGCTGGATCTCCGCGGTCAGGATGGCGGTCTCACGGGTCAGCTCCTCGAGGTCACGCCTCGTCGCCGTGCGGTCCGCCTCGTCCTCGTCGGCCACCCGGTCCAGCAGCAGAGAGGCCAGCGAGGCCGTGACGCTGCCGAGGAGCCCCACCCCGAAGAGCATCAGCCCCACGGCGACGCAGCGGCCCACCGTGGTGACCGGGTACTGGTCGCCGTACCCGACGGTGGTCATGGTCGTGAAGGCCCACCACACGGCGTCGCCGATCGAGGTGATGTTCGACTCGGGGGCCTTCCGCTCGGCGTCGAGCACGGCGAGGGAGGCGATGACGATGGCCAGCGACGACGCGGCGACGAGGTAGTAGCCGACTCGGCCGCGCAGGCTCTCCCCCAGCTTGCGGTCCAGGATCCGCAGCGCCCGGACCAGCCGGAGCAGCTGCAGGGGCCGCAGCAGCGGCAGCGCCACGCTGGCCAGGTCCACCAGGTTGTCGCGCACGAAGCGGCCGCGCTGCTCCGCCAGGGCGAGCCGGACCACGTAGTCCACCGCGAAGAGCAACCAGACCAGTCCGGCCACGGTGGCACAGAGCGCCACCCGACCTGCGGACAGCGACGGGTCGAGGATGGGCCAGGCGTAGGCCCCCAGGAACACCACCGAGGCCGCCACCAGGGGCCAGGCCGTCACGTCCTCCCAGGCGGCACGTCGCTCGTCGCTCACCGGGCAAGGATGCCCGAGACGGGCCGCTCAGGAGCGCAGGCTCAGGTCTCGACCACGCGCGTCGGTGCTCCGTGAACCGCGGGGATCACACCGAGGCGGCCCTTCTGGTGGTCCTCGAAGGCCTGCATGACCTCGGCCTTGGTGTTCATCACGAACGGTCCGCCCCACGCCACGGGCTCCCGGATCGGGCGACCGCCGATGACCACGACCTCCAGGCTCGGCTGGTGGGCGTCCTGCCGCTCGGAGGACCCGATCTGCAGGAAGTCGCCGCGACCCAGGACCGCGAGCTGCCCGGTCTCCAGCGGCCGCTGCTCACCGCCGACGTGACCGCGCCCGGCGAGCACGTAGACCAAGGCGTTGAAGTCGACGTCCCAGGGCAGGTCGAGATGGGAGCCCGGCGCGAGGGTCGCGTGCACCATCGCCATCGGGGTGTACGTCGACCCCGGCCCGGTCTGCCCGCCCACCTCGCCGGCGATGACCCGCACGAGTGCACCGGCGTCGGCGCTCGTGGTGAGGCCGAGCTGGGTGGACCGCAGGTCCTGGTAGCGGGGCCGCGCCCACTTCTGCGCGCGCGGCAGGTTGACCCACAGCTGCAGGCCGTGGAAGAGCCCGCCCTGCGCCACCAGCCACTGCGGCGGGGTCTCGATGTGCAGCAGCCCGGACCCGGCGGTCATCCACTGGGTGTCGCCGTCGGTGATCGAGCCGCCGCCACCCTCGGAGTCCTGGTGGTCCATGACGCCGTCGATCATGTAGGTGACGGTCTCGAAGCCGCGGTGCGGGTGCCACGGCGTGCCCTTGGGGTCGCCGGGGGCATACTCCACCTCGCCCATCTGGTCGAGGTGGATGAAGGGGTCGAGCAGTCGCAGGTCGACTCCTGCGAAGGCCCGGCGTACCGGGAAGCCCTCGCCCTCGAAGCCGCGTGGCGCAGTGGTCACCTGGAGCACCGGGCGGGTGGTGTCGCCCAGGGTCGGCCCGTGCAGGCGTGGCAGGGTGGTCAGGTCCTCGACGGTGACAGCGGGCACGGCGTCCTCCTCGGATCGATCAGTTGACACTTCAACCCGTGGGTGCCACGAGTTGTTCCCCGACCGCGCGTCTTCGCCCAGACCACCCGGACAGGCGCCCCGGACCTAGTACCTTGTGGCTCGATGACGGTCCCCACCCAGCAGTCGCGCTACGACGTCGTCGTGGTCGGAGGCGGCCACAACGGTCTCGTCGCTGCCGGCTACCTCGCCCTCAGCGGCCTCTCGGTGCTGGTCCTCGAGCGGCTGGGCCACGTCGGCGGCGCCGCCACCAGCCACCAGAGCTTCGCGGGCCTGCCGGTGCGGATGTCGACCTACGCCCACCGGGTGGGGCCGATGCCGCCGCAGATCCTCGAGGACCTCGGCGTCGACGCTCCCCTGCGAGCGCGCCGCATGGCGGCGTACGTGCCGACGATCCGCGGCGGTCGCCACACCGGCCTCGTCATCGAGAGCAACCCCACCGGCATGACCGCCGACTCCTTCGCCCAGCTGACCGGCTCGAGCCGCGAGTACGAGAGCTGGCAGACCTTCCGCTCCCAGCTGGCGGCCGCCGGCGAGGCGCTGCGGCCCACGCTCCTGGAGCCGCTGCGCTCCGCCACCGAGGTGCGGGAGCTGCTCGCCCCGGAGGTGTGGGAGCTGCTCGCCGAGCGGCCGCTCGGCCAGACGCTCGAGTCGCGCTTCGCCGACGACCTGGTCCGCGGTCTGGTCGCCACCGACGCTCTCATCGGCACCTTCGCCGACCTCAACGACCCGGACCTGACCCCCAACCGGACCTTCCTGCAGCACGCCGTCATCGGCAGCGCGGGTGCCTGGTCGGTCCCGCTGGGAGGGATGGGTGCGCTCACCGACCTGCTCGAGGGCGCCGTACGCCGCCACCGGGGCGAGATCGTGACCCGGGCCTTCGTCACGGCCGTGCGCACCGACGGCCGCGAGGCACGGGTGACCTTCCGCCACGGCGGCGCCGAGCACGCGGTCGACTGCTCCTACGTCCTGGGCAACGTGGCGCCGTGGGTGATGCGGCTGCTCCTCGGAGACAACCCCGGCCCGCGTCCGGAGGGCTCCCAGGTGCAGATCAACATGCTGCTGGAGAAGCTGCCCCGGCTGCACAACCAGATGTCGCCGCCGATGGCGTTCTCGGGCTCGTTCCACGTCGCCGAGGGCTACGAGCAGCTGCAGGAGGCCTACCTGGAGGCGCAGGAGGGCCTGATCCCGGAGACCCCGCCGGGCAACCTGTTCTGCCACACCCTCACCGACCCCTCGATCCTGGGCACGATGGCGGTCCACGGCAAGCACGCCTTCACCTACTTCGGCCTCCAGACCCCGGCCCGGCTCTTCTCCGGCCACGTCGAGCCCCAGCGCGACGAGCTGGTGCTGCGGATGCTCGACGCCGTCAACGTGCACCTCGAGGAGCCGTTGGAGACCCTCATCTCGCTCGACCGTCATGGCAACCCGTGCCTGCAGGCGTTGGCGCCGCAGGACGTCGAGGCCGCGCTGGCGATGCCCGGCGGCCACGCCTTCCACGGCCCGCTGTCGTGGCCGTGGGACGACGACGCGGCGCACGCCGGCGGCGCGTCCGGGGCGGCGCACCGCTGGGGGGTCGCCGGAGCGCAGGACAACATCCTCGTGTGCGGGGCCGGGTCGCGCCGTGGCGGCGCCGTCACCGGTGTCGGCGGTCACAACGCCGCGATGGCCGTCCTCGAGCTGACCGGTACGGCGCTTCCGACCGACGACGACTGAGCGGATCGAGCCACCCGTCGCGGTGAGCTGTCGTCGCGGCTCAGACCTGCTGGGGGTCGACCTCGGCGATCGGCTCGCCTGTCGGCTGCTGCGAGCCACCGGCCGGCTCGACGGTCACCGCGACCCTGGTGTCGGCGGCGGGCAGGCCCATCGCGGCGCCGGTCGTGCCACCGGTGAGGATGGCTGCGCTCACCCGCGCGTCGTCCTGGACGGTCCACAGCTGGTAGACGTGCTGGCGGTCCAAGGGCGGCAGCTCGCGGGCATCCACGGCCATCTCGTTGCGACTTTCCGAGATGCCCACGGTGAGGGCGCCGCCGTTGGAGGTCTCCACCGTGGCACGGCGGACGTCGTCGGCCTCGAAGACCGCTGCAGCCGCCGTCGTCAGGTCCTCGCCGCCGCCCAGCGAGCGCACGATGCTCCCACCTCCCAGGGTCAGCGCCACCACCGCGGCGGCTGCGGCCAGCATCGCCGGCCACCGCCTGCGCACCGTCCCGCCGGCGCCGGTGGCACCAGTGGCACCCCGGGCGCTGCCGTCGGCTCCGTCCCCGTCGTGGGTCCGGGCGGCGGGGACGAAGCGCGCTGGAGGCTGCTGCGGCGTGCGGGCGGCCGCCTCGAGGACCCGGGCACGCAACGCCGGCGACGGGGCCGACCACTGGGCCGCCCCCATCCGGGCGGCTGCCTCGCGCAGCTCCTCGACCTCTTCGCGGCAGGCCGGGCAGGCGGTGAGGTGGGTGCGGAAGGTGTCCTGCTCCTCGGGGCTCAGGGCGTCGAGGGCGTAGGCACCGGAGAGGGTGTGGACGTCGATGTTCATCGGGAGGCCTCCAGACAGTCACGTAGACGGATCAGGCCGTCCCGCATGCGGGTCTTGATGGTCGGAAGTGGCTTGTCGAGGAGCGTGGCGACCTCGTTGTAGGTGTAGCCGTTGAAGTAGGCCAGCTGAACCGACTCCAGCTGGAGCTCGGTGAGGGAGTCCAGGCAGCCGCGGACCTCTTGGTGCTCCTCGGTGCGCAGGACCGTGTCGGCGGGCTCGTCGTGCCCGACCTCCTCGACGACCGTGTGGCCGTCGTACCGCTTCTGGGTCTCGTTGCGCCGGACGGCGTCCACCGCGCGCCGGTGGGCGATCGTCATCATCCAGGTCTTGGCGGACCCCCGGGACCGGTCGAAGCTCGGAGCCTTGCGCCACACGTCGAGGAAGACCTCCTGCACGACGTCCTCGGCCCGGCTCGGGTCTCGCACGACGCGGCGCGCGACGCCGTACACCGAAGCCCCCAGCGCGTCGTAGAGGCGTTCGAAGGCGCCGGAGTCCCCGCGGGCGACCTTGCCGACGAGCAGGTCGACGTCGTTCGGCTCGCGGGCGTGCACCAGACGCAAAGTCGGCTCTGACGCCATGGGCACCTCTCTCGCAGCGGCGGGTCTGTCCTCGTCTCAAGGGTAGTTCGCCGGACGCTCGCGCGTGGATTGGTCGCGCACCTCACGGGCTCCGGCTCGATTTCATCTGCCGCCGCGTCCGCTGGTACGGTAGGACCGCTTCACGCGCCAGTAGCTCAATTGGCAGAGCAGCTGACTCTTAATCAGCGGGTTGTAGGTTCAAGTCCTACCTGGCGTACCACGGTCTGCGACAAGGCCCCGACCCTCCGGTCGGGGCCTTCCGTGCGTTCGCATCCTGCACCCCGTACCTACCACCCCAAAGGGTGAAGTTGTGCCCCGATCCGATCGCGCCAAACCTGTCGACTGTGATTTCCTCGCCTCGAGGCGTACCGTCACCAGGGCCAGGGTTTCTCGTGCGCGGCCACTGAAGGCGAGCGCAGACCCCGAAGTACTCCAAGCGAGGTCGCCTACACCTCGGAGGTTCTCCCCGATGACCAGATCCACCACCAGCCCCGTCGGCACGACCGGCCCATCCGCGCACGCCACCTTCGCGCGACCTGTCGAGGTCGCCGTCGAGCAGCGTCCGGCCCTCGTCGTCGTGCACGTCCGCGGCGAGGTCGACATCGCCACCCACGACCGTCTCGCCGAGCTCCTCGCCGCCGTCGACCTGAGCGGCGCCACCGCCGTCGACCTGGGCCTGGACGAGCTCGACTTCTGCGACTCCTACGGCGTGCGTCAGCTGCTCTCCTTCTGCCAGGACGCCCGCACCGCGGGGTGCACCGTGACGCTCACCGACGCCCGCCCCCAGCTGGCCCGCCTGATCGCCCTGATCGGCGCCGTGCCGGCTGCCTGAGGCACGTCCCGCCCGGCAGCGACAGCAGCACGTCGGCGACAATGACCGCGTGACCACCGCCCGCACCCCGCAAGCACCGCCCCCCCTGCCGACCGGGCTGCTCGCCCGCAAGCCCGCCGAGGACGACGTCGCCGCTCTGGCCACGCTGGTCGCGGCCCATCGCGACGCGGTGCGCGGCCAGGCGAAGGTCGACCAGCGCGTCGTCGCCGCGACCGTCACCGGCACCGGCTCGTGGACCCGGCGGCAGCTGCTCGTCGAGGACGCCGACGGCCGGCTCCTGGGCTGGGTCGCGGTGCACGACCGCGCCGCCGGCCGCACCGGCATCGAGCTCACCTGTGCGCCGATCCGCACCGGTGAGACCAGCGACCAGGCCCATCGCGCCGAGCAGGCCGATCAGGCCCGGGACACCCTCGACGCTGCGGCCGCACACCTCCTGGGTTGGGCCCGCGAGGCGGCCGCTGAGACCGCCCGCCTGCGTGGGCTGACCTCCACGCAGCTCGACGCCAGCGCCGACGCCGCGGACAGCGACCAGCGCCGCCGACTCGGGGCCGCGGGCTACCGGCACGCGCGGACCTGGATGAACATGACCCGCGGCACCGACGATCTGGACGTCTTCGGTGAGGTCCGCGACGGCGTCGACGTACGCCGGGTGGCGACCCACGAGAACGACCTGCCGGTCGCCGACGACATCCAGGTGGTGCACCAGATGCTGGAGGAGTCCTTCGCCGACCACTTCAACTCCTACCGCGAGAGCTTCCCGGAGTTCCTGCAGCGGCTGCGTGAGGACCCCGGGCACCGCTGGGACCACTGGTGGATCGCCGAGGTCGACGGCGAGCCGGGCGGCGCCCTGGTCGGATCCGTGCTCGCCCCCGACTCGCTGGGACGCGCCGGCAGCTACGTCGACTACATCGGCGTGCACCGACGGACCCGCGGACGCGGGGTGGCCAAGGCCCTGCTCGGGACGGTGCTGCGCGACGCCGCCGAGCGGGGGCGCAACCGGGTCGACCTCGAGGTCGACGCCGACTCCCCCACCGGCGCCGACGGCCTCTACACCTCGCTGGGCTGGACGGTCACCGAGCGGACCGAGTCCTGGCACGCCGACCTGGAGGTCGCGGCCGGCTGAGGAACGCCGGGCACGTCGGGTCGGGTCGGTCTCGCCGCGCGGGAGCTCGGGTGGTCAGCCGGGGACGCCGTCGAGGCGGCGCTCGCGCTGCGACACCCCGAGAGCGCCGTAGGGGTAGTCGCCCACCCGCGGCTCGCTCGCGAGGTCCAGCACGGACCGCTCGGCGTCCTCGAGGCGCAGGTCGTCGGCGCGCAGGTTGGTGGCGAGCTGCTCGACGGTCCTCGCCCCCAGGATCGTGGAGGTGACGCCTGGTCGGTCCGTCAGCCACGACAACGCGACCTCGGCCATCGAGACGCCGCGCTCCCCAGCGACCTGCTCCACGGCGGCCACCACGTCCCAGGTCTGCTCGGTACCGCGTCGCTCCCACGCCTCCATGCCACGTCCGGGGTCCTCCCCCAACCGGGTGGCACCCGTCGGCCGCTGGTCACGGCGGTACTTCCCGCTCAGCCACCCACCACCGAGAGGCCCCCACGGCAGCATCCCCAGGCCGGCGTCGAGCACCGCGGGAACGACCTCCCACTCCACCTCACGCACCAGCAGGGAGTACTGCGGCTGCAGGGTGACCGGCTCGGCCAGTCCGAGACGACGCGCCACGTGGACGGCCTTGGTCAGCTGCCACCCGGTGAAGTTCGACAACCCGTAGTAGTGGATCTTCCCGGCCCGCACGAAGCCGTCGAGCGTGCGGAGCGTCTCCTCCAGCGGTGTCGCGGCGTCGAAGGCGTGCACCTGGTAGAGGTCGACGACCTCGACGCCGAGGCGACCCAGGGAAGCGTCCAGGGCGCGGGTCAGGTGCCGGCGTGACAGCCCGCTGGTGTTCGGCGCGGTGCCCGTCGGGAAGCGCCCCTTGGTGGCCAGCACCACCGCGTCGGTGACGTCCGCGGACCGGTCGCGACGCCACCGCCCGATGATCTCCTCCGAGACCCCGGCCGTGTAGACGTCGGCGGTGTCGACGAGGGTCCCGCCCGCCTCGACGAAGGCGTCGAGCACGGCGTGGGACTCTGCCTCGTCGCTCTCCGCACCGAAGGTCATGGTCCCCAGGGCCAGGGAGGACACGGCACAGCCGCTGTGGCCCAGTGTTCGGTAGCGCATGGACCGAACCTAGCGCGGCACCTCCGGCACCGCGATCGGGACCGGCTCGACCAGCGGCTCGGCGGGCCGCAGCGCAGCGACCACGTCGTGCTCCAGCCCGACCAGTCGCAGCGCGTAGATCTCGGCGTACAACCTGAACCCGTCGCCACATCGCCCCTGTGCAGCGCTCGTCGCGTCCTCGACCATCGACCCCTCATCTCTCGACACCCCGAGCAGGACTTTGGTCCCACGACGCCTATCCTGGCGTAGTCCGTCCCGGCATGCGGGGGGCGCACCGAAGTGGCACGCAGGTGTGACCGTTCGGCTGGTCTAGGGTCGCCGAGTGATCAAGTACCTGGGATCGAAGCGCACGCTGGTCCCGGTGCTCGGGGCGCTGGCAGAGGCGACCGGCGCGCGGACCGCGGTGGACCTCTTCACCGGCACCACCCGGGTGGCCCAGGAGCTCAAGCGGCGCGGCCTGCACACCACGGCGGTCGACGTGGCCAGCTACAGTGCCGTGCTGAGCGACTGCTTCGTGGCCACCGACGCCGCGTCGGTCGATCCGGAGGAGCTCGCCGCGGTGCTGGCCGAGCTCGACGCCCTGCCGGGCCGCCGGGGCTACTTCACCGCCACCTTCTGCGAGCAGTCGCGCTTCCTGCGGCCCGAGAACGGCGCCCGGGTGGACGCCATCCGCGAGGCCATCGAGGACCGGTGGAGCGACTCCCCGCTCCGCCCTCTGCTCCTCACCAGCCTGCTGTTGGCCGCCGACCGGGTCGACTCCACCACCGGGGTGCAGATGGCGTACCTCAAGGCCTGGGCACCGCGCGCGCAGCGCACCCTGGCCCTGCGGGCACCCGTGCTCCTTCCGGGGACCGGCCGGACGGTGCAGGACGACGCCGTCTCGGCCGTGGCCACGCTGGACGCGGTCGACCTGATGTACCTCGACCCGCCCTACAACCACCACCGCTACTTCAGCAACTACCACGTGTGGGAGACGCTGGTGCGCTGGGACGCCCCCGAGCACTACGGCGTGGCCTGCAAACGACTCGACGCCCGCGAGGAGTCCACCCGCAGCGTGTTCAACCGCAAGGCCGACATGCCCGCCGCCCTCGACGCCCTCATCCGGGACGCGCGGGCCGAGGTCGTGGTCGTCTCCTACAACGACGAGTCGTGGATCACCGCGGAGCAGATGACCCGCTCGCTGCGCGAGGCCGGGCACGCCCGGGTCGGGGTGCTGGCCTTCGACAGCAAGAGGTACGTCGGAGCGCAGATCGGGATCCACGGACCCGACGGCTCCAAGGTCGGCCGGGTCTCGCACCTGACCAACACCGAGCTGGTCTTCGTCGCCGGTGACGCCGACCGGGTCGAGGCGGCGCTCGCCGCGGGCTCGGCGGCCCGCCGTCCCCTCGAGGGTCCGCCCCGCGCGGTCACCGCTGCCGGAGGAACACGTCCGGCCGGTTCGTGATGACGCCGTCGACGCCGGCCCGCAGCACCCGGCGCATCGCGAGGCGATGGTCCACGGTCCAGGTCAGGCAGCGCATGCCGTTGGCGTGCACCGCGTCGACGTACCCGGCGTCGAGGGCCGCGTGGTGCGGGTTGACCTGTCCCGCCCAGGTGCCGAGCGCCGGCAGGTGCTCGCAGGGTGGCAGGCCCAGCACACCGACGACGAGCTCCGGGCAGCGGGCCTTGAGCTCCTTGACAGACGCGACACCGAAGGACTGCACCACCACACGTGAGAGGTCGATGACGCCGCAGGCGTGCGCCCGGGTCAGCTCGGAGGCAAGATCGGCGACGATGCCGGGGTGCCGTTCGGGCAGCTTGAGCTCGACCAGCAGCCGGAGACCGCGACGAGCCCCGACCACGGCCAGCGTCTCGGCCAGGGTCGGCACCGTCTCACCGGCGAACTCCGGGGACTTCCAGCTCCCCGCGTCGAGGCGACGAACCTCCTCCAGCGTGTGGCTGCCGATCGACCAGGGGGCCCGCCCGCGCAGCCGGGTCGCGGCATCGGTGGTGCGGCCCAGGCCGGCGTCGTGCAGGAGCACCAGCGCACCGTCCCGGGTGCGCTGCAGGTCGACCTCGACCGCCTCCGCTCCCAGGTCGGCGGCCAGCCGCACCGCGGCCAGCGTGTTCTCCGGGGCTCGTGCACTCGCGCCCCGGTGGGCCACCGCGAGCACCTGCTCGACGGTGGCCACGGCCGGACGCGCCGCGAACGGCGCCGGTCGCCGGTGCCCCTCACCTGAGGGGCCCCCGAGACCGGAGTGACCGACGGGAAGTCGTTGCGACAGGCTCATGACTGCGAGCGTGACCTCGGGGGGTGTCGAGCAGTTGTCCCTGACGTGTCTAGCCAGCGACGCTCCGCGGACGTTTCCGGCGCGGGGGCCCGGGTAGGCATCCATCACAGGCGGCGCCGCGGAGGCGCTCCTGCTGGACGGGAAGAGGACGGACGCCATGATCCACGCTCAGCAGCGACGCGAGACCACCGCGACGCCGATCGCGCCCGGCCCCCGCGAGGCGGGCCACCCGGACCTCGCCGGACCCGAGACCGTCGTGCCGGCCCAGCCGAGGCGTCGGCCCGATGCCTACGACCTCTACGCCGAGATCTTCGCGCTCCGCGCCGAGAGCCACGCCGGCTGATCCCGTCCACATTCTCCGGCGCTGTCGGGGTGCCGCCGCCGGCACCGGACGCTGCAGCGACGAGAATGCACGCATGCGCCCCGCTCGACGTGCCCTGACCTCCCGCTCCGCCGCCTTCGCGGCGACAGGTGTTCTCGCCCTCGCCGCACTGACCGGCTGCGGTGGGGACGAGACTGCGACCGAGGCGGCCGCCTCACCGACCGAGTCGGCGAGCCAGTCGCCCGCTGAGACGGCCAGCGAGGCCCCCGAGGAGACCCTGTCCGCCTCCCCGTCCCCGACGAAGCCGACGAAGACCCCCGCCTCGCGGACCCCCTCTCCGAGCCTGACCGGTCTCGTCGTCGACGTGACGGTCCAGGGCGACCAGGTCAACCCGCAGGCCGAGGTCGTCGAGGCCGACATCGACTCCCCCATCACACTGCGGATCCAGTCCGACCGGGCAGGAGAGATGCACATCCACGCCAGCCCCGAGCAGTACATCGACTTCGGCCCGGGCAGCACCACCGCGCAGATCGTCATCGAGAACCCCGGCGCGATCGACGTCGAGGAGCACGAGACCGGCGCGCTGGTCCTCAAGCTGCTCGTGCAGTGACGCGCCGCGGCCCGCGCGCGAGACGCTCAGGTCGAGCCGGGCCGACCTCAGAGGTAGAGGCCGGTCTCGCTGTCCTCGAGCCGCTCAGCGGCCACGGCGTGGACGTCGCGCTCGCGCATGAGCACGTAGGCCTCCCCGTTGACCTCGACCTCGCCCTTGTCCTCGGGGTCGAACAGCACGCGGTCGCCGCACTCCACGGCCCGCACGTGCGGACCGACGGCGGCGACCCTGGCCCAGGCGAGTCTGCGGTTGCCGACCACCGCGGTCGCGGGAATGACGATGCCCCCGGTCGAGCGTCGCTCGCCGGCCTCGCGGTCGAGCTGGACCAGCACCCGGTCGTGCAGCATCCGGATGGGGGTCTTGTCCGCCACGGCGGTCTCCGCGATCAGCGGGTCACGCGGCGGATGACCACCAGCAGCACCACGAGCCCGGCCACCCCACCGGCGACCTTGACCAGGGTGTCGGTGCGGGGGTTGCCCTGCTCGTCGACGAAGGCCGCTCGCACCGACGCCACCTCACGGCGTACGACGCGCTTGGGGCTGGTCCGGTCGACAAGCTCGTCGATGGTCGCGGCCAGCCGGAGCCGGGTCTGCTCCATCTCCCGCTCGAGCGTGTCGGGGCTGGGGGCGGACCCGTCCCGCTTGTCGGCGGAGTCAGAAGATTCAGCAGGTGCCACGAGAAGCACTCCTCGGTCGCGGTTCGTCGGGGGTTGGGCCGTGCCGGCCTGACCGCTGGGTCGGTAGGTTACCCGGGTCTACGCGTGCCCACGGTCCGGGGATCGAAACCGAAGGGCAGCTCCAGCCGGTGACGCGTCATCAGCGCCTCGTCGGCCAGCACCTCGCCGGTGGGCCCGTCGGCCACCACGTGGCCCTCGGACAGCACCACCGCGCGGGGGCAGAGCTCGAGGGCGTAGGGCAGGTCATGGGTCACCATGAGGACGGTGACGTCGAGGCCGCGCAGGATGTCGGCCAGCTCGCGCCGCGAGGCCGGGTCGAGGTTCGACGAGGGCTCGTCGAGCACGAGGATCTCGGGCCGCATCGCGAGCACGGTGGCCACGGCCACCCGGCGTCGCTGCCCGAAGGACAGGTGGTGGGGGGCGCGGTCGACGTGCTCGAGCATCTTGACCTGCTCCAGCGCCTCCTCCACCCGGGCGTCGAGCTCGGTCCCCCGCAGACCCAGGTTGCGCGGCCCGAACGCGACGTCGTCGCGCACCCTCGGCATGAACAGCTGGTCGTCGGGGTCCTGGAACACCAGCCCGACGCGCCGCCGGATCTCGCCCAGGTGACGGTCCTCGACCGGCAGGCCGGAGATCGCGACCGAACCCACGCCGGCCCTCAGCAGACCGTTGAGGTGCAGGACCAGGGTGGTCTTGCCGGCCCCGTTGGGGCCCAGCAGGGCCACCCGCTCGCCGGCGTGGACGTGCAGGTCCACGCCGTACAGCGCCTGGTGGCCGTCGGGGTAGGCGTAGGCCAGCCCGCGGACGTCGAGGACAGGGACGCTCACTGCCTCACGCTCCCGCCTGGCGGCAGGCCGCGGGAGACCATCGCGAGGTGCACCCGCTCCCCCCGCTCGTAGGAGCGGACGAACAGCGCCCCGACGGTGCGGGCCAGGACCGGCCAGTGCCGCGGGTTGCGAGCGTCGAAGCCCCGCGCCACCAGGCCGCGGCGCATGCGTCCGAGGTCGGCGGTGACCACGTCGAGGTAGCGGATCATGAAGCCGAGGATCTGCACCAGCGTGGCCGGCAACCGGAGCCGTTCGAGACCGCGCAGCACGTCGACCGGCTCCGTGGTGGCGGCCAGGGTGAGGCTGGCCAGCACGCCCAGCGTGCCCTTGGCGGCCAGCAGGGCCGCCGCGACGAGCCCGGCCTCGCTGAGCGACACCGGGCCGAGGTCGATGCGTGGGCCAGTGGCGACGAACGGGATGACCAGGGCGAACACCAGGAACGGCACCTCGACGACCAGGCGGGGCAGCAGGAAGCGCAGCGGCACCCGGGCCGTCCGCACCACGGCCAGCAGCACGCCGAGGGCGACGACGAAGAGCGGCCACCAGCCTGCCGGGGTCGCGACCACGGCGAGGACGAAGAGCAGCAGGGCGAGGATCTTGTGGTGCGGTGCGGCCCGGTGGACGACCGAGTGGCCGTGGAAGTGGAGTCGGTGACCGTGACCGGCCCCCACCTCAGCGGGCCCCGGTCTCGGCCGCGTCCGGACTCGTCGTGCGCGCCCCGGGCGTGCTCCCCGGCCTGCGGCGCACCGCGTAGGCGATCCCGCCGGTGAGCACCAGGACCACCCCGACGCCGAGCAACCCGGCCAGTCCGCCGGAGACGCGGTCGTCCTCCACGCCGTCCACGGCGTAGCCGGAGAGCGGACTGCCGGAAGCGTCGTGATCCTCCTCGGTGGCCGCGAAGCCCTCGTCCTGCGAGACCCGGTCCAGGCCGTCGGGGTCCGAGGATGCGTAGAAGCTGACCACGCCCGCCAGGAGGAGGGTGGTGAGCAGCAGGCCGGCCAGGACCAGACGGGTGGGCACGCGACCCCGCAACCGGTCCGGGAGCCGGCCTTGCATCCGCCTCACGCTCGGACCTCGCCCGCCGGGGAGGACGCCGTCGGCGGGGTGGGGGTCGGGCTGGTGCGGATCTCCAGCTCCTGCTCCCCCATCACCCGCCGGGCGCCGTGGACCAGGTCGGGTCGGGCGGCCACGACGCTGCCGACCACCAGCCCGGTGATGAGGGCCTCCCCGAGCCCGATGAGCACGTGCCAGCCCAGCATCGCGGCGAGGAGGGAGTCCAGGGCGATCGGCGCGGTGCCGCCCACGGCGTACAGGCCGACGAAGGCGAGGGCCGCGGTCGGTACGGCGACGAAGGCGGAGACGGCGGCCAGCGGGGCCACCAGAGCGACACGTCGTGGCAGGACCGCCTGGAGGCCGCGGAAGACGAGCCAGGCGGCCAGGACTCCGACGACGCCGAGCAGCACCACGTTGGTGCCGAGTGCCGTGACACCGCCGTCGGCGAACATCAGGCTCTGCACCAGCAGCACGACGCTGAGGCAGAGGACCGCGGTGAACGGGCCGACCAGGACGGCGGCGAGCGCTCCCCCCAGGAGGTGTCCGCTCGTGCCCGCCCCGACCGGGAAGTTGAACATCTGCGCGGCGAAGACGAAGGCGGCCGCGAGCCCTGCGAGGGGCGCGGTGCGCTCGTCGAGCTCGCGGCGGGCTCCCCGTAGGGCGATCCCGACGGCCGCGGCCGCGACGACGCCGGTCGCCACCGAGGTGGGTGCGTCGAGGAACCCGTCGGGAACGTGCATCGTCGTCCTCCGCTACCGTGAGCCAGCCCGTCGGCCCGGCGTGCCGCCGGGCTGTTGATCACTCTACGCTATTGCACATGATGCGCAATAAGGCCACGTGCCCGGTGGCGACCACGTCGCCCGCGGCGCCCGACCCCCGTCGCGACCCTCGGAGGACCTCGTGAGCGAACGACTGCAGCCCGGCGACACCGCCCCGGACTTCACCCTGCCGAGCGACGACGGCGCGGAGGTCACCCTGAGCGACCTGCGCGGTCGCCGCGTGATCGTCTACTTCTACCCGGCGGCGATGACGCCCGGCTGCACGAAGCAGGCGTGCGACTTCAGCGACTCCCTGGAGTCGCTGCGTTCCGAGGGGTTCGAGGTGCTCGGCGTCTCCCCCGACAAGCCGGCCAAGCTCGCGAAGTTCCGCGAGCGCGACTCGCTGGGCATCACCTTGCTCTCCGACGCCGACAGGTCGGTCATGGAGGCGTGGGGCGCGTTCGGCGAGAAGATGCTCTACGGCAAGGTCGTGCAGGGCGTGATCCGTTCCACCCTGGTGGTGGACGCCGAGGGCCGCGTCGAGCTGGCGCAGTACAACGTCAAGGCCACCGGCCACGTCGCCAAGCTGCGCCGCGACCTCGGGCTCGACTGAAGGCACCCCGGCGCCCTGCCTACACTGCTCGGGCGCGCCCGTAGCCCAATTGGCAGGAGGCAACAGGTTTAGGTCCTGTGCAGTGCGAGTTCGAGTCTCGCCGGGCGCACCAGCGCCCCACCCAGCTCAGCAGGGTCGTCGGCTCAGCGGGCGGTCAGCACGCGGGCGACCAGCGGCGCGATCTCGCGCAGCGCCTGGCCCCGGTGGGAGATCGCGTCCTTGTCGGCAGCCGGGAGCTCCGCGCTCGTCACGTCGTGGCCGTCGGCGCAGAACAGCACGTCGTAGCCGAAGCCGCCGTCGCCGCGGGTCTCGCGGATCACCCGCCCCGGCATCCGGCCGAGCACGAGGTGGGTGTGCGACTCCCCCGGCTCCGCGAACGCGACCGCGCAGACGAACGCCGCCCCACGCCGCTCGTCCGGTACGTCGGTCAGCTGGGCCAGCAGCAGGGCGTTGTTGGCGTCGTCCTTCTCCTCGCGCGGCGCGTCGACGACACCCGCCCAGCGCGCCGACAGCACGCCCGGCATGCCGTTGAGGGCGTCGACGCACAGGCCGCTGTCGTCGGCCAGCGACGGCAGCCCGGTGGCGAGCACCCCGGCGCGAGCCTTCAGCGCAGCGTTGCCCTCGAACGTCGGCTCGGTCTCGGCCGGCTCGTCGTAGGGCGCCACGTCGTCGAGCCCGAGGACCTCGACGTCGGGCAGGTGCTCGGCGAGGATGCGCTGCATCTCCGCAAGCTTCTTGGCGTTGCGGGAGGCGAGGAAGACCTGGCTCATCCGGCCGCACCCCGGGCCTCGGCGAGCGCCTGCTGCTGCAGGCGCGTCAGGTCGACGCACCCGCCGGCGGCGAGCTCGAGCAGGGCGTCGAGCTCGGCGCGGTCGAAGGGCGCCCCCTCGGCGGTGCCCTGCACCTCCACGAAGCGGCCGTCGCCGGTCATGACGACGTTCATGTCGGTCTCGGCGCGCACGTCCTCCTCGTAGGGCAGGTCGAGGCGCGGCACGCCGTCGATGATGCCGACCGACACCGCCGCCACCGAACCGGTCAGCGGCTCGCCGCGCAGCGCACCCCGACCCTGGAGGTGGGCGCAGGCGTCGGCGAGGGCGACGTAGGCACCGGTGATCGCGGCGGTGCGGGTGCCGCCGTCGGCCTGCAGCACGTCGCAGTCGATGACGATCGTGTTCTCGCCCAGCGCCTTGACGTCGACGATCGCGCGCAGCGACCGGCCGACGAGCCGCGAGATCTCGTGGGTGCGGCCGCCGATGCGGCCCTTGACCGACTCGCGGTCCGAGCGGGTGTTGGTGGCGGCCGGGAGCATGGCGTACTCCGCGGTGACCCAGCCGAGCCCGCTGCCCTTGCGCCAGCGCGGCACGCCCTCCGTGGCCGAGGCGGCGCACAGCACCTTGGTGCGACCGAACTCGACGAGGACCGAGCCGGCCGGGTGGTCGAGCCAGTCACGGGTGAAGCGGACCGAGCGCAGCTCGTCGTCGGAACGGCCGTCGGCGCGGGTCGAGCTGGTCGAGCCGGTCGAGCTGGTCGGGCCTGGAGAGGAGGTGGCAGAGGAGGTCATGCAGCGGACCCTACCGAGGCCGACCGACGCTCCCGCCGACGCTCCCGCCGGCGCTCTCGCTGACGGCCCGGCGGGTGCTCGCGGCGGCCCGGCCCACCAGCGCCTCCAGCGGTCCTCGCACCTCGAGGACCCGCGCCACCGCTCCGATGACCAGCACGAGGCCGACCTGGCCCACGAGGTCGGTGGGGTCCTCGCCGTCCCACCAGCCGTCCTGACGCAGCACCACGTGGAGCGAGTAGAGCGTGAGCGTCAGGGCACCCGCCCCGAAGAGCACCCCGAGCCCCCGGGCCAGCAGCGGCGGCGCGCAGGTCCCCAGCAGCAGGCACAGGCCGACGACGAGACAGGCGCTCCCGATGGTCATCAGCAGGTCGAGCCACGACCCGCTGTGCGGCGCCCGGACCAGCAGCCACGACCAGGACCCGGTCGGCACCACGCCGTACAGGCCGTGGGCCAGGCTGTCGTCGAGGTTGCCGCTCCACCCGGCCCCCTCGAAGGTCCCGATCAGTGCGCGTCGCACCCCGACGCGCTCGAGGTAGGCGTCGGCCAGGAACCACGCGACGCCCCCGGCGACGAGGCCGGCCACCGCGACCCGGACCGCGGTGGCGCCCGAGCGGAGGTCGAGCCGCCCCAGGACCATCCCGACCAGCAGGTAGGGCAGCCAGGTGGCCACCGGGTAGTAGCCGGTCAGCAGCAGCTCGCGCAGCAACGCCACCGGCTCCGCGAGCGAGTCGAAGGACGGCACGGCGTACGACGCCGGGGGCAGGTCGCGCCGCAGCAGCAGGCTCACCGGGGGTCCGAGCAGAGCGCTGACGGCGGCCGCGACGACCAGCCAGCGCGTGGGCAGCGCGACGAAGGGCGCCGCGACCACGAACAGGACCGCGTAGTAGACCAGGATCACGGCGATGTTGCTGCTCAGGCCACCCAGCCACAGCCCGAGCGCGCCGACCAGCAGGGCGCGGACGGCGGTGCCGGCCTGGAAGGCCCACCATTCCCGGCCGCGGAGCACCGGACGGCCGGCCACCAGCACCAGGCTGAGACCGGCCAGCACCGCGAACAGGGCCGACGCGCGACCGCCGGCGACCTGCTGGGCGAGCGTGACCTCGCCGCCGACGTCACCGGGCAGGATGTGGGTGACCATCATGCCGACCAGCGCCAGGCAGCGGGCGACGTCGATGCCGACGACGCGGGCACGGGCGGCGCGCAGCGCGGGCGTCTCTTCGTCCGTCGCGGGGTCGCGCACCGTCACCGCAGGCTCGGCTCGGCGTGCCCGGTGGCGGCCGGGTCGGACTCGGCCGCGGGCGACGAGACGCGCGAGGTCGAGGCCGACGCGCCTCGTGCCGGAGCGGTCGACGGCCGCGCCCGGATCCTTCGAGGGCACCCTGTCGCGGACAGCACCATCAGAACCGGGGCACGTCCCGCTCACCCGGCAGGGGCCACGGGTTGGGACGGCACCCCTGCAGGTCGACGGACTGCTGCGTCATCACGGGCGCCCGTGAGCCGGGACTCGGGCAGCTCCGGTGCCCCAGGCCCAGCCAGTGGCCGGTCTCGTGGTTGACCACCATGTGGCGGTAGGAACGCAGCGAGAGGCCGCGGCTCTTCCACATGGTGCTGGCGCCGTTCCACCGCATCTGGTTGATGATCACGTAGCGCCCGACGCGACAGCTCCACTGGGCGCTGCAGCCCGAGGAGAAGGTGGGCACCTTCGAGGCCTCGCTGAGCACGACCGACAGGGTGCCGCCGGACGCCACGCGTCGGAACTCGATGCCCGAGGCGTGCCAGCCACGCCGGTCGTCGAAGGTCTCCTGCACCTGACGGCGGAACACCGCCATGCTGGCGACGATCCGTCCGCGGGTCTCGACGCGGTACCGGACGACGTGCTGCGCGAGGCGGGGCCGGGCCTGCTCCTTCGCGACGAGCGTGACCCGTGGCGCCACGAGGGCCACCGCCGCCCGCTCCCCCACGGCGCTGCGGTGCTCCCGTGCCTGGGCTCCCGGGAACGCGGCGGCGCCGAGGACGAGGGTGAGCAGCAGGAGCCCGGCGAGACGGGCCGGTGTCGACGTCATGATCCTCATACCTGGTAGGTGGAGCCCTCGGCCGCCAGCACCGTGGAGCCGTCGAAGACCCCCTCGGCCTCCAGCAGCGCGTGCTGCCGGTCGTGCCAGGGCGGGACGTGGGTCAGCACGAGCGCGGCCACCCCGGCGGCCTGGGCCGTCGCCGCTGCCTCCGAGCCGGTCATGTGCACGTGCGGCGGGTTGTCGACGTCGTCGCGGAAGGCGGCCTCGCACAGCAGCAGATCGGCACCGCGGGCCAACGAGGTGAGCTCCTCACAGGCCGCGGTGTCCCCGCTGTAGACCAGCGTGCGCCCGCCCGCCTCCACCCGGAAGGCGTAGGCCTCGATCGGGTGGTCGACACGGCGGGGCGTGATCGTGAAGGGGCCGACGGTGATCGGCTCGCGCTTGATGCGACGGAACCGGAACTCCTCGTTCATCCCCGGGTCCAGCGGGAGGCCGTAGGCGCGTGCCACGCGCGACCGGGTGCCACGCGGTCCCCAGACGGGAATGCGGGCCTGGGCACCGGTCGGGTGGTACTTGCGCATGACGTAGTAGCCGCTGATGTCGAAGAAGTGGTCGGCGTGCAGGTGGCTGATGACGAGCGCGTCGATGGTGAGCGGGTCGACGTACCGGTGGAGGGGGCCGAGCGCGCCCGAGCCGAGGTCGAGCAGCAGTCGCCACGTGCGCCCGGGGGTGTCGGGGTCCTCGACCTCGACGAGGTAGCAGCTGGCCGAGGACTCCGGCCCGGCGTACGACCCCGAGCAGCCCACCACGGTGACCTTCACGAACGCTCCCCCGTCTGCCCTGGTGCCGTGCTCATGCGCCGGCCCGCACCCAGGCGAGCTGGTCGGCGGTGACCAGCTCGGGACCGAGGAACCGTCGTCCGATGCGCCCGAACTCCTCAGGCTGGCCGGTGGTCAGGAAGCGGTACGTCGGCGGGCCGAGATCGGGGTCACGCTCGAGGCCGCGACGCACCAGGGTGCGGTAGACGTCCTTCGCGGTCTCCTCCGCGCTGCTGACCAACGTCACCTGGTCGCCCATCACGAAGGCCAGGACCGCGGTCAGCAGCGGGTAGTGCGTGCAGCCCAGGATGAGCGTGTCGACGCCCTGGGAGACCAGCGGGTCGAGGTACTCGTGGGCCACGCCGATCAGGTCGGGGCCTGAGGTCACGCCCGCCTCGACGAAGTCGACGAAGCGAGGGCAGGCCTGGGTGGTGAGAGCGACGTGGGGAGCGGCGGCGAACGCGTCGTCGTAGGCCATGGACTCCGCGGTCGCACGGGTGCAGATCACTCCGATGCGGCCGGTGCGGCTGGCGGCGACCGCACGCCGCGTCGCGGGGAAGATCACCTCGACGACCGGGACCGGGTAGCGCTCGCGCGCGTCACGCAGCACCGCGGCGCTGGCGGAGTTGCAGGCGATGACCAGCAGCTTGACGCCTTGGTCGACGAGGTGGTCGAGGCAGTCGAGGGCGTACTCGCGGACCTCACCGATCGGCTTGGGCCCGTAGGGCTGCCGGGCGGTGTCGCCGAGGTAGAGCACCGACTCGTGGGGCAGCTGGTCGATGACCGAGCGGGCCACGGTGAGACCACCGAAGCCTGAGTCGAAGATGCCGATAGGAGCGTCTGCCATGACCGCCCCAGGTTAGTGCTCGCCGTCCCCGGTGGAGGGCGAACCGGAGCCGTGACGCGCGCGTGGCGCGTGCCCGGAGCGTGGCGTGGCGCGTTCGGCACGCCACGGACCGCAGTGCCCGGCGTGTGTGAACGGGCGAGGCGAGACTGGAGGGTGAGGTAGAGCCCACCTCCTCCCTCCGCGGGCCCGACCGAACCCCCCGCCGCACCGTCAGTGGGGGTCGGCGGGTCGTTCGTTGTAGACGCCGGCTTCCTCCTGGCCGCTGAGGGCCTGGATGGCGGTCATGACCCGGTCGGTGATCTCACGCCGGGCGCGCCCGGGCGCGACGCCGTCGTACTCGTCCGCGACCCGGATCGGCTCGCCGAAGCGGATCGCGACCTTGACCAGCTTGGGCCACCGGGCGCCGACCGGCTGGATCCGGTCGGTGCCGACGAGACCGACCGGCACGACGGGGGCGCCGGACTGGAGCGCGAGCTGGGCCACGCCGACCTTGCCGCGGTAGAGGCGACCGTCGCGCGAGCGCGTGCCCTCGGGGTAGAGGCCGAACGCCTCCCCGCGACCGAGCACCTCCAGCGCGATCTGGAGCGAGTTGATCGCGGCGCGGGTGTCGTCGCGGTCGACCGGCACCATGCCGAGCCCCTCGAACCAGGCGCGCTGTGCGCGACCCTTCAGCCCGGGGTTGGTGAAGTAGTCGTCCTTGGCGAGGAAGACGACCTTGCGCGGTGCGACCACCGGGATGACGACGCTGTCGAAGAAGGAGAGGTGGTTGCTGGCCAGCAGCACCGGCCCGGTCGCGGGCACGTTCTCCACGCCCTCGACCGTGGGGCGCCACACGGCGCGCGCCAGCGGGCTGACCACGGAGTCGACGAGCCGGTACATCATGGCCGGAAGCCTGCCACGTCGATGACGCCCCGATGAGCAGAGGCTGGAACACTGGACGCATGACGAGCCCCACGCGACCCATCGACACCTGGCTGACCGACATGGACGGCGTCCTCGTCCACGAGGACGAGGCCATCCCCGGGGCCCCCGAGTTCATCGCCGCTCTCGAGCGCTCCGGCAAGAAGTACCTCGTGCTCACCAACAACTCCATCTTCACCCCGCGCGACCTGCGCGCCCGGCTCCGCTCGAGCGGCATCGACGTACCCGAGCACGCCATCTGGACCTCGGCGCTGGCCACCGCGCAGTTCCTCGACGAGCAGCGCCCCCAGGGCAAGGCGTACGTCGTCGGCGAGGCGGGCCTGACCACGGCGCTGCACGAGATCGGCTACGTGATGACCGACCGCGACCCCGACTACGTCGTCATCGGGGAGACCCGGACCTACTCGTTCGAGGCGATCACCCGCGCCATCCGGCTGATCGACGCCGGCGCCCGCTTCATCGCCACCAACCCTGACGTCAGCGGCCCCAGCCCGCAGGGCAAGCTGCCGGCGACCGGCGCCGTGGCGGCCCTCATCAGCTCCGCCACCGGCCGCGCGCCCTACTACGTCGGCAAGCCGAACCCGCTCATGATGCGCAGCGCGCTCAACCGGCTCGAGGCGCACTCCGAGACCACGATCATGATCGGCGACCGGATGGACACCGATATCAAGAGCGGCCTGGAGGCCGGGTTGCGCACGGTGCTGGTCACCAGCGGGTCCACGTCACCGGACGACGTCGACGCGTTCCCCTACCGGGCGACCCAGACCTTCCGCTCCGTCGCCGACCTCATCGAGTTCGTCGAGGAGTAGGCCCCGGTGGTCGAGCAGGTTGCGCAGCAACCGGTGTCGAGACCCCACCTGGGTCACCAGGTCTCGACGACGCTCGCTTGCGCTCGCTGCTCGACCACCTGGAACGCTCGCTGCTCGACCACCTGGAACGCTCGCTGCTCGACCACCCTGGAACGCTCGCTGCTCCGTGGATCGAGCCGTCGAGATCGACCGACGTCAGGCCCAGAGCTGGCCGTCGAGGCGCTCCTCGGCCTCGTCCAGGGTGCCTTCGTAGGCACCGGTCGAGAGGTACTTCCAGCCGCCGTCGCAGACGATGAAGACGACGTCGGCGCTCTCGCCGGCCTTCTCGGCCTTGCGGGCCTGGCCCAGGGCGGCGTGCAGGATCGCGCCGGTGGAGATGCCGGCGAAGATGCCCTCGGCCTCGAGCAGCTCCCGCACCCTCCGTACGGCGTCGTGGGGGCCGACCGAGAAACGGCTGTCGATCAGCGAGGCGTCGTACAGCTCGGGGACGAAGCCCTCGTCGAGGTTGCGCAGACCGTAGACCAGCTCGCCGTACCGCGGCTCGGCGGCGACGATGCGCACGTCCGGCTTGTGCTCGCGGAAGTAGCGACTGGTGCCCATGAGGGTGCCGGTGGTGCCCAACCCGGCGACGAAGTGGGTGACCGTGGGCAGGTCGGCGAGGATCTCCGGCCCGGTGCCCTCGTAGTGCGCGAGCGCGTTGGCGGGGTTGCCGTACTGGTAGAGCATCACCCAGTCGGGGTTCTCCCCCGCGATGCGCTTCGCGACGCGGACCGCCTCGTTGGAGCCGCCGGCCGCGGGCGAGGAGATGATCTCCGCCCCCCACATGCCGAGCAGCTGCTTGCGCTCGATCGAGGTGTTCTCCGGCATCACGCACACGATCCGGTAGCCCTTGAGCTTGGCTGCCATGGCCAGCGAGATGCCGGTGTTGCCGCTGGTCGGCTCCAGGATGGTGCAGCCCGGGGTGAGCAGGCTGTCCTTCTCCGCCTGCTCGATCATCTTCAACGCCGCACGGTCCTTGATGGACCCCGTGGGGTTGCGGTCCTCGAGCTTGGCCCACAGCCGAACGTCGGGGGACGGCGAGAGCCGCGGCAGCCCGATGAGGGGGGTGCCGCCGACGGAGTCGAGGAGGTTGTCGAAGCGCATCTGGTCCGGTGTCCTGTCAGCCCCCGGCGACGGCGGGCAGCACGACGACCTGGTCGCCGTCGCCCAGCTCGGTGTCGAGCCCGCCGGTGAAGCGGACGTCCTCGTCGTTGACGTAGACGTTGACGAAGCGGCGCAGGTCGCTCTGGCCGTCCTTGTCCTCGACGAGACGGTCCTTGATGCCGGTGTGGCGCTCCTCCAGGTCGTCGATGAGCGCCGACAGCGTCGCGCCCTCACCGTTCACGGCCTTGGCGCCGTCGGTGTAGGTGCGCAGGATGGTCGGGATCCGGACCTCGATGGCCATGGTGTGCTCGCTCCTCGTCATGCGGGGTGATGGTGGGGGGTGGGCGTGGTCGTGCTCGTGTGATCGTGCCCAGCTGGGGCAAGTTTCAGGCCGGGAGCGCGTCGACGACGTCGACGTCCTCCTCGGTCACCTGACCCTCGACGATCCTGTAGGACCTGAACTCCACCGGGCCCTCGTTATTCCCGTGCTCGCGGGTGGAGACCAGCACGTAGTGCGCGCCGGGCTCGCTCGCGAGGCCGATGTCGGTGCGGCTGGGGTAGGCCTCGGTCGCGGTGTGGGAGTGGTAGACGACGACCGGCTCCTCGTCGTTGTCCCACATCTGCTTGTAGAGCTCGAGCAGCTCGGTGGAGTCGAACTCGTAGAACGTCGGCGACCCGGCGGCGTTGGTCATCTCCACCATCCGCTGCGCCCGGTCCGAGCCCTCGGGGCCGGCGACGATGCCGCAGGCCTCGTCGGGGTGGTCACGGCGGGCGTGGGCGACGATGGCGTCGTAGGTCTTCTGGTCGATGACGAGCACGGCTCCAGGGTAGTGGGAGCCATGGCGTACGCCGATCAGGGTGCGACAGCGCGGACGAGGCTCTCCTGGAGGAACCCGAGCCAGTCGTAGATGTCGTGGACGTGGACCCGCGGGTCGTCGTCGGGCATCGAGTCCCAGTAGTCCTCGTCGCCCTCGGTGATGTCGAGCCGGCTGGCCAGTGCCAGGCGCATGTCGGTCAGCGACTTCATCCACTGCATCGCGCCGCCGTGGTCGAGCTCGACGTCGATGACCAGCGCCTCGCCCTCGAGGTCGCCGGGCAGTCCGGCCTCCTCGAGGACGTCGATGACGGCCGCGGCGTTGCCGGCCTTGCCGCCGCGCAGCTCGGTCTCGGTGAAACGTCGGAACTCCCCCGCCGCCTCCTCGTCCTGGGGGTACGCGGTGGGGAACAGTCGCGCGAGCACCGGGTCGTCGGGGGCGGTCGTGGGGCCGGTGAAGTCCAGCATCGCCTCGAGCGGGTCGGCGTCGGCGTGCGGCACGGCCGCCTCGTTGCGCAGCAGCTCGATGAGCTGCGAGGCCAGGGACCGCAGCAGGTCGGCCTCGAAGCCGCTGAAGGTGGCCAGGACGCCGCCCTTGCGTCGCGGCTGGAAGCCCTCGGTCACGCCCTCACCCCTCGGCCCGCTCGAGCGTGGCCCACAGGCCGTACTCGTGCATGGCCCGGACGTCGCGCTCCATCTCCTCGCGGCTGCCCGACGACACCGTGCAGCGGCCGTCGTGGTGGACCTCGAGCATGAGCTTCTCGGCCTTCTTCTCGCTGAACCCGAAGTACTGCCGGAACACGAAGGTGACGTAGGACATCAGGTTCACCGGGTCGTTCCAGACCACCGTCCGCCAGGGACGGTCGGTCGTGGTGAGCTCGTCGGCGACGGGCTCCTCGACCTCCAGGGGAGCGGGCGTGGACACCCGTTCAGCCTAACGGCGGGCGCGCCTCCTTCCCCCGGTGGGGCGTGCGGCGGGCGAGCCCCGCCGGGGCTTCGCGCTCAGCCCTACTGCACCGAGCGCCAGTCCGGCTGGTCCTCGAAGGCGGGTGCACCGGGCAGCATCCTCCGGTCGCTGCCGTCCGGTCGCATGGTCGCCAGCCCCACGCGGGGAGCCCCGTCCGTGGGGAACACCCCGCTGACGAAGAGGATGCGCTCGCCGTCCGGGGAGAAGACCGGATCGGACGACCCCTGCCGACCGTTCGTGTTGCGGGTCAGGTTGCGCAGGTGGGTCCCGTCGCGACGGATCCGGTAGATGTCGCCACGGCTCCCGTCGCGCGTCCCGTCGGCCTCGAACACCAGCCTGCGACCGTCGGGAGACCAGTCGGCGTCCCCGGGGTGGAGACGAGCGGTCGCGTGGATGCGGCGCAGGTGGGTCCCGTCCGGCGCGACGAGGTACAGCGCCGAGGTCTCACCGCCGCCCTCGCTGGGGAAGTAGCGCGTGAACACGATGCGGTGGCCGCCGGGCGCCACCCGCGGGGCGGTGTCGGCGTTCGCGCCCGCAGGGAGCGTGGTGATCCGGCGCAGGTCGCTGCCGTCGCGCCGGGAGGAGTAGACGCCCTGCCCCGCTGGGTAGTCGCCCTCGTCGGAGATGAACACCAGCCTGCGACCGCTCGGGGTCCAGGACGGGTCGCCCGCGAAGCCGTCGCCGCCCGTGACCCGGCGGACGCCGGATCCGTAGGGCCTCATCGTGAACACGTCGTTGATGCCCGCGTCGTCCTCGGGGTCGGGGTCGGCCAGGTTGCTGTCGAAGGCGATCCGGCCGTCCGTCGGCGACCAGGTCGCGTAACCACTGCTCGCGGCACCGCTGGTCAGCTGCCGCTGGCGCGTCATGTCGGGACGTGCGGACCAGACCTGGAGGTTGCCGCTGCTGTCCGGCCGACCGAAGAGGATGCGTCCGTTGTCCCCGGGAAAGGCCGCGTCGGCGGCCGGTGTCATCGTGAGGCCGGTGGCGAGCAGGAGCCCGCACAGGACCCCTGTGGTCGTAGCGCGAGCATCTTTCATGGCGTGTCTCCTCCGTCGGCTCCCTGGGACTCGAGTTGACGCCGTCGGCGACGAAGCGTCAACGCAATAACGTGCATCTCGCTCCGATGGCGGCTCGATGACCTCACATAGACCTCAAAGCGGTCCGCAGGCCCCCCGGAACGGGCTAGTCCGGCACCTCAGAAGTCGGCGCGGTCCGGCCGCACCCTAGGGTTGCTGTCCATGAGCGACTCGGCCGGCGCCTCCACGGCGCTGCTCACCGACCACTACGAGCTGACGATGCTGCAGGCCGCGCTCGCGGCCGGGACGGCGTCGCGCCGCTCGGTCTTCGAGCTGTTCCCGCGCCGGCTCCCCGCCGGCCGTCGGTACGGCGTGGTGGCCGGCGTCGGACGGGCTCTGGAAGCCCTGGAGCGCTTCGTCTTCGACGAGCCCGCCGTGGCGTTCCTGCGCGAGCACGGCGTGGTCGACGAGGCGACGCTGGCGTGGCTGGCCGACTACCGCTTCACCGGCGACGTCTGGGGCTATCCCGACGGCGAGATCTACTTCCCCCACTCCCCCCTGATGGTGGTCGAGGCCAGCTTCGCCGAGGCAGTGGTGCTGGAGACGCTGCTGCTGTCGATCCTCAACCACGACTCGGCCATCGCCTCGGCCGGCTCCCGGATGACATGGGCCGCCGGGGACCGCCCGTGCATCGAGATGGGGACCCGCCGCACGCACGAGGAGGCGGCGGTGGCGTGCGCGCGAGCGGCGTACCTCACGGGGTTCACCGCCACCTCGAACCTGGCTGCGGGGCAGCGCTTCGCCATCCCGACGACCGGCACCAGCGCGCACAGCTTCACGCTGCTGCACGACACCGAGCGCGACGCGTTCGTCGCGCAGGTGGACTCGCTGGGCCGCGGCACGACGTTGCTGGTCGACACCTACGACATCGCCGAGGCGGTCGGGCTCGCCGTCGACGTCGCCGGCCCCGAGCTGGGCGCGGTGCGCATCGACTCCGGCGACCTCGGGCTGCTGGCGCAGCAGGTGCGCGCCCAGCTGGACTCCCTGGGGGCGCACGACACCCGCATCGTGGTCACCTCCGACCTCGACGAGCACGCGATCGGGTCCCTGGCGGCCGCGCCGGTCGACGGCTACGGCGTGGGCACCTCGCTGGTCACCGGCAGCGGTCACCCGACGTGCGGCTTCGTCTACAAGCTGGTGGCGCGCGAGGGCGCCGACGGCTCGATGGTCGACGTGGCGAAGAAGAGCAAGGACAAGATCTCGGTGGGAGGCCGCAAGTTCGCGCTCCGGCGGCGCAGCGCGGCGGGGGTGGCCGAGGCCGAGGTCGTCGGCATCGGGACGCCGCCGGTGGACGACGGTGACGACCGCGCGCTGATGGTGGAGCTGGTGCGCGGCGGCGAGGTGGTCGGGCGCGAGAGCCTCGCGGCCGGGCGCGAGCGCCACCGGACCTCCCGCGGGGAGCTGCCGATGCAGGCGCGGCAGATGTCGCGCGGCGAGCCGGTGCTGCCGACGGTCTTCCTCCCACGCTGACCGGCCTTCTGGTGCCGCTCGCGCTTGTCTAGGCTGGCCCCATGAAGCGTGCACTCATCGTCGTCGACGTCCAGAACGACTTCTGCGAGGGCGGAAGCCTTCCCGTCTTCGGGGGTGCGGACGTGGCGCGGCGCATCACCGAGCTGCTGCACCGCTGGTCGGCCGGCGGTCCCGACGCCCCGGAGTACGCCGTCGCGGTCGCGACCCAGGACCACCACATCGACCCCGGCCACCACTTCAGCCCGGCGCCCGACTTCGTCGACACCTGGCCGCCGCACTGCGTCTCCGGGTCCGACGGGGTGGCCTTCCACCCCGACCTCGACCCCGAGCCGTTCGACGCGGTGTTCCGCAAGGGCGAGTACGCCGCGGCGTACTCGGGCTTCGAGGGCAGTGATGCCGAGGGCGTGGCTCTGGCCGACTGGCTGCGCCGCCAGGAGGTGACCGACGTCGACATCTGCGGGATCGCCACCGACTACTGCGTGCGGGCGACCACGCTCGACGCGCTGAAGGAGGGCTTCGGGACCCGGGTCCTGACCGAGCTCTGCGCCGGCGTCCAGCCGGGCACCTCCGCCGCGGCCATCGACGAGGTCAGGGGCGCGGGCGCGGCCGTCACCTGAGGGGCGTCGAATTCGCCCGGGGATGGCTCAGCGGCCGAGGAACTCGGCGCGGCGCTTGCCGACGAAGGCCTTCATGCCTTCCGAGGCGTCGTGGGTGGCGAAGAGCGCGACCTGGCCGGCCCGCTCGCGCTCCAGGGCGTCCTCGAGGCCGGCGAGGGTGGCGGTGTTGACGGCGTCCTTGGTCCGCGCGAGGGCGAGCGCGGGTCCGCGCGCCAGCCGGGACACCACGCGCTCGAGCTGCTCGTCGTAGTCGGCGTCGGCCACCACGTGGCTGACCAGACCGGCGTCGAAGGCCTCCTGGGCGCCCAGCGTCTCCCCGAGCAGTGCGAGGCGCATCGCTCGCGCGCGCCCGACCGAGGCAGCGACCGTGAGCGAGGACCCGCCGTCGGTCATGAGACCGATCCGGCTGAAGGCCAGCAGGAACCCGGCCGAGGCGGTGGTGACCTGGAGGTCGCAGGCGAAGACGATCGAGGCCCCCACCCCGGCCGCGATGCCGTTGACGCCGGCCACCACCGGCTTCGGCAGACCGGTGACGCTGCGGATGATCGTGTTGGCGCCCACCAGGGTGGAGTCGTCGAAGCGCGTCACCGGGTCCTCGCCGGTCAGGTCGACCCCGGCGCTGAAGGCCGCGCCGGTGCCCGTGACGAGCACGACCCGCACCGCGTCGTCGTCGGCGGCGGAGTCCAGCGCCGCGACCAGCCCGGCGGCCATCTCCTCGCTCATGGCGTTGAACGCCTCCGGGCGGGTGAAGGTGATCCGACGGACGCCGTCGGCGGTCTGCACGTCGAGGTGGCTCATGGGCTGCACCGTAACCGCGCAGTTCACGGCTCGTCGCGGATCCCAGCGGACCACCCCTGTGCCGGTCGCCTCGAGACAGCCTCGTCTCTGCGCACGTGGCGTCCAGGCCATGGACCGTGCAGTTCGGCCCGCTCGACGAGCACGTCGGCTAAGGCTCGGTGCTCGTCGGTGGCGGCATCGTGTGGGTGGTCGTGTGCGGTCTGGCGCTGCCGAGGCCCGGCGCCTCCCCGGCGGCCACCACCGCGAGGGCCCCGATCACCGGCCACAGCGCCAGCCGCTCCCACGCCCCGGCGCCAGTCTCGCCGCTGACGATGAAGCCGACCGCGCCGGCCGCTGTGACCGCGCCGGTGAGGACCAGGGTGGCGGCCGTGCGGGGTCGGCTCGCCCGCAGCCTGCGAGCGAGCACGAGCAGTGCCACCGGCTGGCAGACGAAGAGCGGCGTGGCGGCCAGGGCGTGCAGCTGCGGATCGACGTCCACGGGGGCGAAGCCGGTCGCGACCGAGCTGAGACCCGACACGACGAGCAGCGCCGCCGCGGTCCGCCCGGTCCGCGGCGCGAGCAGCAGCGCCCCACCGGCGAGCAGCACGCCGACCCCTGCGAACGTCTGGTTCATCAGCGCGTGCGCCGGGGAGCAGTGGTCGACCGCGCACCCCAGGGCACCCAGGTCGCTCACCGTGTCGTCGACGATCGAGTAGCTGCCGGTGGTCAGCCCGGCCACGGTCAGCTCGATCGCGATGTAGACCGGGCGCACCGCCCACAGTGCTGCGCCCCAGGCAAACCTCGTCCTCATGGGCCGAGCATGACTCACGACCCTCGCGTGTGTGGCAGCAGGTCGAAGGAGTGCCGGCCAGTCCCCGTCCGAAGCTCGGTCGACGAACGAGATCGACCACGCGACGCTGTCCTCGACCTCGGTGTCGATCGTGCACCCGCCGGGCGCCTCCAAGGCCGCGCAGGCGCGGTCAGCTCAGAACGGGCACAGCGATGCTCGGAGCGGTCCCGGTGACGGCGGACAGCAGCGGGACGCGGATGACGAAGGTGCTGCCGACGCCGTCCGGCGAGCGCACGAACGCCATGGATTCGTTCACTCCAGGCCGAGCTCCGTCATGACCTCCGGAATCGCCTCGCCCATCCGCACCACCAGGGCGTTGATCCCGGACAGCGGCCGCACCAGCACGCGCAGGTCGTCGATCAGCCCGTCGGCGTCGACGCGGATCAGGTCGATGCCCTCGACGGCCTTGCCGGCCACGGTCGCCTCGAACACGAGGGCGTGGCCACCCAGGGCGTGATCCTGCTCGGCGTACGACCGGGTGTAGCGGAAGTCCTCGAAGACCCGCGTCACGGCGCGGAGCACGATCATGGTCGCGACGTGGCCCTCGTACGGCGTGTGCACCGCAGGGCTGCGGAAGACGACGTGCTCGGCGAGCAACGGCTCCATGCGGTGCGGGTCACCTGCCTCGACGGCCCGGCGGAACTCGGCTGCCGTGTTCTCGGCGTTCACGCGCCCCACCGCTCGGCCAGCGTGGTGACGACCTTGAGGTCGCGGGTGGTGGCCAGCTGCAGGCCCAGGCGCTTGAGCTGCGCCGGCTGGAAGATGCGCGCCGTCGTGGTGCCGCCGTCGGTCCACCAGTGCAGGTGGCGCTCGCCGAGGTGCACGCCCTCGCTCTCGGCGTCCCACTCCGCCAGCGCGGCGCGGGCATCCTCCGAGGGCGGGTCGGGCAGGAACGCGACGTAGCGACGCAGCGCGTCGACATCGAGGGCGAGCGCCTCGTCGTACGTCGCACTCAGCTCGGCGGGCGTGAGGACTGCGGTCGGCACGTCGAAGCCGCCCGCCTCGGCGAAGCGCGTCTCGAGGTCCGCGCGGACCTTCGCCGACGACCGGGCCCCGGTGGTGACGCGGACGTTGCCGGTGGCCAGGTGCGTCTCGACCTCGGCGTAGCCCGCCGCAGCGAGGTGCTCCTTGACGAGCGCCATGGGGAGCTTGCGCTTCGCACCGAGGTTGATGGCGCGCAGGAAGGCGACGTACGTCGGCACGCCGCTCAGCCCTCCTGGGTGGGGTCGTTCGGGGCCGCCTCGGTGCGTGCGTCCGGGCCGCGCCCGCTCCAGGTCCAGGCGTACGCCGGGTCCTCGCACGCCAGCGCGCCCTCACCGAGCTGGAGGGGTCGGAAGGTGTCGACCATGACAGCGGTCTCGTCGAAGTAGTCCGCCCCCAGGGACGCCTCGATCGCCTGTGGCAGCGGCCCGTGGGCGTAACCGCCGGGGTGCAGCGAGATCGACCCCCTGCCGATGCCACTGCCCTTGCGGGCCTCGTAGTCCCCGGCGACGTAGAACATGACCTCGTCGGAGTCGACGTTGGAGTGGTAGTAGGGCACCGGGATCGACAGCGGGTGGTAGTCGACCTTGCGCGGCAGGAAGTTGCAGATCACGAAGTTCCAGCCCTCGAAGACCTGGTGCACCGGCGGCGGCTGGTGGATCTTGCCGGTGATCGGCATGTAGTCCTCGACGTTGAACGTGTACGGGTAGAGGCAGCCGTCCCAGCCGATGACGTCGAAGGGGTGCGTCGCGTAGGTCATGCGCGTGCCGACCAGCCCGCTCGGGCCCGACCCGCGGTGCTTGAGCAAGACGTCGGTCGAGCCTGTCGAGACCACCAGCGGCTCGGTCGGGCCGTGCAGGTCGCGCTCGCAGTACGGCGCGTGCTCGAGCAGCTGGCCGTACTTGGAGAGGTAGCGCTTCGGCGGGGCGATGTGGCTGTTGGCCTCGATCGCATACAGCCGGCTCTCGTCGGCCGGCACCCACCGGTGGGTGGTCGCGCGCGGGATCACCACGTAGTCGCCGGCGCGGTAGGACAGCACCCCGAAGACGGTCTCCACCGTGCCGGACCCGGCCTCGACGAAGACGCACTCGTCCCCGACGGCGTTGCGGTAGAGCGGTGAGGGCTCGGTCGCGACGACGTAGGAGATGCGCACGTCGCCGTTGCCGAGGACCAGCCGGCGCCCGGTGACGGCGTCCCCGGTGGTCGAGCCGTCCCCGGTGGTCGAGCCGTCCCCGGTGGTCGAGCCCGTCGAGACCAGCTCGTGCAGCTTGAGGTGTCTGGGGATGAGCGGGTGGTTCGGCGTGGTGGAGAGGTCCGGCAGCTCCCAGACCTGGCTGTCGACGATCGCCGAGGGCACACCGCGGTGGTAGAGCAGGCTGGAGTCGGAGGAGAACCCCTCCTCCCCCATCAGCTCCTCGTAGCGCAGCGCGCCGTGCTCGTCGCGGAACTGCGTGTGCCGCTTGGGGGGGACGTCGCCGACCTGCCGGTAGTAAGCCACGATCCCCACCGTGGACTAGGGTCCGAGGGGTGTCAACGAACGGACCGGACGCGCCCGAGGCGGCGCCCGAGCACGCCGGACTCGTCGACGACGCGACCCTCCTCGAGCCGCCGTCCGGCGCCGGTGTGGCCTCGCTCGCCGACGCGGTCAGGCGCCACCAGGCGCGGGTCGTAGCCGGCGGGCTGATCGGCTCCCTGGTCGTCCCCGACACGATGCTGCCCTCGCTCGCGGAGCTGCAGGGCGGGGTTGCCCCGGGCGAGCCGCTGGCCCTCACGGTCGTGGTCTCCGGTGGCGCCGGCGGCATCGAGCCGGCGGTCCAGTGGGCCTCCCGGGTCGCCGGCGCGCAGCTGCGCACCCTGTCCACCGCGCTGCGCGACCTCGACGACCTGGCGGGAGCGGCGCGACGTACGACGGCGGCGGCGGAGCAGGCGCTGGCGGGGCTCGACGACCCGGTCGCGGCCCGTCTGTCGGTCGGGCTGCCCCTCGAGGGCGTCGGCCGACCGGGCTGGTTGGCCGCCCTCGACGAGGTCGCGATGGCCGACCTGGCGGTGTCGTTCCGCACCGCCGGTCAGGGCGCGGCCTTGGCGCCGTTCGTCGTCGAGGCCGTCGACGCCGCCCTCGACCGCGAGGTCCCGATCCGCTTCACCGGTCCGAACCACGCGGTCACCGGCTTCGCCCCGGAGGCGTTGCTGGTGGCCGTCCGCCTGGTCCTCGACGGCGAGGCCGCCACGGCTCGCGACGTGCTGGCCGGGGCCGCCGACCTCGACAGCGTCCGGGTCGAGATCGGATCCGACGCCCTCGTGCGTGCCCGCCGCTGGGTCCCGTCGATCGAGGCCCGGACGTCCTGAGTGCGACGAGCCGGGCGGGCCGAGCAGTCTCGTAACGCGGTGGCGTGCGTCTCGTTGACCCACCGACGACCCAGCTTGGAGGGCTCCACGATGTTGCGCACACCCACCCGTCGCCTGATGACGCCCATCGCTGTCATGGCCGCAGCTGCCGCCGTGCTGGTGCCCGGCACCAGCAGTGCCACCGACAGCAGTGCCACCGACCAGATCCGGTCGGCGCCGGCGACGCTCATGCCCACGGACGAGACTGGCCTCGGCAAGGTCATCGTGGCCTTCGACGACGGCGTGATCCCGACCGGCACCCTGAGAGCGTTGCAGGCGCTCGACGCGGTGCGCGCGATTCCGCTGCGCACGATTGGCGCGATAGCAGTGACAGCGGCCCCCGAGGTCATCGAGCAGCTCGACACGATCCCCGGCGTCGCCGCGGTGGAGCCGCAGCGCCGACTGGCGACCCACCTGTACGAGTCGAAGAAGCAGATCGCCGCCATGGACGTCGATGAGCCGCAGAGGTACACCACCCGGCAAGGCGACAGGCGAGTGCGTGCGACTCGTCCGGGTGTCAGCGGCAGAGGTGTGACCGTGGCGGTCCTGGACTCCGGCATCTTCGCCGGGCACCCCGACTTCGGGGACCGCGTGGTCAAAGGGCTGAACTTCTCCTACTCCGAGGTGAACCAGCAAGCAGGCTTCTCGACGGAGCAGTGGGACACCTACGCCGAGTCCACAGGCGGGCTCGCGCTGCAGGACGAGATCGGCCACGGCACCCATGTCGCGGGCACCGTGGGCGGCGACGGCAGCCTGTCCGAGTCACAGGGCGGCCCGGACCTCGCCGGTGTGGCCCCGGGTGTCGACCTGATCTCCATGCGGGTGGCGACCCCCGGCTTCGGCATCGCCGACGACATCGACTGGGAGGAAGCCGCGCTGGCCGCTTTCGACTGGACGATCCGGCACCGCAAGGAGTACGGCATCGACATCACCCAGAACTCGTGGGGTCTGCTCCCGACCGAGCCCAACTGCCTCGGCCTCGACTGCGGTGAGCCGACCGACTTCGACGCGATGTCGACGATGATCGACTCCGTCGTCGACAGCGGGGTGCACGTGGTGTTCTCGGCCGGCAACGACGGCCCGGAGCCAGGCACCATCGGCGGCTACCACGACCCGAGGAACGGCGCCATCCTCGTCGGCGCAGCCTGCAAGACCAAGGACTCTTCGCGGTGCACGGAGGGACAGGAGATCACCGACTTCTCGAGCCGCGGCGCCAAGAACGGTCGCGGTCCGCAGGTCGATGTGGTGGCGCCCGGCGACACCATCATGGCCCCGCTCTCCCCGTCCGTGCTCGCTCCATTGACGGAGTGCCCCGAGATCCAGTCGCCGGGCTACTTCTGCATCTCCGGCACGTCGATGTCGTCGCCACACGTCGCCGGCGTCGTGGCCCTGATGCTCGACGCAAACCCGAAGGCGACGCCCAGGCAGGTGAAGCGTTGCTTGCGCTCCACGGCCGTCGACATGTTGGCCCGTGGGTTCGACATCCACTCCGGCATGGGCATGGTCCATACCAAAGCAGCGCTGGTGTGCGTCCACGCGCTCACCCTGCCCAGGAGGCGCTGACCGCGGCTCACAGCTCTGTCCACATCAGCGCCCAGTGGAGGACAGCCGGGTCAGAGGAGGTGCGAGCCGCGCCACCACCTCAGGTGTGGCCACGCCACTATCCTGTTCTCCTGCAAGAACGGCATGACCTTCTCCCCCATCCACCGCAGAGTTGCCTGGTAGGTCGGGTTCGCCATCGCCGTACGACGGCCCACGGACGGGTCGATGCCGACGGCGGCGTACGCGTGGGGGTTGATCAGGCACCGCATCGCGCCGTATGCCACCTGGCCATGACCGCCTGGTGGTGCATCAGCCCGAGGCGTGACAGGTCGGCGACGCTCTTGGTGAGCTCGTCGCGGGCGAAGGTCACGTGCCTGGCCTCCTCCATGACGTGGATCCGGTTGACCATCCGGGTCAGCGGCTGCACGAGCAGCGCGCCGGCGTACAAGCTCGGGCCGTGCAGCACGGCGCCGCTCCGGTCGGAGAGGCGCTGCAAGCGCGGAGGGGGCCCGTACGCCGGGACGCCGGCGTTCGTCATCGCACGGCCGAACATCGTCGAGTGACGGCACTCGCCGGCCACCTCGGTCAGCAGGCAGTAGGTGCGCGCGCTGCGGGGGTCGCCGCGGTAGGCCTCGCGGAGCAGGCCGCGCATGAGGATGACCTCGAACCACCAGCCCATGTGGACGATCGAGCCCACCTCGTGGCGCGAGAGCTCGATCTGCTGCTCGATTGTGAGGGAGTCCCACGGGCCGGTGCCGTAGAGCGAGACCCGCTCGGGCTGCATCCACCACAAGCCCTCGACCTCGGGGGCGTCCCAGTCCAGATCGACTGCGGGGTCGTAGCTGTGACGGGCGCTGGAGCGGAGCAGCCGGGCGGCCACGCCGTTGTCCACCACGGTCATCGGACTCTCCTCGATCTAGGTGTTACCTCCCGCAACGCATAAGTGCTCATGTCGCTGACATGCCCCCTTCCGTCAAGGGACCACGCGGACCCCGAGCCCGAACGGGCCAGGAGGACGGCCGCAGCAGCCGCTGGGACGCTCACCGCGAGGCCCGCCGCGCCGACTTCCTGAAGAGCTGCGCAAGGCCGGCTTCGACGCCGGTGGTGCCGAGCCGTGGGGCCACGCCATGGTCGGGCTCGGGGTCTCGACGGCCGAGCGGTGGCTGGAGCGGAAGACGATGAGCCGGGAGGCGGTCGCGGCGTACCTCTCCGCCTTCGTGTGGCACGCCGTCGACGGCATCGGCCAGGAGTACTTCACCGCCGACCCCCGACCTTCGCGGCGGCGAGGGCTACACCGGTCCTCCCCAGCTGCTCACCGACGATGTCGTGGTCACCGTCGACGCCGACCTGCGCGGCGCCTTCCAGCCGCTCGACGGGCAGTCCCACTGGTACCCGCTCGAACCGTGAGCCGACTCAGAGGTTGCCGCGGAGGTCCTGCTCGCGCTCGATGGCCTCGAAGAGCGCCTTGAAGTTGCCCTTGCCGAAGCCGAGCGAGCCGTGGCGCTCGATGAGCTCGAAGAACACCGTGGGCCGGTCGCCCAGCGGTTTGGTGAAGATCTGCAGGAGGTAGCCGTCCTCGTCGCGGTCGACGAGGATCCCGCGCTTCTGCAGCTCCTCGATCGGCACCCGGACCTCCCCGATGCGGGCGCGCAGCTCGGGGTCCTCGTAGTAGGAGTCCGGAGTGTCGAGGAACTCGACGCCGTTCTCGCGCAGCGCGTCTACCGAGGTCAGGATGTCGCCGGTGGCGACGGCGAGGTGCTGGGCGCCGGCGCCGCGGTAGAAGTCGAGGTACTCGTCGATCTGCGAGCGCTTCTTGGCGACGGCGGGCTCGTTGAGGGGGAACTTCACGCGGTGGTTGCCGTTGGCCACGACCTTGCTCATGAGTGCGGAGTAGTCGGTGGCGATGTCGTCGCCGATGAACTCGGCCATGTTGGTGAAGCCCATGACCCGGTTGTAGAAGCCCACCCACTCGTCCATGTGGCCGAGCTCGACGTTGCCGACGATGTGGTCGAGGGCCTGGAACAGCCGCTTCGGCTGGCTCTCACGTCGCTGCAGCGTGCTCGTGCGAGCGGAGTAGCCAGGAAGGTAGGGGCCGTCGTAGCGGCTGCGGTCGACGAGGGTGTGCACGGTCTCGCCGTACGTCGCGATCGCGGCGATGCGCACCGTGCCGTGCTCGTCGGTGAGGTCCTCGGGCTCGCGCACCACGGTGGCGCCGGCACGCCTGGCCTGGGCGATGCAGCGGTCGACGTCGGGCACCTCGAGGGCGATGTCGACGACGCCGTCGCCGTGGCGGCGGTGGTGGTCGGCCAGGGCGCTGTCGGGGTCGACGGCGCCGTTGACGACGAAGCGGATCGAGCCGGAGCGCAGCACGAAGCTCTTGTGGTCGCGGTTGCCGGTCTCGGGCCCGGAGTAGGCCTCGAGCTGCATGCCCCAGGCGGACTGGTAGTAGTGCGCGGCCTGGGTGGCGTTGCCGACGACGAACACGATCGCGTCCCAGCCGGTCACCGGGAAGACGTCACCCGCGGCGTCGTACTCCACGAGCCCGACGAGCGCCTGGAGCTGCTCGAGGCTGAGATCGGCGCGGAGCTCGTCCTCGGTCAGCGCACCGCCGGTCGAGGGCGTGGACGTGGGCGTCGTGGCGTCGGTCATCGGCTCAGCGTGGCGCGGCGGGACATTCTGTGCAACCGTACGTCGACGCACTGGACAACCTGCCCAACGAGAGGGGCTGCTGTGGATGACCTCGACCGCAGAGTGCTCGACGTGTTCGCTCGTCATCCCCGGGTCGGCGTCCTGGAGGCCTCCCGTCGCCTCGGCGTGGCCCGCGGCACCGTGCAGGCCCGCCTCGACCGCCTGACCGCTGACGGCGTCATCACCGGGTGGGGCCCGGAGCTGTCGCCGGCGGCGCTCGGCTACCCCGTGACCGCCTTCCTGACCCTGGAGATCCGCCAGGAGGCGACCTCCGGCGGCGGTCACGACGCGGTCGGAGCCCACCTGGCCGAGATCCCAGAGGTGCTGGAGGCCCACACCATCACCGGTGCCGGCGACCTCGTGGTGCGCGTCGTCGCCCGCTCCAACACCGACCTCCAGCGGGTCATCGACCGCGCCCTGGCCGACCCCGCGATCGTGCGCTCCTCGACCGTCATCGCCCTCGCCGAGCCGGTGCCCTACCGGGTGCTGCCGCTGGCGACCGCACCGCTGGCGACGGAGGACCCGCGCGTCAGCTGAAGATCATGCAGGACGAGGTCGCGTGGGCAACGGTGCGCCCGGCCTCGTCGGTCAGCGTGGCCTGGGCCAGCGCCGTACGCCGTCCGCGTTGGATGACCGTGCCCTCGCAGGTCAGCAGCCCGGAGTCGACGGTGACAGCCCGCAGGAACTTCGTGGTCAGGTCGAGCGAGGTGTAGGCCTCCCCCACCGCCAGCGTCGAGTGCACCGCGCAGGCCGCGGCCGTGTCGAGCAGGGTGGCGATGACCCCGCCGTGCATGGAGCCCAGCGGGTTGTAGTGGAACTCCTGCGCCCGCAGCCCGACGACCACGCGTCCACGCTCGGGCTCGAAGGTCTCGATGTCGACCGTGGCCATGATCGGCGGGACGGGTAGCAGGCCCTCGGCGATCGCCTGGAGCTGGCCGAGTCCGTCGCGCGCGGCGAGGGCGGCATGGTCGCCCTGCCCGGGCCGCTCCCAGGTCACGGTGCGGCTGGAGGTCTCGAAGGGGCGGTCCGCGTCGGCACGAGGCCTGGGTCTCACTCATGGACCGAGCCTCGCAGGGTGGCCTGAGTCTGTCAAACAGACTTAGACTGTCGACATGGTCACGCCTCCCCCTGCCCTCGCCTACTCCGTCGAGAACTGCACCATCGGTCGCACCCTCGAGATCCTCGGCGAGCGCTGGTCGATGGTGGTGCTGCGCGAGGTCGCCAACGGCGTGCGGCGCTTCGAGGACATGCGCCGCCACACCGACATCCCACGCCAGGTGCTGACCAACCGGCTCGGCGGCCTCGTCGCCGCCGGGGTCCTGCGCCGCCACCCGTACCGCGAGCCCGGCGAGCGCGAGCGCTTCGAGTACCGCTTCACCACCGAAGGGGTTCGACCTCTACCCGGTGATGGTGGCTGTGGCCCAGTGGGGCGATCGCTACCTCGCCGACCCCGAGGGCCCACCGGTCTCCTTCACCCACCGTGACTGCGGCGAGCACGTCGCCCCGGTCCTGCGCTGCGACGCCGGCCACGAGATCACCGACCCCCGCGACGTGGTCGCCGTACCGGGGCCGGGGGCGCACCCGCGCTGATCGCTGCCGGCGCTTCTGTCCTCGCTGCAGGCAGCAGCCCACATCTCGCCATCGACCAGAAGCAGGCCCTCCTCAGGGAGTGACCAGTGATCGGCCGTTCAGCGACCGACGGCCCAGTCCCGGATCTTGTCGATCCGCGCCTGCAGCTGCTCCTCAGTGGCCAGCGACGCCACCGGCCCGCCGCACTCCTTGCGCAGCACGGTGTGGGTCACGCCGTGCGGCTGGCCGTTGCGGTGGTGCCAGGCGGCGACCAGACCGTTGAGCTCGCGGCGCAGGAGCGCCAGCCGCTCGTGGGTGCTGACGCGCGCCTGCACCTTCTCGGCCGCGGCCGCCGCCTCGTCGGGAGTACGCCGAGCCTGGGCCGCCTGCTGTGCCTTGTGGGTCGCCGCCCGTTCCGACTGCCGGTTGCGGAGCAGGTCGCGGACCTGGTCGGCCTCCAGCAGGCCGGGGATGCCGAGGAAGTCCATCTCCTCCTCCGAGCCGACCGCGACCTCGCCGGCGTGGCCGAACTCGCCGCCGTCGTAGAGCACCCGGTCGAAGCGGGCCTCCGAGCCCAGCGCCTGGAACGGCATCAGCTGCTCCTCGGCCGAGGCGTTCTCAGCCGCCTGCTCACGTGCCAGCAGCTCGTCCTCGGCGGCGAAGATGTCGTCCTCGTCGGCGACCTTGCGACCCAGCACGTGGTCGCGCTGCAGCTCCAGCTCGTTGGCCAGCGCGAGCAGCACGCTCGTCGAGGGCAGGAACACCGACGCGGTCTCGCCACGCCGGCGGGCCCGCACGAAGCGACCCACGGCCTGGGCGAAGAACAACGGCGTGGTCGTCGCGGTGGCGTAGACACCGACCGCCAGCCGCGGCACGTCGACGCCCTCGGAGACCATCCGGACCGCGACCATCCACCGGTCGTCGGAGTCGGTGAACTCCGCGATCTTCCTCGACGCCGCCTTCTCGTCCGAGAGCACCACGACCGGCTTCTCGCCGCGTCAGCTCGGCCAGCAGCCGGGCGTAGGAGCGGGCCGACTCCTGGTCGCTGGCGATCACCAGCCCGGCCGCGTCGGGCACGTGGCGGCGTACCTCGTCGAGGCGGCGCGCAGCCGCGGCCAGCACCGAGGCCATCCACGAGCCGTGCGGGTCGAGCGCCGTGCGCAGCGCCTGCGCCGACTGGTCCTTGGTCAGCGGCTCGCCCAACCGGGCGGCCACCTCGTCGCCGGCGCGGGTGCGCCACTGCAGGTCGCCGGAGTAGGCCAGGAACAGCACCGGCCGCACGACGTGGTCGGCCAGCGCGCGGGAGTAGCCGTAGGCTGTAGTCGGCCACGCTGCGGGGCACCCCGTCGTCGCCCGGGGCGTAGCCCACGAACGGGATCGGGTTGACGTCGGAGCGGAACGGCGTGCCGGTCAGGGCGAGCCGCCGGTGCGCCGGCTCGAAGGCCTCCCTCACCGACTCGCCCCACGACAGGGCGTCACCGGCGTGGTGGATCTCGTCGAGGATCACCAGGGTCTTGGCCCGCTCGGTGCGGATCCGCAGCGCCAGCGGGTTGGCCGCGACACCGGCGTAGGTGACGGCGACGCCGACGTACTCCTTGCTGGTGCGGCCCTTGCCGCCGGCGTACGACGGGTCGACGGCGATGCCGACCTTCTCCGCCGCCTCGGCCCACTGGGTCTTGAGGTGCTCGGTCGGGGCCACGATCGTGACGCGCTCGATCAGCCGCCGGCTCAGCAGCTCGGCGGCGACCGTCAGCGCGAAGGTCGTCTTGCCGGCGCCGGGGGTGGCGACGGCGAGGAAGTCACGCGGGAGCGTCTCGAAGTACTGCGTCAGCGCCTCGGTCTGCCACGCACGCAGCTTGGTGGCGGTGCCCCAAGCGGCGCGGTCGGGGTAGGCGGGAGGGCAGCGCGGGGGTGAGGTGGGCAGCAGAGGAGGAGGGAGAGGTCACGTCGTCCTGGCGTTCGAAGGGGCGGGGGTCTCGACGGGCTCGACCAACGAGGTCGGCTCGACCAACGAGGTCGGCTCGACCGACGGGTCGGCTCGACCGACGGGTCGGCCCGACGGTCAGTCGTCGTCCTTCTTCAGCTGCTCCCACGCCTCCTTGCACTCCGGGCAGGTGGGGAACTTCTCCGGGTCGCGGCTGGGCACCCAGACCTTGCCGCACAACGCCACCACGGGCGTGCCCAGGACCATGGCCTCGGTGAGCTTCTCCTTCTCCACGTAGTGGGAGAAGCGCTCGTGGTCGCCCCCCTCGGTGGTCTGGGTACGGCGGTCCTCGACCGTCTCGGCTCCGGGGCTCAGCTGTGTGCTCACAGCCACCGAGCATACGTCGCCGACCGACCCCGGTGACGCACCGGCGGGCGGGCGGCAGCTAGTTGAGGGTGGGGTCGGAGGGTCGCGTCGAGGCCCATGCGAGCGAGCCGGGCTGACGCCGCAGCACCTCGGCCCACAGCCTGTCGGGCTGAGGGCAGAACGGGTCGCCGGGACTGGAGTCCACGACGTGCCAGGACCCCTCCTCGACCTCGGCCCGGAGCTGGCCGCTCCCCCACCCGGCGTACCCGGCGAAGACCCGCAGCCGCACCACGCGCGGGTCGAGCAGCTCGCGTGGCGTGTCGAGGTCCATGACCCCGGTGCCGCCGAAGAGTCGCCGGAAGCCCACCGGGTCGGCCGGGCCGTCACCCGGCGAGCCCGGCGAGCGCCAGGGCCGCGTCGGGGCTGACCGGGCCCCCCTCGAACAGCACGGGAGGTCCGTCGACCAGGTCGGACCACTCGGAGAGCACGGTCACCACGCCGACGCCGGTGGGCCGGTTGAGCACCACCCCGAGGGTGCCGTCGTCGTCGTGGTCGAGCAGCAGCACCACGGTGTGGTCGAAGTGGGGGTCGAGGAGCTGGGGGGTCGCCACGAGCAGGCGGCCCGCAGCGAGGGGCAAACCCTCGGCCCAGGGATCCGCCCCGGGCTCCTCCCCCCCGCCGGTCATGCGGTCGGCCGGCCCGCCGGCGTCATCGCTCCGCTCCCGCGGCGGCACGCACCGCGGCAGCCACCGACTGGTGGACCTCGTTGTGGAAGACGCTGGGGATGATGTAGTTCGCGTTGCGCTCGTCGGGGTGGACGGCGTCGGAGATCGCCTTGGCCGCTGCCAGCAGCAGCTCGGTGTCGATGGTCCGTGCGTGCGAGTCGAGCAGCCCGCGGAAGACACCGGGGAAGGCCAGCACGTTGTTGATCTGGTTGGGGTAGTCGGAGCGGCCGGTGGCGACGACCGCGGCGTGCTGGCGGGCGATGCCCGGGTCGATCTCCGGCACCGGGTTGGCCAGCGCGAAGACGATGCTCTGCTCGGCCATCGAGGCGATGTCCTCGCCGGTGAGGATGTTCGGCGCCGAGACCCCGATGAAGACGTCGGCGCCGGACAGCGCCTCGGCCAATGTCCCGGTCAGACCCTCGGGGTTGGTGGCCTCGGCCAGCCAGCGCAGCGAGTCGTGGAGGTCCTGGCGTCCCTCGTGCACGACGCCCTCGATGTCGGCGACCACGACGTCGCAGGCGCCGGCTGCGAGCAGCAGCCGCAGGATCGCCTGGCCGGCCGCTCCGGCGCCGGACATGACGACCCGCACGGCGCTGAGGTCCTTGCCGACCACGCGCAGCGCGTTGCGCAGCGAGGCCAGCACCACGATCGCCGTACCGTGCTGGTCGTCGTGGAACACGGGGATGTCGAGCAGCTCGCGAAGCCGCGCCTCGATCTCGAAGCAGCGCGGCGCGGAGATGTCCTCGAGGTTGATGCCGGCGAATCCCGGGGAGATGGCGCGGACGATCTCGACGATCGCGTCGGTGTCCTGGGTGTCGAGGCACAGCGGCCAGGCGTCGATGCCGCCGAAGCGCTTGAACAGCGCGGCCTTGCCCTCCATCACCGGCAGTGCGGCGGCGGGGCCGATGTTGCCCAGGCCGAGCACGGCAGACCCGTCGGTGACGACCGCGACGGAGTTGCGCTTCACGGTCAGGCGGCGGGCGTCGTCGGGGTTCTCCGCGATCGCCTCGCAGACCCGGGCGACGCCGGGGGTGTAGACCATCGACAGGTCGTCACGGTTGCGGATCGGGTGCTTGGAAGCCATCTCGATCGTGCCCCCGAGGTGCATGAGGAAGGTGCGGTCCGACACCTTGCCGACCGTGACGCCGTCCAGCTCGCCGAGGCGCTGGACGATGCGCTTCGAGTGGTCGGTGTCGCTGGCCGCACACGTCACGTCGATCTGCAGCCGGTCGGTGCCCGAGGCGCTGACGTCGAGGGCGGTCACGATGCCGCCGGCCTCCTCGACGCCGGAGGTGAGCTGGCTGATCGCCGAGCCTCCGGCGGGAACCTCGAGGCGGACGGTGATCGAGTAGGAGATGCTGGGCGCGGCTGCCATGGCCGCATCGTTTCACGCCCGGCGGGTCCGACGGGACCCCGAACCGGTACCGATCGGTACGCGGAGCGACGACCGGCCGGGGCCCGGTGGTTCGGGGTGGTGCAGGTCGAGCGGTCAGCGCACGTCGAGCGAGCTGCGCAGGCGGCCCGCGAAGCTGCGGGTGCTGCTGGCGCCGACGCGGCGGCTCAGGATGCCGAGGCGGCGCCGGTCCTGCGTGCCGATGGCTGTGCGCAGCCGGTCGGCGAACTGCTGCTGAGCGGTCTTGTGCTCGGTCATGGCAGTCTCCTTGTCGTGTCACGGGGCCCGGGTCAGGCCCTCCAGTGGGTACATACCCACGGTACGTACCGGCAGTACGGAAGCGGAGGGAACGACCCGGTGATCCCGCGCACAGCCGGGGTGACGACCGTCGCGTCGGCCGACGTGACGCCGGCCACAGGCACCTATGCTCGGGCGATGACCGTTCGCGTCCGCCGGGCCCCCACCAGGCGGGCCCTCGTCTGCGTCGCGCGCGACCTCTTCGCCCGCCAGGGCTTCGCCGCCACCAGCCTCGAGGAGATCGTGGCCGGCGCGGAGGTCACCAAGGGCGCGCTGTACCACCACTTCCGCGGCAAGCAGGACCTGTACGGCGAGGTGCTGGCCACCGTCGAGGACGACGCCCGGGAGCGGATCCGGGGCCGCATCGCCGACGTCCTCGACCCGTGGGAGCGGGCCCTGGTCGGGCTGCGCGAGTTCCTGGCCGTGGCGCAGGGCGAGGAGTACCGACGCATCGTGATCCTCGAGGGACCGGTCGTGCTCGGCTACGAGCGGTTCCGCGAGCAGGAGGAGCGCAGCACCTACGGGCTGGTGCAGGACATCGTCGGAGGTCTGCTGTCGCCCTATGGCCTGACAGCCTCCCAGCTGGCCGCGTACACGCGGCTGTTCTTCGGGGCGATGTCGGCCACGGCCTCCGCGGTGGCCCAGGCTCCGGACCCGCAGCAGGCGGCCGACGACGCCGAGGCCGCGGTGGTGCTGGTGCTCGCCGGCATCCGCTCCCTGCTCGACGCCTGACCCGGGGTCGCGCCTCAGCGCTTGACCTGCACCGACCCGCCCTGGGCCGGCACCAGCTCCATCCACACCTGGCCGGCCGGCAGCGAGACCTCCTTGCCACCCACCTCGAGCGCGATGGTGTCGTCGAGCCCGTCCTTGACCCAGCGCCCGGTGACGACCTCGCCGTCGTGGAAGATCTGCGCCGCGCCGGTGCCGGTGAACTTGGTCTCGGGGACCGGGTAGCCGGCCGGGTCGGTGTAGCCGGCGTCGCCGACCTGGACCCGCAGCACCAGGACCGTCTCGGGCTCGAAGCGGTCGCCCTCCGCGGCGAAGCTGTTGGTGTTCCTCCACACCCCGTCACCGAAGGTGAAGGTGGTGGTGTGGCCCTGGGAGAAGACCGCGCTCAGCCCCTTCGCGGGCTTGCCGGCCGGCAGCTCGCGCGTCGTCGGCGAACGGCAGGTACGGCTCGGGCGGGTCGACGGGCTTGAGCTTGTCGGCCACCTCGGTCAGCTTGTTGAACAGGTTGTACGGCGCGCTGCGACTGTCCGCCCGGTAGAAGCCGGTGCCGTTCTCGTTGATGACCCGGATGCCGGCCTCGCCGATGCGATCAGCGGTGACAGCGGCTCCCCCGCTGGTGATCAGGGTCGACCTGAGCGGCTTCACGATGCCGATGTCGGTGGCCCGCATCGACCGGACCGGGCCGACGTTCTTGGGGATGGCGGAGTAGTAGGAGACCGCGAGCCGGGTGATGCCGCCCTCGACGAGCTCCTCGGTGACGAGGTCCGCCTTGCTCAGGCCGACCTGCGGGGCGCTGGCTTCGCTGTTGTCCATCTTCACCGTCAGCACGGGCCGCGCGGGCTGCGCCTCGAGCTCGAGCCCGTTCAGCGGGTTCAGCACCGGACCCGACTCGAGGACCGTCTCCCCCTCGACGGTGGCGGGCGCGGGGGACGGCGCCTCCTCGTCCTCGCCTCCGCAGCCGGCCAGGGTGGCGCCGGCAGCCAGGAGCAGCGCGGCTGCAGCCGCCGCTCGGCGGGCCGATCGGCCGGGGGTGCCCGTCCGGGACGTACGGGCATCGGGAAGCGCTCGCGACATGCCGAACAGCATGGCACCGCGGGTCGATCTCGCCCGGCCCGACACCCCGGCGGCAGTCGGACGCCCGTCCCAGACCTGACGGGTTCCCGAGGTGCGCCGTGCGGCCACGCAGGTTGGCCTGACGTCGCACACTGGAGGCGCGAGAACGGGGAGTCACGATGGTGCAGGTGACGAGGACCGGGGCGGGACTGCTGCTGGTCGTCGCCGGTGCGCTGATGGGCACCGCGTCGTGGCAGCGCTGGTCCGACGCGTGCCCCTGGGGCGCCGGTGACACCAGGCGCTGCGACATCCGCCAGGACCACCGCTACGACTTCCTGGCCCCGACCACCGGCTGGGAGCCCGTCGGGAGCGCCGCCGAGCTGGCCGGCCTGTCCCTGCTCGTGCGGTTCGCCCTCGGCGCCCGGGGATGGGCGCGGGCGGCGTGCGTCCTGCTGTTCCTCGCCAGCCCGATCGTCGCCGCACTCTCCTACGCCATCGGTCCGTATGACGCGCGGCCCTGGTGGGAGGCCGGCTCCGGCCTGCTCACCCTCGGCGCCGGGCTGTGCCTGCTGGTCGCCGCCGTGGGCGACCGCCGTCAGACCGGCCCGGGCGCCGTCAAGGTTGCTGCTGCAACGAGCGAGGCTGCGGCGCGGCCCTAGCCGCGTTGGGGCTGCACAGGCAGCGGGCCAGAGTCGGGATCATCACCGCAGCGGCCACGAGGTGCAGCACGACGAGCGCGACGACCGTCGCGGTCGCGGCCCCGGAGAGCAGCGGCGGCAGCAACGAGAGCGTCGTCAGCAGGACCGTCACCCGCACGAACCACCCACCCGGACGGGAGCTCCAGCGGTGCAGCGTGGTGGCGAGGAGGACCCCCACCGCGCAGAAGACGCCAGTCACGAAGGCGAAGCCGAACAGGGGGATCGGGTCTCCCTCGACGACCTCGAAGCCCACACCGAGTCCCTGGGCCAGGGCGGCAGTCAGGGTGGTGAGGGCCGCCGTGCTTGAGCGTGGCGACGAGACCGGTGCCGAGCACGCCGCGCGCCGGACGCGCGCTCATGACAGCCGCTCCGGCAGCCCGAGCCTCGGGAACTGGTCGGCGTGGAAGGTCACGATCTCGGTGACCTTCCCGCCACTGATGCGCAGCACGTCGATCGTCAGGGGAAGATGGGCGTTCTCCTGCTCGCGCCAGAGGTACGCCGCCACGGCGGGCTGCCGGTTCACCGACGTGAGAACCGTTCGCATGCGTCCCAGCTCGGTGAAGCCGTCCGTCACCCAGGAGCCGACCACCGCGTCGCGACCCACGTCCAGGCCCGGGGTGGGTGGCATCGAGCACCGGACGTCCTCGCGCAGCATGGTGGTGAGCGTGGCGATGTCGGTGGCGACGCTGGCCTCGGTGAAACGGCGCACGAGGTCGCGCGTGTCGGCGTCCCCGTCCCCGCCGGTCCAGTCCTGACGCTCGGCGGGCAGGTGCTCCCGCATGCCGGCGCGGGCCCGCTGGAGCGCGCTGTTGACGGAGTTGACGGAGTCGCCGAGCAGCTCGGCGACGTCCTTGGCCGGCCAGCCGATCACGTCACGCAGGATCAGTGCGGCTCGCGGACGCGGGGCGAGGTGCTGCACCGCCACCAGGTAGGCCAGCTCGATGGTCTCCTGCGCGACGGCGGAGGTCTCCGGCTCGTCCGAGCCGGCCGCCGGCAGCTCGTCGAGCAGCCGGTCCGGGTAGGGCTGCAGCCACGGCACCTCACCACCGGTCGCGGGCTCCGGGCGACGTCGCGCGAGCAGGTCGAGGCAGGCGTTGGTGGCGATGCGGTAGAGCCAGGCGCGGAACGTCGACCGCCCCTCGTAGGTCTCCCGGCGCCGCCAGGCCCGGAGGAAGGTCTCCTGCACCGTGTCCTCGGCGTCCTCGAAGGAGCCGAGCATGCGGTAGCAGTGCACGTGCAGCTCTCGGCGGTGGCGCTCCGCCAGGCCCGCGAACGCCGGCTCGTCGAGCTCAACCAGGTCGCCCACGCCCATCTCCTCCGTCACCGTGTCCGCCGTCATCGCGTCATCCTTCCGTCTCGTCGTGTCACAGGTAAGACGGAGCCGGGCGCCAGAACTCATCACCACCCGCCTCCAGCGGATCCTGCACCCGTCGCGATCAGCGCGGGCAACGTGGTACGGCGGCCGCGTGACGGCGCGCCTGTGACGACCACGGACCCGAGGGTGAGCCTGCATGCATGCGAGCGGCGGAGCCCGACCCGACTCGTCGCGACCTGACCTCCAAGCACGGTCGCAACGACTCCTATTGGCGCCGCGGTGTGGTGCGTGGGGTGCGTGGGGTGCGGGTGATGCTGATGCGCCACCCGGGGAGTCGTCGCACGGTGTGGTCGGGGTGGTGGGCCATCGTGTGATGCTTGCCGCAGATGAGGACGCCGTCGGCGAGGTCGGTGCGTCCGCCGGTCGACCAGGGCTTCAGGTGGTGGGCGTCGCACCAGCCGGTGGGGCGGTCGCAGCCCTCCGCGGCGCAGCGGAAGCTCTGCCGCACCGCCATCGCCAGCCGCTGCGGCTTCGAGAACAGCCGCCGCACCCGGCCGAGGTCGAGGACCTCGCTCCGACCGCCGAGGACCGCCGGGACCAGGCCGGCGTCGCACGCCATCCGCCGCGCCTCACCGGGACTCAGCCGGGTGCCGGTGTCCATCGTCGCCGCACCCAGCCCACCCTGCAGCGTCTCCAGCGCGATGGTGACGACCACGGTCGCGCTCATCCCACCGGTCTGCGGCAACCGGTCCACGTCGAGGGTCTCCACCAGCCGGCAGAACGCCTCCCCCATGACCCGCGGCCCCGGCTTCGGTGCTCGGCGACGGAGCCGACCCGGCGGAGGTCGCGGATTCGGTGCGGCAGATGGCGTCGGCCAGGCTGGGGTTCGCGATCGCGTGCAACGCCGCCCGCAGCATGTCCGCATACCGGGTCGACAGCTTCACGTTCAGGTGCGTGGTGCCGTCACGGTCGTCCCACGTCGTCAACCACGTCCGCGCCGCCGCCGCGTCCTCCTCGACGCGCAACCGCCGCGCCTCGACCTCCTCAGCGACATCGGGGGCGATCACCTCCAGCAACCGACGACCCACCGCCCGCAGCTGCTCCGCGTCCAGCCGTAGCGCCTCGGTGAGCATCACCTTCTCCACCCGCACCCGGTCCCCGACCTCCAGGTCCGCCGGCAACCGGTTCAGCGACGACACCACGACCTCGGCCTGCGCGGCGTCGATGTCACCGGCCAACAACGCTGAGCCCGTCGCGGCGTAGCACCCCATCAGCTCCCGGCTGCGTCGCACCTCACCCCGCGCCGCACGACCCGCCACCAGCCCGCGGTGCGCCAGCCACGCCGCGGTGTTCACCGCCGCCGGAGCACCGTCGGCCCACGTGCTGACGTCCTGCTCATCCGCGCGAGCCAACAACGCGAGCTGCAGGCCCTTCAACCGGGCCAGCACCTCACCCAGCTCCAGCACCGCCTCCCCCGCCTCGGCCGCACTCAGGCACCCCACCGCGACCCCGTCGACCCCACCCGCAGTCGCATCACCCACCGCCGCCAACAGGGACCCGGTGAACCGGTGCATCCGCTGACTGCGACCCTGGGCCGCCGAGAAACAACGCCACCGCCCCTCGCCGGAACCCGCTCCGGGCCGTGCGCTGGCAAGGAGACCGCTGCCGGCGTCGGGGTGGGTGAAGGGCTCCATGGCCGAACTCTGCCAGGGACCTCCGACACAATCCGCCCCGTCCCGCACCAGTCCCACGGAACGGCACGTCTACATTTTGTCGTGTGGAAAAAACCCGGCCGGAGCAGCTGCCCCGGCTGGGCAGGGCATCGACGAGATGTTCGTCGTCGCGCCCGACGGCTCGTTCCCGTGGGAGTGAGCCCGGCCACCACAGGAAGGCGAGGCGCCCCCGTGTCGGCGGTCGGTGCCACAGTGAGCGCAGTCGACCGGAGCGAGGAGTGACAGGACATGACCGGTGTCGAGGACACGAGCCCACTGGTACGGCTCAGACAGGTCGAGGATGCGGACATCGAGGTCTTCTTCGCCCACCAGGAGGATCCCCAGGCGATCGAGATGGCGGCGTTCCCCGCCCGCAGCCGGGAGCATTTCGAGGCGCACTGGTCGAAGGTCCGCGCCGACGACACCCTGGTGACCCGCACGATCGTCGCGGACGGCGCCGTGACGGGCAACATCGGCTGCTGGCCGGAGGCGGGGCAGCACCTGGTCGGCTACTGGATCGGGCGCGCGTGGTGGGGCCGCGGCGTGGCGACCCGGGCGCTGACCCTGCTCACGGACGAGGTGTCGATCCGGCCGCTCCACGCCCACGTCGCGGCCCACAACATCGGGTCGATCCGTGTCCTGGAGAAGTGCGGGTTCCGCCGTGACCCAGCACAGGAGGAGGACTCCCCCACGCCGCCCCCTGCTCTCGACGACGGCGTCGTCGAGCTCGTCTTCGTGCTCGACCCCTGACCTCGCTCGAGGTGATCCGCCGGGGGCCGGTAGAAAGGTCGTCATGCCTGATCCCTCGATCACTCCCCCCGCCGCCTACGACGAAGCCTTCGCGGCCGAGTACTCGACGCGGAACGAGACGAGCCTCTTCAACGCCTACTACGAGCGCCCGGAGATGATCCGTCTCGCCGGCGACGTCGCGGGCCTGCGGGTGCTCGACGCCGGGTGCGGGTCGGGTCCCCTCGCGGAGGCGCTGCGCGACCGCGGCGCGGACGTCTCCGGCTTCGACCTGAGCCCTGCCATGGTCGACCTGGCCCGGGCGCGACTGGGTGAGGACACGGACCTGAGGGTCGCCGACCTCGGCGCGCCCCTGCCCTACGCCGACGACGCGTTCGACCTCGTCGTCGCGTCCCTGGCCCTGCACTACGTGGAGGACTGGGCCTCCACGCTCGGCGAGCTGCGGCGGGTGCTCAGGCCCGGCGGTCGACTCACTGTCTCGATCATCCACCCGACGGTCTACGCGGTGGTCTACCCCGACGCCGACTACTTCGCCCTCACGCAGTACTCCGAGGACTACGAGTACGCCGACGACACCGTGTGGATGACCTACTGGCACCGTCCCCTCCAGGACGTCATCAACGCGTTTCTCGGGGCCGGCTTCCGCATCAACGCGGTCACCGAGCCGCCGCCCGCGGCCGACACACCAGCGGACCTGCTGCCGCGAGCGGACGGCGGCGCCTTCATCTGCTTCCTGTTCTTCGACCTCCAGGCGCCCTGAGCCGGGGAGCCCTCAGACCTTCGCGCCACCGTCGACGTACAGCGTCTGGCCGGTGATGTACGACGCCTCGTCGCTGCACAGGAACGCCGCGGCGGCGGCGATGTCCTCGGGCGCACCGACGCGGCGGACGGGGTTGGCCTCGGCGTTCAGGCGGCGCAGCTCCTCGGGCTCCATCTTGAGCCGCCGAGCGGTGTCGTCGGTCATCTCGGTCACGATGAACCCGGGGGCGATCGCGTTGACGTTGATGCCGAAGGGACCGAGCTCCAGGGCCAGCGACCGTGTGAAGCCCTGGACGCCCATCTTGGCCGCGGAGTAGTTGGCCTGGCCGCGGTTGCCCAGCGCGGAGACGCTGGAGAGGTTGAGGATCTTGCCGTACTTCGCCGGCACCATGTGCTTCTGCGCCTCACGGCTCATGAGGAAGGCGCCCTTGAGGTGCACGTTCATGACGAGGTCCCAGTCGTCCTCGGACATCTTGAACAGCAGGTTGTCGCGGGTGATGCCGGCGTTGTTGACCAGCACGTCGATGGACCCGAGCTCCTCGACGACGTCGGAGACGGCACGCTCGACGGCAGCGGCGTCGGAGACGTCGCACGCCAGGCCGACGGCCTTCTCGGCGCCCAGGCCCTGGGCGGTGGTGGACGCGGCGGACTCGTCGAGGTCCAGGACAGCCACCCGGGCGCCCTCGTCGGCGAAGCGCTGGGCGGTGCCGGCGCCGATTCCTCGGGCTGCTCCGGTGACGACGACGACCCGGCCTGCGTAACGGTTCATTGCTGTTCTCTTCTCCATGCTCGACGACGATCGACGACGATCCGGCCCGGGTGGGCCCCAGGGAACCCTGTCATGCCTCGCGGGTGCGCGATGAGGGAACCCCACGGCGGTATCCTCAGCCCCATGCAGAAAGAGGGCTTTCGCTTCGCCGCCTACGTGGCGTTGTCGATGGGCGTCCTCACCCTCGTCATGGCCTGGATCTACGACCTGCCGGTCCGTGACCCCGACAGCGTCGCCGGCCCCACCTGGCTGCGGCTCCCGGGCATCCTGCTGCTCGCCTTCCTCGCCGACGTCACGCCGCGTGCCCTGTGGCGGGCTCGCAACCCGCTCGGGGTCGGCCCGCACCTCGCCGCCGTGGTCCGGGAGCGCTGGCACCTGGCCCACGTGAAGTTCGCGCTCGTCGGCCTCGGTACGTGGTACCTCACCTACGCGTCCTTCCGGAACCTCAAGTCCTTCGTACCCTTCGTGAACACCCACCTGTGGGACGGGTTCCTCGAGGACGTCGACCGCATCCTCTTCCTCGGCCACGAGCCGGCCGAGGTCCTGCACGCCTGGTTCGGCACCGGCGTCGCGGCCCACTTCTTCTCCGTCGTCTACATCGCCTGGATCGCCTTCGTGCCGGCCTCGCTGGTGGTCGCGCTGGTCTGGTCGCGCAACACCCGCGCCAGCGCCTGGTACGTCACCGCCATCGCGGTCGACTGGGTGCTGGGCGCCGCGACATACTTCGCGGTCCCCACGCTCGGGCCGATCTACGCGCGCCCGGCGATGTTCTCCGACCTGCCCCGCACGGACGTGACCGGGCTGCAGGAGATGATGATGGCCGAGCGCCACGACGTGCTGGTCAACCCGTTCACCACACAAGCCGTGCAGACCATCGCCGCCTTCGCCTCCCTGCACGTCGGCATCTGCGTGACGATGTGCCTGATGGCCGAGCTGCTGCGGCTGCACAAGGCGCTACGGGTCTTCCTGTGGGTCTTCCTCGTGCTCACGGTCATTGCCACGGTCTACCTCGGGTGGCACTTCGCCGTGGACGCCCTCGGTGGCGCGCTGCTCGGCACGGCCGGCGTCTGGATCGCGGCCAAGGGCACGGGCAACACCTTCCGACGGCGGTCCGCGCTCGACGCGGTCAGCTCGCCGGCGGCCTCGCCAGCCCGTCCCTGATCCGGGCGGCGTACGCGTCTGCCTCGGCATCGTCGGCGTACCTCGTGCGAGGCCAGAAGAAGCCGCGCAGCCCGTCACCCTTCGTCCGCGGTACGACGTGCAGGTGCAGGTGGGGCACGCTCTGGGACACCGTGTTGTTCATGGCCACGAACGAGCCCTGCGCCTCCAGGGCGCTCGTCATGACGGTGGCCAGCCGCTGCCCCGCCTCCAGGAACGGGTCCCGCAGCGCCGCCGGCAGGTCGGGCAGCGTCACGACGTGCTCGCGGGGGACCAGCAGGACGTGGCCCTTGAACACCGGCCGGACGTCGAGGAAGCCGACCAGCTCGGGCTCGTCGAGGACGACGTGAGCGGGTGCCTCCCCCGCGACGATCGCGCAGAAGAGGCACCCGTTCGTCATGCCCGAGAGACTAGGCCGTACGCCGCGTCAGCCGAAGCCGCGACGGGGTCACCACCCATCCGGCGACCAGCCCGAGGACGAGCACACTGGCGACCGTGCCGAGCGAGGCGATCCAGGGCACGTCGATCCCCGGGAGCCCGTCGAGCTGCGTGAACGCCAGGCCCGACGGCACGCCGACGGCGAGTCCGAGGACACAGCCGACGACGCCCAGGAAGAGCCCGTGCATGGCACCGAGCGACCGCCGCCGCCACGGGCCTGCCCCGACCGCGGCCAGCGTGGCCACGTCGTCGCGGCTCTCGGCCGAGGCCATCGCCACCGCGATGCCCGACCACCAGCGCGCTGAGCAGTCCCGCGGCCACCAGGCCGAGGTACTGCATCTGCTCGACGCGCAACCGGTCCGGGTCCTCGCTCTGGCCGTAGATCCCGTAGACCTGCAGCCGGTCCAGAACGTCCTGGGTGAACGGCTCCGACCCCGACCAGCAGCGTCTGGTCGAAGCCACCCCTGTCGGACAGCGCCTGACCGGCTACTCGCTCGGCCGTGGCCTCGCTGACGAAGACGATGCCGAGGAGGTCACCGTCGGAGTCGATCGCCAGCCCGGAGGACACCGTGGTCTGCGGCAGGCGAGTCACGGCCAGCGGCGCCGCGCTGCGCGACCGGGCTCGCAGCTCACTGCACGTCCCGGTCGGGCACGCCGGTCCCCTCCAGGGCGACCAGTTCTCCGTCCTCCAGCGCGGTGACGGCCTCGTCGCGGTCCGCGGGGTCGACGAGCACCGCCAAGGAGTCGGGGTCGATGATCTGCACACCCTGCGGCGCCCCGGGCACGATCAGGGACCGGTCGGCGGCGACGCCACGGGCGCGCGGCGTATCGGCCCGCGGCAGCTGGATGCCGCGGGTCCGCACCGGCTCGACAGGTCCGTAGACCTCCTCGACGGTCGCTGTGGCAGCCGCCACGCCGGCGCCGTACAGCACCAGCGAGTTCGGGGGCTGGTAGCCACCGCCCGCCTGCTGGCTCGCCGCCACCGAGGAGAAGGCGAAACCGCTGAGCACGGCGCCGGCGACGGTGATGGTCAGCGCCACGACGGCCGCGGCGGAGCGGAAGCGGTGCCGTCCGGCGTCGCGGAAGGCGTAGCGGCCCGAGAGCGGCAAACCTTTGCCCGCCCCGGCGACCACGCGTACGACGTACGGCGTCGCCCAGATCGCTCCGGCCACCACGAGCAGCAGCCCCAGACCGGCCACGAACGGCCCCAGGGGACTCTCTCCTCCACGCGGGGCGAACGAGCGGGCGGCGACGTAGCCACCGGCCGCGGTGAGCAGCAGACCGCCACCGGCGAGCACGAAGGCGCCGCGGTGGGCCCGCGACTCCCCCGGCTTGACCGGGAAGCGGCCAGACAGCGCCGCAACCGGGCTGAGGCGCGACATGCTCCACGCCGGCAGCAGCGCCGCGACGACCGCCGTGACCACGCCGAGAAGACCGACCAGCACGAGCGTGGAGAGATCGACCTCCGTGCGGTACATCGTCCGGCCCAGCAGCCGCTCCCAGAGCGGCACACCCTCGAGGAACGCGACAACGCCGAGCGCGACCCCGACCACGCAGGAGACGGCTCCGAGCACGAGGCCCTGGGCCAGCAGCACCCGGCGCAGATCGGGGCCGGCACCGCCGTTGGCGGCCAGCAGGCCGAGGTCGCGGACCTGCCGGCGGGCTGCGATGGCGAAGGCGGCGCCGACCAGCAGCACGACCTCGAGCAGCCCCACGAGCATCACCATGGCCCCGACGACGAGGTGCGTGAGGTCCGCTGCCTCGGCGACGTCGATGCCACGGCGCCGCTCCCACGCGTCGGGGTGCAGGACGTAGTCGCGGGGGCTGAAGGCCACACCCGCTGCCGCGAGTGAGGCCTGCAGGTCCTTCAGCTCCGTGCGTGGCAGCGAGGGCAGCTCGACCAGGAATCGGGGGCGCTTCGGGTCGTTGGGTGCCAACCGGCTCTCGATGGGAGCCACGAGCGCCAACGACGGACCGTAGCGGCCGGCGCCGGATGAGGACACCGTCCCCACCACTGACAGCGCCGGCCCGTCCGTCATCTCGAGGACGGCGTCGTCGGTCGGGCTGCCATCGCTCGACAGCAGCCCGAGCTCCTGGGCGGCGGTCTCGGACACAGCGACCTCGTCGGCGGCGCTCGGGGCGCGACCCGCGGTGAGCTCGGGTCCGCCGGTGTAGAGCGGGTCGTCGAGGTCGGCGAACTCCACGAACGCCCGTCCACCGCTCGGCAGCACCACGTCGGTCTGCATCGGGAAGGGAGTGACCGAGGAGCCGGGCGGCAGCAGGAGCGAGAGCTCGACGGAGCCGACGTCGCGGCGCTGCGCGGGGCCGCCGGTGTCGGAGGTGCTCAACCACAGCGCCTCGCGCCGGTCGAGCTGGGTCCACGACGACACCACGGCCACCCCGTCGGCCTGACGCATCTGCTCGGTGGCCTCGACGTCGCGGGTGTAGTCGGAGTTGGCCGACGCCAGCGCCGCAACGGTCGCTGCCACCATCGGCAGCACGACCAGCAGGCACGTCAGCAGCGCGCGCACCTTGTGGCGGCGCAGGTCGCGCCGCGCCATCCGCAGCACCGGCCGCCAGTGGCTCAGGCGGCTCACCGGCCGGACCCACTGCCGGACAGGAAGGCGTCGGGGGTGACCGAGGAGCCGGCCTCGTCGACGACAGCGCCGTCGCGCAGGAACACCACACGGTCGGCCCAGCCGGCATGGCGGGCCTCGTGGGTCACCAGCAGGGCCGCCGCGCCGGCGTCGCAGCGGGCCCGCAGCAGCGCCAGCACCTGCTCACCGGTCTCGGAGTCCAGGGCACCGGTCGGCTCGTCGGCCAGGATCAGGCCGCGCTCGCCCACGACCGCCCGGGCAATGGCGACGCGCTGCTGCTGACCCCCCGACAGGTCGTCGGGGAAGCGGTCCTCGAGACCCCCCAGCCCGACCTCGTCAAGCGCAGCGGCAGCCAGCTCGGCGGCGCGCTTCGCCTTGACCCGGTCCAGCTCAAGGGGCAGAGCGACGTTCTCACCCGCGGTCAGGCTGGGGATCAGGTTGAAGTCCTGGAAGACGTAGCCGACCATGCGTCGGCGTACCTGGGCGAGGTCGGCCTTGGACAGCGAGCCCAGCTCGTGGCCCTGGACGCGGACGCGGCCGGCGGTGGCCTGGTCGAGCCCGCCGGCGAGGTTGAGCAGGGTCGACTTGCCCGAGCCCGAGGGGCCCATCACCGCGACCATCTCGCCGGGCTGGACGCTCAGGTGCAGCCCACGCAGGGCGTGGACGGCGGCGTCGCCGCGGCCGTGGATGCGGCTGACGTCGATGATCTCCAGCGCCGGCTGCCCGGGCGCAGGGGTGGCGGACAGGTCGGCGTTCATCGGCGGGCTCCTGGCGTGCGGATCGAGCGGGTCGGCGAGGTGTCGGGGGCCGGGTCGGTCGAGGCGTCGCGCTGCTGCGCCGCCCGCGCCAACGTGGTCTCGCAGTGGTCGAGCCAGCGGATCTCGGCTTCGAGGCCGAAGCGCATCGACTCGAGCACCAACGTCCACGAGACCTCACCCGCTCCCCCCTTCTTGAGGCGGGTGAGGTCCTGCATGGCGGTGATCGACGCCGCACGCTGGCGCTGGATGACCGCACCGACGTCGATGCCCGGCACGGTGACCGCCAGCGCGAGCTTGATGGCCAGCTCGTCTCGGGGCCGGTCGGAGCTCACGACCGGGTTGCCGAACCAGGCGTCGAGCTCGTCGCGGCCGGCCTCGGTGATGGCGTAGCGGACGCGCCCCTCGACGTCCTCCTCCTGCGGCGCGACCAGGCCGTCGCGCTCGAGGCGCGCCAGGGTCGTGTAGACCTGACCGACGTTGAGCGGCCAGGTGGAGCCGGTCGTGGTGTCGAACTCGTGGCGCAGCTGGTAGCCGTACATCGGCTCCCGCTCGAGCAGGGCGAGCAACCCGTGTTTGATGGACATGTACTCAGTATGCATACCGAGTAGGTGCATACGCAGTATTTCTCGGAAACCGTGTCGCAACCTAGGGTGGCGCGATGGATTCCGAGACCACTGCTGACATCGACCGACGCACAGCACTGAGAGCGGGTGCCGCGGCCGCCGCCCTGGTCGGACCCTTCGCCGGGTTCGCCACCATGTCCGAGACCGCCGAGGCCCGACCCTCCGGCCGGAAGGGGGGCGGGAAGCCACGCACGGTCGAGCTCGGCCCGGTCGCCGACGAGCGCGACGGCGTCGTACGCCTGCACCTGCCCGAGGGCTTCAGCTACCGCTCCTTCCACGACACCACCACCCCGGTCGTGCTCGACGACGGCACGCGGCTGCCCGGCCGCCACGACGGCATGGGCGCCTTCGCCGGCTCCGGCGGCACCACCACGCTGGTGCGCAACCACGAGGTCAACAACCCGGTCGGCGCCTTCGGCCCCGGCACGCCGTACGACGCCGCGGCCGGCGGTGGTACGACGACGATCCGCACCACCGCGACCGGCGAGGTGCTCAGCGCCTTCACCAGCCTCAACGGCACGATGATGAACTGCTCCGGCGGTCAGATGCCGTGGGGCAGCTGGATCACCTGCGAGGAGACCGTCAACGGTCCCGACGTCGGACCCGACTTCACCGGTGCCCCCAACACCAGTCTGGAGAAGCCGCACGGCTACGTCTTCGAGGTGCCGGCGGGTGGGCAGTCGAACCGGCAGCCGATCACGCAGGCCGGCCGTTTCGCCCACGAGGCGGTCGCCTTCGACCCGCGCGAGGGCCGGCTCTACCTGACCGAGGACAACTTCGGCTTCGCCTCGGGCTACTACCGCTACACGCCGAAGCGGAACCCGATGGAGACCGGCTCACTGGACAACGAGGGCGCCCTGGAGATGCTGGCGGTCAAGAACCAGCCGAACACGCACCTCGAGGGCCAGCAGAAGCCGGGCCGCCGCTACAAGGTCGAGTGGGTCCGCATCGACGAGCCGGACGTCCTCTACGACTACACCCCGGGCCAGACCGCGCCGACCCCGAACGACGACGCGATCGTCTTCGTCGGCGACCAGGGACGGGCGAAGGGCGCGGCGTACTTCTCCCGCCTCGAGGGTCAGGTCTACGAGGACGGTGTCGTCTACTTCACCTCCACCCAGGCCGGCGGCGCCCAGGAGTCGGGCACCAAGGCCGACGACCCGGTGCGCGGCTACGGCAAGGGCTACGGCCAGGTGTGGGCCTACGACGTGCGCAGCGAGACGCTGACCTGCGTCTTCCAGTCCCCGGGACCGGAGGTGCTCGACTTCCCCGACAACGTCACCACCTCGCGCAGCGGCACGCTCGTGGTCTGCGAGGACAGCACCGGCGACAACTACCTGCGCGGCCTCACCCGTCAGGGTCGGATCTTCGACATCGCCCTGAACCGGCTGACCCGCCCCGACGGCACGCCGCGCTTCGGCGACGAGTTCGCCGGGTCGACCTTCAGCACCGACGGGAGGACGCTCTTCGTCAACATCCAGGCCAGCGCCGGACTGACGTTCGCGATCTGGGGCCCGTGGACGAGCATCGGCGTCTGAGGTAGCAGGATGGAGGAGTGAGCTCTCCCTCCGCCCCTGGCGCCCCGGTCGAGGTCCGGCGCGCAGCGTACGCCGACCTCGACCCGGTCACGGCGTACCGCATCCTCGCGCTGCGCGAGCGGGTGTTCGTCGTGGAGCAGGACTGCGTCTACGCGGACCTCGACGGGCGCGACCTCGAGCCCGGCACGCTGCACCTGTGGGTCGAGCAGGAGGGCGCGCCGGTGTCCTACCTGCGCGTGCTCGACGACGGTGACCACGCCCGGATCGGGCGGGTCGTCACCGAGCCCGCCCACCGCGGACGCGGGCTGGGCGCGGTCGTGCTCGAGGCCGCTCTGGCGGTGATCGGCGAGCGTCGCACGGAGATCCACGCGCAGGCGCACCTGGCCGGCTGGTACGAGCACTTCGGCTTCGTGGTGTCCGGGAGGCAGTTCCTCGAGGACGGCATCCCGCACCTGCCGATGCAGCACCGGTGAGCCGGCCGTCCGAGCTCGCCCCCGCTCCGGACCGGCTGCCGCTGGTCCCGCTGGGCGCCTTCGTGCTGGTGTGGTCCTCGGGCTACATCGCCGGCCCCTACGGCGTCGACCAGATGGCCCCGGTGACGCTGGTGGCCGTGCGGTTCGCCGTCGCGGCCGTGCTGGCCGCCGCCCTGGCCCGGGTTCTGCGCGGTCGACCCGCGCATGCCGCGTCGCGTCGTGCTGCGCGTCGGGCTGGTCGGGCTGGTGATGAACGGCGTGCAGTTCGGCGCGATGTACCTCGCCTTCGACGCCGGCCTCGGCGCCACCCTGGGCGCGCTCATGCACTCGCTGAGCCCGGTGCTGACCGCGCTGCTGGCTGCGTCTCCTGCTGCGCGAGCGGCTGCGACGCGTCCAGGTCGTCGGCTTCGTCGTGGGCGTGGCCGGGGTGCTGCTCGTGCTCGGGCCCGACGTCGAGGGCGCCGGGGGCCTGCTGGGGATCGCGCTTCGGCGTTGCCAGCACGCTGGCGCTGAGCCTCGGCACCCTGGGTCAGCGGTGGATCGGGCACGCCCCTGACCCGCTGTGGTCCGCGGCCGTGCAGTTCGCCGCCGCGGCTCCCCCGCTGTACGTCGCTCGGGCTGCTGCTGGAGGGCACCGACGTCGTCCGCCACCCCGGCGGGGCCGCTGGTCGCCCTGGGCTACCTGGCCATCGTCAACTCGATCCTCGGGCTGTTCCTCCTCGGGATGCTCGTGCGCGCCGGCGGCGCGGGGGCCGCCGCCAGCGTCTTCTTCCTGATGCCGCCCGTCACCGCGGTCATGGCGTGGCTCGTCGCTCGGCGAGACGCTCGACGCTCCGCGAGGTCGTCGGGCTGGTGATCGCCGTCGTCGGCGTGGCGGTCGCGACGGGGGTGGCACCGCGGGCGGGCGCCGGGCCGCGACGCGTGCCCGAGCGGCCGCACCTGCTCCGGACGCTCTCGCGCCCGGATCACCAGTCGATCTCGTGGCACTCCGCGGACGCGTGGGTCTCGACCTGCACGGTGGCGTGCTCGATGCCGTGCTGCTCGCGCAGCACACGGCGTGCCGCGTCGAGGGCCTGCTGCGGTGCGGTCCCGTCGGCGACGACGAGGTGGGCGGTGGCCACGAGCATCCCCGAGGTGAGCGTCCACGCGTGCAGGTCGTGCACGTCCTCGACACCGGCGACTGCCTCCAGGTCGGCCACCACGGCGTCGAGGTCCAGCCCGGCGGGCGCGTGCTGACCCAGCACGGCCAGCACCTGCCGTCCGAGCGGCACCGCGCGGACGGCGACGAACACCCCGATCGCGACGGCCACCGCGGTGTCCCACACCGCGTCGCCGGTGAGGCCGACCAGAACGCCCGCCGCGATCACGCCGACGCTGCCGGCGGCGTCGGCCACCACCTCCAGGTAGGCACCGCGCACGTTGAGCGACTCACGCGAGCCGGCTCGCAGGAGCCCGATGGCGGCGACGTTGACGGCGAGCCCGAGGGCGCCGACCACCAGCATCGGCGTCGAGGACACCTCCGGCTCGGACCCGGCGCGCCGGACCGCCTCGAGCACGACGTACACCGCGACGCCGAGCATGAGCAGCACCGCCAGCCCGGAGGCGAAGACCTCGGCCCGGTAGGAGCCGTAGGTGCGCCGCCCGCTGGTGTCGGGACGGGTGGCCATCGTCGTGGCCACCAGCGCGGCGCCGAGGGCGACCACGTCGGCAGCCATGTGCCCGGCGTCGGACAGCAGCGCCAGCGAGCCGGACGCGAGACCGACGACGAGCTCGACGACGAAGAACGTCCCGACGAGCGCGAACGACAGAGCGAGCCGCGACCGGTGGCGCCCGGCCGCGTGACCCGTGGTGTGCGCATGACCGTGCCCCATGGCGCCAGTATCGCTGCCCCGACCGCGGCGACCGTCAGGCGGTGGGTTCGAGGCCGAGACCGAGCCAACCGGCCAGCGCGGCCACCTCGGCGTCCACGGCCTCGCGGGTCGCGCCGTCGAACGGCTCGTCCTCGTGCAGCGCGGCGACGCGCAGCACCCCGGCGTCGTGGTCGGCGCGGGCGTCGAGCTTGCCGACGAGCCGGTCGCCGTGGAGGACGGGCAGCGCGTAGTAGCCCCACCGCCGCTGGGACTCCGGCTTGTACATCTCCAGGACGTACTCGAAGTCGAACAGCTCCGTCACTCGCTTGCGGTCGGCCAGCAGCCGGTCGAACGGCGAGAGCAGCGCCGCACGCCCCGTGAACGGCTCGTCGAGCCGGTCGAGCTGGTCGGGGTCCACCTGCCAGCGACCCTTCACGCCCTCGACGGTGACGCTCACGCCGGCCTCCCCCACGTCGATCGGCTCCATCGGCACCACCCGCCTGCCGGCACGGGCGATGCCCAGGGCAGCCAGGCGGCGTACGTCGCGGGCGCGGGTCGCCTCGTCGAGCGGGACCGTGGGAACGTCGGGGTGGATGCGCTCGGCGAGGTCCCAGAGCTTCTCCCGGCCCTCCTGGCCGGCGACCGCGACCTCGCCCCGACCGGCGAGCTGGCCCAGCATCATGAGCACGTTGCGGCTGTTGTTCCAGCCGCTGGAACGCCACGGGACGACGCAGGTGTCGGGCAGCTGCGAGGCCGGCAGCGGGCCGTCGCCGCGGAGGCGTTCGAGGAGGTCGAGGCGGCAGGCGTTGTTGGCCTCCACCCAGGCCAGCAGGCCGTCCTGCCAAGGCTTGCGGGGCTCGGGCCCCGGCCAGGCGTCCATGTCGGCCCGGAACAGCCCGACGTCCTCGGCCGGTCGGGCCACACCGTCGAGCTCGATCAGCCGCTGGTCGTCGAGCGCGTCGCGCAGGTCGCTCACGCCGTACGCCGCGCCGAGGCGGCTCCACAGCACGAGGTCCGCGCTGGGGGCGATCGGCCGGGTCGGCTCGAGCTGCACCAGCGTGAGGTGGCGCACGACGTCGAGCAGGTCGGTGGGCCGGGGCAGCGTCAGCAGCTGGGCGCTCACCGCGACGCGGCGCGCCTCGGCGCGGCTGAGCTCGACGACGTCGACCATGGCGCGAGACTAGGTGATCGCGTGTCGGCCTCGGGCTGCTCCCAGGCTTGCTCAGGGTGACGGGGCGGCGACCAGCCGCTGCCAGGTCAGGTCGATGACGAGGTCCTCCAGGACGTAGTCGTCACCGGTCGTGCCGGAGACCGAGTAGCGCACCGCGCGCTCGGTCGGCTGGTGGAAGCGCAGGCGGGTGTCCATCTGGACGACGCCGTCGGTGCCGCTGGAGGAGTCGAAGTACCACTCCCAGCCGCTCTCGTCGCGACCCTGGTCCAGCCAGGTCTCGAGGCCGAGCACGCCGTAGCCGACGGGGTCGTTGCCGCGCGCCTCGACGTACACGTGAGGACGGACGACCGCGGTCGAGGAGCCGAAGCCGGTCGGGTAGTCGCGGAACCGGTACATCGCCTCCAGCCGCCCGGAGCGGCCGATCGGGCAGTCCTCCGGCTCGGCCATGTCGAAGTGCACGGCACCTGCGGGGGTGTCGAGGTGGCGCAGCTCGCCGCACTCCCCGCGCACGGAGCGGTAGGCAGTGGCGGGAACGACGTGACGGCTCGAGCGCGGTGCCAGCTGCCGCCACGCCATCCGCACCGACGTGTACGCCGTCCGCTGGGTCGGTCGTCCGGGGCGGCTCGCCACGGCGCGCACGACGTACTCCCCCGGGTCGACGAGCTCACCGAGGTCGTCGCGCGGCGTCCCAGGCCGCCGCGTGCCGCCCGGCCGGTCGAGCACCGATCGCGACGGTGCGCAGGACGGGCGAGGTCGGGTCCGCGCGGACCTGGAGGGACAGGGTCGCGGACCTGTCCGTCCGGACCGTGAAGCGGGCGACGTCGCGGTAGCCGTCGACCGGTGGGTAGAACGTCGCGGTCGAGGTGGCGAGCGAGACCTGCACCTCGGCGGCGGCCGCGGTGGCGGCCGGACCGGCATGGAGGCCGGCGACGGCTGTCAGGAAGGCGATGGCAACCGAGGTGGAGGCGATGTGGGTCCTCATCGAGGTGCTCCCCTCAGGGGTCGGGTCGGACTCCTCCACAGTGCGCCGGTGGGGGCCCGCCCGACAGGGACTTCGGCCCCTGCTCCGCCAGCCCCTGCTCCCGCCCTCCTCAGTGGGGCAGGCGGTCCCAGCTGGCGCCGCGGTCGTCGCTGACCCAGGCGTCGGCGTGGTCGGAGTGGGTGGCGTGGGCGCGGCCGCCCTCGAAGTCGACCACCCAGCCCGCCTCGTCGGTCGGGAGCGGCATCCGGGGCCAGCCCCCACGGTCCACTCCGCCGTTCGTGTCGGTGACGTCAACGAGGTAGGGCGCCGCCCCGTAGGTGCCGAGGGCAGCGGTGGTGTCGTCGACCGCGACGAGGCGCGCGTCCCACCACCCTTCGCCGGGCACGTCGGGAGCGGCGATGACCTGCCAGGGTCGGCTCGGCGGGGCGTCGGCGTCGCGGACCAGGACGCCGGCCAGCGACGCGGCCGTGGGGTCAGCGCCCTCGGCCGTGATCGGGACGACGATCCTGTCGCCGATGGCGGTGAGAGCGAGGCCGGAGACGATCCGGTCCGGTCGCGAGCGGTACGTCGCCGCCGGCTCCCACTCCCCGTCGGGGGTGCTGCGCTCGAGCACGACACGACTGCCACGCCCCAGGCGCTGCTGCCAGACGACGCCGTCGTCGGTCACCGTCCACCCCTGCCGGTTGCGCGCGGCCACCGGGGCCGCCACGATCACGGTCCGCTCGGCCGGGCGGTAGAGCCGTGCAGTGTCGTCGTCGAGCGGGACGTCGCCCGGGCGCGTCCGCCGCGGCCCCGCGTGGCGAGCGACCTTCTCGCGCGCTCCGTCGGGGCCCACGTGCCACAGGGCACCGCCGGGGACCTCGCGGAGCAGGTAGCCGTCCGTCACCGCGGTGACGTCGGGGGTCGCTGCTCCCTCCTCGGTCACGTCCGCGCGCTCGGTGGCGATCGCGTCACCGTCGGCGTCGTACAACCGCCAGGCGCCCGCGGACCAGCCCTCGCTCGTGCCCTGGTCGACGGTGTAGGTGACGAGCACGGCGTCGCCGAAGGCGGCGGCGTCGACGGCGCGGCCAGCGTCGACGATCTCGTCGGCGTCCGCCGAGGCGTCGCGCGCCACGTCGCCCATGCGCTCGGTGTCGAGGCGGTCGTCGGAGCCCGAGGCACCCGCGGAGCCGGTCCCGCAGCCGGTCACTCCCACCGCGGCGCACGCGCCCAGCGCGAGCCGGACGGCGTACCTCGTCGACGTCACGGAGCGCATGGCGCTCACTGTGCCAGGACGGTGCGCGAACACAGGAACGCCGCCCCGACCGGGTGGTCGGAGCGGCGTCGCTGTCATGAGGGCTGTCGTGTGGAGCTGGCGGGAATCGAACCCGCGTCCTTCGGCGCCGTGCCAGGTCTTCTCCGGGTGCAGTCTGCAATGCCGTTTTCTCAGCCCCGGTGCTCGTACAGACACGTCACCGACAGGCTCAGTCGAAGTTGAGTCCCGGATCACCCCTTCGACGCAAGTGATCCAGCAAGCCTCCTAGATGAGGCCAGGTTCTGAGGCGGAGGCGCCCTCAGTCTGACCCGTCACTCTGCCGTCAGGCGGCGAGAGCGAACGAACTGCGCTTAGCGTTGGCAGTTATTGGTTTCCAGAGATCGTTAACGAGATAACCCTGGATCCTCGACCCGCTTCCCCTGGAACGAAACGTCCCAAGTCGAAACCGATCAGCCCCTCTTGAGTTGTCAATCCGCGCCGCTCGCGCGAGCACGGCAACGTGGCCATGCTACCTGTCCCAACCGATCCTCGCCGCTCCCTTATTCCCGCGGCCCGCGGACGACCGGCGATGCCGGGCGCGAGCGCCGCTCAGCCGACCCCGACGCCCAGCGTGCGGTCGAAGTCACGGTCGCGGCCGATCGGGCGGGTTCCGGCGGGGCCCACGTGGAACCAGTGCCCGGTGGGCGTGCGCCACCAGTAGGCACCGCGCTCGGCCTCGGTCACCTGCCAGGACCCGAAGGTCTTGACGCGGTGGTGCCGACGTCCGAGTGGCTGGAGGTTCGCGACGCGTGTCTGCCCGTCAAGCCCGTCAGGCCGGTAGGGGTCGACGTGGTCCTGGTCGCACCGTCGCGACGCAGTGGTGGCGTAGGGGAACGGGCTGTAGGGCTGCAGCTCCTCCACGGCCTGTCGCATCGTGACCGGCACCTCGTAGCGGTCGACCGGCGCCACCCGGTCCGGGTCCAGCACCGGCTGCACCCGGATCCGCATCCGGCCGACTCCGGGGGTCGTGCCGCCGTGCTCGCCGGTGAGCCAGGACCGGACCTGCTCCCCCACCATCGGGCCGATCTCCTCGACCCGCACGACGCCCGCACCGCTGGTGACGGTCTCCGCGCTCGCGTGGACATGGAGGACGCAGGTCGGTGCCAGGCGTGAGGCCGCACGCTCCGCGCTGTCCACCACGGCTCGGAGCAGGTCGAGCCCACCGAGCCCCGAATCCTCGCGCTCCGGTGAGACGAGTTCCGGCGGGGCGACGTCACCCAGGACAGGGCAGGACAGCGCAGCTCCCGCCGATCCAGCAAGGTGCGAAGGCTCCGTGTCGGCTTCGTTCCGTGGGTATCGATCCACCAGGTCGCTGACTGAATCTGGACCTGGGAGATCCGAGAGATCGGGTGGATCGGGTGGTCGTGGGGATCGGCTACCCCGCCCCGGATCCAGGCCCAGCTCGAGGAGGGGATCGTCCGGCCGCGTCCTGGCGCTGCCCGCCGAGGCGGTGAGGTCGTCGTCCTGGAGGTCGCGGCGCATGCAGGAGTACGGGAGGTGCTCCCCGGAGGAGTCGCGCATCCAGCCGATCCACTCCTCGGGACGGCCGACGAAGCGACCGTCCGACCGCCCCCCGGCTGCAGCGGCCCGCCGCTCGACCGCCAGCTCGGTGGCGTCCGTCTCAGGCCCGCCGGCCCCGGTCTCGGCCTGCTGCTCGAGGTGCTCGAGCGCGGCGGAGGTGAGGAGGTGCAGGGCCTCGGCGGGGTTGGCGAGGATGCGGAGGGCCGTGGCGCGCCGCACCTCGACGGGATCGGTGTCCCCGCGGTCGGACAGGATCGCTGCGACGCGGTCGATGACCGCGACGAGCACGGTGATGTCGCCGGCACGGGCTCGGGCGACCAGGGTCCGCAGGCCGTGCTCGTCGGTCTGCCCGGCGCGGACGAAGCGGGCCAGCTCAGCGGCTTCGGCCCGCTCCTGGGCCGCAGCCGGGTCGACCGCGACGATCTTCGCCTTGACCAGTGCCAGGTAGCGGCCGGGCGGAAGCGTCTCGACGTAGGGCGTCGTCTGGTCGTCGACCCAGTGGGCCTGCTCCTGCGTCAGCTGCGCCGCGGTGCACAGCCGGCCGGCGCGGATCGCCAGCCACACCCGCACCCGGCCCTCGCGGATGCCCCGCCACAGACCCGGGTGGCGGTGACGCAGCGTCACGGCGTCGACGATCAGCTCCTCACCCGACCCGGTCGGGCGGCCCAGCAGCGCGGCGAGCTCCACCCCGGCGAACTCGCTCATCTCCGGGCAGCCGTCGCCTCCGAGCCGCTTGGTGCCTTCCGCACCGGGCCCAGGTGATCCCGGCAGCAGGTCGAGCCACTCCGTGACGAACTCGGGTGCGTGCAGGTCGGCCCAGTGGGCGGCGAGGTAGAGCTGCTCGGCCTCCACAGCCAGGACCCGTCGACGGACCTCGGCCAGGGCGTCCGAAGCCGCGACCCGGTCCAGGTCGTCCAAGGCTTCGTGATCGAACATACCTTCGATTGTACGCCTCGCCGCCGACAGTTCAAGGCGACGCGACCGCTGGGGAGAACCGTGTCAGAGCCAGCCGCGGTCCTGCGCTGCCCGTGCCGCCTCGACCCGCGTGGTGGTCCCAGTCTTGCGGATCGCGGCAGACAGATGGTTGCGCACGGTGCCCGGCGACAGGAACAGCCGCGCAGCCATCTGTGCCACCGGCGTCCCCTCGACCGCCAGCCGCAGCAGCTCCGCCTCGCGCTCGGTGAGCGGGCTGCGACCACCGAGCAGCGTCTCCGTCGCCAGGGCCGGGTCCACCACTCGGTGACCGCCGGCCACGCGACGCACGGCGTCAGCGAGCCGGCCCCCCGGGAGGTCCTTCACCACGAAACCCGTAGCGCCTGCGTCAAGGGCGCGCGTCAGGTAGCCCGGGCGACCGAAGGTCGTCACCATGAGCACGCGAACGTCGGGGAAGCGCCCGGTCACGGCCCGGCACGCAGCGATACCGTCGAGGCCCGGCATCTCGATGTCCAACAGGCACACGGCCGGCAAGTGCTGGGCGACCGCGTCCTCCACCTCGTCACCACGAGTCACCCGGGCCACGACGGTGAGGTCCTGCTCGAGGTCGAGCAGCGTGGCGAGCGCGTCGCGGACGAGCACCTGGTCGTCGGCCAGCAGGACCCGGATCGGCTCGCTCACCAGCGCGCCTCCAAGCACGTCCCGACACCGGGGCCGGTCGAGGCGTCGGCGCTCGACAGGTGCAGTCGGCCACCGGTGCCCTCGACCCGCTCCCGCAGCCCTCGTAGGCCGTTGCCCTCGCGCGACCCGTCCAGCCCACGGCCGTCGTCGCGGACCACCAGGGCGTCCGTGGCCAGCACGACCTCGCAGCGGCTCGCCCCGCTGTGCCGGACCACGTTGGTCACGGCCTCACGCAGCGTCCAGGCCACGACCGTGCGGTAGCGCGGGTCGACCACCTGCTCGTCGTCGGGCACCACCGGCTCCACGCCCGCGCCGAGCAGCGCGGCCCGCGCCGCCACCAGCTCGTCCGCGAGCCGCGCGGCACGCAGTCCCCCGACCGTCGCACGGATCTCGCCGAGGGCCTGCCGGCTGAGGCGCTGGATGTCCTCGAGCTCCGATCGTGCGCGCTCGGGGTCGACCTCGAGGAGACGGGCGGCGAGGTCGGCCTTGACCGAGACCACGGTCAGGCTGTGGCCGAGCACGTCGTGGACGTCGCGCGCCAACCTCTCGCGCTCGGCGCTCACCGCCAGTCCGTCGCGGGCCGCGGCGTACTGCTCGCTCTGCTCCTCCAGGAAGCGTCCGGCGGCGGTGCCGAGCGTGACGGCGAAGAGGATGAAGCCGAAGGAGGCCCACTGCGCCACGTCGCCGGCGAGGCCGAGCCCGACCAGCGTCCCCAGCAGGACGGCACCTGTGAACCACCAGTTCCACGGCAGGGGCAGCCCGAACATCGCGAACGACTGGATGAAGGGGAGGAAGGACAGCGCTGCGAACCCGAGACCGGGCAGCGTCGAAACGGTCAGGACGACAAGAACCGCGAGGGCGAGCTGCCCCTCGGTGAGCACTCCGGAGGCACGACCCCGCCCCCGGGAGAGGCGGTGCATGCCCACTGCGTAGACCGTGGCGAAGGTCAGTGTCACGAGGACGATCCACCAGGTCTCGACGGTCGGCACCTCGTCCGAGAAGGCGCCGAGCAGGGGGAACGCCAAGAACACCATCCAGGGCGCCCACATCACCCACCCGAAGCGTGCCCACGGGTCGTCGCGCCCGCCGGCACACGCAGGCCCGGCCGCTGGGAGCGTGCTCTGCGTCATCCCCGGCTCCGTCCACGACGCACCAGCCAGGTCGCGACCAGCGCCAGGATCAGGGTCCATGCGAGAACGTTAACGACCGGGACCCACAGCGCCTCCTGGACCAGCTCCCCCGTGCTGCCGTCGAGCACCGCACCCTTGGTGACCGGGTAGCGCGCGAGGGCGACGTACCCGTAGAGCGGCGTGAGCCTCGCGATCGACAGCAGCGCCCCCGACAGCGGGACGAAGATGTTGCCGAGGAAGCCGAGGACCACGATCGAGCCGCCCGCGGCGCTCAACGCGGCCTCCGAGCGGAATCGCAGACCGAAGCACAGCCCGTAGAGCGCAAAGACGACCGCTCCGACCAGCAGGACGGCGAAGCTGACCACCCAGGCACCGAGCGACGACCGCGCACCGGTCAGCGCGCCCAGCGCGAAGACCACGGCCAGCGGCACGGCGGCCACCGCAACCGCCAGCGCCGTCTTCGTCGCGTAGGACGCGTCGCTCAGCGGCGTCAGGCCGAGCTGCCTGCCCCATCCCTGGAGCGCTCGCCCCCCCATCCCTCGCTCCGTGGCGGCCATCGCGATCATGACGAACATCGCGACGTTGCCGTTGCCGACGGTCTCGTCGGCGTACTCCTGTGCTGCTCCGAAGATGAGGTAGAAGAAGCCCGGCAGCACGGCGATGAAGAACAGGCTCGCCCGGTGGCGCACGAAGCGCCGCAGCTCGAGCGCGAGGACGGTGGGGTTCACGACGCCTCCTCCGTGGTACGACGACGGGCCGCCCGGTCGCTGTGGGTGAGGCGGACGAAGGCGTCCTCGAGCGAGCCGCTGGTGATCACGAGACCGTGGGCGCCCAGCTCGGTCAGCAGCAGCTTGGCGACCGCGTCGGAGTCGGAGGACCGGACACGCACCGTGTCGCCGACCACCTCGACGTCGGCCACGGCCGGGTGGGCGCGGAGCCGCTCGAGGCCCACGCCGCCCACGGCCTCGCACGTGACCGTGCGCCCGGTGGCCCGAGCCCGGATCTCGCCGACCCCGCCGTCCGCGATGATCCGTCCCTCGGCCATCACCACGATGCGTCGGGCGAAGGAGTCGGCCTCCTCCAGGTAGTGGGTGGCGAATGCGACGGTCCGCCCTCGAGCGGCCTCGGCGTGCATCATGGCCCAGAAGTCGCGGCGGGCGTCGACCTCCATCCCGGCGGTCGGCTCGTCGAGCACCAGCAGGTCGGGATCCGGCAGCAGCGCCAGGGCGAGGCGCAGGCGCTGCTGCTCCCCTCCGCTGCAGGCCGCGACCAGGCGGTCGGCGAGGCGCGCGACACCCGCCCGCTCCAGCACCTCCTCGACACCGGCGGTGTCGCGACCGGTCGCGGTGAAGGTCGAGGCGATGAAGCGCACCGTCTCGCGCACGGTCAGGTCCCCCAGCAGCCCGCCGGTCTGCAGCACCGCCGACACCCGCCCGGCCCGCACCGCCTCGCGGGCGCCGGTGCCCAGCACGGTCACGCTGCCGCTGGTCGGTCGGGTGAGGCCGAGGACCACGTCGAGCGTGGTCGTCTTCCCGGAGCCGTTGGGACCGAGGAGGGCGACCACCTCGCCGCGGTGGACGGTCAGGTCGACGCCGTCGACGGCGGTGACCTCGCCGTCCCGGGCCGCGAAGGTGCGGCGCAGCCCCTGCAGCTCGATGGCCACTTCGGGACTCGTCGTCGACATGGTCTCAGCCTGTCGTCTCGTGGCTGCCGGCGGATGAGCCGCGTGTCAGGACTTCGTCGTGACGGGTGTCACGGCTCGATCGGGCGCAGCTCGTCGGTCGGGTCGGGCGGCGCCGTCGCGCCACGCGTCGAGGAGACGAGACTACGCGCTCCCGTGCGGGCGACCGAGGTCGCTGCGGTGGAGGACCAGGGGCTGCGAGGCGTCGGTGCGCTCGACGCCGTGCAGCAGCGGCGGCTCGCCGAAGAGCCGCACGCCGTTGTCCCAGCACACCGCGCGCAGCCAGTCCTTGCCCAGCTCGAGCCGCTCCAGCGCCTCGAGCTGGTGGGCGTAGGGGTAGGGCAGTGTCGGGAAGTCCGAGCCCAGCAGCACCGCGTCGGGCCGGTCCCCGAGCTCGGCGAGGAGCTCGGCCGGGAAGGCGCCTCCCTGGGAGAAGAAGTCGGTGAAGACCATCGCGGTGTCGACGAAGCAACGTTCGTGGTCCAGCGCCAGACGCACGAACTCGGCGTACTCCGGGGCGCCGGCGTGCGCGACCACCGCGCACAAGCGCGGGTGGCGGGCGAGCACCTCGCGCAGCGGCCCCGGTCCCGTCAACGGCGTCGCGACCGGCCCCGAGCCGGCGTGGATCACGATCGGCGTGCCGGCCTCCGCCAGCAGCCCCCAGGTCGCGTCCAGCAGCGGGTCCCGCAGGTCGATCGCGCCGACCTGCACGTGGACCTTGAAGACCTCGACACCGGCCTCGACCCGGCGCGCGACGTAGTCCTCCACGCCCGCCTCGGGGAAGAAGGTGCCCGACCGCAGGCACTCGGGCACCCGGTCGGCGAAGTCTGCGGCCCAGTCGTTGAGGAACTCGGCCATGCCCGGCCGGTGCGCGTAGGACAACGCCGAGAAGCGGCGTACGCCGAGCCCGCGCAGCTGCGCGATCCGCTCGTCCTCGGTGCCGCGGTAGCGGATCGGCCACTCCCGCCCGATGAGCGGGCCCGCCTCGTCGAACTGGGCCCACACCTTCTCCTGCACCCGCGGGGGCAGGAAGTGCACGTGGACGTCGATCAGACCCCGCAGGCCGAGCCGCTGCCACCAGGCCGGGACGTCTGCGTCCGTGAGCCCCGGAGGCGTGGCCTCTCGGCTCAACCCATGCCCTTGAACTTGCGGCCGACCGCGATCTCCGCCTCCCGCTTGGCGGTGCGCTCTGCGATGGCGTTGCGCTTGTCGTAGCTCTTGCGGCCCTTGCCCAGACCGATCTCGACCTTGGCGCGCCCGTCCTTGAAGTACATCGACAACGGCACCAGCGAGTAGCCCTTCTCCCGGATCTTGGCCTCGATCTTGTCGATCTCGACCCGGTTGAGCAGCAGCTTGCGGCGTCGGCGGACCTCGTGGTTGGTCCAGGTGCCCTCGGTGTACGTCGGGATGTGGACGGCGTGGAGGAAGACCTCACCGTTCTCGATGTCGCAGAACCCGTCGACCAGCGACGCGCGACCGGCACGCAGCGTCTTCACCTCGGTGCCCTGCAGCACGATGCCGGCCTCGTAGGTGTCCTCGATGGCGTAGTCGTGTCGCGCCTTCTTGTTCTGCGCGATGAGGCTGCGCCCCTTCTCCTTGGCCATGACCCCATACTCTCAGGCCAGGCCACTGCTGTGCCCCGCGCCGGTCAGAACCAGCTCAGCGGGTTCACGGCCGCGCCGTTGTTCAGCACCGTGTAGTGCAGGTGGCAGCCGGTCGACCAGCCGGTGTCCCCGACGTAGCCGATCACCTGCCCGCGCTCCACCCGCTCGCCGGCCGAGACCGCGAAGGACGCGAGATGGTTGGAGATGGTGGCGACCCCGACGCCGCGCTGGACGCCGTGGTCGATGATGACGCGGTTGCCGTAGGCGGTCTGGAAGTACGTCGACAGCACGCGCCCACCCGCCGCTGCCCGGACCGGCGCTCCACAACCCGCGCCGAAGTCGACACCGTCGTGGAAGGACCGGTAGCCCCAGATGGGGTGGGTGCGCCAGCCGAAGTCGCTGCTCATCCAGCCGCTGACCGGCGGGTCGAGGAAGCCGTCGCTGCTGCCCGCGGCCCGGGCCCGCGCCCGCTGCGTCGCCGCTGCACGAGCCAGGATGAGCCTCTCGATGCGATCGCGCTCGGCCTGCAGCCGGGACAGCTCGCGCACGTCGGCCTGCTTGGCCGCGACCGCGGTGGCGCGGGCCGAGCGCCGGGCTCCGACCAGCTCGGCCACCTCCGCCGTCGCGACCCGGGCCGCTTGCTCCAGACGCGTCTTCTCGACGAGGTTGGCGCCCGCTTCGGTCCGGCGGGCCTCCACCTCGACCTGCACCCTCGCGGTCTCCTCCTCGCGCACGGCGAGCAGGACACGAGCCGCCTCGACCCGGTCGAGCACGCCGGCCTCGACGTTGGCGACGGTGCTGTTGGTGTTCATCTGCCCGGTGAGCTGGGCCGGGTCCTGGGTGGTGAGCACCATTGAGAGCCCGAGCAGCTCGGGGTCGCCCTGCTGGTAGCTGGCCACCACCACCCGGCGCAGCTCGCCCTCCTGCTCCATGACGTCGCGACGGCCCTGCTCGAGAGCCGCACGCGCGTCAGCCAGCCGCTCCTCGGCGTCCTCCAGCCGCTCCTGCATCGCGGCGTCCCGCTCGGCGGCGGCGTCCGCCTCCTCCACCGCGACCGTCTGCCGGTCGCGAGCACCGTCCAGTGCCGCCTGCGAGCGCATCAGGGCCCGCGTGGCCACGGCCAGCTCGGAGGAGGACTCCCCCAGGTGCCGGTCGGCCTGCCTCACGCGCTGCTGGACCTCCGCCCTGCGGTCCTCGAGGTCCGCAGCGCCGGCGGCCGGCAGCAGCGTGGACAACAGGCCCGCGACGAGCGCGAGCAGCAGGCCCGTGACGAGGAGCACGGGCCGCGTCGGGCGGGCGTACGGGGTGGCACGGGGGAAGGAGCGAACCACGGTGACCTCACGTCAGCATTGTTGTCGGCTCGACCGTAACTGACGACCCTCACACCTTCAGGTATTTGCGGGTCAGCAGGAGAGTCGGGACCAAGGTCAGGGCCAGCCCGACGGCTGCGATGGCGTAGACCGCGCTCACCCCGTCGTTCCAGTCCACCCACGCCACGATGTTGGAGTTGGGTCGCAGCAGCCGGTAGACGACGAAGTAGAGGAACCCGGCTACCGCACCGGTCGCGAGCGCGATGCCCAGCACCGCGGCCACCAGCGCCTCGAGCAGGAACGGCAGCTGGATGTAGAGGCTGGAGGCCCCCACCAGCCGCATGATGCCGATCTCCCGCCGGCGCGCCATCGCGGCCAGCCGGATCGTGTTGGCCACCTGCAGCAGCGCCGCCACCAGCAGCAGCCCGGCGATGCCGATGGCGCCCCACTTGAAGGCACTGATCCAGAAGTAGATCGGCTGCAGCACCTGCCTCAGGTCGCGGACCGAGCTGACACCCCCGAGCGCGCCGACCTCGTCGGTGACGGTGCTGAACTCGCGAGGGTCCTTCAACGTCACCCAGAAGGACTCCGCCAGGTCGTCGGGCTTGATGGCCTCGAAGACCTGCTGCTGCGTCTGTTCCCCGGAGGAGTAGACGTCCTTCCACTTGGCGTAGGCCCGGTCGCTGGTCTCGAACCTGAAGGACTCCACCTCCGGGCTCGCCGCGAGCGCACGGCGTACGTCGGCACGCTGCTCGGGCGTGGCGCGACCGTCGATGCAGCCGGCCCCCGGGGAGTTGTCCGTGCAGAGGAAGACCGTGATCTGCAGCCGGTCGCCCCAGAACTGCTCGGCCTTGTCGGCCTGGGCGTTCAGCAGCAGCCCGAGCCCCACCAGGGTCAGCGACACGAAGAGGGTGACGACGACGGCGACCGTCATGGAGAGGTTGCGCCTCAGACCGGTCCCCAGCTCGGTCAGCACGTAGGTCAGCTGCACGTTGCCTCCTGGGCCCGGGTGGTCAGTGTTGGTAGCCGTAGACGCCGCGGGCCTGGTCACGCACCACGTGACCGGCGTCGAGCTCGATGACGCGCTTGCGCATCTGGTCGACGACGCCGAAGTCGTGCGTCGCCATCACCACCGTCGTGCCCGTGCGGTTGATCCGGTCGAGCAGCTTCATGATGCCGACCGAGGTGTTCGGGTCGAGGTTGCCCGTCGGCTCGTCGGCGATGAGGATGCGCGGGCGGTTGACGAAGGCGCGGGCGATCGCGACGCGCTGCTGCTCGCCGCCGGAGAGCTCGTCGGGCATCCGGTCGCCCTTGCCCTCCAGCCCCACCATCTCCAGCACCACCGGGACGTGCTGACGGATCGTTGCCCGCGGCGTGCCGATGACCTGCAGGGCGAAGGCGACGTTCTCGCGGACGTTCTTGTTCGGCAGCAGCCGGAAGTCCTGGAAGACGGTGCCGATCTGGCGGCGGTGCGCCGGCACACGCCAGCTGCGCATCTTGGCCAGGTCGCGTCCGGCGACCACGATGCGTCCCCTGGTCGGGCCGGACTCGCGCAGCACCAGCCGCAGGAACGTCGACTTGCCCGAGCCGGAGGCACCCACGAGAAAGACGAACTCGCCCTCCGCGACGTGAACCGTCGCGCCCTCCAGGGCAGCACGCTGCTGCCCCGGGTAGGCCATGGAGACGCTGTCGAAAGTGATCACAACGCTGGTGAGTCTAAGTTCGTCCCCCCGGCGATCCGGGGACCTCGCGCGGGGTGTTGCGACGCGGCGGACTACGCGGCGAGCTACTCGGCTGCGACCTTGTCCGCGCCGCGGCGCCAGCGGATGCCGGCCTCGAGGAACCCGTCGATGTCACCGTCGAAGACGGCGGTCGGGTTGCCCACCTCGAACTCGGTCCGCAGGTCCTTGACCATCTGGTAGGGGTGCAGCACGTAGGAGCGCATCTGGTCGCCCCAGGAGCCCTGGACGTCGCCGCGCAGCTCGTCGAGCTGGGCCTTCTCCTCCTCGCGCTTGCGGGCGAGGAGCTTGGCCTTCAGGATCACCATCGCCGAGGCCTTGTTCTGCAGCTGCGACTTCTCGTTCTGGCAGGAGACCACGATGCCCGTGGGGATGTGGGTCAGGCGGACCGCCGAGTCGGTGGTGTTGACGCTCTGCCCGCCCGGGCCGCTGGAGCGGTAGACGTCGATGCGGACCTCCTCCTCGGGCAGCTCGACGTGGTCGGTCTGCTCGAGCACCGGCACCACCTCGACGGCGGCGAACGAGGTCTGACGACGTCCCTGGTTGTCGTAGGGGCTGATCCTCACGAGGCGGTGGGTGCCGGACTCGACCGAGAGGGTGCCGTAGCCGTAGGGCGCGTGGATGGCGAAGGTGGTCGACTTGATGCCGGCCTCCTCCGCGTAGGAGGTGTCGTAGACGTCGACGGCGTACTTGTTGCGCTCCGCCCAGCGGGTGTACATCCGCATGAGCATCTCGGCGAAGTCGGCCGCGTCGACGCCGCCGGCGCCGGAACGGATCGTGACCAGGGCCTCGCGGGCGTCGTACTCCCCCGCCAGCAGGGTGCGCACCTCGAGGATGTCGACGGCCTTGGAGATCCGCTTGAGGTCCTTCTCGGCCTCGGCCAGCGCCTCCGCGTCGCCCTCCTCCTGGGAGAGCTCCACCATCACCTCGACGTCGTCGAGGCGGCCCGCGAGGCCGGTGAAGCGCTCGAGCTCGCCCTGGAGCGTGGAGAGGCGGCCGGTCACCCGTTGGGCGTTGGCCTGGTCGTCCCACAGGTCCGGCACCGCGACCTGCTCGCCGAGGTCGGCGATCTCCGCGCGCATCTTGTCGACGTCGAGCACCTGCTCGATGGTGTGCATCGTCGCGCGCAGGTGCTTGATACGGGTCTCGAGGTCAGGGGCAGCCACAGTCGTCGAGGTTACCCCGTCGGTCAGGCCGCTCCTGACGGTGCGTCAGGGCGTCGGACGGCCCGCAGCGCGTCGTACCGTGCCTCGATGGGGGCGTTGGTGGCGGCACCGGACAGGTAGGGCGACAGACCCCGATGCTGCCGGCGACCTGCAGCCCCGCGGTGCTGTCCGCGGCGGTGACGGTCCAGGCGTTCGGCTCGACGGTGCCAGCACGCCACACCTTCATCCGGAGCTGGGTCGGTGAGCCGCCGATCGCCTGCACGCGCACCGCCAGGCTTTCTCCGGCGGCGTAGGTGAGGCCAGACACCGTGACCTGGCTGCCGAGGGTGGTCCGAGCCCCGCCCACCGTGCGGAGGAGGTCCGCGCGGACTGCGCCGGTGCCGAGGAGGTGCACCCTGGCGCGTACTCGCCGCCCGCGGTGCGGCGCACGATCACCGAGTCGTACACGCGGGCGCTGGTGGGGGCGGGCAGCTCGTCCAGACCCATCTCGACGGTCAGGTCCGTGGCCAGGGAGGAGACGCCGGCGAGGTAGCTGCCCGGTCCGCGGCCTGCGGCGAGCATGGTGGTGCGGCCCTTCCCGCCGTGACACGGCGCTGACTCCGGTCCCCGTGTTCACCGTCCAGGGCCCGCCGGTGTCGGCGCTGCCCCACGAGCGGGTCGCGCTGCGCTCGAAGTCGTCGGAGGCGAGCGTCGACGCGGTGGGAGCGCTGGTGACGGTGACCGACCGGGTCGTCGAGCCGGTGGCGCCGTCGTCGTCGGTGACGGTGAGGGTCACCGGGTAGGTGCCGGGCTCGGCGTAGCCGTGCTGGGTCGTGGCGCCAGTGCCGCTGGTGCCGTCGCCGAAGTCCCACGACCAGGAGGAGACGGTGCCGTCGGCGTCGAAGGAGCCGCGGCCGTCGAGGTCGGCGACCAGGGCCGTCGCGGTGCTGGTGAAGCTCGCGGTCGGCGCGGTGTTGGCGGGGGCCGCCGTACGGTCGAGCGTGAACGCGTCGGTGTAGGTGCCGCCCGAGGTGCGACGGAAGGTGAAGGAGAGCCGGTCCCGGGTGGCGTCGAAGTCGCCGAAGCCGTGGGTCGGGTCTGAGTTCAGCCCCATCGACGTCGCGAAGTACGGCGCGTCGGGGTCGGTGGGGTCGGTCTCACGGAAGGGCGTGCCGCCGGTGCCGACGGTCAGGAAGACCGTGCCCGCGCCCGCCCGGAGGTCGGTGTCGGAGTCGACCACGCAGTCGGCGTCGTACACCCCGGGCGTCAGCGTGGCGCAGCCCGTGCCGTGGGCCAGCTGCTTCGTGCGCTGGTAGAGGTGCTCGTGGCCGTTGAGGACGACGTCGACCTTGCGGGACAGCAGCAGGTTGTTGATGTCGGCGCCGGAGTCGCAGGCGTACTGCCCGACGGACAGGCACGGCTTGTGCATGCCGACGACGACCCACGGGATTCCCTGCTGGCGGGCCTCGTCGATCGTCGCGCGGGTCCACTCGTAGCGAGGCGTGCCCGCGGCGTAGCTCCACGTGCTGTCGGGGTAGGTGATGCCCGGCGAGATCATGACGTAGCGCACGACCGGGTTGTCCTCGGGGACGTCGACGAAGTACTGCCGTCCGTAGGTGCCGACCAATCCGGGCAGCTGGTTGGGCAGGCACGCCGCGAAGTCGTTGATGTTGCCGTTGAGGCCGTTGCTCTCGTGGTTGCCCGCAAGCAGCTCGAAGGGGAACCCGTCCCCCACCCGGGTCTTCACGAAGTCGCACCAGGTCTGCTCGGTGCCGGTCACGCCGTAGGACAGGTCCCCCACCGCGAAGTGGGCGTCGGGGTCGATCGCCCCGATGCCGGACATCACCGTCGCCGCCGCCGCGCTCGACGAGTAGTCGCCGGCGGCGGTGAAGCGCACCCGGTCCGGGTTCGGCGCCCCCACCGCACCGGACGCGGCGCAGAGCAGCGCCAGCACGACGAGAACCCACCCTTTGACCCCACCCACCATGGCGTCGACGTTAGTCCTCGCCGAGGTTGCCGATCCGGGACGTTGTGCCCCACTTTCGCCGGTTGAGGGTCCCTCCTGAGACGTCCTCACCGCGACCGGGTCAGGCAGGTACCTCAGTCCCTGCGCGGTGATCCTCCTCGCGTCGCCCGGCAAGTGCTGCAGGGCCCGGAGGACCATGCAGATCCTCAGCCGACGACGGAGACGGCGCCGGCCTCGGAGGCCACTGTGGTGCGACCGTTCCAGCCGGGTGGCACCAGGGGCAGGCCCAGCGGGGCGCTCACCTCGACACGGACGGAGTCGGCGGTGGTGGTGACACGCCAGCGGAGCCCCGCCGGACGGCCGGACCGGGCGAGGTACGCCGCGACCTCGGCCCGGGCCAGCGCCGGGTCGATCGCCACCTGCTCGGGCACGCCCTCCAGGTAGATCTGCTCGGTGCGGACGCCGTCGGTGGCCGCCACCGCTGCCCCGTCGGCCAGCGCCGACAGCTCCTGCCGACGCAGGAAAGCCGCCGAGGCGTCGACGACCACGCTCACCAGGAGCACCGCCACCCAGAAGAACCCGACGAGCAGCAGGCTGACCGACCCCTGCTCGCCCCGCACCGGCCCTCGCCCGGGTCTCATCGGTCCTCCCGGAACGTCCCGTAGGGGAACGACTGGTCGGCCTCCACGCGGAAGGACGGAGCGCCGCCGCCGAGGGCCTGTGGCGCCAGCGGCAACCGCACCTGGTGGGAGAGCTGAACGGCCACCACGCTGCCGGGGGCCAAGCAGTTGCCCGGGCTCGGGGAGCACGACACCGACAGCTGCACGGTGCCGGGGTCGAGGCCCTGGTCGCGCAGCGCGACCGCCGCCGCCTGCTGGGCACGAGCCCGGCCCGATGCCTCGTCGGGCGCCAGCGAGTAGGCCCGCGCGGCAGCCCGGGCCGCGGCGCTGACACCGAAGGACGCCCGCTGCACGTCGAAGACCGCGACCAGGAGGTAGACCAGCGGCACCAGCAGGAGCACGGCCAGCCAGGTCACCTCGACCAGTGCCGTCCCCTCCTCGTCGGCCCGGGCGTTCCGGAGACGGTCCACGAGCGTCGTCGTCACGGCGCCACCTCCTCCACGGCGTGGCCACTCACCTGCACCGGCCACGCCGGGCCGAACAGGCCGAGTGCCGGCACCTCGCCGCGGACCTCCACGGTGACGGCGGGCGCCCCCTGCAGCGTCGTACGCCGGGCGGTGACGTCGCGCGCGAACCGTCCCGACACCGCGTCGGTGACGGCCTCACGGGTGCGGGCGGCGCCGTCGCCCGGCTCGCGGTCGAAGCGGGCGCCGTAACGGGCACCCTCCGACGCCGCCGAGGTCAGGGTGTTGCGCACGTGGAGCACGAGGCCGACCTGGAGGATGCCGAGGAACAACGGCACCACGACCACCACCACCAGGACGAAGTCCACCGTCGCGGCGCCACGCTCTCCGCGCTTCCCGGGCTGACGCTCGGGCACGGGGACCCGCACGCTCAGGCGACGGAGCTGAGCGCCTGGCGCAGCATCCGCTCCAGCTCCGGACCGGCCACGGCCCAGAGCCCGGCCACCAGCCCGGCGGTCATGACGGTGACCAGCACCCAGCCGGGGACGTCGCCGCGGTCGTCGCGACGCGCCCCTCCCCGGCCGAGCTTGCTGACGGCAGCCAGCAGCCCGGCGAGGGCGAGCAACAGACGGTGGATCGGTTCGGACATGGTTTCTCCTTCGTTGACAGCTCAGGCCGCGCACCGGTCGGCACCGGCGCAGGTCAGGTGGTCAGACGGAGTCCGACGACACCGGGCCAGAACGCGAACATCACAGTGGTGGGGAGCACGAGGAAGACGACCGGGACCATCATGAAGACCTCGCGCCGGGCGCCGGACTCGATCAGCTCGCGCCGCTGGGCCTCCCGCACGTCGCCTGCCTGGGCGTGCATCACGTCCGCCAGCGGCGTACCGCGCTCCAGCGCCACGGCCAGGCCGTTGGCGAAGCGGGCCACCGGGGCCAGCCCGGTCCGGCGGGACCAGTCGTCGAGGGCGCGCGCCACCGGCGCTCCGGTGCGCACCTCGGCCAGCACCCGGGACAGCTCACCGGCCAGCGCACCACGACTGCGTCCGACCACGCGCTCGAGCGCGGCCACCGGTCCCTCGCCGGCCGCGACCGCCAGGGCCATCAGCTCGGCCACGGCGGGCAGCTCGGCGAGCACCGCGCGCTCGTGCCGTCGGACCTGGGCGGTGAGGCGGTTCTCCCGCAGCAGCACGCCGGTCGCGAAGGCGACCACGCACAGCACCGCGAGCGGCACCGCCCGGCCGGGTGCGCGCGACAGGACGAGCAGCGCACCGAGGGACGTGACCGCGAAGGCGCTGAGGCCCCACACCACCTGCTGCACGCGGAAGTCGGCCAGGCTCAGGTCCAGGTCGGCGCGCTGCAGGCGACGGGAGATCGACGCCGAGCCCCCCGCCACCGACTCCAGCCGGCGCGCGGCTCCCCGCATCACCGGCCCCACCAGCTCGTCGACCACCCCGCGCCGCGGCAGGTCGGGTCGCAGGCCGGTGTGCGGCAGGTCGGGCAGGTGGCGCAGCACGCGTGCCTCGAAGTCCGGGCGCCGCATGGCAGCGACCCGGTCGAGCACCAGCCAGAGGCCGAGACCGGCGAGCAGGCCGAGCGCGACCCCCGTCACGCCGCACCCTCCCCGAGGACACGCCGCTCCGTGGGCAGCCGACCGATGCGCAGCATGACGCGGTAGGCCAGCAGGCAGAGCCCGGCGCCGCTCGCGAGCACCACGACGCCCGCGGTGGAGGAGTAGCGCGCGATCACCTCCGGCTGGAAGCACATCAGCAGCAGCACCAGCCACGGCGAGGCCACCGCCAGACGTGCGCCGTTGACAGCCCAGCTCTGCCGGGCCTCGAGCTCGGAGCGGGTGCGTGCGTCGTCGCGCAGGTGGCTCGACAGGCCGCGCAGCAAGCGCCCCAGGTCGCCCCCGCCGACCTCGCGTGCCACCCGCAGCCCCTCGACGACGCGGTCGCCCACGGGGTCGGCGAGGTGCTCCTTGAGCCGGTCCAGGCACTCCTCGAAGCGCCCGGACAGCTGGTACTCCCGCGCGAACCGGGCGAACGCCGGGCGCAGGGACTCGGGTCCGCGCTCGGACAGTCCGCTGACGGCCTCGGCCAGGGACAGGCCGGCTCGCACGCCACTCGCGAGGTGGTCGACGGCCTCCGGCCAGACCTCGGCCAGCTCGCGCTGGCGTCGACGGGCCCGACCGGCCACGAGGGCGACCGGCCCGTACGCCGCCAGCAGCCCGAAGGTGGCGGCCACCGGGACGGTGCGCGAGACGACGTACACGGTGAGGAAGGCGAGCACGCCGACCGCGACCGCGGACGCGGTCAGCATCGCGGGCGTGACCGAGGGCATGCCGGCACGCGCGAGCTGGTCGGCCATGCGGCGGCGCGACGTGCGGTCGGGGCGCTGCTCGCGTGGAGGGAGCACGAACGCCGACCAGACCAGCAGCAGGCCCAGCCCCAGCAGGAGACCGACGACGACGCCCACGTCAGCCCTGCCCCTGCAGCAGCGCCGGCAGGTCGACGCCGATCCGCTCGAACCGCTCCGCGCGAGGCGGCAGTCCTGGACCGCGCACGAGCTCGTCGCCCCGGCGCGCGAAGACCGTCTCGGTCTCGATCGTCCCGGACTCGATGCGCCCCGGTACGGCGACGATCTCCTGGACCCGACGCACACCGTCGAGGCCGAGGTCGAGGTGCACCACCAGGTCGACCGAGGAGGCCACCGTCGGCACCACGAAGCGGGCCGAGATGTTCTCGCCGGCCAGCAGCGGCAGCGTGCACAGCTTGACCAGAGCCTCGCGTGCACTGTTCGCGTGCAGCGAGGCCATGCCCGGAAGCCCGGCGTTCAGCGCCAGCAGGAGGTCGAGCGCCTCCTCGGCGCGCACCTCGCCGACGATGATGCGCGAGGGACGCATGCGCAGCGTCTCCTTCACGAGGTGACGCAGGGTGACCTGACCGGTGCCCTCGAGACCCTGCTGACGGGTCTGCATGGCGACGCGGTCGGGGTGACGGAAGTCGAGCTCGAAGACCTCCTCGACACTGATGACCCGCTGCCCGCCCGGGATGGCCGCGGCCAAGGCGTTCAACATCGTGGTCTTGCCCGCCTGCGTGCCGCCGGAGACGAGGACGTTCAGCCCGGCCGCGACCGAGGCCCTCAGGAAGGCCGCGGCAGGTGCCGGCATGCTGCCCAGCGCCACCAGGTCGTCGAGGTGCGCGGCCTTGACGACGAACTTGCGGATGTTCACCGCGGTGAAGCCCCGCGTGATGCCGTCGAGCACGACGTGCAGTCGGTGACCACCCGGCAGGAGTGCGTCGACGAACGGTTGGGAGATGTCGATGCGGCGCCCGCTGGTGGCGAGCATCCGCTCGACCAGCTCGGTGACCTGGGAAGCGGTCAGCACGACCGGGGTGAGCTCGTGGCGTCCGTCGCGGGCGATGAAGACCCGGGAGGGCTCGTTGATCCAGAGCTCCTCGACGACGGGGTCGTCCAGGAAGGGCTGGAGCGGACCGAAGCCGGACACGTGGGCGACGAGGTAGGTCACCAGGGCGTCACGGTCGGCCACGGGGTCGACGGCGCCGGTGAGGCTGCGGTCGTCGTGCTCGCGCACGACCTGGTGGGCCAGCTGCCGCACCACCTCGGACTCCCGCTGGGGGTCGACGCCGCGCTGCTGCACTCGCGAGCGCAACGCCCGGTCGAGGTCCGCCACCACATCGGGGTCGGGCAGCACGGCGGTCGGCGCGTCGGCAGACATCGTGGTCACAGCGCGCTCCCCCTCGGCCGGCTGGTCCTGGACGGTCATGAGTCTTCGCGTCTTTACCTTGCGAATCAGCCCCCGGGCGCCAACCTGTGGATAAGTGCCGGCCTGACCGCGAACCCGCAGGTCAGGGCCGGGTTTCTTTACCTTCGCGGGGACCAAAGTCCCGATTCCTGCCGAACACCTCCGGGTAGAACCGCATCACAGGCTGGGTGACAGGGGGAGCCGATGAGGGAGACGGAGCTGCGCGTCGTCGCGGTCGACGAGCATCCCCTCACGCTGCTCGGGATCGAGCACGCGACGATGCTGGCCTCGCGCCACGGGTCGCGACCGATGCGTCTGGTGGCCGCGGCCCCGACGGTGGCCGACCTCGACCCGGACCGGCACGGCGCCCACGTCGCCGTCCTCGGGCTGCGCCTGCTCGACGGCTCATCGCTGGCCGACAACGTGGTCGCGCTGCGGGCCAGCGGCGCCGAGGTGCTCGTGCAGTCCGACGGCCAGCACGTCGCGCTCATGGCCGAGGCCGTCGGCGCCGGCGCTCGGGGCATCGTCTTCAAGCACCAGCCCGCCGAGCACTTCATCGCCGCGGTCTCGGCCGTCGGCTCGGGCGACTCCTACCTCTCGGTCGAGCTCGCCACCCTCCTGCACACCTCCCGCACCACGCGGCCGACGCTCACGGCGCGCGAGATCGAGGTCCTGACGCTGCTCTACCAGGGCCTGGTCAGCAAGCAGGTCGCCCGCCAGCTCGAGCTCGCCGAGTCGACGGTCAAGGAGCACCTCAAGCGCATCCGCAGCAAGTACGCCGCCCTCGGGCGCCCGGTCAAGACCCGCATCGAGCTGCTCCAGCGCGCGGTCGAGGACGGCTACGTCGATGCCTCGGTGCCCCGAGGGCAGGTCTCGACGGGCTCGACCACCCTCAGGTGAGCAGCTCGTCGAACAGGTCGCCGTGCGTCTCGACCCGCTCCAGCACCTCGTCGAGGCGGAGCTGCTCCAGGGCCAGCTCGTCCTCGGCCCCTTCCTCGACCTCCTCCCAGGTCCGCGGCGCCGCGACGTACGGCGTCAGGGTGCCGCGCAGGGAGTAGGGGCTGATGGTCGTCTTGGCCCCGGTGTTCTGCGACCAGTCGAGGAAGACCTTGCCGGCCCGACGCGCCTTGGTCATCGAGGAGATGACGAGGGCGCCGTGCTCCTCCTCCAACCCCTCCGCGATCTGCTTGGCCGCGTCGCGGACCTGCTCGGTGGTGAGGTCGCCGGGCATCGGCGCGTAGAGGTGCAGGCCCTTGCTGCCGCTGGTCACCGGCGCCGCATCGAGGCCGAGGGCCGCCAGCCGCTCGCGCACCAGCAGCGCGACCCGGGCGCACTCGTGCAACCCCGCCGGCTGTCCCGGGTCGAGGTCGATCACCATCCGGTCGGGATTGACCGGCTGGCCGTCGCCGTCGAAGCGCCACTGGTGGGCGTGCAGCTCGAGTGCCGCCAGGTTGGCCAGGTAGGTCAACGCCGCCACCGACTCGATCACCGGGAAGGTCAGCAGCCCGGCCGTGCCGCCCCTCGACCCGGAGGAGGGCACCTCGACACGGCGCAGCCACCGCGGCGCCCGCGCCTGCAGGTTCTTCTCGAAGAACGACTGGTCCCCCGTGCCGTGCGGCCAGCGCACGCGCGTCACCGCCCGGCCCTCGAGGTGCGGCAGCAGCACCGGCGCGATCCGGGCGTAGTAGTCGATGACCTCGGCCTTGGTCGTGCCGGTCTGCGGGTAGAGCACCTTGCCGAGGTTGCTCAGCGTCAGCGCGTGGCCGTCGACCTCGACCCGCACCTCCTCGCGCGCGTCAGGCACCGCCCACCCCCAGGTCCTCGACGCTGACGTCCGCGCGCAGGCCGAGGTACGCCGGCTGCCGCAGGCGGTGCTGCGGGGTGAACCCCAGGGAGGCGACCTCGACGACGAGCTCGGGGCGGACCCAGCGCGCGCCGACGGCGTCCTCCTTCGGCACCGGATCGACGAACGGCGAGGCCCCCGCCGCCAGCGGCACGAGCAGCGGCGCCACCCGCTCCCCCGCCTTGCCGGCCAGCCCGCTACCGACCCGGCCGCGGAACACCAGCCCCCGGTCGGTCGGCTCCCCCACCAGCAGCGCACCCAGCCGGTCGCGACCGCCGGTCTCCGGCCGCCAGCCCCCGACGACGTACGAGCCGGACGGGCGGTGCGGCAGCTTGAGCCAGTCCTTCGAGCGTCGGCCGGGTCGGTAGACCGAGGACCGCCGCTTGCTCACGACGCCCTCGAGACCCTGGGCCAGGGTCGCGGCGAAGAGCACCGCCCCGTCGTCGTACGTCGGTGGGGTGCGCCAGTGGCTGCCCTCCAGCTCGAGTCCCTCGAGCGCCGCCCGCCGGTCCGACCACGGCAGTCCGGTGACGTCGAGCGCGTCGAGCGCGAGCAGGTCGAAGACCATGAGCGTCACGGGGCGGGCGGCGGCCAGCTCCTCGGCCCGGCGGCTGCTGCGGACGTGGATGCGGTCGGCCAGTGCCCCGAAGCGCGGGATCCCGGTGTCGTCGAAGGCCACCACCTCGCCGTCGAGGACGATGTCGTGGCCCCCCACCACCGAGCGGTCAGCGAGTCCGGCCAGCTCGGGAAAGGCCACTGTCACGTCGTTCTCGTTGCGCGACTCGATCCGCAGCACGTCGTCGGTGACGGTGACGAGCACGCGCATGCCGTCCCACTTGACCTCGTGCACCCAGGCGTCGCCCGGCGGAGGGGACCCACCGGTCGTCTTGGTCGCGAGCATCGGACGCATGTCCTCATCCTGTCCCAATCCGCGCCAGTGGGTACCGTGTCTCCATGCGAGCGATCTGGAAGGGCGCGGTCTCCTTCGGCCTGGTCAGCGTGCCGGTCAAGCTGTACTCGGCCACCGAGAGCCACGACATCAGCTTCCGGCAGGTGCACGCCAAGGACGGCGGCCGCATCAAGTACCAGCGGATCTGCTCCGTCGACGGCGAGGAGGTCGCGTACGCCGACATCGCCAAGGGCTACGAGACCGAGGACGGCGAGATGGTCATCCTCGACGACGAGGACCTCGCCGAGCTGCCGGCCAACAGCAGCCGCGAGATCTCGGTCGAGAAGTTCGTGCCCTCGGACCAGATCGACCCGATGCAGCTCGACAAGCCCTACTACCTCGAGCCCGAGAAGAGCGGCACCAAGCCCTACGCCCTGCTACGCGACGCCTTGCGCGAGAGCGACCGGGTCGCCGTGGTCACGGTGTCGATCCGGACCCGGATGACACCGGCGGTGCTGCGGGTCCGCGACGACGTTCTTGTCATGCAGACACTTCTGTGGCCCGACGAGATCCGCGAACCGTCCTTCTCCTCGCTGGCCGAGGTCGAGGACCCCAAGCCGCAGGAGGTCGAGATGGCCAAGCTGCTGCTCGACACCCTCGCCGGCGACTACGACGCCGCCGACTTCGAGGACGACTACGCCGCCGCCGTGCGCGAGCTCGTGAAGGCCAAGCTCGAGGGTGGCGAGGTCACCCGGACCAAGGAGCCCGAGCCCGAGGCCGGCCAGGTCGTGGACCTGCTCGCCGCGCTCCAGAAGTCGGTCGCCGCCGCCAAGACCGCCCGCGGCGAGGACAGCGCCGCCCCCGACGACGAGGCCGACGACGCGGGCGGGAGCGATACCGCGAGGACGGCCACGAAGAAGACGACCGCCAAGAAGTCGGCCGCGAAGAAGGCTCGGCCAAGAAGTCGACGGCGAAGAAGGCGACCGCCAAGAAGCAGACCAAGAAGTCTGCCTAGCCCCGGGAAGGCGCGGCCGGGCCACCGCGTCGGTCAGGTCGCAGACGTGGGGCTCGGCCAGCGGTCGGCCCAGGGCCGCACCGACTCGATCTGGGCGGACAGCGCGAAGAGCGTGACCTCGTCGAACCGGCGCCCCACCAGCTGCACCGAGACCGGCAGGCCGTCGTCGGCGATCCCCGTCGGAAGGGCCGCGGCCGGGTGGCCGGTGACGTTCCACAGCGCGGTGTAGGCGATCATCGGCATCGACCGCACCAGCGCGACCGGCGCCGGCTTGCGTCCCAGCACCGGGGCCTGCGGCGGGCGCTCGGCCAGCGTGGGGGTCAGCAGCACGTCGCAGCGGGAGAAGACCCGCTCGTCGACGCGGTCCGCGAGCCGCTCGCCGCGCGCGATGGCGCGCCGCACCACCGCCGGCCGGGCCCAGGCCCCCATCGCCACCGCCTGCTTGGTGCGGGGTTCCAGCCGGCTGCGGTCCTCGACGAGCGCGGCCTCGTCGCGGATGCCCGCCGAACAGCTGCGGCAGGAACGCCGCCGTCGCGTCGGGGTAGCGCGGGTCGATCTCGAACACCTCGTGGCCGAGCCCCTCGAGCAGCGCCGCGGTCTCCGCGACGGCGGCCACGTGCTCGGGCGCCGGCCTCGTCCCCGGCGACTGCGGCTTGGTCGACCAGCCGACGCGCAGGCGTCGCTGCGCCCCGTCCGCGGCCAGCCGCGCCGCCTCGGCGTACGTCGTCGCCGGGTCGGGGGCGGTCCACCGGTCCACCGGCTGGTTGCCGCGGATGACGTCGTAGACCAGCGCGCTGTCGAGGACCGACCGGGTGAGCGGCCCGACCGTGCCGAGTCCCTGCCAGAGGTCGCCAAGCGGCGCGGACGAGACCAGTCCCGCGGCTCGGCTTGAGCCCGAACAGCCCGCAGCAGGCGGACGGGATGCGGATCGACCCACCGCCGTCTCCGCCGATGCCGACCGCGACCATGCCGCTGGCGACCGCCGCGGCCGTGCCGCCGCTGGAGCCGCCCGGGGTGTGTCGTGGTCCGCCACGGGTTGCGGGTCGTCCCGTGCGCGGCGGACTCCGTGAACGGGAACAGGCCGAACTCGGGCATGTTCGTCTTGCCCACCACGACCGCCCCGGCCTCGCGCAGCCTGCCGGGTGACGTGGCCGTCCTCGGTCGCCGGGGTGCGGTTGGCGGATCCCCCGAGGGTGGTGACCGTGCCGGCCACGACGTTCTCCTCCTTGATGGCCACCGGTACGCCGTGCAGCGGACCCAGCGTGTCCCCGCGCTGCTGGGCGGCGTCACGCTCGGCCGCCTCGGCCCGCGCCTGCTCGACCAGGACCACGGTGAACGCGTTGAGCGACGGGTCCAGGGCCTCGATGCGGGCCAGGGTCGCCTCCAGCAGCGCGGACGCCGTCACCCGGGCGGCGGCCACCGCCTCGGCCTGGGCGGCGACTCCACCGCGGGTGGGCTCCTCGGGCGCGGACATCTGTCGGTCGGTCACCGTCGAACCGTAGCGGCTGCTCAGTCCCGGCGGACGAGGAGCAGCGTGACGTCGTCGTCGATGCTGCTGCCGGGAGCGCGCAGCATGAGGTCGCGCAGGCTGTCGTCGACGGCGGTGTGCGGCCCCAGGCTCTCCTCGACCAGGCTCGCCAGCGAGGTGAGGCTGACGTCGACCGCCTCCCCCCGGCGCTCGTACATCCCGTCGGAGACCAGCACCAGAGCGTCGCCCGGCTCGAGGCGCAGGCCCGTGCTGGTGACGGCGTCCTGCGTGACGCTCAGCAGCCCGGCACCCAGCGGGGGCAACGACGCCACCGCCACCAGCGACGCGCGCCTGCGCTGGCTGACGATCGGGGACGGGTGTCCCGCCGAGGCCGCGCAGACGTCACCGGTCGCCGGGTCGAGGGTCGCCACCACCGCGGTGGCCAGGTCGTCGGGCGCCAGCAGGGACACCATCCGGTCCAGGCGCAGCAGCACCTGGACCGGGTCGTCGTCCTCCACGGCGTAGGCCCGCAGGGCGTTGCGCAGCTGCGCCATGGCGCTGGCCGCGGTCAGCCCGTGACCGGCCACGTCCCCCACCGCGACCAGGTAGCGCCCCGAGGGCAGCAGGAACGCGTCGTACCAGTCGCCGCCGACCCCGGCGGACGCCGGACGGCTGTCGGCCGCGAAGCTCCACCCGGCCGGGGCGGGGAGCGTCTCGGGCAGCAGGCTGCGCTGCAGCGTCTCGGCCACCATCGCCACCGTGCGGTGGCGGCTGTAGAGCAGCTGCACCAGGTGGGCCGACAGCGCATGTGCGGCCTCCAGCTCGGCGCTCTCCCACGCCACGGACCGTCGGCGGACGGTCTCGCGCCACAGCTTGAAGGAGCCGCGCGGGGAGAGCCGGGAGACGCCGTCGGCGTCGACCTGCAGCACCTTGAGGTGCGGGTTGCCGCCCCAGTCGATGGTCTGCATGGCCTCGGGCCGCAGGAACAGCACGTCCTGGCCGTCGGCGATGCGCAGCGCCAGCACGCCGCTGGCGGTCCTGGCCAGGTCGCTGAGCGACGGTACGTCGAGCCCGAGCCGGTCGGTCTGGAGCACCTGCTCGGCTGAGGGGTGCTCCGCGACCCATCGCCGCAGCCGGGCGAGGTCGGCCGGGTCCGGCACCACCCCCGAGGTGTGGGTCGTCTCGTCGAAGGTCCACGCCATGCCCTGGGCGCCGACCATGCTCATCAGCCCCGGCGCGAAGCGCTCCATCAACGTCGCGAGGTCCTCGTCGGCATGCGACCCGGCTCGCGTGAGCGCCTCGAGCGTGGACTGGATCTGCGCGGAGCGGCGCACCACCTCGTCCTGCTCGCGGCTGCTCAAGGTCAGCGACAGCGTCTGGGCCAGGAACTCGCAGGTGGCGCGCACCGGCGCCGACGGCACGTAGGGCCCGGAGTAGTGGTGGCAGGCGACCATGCCGGCCAGCTCGCCGGCCACCATGATCGAGACCGACATCGACGCGGTGACGCCCATGTTGCGCAGGTACTCGCAGTGGATCGGCGAGACGCTGCGCAGCGCGGCCAGGGACAGGTCGAGCGGCGCCCCGTCCAGCGGGCTGTCGACCGGGACCAGCGGCGCGTTGACGGCGTCGACGTCGCGGATGAACCGCAGCAGGTTGACCTTGTAGAGCGCACGCGCCTGGGGCGGGATGTCCGAGGCGGGGTAGTGGAGGCCGAGGAAGGACTCGAGCAGGTCGTGCCTGGCCTCGGCCACCACCTGGCCGTTCCAGTCCTGGTCGAAGCGGTAGACCATGACCCGGTCGAAGCCGGTGATGCGGCGGAACTCGACCGCGGCCACCTCCAGCAGCTCGGCGACCGAGGTGGCCGAGGTCAGGCGGCTGACCGCGGATCGCACGCCGAGCAGGGTGTCCTCGACGGTGAGGGCGACCTCCTCGACCTCGAGCTCGAGGAGCCACACGCTGCCGACCTGGTGCACCAGGACCGAGTAGCTCGAGGCAGGCCCGTTGCTCGTGGGCGGGGTGCCGCGACCGTTGCTGGTGCGTCGCCGCACCAGCGCCTTGACCGGCACCGCGGTCCGCTCCCCCGGCGGCGCGGACATGGCCAGCGACAGCGCCTCGTGGGAGACGGGCTCGAAGAGGTCGAGCAGCGGGGTGCCGAGCAGGTGCTCGGGTCCGACGCCGAACACGTCGGCGCCGTTGGCGCTGACCTGGAGCACCGGGTCGTCGGGACCCAGGGCGCACAGCAGCACGCCGTGGGGCTGGATGCTGCCGGGGACGTGGATCGGCTCGCGCTCGCAGTTGGTCAGGTCGACCGGGCTGCCGACCGGCAGGAAGGCCTCGCTCACACCCCCTCCCGCAGCAGGGTGAAGAGCCGCTCCGCCTCGTCGGCCGCGCGCGTCACCAGCTCCTCGGGCAGCGGCGTCATCAGCACGCGACGACAGCCCTGCCACAACCGGACCGCGCCCGGGGCTGCGGCGTCCGTCAGGCCCGCGCGGGCGTCGGGGGCGAGGTCCACGGGCAGCCCTCGCAGGACCATCCGGGCGCCCTTGGTCGAGCCGGCGACGACGTACAGGAGCCCGAGGGCCTGGCCGTCGTCGCAGGGGCCGGTGCGCGGTTGCGGGGTGCACGGAGTCGCGCCGAGCCGGACGAGGTCGGAGGCGTAGAGCTCGCTGCGACGCGGCAGCACGGCGGGGTCCAGGTGGTCGTTCACCCAGCCGGGGCCGGCCGCCCAGCGGTGCAGGGGCTCGTCGGTGTGCGCGTGCAGGGTCGCGAGCGTGGTCAGCAGCCGCAGGTAGCCGGCGGGGTCGACGATGCGTCGGTCCGGCCCGGACAGCGCCGTGTCGAGCCCTTCGTGGGCCGAACGGGTGCGGTGGCGCAGCGCCTGGAGCGGGGACGACCCCGCTGCGCGCGAGGAACCGGCGCCCGACGTGCCGGGGCCTGCTGCCTGCTGCGTCCTCACCGTGGTCCTTTCCCTCACCTGCCGGGCGGAGGTGTCCGGGGGCGCGCCACCAGCGCTCCGGCTCCGTGACCCGAGGCGGCCGAGTTCCGCTTCATGCTAGACGCCCGTGGACAGCAGCGTGCGCACCACCCGCAGCCCCACGGACATCCTGGCCAGGTCGGCCTTGTCGTCCCCGCAGATCTCGCGCAGCGTCTCCACGGCGCGGTTCGACCTGCACCGCGTCCTGCTCCTCCCACTCCTCGATGCGCTCGGCGACCGACCGCTCGGGCGAGGTGGTGCTCAGCACCTGGGCGGTCAGCGTGCCGTGGACGGTGTGCAGGTCGTCGCGCAGCGCCGCACGCGCCATCGTCTGCCAGCGGTCGTCGCGGGGCAGCGTGAGGATGCGAGCCACGAGCCGCGACAGCTCCAGCCGCTCCCCCAGGGCGAAGTGGAGCCGCGCCACCTCGACGACGTCGAGCTCGTCGCGGCTGGCGGTCTCGACGATGGTGAGCACGGCGTACGCCGGCGGCAGCACCGCGACCCGCTCGGCGAGGTCGTCGGCCACGCCCTGGGCGACCAGCGCTCGGCGCCTCTCCTCGAAGGCCTGCTTCTCCAGCCCGGTCAGCACCTCCGGCAGCGCGAAGAGCACCGCGGTGGCGTCGTCGCGGAAGAAGTCGACGGTGGCGCGGCTGTCGAGCGGGGGCCGCCGGTTGTTGACCAGCCAGCGCGAGGCGCGCTCGACCAGCGTGCGCATCTCGATGCGCATCCGCAGCTGTACCTGCGCCTGGATGGTGTTGTCGAGGCCGTACACCCGGTCCACGAAAGGGCGCGAGCCGAAGATCTCGCGGGCCACGAAGTTGGCCCGGATCAGCTCGACCGCGCGAGGCGGCCGTCTCTTCCGACAGCCGGTGGTGGAACGTGATGCCGGCGCCGTTGACGAGGTAGTTCACCACCTGGGTGGTGATGATCTCGCGACGCAGCGGGTGGTTCTCGATCTGCTCCTGGTACTTCTCGCGCATCACCGTCGGGAAGTACTCGTGCAGGTCCTCGAGCAGGAACGGGTCGTCGGGCAGGTCGGTGTCGACGATGTCGTCGGCCAGCACGATCTTCGTGTAGGCCATCAGCACCGCCAGCTCGGGCGCCGGTCAGGCCCTGGCGGCGGTCGATCCGCTCGGCGACCTGCTCGGTCGACGGCAGGAACTCCAGCTCCCGGTCGAGCAGTCCCTGGCGTTCCAGCCGCTGCATCCAGTCCTCGTGGACGTGCATGCAGCGCCGGCGCCTGCAGCGCCGCGGAGGCCAGCGCGACGTTCTGCTCGTAGTTGTCGGCGAGCACCAGCGCCCCCACCTCGTCGGTCATCGACGCCAGCAGGTCGTTGCGCTGCTTCTCGGTCAGGTCGCCGGCGGCGACCACCCGGTCGAGCAGGATCTTGATGTTGACCTCGTGGTCGGAGGTGTCGACGCCGGCGGAGTTGTCGATGAAGTCGGTGTTGATCCGGCCCCCCTCGCCGCCGGCCCCGTGCAGGGCGTACTCGATCCGGCCCCGCTGGGTGAGGCCGAGGTTGCCGCCCTCGCCGACGCAGCGGCAGCGCAGCTGGCTGCCGTCGACGCGGATGGCGTCGTTGGCCTTGTCGCCGACGTCGGCGTTGCGTCTCGGTCGACGCCTTGACGTAGGTGCCGATGCCGCCGTTCCACAGCAGGTCCACCCGGGCGAGCAGGATCGCGCGCATCAGCTCGTGGGGGGCCATCGAGGTGACGCCGTCCGGCAGGCGCGAGCGCCGCGCGGACCTGGGTCGCTGATCTCGATCGGCTTGGCCCGCCGCGAGTGCACCCCGCCGCCCTCGGAGATCAGCCTCGCGTGTCGTAGTCGGCCCAGCTCGACCGGGGCAGCTCGAACAGCCGCTGCCGCTCGGCGTACGACGCCGCCGGGTCCGGGTCGGGGTCGAGGAAGATGTCGCGGTGGTCGAAGGCCGCGACCAGCTTGGATGTGCTCGGAGAGCAGCATGCCGTTGCCGAACACGTCGCCGGACATGTCGCCGACGCCGACGCAGGTGAAGTCCTCGTTCTGGCAGTCCACGCCCATCTCGCGGAAGTGGCGCTTCACCGACTCCCACGCCCCGCGCGCGGTGATGCCCATCGCCTTGTGGTCGTAGCCGACCGAGCCGCCGGAGGCGAAGGCGTCGCCGAGCCAGAAGCCGTAGTCCTTCGCGACCCCGTTGGCGATGTCGGAGAACGTCGCGGTGCCCTTGTCGGCCGCCACGACGAGGTAGGAGTCCTCGCCGTCGTGGCGCGACGACGTCGGCTCGGCGGCGACGTTCTCCCCGTCGACGAGGTTGTCGGTGACGTCGAGCAGGCCGGAGATGAAGGTCTTGTAGCAGGCGACGCCCTCCTCCATCCACGCCTCCCGCTCGACCCGGGTCGGGCAGCTGCTTGCAGAAGAAGCCGCCCTTGGCGCCGACCGGGACGATGACGGCGTTCTTCACCATCTGCGCCTTCACCAGCCCGAGCACCTCGGTGCGGAAGTCGTCGCGGCGGTCGCTCCAGCGCAACCCGCCGCGCGCCACCGGACCGAAGCGCAGGTGCACGCCCTCGACCCGCGGGGAGTAGACGAAGATCTCGAACTGCGGCCGCGGCTCGCGGCAGCTCGGGGATGTCGCGCCGGGACGCAGCTTGAGGGAGATGTAGGACTTCGGGCCGCTCCCGTCCGTCGCCGGCCTGCTGGTAGAAGTTCGTGCGCAGGGTGGCGCGCATCGTCGGTCAGGTACGACCGCAGGATGCGGTCGTGGTCGAGGCTGACGACCTCGTCCAGCGCCCTCACGATCTTGTCCGCGGTCTTCCGTCCACCTCCGCCCGGCCCTCGGCGTCGTCGACGTACAGGTCGGGGTCGAACCGGGTCTGGAACAGCGACAGCAGCGCGCGGGTGATGTCGACGTTGTTGAGCAGCGCCTCCTCGATGTAGTCCTGCGCGAACGGCGTGCCGCCCTGGCGCATGTACTTCGCGTAGGCGCGCAGCACCGTCGCCTGGCGCCAGGTCAGCCCGACCGCGAGCACCAGCGCGTTGAAGCCGTCGGCCTCGTTGTGCCCGTTCCACACCGCGGCGACGGTGTCCTGGAACAGCTCGCGTGCCTGCGCGGGGATCGGGCGGCGGTAGCGCAGCCCGAAGTCGTAGACGTAGGAGGTCGGGGTCAGGCCGTCGAGCTCGTAGGGCCGCTCGTCGACGACCTCGACGCCCATCGTCGACAGCACCGGCAGCACGTTGCTCAGCGACAGCGGCGGGCCGATCCGGAACACCTTCAGCCGCGCCTCGCCGGGGCCGCAGTCCATCGGCTGGTAGAACGACAGCGACAGTGCCTCCCCGACTCCCCGGGATCGAGCGCCTCCAGACGGGCCAGGTCGACCGCACCGGTGCGGGCCGGGTAGTCCTCCTTGTAGGCCTCGGGGAACGAGTCGGCGTACCGGCGGGCCAGCCGCACGCCCTTGGCCTCGCCGTGCTCCTCACGCACCGCGGCCGCGAAGTCGTCGGTCCACGAGCGGGCGGCGTCGGCGAGCATCCGCTCCAGCTCCGGCACGTCGACCTCGGCCTCCATCGTCTGCCCGCGCGCGGGACGGACCACGAAGTGCAGCCGCGCCAGCATCGACTCCGAGACGCGGGCGGTGTACTCCGCCGACTCGCCGCCGAGCTCACGGGTCGAGGATGGCCGAGATCCGCTCCCGCACGGCGGTGTTGTAGCGGTCGCGCGGCAGGTAGACCAGGCAGGACAGGTAGCGGCGGTAGGCGTCGGGGCGCACGAAGAGCCGCAGCTGTCGCCGCTCGCGGGTGTAGAGCACCGCGTGAGCGATCGGGACCAGGTCCTCCAGCGGGGTCTGGAACAGCTCGTCGCGCGGGTAGGTCTCGAGCACGTCCATGAGCGCCTTGCCGGTGTGGCTCTCGCGGCGACACCCCGGCCGCCTCGATGACGGCGTACGCCTTCTCGCGCACCACCGGGATGCGCGTGAGCGACTCGGTGTAGGCGGCCGAGGAGTAGAGGCCGAGGAAGCGGCGCTCACCGACGACCTCGCCCTGGTCGTCGAAGGACTTCACCCCGACGTAGTCGAGGTAGACCGGGCGGTGCACGGTGGAGCGGGAGTTGGCCTTCGCCAGCACCAGCAGCGTCTTCTCGCGGGCCTTGGCCCGCACCAGGTCGGGCATGCCGCCGTCGTCGGTCATGTCGGGGTCCGCGCGCAGGATGCCGTAGCCGGTGCCGGGCACGGCCACGAGCGCGCCGTTCTCGACCCCGTCGACGTCGCCCAGCCGGTACTCCCGGTAGCCCAGGAACGTGAAGTGGTCGTCCGCGAGCCACTCGAGCAGCGCCGCGCCCTGCTCGACCTCCTCGTCGGCCAGCGGCGGCGGGGTCTCGCGCAGCTCCTCGATCGACCTCGCCGACGCTGGTGCTGCATGCGCTCCCAGTCCTCGACCGCCTCGCGCACGTCGAGCAGCACCTTGCGCAGACGTTGCTCGATCTCGGCGAGCTCGACGTCCTCCACCTCGCGGTCGATCTCGACGTGCATCCAGGACTCGCGTCCGACGTCGGGATCGGCCCCGTCCTGCCCGACCTGGTAGCCCTCGTCGTCGATGACCTCGGCCAGCCGGCCGGCCACGTCACGGCGGACCAGGAGCTGCGGGTGGATGACCAGGTGGACGTTGCGGCCCTCCTCGTTGAGGGCCATCGTCACCGAGTCGACGAGGAACGACATGTCGTCGGTGACCACCTCGACCACGGTGTGTGCACCCGCGGACCAGCCGTGCTCGTCGACGGTCGGCGTGAAGACCCGCACGTTGGCGGTGCCCTGCGGCCGCTCGGCGGCGGCGGCGTACTGGCTGACGGCGGCGCCGTACAGGTCCACGTCGGCGCGCTCGACGAGGTCCTCGACGGCCACGTGGCGGTAGTACTGCTGCAGGAAGGTCTCCACAGCCTCACGCGGCGGTCCGCCCGAGCCCCGCCGCGACGCCGCCACGGCGGCGGCGCGGGCGATCAGGTCGGCCTGGGGTTCGTCGTGCCGGGTGGACCCGTGAGTGGGCAACGCTGCTCCTTGGCGCTTGCGACGCCACCTCGTCGTGCCGTCGCCCCGACCCTAGGCCGGTCGGGGTCCAGCGTCCACGAGCCGGTCACAGCGCGTTGCGCAGCTCCCACAGCAACGGGTAGTAGCGCAGCCCCAGCCGGCTGCGGAGGTACGACGAACCGGTCGAGCCGCCGGTGCCGGTCTTCGTCCCGATCATGCGCTCCACCATCACGACGTGGCGGGCGCGCCACTGCGCGGCCTGCTCGTCGTGCTCGAGCAGGGCCTCGGCGAGGGTCCACACCTCCGCGTGGCGACCGCGGTCGCGCGCGACCGTGCGCAGCGAGGCCAGCACCGCCTCGTCGTCGGAGACGTCGAGGCCGCGAGCCGCGAGCACCCGCACGAACGCGTCCCACAGCGTCGGCTCGGCGAGCCGGCGGTCCAGGCGCGCCCGCTCGGCCGCGGTGATGCCACGGAACCGGTTCAGGTAGGCCGGGTCCTTGGCGCCGGAGAGGAACTCCAGCTCGCGGAACTGCACCGACTGGAAGCCGCTGGCCGGGGCGAGGCGCTCACGGAAGGTGAGGAAGTCCTGGGGCGTCATCGTCTCCAGCACGTCCACCTGGTCGACCAGCACCCGCTCGACCACGTGGGCCCGGCGCAGCAGGTGCGCGGCCCACCACAGGTCGCCACGGGTCATCGCCTCCCGCGCGGCGTCGAGGTCGTGCAGCAGCTGCTGGAACCACAGCTCGTAGACCTGGTGGATGGTGATGAAGAGGAGCTCGTCGTGCGCGGGCGGCTCGGACTCGAGGGTCTGGGCGGCCAGCAGCGTCTCGAGCTGCAGGTAGCTGCCGTAGCTCAGCCGGGCGCCCTGCTCGCCGAACTGCACGTCCTGGTCGGTCACCGTGATCACACTAATGCGCCCCCCACCGCACCGAGCGGGACACCGGCGTGGGGTGGCTGACGGGACGCCGCTGAGCACGAGAAGGTAGGGCCATGAAGAAGATCACCGAAGAGCTTCGCTACGACGGAGCCACCATCGACCAGGTGCACGAGATGCTGGCCGACCCCGCCTTCCGCGAGCAGGTCTGCGACTTCCAGCGGGTGCTGCGACGCACCGTCACCATCGACCGCACGGGCGGCGCCGGCGGCGCGGAGGGCATGGAGGTACGCATCGACCAGGTCCAGCAGACCACGGGCGTGCCCGGCTTCGCCAAGAAGGTCGTGGGCGACGAGACCAACATCGTGCAGACCGAGTCGTGGTCGACCAAGGAGCGCGGCGACGTGCTCGTGTCGATCCCCGGCAAGCCGGGCGAGATGAAGGGGACCGCGTCGCTGGCCGAGGACTCCGGAGGCACCACGGAGACCGTGGCCCTGGAGGTCAAGGTCAGCATCCCGATCGTGGGCGGCAAGCTCGAGGGGCTCATCGCCGACATGCTCAGCAAGGCCCTGCGTGCCGAGCACAAGGTCGGGCGCGACTGGCTGGCCCAGAAGAGCTGACCGGCAGGCTCAGCCCATGAACGGGTAGCGGTAGTCGGTCGGCGGCGCGAACGTCTCCTTGAGGCTGCGCGGGGAGGTCCAGCGCAGCAGGTTGAGCACCGACCCGGCCTTGTCGTTGGTGCCGGAGGCTCGCGCGCCGCCGAACGGCTGCTGTCCCACCACGGCGCCGGTCGGCTTGTCGTTGACGTAGAAGTTGCCGGCTGCGAACCGCAGCCGCTGCGCGGTCCACGCGATCGCGGCGCGGTCCTGCGCGATGACCGCACCCGTCAGGGCGTACGGCGCGAACGACTCGAGCTGGTCGACGACCTGCTCGTAGTCACCGTCGTCGTAGACGTGCACGGCGAGGATCGGACCGAAGTACTCGGTGCGGAACATCTCGTCGGTGGGGCTGCTGGACTCGATCAGGGTGGGGCGCACGAACCAGCCGACCGAGTCGTCGACGGTGCCGCCGGCGAGCACCGTCAGCTTCGAGGACCGCTTGGCGCGGGTGATGGCCGTCTTGTGCTTGGCGAAGGCCCGCTCGTCGATGACAGCACCCATGAAGTGGGAGAGGTCGGTGACGTCGCCCATGCTGATGGCCTCGATCTCCGCGACCAGGTCGTCCTTGAGCCGGGCCCAGACCGAGCGGGGCACGTAGGCGCGCGAGGCCGCCGAGCACTTCTGCCCCTGGAACTCGAAGGCACCGCGCACCATCGCCACCCGCAGCACGTCGACGTCGGCCGAGGGGTGGGCCACGATGAAGTCCTTGCCCCCGGTCTCGCCCACGATGCGCGGGTAGGAGCGGTAGGAGGCGATGTTCTCCCCCACCGTGCGCCACAGGTGCTGGAAGGTCGGGGTCGAGCCGGTGAAGTGGATGCCGGCCAGGTCGGGATGGGTCAGCGCGACCGAGGAGACGTCGAGCCCGTCGCCGGGGAGCATGTTGATGACGCCGGGCGGCATGCCGGCCTCCTCCAGCAGCTCCATGGTGAGGTGGGCCGCGACCTGCTGCGTCGGGGACGGCTTCCACAGCACGGTGTTGCCCATCAGTGCGGGCGCGGTGGGCAGGTTGCCGGCGATGGCGGTGAAGTTGAAGGGCGTGACGGCGTAGACGAAGCCCTCCAGGGGGCGGTGGTCCGAGCGGTTCCAGACCCCGAGGCGTTCGCGATCGGCTGTTCGGCGAGCACCTGCCGCGCGAAGTGGACGTTGAAGCGCCAGAAGTCGATCAGCTCGCAGGCCGCGTCGATCTCGGCCTGGAACGCGGTCTTGGACTGCCCGAGCAGGGTCGCGGCGTTGAGGCGCTGACGCCACGGGCCGGCCAGCAGGTCGGCGGCCTTGAGGATGACCGCGGCGCGGTCGTCGAAGTCGAGTGCGGCCCACGCGGGCGCGGCCTGCTTCGCCGCTGCGATCGCGCTGCGGGCCTGCGCCTTGCCGGTCCCCCGGAGCACCCCGAGGACGTGACCGTGGTCGTGGGGCTGCACGACGGGCACCTCGGCGCCGCTGCCGCGCACCTTCTCGCCGCCGATGGTCGCGGTCAGCTCCAGCTCACGCGACTCCTGCTGCGCGATCTCGGCCAGCAGCTGCTCGCGCTCGGTCGTGCCGGGCGCGTAGGTGAGGGTCGGCTCGTTGACCGGGGCGGGCGGGTGGGTGACGGCGTCCATGGCGCGATCGTCGCACCGTCACGCCCGGGGCGTCCAACCCCGCGGCGCGCGGATGCGGCTCTCGGCGGTGGTGTCGACGAGCTCGGCGAGCGCCTCCCCCAGGCACTGCCCGATCACGTCGACGTCGGGGAGCGCGTCGCGGTCGGCGGTGAGCCCGTAGTGCACGCCGCCGTCGTACGACGTGACCCCGATCGCGAGCGCGTGTCCGGGCAGCAGCGGCTGCACGGGGTAGCTCTCCAGCATGCGCGCGCCCGACGCGTAGAGCGGGAACTGCGGGCCCGGGCACGTTGGTGACGACCAGGCTGAACCCGCGGTTCTCGCTGACCGCGGCGACGCGGGCGCCGAGGGCGTGGAACGTGGTGGGGGCGAATCCGCCGACGCCGATCAGGCGCAGCGCGGAGACGGCCTTGCCGGTGTCCTTGTGGGCCTTGAGCGCGTAGGAGACCTGGTGCAGCCGGACGACCGGACTGGCCTCCCCGATCGGCAGGTTCAGCAGGTGGCCGGTGACCTGGCTGCCGAGCGAGGTCGGCTCGAGGTCGACGTCCTGCACGCTCATCGGGACCATCGCACGGATCTGGCGGCTGCTCTGCACCGACTCCGCGCGGGTCATCAGCCACGAGCGCAGCCCGCCGGTGACCGTGGCCAGCACGACGTCGTTGACGGTGCCGCCGTGGAAGCGCCGCACCTTGCGGTAGTCGTCGAGGTCGGTGCGCAGCGTCGCGAAGCGGCGCTGCTGCGACAGCGTGGTCTGCAGCGGCGACTCCGGTCCCGCGCGCCGACCTCCGAGGAGGCCGCTCAGCGGCGTGGTGAGCGGGTTCGCGGCGGCGAGGGCGCGGCCGCCGACCCCGGCGACGGTCTCGCCCGGGCGTCGCAGCCGCTCGTACGCCGCACCGCCCAGGATCGACAGCGCCGAGGGCTCGGGGCGGGGCGTCCACTCGTCGGGGACGCGGTCGCGCACCACCGTGTCGTTGTCGAGGATGACCTGGCCGAGGTCGATGGTCGAGACGCCGTCGACGAGTGTCTGGTGGGACTTCGACAAGATGGCCACCCGCCCGTCGGCGAGACCCTCGATGAGGTACATCTCCCACAGCGGGCGGGTCCGGTCCAGGGGTCGGGTGATGATCCGGGCGACGAGCTCCTGCACCTGCTCCATCGAGCCCGGTCGCGGCACCGCCGACTGGCGGACGTGGTAGGTCAGGTCGAAGTCGTCGTCGTCGATCCAGACCGGCCGAGCCAGCCCGCCGGGAACGGCTGCGAGACGCTGACGGTAGCGGGGGACGAAGGCCAGGCGGTCACCCACCAGCGCGACCAGCCGCCGGTAGTCGAAGCCCTGCTCCGGCGGCTCGAAGATCTCCACGGTCGCGAGGTGCATCGGCGAGCTGGCCGACTCGATGTCGAGCAGCTGCACGTCATCGGGGCGCAGACGTTCCATCGCGTCCCCCACCCCTCTCGTCCTCGCGCTGTCCTCGTGCCGGGCCGCTCCCGGCGGTCCCGCTCGTGGCGTGCATTGTGTCAGAGGCCCCGCGGTGCGGTTGCCGCGTCTCGCCGGTGGCAGCCCGCCCGGGCATGGAAGGCTGTGCAGCATGGTCTTCCAGCACGGCATCGGGGGCAGCCAGGACCTCCCCATCTCCCTCCCCCTGGCGCTGGCCGGCGGGTCGGCCGCCCTCACGGTGTCCTTCGCCGTCCTCGTGCTGGCCTGGCGACGCCCCCGCTACGACGCCTCGACGCAGGGCCGTCCGCTGCCCGCCGGGGTCGCCCGGGTGCTGGACGGCGCACCCCTCGCGCTGGTGCTCCGGGCGGTGGGACTGGCCTTCGCCGGCTACGTGACCTGGGCCGCGGTGGCTGGGCCGGACAACCTGGCCAACCCCACCTTCGGCGTGGTGTACGTCTGGCTCTGGGTGGGACTGGTGCCGGCCTCCCTGCTGCTCGGCCCGGTGGTCCGGGCCCTGAGCCCGGTGCGCACCCTGCACCTGCTGGTCTCGCGGGCGGCCGGCGGCGACCCCGGAGCCGGCATCGCCACCCTGCCGCGGTGGGTGGGCCTGTGGCCGGCAGCGCTGGGGCTGCTGGCCTTCGTCTGGCTCGAGCTGGTCTACCCCGAGTCGAGCTACCTCTCCTCGCTCCGGCTGTGGTTCGCCGTGTACGCCGCCGTCGTGCTGGTGGGTGCGGCCGTCTTCGGTGACCGGTGGATCGCGGCGGCGGACCCGTTCGAGGCCTACTCCACGCTGGTCTCCCACCTCTCCGTCGTGGGCCGCCGCGAGGACGGCGCCCTGGTCCTTCGCAGCCCCCTGGCCAACCTGGACGGCGTACCGGCCGTGCCGGGACTGACCGCCGCGACCGCGGTGCTGCTGGGCAGCACCGCGTGGGACAGCTTCTCCGACTCCATCGCCTGGGTGCGGTTCACCGCCGACCTGAGCGTGCCGCTGGTGCTGGTCGAGACGGCCGGCCTGGTGCTGCTGTGCCTGGCGGTGGCGCTGCTCTTCGCGGCGGCGACGTGGGCGATGGCCGTGAGCCGGGCCACCCCCGGGCGGACCGCGAACCTGTTCGCCCACTCGCTCGTGCCGATCGTCGTGGGCTACATCGTGGCCCACTACCTCAGCTACGGCGTGGAGGTCGGACAGCAGACGCTGGCCCGGCTCAGCGACCCGATGGTCGACGGCAGCGACCTGTGGGGCACCGCCGACCTGCAGGTGAGCTACTGGCTCACCCAGCACCCGACCTTGCTGGCCACGGTCAAGGTGCTCGCGATCGTGACCGGCCACGTGCTCGGGGTGGTCGCCGCCCACGACCGTGCCCTCGCGGTGCTGCCCGCCCAGCGGCAGCTCACCGCCCAGCTGCCGCTGCTGGTGGTCATGGTCGTCTTCACCGTCAGCGGGCTCTACCTGCTGCTCAGCGTCTGACCCGTCACGGCGGCCGGCTGCTGTCGCGCGCGCAGGTCGCGCCTGTTCCGCCGGTCCCGCCGGGAGCGGCGGACCAGGGGCGCCACCAGCCCCGTGCGCGCCAGGTGCTCCGCCGCCACGCGGGCCACCGCGCGTCGCAGGGGTCCGTCGCCACCCTCGGCCAGCGTGCGGCCGCCCACCAGGGCCCTGTCGGCAGCGGCCCGGTCCTCGGGCAGGAACGCCACCCGGGCGTCCGGAGCGACGCGGGCGACCATGTCCACCACGTCACGCTCGGCCCAGCCCAGACCTGGACGCATCCGGTTCACCACGACCACGTCCGGACCGGCGGGACGCACCGTCCGCAGGTCGAGCAGCGACCGGGCCAGCCGGGTGAGCCCCACGGGGTCGGCGGCCGCGACCACCACGAGGTCGTCGGCGTGCTCGAGCACGGTCATGCTGAGCCGGTCGCGCGACGGCGCCGCCGGCCGGCCGTCCGCAGCGCGGGTGTCGAGACCGAAGCCGGCGTCGACCACCACGAGCGGCGTCAGGGTCGCGGCCACGTCCAGGACGGTGGTGAGTGTCTGGGAGCGGACCTCGGTCCAGCGGTCGGGCCGGGGCAGCCCGGTCACCAGCCGCAGCCGGGGCTCGACCTGCCGGGCGACACCGACGAGGCGGGCGGCGTCGAGCTGCCCGGCATTGGCCAGCCGCACCGCGGCGAGCAGCCCCGAGGCCTCGTCGAGCACGGCGAGGTGCTGCCCGACCGCCCCGCCGTGCGGGTCGGCGTCCACCACGGTGGTGTCCACGCCCCGCGCGGCGGCCTCGGCGGCGAGACCGATGGCGACGGTGGTGCGTCCGGGCGCGCCGTGCGGTCCCCACACGGCGACCACCCGACCGGCGACCGGAACAGCGGCGGTGCCGGTGCCGGTGCCGGTGCCGGTGCCGGTCACGTCGTCGGCACCGAGGTCCCGGACGCCGGGCACCTCCGGCACCGGGGACCGTCCGGCCTGCGGCGCCGGTCCGTCCAGCAGGTCCTCGACCCCCGGCGGGGCCAGACCGGCCTCCGAGACGGCCTCGAGCAGTGGCAGCAACGCCGACCCCTGCTGCAGCTCACCCTCCTCGACGGCCGCGGAGAGGCCCAGCCGCCGGAGCCGGTGCCGCTCGACCTCGGACGCACCGGCCGGCAGCACCACGACCGAGCGCACCCCGGCGCGCCGCAGCCGCTCCACGCTGTCCGCGTCGAGACCGTCGAGGTGCGCCGCGAGCAGCGCCACCCGGACCGACCCGGTGGCCGCGACCGTCAGCAGGTCGCCGAGGTCGAGACAGCGCTTGACCAGCGTCACCCGGGTCGGGGCGGCCGCCACGGACGCCAACGCGTCGGACTCCCACGGCTCGCTGCCGGCCGCGAGGGCGAGGGTGAGACGGGGGCCGGAGAGCCGTCGGGGGTGCATGGTCATGCTCAGCTCCCCTCAGGGCGGTGGACGACCAGCACGCCGGACGAGGCCACGGTCCGGACCACCTCGGCCACCGCGTCGCCGCGGTCGGGCACGCCGACGACCACACGGATCTCGCTGTCCGGACCGAGCCCCTGGCCCCGACCCAGCGCCAGCACCGGCACCTCGCGCAGCACCCGCTCGGCCCCGCTCCGACCGCCGTCCGTCCCCGTGGCCCGGCCTGCCTCCGCTCCCGAGGAGGTGAGCGCGTCGGCGGGGCCGGAGGTCGCCCAGACGTCGACCACCGAGCCGACCTGGACGGTGCTCGGCACCCGACCGAGGGGCACCGCGAGCGGCACCTGCACGTCGGCGACGGCGCCCTCGCTCGTCGCGGTCCGCGGCACCAGCTCGCCGGCGCCCACGCCCCGGGTGAGCACGACGGGCACCGACCCGGCTGAGGTGACGGTCCCGTCGGCGGGCAGGTAGCGGTCCGCGTCGCCGGAGGAGGTGAAGCGGACCTCGACGACCGTGACGTCGTCGGGCGCCAGCTCCTCGCCGGCCGCCAGCGGCCTGGCGGCTGCCAGCACGGGCGTGGTGTCGTCGCGTCCCTCCACGACGCGCACCCCCACCACGACGGACAGGGCCACCAGGACGAGCCCGACCGCGAAGCGCGGGTCGCGCCATCCCGGCCGGGCCGCCCGGCGTGCCGGCGGCGACCCGGCGGCCTCGCGGGCATTCGAGGTGGCCACGGGCAGGGACGGTGCGAGACTCATGGCCGCCATCATGCGCGGCCAACCTCCACCGAATCGACCCCAGACGAGTTTTCCACAGGCACAGGCCGGATTTCTTTCGCTCCTGTCACCAAACGGTGCGATAGTGACGGCCATGAGCGCAGCCCCCCGCTTCCTCACGCTGGCCGACGTGGCCGAGGTGCTCAACACCTCCCTGGCTCAGGTCACCGCGCTGGTCCACCGCCAGGAGCTCAAGGCCCTCAAGCTGGGAGGTCGTGGCCAGTGGCGTGTCGAGGCCTCCGAGCTGGAGGAGTTCATCGCACGGATGTACGAGCAGACCGACCGCCACCTCGCCCAGCAGCGCACCGCGAGCGCACTGGAGTCCACCGAGAACGTCGAGATCTGACGACGACCGCGGCCTCAGGCGCGGCGGACCCAGACCAGCGCCGACAACGGCACCTGGCCGGCGCCGCGCTCGTCCCACAGCTCCACGAAGTCGGCGCCCACGCGCCCGAGGTCGCCTGAGCGCAGACTGCCGTCGACCAGGCGCAGGACCTGCCGCTCCCCCTCCTCGGCAAGGCGACGCAGGCACGAGGTGAGCGTCAACCGGCTCAGCACGGGGCGGGCCCCGACGGGCAGGGCCCGCTCGGACAGGCCGCGGGCCACGACCAGGGCGGCCTCGCGCACCAGGAGCTCGCGGCCGCCGGCCGCCACCAGGAGCCACCCCGCGCCCACCCGGACGAGGGTGCCGCGCACCTCCTCGCCGCCGGGCTCCGAGCCCGAGGCGCCCTGCCCGACGACGGTCAGCTCGACCTCGGCGCCCACCGAGGCGTGGAGGCGCGCCGCGAGGTCCACCTCGGCGTACTCGTCGCGCAGCCGGTCCGCGACCTCGGCGTCGCGGCGCTCGAGCTCCAGGCCCTCCGCCTGCTGCTCCAGGTCGTCGAAGAGCGCGATGAGCGGCAGCAACGTCTCGGCCGCGTCCCCGGGGGCGGAGCGGGTGGGGTCGTCGGTCATCGCAGCACCCTCACCCCGCTCGTGCCCGATGTCAACAACCATGGTCCTTGCCTTGACGTGGCCGCCAAAGCCGGTTTAAAAATGTCAAACACGATCAAACACGCTTGCACGGGGGAATCATCCATGGGACCGAGCCGCTCGGTCGCGCTGCCACGGCTGCGCGCCGCCACCGGACTGGGCCTCACGCTGGCGCTCACGACCGGGCTGAGCCTTGCGCTGGCAGCCGTCGTCGCACCGGTGCTGGACCCCGACGGTCACCCGCTCGCGCTCGACGACCTCCTCGTCCTCGGGTGCGCGCTGGTCCTGGTGCCCGCGTGGTGCCGGCTCGCGCTCGGTGTCACGCTCTGCCTCGGCGAGACGCTCGTCCGCAGTCCTCGCAGTCCTCGCAGTCCTCGCAGTCCTCACAGTCCCGGCGGTCCGGTCGCGTCCTGGCTGCGACCGGCCCTGGCACGGCGCTGTGCCGCGCTCGTCGTCGGCTCGAGCCTCGGCGGCCTGGTCGGCGCCGTCGGTGCGCCCGTGTCGGCGACGACCGTCGACGCCGCACCCGCCGACAGCACCGTGCTGCCCGCGCTGCCCGGCCTGCCGGCGCGTTCCACCCTCCCGCTGCCGCGACGGCCCGTGGGCGGTCTCGTGACCGCCGCCCCGCGCCCCGTGCGTCCGACCGACGCGACCGTCGTCGTGCGTCCCGGCGACACCCTGTGGGCGCTGGCCTCGCGCCACCTCCTGCCGCCCGACACCTCCGACCGGCAGGTCGACGCCGCCTGGCAGCGCCTGTACGCCGCCAACCGAGTGGTGATCGGCCGCAGCCCCGACCTCATCCGTCCCGGCACCCGCCTGGACCTGCCTGCCCCTGCACCGACGGAAGGACGCCCATGACCGGCACGGACGACACCAGTCACGACACCAGTCACGACACCAGACACGGCACCAGTCACGACACCGCTACCGCCGCGGTGACCCACCTCCCCCGGCCCCGCACACGCACCGACCACCTGCCCACCGCGCCGGTGGTCCAGGGGTCCCTGGCCCTGAGCTGGCCGCCGGTGGAGGCCCGCCCCCGACCGGTGCGCGTGCCCGACGAGGACAGCGAGATCCGCGTGCTCGCCGGCCGTTTCGCCCAGGCGGCCGTGGAGGTCGTGGCCGGGCAGCGCCCGGTCCTGCAGCTGCTGCGCTGGACCGACGAGCACGTCTACGCCGATCTCGAACGGCGCGCGTCACTGGTGCGCCAGGCGCGCGGCGGCTCACCGCGCCGGGTGCACGCCCAGGTCCGCAGCGTGCACGTGTGCCGACCCCACGACGACAGCGCGGAGGTCAGCGTCCACGTGCGCCACGGCGAGCGGTCGCGCGCCCTCGCGATCCGGCTCGAGCGTCACCGCGACCGCTGGCGCTGCACGGTCCTGCTGTTCGGCTGAGCCGACGCCCGAGATCAGCTGATGCGCGCGGTGGTGCCGGTCGGCCCGCCCGAGGCGCCGTGGCAGCGCTTGAACTTCTTGCCCGAGCCGCACGGGCACAGGTCGTTGCGGCCCACCCCGACGAACCCGTCGTCGAGCGACGCCTGCTCGCCGTGGACCTCGACGTCGCCGGTCTCGGTGGGGCCGGCGTAGGTCAGTCCGGCGGCGTCGGGCTTCTTCGGCTCGAGGCCCTTCGCGCGCAGCACGGGCGTGGTCGGACCGGCCCCGCCCGCCGCGGGCGCCGTCTCCGTGGGGGCTGAGCGCGCCACCGGCGAGCTCTGCGACGTCGCGGCGGCCGAGGCCGGGGTGATCAGGGGGACACCGCCGCCGGCCCCGTCGGTCGGCCCGGTCTCCTGGGTCGGCTCCTCCTCGACCTGGACGTCGAGGTTGAACAGGAACGCCACCGACTCCTCGCGGATGGCGTCCATCATCACGTTGAACATGTCGAAGCCCTCGCGCTGGTACTCCACCAGCGGGTCGCGCTGGGAGTAGGCCCGCAGCCCGATGCCCTCGCGCAGGTAGTCCATCTCGTAGAGGTGCTCGCGCCACTTGCGGTCGAGCACGGAGAGCACTACGCGGCGCTCCAGCTCGCGCATGACCTCGGAGCCGAACTGCTTCTCGCGCTCGGCGTAGGCCCGGTGCGCGTCGGCGCGCACCAGCTCGAGCAGCTCCTCGCGATCCAGGTTGGCGCGGCCACCCGCCTCGTCCTCGATGCCCTCGCGGTTCAGCGAGACCGGGTAGAGGGTCCGCAGCGCGGTCCACAGCGCCTCGAGGTCCCACTCCTCGGGGAAGCCGCTGGTGGCACCCCCGACGTAGCCCTCGACGGTCTGGTCGATCATCGTCGTGACCTGGTCGTGGAGGTCGGCGCCCTCGAGGACGGCCCGCCGCTCGGCGTACACGACCTCGCGCTGGCGGCTCATCACGTCGTCGTACTTCAGCACGTTCTTGCGGGAGTCGAAGTTCTGCGACTCCACCTGGCTCTGCGCCGAGGCGATCGAGCTGGTGACGCGCTTGTTCTCGATCGGGACGTCGTCGGGGACCTTGAGCGTGGTGAGCACCCAGTCGACCCAGTCGGACTTGAACAGCCGCATCAGCTCGTCCTGCAGCGACAGGTAGAAGCGCGACTCCCCCGGGTCGCCCTGGCGGCCGGACCGGCCGCGGAGCTGGTTGTCGATGCGGCGCGACTCGTGGCGCTCGGTGCCCAGGACGTAGAGGCCGCCGAGGTCGCGGACCTCGTCGTGCTCGGCCGAGACCTGCGCCTTGATGCGCTCGACCATGGACGGCCAGGCGGCGTCGTACTCCTCGACGTTCTCGACCGGGTCGAGCCCCTGCTTGCGCAGCTCGGCGTCGGCGAGGAAGTCCACCGAGCCGCCGAGCATGATGTCGGTGCCTCGCCCGGCCATGTTCGTGGCCACGGTGACCGCGCCCTTGTGACCGGCCAGCGCGACGACCTTCGCCTCGTCGGCGTGCTGCTTGGCGTTGAGGACCGAGTGCGGCACTCCCTTGGCGCGCAGCTCCTTCGACAGGTGCTCGGACTTCTCCACCGACACGGTGCCGACCAGCACCGGCTGTCCGGCGCGGTGACGCTCGGCTATGTCGTCGACGACGGCGGCGTACTTCGCGTCCTCCGTGCGGTAGACCAGGTCGGGCTGGTCGAGGCGGGCCATCGGCCGGTTGGTGGGGATCTGCACCACGCCGAGCTTGTAGATCTTGTCGAACTCGCTGGCCTCGGTCATCGCCGTGCCGGTCATGCCGGAGAGCTTCTCGTAGAGCCGGAAGTAGTTCTGCAGCGTGATGGTGGCGAGGGTCTGGTACTCCTCGCGGATCTGCACGCCCTCCTTGGCCTCGATGGCCTGGTGCAGGCCCTCGTTGTAGCGGCGACCGTGCAGCATGCGGCCGGTGTGCTCGTCGACGATGAGCACCTCGCCGTTGAGGACGACGTACTCCTTGTCGTTGCGGAACAGCTCCTTGGCCTTGATCGCGTTGTTCATGAACGAGATCAGCGGCGTGTTGACCGAGTCGTAGAGGTTGTCGATGCCGAGGTAGTCCTCGACCTTGGTGATGCCGCCCTCGAGCACGGAGATGGTGCGCTTCTTCTCGTCGACCTCGTAGTCGACGTCCTTGACCATGCGCTGGGCGATGGTGGCGAACTCGGGGTACCACTTCACCTCCTCCTGCGTGGGTCCGGAGATGATCAGCGGCGTGCGGGCCTCGTCGATGAGGATCGAGTCGACCTCGTCGACCACGGCGAAGTTGTGCCCGCGCTGGACGCACTCGGCCAGGTCGGTGGCCATGTTGTCGCGCAGGTAGTCGAAGCCGAGCTCGTTGTTGGTGCCGTAGGTGATGTCGGCGGCGTACGCCGCGCGGCGGGCCTCGCGCGACATCGACGGCAGGATCACGTCGGTGGTGAGCCCGAGGAAGTGGTGGACGCGGCCCATCCACTCGGCGTGGTACTTGGCCAGGTAGTCGTTGACCGTGACGACGTGGACGCCCTTGCCGCTGAGCGCGTTGAGGTACGCCGGCAGCGTCGAGACCAGCGTCTTGCCCTCACCGGTCTTCATCTCGGCGATGTTGCCGAGGTGCAGGGCGGCCCCGCCCATGATCTGGACGTCGAAGTGACGCTGGCCGAGCACCCGCTTCGCCGCCTCGCGCACCGTGGCGAACGCTTCCGGCATGAGGTCGTCGAGCGTCTCGCCGGCCTCCAGACGGGTGCGGAACTCCACGGTCATGCCCTGCAGCTCCGCGTCGCTCATGGCGACGAAGTCGTCCTCGATGGCGTTGACCGCCTTCGCGACACCCTCCAGCTGGCGCAGGACCTTGCCCTCGCCCATGCGAAGGATCTTGTCGATGATGGCAGGCACGAAGTCAGGCTCCTGGTTCGAGGCACGATCGGGTCACGAGGGCGGGCGACGCCGTGGCAACTGTACCCAGCGAACCGCGCCCCGGGGGTCCACCACACCATCCGGCCGCTGGTTCGGCGTCGGCGGGGCGGGGTAACCTCCGCCGATCGCCCGGTTCCCGCTCCCCGGGCGCAGGAGTGCCTCATGACCCTCACCGACCGCGTCCGCGCCGCCCTCGTCGGCGCCACCGTCGCCGCGCTCGCGGCCACCGGCGTGCTGCTCGCTCCCTCGGGTGCCCAGGCGGCGCCCGACCCCGACGCCGCACCGCCCCCGGGCGCCAACGACTTCTCGTGCCGCCCGTCGAAGGCCCACCCGTTCCCGGTGGTGCTGGTGCCGGGCACCTTCGAGAGCCGGCTGAAGAACTGGTCCACGCTGTCGCCGGTGCTGGCCGACGCCGGCTACTGCGTCTTCGCCCTCAACTACGGTGAGACCGACGGCGTCTACGCCACGGGCCCCATCGGCCGCTCGGCCCAGGAGCTCGACGCCTTCGTGGACCGCGTGCTGCGCCGCACCGGTGCGCGTCAGGTCGCCATCGTGGGTCACAGCCAGGGCGGCATGATGCCGCGGCAGTACCTCCGCTTCGAGGGCGGGCGCAACAAGGTCCGCCAGCTCGTCGGGATCGCCCCCTCCAACCACGGGACGCAGGGGCTCATCACTCCGGCGCCGGATGGCGCTGAACCGCCGAGCAGCTCCTCGTGCAAGGCGTGCGAGCAGCAGCAGGCGGGCTCGCCGTTCCTGCGACGACTCAACGAGGGCGGCGACATCCTGCGCGCCCGCAAGGCCTTCCGCGGGCCCTACTACACCGTCATCTCGACCCGCTACGACGAGGTCGTCACGCCCTACCGGAGCCAGTTCCTGGCCGGGCCGGCCCGACGGGTCACCAACACCCTCATCCAGGACGTCTGCCCCGCCGACCCGATCGAGCACGACCAGGCGCCGAACGACCCGGTGGTGCACGCCCTCGTCCTCGACGCACTGAGCCACCGACGTGCGCCCGGCGACCCGACGCCGTCCGTGGACTGCACCTCCGCGCTGGGCTGACCGGGATCAGGTCACGGGGGGCAGGGCCCGGGACAAGGCCTCCCCCAGGCCGCCCCGGGGCCGGGCCACGACCCGGTCCAGTCCCAGCCATCGCGCCAGCTCGCCGAGCGCGGCGAGCAGCTCCTCGGCGGTGTCCGGCGGCGCGCCGGCCTCGGCGTACGCCGCCTGCACCAGCAGGGTGCGCCGGGGTCGGTCGGCCTTGAGGTCGACCCGGGCGACCAACCGGTCCCCGAGCAGGAAGGGCAGCACGTAGTAGCCGTGCACCCGCGCCGCGGGCGGCACGTAGATCTCGATCCGGTAGCGGAAGCCGAACAACGCCTCGGTGCGGCCGCGCTCCCACACCACCGGGTCGAATGGACTCAGCACGGTGCGCGCCGCCACCCGGCGCGGCAGCCGGGCGTCACGGTGCAGGTACGCCGCTCGCGCCCAGCCCTCGACCCGCACCGGCACCAGCTCACCGTCCTCCACGAGGTCCGCGATCGCCCCCTGGGCGCCCCGGGTGCCCGGACCCGGCTGCTGGCGCATGCGGTAGTAGTCGGCCAGGCAGCGGGCGCTGGCCACCCCGTGGGAGCGGGCGGCCCGGCGCACCAGCTCGCGGTCAGCCTCGTCGCGCGTGGGAGTGGGGGCGGCCAGCACCTCGGCGGGCAGCACCCGTTCCGCGACGTCGTAGACGACCTCGAAGGAGGGGGTCCGTCCGGCGACGGCGAGGTCACCGGTCAGGAAGGCGTAGTCGAGCGCCCGCCGGGCCGCCGACCAGTTCCAGCCCCAGTGCTCGCTGCTCCGAGGAGACCCGTCGTCGAGGTCGCGTGCGGTGGCGGCGCCGCGGGCGCGGATCTCGGCCACCAGTCGCTCGGGGAGCCCACCACCGGCGTCGTCGGTGAGCATGCCCCACTTGCCGCGCGTGGCTCGGTACTCCTCCATGCGGTGGCGCATCACGGGCCAGAGGTCGACGGGCATCAGGGACTGGACGTGCGCCCAGTACTCCACCAGTCGGCGGGGGCGTCGCTCGGCGGCGCGGGTCAGCAGAGCCGGGTCGTAGGGGCCCATCCGGCTGTAGAGCGGCATGAGGTGGGCACGCTGGAGCACGTTCACGGAGTCGACCTGGAGCACGCCGGTCCGCTCGACGGTGCGGGCGAGCGTGCGCATCGTCGGCGCCGCGTGAGGAGTGTCGAGGAAGCCCTGGGCCGCGAGCGCGACCCGACGTGCCTGGACGAGGCTGAGGTGCTCGGGCCGGACCACGGTGCGCCGGCTCAGGGGATGTCGAGGATCTTCTCGCGCACGGCGTACATGACCGCCTCCATGCGCGAGTGCAGCTGCAGCTTCTCGAGGATGTTGCGCACGTGGTTCTTCACCGTGTTCTCGCTGATGAACAGCTGCTTGGCGATCTCACGGTTGTTCAGCCCCTGCGCCACCAGCCGCAGCACCTCGAGCTCGCGCTCGGTCAGGCGCGGCGTCGGCACGGCCTGACGGTCGGTGCGCGCCATCTGCTTGAACTCGTCGAGCAGCTTGATGGCCATCGAGGGGCTGATCAGCGACTGGCCGTCGGCCACCACGCGGATCGCCTGTGCGACCTCCTCGATCGAGGAGTCCTTCAGCAGGTAGCCCGACGCGCCGCTCTTGACCGCGTCGTAGAGGTCGGCCTCGTCGTCGCTGACGGTGAGCATGATGATCCGCGCCTGGGGAGCGGCCTCCTTCACCGCGGCGCAGGCCTCGATCCCGCTCTGCCGGGGCATGCGGACGTCCATCAGGACCACGTCGGGCACGGACCCGGCGGCGAGGGCCGCGGCGGCGGCACCGTCGGCGGCCTCACCGACCACCTCGATGTCCGTCTCGACCCCCAGCAGCATGGTCAGCCCACGGCGGAACAGCTCCTGGTCGTCCACGACGAGCACGCGGATGGCGGTCGCGCCGGATCGAGCGGAGGACGAAGGGATGACCACCGTTCGATCATGGCACAAAGGGACTATGCCGGATAGCAAACTCGGACACTGCTCGCCCCGGTCGCCGCGAGGCGCGCCGTCGGTCGGCGAGGGATGCGTCCGGCGTGGTCGCGGAGCCGTCGTGCCCTCACTCCTGGGTGAGCGCGATGACTCCGTAGTCGTAGCCCTTGCGGCGGTAGACCACCGAGGGACGCGTCGACTCGCTGTCGACGAACAGGAAGAAGTCGTGCCCCACGAGCTCCATCTCGTAGAGCGCCTGGTCCAGGCTCATCGGACGGGCCGGGTGCGTCTTCTCGCGCACCACGATCGACCCGTCGGAGGCCGTGGTCACCTCGGGCCCGCCGGTCGGCTCCGTGACGTCCTCGGAGCCCTCGCCGAGCGTCAGCACCGAGCCGTTCTCGGCCACCTCCAGGCCGGCCAGCGCCTGCGACACCGACACCGGCGTACGGCGACCGTGGTGCACCCGGCGGCGGTCCGCAGCGCGGCGCATCTGGGCCGCCATCTTGTCCAGAGCCAGGTCCAGCGCACCGAGCTTGTCCTCCGCAGCCGCCTCGGCCCGGACCACGGGCCCCTTCGAGAACGCGGTCAGCTCGACCTTCACGGCCCGGTCGTGCTGGCGCGGGTTGCGCTCGAGCTCGACCTCCACCTCCATGCGGATGACCCGGTGGTCATGCTTCTCGAGGCGGGTGAGCTTCTCCTCGACGTGCTCACGGAACCGCTCCGAGACCTCGCAGTGGCGACTCTTCACGACAACGTCCATATGCACACCTCCGGTGTTGAGAGCGGGTCAACTGCGCCGGACCCGTCCGACGTCGTGCACGCGCGCCCCCTGTCGAGCGCGCGTCCCGAGAGACCAGGAAGCGGAGTCCGCCCGGCCGACCTGGTCTTCGACCCCACAACCGCCTGCTGAGGCTCTCGCAGCTTCTCCGCCACTACCCGCCTTCTCGCCGGCCGGGGGCGCGTCTGGCGCCCCCACGACGGCAGGACTGACTTCTAAGCCGCACCGTGATCGAACCCACGAGGGGCTCTTACGTGGACCGTTTCGCCTGCGACTGGCATCGGCTTGCCGGGAGACGTCCACGGCTCGGAACGAGCCGCGACGCACCTCCTCGGCGCAACCACGGACCCGGACGGACTCCATGCACCGACGCTAGTGGTCCGCGACGGTCCACGGAACCCGATCGTCCACATCATGGCCCCTTCTCAGGTGCGGGGCGGTGTCACCGGTGCTGCCGCGGGGCGCGGAGGCAGCCGCCGGGTCGTCGCCGCCACCACCGCCACCGCGGCCACCGGCACCCGCGCCGACTCGAGCGCACGCTGGGCCTCGCGTGCGGTGGCACCGGTGGTGAGCACGTCGTCGACGACCACGACGGACCTCGCCGTCGCGGGTGCGGCCCGGGCGGCACCGGGCCGCAGCGCGAAGGCCTCGCGCAGGTTGGCGGCCCGGGCGGCCGCGTCGAGGCCCGCCTGGTCCCGCGGCCGGGCCCGGGTGAGCAGGAGCGGGCGGACCACCGCCGCGACGCCGCGCCGGCGCAGGCTGCGCGCCGCCGCCCGGCTCAGGCGCAGCAGCGGGTCGTGGCCCCGAGCCCGCACCACGCGGGGGTGGCTGGGCACCGGCACCAGCAGCACGGGGCCCGACCGCGGCCCGACCGCGGCGACGACCGCGACGGCCAACAGCTCGCCGAGCGGCGCCGCCAGTCCGTGGCACGCTCGCTCCTTGTGCGCCAGCACCATCCGCCGCACGACGTCGGCGTACTCCGCTGCGCACCACGGGTCGGCCAGCCCCGGTGGACAGGGCGTCGGCGGGCAGGAGCGTCCCCGGTGCGGCAGGCCGACCCGGCAGTCACCGCACAGCAGGCGGCCGGCTCGCCCGCACCCGACGCAGCACGACCCCAGGACGAGGTCGACCAGCGCGTCACGCACGGCCCCAGCCTCGTCGTACGCCGTGCCCGGCGCGAGCCGCTGCCGACGGTCTGGGGAGAACTCCGGCTCAGCCCACGAAGGTCGTCGCGCGGAGCTCGGCCGGCAGGACCAGCTCGGCCCAGCGACCGTCGCCGCCGAGGTCGAACACCCCGTCCGGGCCGGTCACGAGCAGGCTCTGCGGGGAGCCGGGCGAGCTGGCCATGCTCTGGCCCTCCTCGAAGAGCAGGTCGAGCCGGGGTGCGCCGGAGGTGGCGACGGTGGAGCCGTCGGTCGGCAGCAGCTGCACCCGCGTCGAGAAGCCGGAGGGCCGGGTCATCACGGCCACCGTCGTGGGGTCCCACCAGCCAACCGCGCGCGGGTTGAGCAGCGCGTTCGGGGCCGGAAGGGTCCGGGCGAAGGCCAGCCGCGCGGGGGCACCGAGGTCGTCGCGCACCACGCGGAACAGTCGCGCCTCCACCTCCCCGTCGGGCAGGCCCACCAGCGCTGCGAAGCGACTGCCGTCACGCGAGACCGACGCGGCCTCGAGACGGCCGTCCCGCAGCTGCGGGCTGTCGAGCCGGGACCGGCCGTCGTCGGAGATCACCCGCACCCCAGGAGAGCCACCGGCGCTGCTGCCGCGGTCGACGATCCACAGCCGCCCGGTGCGGTCCCACATCGGTCGCAGCACGTCGACGCCGAGCGCGACGAGCCTGGGGGCGACGCGCGCCCCCTCGCGCGAGGTCAACCGCCACACCCGGGAGCCGTCGGCGGAGACCACGGCCGAGCGGTCCCCCGCCAGGCTCACGCCGAGCGAGCGAGGTCGTCCGAACAGCTCCGTGACCGAGCGGGGCAGGGCGGCGACCCGGGTCTCGGTGCCCTCGGAGATGCGGACGATGGAGCGCCCGACGAGGCCGAAGAGGTCCGGGGCGGCCCAGTCGACCGAGGGGTCGTACTCCTCCCCCGTCGTGACGGGCAGCACCTCCTGGCCGCCGGGCAGGGTGAGCGGCGCGCCGTCGACCAGCACCCGCACCCCCCGCACCTCCGGCAGCTGACCCAGCGTCGAGGTGAGCTGCGCCAGCGCGCGTGCGAGGTCGGCGGGACCCAGGTCGACCATGGCAGCGCTCAGCGGGACCTCGGCCACGCCGCGACCGCGGACCGGCACCCCGAGGCCGAGGTCCGTGCCGGTGGGCAGGTAGGAGCGCTCCACCTCGCGGCTACCCGGGGGCGGGCCCTCCAGCAGACCCGCCACCAGCCGGGTGGCGGCCTGCACGCCCGCGGGCAGGTACACCGGCTCGGGCACCAGCACCGACCCGGAGCGGTCGAAGAAGGACAGGGTCAGGGCGCGGTAGCGCGAGGCGAAGTGGGTGCGCGGGATCACCAGCGCCGGCGGCGGGTCGACGATGCGCCACTCCGAACCCTCCCGTTCGACACGCACCCGCAGGGTCCCGCGCGCGTCGTCGGACCAGGCGCCGCGCCAGCGGCCGGCCGCGTCGAGCGCCGAGGCCCCGCGCAGCCGGATGACGACGTCGGTGCCCCGGGCCACCACCTGCTGCGAGGTGTAGACGATCGTGCGGCGGTCCGGGCGCCAGGTGGCGGCGGCGTCCGCGGTGAGGTACTCCTCCGCCACCCGGGTGCTGACCGGGACGGCCTGCTGGGCGCTGAGGAACCCGGTCACGATGTCGTCGGGGAGCGCGCCGGGGCGGGGGCCGGGCGGGTTGTAGTCGAAGGGTTGCGCCTCCACCGTCGTGGCGGCCCGCCCTCCTGACACCACGGGTCCCCCGTCGGGCAGCGCCGAGCAGCCGGCCGCGAGCGCGCACCCGGCGGCCAGCACGGTCGCCAGAGCGGCGCGAGCGGCGTACGGGCGGGTCACGGGGTGCTCACCCGCCCCGGCGGGGCCGTCCGTGCCGGGACCAGCCCGGCGTCGGCCGGCACCAGCGGGAGAGCACTGGCACCCAGCGTGCCGCCCGCGCGCCGCGGCAGCGTGACGCGGAACTGCGAGCCGGCGCCCGGAGCTCCCCACGCCTCGAGCCAGCCGCCGTGCAGGCGCGCGTCCTCCTGCGAGATCGACAGCCCCAGCCCCGTGCCGCCCGAGCGCCGCACGCGCGAGGGGTCGGCGCGCCAGAACCGGTTGAACACCCGCACCTCGTCGCCGGGGCGCAGGCCGACGCCGTAGTCGCGCACCGCCAGCGCGCTGCCCTCCGCGTCGGCGGCGACCATCACCACGACGTCGGAGGAGTCGGCGTAGTCGATGGCGTTGGTGACCAGGTTGCGCACGATCCGCTCCAGCCGCCGGGTGTCGGCCTCCACCACGCAAGGCCCGCCCAGCGGGCGCACCACGATCCGGACGTCGCGCTGCGCCGCGAGCGGTACCAGCGAGGCCACCACCCGGTGGGCCACGTCGACGAGGTTGACGTCCTCGACCTCCAGGGCCGCGGCGCCGGCGTCGAACCTGCTGATCTCGAGGAGGTCGGCCAGCAGGGTCTCGAACCGGTCGAGCTCGTTCTGCAACAGCTCCGCGGAGCGTGCGGTGACGGGGTCGAAGCGGTGGCGGGCATCGTGCAGGACGTCGCTGGCCATGCGCACCGTGGTGAGCGGCGTGCGCAGCTCGTGGGAGACGTCCGAGACGAAGCGCCGCTGCGCGGCGGACATGTCCTCGAGCTTGCGAATCTGCTTCTGCAGGCTCGAGGCCATGTGGTTGAAGGACGTCGCCAGCCGCGCGATGTCGTCGTCGCCCTTGACCAGCATCCGTTGCTCCAGGCGCCCCGAGGACAGGCGCTCGGCCGTACGCCGCGCCAGCCGCACCGGGGTCACCACCTGCCGCGTCACCAGCCAGGTGAGGGCGGCGACGAGGACGAGCAGCAGGACCCCGCTGGTGAGGATGGCCCGCTCGACGAGGTCGATCGTGCGCTGCTCGGCCGACATCGGGAAGAGGTGGTAGAGCGCGTAGGTGTCACCGTCGGCGGGCAGCACGAGGCGGGTGCCCACAGCCACGCCCGGGACGTCGGGGCGCGCTGCTTGCCCGTCGCTGCCGGCGTACTGCAACCGTGTGAAGGTCCACAGCTGGGAGTTCTCCTGCGGTGCCCCCACCCGCGCCGTCAGGTCGGGCGGCAGGCTGGTGAGGTCGAGGCCGGGGGTGAAGCGCTCACCGCCGCCGTAGGCCCGACCCTCCTCGTCGACCGACAGCGGCCCGACCAGCACCACGTCGTAGCCGCGCACCGCGCCGCGCGAGATCTCCGTCGACATCAGCGAGGCGAGCTGCGCGCTGGCCTCGAAGTCGGGGGTGGCCGCGCTCAGGCTCACCTGGAGGTCCTCGGTGGCGCGCCCGGACTCGGCGACGGCCGCCTTGACGCGCTCCTCGACGAGCCCGTCGGTGACCTGCTGCAGCAGGGTCCAGCCCACCAGCGAGACGACGAGGGCGGACAGCACCACGGTGCTGAGCACCACGCGCGCCTGGATCGAGCGTCGCCACAGCGTGACCACGGCGCGCAACGGGCGTGCCGACGCGTCGGCGCTCCCGCTCCCGCGCGTCAGCAGCGACCGCCCGGTCACCTCAGCCCGCCTTGTAGCCGACACCCCGGACGGTCACCACGATCTCGGGGTTCTCCGGGTCGCGCTCGACCTTGGACCGCAGCCGCTGGACGTGCACGTTGACCAGGCGCGTGTCCGCCGCGTGACGGTAGCCCCACACCTGCTCCAGCAGCACCTCGCGGGTGAACACCTGCCAGGGCTTGCGGGCCAGGCACACCAGGAGGTCGAACTCGAGCGGCGTGAGCGCGATGGCCTCCTCGCCCCGCGTGACGCGGTGGCCGGCCACGTCGATCGCGAGGTCGCCGATCGCGAGCTGCTCGGGAGGTGCCGCCTCGAAGGTGCGCACCCGGGCGCGGATGCGCGCCACCAGCTCCTTGGGCTTGAACGGCTTGACGACGTAGTCGTCGGCTCCCGACTCCAGCCCCTCGACCACGTCGAGGGTGTCGCCGCGCGCGGTGAGCATCACGATCGGCACCCCCGACTCGGCGCGGATGTCCTTGCAGACGTCGATGCCGTCGCGGCCGGGCAGCATGAGGTCGAGCAGCACCAGGTCGGGCCGGAAGCCCTGGAAGGCGGCCAGCGCCTCACCACCGTGCGCGCACACCTGGGGCTCGAAGCCCTCGTTGCGCAGCACGATGGTGAGCATCTCCGCGAGCGCGGCGTCGTCGTCGACGACGAGCACCTTGGCCCGTGCCGTCGCCCCGGACTCCACCGCCATGTCCTGCTGCCTCAGTACCGGTACTGGTCGGACTTGTACGGGCCGGCCTTGTCGACCCCGAGGTACGCCGCCTGAGACTCGGTGAGCTCGGTCAGCCTGACCCCGAGCGAGCCGAGGTGGAGGCGCGCGACCTCCTCGTCGAGGTGCTTCGGCAGCACGTAGACGCCGGTGGGGTACTCCTCGGTCTTGGTGAAGAGCTCGATCTGGGCCAGCACCTGGTTGGTGAAGGAGTTCGACATCACGAACGACGGGTGGCCGGTCGCGTTGCCGAGGTTCATGAGGCGACCCTCGGACAATACGATGATGCTGGTGCCCTCGGGGAAGGACCACACGTCGACCTGCGGCTTGACGTTCTTGCGGACGACGCCCTCGAAGGACTCCAGCCCGGCCATGTCGATCTCGTTGTCGAAGTGGCCGATGTTGGCCACGATCGCCTGGAACTTCATGCGCTGCATCTGCGCGACGGTGACGACGTCCTTGTTGCCCGTCGCGGTGATCACGATGTCGGCCACCGGCAGCACGTCGTCGAGCGTGGCGACCTGGTAGCCGTCCATCGCCGCCTGCAGCGCGCAGATCGGGTCGATCTCGGTCACGATGACGCGAGCGCCCTGGCCGCGCAGCGACTCCGCGCAGCCCTTGCCGACGTCGCCGTACCCGCAGACGACGGCGACCTTTCCGCCGATGAGGACGTCGGTCGCACGGTTGATGCCGTCGATCAGCGAGTGACGGCAGCCGTACTTGTTGTCGAACTTGCTCTTGGTCACCGAGTCGTTGACGTTGATGGCCGGGAACAGCAGCGTGCCGTCGCGCATCATGTCGTAGAGACGGAGCACACCGGTGGTGGTCTCCTCGGTGACGCCCTTGACCGCGTTCGCGATCGGGGTCCAGTGCGTCGCGCTCTTCTCGAGCTGCGCGCCGAGCACCTCGAAGACGATCCGCTGCTCGCCGCTGCCGGCGCTCGCGGGGTCGGGAGCGACGCCGTTCTTCTCGGCCTCGACGCCGAGGTGCAGCAGCATCGTGGCGTCACCGCCGTCGTCGAGGATCATGTTGGGCAGGACGTCGGCGCCCTGCGCCGACCAGTCGAGGATCTGCTGGGTGCACCACCAGTACTCCTCGAGGCTCTCGCCCTTCCAGGCGAAGACCGGGACGCCACGCGGATCTTCCGGCGTGCCGTCGCGACCGACGACGACGGCCGCGGCCGCGTGGTCCTGGGTCGAGAAGATGTTGCAGGAGGCCCAGCGGACCTCGGCGCCGAGGTCGACGAGGGTCTCGATGAGCACGGCGGTCTGGATGGTCATGTGCAGCGAGCCGGCGATGCGGGCGCCCGCCAGGGGACGCGAAGCGCCGTAGCGCTCGCGCATCGCCATGAGGCCGGGCATCTCGTGCTCGGCGAGGGTGATCTCGGTCCGGCCGTAGTCGGCCAGGGACAGGTCGGCGACCTTGAAGTCCATGAAGGTTTTCCTCTGGTGTCACAGGATGGGTGTGCGGCGCATCTGCGCTTCGTCGGGATCTCCCGCGCATACCCGTCCAGACTACCTGCCCTCGGGTGGAGGGCCCGCGCACCTCAGTGGGCCGCGCTCGACCTGCCGCGTGCACGCTTCACCAGGGAGAGCACCAGCACCACGACCGCGCCGACCGCGACCCCGACCACGGCGGAGGCCGCGGTGTTGACCAGCCAGCCGAGCACCGCCCCCAGGCTGCCGGCGGCGTCGTGCACCGCCTCCTCGACGTGGTGGACCACGTCGTACGGCGCGTGCCACCCCAGGTCGTCGAGCCCGACCAGCAGGATGTGCCCACCCACCCAGAGCATCGCCGCGACGCCGACGACGGAGATGACGCTCAGCAGCTTGGGCATCCCCCGCACCAGGGCCAGCCCGACGCGCTGCGAGGCGGCCGAGGACCGCTCGGCGAGGTGGAGGCCGACGTCGTCGGTCTTCACGATCAGCGCCACCACGCCGTAGACCAGCAGCGTGATGCCGATGGCGACGACGACCAGGATGATGGCCCGCGAGACGAACGGCTCGTCCGACACCTCGTTGAGCGCGATCACCATGATCTCGGCCGAGAGGATGAAGTCGGTGCGCACGGCGCCGGCGACGACCGTGTCCTCCGACTGGGGCTCGCCCGACTCGTCGGCGTGACCCCTGCCGTGCCCGCTGACCGCCCCCCACACCTTGTGGGCCCCCTCGTAGCAGAGGAACGTGGCCCCGGCCATCAGGATCGGGGTGATCACCCACGGCAGGAACTGGCTCAGCAGCAGGGCCGCCGGCAGGATCACCAGCAGCTTGTTGCGCAGCGAGCCGGTCGCGATCCGCCGGATGATCGGCACCTCGCGGTCGGCGGTGACGCCGTGGACGTACTGCGGGGTCACGGCGGTGTCGTCGACCACCACACCGGCGGCCTTGACGCTCGCCCGGCCCGCGGCCGCGCCGACGTCGTCCACCGAGGCGGCGGCCAGCCGGGCCAGCGCCGCGACGTCGTCGAGGAGTCCGAAGAGGCCGGCGCTCACGCGCCGCTCCGACGGGTGCAGGGCAGACAGGTGCAGGGGCGCGGGGTCACCGGGCCAGCCTAGCGAGACCGGGCTCGGACCGGTCCGGTCAGCGACCGAGGCGTCCCAGCCCCAGGGCGAGGTACGCCGCGGCGTACCGGCCCTGACCGAGCAGGGAGGCGTAGCGGGCCACCTCGCTGCCGGTGTCGCAGGTCAGGTGCTCCACGCGGACCCCCCGCTCGTCGGCCTCGGCACTCAGGCGTCCGCGCTGCTCGGTGACGGCCGGGTCCTCGGCGCCGTCGTCGAGGAGCAGCAGCATCGGCCGGCGGCCCGCCGGATCAGCGTCGTCGTCGGCGCTGCCGTCGGCGTCGGCGAACGGGTCGGAGAACACGTCGTGGGGACGCGCCGCGGCCACGAGCGGAAGCAGGTGCTCGGCGTCGCCGGCCACGGTGGTGCGCCCGCTGGCGCGGCGTACCGCCTCGGAGACGCGACGGGCGGCCCGGGCGGCCAGCACCGACCCGCCCCAGCACAGCGGGGTGGCGTCGGCCAGCGCGATGGCGACCATCTTGGCGGGGTTCACCGCCAGGTCGCGGTGCGGCGAGCAGGACACCGCCACGTCGTCGAGCGCGGTCGCGACCTCCTCGGGGTCCGTGCGCGGTCCCAGGTCGACGCGGGCGAGGAGCTGCAGCATGACGACGGCAGTGGCCAGCTGGTCGCGCGAGGTCGTGGGCAGCACGGTCGTGTGGCGGCCGGCAGCGTGCTCCGCGACCAGCGAGTCCGGCGGGCACGCGACCACGACCTGGCAGCCGCGGCGCACGGCCTCCGCGACAGCCCCGGCGCTCCCGGCGTCACCACCGTCGGGGGCCAGCACCACGACGACGTCGAGGGGGCCGGTCCAGCCGGGGAGGCCCGGGTGGGGCCAGGCCACGAACGGCACCGGGCAGGACGGCTCGAGGACCGCGCGCAGCAGACGTGAGTCGGGGCCGGCGGCGATGACCGCGCGCGGTCGGTCGTCCCGGGTGAGCGCCACCGCGGTGTTCACGGCGTCGGCGGCCGCGACCGCCTCCAGCCGCACACGGCTGCCGGCCTCCGCCAGCGACCGGAGGGTGGCGTCGGCGCGCTCCAGCACCTCACCGTCGTCGAGCCGCGACTCGTCGAACCACTCAGCCAACCTCGTCCTCCTCCTCGTCGTCGCCTGCCCCGCCCGCTCAGGTGCGGGTGCGGGCCTCGTCGACCAGCAGGACGGGCACGCCGCCGCGGATCGGGTAGGCACGAGCGCACCCGGTGCAGCTGAGCTCGTCGTCCCCGGGCGCCTCGAGCTCCGCTCGGCAGGCGGGGCAGCGCAGCAGCTCGAGCAGCAGGGGGTCGAGCCGGTCCTGGTCGAGGCTCATCACGTCTCCTGGGTGCGGGTCATCGACATGACTCTGTCACGGACGGCGACCATCGTGCTCTCGTCCCGCGCCTCGACGTTGAGGCGCAGCAGGGGCTCGGTGTTGGACGCCCGCAGGTTGAACCACCAGTCGTCGTGGGTGACGGTGAGCCCGTCGAGCCGGTCGACCTCCACGCCCGCCTCCGCACCCATCACGTCCTCGACGAGACGGACCCGTTGCTGCGTGGCGTCCCGGCCGGGAGTCTCGGTGTTGATCTCCCCGCTCGCCACGTAGCGCGAGAACTCGGCCAGGAGCTCGCTCAACGGCCGGTCCTGCTCGGCCAGCGCCGCCAGCACGTGCAGCGCGGCCAGCATCCCGGAGTCGGCGCGCCAGAAGTCCCGGAAGTAGAAGTGCCCGGAGTGCTCGCCTGCGAAGACCGCTTCGGTCTCGGCCATGGTCGCCTTGATGTAGGAGTGGCCGACCCGGGTCCGGACCGGGACACCGCCGCGTTCGCGGACGATCTCCGGCACCGCCCGGCTGGTGATGAGGTTGTGGATGATGGTCGCACCGGGGTGCCGGAGCAGCTCCCGGGTGGCGATGAGCGCGGTCACGACGCCCGGGTCGACCGTCTCGCCCCGCTCGTCGACCAGGAAGCACCGGTCGGCGTCGCCGTCGAAGGCCAGACCCACGTCGGCCCGCTCCCGGGTGACCGCGTCCTGCAGGTCACGCAGGTTCGCGGCATCGATCGGGTTCGCCTCGTGGTTCGGAAAGGTTCCGTCGAGCTCGAAGTAGAGCGGCACCACATCCAGCTCGACCCGCCCCAGCACGGCCGGCGCGGTGTGCCCGGCCATGCCGTTGCCGGCATCGACCGCGACGCGCAGCCGGCGCCCCCGGACCGGGGCCAGCATGAGCAGGTGGTCGGCGTACGCCCTGAGCAGGTCGCGCTCCTCGCGCGCGCCCGTCCGCGCGGCCCGTCGGTAGTCACCGGCGGCGACCAGCTCGCCGATCTCGGCGAGCCCGGTCTCCCTGCCCACGGGTGCGGCACCGGCGCGGCAGAGCTTGATGCCGTTGTACGACGCCGGGTTGTGCGAGGCGGTGAACATCGCGCCGGGCAGCCCCAACGAGCCGGAGGCGAAGTAGAGCTGGTCGGTGGAGGCCAGCCCGATGAGGACGACGTCGGCGCCGGCGTCCTGGGCACCCGCGGCGAACTGCTCGGCCAACCCCGGGCTGGAGGCGCGCATGTCGTGGCCGATGACGATCCGGGGCGGCTCGGCCCCGGCGTCGCTGACGACCCCGCCCGCGGTCACCACGGTCACGAAGGCGTTGCCCGTGGCCCGGGCCAGCACGTCGTCGATCTGCTCGGGCACGAGGCCGCGGATGTCGTAGGCCTTGAAGACCGCATCGACCACGCGGGGGTCGGGAGCGGGCGTCATGGCCGCACCTTATCGGAGGCGGTGGACCTCAGTCGGGGAGCGGTCGCAGCACGCGCAGGTGGCCGCGACGACCCGACTCGGGGGCCGGGCGGCCAGGACGGTCGGGGCCGGTGTCGGTCGCTTCGGCGGCCCGTCCGCCGGAGGCCAGTCGGCCCGGCACCGCGGAGACCGGGGGCGGGAGCGGCGCGGGACGGGCGGCCTCGCGCACCGCGTCGGCGAGCGCGAGGAGGTCGTCGGTGCTGGGGCCGAGAGCGTCCGGGTCCGGAGCCAGGCGCATGACCTCCCACCCGCGGGGAGCGGACAGCCGCTCGGAGTGCTCCTCGCAGAGGTCGTAGGCGTGCGGCTCGGCGTAGGTGGCCAGCGGACCGAGGACCGCGGTCTGGTCGCCGTAGACGTAGGTGAGCGTGGCGACGGCCGGCCGCCGACAGGCGGTCCGGGAGCAGCGGCGCGCGGGACTCACGAGCCTGACGCTACAACCTCGCGAGGCAGGCGCCCCTTAGGCTCGCGGGATGTCCGACCACGTCCCCGCCCGACCCACCTCGGCCCGCGACCGGCACGGTCGCGGGCTGCGCGGGCCCGCGGTGCTGCCCGGGCCGCTGACCCCCCAGGGACCGCCCCGGCGACCGAGCCGACGCGACCGTTTCGACGAGGTGGTGCTCGACGTGCTCAGCGCGCTCGAGGCGCGATGGAGCACGGAGCTGGGGTTGGTGGAGTTCGCGATCGAGGAGACCCCGCTGATGCCGACGGACTGGAGCGCGCCGACGGTGCCCCTGGGGTCCCTGGTGCCCGGCAGCGGCAGCACGCCGAGCCGGGTGGTGCTGTTCCGACGCCCCATCGAGATGCGGTGCGAGACGCCGGGCGACCTGAGCGCGCTGGTCTACACCGTCCTGGTCGAACAGGTCGCCGAGCTCCTCGGGCGACGCCCCGAGGACATCGACCCGCGCGCGGGCGAGTGAGCCCGCAGGCCCGCCCCGACCGGCTCAGACCGGCTCAGACCGGCTCAGACCGCGCGTTTCTTCAGCTTGCGGCGCTCCCGCTCCGACATGCCGCCCCAGATCCCGAAGCGCTCGTCGTTGGCCAGGGCGTACTCGAGGCACTCGCCCCGCACGTCACAGGTCAGGCAGACCCGCTTGGCCTCCCGCGTCGAGCCGCCCTTCTCGGGGAAGAAGGCCTCGGGGTCGGTCTGAGCGCACAGAGCACGCTCCTGCCAACCCGGGTCCTCGACCTGGTCCAGCTCCGTGTCGAGCACGAATAGTTCTCGCATGTGTCCTCGCCTTTCAACCGGTGAGACCCCTGAAGGTCCCACTGTTTCCCTGGTTGCCTTCCCTCTGTCGCATCCGAGGTACGTAACGTGGGCAGTCCAGATCGCGAGGCGCTGGGGAAGGATGCCGGCTGCTGTCAACGTGACTTCGTGAAATGACACTGAGGGAATTACAAGCCTGTCGTACCACTAAAGTCAACACCAGATCTGTTATACGGCGAAATTCGCCGCCCTCCTGGAAGGGGTGATAAGGGATGTCCGGACCGCTGCGATGCACCGTCCTCTCGGGTGGGGTCGGCGGCGCGACGTTCCTGCGCGGGCTGCGTCGGGTGCCCGAGGTCGAGATCACGGTGGTGGTCAACACCGCCGACGACCTGTGGATGCACGGCCTCAAGATCTGCCCCGACCTCGACACGGTCATGTACACCCTCGGCGGTGGCATCGACACCGGGCGCGGCTGGGGTCGCACCGACGAGTCGTGGCGCGTCAAGGACGAGCTGGCGGCGTACGGCGTGGAGCCGACGTGGTTCGGGCTCGGCGACCGCGACCTGGCGACGCACCTGGTGCGGACCCAGATGGTCGAGGCCGGCTACCCGCTGTCCGCCGTGACGGCCGCGCTGTGCCGACGCTGGGAGCCGGGCGTCACCCTGCTGCCGATGACCGACGACCGGGTGGAGACCCACGTGCTCGTCGACGACGACGACGAGCCCTCGGGCCGGCGCGCCATCCACTTCCAGGAGTACTGGGTGCGGCTGCGCGCCCAGGTGCCTGCTCGTGGGGTCGTGCCCGTCGGTCTGGACCGGGCGACACCCGCGCCCGGCGTGCTCGAGGCCATCGCGCAGGCCGACGTGGTCGTGCTCCCGCCCTCCAACCCGGTGGTGTCGCTCGGGACCATCCTCGGCGTGGCGGGCGTCCGCGAGGCCCTGCGCTCCGGGCCGGCACCGGTCGTGGGGCTCTCCCCCATCGTCGCCGGCCGCCACGTCCGCGGGATGGCCGAGCAGCTGATGACGGGTCTCGGCATCGAGGTCTCCGCGGCGGGTGTCGCCGCGCACTACGGTGCCCGCTCCGCCGGTGGTGTGCTGGACGCCTGGTTGGTGGACGCCGCCGACGAGGCCGCCGTCGACCGCGTGGAGACGAGCGGCGTCGCGTGCCGCGCCGTGCCGCTGATGATGACCGACGACGCCGCCACCGAGGCCATGGCGCGGTCCGCGCTGGCCCTGGGCGGACGGTGAGCGGCGACGCGCCCGGCCTGCGCGTCGACGTCGTCGCGGACGTCGGCGAGGTGCTCGAGGGGGCCGATCTCGCCGCGCTGCTCGACGCCACCCGGCTCGACGACGGCGACGTGGTGGTGGTGACCAGCAAGGTCGTGAGCAAGGCCGAGGGCCGCGTCACCGACCGCCCCAAGGACGTGGCGCTGGCCGAGGAGACGGTGCGGGTCGTGGCCCGCCGCGGACCCACCACGATCGCGCGCACCCGGCACGGCCTGGTCATGGCCGCCGCCGGGATCGACGCGTCCAACGTGACCGCCGGACGACTGGTGCTGCTGCCCCTCGACCCCGACGACTCGGCACGTCGACTGCGTCGCTCGCTGGTCGAGCGGCGCGGCGTCGACGTCGGGGTCGTCGTCACCGACACGGCGGGCCGCGCCTGGCGGGTCGGGCAGACCGACATCGCGATCGGCGCCGCCGGCCTGCACGTCGTCGACGACCACGCCGGCCGGGTCGACACCTACGGCAACGTGCTCGCGGTGACGCTGCCCGCCGTCGCCGACGAGATCGCCGGAGCGGCCGAGCTCGCCACGGGCAAGCTGTCCCGGAGCCCGGTCTCGGTGGTCCGCGGCCTGGGCCACCTCGTGCTCCCGCGTGACGAGGACGGTCCCGGCGCGGCGGCGCTGGTGCGTCCCGAGCACGAGGACATGTTCGGCCTCGGCACCCGGGAGGCCGTGACGGCCGCCGTGGCCGCCGCGATCTCGCGAACCCCCAGCGCGGGACCGGCGGTCGGCCACCCGGGACTGGGGGCTCCGGTGGCAGCCGACCAGCTCGCCACCGCGCTGGCTGCGGTCCTCGGCGCGCTCCTCGGTGAGGTCCTCGGTCCGCAGCGCACCCACGTCGACGGGGCCGGACGTGTCACGGTCGACCTCTCCGGCCTCGACGAGCGTGGCCAGGGCCGCGCCGAGGTCGCCCTCGGCACGCTCGCGGCGGCCCACGGCTGGCACGTCGCCGTGCTGGAGGACGCGCGTGCCGAGCTCGTCGCGAACATCTCCGTACACTGACGCCCATGGGTCAGCGCCGTGGGTGAGGCACTCGCCCTGTTCGGCGTCTCCGTGGCCTCCGCCCTGGTGCCCCTGATCAACATCGAGGTCTACCTCGTCGGCCTCGCCGCCGTGCGCGAGTCCACCGGGATCTGGCTGCTGGCCACCATCGCCGGCATCGGCCAGATGGTGGGCAAGGTGGTCTGGTACTACCTCGGCGCCAACGCCCTGAAGTGGCCGTGGATCGCCAGACGCATCGACACTCCCAAGGGACGCGCCACCCTGGAGAAGTGGCGCGTGCGCACCAGCGACCGGCCGGTGCTGGGCGCCACGCTCCTCTTCGCCAGCGCGGTGAGCGGCTTCCCCCCGTTCGCGATCGTCGCGGTCCTCGCCGGTCAGCTGCGGATGAGCCTCGTGACCTTCGTCGTCGTCGGCACGGTCGGGCGCACCCTGCGGTTCGCCGCCTTCCTCGGCGGCGCCGGCTTCCTCTCCGAGCTGTACGGCGCGGCGCTGTCCTGACCGGGTCCCGGACGCCTCAGGCGGACGATCCGCAGGCCACCCGGGTGCCGGGCTCGAGCACCGCCCCGTCGGGGACCACCGCCTCGTCGCCCACCGCGGCGCCGTGCACCCGGGCACCCACCCCGACCCGGGCCGCCGGGCCGATCACCGAGTCGACGACCTCGCTGCCGGCCCCTACCGCGGCCCCGGGCATCAGCACCGAGCCCCGCACCGTCGCGCCGGTGGCCACGTGGGCACCCGCGGCCACGCTGCTGCCGCCGGAGACCTCGCCCTCGACCCGGCCCCCGGCATCCACCCAGGCCGGTGCCGGCTCGCGCGGGACGGCGGGGCTGCTCGCCGTACCCAGCACGAGGTCGCGCGACGCCGCCACCAGCGCCGCGGGGCTGCCCACGTCGCGCCAGTACGCCGACTCGACCCACCCGACCACCAGCGCCCCGTCGGCCACCAGACCGGGGAAGGTCTCGCGCTCCACCGAGACGACCCGGCCGGCCGGGATGTCGTCGACGACCCGGCGCCGGAAGACGTAGCACCCGGCGTTGACCTGCTTCGAGACCGGGTTCTCGGACTTCTCGACGAAGGCCAGCACCCGGCGCCGGTCGTCGGTGGGCACGCAGCCGAAGGCCCGGGCGTCGGGGACCTCGACGAGGTGCAGTGAGACGTCGACGGCGCGGCCCTCGCGGGGCTGCTCGAAGTCGGCCAGCTGCCCGGCGAGGTCGTGCCCGGAGAGCACGTCGCCGTTGAGGACCACCACCGCCCGCTCCGGCTCCGGGGCGAGCGTGGCCGCGACGTTGCGGATCGCCCCGCCCGTGCCCAGCGGCTCGTCCTCGGTCACGTAGGACAGGCGGACGCCGAAGCGGTCGCCGTGGCCGAGGACGGGGAAGAAGAGGTCAGCGTGGTAGGACGTGGCCAGCACGACGTGTGCGACGCCGGCGGCGGCGAGCGTGCTGATCTGGTGCTCCAGGAAGGCCACCCCGCCCACCTCGAGCAGGTGCTTGGGCCGACGCTCGGTCAGCGGCAGCATCCGGGTGCCGAACCCGCCGGCGACGATCACCGCCTCTGGCGTGAGGGCGTCGGGACGGGCGGGGGGCGGCACGGGGCGAGGCAGGTCGGGCACGGCGGCATCCTGCCACGCACCGGGCTCACTAGCCTGGGGGACGTGCCCCCTCCCCCCGACTTCCCCCGTGTCCTGGGCGAGCAGCTCCGCGCCGATGGCAGCCGCCCGCTCGTCACCTTCTACGACGACGCCACCGGGGAGCGGGTGGAGCTGTCGGTGGTGACCTACGCCAACTGGGTGGCCAAGACCGCCTCGCTGGTGGCCGACGAGCTGATGCTGGAGCGCGGCGGCTCCGCCCTGGTGCACCTGCCCCCGCACTGGCTCGGTCCGGTGTGGCTGGGCGCCCTGTGGAGCGTGGGCCTGAGCGTCACCGGCGATCCCGCCCGCGCGCCTGAGGTGGACCTCGTCGTCTGCGGTCCCGAGGGCCTCGCCCGGTACGCCGACCCGGCGGCCGCCGGCGCCGCAGCCGCCGGTGTCCCCGTGGTGGCGCTGTCGCTGCTGCCGATGGCCGGACGGTTCACCGGGGCGCTGCCCGGTGGCGTCATCGACTTCGGCCAGGTCGTCTGGGGCCAGCCCGACCTCTTCGTGCCCAGCGACCTGCCCCTGCCCGCTGACCACGCCTGGTCCGGCCCCGACGGTCTGCTGACCCAGCAGGAGGCGCTGCTCGAGGCCGCCGGCACCACGGGGCGGCTGCTGACGGAGGTCGCCCCCACCTCACGGGAGGGGCTGACCGCCTTCCTCGGTCCGCTGCAGAGCGGTGACGGCACCGTGTGGGTGCGGCACGCCGACCCCGGCCGCCGCGCCGAGCGCGCGGCGGCCGAGCGGGCCGTGCCCTGGCCGACCTGAGCCGTCGGGGCCACCCGGGCCACTCGGCCCGGGCTGCCCCGGCGGCTCAGCCGCCGAGGTCGTAGCGACCGAACCCGCTGCCCAGCCGGGCCCGGGAGACGAAGCCGTCCTTGGTGCCGCGCAGCAGCCACAGCTCGCCCGAGGCGGGCTGCCGGGCGACGATGTCGGAGCGGCCCTTGCCGTCCACGTCGCCCTGCCCGAGCAGCCAGTCGTAGCCACCGGTCCCGGTGCCGAGCCGGGTGCCGTCGCCCGAGCCCTTGCCCAGCACGCTGGTGACCACCAGGGAGCCGTCGGGACGGCGGAGCACCACGTCGGCGAGCCGGTCGCCGCCCCAGGTGTCCACGCCGACCACCCGGTCGGCCCGCCCGGCCCCCGGCGACTCGAGGCTCTTGCGGAAGCCGGTGGTGCCGTTGCTGGGGTAGACCCGCAGCGAGCCCTGGTAGCGCCCCAGGACGTCGGGACGCTTGTCGCCGGTGACGTCGCCGAGCGGGGCGAGCAGGTCGACCCCGGACCAGCCCTCGGCGGCCTTGACGGGCCCGGCGAAGGTGTCGTCGCCCCGCCCCCGGTAGAGCAGCACCGCCCCGGAGGGGCGGCGGGTCATGAAGTCCCCGTGACCGTCGCCGTCCCAGTCGCCGACGTTCAGCAGCACGTCGATCTCACCGAGGTCGACGTCGGTCGGGACGACCGCCTCGATGTTGGTGCGCCCGGTGTGCGGGTGGATCTGCAGGGCGCCGGCACGGGAGAGACCGACGAGGTCCGGCATGCGGTTGCCCGCGAGCTGACCGGCGAGAGCCACCCAGCGCGAGGCCGCGAACTGCTTCCACCCGCCGATCCGGGGCTCCACCGAGCCGGCACCGTCGCCGGGCAGGACATAGGTGATCCCGCTGGACCTCACCCGCACCACCAGGTCGTCGCGACCGTCGCCGGTGGCGTCCCCCCGACCGGTGACGATGTCGTAGCCGCCCCAGCTGCCGGCCAGGGCACGCCGCCGGCCGAGCCCGCCGTCGCCGGTCCCGGGCACGAGGAAGAGCTGGGACCCGGCACGGGCCACCACGTCCTGGTCGCCGTCGCCGTCGAGGTCGCCGGCGCCCGTGACCAGGTCGTAGCCCTCCCACGAGCCGGCGAGGGTGCGGTGCGGCGCGAACGCGCCGTTGCCCTTGCCGGGGTAGAGACGCAGTGCCCCTCCCCGGGTGCGCCCGACGAGGTCGTCGTTGCCGTCGCCATCGAGGTCACCGACACCGGTGAGCAGGTCCAGACGGGCGAACTCGGTGTAGGTCCGATCCGCCGAGAACCGCGCCCCGGCGGCGTCCCCGCGCAGCAGGACCGCCTCGCCGCCGACCGAGCGGCGAGCCACGAGGTCGGCGGTCCCGTCGCCGTCGAGGTCACCGGCGGCCGCCACCAGGTCGAAGCTGCTCAGGTCGCGGGCCACCGCAGCGGGGTGCTCGAAGTCGAGCATGCCGCCGGTGCGGATCACCACGGCACGCCCGGTGCGCTTGTCGCGCGCCACGAGGTCGGGGAAGGAGCGGCCGGACAGGTCGGCGTCACGGTCCGTGGTGGTCACCGGGTCGGGCTCGGGCTGGGGGGTGGGGGTCGGTGTGGGCGTCGGGTCCGGGTCCTGGCCGTCCTGCGCGGCCGCAGTCGCGCGCCGGATGGCCGGCAGCTGGGCGTAGAGGTAGCGCCCCGGGCAGGCGGTGGAGCCGGCGTCACGGTGGCCGCTGATCGCCTTGAAGTGGTCACCCGAGATGACCACGTCCCCGTCGTCGCCGCGGATGCCGTGCAGGCCGAGCTTCCAGGCGAAGAGCGCGGCGTAGGCGTCCAGCATGGCGTTCGTGGGCTGGGCGGTCTCGAAGTTGCCGATGGCCGACATGGCGAAGGAGTCATCGTTGTAGCCCAGGGTGTGGGCCCCCACGACCGGGCGGGAGACGCCGCCGTAGCGACCCTCCCAGATCCGGCCGAACCGGTCGACGAGGAAGTTGTAGCCGATGTCGCTCCACCCCAGCGAGCGCGTGTGGTAGGCGTAGATGCCGCGCAGCAGCGACGGCACCTGGTCGCGGCTGTAGTCGTTGGCGTTGACGGTGTGGTGCACGAACCCGCCGTCGATGTCGCCGTACCGCAGGGACCCACGGTCGCGCAGGGACTCGTCGGCGCCCCACTGGTCGCGGGAGAAGATCTGGGGCTTCGGCGCGCTCACGCCGGCGGTCTGCACGGCGGCGGCGGCCAGAGAGGCGCCACCCGCGCCGTCGGTGCCGTCGGTGCCGTCGGTGCTGTCGCGTCCCAGCGTCGCGGTGTCGATGGCAGCGACCTCGTACGCCGCACGCTGCTCGTCGCCGGGATCGACGATGTCCAGCTCGAGGCCTGTCGGGGTCTCGCCCTGCAGCACGGTCACCCGGGCCTGCACGCGACGGACGTCGCCCACGACCACGGCGTCGGTGCCGCTGCGCGCCTCGGCGTCGTCCTCGGCCGGCTCCGGGCCGTGGTCGGGGTCGACGTGCATCTCCTGCCACGGCGACCAGTAGCTCTCGCCCCGAGTGCGGACCGACACGGCGACGTCGTCCTCGCTCAGCTGCTGCCCGCCGCGCCAGGTGACGCCGACGGTGGCGTAGCCCGGTGCCTTCTCCGGGGCGCTGGTGACCTCGAGGGGGCCGGACGTCCGGCCGGCCAGCTCGGCGTCCCGCCGCGCCTGCAGGGCACGCGCCACGAGCGGGACGGACCGGACGGTGGGCTCCACGGGTGCGGCCGAGACCAGCGAGAGGCCGCCCCGGGAGGCGCTGACTCCCCCGGCGGCCTGCGGGCCGGAGGGCGCGACGACGTCGAGCTCCACCACTCCCACGGCGGACAGCCCGACCGCAGCGACCACCGCCAGGACGGTCGACTGTTGGCACAGCACGGCGATACGACGGCGCAGATCGGGCATCGTGAGGGGTCTCCCAGCGGCTCACTCGGTCTCAGGTGTTCACAAATGTCACACCCGTAACAGAGGACCGCAATGGATCGGGGATAACTACACGACTGTTTTTTGTCAGACAGACCTTAACTACACCGGTGTAACTCAGATGTCGGCGCCGTACTCGGCGTCGTCGTCGTTCTCCTCCTCGGAGTTCACGTCGTCCGGGTCGTTGTCGTACTTCAGGAAGCGGATGCCCTCCTTGGTGGGCCCGTCGTAGCCGAGCACGCCCTTCTCGAGCACCAGCACCCGGTCGCACATGCGCTTGACCGACGGCGCGGAGTGGCTGACGTAGAACAGCGTCCGCCCCTCCTTCTTGATCTCCTCCATGCGGGCGATGCACTTCTTCTTGAAGGGCTTGTCACCGACCGCCAGCACCTCGTCGACCAGGAAGATGTCGGACTCGGTGTGCACCGCGACCGCGAAGCCGAGCCGGGAGAACTGGCCCGAGGAGTAGAAACCGACCGGGGTGTCGAGGTGCCGCCCGATGTCGGCGAAGTCGATGATGGCGTCGAACTTGGCCTTGGTCTCCGCCTCGGTCATCCCGAGGATGGCGGCGTTGAGGTAGATGTTGTCGCGCCCGGTCAGCTGCGGGTGGAAGCCGGCGCCGGTCGCGATCAGCCCGGCGACGCGCCCCCGGGTCCGCACCGATCCCGAGTCCGGACGCATCACGCCGTTGATGATCTTGAGCAGCGTCGACTTGCCCGACCCGTTCAGCCCCATCAGCCCGATGGACTCCCCCTGCTGCACGGTGAAGCTCACGTCGTCGAGGGCGTTGAAGGTGTTGCTGACGTCCTGGCCCCGGGCCATCGCCACGGTGACCTGCTTGAGCGTGCGGTGGAAGCGGAGCGTGAACTGCTTGGAGACGTTCTCGACGACGATCGACTGGGTCATCTCAGAGCCGCTCCGCGAACTTGTTCTCCAGCCGGGCGAAGACCAGCTGCGCCACCACCAGCACCACCAGGGCCACCCCCAGGTGGGCGAACCCGATCGCGAAGAGGTGGTCGGGCATGTGCTCGGCGATGGTCGCCTCCGGGTCGGGAGTGGAGCCGACCCAGAAGAAGCGCTGGTTGAGCAGCACGGCCTCCGCGACCGGGTTGAGCAGGTAGTACTGCGCCGCTGCCCCGAACCGGTCGTCGACCAGGCTGTAGGGGTAGATCATCGGGCACGAGAAGGTCACGAAGATCGTCAAGGTGCTGACGATGTTCGCGAAGTCGCGGAAGAACACGTTGGCGGCGCTGAAGAGGAGCGCGACGGCCGTGCCCCAGACCCCGACGATGGCGAACCCCAGCAGCCCGGCCGCCACCCCGACCGGGTCGGGCGTCCACCCCACCACCAGGCCGGCGACCGTGAGGATGACCAGGCCCGGCACGACGTGGAACGCCGAGACCATCATCGAGGCCACCGGGAACATCTCCCGCGGCATGGACATCTTCTTCACGATCGCCTTGTTGCGCACGATCGAGCGGGTGCCGGCCCCGAAGGTCTCGGTGAAGTAGTGGACGAACACCAGCCCCGCGAAGACGTGGATGCCGAACATCGGCACGTTCTTGTGCAGGGCGAGGATGTAGCCCATCACGAAGAAGTAGACCGCGAACCTGGCCGCGGGCTGCACGTAGGACCAGAACATCCCCAGGAACGACCCGCTGTAGCGTGCCTGGATCTCCTTGCGCACCAGCAGCCGCAGCAGGTAGCGCCGGCGGAACACGTCGACGAGGCCGCCACTGGACCCAGGGGCCACCAGAGGGGCGTCGGGCACCCGGGCAGGGTCGACGGCGTGGTCGACGGGGATGTGCGTCACGGGCGGACGGTGCCCTCCGCGACCGGCCCGTTCGGCAACCCGGCGTCGAACTCGTCGTCGTCGAGGCCCTCGAAGGTGAGCTTCCACTTCTCCGGCGACGTCAGCTCGGGCAGGGCGTCGCGGTAGCGGCGGGCCAGCTCCGGCCACTCCTGGTAGAGCCGCTTGTGCAGCGCCGTCGACCGGGCCAGCTGCGCCCGGAACTCCGCGGTGTCACGGCGGTACCACGACGCTGCGACCCCGTCGGCGGTCGAGACGATGGCCGAGTCGAAGTGAGCCAGGCGGTACCAGCGCTGGTCCACGTGGGGCACGATCCCCTCGGGATGCTCCTGGGCCAGCGGCCGGGTCGGACGGACCTGCCGGACGAGACCGGTGACGGCCATCTTGACCTTGCCGACGGTGTCGGCGGGGTTCGGGACACCGCGACCGCGCCGCGGCGGCTTCTTCAGGCGCGGGGCAGGGAAGTCGTCGAGGTCGGCCGAGGAGCGGCCGTCGGGGTACTGCTCGCGCAGCGTCCGGAGCTCCTTGAGCCGGAACGACATGTCGCGGTGCATGCGCTCGGGGCCCTCGAGGACGTCGGACAGGGCCATGAGGATGGTCTCGCCGGTGCTGTACTGCATCGACATCAGCCGCTTGACGTGATTCTCGAGACTCTCGATCGCCAGCCGCCCGCCGCGCTCGTACGGCGAGTGCAGCAGGCCGGAGACGAGCCGGTTGCGCTCGTGGAAGTACGCCTGCCAGTCGAGCGTGTCGTCCTTCTCCGTCCACGGGACGTGCCACACCGCGACGCCGGGCATCGTCACCGTGGGGTAACCCGCCGCGCGCGCCCGCAGGCCGAACTCGGCGTCGTCCCACTTGATGAACATCGGCAGCGACAGACCGATCTCGCGGATGACCTTGGTGGGGATGAGGCACATCCACCAACCGTTGTAGTCCACGTCGATGCGGCGGTGCAGCCAGCTGGTCGAGCGCAGCGACTTGCGCGCGAAGTCGTGGCCGTGGACGGTCGCCGGGGCCGGGCCCCAGAACCAGCGCCAGGTGCCGATGGCCTCGCCGTAGGCGTGCATGACCGAGCGGTCGTAGAGGCTGAACATCTGGCCGCCGACGAGGACCGTCTGCTTGGCCAGGTCGCCGAGCGCCACGGCGCGCAGGATGCCTTCGAGCTCGCACACCACGTCGTCGTCGAGGAGCAGGACGTAGTCGGAGTCGCCGCGGGAGACGCCCTCGCTCATCGCGCGCGAGAACCCGCCCGAGCCGCCCAGGTTGGGCTGCTCGATGACGCGCAGCTTGGCGCCGAGCGCCGCGGCCGCGCGCTCGAAGTCCTCGTTGTGCACGACCTTCTGGGTGCCCTGGTCGACCACGACGACCTCGTCGAGGATCTCCAGCACGGCCGGGTCCTGACCGAGGTTCAGCAGCTGGGCGACGCAGAAGTCGGGCCGGTTGAAGGTGGTGATGCCGATCGTCACCGTGCTGGAGACCGTGTGCTCGGTGGGGAAGCCCCAGACCGCCGACTCGATGACGATCTCGCGGTCGCCCGCCTCGACGTCGAACCAGTACCACCCGCCGTCGATGAAGGGCTTGAGCGGCAGCACCAGCTCGATGTCGGTGCTCTTCTCGGAGTCGACCGTGGCCGAGCTGGCCCGGACCACGTGCCCCTTGGAGGTGGAGCGGTAGACGATCACGTTGCCGTCGCCGCGTGCACGGATGCGCAGGGTCACCGCCTCGAAATCGGTCCACCGGCGCCAGTAGCTGGCCGGGAAGGCGTTGAAGTAGGTGCCGAAGGTCAGCCGGTGCTCGGCCTCGACGATGGTGTGCCCGTCGTCGGTCACCCGCCCGTGGCCCATGATCTTGTCGGTCTCCGACGAGGTCGACTCCGTGGTGTCACCGCCCTCGTCGTGCCCGGCGCCGGACTGGCGCGAGGCACCTCCGCCGCCGCTGAAGCCCGACACGCCCGCCAGGTAGAGCGAGCGGACGTCGAGCTCCTGGTCGGCGCGCATCAGCGTCCGCTGGACGACTCGGAACCCCTCGCTCTCGCGGTGTGCAGAGACGGGGGACGGGGTCGCGTCACTCACGTGGTTTCCTCAAGATTTGGCGGCTCCTGAACCCCGTCACGGTACCAGCGCGGAGACCGGGACCCGCGCCACGCCCTGCTAGCCTTCGCCGCATGTTGCCCCTTCGGCGGGACTGGGACGTCCGCCTGCGCAGGAGACCGAGGATCTTCCTCCACATCGGAGCCATGAAGACCGGGACGACCTACCTGCAGGGGCTGCTCTCGGCCAACAAGGACCGGCTGGCTGACGCCGGCTACCTGTTCCCCGGCGAGCGGTGGACCGACCAGAGCCGCGCGGCGGCCGACGTCCTCGGGTTCTCGCTCGAGGACCCGCGCCGCAAGGCGGCCGTCGAGGGTCGCTGGGACCGGATCGTGACCGAGATGCTCGCCCACCGGGGTCGCGGCAGGAAGGCCTCCATCTTCTCGATGGAGTTCCTCAGCTTCGCCGACACCGAGCAGGCCACCCGGATCCTCGACTCCCTCGCCCAGGCCGACGTCGAGATCATCCTCACCGTCCGCGACACCATCTCCACCATCCCGGCCCAGTGGCAGACCAGCTGCCGCAACGGGGCGCACGTGCCCTACCGGCGCTTCGTGTACGGCGTGCGCGACGCCCTGGCGGCGGACTCCGGTGACGGACCGGTCAGCAAGCCCGTGCGGCTCTTCCGACGGACCCAGGACATCGAGCGGATGCTGGACGTGTGGGTGCCGCTGGTCGGCGCGCAGCGCGTCCACGTGGTGACGGTGCCTCCGCGCGGGTCGGACCCGGCGCTGCTGTGGCACCGGTTCGCCTCCGTCGTCGGCGTCGACCCGGACGTCTGCGAGCAGCCCGACGAGGGCTCCAACAGCTCACTCGGGCATGCCTCCACCGAGCTCATGAGGCTCGTCAACAAGCAGCTCCACCTCTCCCCCACCGACTACACGCTGCTGGTCAAGGGGCCGCTGGCCCGCCGCATCCTCGGCTCCCGGGCCGATGTCGAGAAGCCGATCCGGATGCACCGTCGCGGGCACATCCTCGGGGTGCGGTGGAACCGCCGCATCCGTCGGGCCGTCCAGCGCCACGAGGTCCACGTGGTCGGCAGCCTGGACGACCTGGTCGTGCAACGCCCGGGCAAGGACGTGCGGCCCAAGCTCCCGCAGGCGGCACCGCACGAGATCCTGGCGGCCGCCGTCCACGCGCGCGACGGCCTGCTCGCTCTGCGCGAGCAGCTCAGCGACGGGCTGCCGGACCGACCGTCGACGGGCGGGGTCGCCGAGCCTCAGGTGCTGCGGCTGCCGCGACTGCCGTTCGAGCCCGTGACACCGGCGGACCGCTGGTCGGACCGACCGGACCCGTTGCAGGCCGCTGTCGACGAGCTGGTGGACCTGGTGCACCAGTGCGTGGAGGTCTCGCACCACAAGCAGCTGCCCGACGACGCGGACGTCACGGCCTGAGCGCCGGACCCGCACCCGCGCGCGGTCAGAGAGCGGCTGCGACCGCCGCCGTGAACGCCTCCACCTCGTGCAGCGCGCCCGCCTCGTCGAGGTCTCGCTGCTCCAGCACCGTGTAGCGGTCCGGCCGCGTGGTGGGCGCGTGGAGCACCGCGCGGACGAACTCCTCGGTCGTCAGCCCGAGGCCGGCCGGGTCGGTGGCCAGGCCGTGACGGTGCAGGCAGCGGGCCATCTCGCCCAGCAGCGCGGCGTCGCCGCGCAGCGACGTGGCGAAGAGCGCGCCGACCCCGGCGAGCTCGCCGTGGTTGGACTTGCCCGGGAACAGCTGGTCGACGGCGTGCACGATCTCGTGGCACGCGCCGCTGCACGGTCGCGAGGTCCCCGCGACCGACATCGCCATCCCCGACAGCACGAGGGCCTCGGCGAGCGCGACGAGGAAGGCGTCGTCCTCGATGGAGTCGGGGCGGCGGAGGACGGCCTCGCCGGCCGTGCGGGCGAAGGCCATCGCCAGCCCGTCCACCGGCTCACCCTGGGTGCGGTGTGCCAGCAGCCAGTCCTCGATCGCGGACAGGTTGCTCACCACGTCGCCCACACCGGCGCTGACGAGGTGGCGGGGTGCGGCGCGCACGAAGTCGAGGTCGACCACGACCGCCAAGGGCAGGGCCACGCCGTAGGAGCCCTTGCCGTGCGGGTGCTCGAGCGAGGCCACCGGGGAGCAGATGCCGTCGTGGGCCAGGTTCGTGGCCACCGCCACCATCGGCAGGGCGGCCCGGGTGGCGGCGTACTTCGCGACGTCGAGGGTGCGGCCGCCGCCGATGGCGACCACCGCGTCGTACCCCTGCTTGCCGAGCTCCTCCTGGAGCGCGCCCGCCGCGGCGAGGCTCGCGTCGGGCACCTCGAAGACGGTGGCCTCCGGCAACGAGCCGCTGATGCGGCGCCAGATGTCCGCGCCCTGCGTGCGTCCCACCGCGATGAGGACCCGACCCGTGCTCGAGACGTAACGCTCGTGCAGCAGGGTCGAGAGGTCCTCGACGGCCCCCCGCCGGATGTCGACGAACAGGGGGCTCGCCAGCATCCGGGCTAGTACCGGCACGCGATCTCCCTGGCCTTCTCCAGGTCGCGGTGGTCGTCGACCTCGACCCACGAGGTCCCCGCCGGGAGCGGCGCGATGCCGATGTGGGCCCCGCGCGCGACCAGCTCCTGGTAGCCGTCCTCGTAGTAGAGGTCGGGGTCCCGCTCGAACGTCGTCTGCAGCGCGTCGGCCAGCGGCACGGCCGCCGCCGGCTCGATGAGGGTGGCGCCGATGTACTCGCCGAAGGCGGTGGCGGGGTCCATGAGCTTGGTGATCCGGGTCAGGTGCCGCTCGTCGTCGACCTGGATCTTCATCTCCTCCTCGGCCAGCTGCTTCTCCGCGTCGACGGCCAGCAGGAGGTCCGGTCCGCGGGAGCCGAGCAGGGTCTCCTCGACCGCGACCGGGTGGACGGTGTCGCCGTTGACCAGCAGCGCGCCCTCGTGCAGGTGGTCGCGCGCGGTCCACAGCGAGTAGGCGTTGTTCCAGATCTCGGCCTTGTCGTTGTGCACCAGCGTCAGCGACACGCCGTACCGGCGCTCCAGGGCGGTACGCCGCTCCTCGACCGCGCCCGCGGCGTACCCCACGACGACCACCACGTCGGTGAGCTCCACCGCGGCGAGGTTGCGCAGGGCGATGTCCAAGATGGTGGTCTCGCCGTCCACCGGCACCAGCGCCTTGGGCAACGTGTCGGTGTAGGGGCGCAGTCGCCGCCCGGCCCCGGCAGCCAGCACCATCCCGATCACGTGCGTGTCCTTCCTCCGACCCTCGGGCCGCGTCCGGGCCCGGCACCCCGGCGCTCGCCGGGCGTTGGGTCCGATGAGGCTATCGTGCGTGCCGCGGCCCGGATCCTGGGGCCGCGACGCGTTACCGTATGGCTCCCCTCGACCGACAGGTGAACACCAGATGACGAACCGGGCGCAGGCCAGGGCAGGACGCACCCGACGAAGCCTCGTCGCCTTCCGCCGCAAGGCCCTGCCCGTGAGCGAGGCGCGCGTCGACGAACTGCGCCGCCGCGTGGGCGAGCTCGAGAAGGAGATGCAGGAGGCACGTCGGCTCAACCGCCGGCTGGCCGAGGTCACCGACGTCGTGCAGGAGCTCCTGCTCCCGTTGTCCCAGCGTGACCAGCAGCGGATCGACGCGGTCCTGAAGAAGTACTCCGACGCGCTCTGAGCGGCACCAGTCCTGTGGCGGCGCGCGACAGGAAAACCAGTGAAGGGGATGCAATGGCTCGGCGGGTCTTCGTCCACGTCGGTCTGCCCAAGGCGGGGTCGACCTTCCTGCAGACCACCATGTGGCAGAACCGGAAGCTCCTGCGTTCGCGCGGCTTCCTCTACCCCGGCTCCAAGCGCATGGACCACTACCACGCCAGCCAGGCCATCCGCGGCACCTCCCGGGAGGCGCTCGGCCCGCACGCCGACACCTGGGACCGCCTGCGCGAGGAGCTGAACTCGTGGTCCGGCGACGGCCTGCTCAGCCACGAGTTCCTCAGCATGACCACGGGCGCGCAGGCGAAGGACCTGGTCGCCTCGCTCGAGGGTGAGGTGCACGTCGTCGTGGTCCTGCGCGACTACGTCCGCCAGTTCCCGGCGGTGTGGCAGGAGGCGTTGAAGATGAACTCCGAGCTCAGCGTCGACGACTACATGACCGAGGTGCTGGACCGCCGGGTGCGGGGCGCGTGGGGCTGGAGCTCCCAGGAGGTCCCCGCGGTGCTCGCCGCGTGGAGCCAGGCGGTGCCGGCGCACCGCTTGCACGTCATCACGGTGCCGCCGCCCGGCGCGCCGCGCAACCTGCTCTGGGACCGGTGGACCCAGGTCCTCGGGCTCGACACCACCGGCTTCGACATGGAGACCGCGCACCCCAACGAGTCCCTGGGCGCCCCGCAGGCGGCACTCCTGCAGCGGGTCAAGCCGCACCTCACCGGGCCGCTCCGCAAGGGTCCGGAGCGTCACCGCTGGGTTCGCGGCTACTTCGCCCACGACGTGCTCGTGCCGCAGCGGGGCCCGCGCCTCGGGCTGCGCGAGGATCACCGCGCCGCCCTGGCCGAGGCCTCGGTGGCGGCGGTGGCGGCCGTCCGGGAGGGCGGTTACCCCCTGGCCGGCGACCTCGACGACCTGCATCCTGCGGACGAGCCGGACCTGGCTCGCCCCTCGGAGGTCAGCGACGCCGAGCTGGTGGAGGTGGCCGCGGTCGCCCTGGAGCGCATGATCCGCGACGTCCGCCGCCTCACGCTGGCCCAGCAGAGGCGTCAGCGTCGAGGCCGGGCGCGGTCGGTCCCGCGACGGGCGGTCCACGCCGTGTCGCGGGCACGCCGCCGGCTCGCGGGTCGGGGTCGTCGATGAGCGCCGCTCTCGTCGTCGACGACGAGACGCTGGGCGTCGACGGCGAGCTGGACCCGGAAGCGACGTACGACGTCGTGCTCAACGGACTGCACGCCTGGTCGCTGCAACCCTCTCGCGACATGGAGCGCCGTGACGGCCGGCTGTGCGCGCCCTGGCCGAAGGCACTACGACGGGTGCTGCGCGGTCACGCCGACGTGCTCGTGCGCTCGCACGTCACCGGCGACGAGGTCGCCTCCGCCCACCACGTGTTCGCCGGCGAGGTCGACCGCGAGGTCAGTGTCACCGACAAGAAGGGCCAGCCCCTCACGCTCGACAAGTGGGGGCGGCTGATCCGCCCCCTGAGCGCCGAGGCGGGTTCCGACATCGACGAGCTGATGGACGCCGTCGTGCGCCTGGTCGAGGACCTGCAGACCGCGGCGGGCGTCCCGGCCTTCATCAGCTACGGCACCCTGCTCGGGGCGGTCCGCAACGGCAGACTGATCGGCCACGACAACGACGTGGACCTCGCCTACGTCAGCCAGGAGCCCTTCCCCGTCGACGTGGTGCGCGAGGGCTTCCGGGTCGAGCGCGCGCTGCGCGAGGCGGGCTGGACGGTGCGACGCGGGTCCGGCGTCCGCCTCAACGTCCGCCTGCTCATGCAGGACGGCAGCACCCGGTACGTCGACGTCTTCACCGCCCACTGGGTCGAGGGCGTGCTCTACATGCCCTCCGACACCGGGTTCCGGCTCCCGGTCGAGACCATCCTGCCGCTGCGCCAGGTCGAGCTGATGGGCCGCATGCTGCCGGCGCCGGCCCGGTCAGAGGAGCTGCTGGCGGCGACGTACGGCGAGAGCTGGCGGGTCCCGGACCCGTCGTTCAAGTACGAGACCCCGGCCTGGCTCTCGCGGCGGCTGGGCGGCTGGTTCGGCGGCCTGAAGACCCATCGCAAGCACTGGGACGTGTTCTACAACAGCTTCCCCCAGCGCCTGCTGCGCACCCCGTCACCCTTTGCGGAGTGGGTGGCGGCGACCTATCCGACGGACCGGCCGCTGATCGACGTCGGGTGCGGCACCGGTCGCGACGCGCACTACTTCGCCTCCGGCGCGGGCCAGGACGGCCGGACGCGCACGGTGACCGGGATCGACTACGGCTTCTCCCCGGTGCTGCGTGCCACGAACTACTCCAAGCGCGAGGGGCTCGACGCCTCGTTCCGGATCCTCAACCTCTACGACACCCGGGCGGTGCTCGCGTTCGGCGCCGAGGTCAGCCGCATGGAGGAGACCCCGGACGTCTACGCCCGCTTCACCCTGCACGCCCTGGACTTCTGGGGCCGCGTCAACGTGATCCGGCTCGCCTCGATGTCGTTGCGCCGCGGTGGCCTGCTCTTCCTCGAGTTCCGCACCCCGGAGGACCGCCGCCGGCCCAAGCTGTTCGGCGACCACAACCGCCGCTACCTGCGGCCGCGCACCGTGGTGCGGCAGATCGAGGCCGCGGGCGGCCGGGTGCTGCACAAGGAGCAGGGCACGGGTCTGGCCGTGCGCGAGACCGAGGACCCGCACGTGTGCCGCATCGTCGCGACGTGGCAGCCGGCACCCCCGAAGCGGGGTGCGACCGGCCGCGGTGCCGCTGCGCCTCAGGAGTAGATCGCGCCGGCCTCGGCCCGCTTGGCCTCGTGCGCGGCAGCGGCGACGCCGCGGAACCGTGCCGAGACCGAGGGCTCGGGCAGGCTCGGGCTGCTCGCCGGCGACACCGCCCACCCGGTGCCGGCCTCCAGCAGCGAGGCGTGCAGCGGCCGGTAGTACTGCTCGTCGGGCTCCACCACGACACCCTCCGCCCCTGTGGCCGCGGCCAGCAGGTGCAGGTGGAAGCGCGAGGTCACCCAGGTCTGGTCCTGCCCGCCCGGGAACCCGTTGCGCCACAGGTCGACGAACGGGACGAAGTTCGCCTCGTCGATCAGGTCGGCGAGCCGGTCGAAGGCGATCCGGTCCACGCCCGGGATCGCCTCGAGGTAGCGCACCGTGCGGCCCGCGAAGCGCGGTCCGGCGAGCAGCTCGCGCACCGCCGCGATCGCGGTCTCGAGGTCCTCGCCGGTGATGCGGTCGCTCTGCAGGCAGACCCACACGTCTCCGCGCGCCCCTCCCCCGGTGTGACCGCCACGCTTGAAGCCGGTCACCCGGTCGAGGCCGAGGAGCGAGTCGTCGGCGCTGAGCGCGATGCCGGCGGCCTCGGCGCTGGGGGCGTCGCGCGCCGTGGCGTGGTCGAACGCGGCGAAGATCTCCTTCAGCTCCTCCGACCGGGTCAGCGGGGTGAGCCCGATACCCGTGGCCACGAGGCGGGTCCCGCTCAGCTCCTTGAGCCGGAGACCCGCGCGGAGCAGCTGGACGTGGTGGGGCCACAGGTCGTTGACGTAGCCACCTCCGACCAGGTGGTACGTCGTGGCCTCGCGCAGGGCGAGCAGCCCGAGGTCGAACCGGGGGCTGCCCAGGTCACGCAGGCGGACGTCGACGTGACGGTCGCCCTCCTCGGGGGTCATCTCCACGGTCTCGCGCGCCAGGCGCCAGACCATGTCGGTGACGCGCAGACGAGGGTGCAACCCCTCGAAGAGCACGGAGCTCAGGCCCGGGTCGTTGCAGTCCAGCCACACGTCGGCCTCGGGCCGGGCGGTCGCCAGGAACCGCAGCCACCCGGCGGTGCTGGCCTCGTCGCCGTAGTTGGGGAATCCGCTGGTGGAGACCAGGTAGATCGTCTCGGTGTCGGCTCGAGCGGGCCGGGCGTCGGGCATTGGGACACCCTAGCAACGCCGGTGCCACCGACACGGTCAGTCGCGGGCCTTCATCAGCAGAGTGACGACGAGGGGTCGGTGGTCGGAGCGGAAACCGCCCATGATGCGGTTGTCCAGCGGCGCCGACCCGCGCCGGCGCATGACGTAGACGTAGTCGATCAGCCGCACGGAGTTGCCACTGCGGCGCAGGACGTGGGTCCCGCGACGCGGCAGCCCCGTCGCCTCGAAGCTCGCGCGCATCCCGACCTCCCGCAGGCGCGCGTAGGGGAACAGCCGCGGCTGGGACACCCGGTCGGAGCGGTAGTTGACGTTCAGGTCACCCACGACCAGGACGGCAGCACCCGTCCGGCGGAGGCCGGACACGATCTGCTGCAGGCCCTGCATGTGCTTGCGGTAGATGTCGAGGCGTGCCGGGAGACGCGTGTTGGGGCTGCCGTCGCCGGTCTGGACGGTCGGCACGGTGTGGTTGTTGAGCACGTAGACGTGGCGCCCGGTCAGCCGGTCCCGCAGGTGCACGCCGTTGACGTACTTGGCCCGGATCACCGCCGGTCCCGCCCCACGGGCCCCGACCCGGGTGGCCTGGGTGACCTGGCGGCTGAAGCCGCGGACCAGGGCCAGCCGCCGGGCCCGCCACAGGATCGGCGTGCTGGCCGGGACGGCACTGCCCGGCACGTAGGCCCGGAAGGGACAGCCCTTGCAGTCGACCAGGGCTCGGCGTACGAGCCTGCGGCGGTCCGGGTTGCCCATCTCCTGCAGCGCCAGCACGTGGGGCCGACCCTTGCGGATCACACCGACGACGTCCTCGGCGGCAGCGCGGGTGCCCAGCGTCGCGGCTGTGTTGAAGGTGGCCACCCGCAGGGGCACCTCGGCGTGGGGGGCGCCGGCGAGCACGGCCTCGGGCCGGTCGCCGTCGCCACGCGGGGCCAGCGGGGGCAGCACGAGGGCGGCAGCGGCTGCCGTGGCGACGGCCAGGACCACGGGCAGCGCCCAACGGCGGGGGGTGTCGGACCTCATCGGGGCACCTCACGCGGACGGTGCTCATGGGGCTGGAGTGATGCGTGTGGTTCACGTCCGCCCGGGCAGGCTAACCCGATCGTGCCCGCGCGTCACGTCGCGGAGCCGGTCGGACGCGCTCGGACCTCGCCCAGGGGAGCGCCCAGAGGCACCTAGCGGCGGCGTACCGCCCGGATCCCGCGCGCCAGGCGCGGGTGCCGCCGGACGTAGCTGCGGGCGACGAAGCGCACCGGAGCCTCCCGCAGCTCGGAGCTCATCTGCTCGTAGCGACGCTGACCCCGCTTGTCGGCCAGAGCCACGAGGAGGCCCTGGATGGCGGCCACGCCCTCCTCGAGCAGCCGGCCCTCGTCGGGGGCGTCGTAAGCGTCGGGCGACCCGGCGGCACCGACGACGGCGGCGTCGGGCACGATCTCGGCGAGGTCACCGACGACCTGGACGCCGGCGGCCTCCAGCCGCGCCGCCTGGGCGGCGGACTCCTCGACGGCGAACGCCATGTCCTCCGGGGTGAGTCGCAGAGGCCCTCCGCTCCGCGCGGCCAGCAGCCGGTGGGCCAGCAGCTCCTTGGCGACCGCGGGATAGGGCCCCGGCAGCGGCAGGCGCGTGCCCAGCCCGGCGTTCACCCGGCGCAGCAGCTCGGCCTGCTCGGCGCCGAGCGAGGTGTTGGACCGCGAGGACTCGGTGTCGAAGGAGCCCGGGTCCAGCCCGAGCAGACCCGCGAAGCGCTCCCACAACAGGCCCGGGGGCGAGCCGGCGGGGGGAACCGTCACGACGTGCACCCGGTCGGCGGGCAGGTCTGCACGCCACCGCTCGACGACCGAGGCGAAGTCCTGGACCTGCCAGAACCACGACGACCGCGTGGTGTCGGCGCGCAGCGAGGCGACGAACTCCTCCAGCGTCACCGACGAGCGGTGCTTGACGTGCTCCTGCCACTCCGCGGTGATCTGGCGGACCAGGTCGCGCACCGTGAGCACGACGTGGACCTCGCCCGCGTCGGCCAGCGACTCCACGGCGCGTCGCGCCTGGTCGACGGAGGCGGCGGCGAAGAGCTCGTGCGAGACCAGGACGTCGCGCTTCGTGGCTGCGACCTCCTCCACCACGCGGTCCCACATGCCGACCGCACGGGCCGGGTGGTGCTGACGACCGGCCACGCCGCGCACGTCGAGCGACGCCAGGTAGTGGTCGTGGAAACGCTCCTGCGGCAGCAGGAGCCCCTGCTCGAGCGCGAGGCTCCGCTGCTTCCACAGCACGTTCTGCAGGAAGGTCGTCCCGGTCTTGGGGCTGCCGACGTGGAGGAAGATCGAGGAGCGACGGGCGCGGCGGGATCGGAGCACCGGATCACCCTAACGGTGCGCGACGCGCTCCCCCCACGGCCGGGCCGGTGCGTCCCGCCCTCCGTGGGCGGGCTGGTTCAGGGGCGGCGGACGAGGCGCCGTACGCGCGCGGCCGCACGACGGGCCAGGCGTCGTGCCCGTCCGGCCGGCGGCGCGGCGCTCGGTGCCGGTGGCGGCCCCGCGGGTGCCGGCCCCCCGGCCCGGTCCGCCTTCTTCCGCGGTGGGGGTCGGCGGGAGACCTCGAGCAGCAGCTCGGCGATCGCGTCGGCGCCCACCGCGAGCTCCTCCTCCGCCGGTACGGCGTCCGGGGCCAGGGCGTCAGCCGGCGGCGCGACGGGCAGCAGCTCCTCGAGGTCGCCGTGGACTGGGTAGCCACGCTCGCGCACCCCGTCGATCCAGCTGCGGGACAGCTCGGTCAGGGGGTCGTAGAGGGCCGGCGGACAGGTGGGACGGTCGGAGGACTGGCCGGCCAGGACCCGCTGGGCGAAGAGCCGCTTGACCACCCGGGCGTAGTCCGGTTGCTGCAGACGCCCGTCGAGGCTCTTCACGACCCGGCGGAGCAGCCTGACCTGCGTCATGCCGAGGGTCTGGTTCGCCGACCCGGAGACCACCGGGTTCGCGACCACGTCGGCCTCGAGCCCGCAGGACTCGGCGAACCGGCGCCACAGCACCGTCACGTCGCCGCCCCCGACGGGGGCCACCACGACGTGGAGCCGTTCCGGCGGCAACCCGGCCCCCCAGCGGTCGAAGACGCCCAGCACGTTCTGGTAGCGCCAGAACAGGTGCTCGGAGCGGCTCGCGTCCTTCATCACCAGCCGGCTGAAGCGCTCGAAGCTCTGCCCGCTGCCGTTCTTGACGTTCTCCTGCCACTCCGAGACCAGCTGCCGCGAGATCTCGCGTGCGGTGTAGACGACGTGGACCTCGAGACCCTCGAGCTCGGCCATCGCCGTCGCGGCCTGCTCCGCCGAGGCGGCCGAGAGCACCTCGTGGCTCATCACGGTGGTGCCGGGGTGGGCGCGCGCCTCCGCGCACAGCCGGGCCCAGGTGCCCGCGATGGCGTCAGGGTCCATGCCCCAGCGCTCCGCCACGCCGCGCACCTCGACGGCGGCCTCGAACATCGCCCGCTGCTGGGTGCCGGGGCAGGTCAGACCGGCCCCGGCCAGCTCGTCACGGTTGCGCCACAGCACCCGCTGGAGGTACGTCGTACCGCTCTTGGGGGCGCCGACGTGCAGCACCACCCGCGGCGCGGGAGCGACAGGTTGGCTCACCCGGTCTCCGTCAGCGGTTGTACGGCAGGCGACGCGAGTGGTTGCGGATCGCGGTCCAGTCGCGCATGTAGTCCGACCACGCCGACTGCAGCTCGATGTTGAGCGTGACCTCGTCACCACGCGACAGCGAGCCGGACACCCAGTTCTGGGAGCCCGTCATGACGATGTGGTGGGCGTTGTCGCCACCGAAGTCGCCCTTGACCAGCACGTACTTCGCGTGGGTGCGGATCTCGTTGTAGCCGTCGTTGTTGAAGTCCCAACGGCTGTCGAAGAGATTGATCAGGTTGCGACCGGCAGCCTGGCGCAGGCGCTCGGCGATGGCGACCGACGGGGCGCCGTACACGATGCTCACGTCGCAGCCCGCGCGGGCGAGGCTGAGCAGCTTGTCGGCGAGGTAGTCGCCGCGCGAGCCCTTCCAGTAGAACATCGACACGTTGACCTGGGTGCGGCCGAAGGCGCTGCGGCAGCCGATCTTGTTGAGGTCCGCGAGCGTCGGGTCGTTGGACTTGCTGGCTCGGCGCATCGGGAAGAAGCGGCTCGTGAAGGGGCCGTCCTGGACCTCGACCTTGCCGTCACCGGCCCGGCTGTCCTCGGTCATCTCGCGGTGGATGTCGACGTACTTGCGGTAGCTCTCGGGGCGGTCGTTCATGGTGTAGAGGTCGTTCCAGCCCAGCAGCGCGCCGCCGCGGTTCAGGTTCGACGAGCTGACCATGACGACGTCCTGGGCCTCACCGGTGCGGGAGAACAGGTAGAACTTGCTGTGCATGTTGCCGCCCGCGCCGCGGCAGGAGCCGTCGCAGCGCTTCACGTAGCTGCGGTCCTCTCCCCAGGTCGCCGAGGTGTCCGTGGGTGCCGCCGCGCTGGCGCGCGCCTGCGCGTCGGTCAGCGGCTCGTCATCGACCGCGGCGCTGCGGGGTGCCCCCGCGAGGCGCGAGTTGCACGGGCCGGCCTTGGGGCGGGTGAAGGTGCCGTCGTCGCGGCGCTGCACGTTGTCGGCGTTGAGGACCTTGATGAGGCGCTTGGAGTTCCGGTTGACGATGTCCTCGTCGAGGATGACCCGCACCGAGACGCCCCGGCGGCAGGCCGCGATCATCGCATCGACGCTCTGCGAGCGGTCGAGCAGGTAGGTCGAGATGTGGATCGTCGGGTTCGGGAACGCCGCGGTCGGACCCTGGGTGTTCTTCATGGCGGTCTCGACGTGGCGCACGATGCGGTAGCGCTCGGCGTCGCTGCCCCACGGCCGCGGCACGTTGAAGGTCCCGCCACCGGCAGGCGTGTACGCCGCCTGCGCGACGCCTGGGGTCAGCGACCCGGCGAGCAGAGCGACGATGAGGATGGTCAGGAACTTGCGCACAGCTTCCCCCTACGGGAGACAGGTGGGGAGGGGCGCACGACGTTCCACACGCCCCAACGACCACGGAAGGATAACCCAGTCACGCGAGTCCGCTTCGTGACGACGCGTCCCTTCTGCGTGACTGTTCTCTCCTCGCCTCGTTGACCTTCCCGGTCGGATAAACTCGACCTGTCCCGTCGAGCTCGTTGTCAGATGCCGTCGGCGCCGCGCTACAAGGAAGGGTCCCCTCACCGTGGGTAAGCACGCGTCCGAGACCTCCGCGATCCCGCGGCAGGCCCTGCTCGGCATCCTGCTCGCGCTCGTGCTGCTGGGCCTGGTCACCGCCCGCGCGACGGGCGTCGTCGGCGGTGACGACGCCGAGCAGAGCGCGGCCCCGGCGACCCCCTCCACGTCGGCGATCCCCGAGGACGACGCGACCACGACCGCCTCGTCGCCCGAGGCGAGCGAGACCTCCCCGCCCCAGGAGGCCGAGGAGCGTCCGAAGAGCCGCGGCAAGCGCCCCGCCCCGGCCCCGTCCGGCTCCGGCGACGCCGACGGCACCTCCCAGCGCACGGACGAGTCGCAGAAGGACCTGGCCAGCGCGGTCGAGGAGAGCCTGTCGGAGGCGATCGTGCCGACCGCCTTCCGGGTCATGAGCTTCAACGTCCTCGGCAACTCTCACACGGTCGGCGGCGGCAACAAGCCCGGCTACGCCTCCGGCGTGACTCGCACCGGCATGGCGCTGCAGATCCTGCGCAGCTACCAGGCTGACGTCGTCGGGCTGCAGGAGTTCGAGCCGGTCCAGAACTACACCTTCCTGCGTCGGGGCGGCGGCCAGTGGGACACCTACCCCGGGATGGCGCTGGGCAAGAAGGGTGTCCGCAACTCCATCGCGTGGCGCACCGACGTCTGGGACGTCGTCACCGCACGCACGCTGGCCAGCCCCTACTTCCGCGGCAACCGCGTGCCGATGCCCTACGTGCAGCTCGAGCACCGCGAGACCGGGCAGCGCGTGTGGTTCATCAACATCCACAACCCGACCAGCAACGCCAAGCGCGGCCAGAACGAGCGGTTCCGGGACATGGGCACGTCCATGCAGGTCAACCTCGCCCATCGCCTCAAGGCCGCCACCGGCGACCCGGTGCTGCTCATGGGTGACTTCAACGAGCGCGCCGAGGCTTTCTGCCGCGTGACCGGCGCCGGCAGGTTGCGCGCCTCGGCCGGCGGCAGCGTCGGCGGCCCCTGCCGCCCTCCGGCCGACCTCGGCATCGACTGGATCTTCGGCACCCTCGACGTCAGCTTCGAGAACCACACCCGCACCCGCGGCGGCCTGATCTCGCGCGCCACCGACCACCCGGTCGTCATCACCGACGCCCTCGTCCAGCCCGACCAGAGCTGACCTTCTCCCCCGGCGCCACCGACGCCTCCCTGCGACGCCTCGCGTGTCGTGGGCCCAGGACTCACCAGTTGTAGGGCAGCCGCCGGGAGTGCGCCCTCACGCGGTTCCAGTGCGCGATGTACTGCCGGTACGCCGCGACGCGGGCGATGTTCAGGGTCGTCTCGTCGCCCCGGCTGAGCGATCCCTGGACCCAGTTCTGCGAGCCGGTGAGCACGCGCACGGTCTTCTTCTGCGTGCCGTACTTCCCACGTATCAAGATGTACTTCGAGTGCACCCGGACCTCGTTGACCCCGTCGCCGTTCATGTCCCAGCGGCTGTCGTAGAGGTTGATCAGCCGCGCGCGGGCGGCGTTGCGCAGCCGCTCGGCGATCTGCAGGGAGGGGGCGCCGTAGATGACGGACACGCGGCACCCCTCGCGGGCGAGGTCGAGCAGCTTGCTGGCGAGGTAGTTGCCGCGCACGCCCTTCCAGAAGAACATCGACACGTGCAGCGCGGTGCGCTTCTTGCCGACGCGGCAGTCCACCTTGCGCAGGTCGACCATGGTGGGGTCGTTCTTCTTGTTGGCGTCGCGCATGGGGAAGAAGCGGCTGAGGTAGGGCCCGTCCTTGAACTGGACCTTCTTGACCCCGGCCCGCACGTCGTCGGTCATGCGGCGGTGGATCCGCACGTACTCCTCGTAGGACTTCTTGCGGCCCACGATCGTGTACATGTCGTTCCAGCCGAGCAGAGCCCCGCCCCGGTTCAGGTTGGAGGAGCTGACCATGACGACCTGCTGGGCCTTGCCGGTGCGGGAGAACAGGAAGAACTTGCTGTGCATGTTGCCGCCGACGCCGCGGCAGGAGCCCTCGCACTTCTTGGCGTAGCTGAGGTCGGCACCCCACTTCACCGAGGGACGACCCGGGCCGGGCTTGCGCTTGCGCTTGCCGCTCCGCTTGTCCTTGCCGCCCTTCTTCGTGCCGGCCTTCTTCTTGTCGCCCTTCTTGTCGCCCTTCTTGTCGCCCTTCTTGCTGTTCTTTCCGTGGCGCTTCTTGTCCTTCTTCTTGTCCTTCTTCTTGTCCTTCTTCTTCGTCAGCTTCGTGTCACAGGGACCGCGCCGGGGCTTGGTGTCGGCCTTGCCGTCGCCGTTGCGGTCGCGGACGTTGTCGGCGTTGAGGACGTGCATGAGCCGGCGCGAGGGCCGGCTGGCGATCTCCTCGTCCATGATCACGCGCACCGAGACCCCGCGGCGGCAGGCGGCGATCAGCTTGGCGGTGCTGATGCTGCGGTCCATGAGGTAGGTGGAGATGTGGATGCGCGGGCGCGGGTGGCGCTTGGTCGGCCGGGTGTTGTCGATGGCCTTCTCGATGGACCGCACGATGGTGTAGTTGCCGACCGTGCGACCCCACGGCTTCGGCACGTTGAAGGTGGCGCGGCTCTCCGGCCGGTACGCCGAGGCGGGTCCCGAGGTCAGGCCCACCGTCAGGGCCACCGCCAGCACCACACCGAGCACCCAGGTCAGCTTCTTCACACGCGTCACTCCAGCAGTCTCGTGTCTCTGCTTTCACATCTGTCGCACGAGTCTAGACACGAACGGCGCCGACACTGCGACCTGGCGGAGGTTCGGAGCGGCGCGCGGAGCGTCGGGGAAGGGCCGGGAAAGGGCTCAGCCCTCGTCGACCCCACCGCTGGTGAGCGCGTCGCCGCTCTCGAAGTGCGGACGCAGCTTGTTGTCGAACATCGACAACCCGGCTCCGATGGCCATGTGCATGTCGAGGTACTTGTAGGTGCCGAGGCGACCGCCGAAGAGCACCATCGGCTCCTTCTTGGCCAGATCGCGGTACTTCAGCAGCTTCTCGCGGTCGGCGGCCGTGTTCACCGGGTAGTACGGCTCGTCGCCCTCCTCGGCGAAGCGGGAGTACTCGTGGACCACGATCGACTTGCCCGGCAGGTAGGTGCGCTCGGGGTGCAGGTGCTTGAACTCCAGCACCCGCGTCCACGGCACGTCCTGGTCGTTGGCGTTGACCACCCCGGTGCCCTGGTAGTCGTCGACCTCGACGGTCTCGGCCTCCAGGTCGATGGTGCGCCAGGACAGCCGCCCCTCGGAGTTGTCGAAGTACTCGTCGACCGGGCCGGTGTAGACGATCGGGACCCGGCCCTTGAACTCGTCGGCGACGTCGAAGAAGTCGGTGTCCAGCCGGACCTCGATGTTCGGGTGGTCGGCCATCCGCTCCAGCCAGGCGGTGTAGCCGTCGACGGGCAGACCCTCGAAGTCGTCGTTGAAGTAGCGGTTGTCGAAGGTGTAGCGGACCGGGAGGCGCGTGATGATGTCCGCGCTCAGCTCCTTGGGGTCGGTCTGCCACTGCTTGGCGGTGTAGCCCTTGACGAACGCCTCGTAGAGCGGGCGGCCGATGAGGCTGATCGCCTTCTCCTCGAGGTTCTTGGCGTCGGCGGTGTCGATCTCGGAGGCCTGCTCGGCGATCAGCGCGCGCGCCTCGTCGGGCGAGTGGCTCGTGCCGAAGAACTGGTTGATGAGGCCCAGGTTCATCGGGAACGAGTAGACCTGCCCCTGGTACTTCGCGAAGACCCGGTGCTGGTAGTTCGTGAACGACGTGAAGCGGTTGACGTACTCCCAGACCCGCTTGTTCGAGGTGTGGAACAGGTGCGTGCCGTACTTGTGCACCTCGATGCCGGTCTCCTCGTCGATCTCGCTGTAGGCGTTGCCCCCGATGTGGTGGCGACGCTCGAGGATCAGCACCTTCAGCCCGAGCTCGTTGGCGCAGCGTTCGGCGACGGTGAGCCCGAAGAAACCGGATCCGACGACGACGAGGTCATAGTTCACGACAGGCTCCCAGCAGGTGGACATCGAGGGGGTACGGCGCCCGTGCGTGCGTGGGGAGCCGTCCGGGAGTCTATCCGTGGGGCGGGGTGGTCCGAGCCAGGCGCGGCGCGTCGCGCAGCGCCTTCACGACGTTGCCCGCCTCCGCGCGTCCCCCGCGGAGGGGGGCCAGCAGCAGCACCACGAGGGTGATCAGCCAGGGCTTGAGCCGGACCAGCGGGTTGCGGCCGTAGCGGAGGTGGACGACGAAGAGGTTGCGGTACATGTAGAAGCCCTTCCAGGACTTCATGTCGTGCTGCTGGTCGAAGTCGAGCTGACGGACCAGCACCGCGTCGCGCAGGGCGAGGATCTCGAAGCCCGCGCGCCGGACCCGGACGGCGTAGTCGACGTCGTCGTAGAAGATGAAGAACCCCGGGTCCGGCAGGCCGACCGCGTCCACCACCCGGCGGTGCACCATGAAGCCCTCGAAGGCGACGTTCTCCAGCGGCACCGACTCCGGCATCAGCCGCCGCTCCGGGTAGCGGTCCTCGACCATCTCCCGCTTGGGCCGCACCACCCAGGGGTGGACGAGGTCGAAGCGGGTGGCGGCCTTCTCGCAGATCCGGCCCGAGCGGTCCTCACGGACCGCCATCAGCGCCGGGCCGGGGTGCGCCGCCATCACCCGCAGGCAGGCCGGGGCCGGCACGACGTCGTCGTCCATGAGCCAGATCCGGTCGTGCCCGGCGTCGTACGCCGTGCGCACCCCGAGGTGGAAGCCGCCGGCCCCGCCGAGGTTCTCCTCGCTGCGGATCGTCACCAGCGCCAGGCCGTCGCGGGCGGCGTCGGCGAGCACCACGGCGGTGTGGTCGCTGCTGGCGTTGTCGACCACGTAGACCGCGTCGGGGGCCCGGTCCTGGGCGGCCAGCCCGGCCAGCAGCGCGCGCAGCAGGTCGGCCCGGTTGTAGGTCACCACGACGACCGCCACCGACTCCGGCCCCGGTTCGGGCGCGCTCATCGCAGGAACCTCTGGTGGCCGGTGAAGTCGCGACGCACGGCGGCGCCGAGCGCTTGCGCGCTGAGCCGCAACCGCGCGGTGTCGGGACGGGTGAGCAGGTAGAACCACACCGTCTTGAGCAGGAAGGCCAGCACCCCCAACAGGTTGACGTAGGTGCGCAGGTTGGTCACGTTGTTGCGCACCATGCAGTAGTGCTTGAGGTCCGAGGGCGAGTGGTTGTACGTCGTGCGCCCGAACGCCATGGGCGTGCCGAGGTCGTCGGTGGCCGGGTGGGTGAAGCGGCTGCCGACGACCGTCGCGACCCGGGCCCCGGCCGCCCGGGCGCGCCAGAGGTACTCCACGTCGTCGCCCCAGATGAAGAACTCCTCGCGGGGCAGGCCGATCCGGTCGACCAGGTCGCGGGTGAGGAGGACCCCGTTGAACGGGATGACCACGTCCTCGAGCAGCCCGCCCCGCGCCGCGCGCGTCACGTCGGCGAGGTCGTGCACGACCCGGGCCGTCCCGGGGACCCGGATCGGGAAGCAGAGCCGGTCCGGGGCGTCCTCGGCCACCACGGCCGGGCCGAGGAAGTCGTAGCGCTCGGTGTGGGGCAGAAGGTCGGCCAGACAGGTCGGTGGCGGGGTGCCGTCGTCGTCCATGAGCCAGAGCAGGTCGGCGTCGCGCTCGCAGGCGTGCGCCATGCCCGCGTGGAAGCCGCCCGCTCCCCCGGTGTTGGTGGGCAGCCGCAGCACCTCGATCGGCAGCGGGAGCTCGTCGACAAGCCGGGCACAGACCTCAGCGGTGTCGTCGGTCGAGGCGTTGTCGACGACCACGAGCAGGTCGGGCGACGCGCGTCTGGGCGTCGACCGCCCGCGCGATCCGCTCCAGCAGGGCGGAGCGGTTCCAGGTCACGACGACGGCGACGACACGCGGAACAGGGGGAGGCACGCAGCGACCCTAGACGGCCGCGGGAACGAACGGCTCAGCAGACCTTGGACAGGTCGGCCGACTGGTTGGCGGCGTACCCCGAGGACAGGCTGCCGATCGAGCCGCCGGTGCTGGCGCCGGAGGAGGACCGGTTGAAACCGGGGCCCTTCTTCGCGCCCGTGCCGGAGCCGGAGCCGGCCGGCTTCGCCGACCTCGTGATCGCGTCGTCGATCATCGTGCGGATCTTGTCGATGTCGGGGTCGGAGGTGTTGACGGCCGGGGGCACGAAGGAGACGGTGCCGACCTTCTGCGCCTTCGCCTTGAGCGCGAGCTGGGTGAACTCCCCGACCTCGGAGGCCGGGAGGTCGGTCTCGATGAGGTGGGTGCTGGCGTCGGCGAGGGCCTCGAACTTGGTCAGCACGGTCTGAGGACTGAGCTGCTGCAGCATGGCGCTCATGACGCACTTCTGGCGGGCCATGCGTGAGTAGTCGTCGGCCGACTCCCGCGAGCGGGCGAACCACAGGGTCTGGAAGCCGTTGAGCCGGCGCACGCCGGGCTCGATGTAGTCGACGACGGGCACCCCGATCGGGATGCGGTCACGGACGTTGAGGGTGAGGCCGCCCATCGCGGTGACCAGGCTCTTGAAGCCCTCCATGTTCACCAGCGTGTAGTAGTTGATCTTCAGCCCGGTGATGCCCTCGATGCCCTCGATGGTGGCGTCGATGCCCGGGGTCCGCGAGCCCGCGAAGACGTCGCGGTGGTCCGCGGCCCAGGTGGCGAGGCTGTTGAGCGTGCAGGTCTCGCAGTCGTAGCCGTCGGGGAAGGCCTTCGCCAGCTTGCTGCCCTCGGGGAAGGGGAAGTTCGTCATGTTGCGCGGCAGGCCGAAGAGGATCGTGCGACCGGTCTCCTCGTCGATGCTGGCCACCGTCATGCTGTCGGTCCGCAGGCCCCAGCGGCCGTCACCGGCGTCGCCGCCGATGAGCAGCACGTTGTAGCGGCCGTGCTGGGCGGAGGTCGCGGCCCCGTCGCCGAACATCGTGGTGATGAAGTCGCGCTGGACGGCGACGAGGTGGGAGGCGAAGAGCAGGGACCCGGCCACGGCGAAGACCACCGTGCCGTTGAGACCCACCATGGCCAAGCGCTGCTTCTGCCGCAGCCGCAGCGGGTCGCCCAGGCGCCACGCGTCGATGAGCAGCAGGGTCCAGCCGATCGCCAGCACCGTGAGTCCCGCCCGCAGCACGGCGAGGACCGTGGTGTCCGCGGCCAGGGAGAAGACCACCTGGGGCCACAGCCAGCCGACCGCCGCGAGCAGCAGACCGCCGCCGAGGCAGGCCAGCCACACCCGCACCGCGAGCCTGCCGACCTGTCGACGTCCCATCACCAGCTGCGCCGAGCCCGGCAGCAGCAGCGTCATCACCAGCAGCGTGAGGGCCCGGCGGAAGCGGACCCGGCCGAGCTCACGCGCCCGGTAGGCGGCGAGGACGGCGCGGTCCGGCCGCGCCGGCGCGCTGGGCCGGGAGCCGGAGGAGGGGCGGGGGGTGCGGGTCGACCCGGAGGTGACGGGGGCCATGCAGCGGGCCTTTCCACAGGGGAAGCGGGTGGGAGTCGGCGTACCGTGCAGTATCACCAGTCACACCCGCCGCAGCCGTCACGGCGCGCCGGGCACCCCGCCTCGGCCCTCCCGGATCGCCTGCGTGCGGGCGGCCCCGAGATCTCCCGCGGCTCACCCTCGCTGACCGGACGCAGGAAGGCCATCTCGTCCATCGCCGCCGTCACCCCCTCGGGTGTCGTCTCCTGCGGGATGCAGGCACGGTAGCGTCACCGCCATGGCGGATGGGCGCGACGACCGGCGCGGCGACAACGGTGACGGCGACCAGGGCAGCTCCTACGACTGGCTGTACTCAGGCGGCTCGGGCGGCTCGGGCGGACCTGCCCCGGACCCCGACGCCACCCAGGTGATCGACACCCGCGGCCACCGGGGCGGCGCAGGCGACGCTGGTCGCTCGGGCGCCGACGACCGGACCCAGGTCGTGCCGACTGCCGGTGCCTCGTCCCGCCCGCGGTCCGGCGACCGCGGCGACGCACCGCCCACGTCCATCGCCCCGACCCCCGGCACCGCGCCGCCGAGCGCGCGTCGGCGCAGCCAGGAGTCGAGCCCGAAGCGGGCACGCACCCGGCGCAAGCGCCCCGGTCGCTGGATCGCCCTCGCCCTCGCGGCCTGGCTGGTCTTCCTGGTCGTGGTGCCCGTGTTCGCCTGGATGTCGGTCGCCGAGGTCGACGCCGAGCCGGCCGGCGCGCGGCCCGACGACCAGCCCGGTACGACGTACCTCGTCGTGGGCTCCGACGCCCGCAAGGGGCTGGCCGGTCAGCGCACCGACACGATCATGCTGCTGCACACCGGCAGCGGCCCCAACCTGCTGATGTCGATCCCGCGCGACTCGATCGTCGAGATCCCCGGCCGCGGCACCAACAAGATCAACGCGGCCTTCGCCTTCGGTGGCCCGAAGCTGCTGACCCGCACGATCGAGCAGAGCACCGACATCCGCATCGACGACTACGTCGAGATCGGCTTCACCGGCTTCGTCGAGCCTGGTCGACGCCGTGGGCGGCATCGAGATCTGCCCGAAGCAGGCGCTGAAGGACCAGCTACGCCGAGCTCGACATCCCCAAGGGCTGCCAGGAGGCCGACGGCAAGACCGCGCTCGGCTACGCCCGCGCCCGCAGCACGCCAGACCCTCGGCGACATCGACCGCGCCCAGCACCAGCGCGAGGTCGTCTCCGCCATCGGCAGCGAGGTGCTGTCGTGGAAGACCGTGGTCAACCCGGTCCGCTACTGGCGCGTCGTCTTCGGCGGAGCCGAGCTCGGTCGAGGTCAGCGAGGGCACCGGACCGTTCGCCGCCGGTCAGTTCGCGCTGCGCGATGACCCGCGTCAACGGCAAGGACGGCCTGACCTGCGGCGTGCCGATCGCCGACCTGGCCGTCAACTGGGACGCCGAGCGGGCGCCGCGGATGTTCAAGCTATCCGCGAGGACCGCACCGACGACATCGGCAAGGACCTCTGCACCCCGACCGGACTGCCGCAGTGACCCGGCGCGCCACCGTCCGCCTCCCCACCACCGACCGACCGACCGAAGGCACCCATGACCTACGAGACCCTCGACTACGACGTCGACGACGACGGCATCCTCGACGCTGACGCCTCGACCGACCCGACCAGCTCAACTCCTTCACCGTCGCAGATGGCCGACGAGCTGGTCGACGCGTTCCTTCGAGCGCGCGAGCCGCGACGACGCCGTGCGGCCGTGGTCGTCACCGGCCGCGGCCGCGCCTTCTGCGCCGGCATGGACCTCTCGCGCGACGGCAACGTCTTCGGTCTCGACGAGACCCAGCAGCCGACCCTGGACGACCTGCACGACCGGCTCGACGACCCCGAGATCGTCGACGGCGTGCGCGACACCGGCGGGCGCGTGACGCTGGCGATCTACGACTGCACCAAGCCGGTCATCGCCGCGATCAACGGCGCCGCGGTCGGGATCGGCGCGACGATGACGCTGGCCATGGACGTCCGGCTGGCATCGACGAAGGCCCGCATCGGCTTCGTGTTCGGCCAGGATCGGCATCGTCCCCGAGGCCTGCTCGACGTGGTTCCTGCCCCGCATCGTCGGCATGCAGCCGGGCCCTTGAGCTCGTCGTACTCCGCCGACATCCTCGACGGCGGACGCCGCCCACGAGGTCGGGCCTGGTGCGCTCGGTCCACGAGCCCGACGACCTGCTGCCGGCGGCGTACGCGCTGGCCCGGAAGTTCACCGCGAACCGCTCGCCCGTCGCCACCGCGCTGGCGCGCCAGATGATGTACCGCAACTCCGCCCAGCCCCACCCGATCGAGGCCCACCGCATCGACTCGCTGGCGATGTTCTACACCTCGGTCGCCGACGGCAAGGAGGGCGTGGCGTCGTTCCTGGAGAAGCGCGACCCGTGTACACCGGCACGCACCACCGACATGCCGCCGTTCTACCCCTGGCAGGAGTGAGCCCGCAGACCGCTCAGGTCAGGTGCTCGCGCAGGAACGCGGTCTGCTCGGCGACGAAGGTCTCGAACATCTCGCCGGTGTACGGCGTGAAGTGGCCGACGTCGTAGCTGCTCACCCGTGCCGTGGGTGCCTTCGTCGCGACCGCGACGGCCGGGTGGGGAGGCGTGGTCCGGTCACGCAGACCGACCTGGACCAGCACCGGCACCGTCAGGTGACGCAGCGCACGCCCAGGTGAGTAGAGCCCGATGGCCAGCGCGAACCGGGCGGCGACCCGGTCGTCGAAGCCGTCGGGGGCGAGGTCGAGGTACTCCATCGCCTCCGGAGCGGTCATGACGGCCAGCTCGCCGGGCCGTCCGGCCGCGGGGATGTAGTGCGGCTCCTTGCCGCGCAGGGCGCGTGCGACGTCGCGCAGGCCGTGGGGCACCAGGCGGGCCACGCCGCGCGCGCCCAGCTCCTTGGTCGACATCGGCCCGCTCACGTGCGGCACCTGGGCCACCACGCAGGCCGGCTCGACCGTGCGGGCCACCGCCATGACGTGGCCGCCGGACAGCGAGGAGCCCCACAGCGCGACCCGGGCGGTGTCGACCTCGGGCCGCGAGCGCGCGTGGGAGACGGCGTTGACCCAGTCCTGGTGCTGCTTCTTGATGTCGAGCAGCTGGCGCGGCCGGCCGTCGCTGTCGCCGAAGTGGCGGTAGTCGAAGACCAGGACGTTCAGGCCGGCCGCGGCGAAGCGCTCAGCGTACGCGTCGAGGCGCATCTCCTTGACCGCGGCCAGGCCGTGCGCCATGACCACGCAGGGGCCCGGGGTGCCGGCCGTGCCCTCGGCGGGGTAGAACCAGCCCCGGCAGGTGACGCCGTACGACGGAAAGGTGATGTCCTCGCGCATGGCTCGACCCTAGTGGCCCACCCGGCACAGCGAGGGCCGCTGCCGTGCTCCGGTTAACCTCGGGTGATGACGGACATGTCGCCCGAGACGGCGTCGCTCACGATGGCGGACTTCTTCGAGCTCAGCGACGAGCTCAACGGCTTCCTGCTGATGTACCGCTTCGGCCTCGAGGAGATGCTGACCAAGGTCAACATCCTGCGCGAGGAGCTCTCGCACGCCGACCCGTCCGGCTGTCCGATCGAGCACGTGAGCCACCGGCTCAAGCACCCCAAGAGCGTGGCGGAGAAGGCCGAGCGGCTGGGCTGCCTGCCGAGCTTCGCCGACGTGCGCAGCAAGGTCTGGGACATCGCGGGCATCCGCATCGTCTGCAGCTTCGTCACCGACGCCTACCACGTGCTCGGCATGCTGCAGCGTCAGCCGGACCTGACCGTGGTGACGGTGAAGGACTACATCGCGGAGCCGAAGTCCAGCGGCTACAAGAGCCTGCACCTCATCGTCGAGCTGCCGGTGTACTTGTCCGAGCGCACCGAGACGGTGCGCGTGGAGGTGCAGATCCGCACGGTGGCGATGGACTTCTGGGCCAGCCTGGAGCACAAGATCTACTACAAGTACCGCACCGACGTCCCGCAGCGGCTGCGCGACGACCTGGTCGCGATCGCCGAGGCCACCGACCGGCTCGACCAGCAGATGGAGCAGCTCCACCTCGAGTCGCGTGGTCTGAGCCACGCGCCGCCGGTCGTCGTCGCCGAGCCCGACCCCGACCTCAACCGCGGCTGACCTCGAACGTCGTGGTCGCGGCGGCGGTCGACGATCCGCCGACGTGCACGTCGAAGGTCGAGACGTCGAGGACCCAGTCGTGGGCTGCGGCGTTCCAGTAGCGCCGCTCAGCCGGCCCGACGCTGAACGACACCTCGCGTGACTCCCCCGCCGCCAGCGACACGCGCTCGAATCCCTTGAGCTCGCGGACCGGTCGCGACGCGGTGCCGTGGCGCTGGTGGAGGTACAGCTGCACCACCTCGTCGGCGGCGCGGTCGCCGGTGTTGGTCACGGTGACCGAGATCGTGGTCGTGCCGCCGGGGGTCGTCCTGACGGGGTCGGCGACGGGGTCGGCGTAGGTGAAGCAGGCGTAGGACAGACCGTGCCCGAAGGGGTAGAGCGGCGTGCTGTGCTCGTCCCAGTAGCGCTTGTCCTGGTTCTCCGGCTCGTGGCTGGTCGTGTGGCCGAGGATCATCGGGACCTGCCCGACCGTGCGCGGCCAGGTGAAGGGCAGCCTCCCGGCCGGGCTGACGTCGCCGAGGAGCAGGTTCGCGACGGCGGTCCCGCCCTGGGTGCCGGGGTACCAGACGTCGAGGATCGCCGGCACGTTCGCGTCGGGCCAGCGCAGGTCGAGGGGGCGGCCGTTCATGACGACCACGACGACCGGGGTGCCGGTCGCCACGACGGCCTGCAGCAGCTCGAGCTGGCGCCCGGGCAGCTCGAGGGTCGACCGGGAGGCCTGCTCGCCGATCATGTTCTGCCACTCCCCCACCACGACGACGGCCACGTCGCTGCTGCGGGCCAGGTCGACCGCACGTGCCAGCCCGGCCTCGGCGTCGAAGCCGTCGGGGTCGGTCGGGGTGTTGCCTCCGAACATGTCGAAGATGGAGCCGAACTCGCGCTGGACCACGGGTACGCCGGGTGCGTGCTCGACGCGCACTCCGTCCCCGAGGCGGGTCCGCAGGCCGTCGAGGACCGTCACGGTCTCGTCGAGGTCGAAGTCGAAGACCCAGGGACCGAGGGTGTCGCGCGGGGCGTCGGCCAGCGGCCCGATCACGGCGACGGACGTCAGCGCGGCGGGGTCGAGCGGCAGCAGGCCGCCCTCGTTGCGCAGCAGCACGGCTGACCGCTCGGCTGCGACGCGGGCCACCTCCCGGTGGGCGGGATCGGCAAGCACCTCCCGGGCCCGGTTCTCGTCGACGTACGGGGAGTCCATGAGCCCCAGCGTGAGCTTGGCGGTCAGGATGCGCCGGACAGCGGCGTCGAGGGTGGCCTCGTCGACCGCGCCGGCCGCGAGCGCCTCGGGCAGGTGCGCGTAGGCCGGGTCGTCGATCGCCATCTCGAGGTCGACGCCGGCGGCGAGACCCCGGGCCCCGGCATCGGTCAGGTCGGCGGCGAAGCCGTGCGTCTCCAGGCTGCGTACGGCGTTTGCGTCGCTGACCACGAACCCCTCGAAGCCCCAGGTGTCGCGCAGCACCTCGGTGAGGAGCCACCGGTTGCCGCTGGCGGGGATGCCGTTGAGGTCCATGTAGGCCGTCATGACGTTGCCGGCCCCGGCCTCCACCGCGGCCGCGAAGGGCGGGAGGTAGACGTTCCACAGCTCGTGGTCGGAGAGGTCCACCTCGTCGTAGTCCCGGCCGCCGAGGGAGGCGCCGTACCCGGCGAAGTGCTTCGGTCCGGCGATGACGCGCTCGGGGGCGCCGAGCGCCTCGCCCTGGAAGCCGCGCACCTGGGCGACCGCCATGGCGGCACCGAGGTACGGGTCCTCGCCGGCACCCTCGATGATGCGCCCCCACCGCGGGTCGCGCGCGACGTCGACCATGGGCGCGAAGGTCCAGTGGATGCCGACCGCGCGGGCCTCGCGGGCGGCGACCGCCTGCCCGGCCTCGACGGTGGCGGGGTCCCAGGAGGCGGCCATCGCGATCGGGACCGGCAGGATCGTGCGCAGGCCGTGGATGACGTCGAAGCCGACGAGCGCCGGGATGCCGAGGCGGTTGCCCTCGACCGCGAGCCGTTGGAGCCGGTTGATCTCGGACGGGTCGGTGACGAAGAGCAACGACCCGACCGCGCCGTCCGCGAGCCGCGACTCGACCATGCGGGGCTGCTCGTCGGGGTCGAAGCCCTGCTGCGGCGGCGGGGCGCTCGCCGGGAGCTTGAAGTAGAAGTACTGCGTGAGCTGGCCGGCCTTCTCCTCCGGCGTCAGCTGCGCCAGCAGCTCCTCGACCTCGGTCTCGATGCCCATGGCTCAGACCCTGCCACGCAGGATGCGGCGGTAGTAGACCTGCAGCAGCCCGTAGCGATCGAAGATCCAGGTCGAGCGTCGTGGCTTGGTCAGGTCGACCACCGGCGCCGACGGCTTGCTGCGCCCCTCGCGCTCGACCTCGACCAGGATGAGCCGCTGACGGCTGGTCGTGATCGGCATGACGGTGTAGCCGTCGTAGCGGCTCAGCTCGGGTTCACGGGCGGGGACGGGCCCCGCGTCGTGCACCGCGGCAAGGTTGTGCGCCAGCACCTTCACCTGGTCGCGCAGCGCTCCCCCGGACGAGCGGGTGCCGTGGTTCGCGACGTCACCCAGGGCCCACACGTCGTCGTGGCGACGGTGGCGCAGCGTCTCGGGGTCGACGTCGACCAGTCCGGCGGGGCCGGTGCCCAGCCCGGCGTCGTCGATCCAGCGCGGGGCGCGGTAGGGCGGTACGACGTGGGCGAACGCGACGTCGCGGATCGTCTCCTCACCGGTCGGGGTGGAGAGCGCGAGGGTGCGTGCCTCGGCGTCGGCCGACGCCACCTTGCTCGCGTGCCGCACCTGCACGCCGTACGACGTCAGGATCGGCTCCAGCCGCTCGTCGGCCTGGGGCACGTCGAGCACCGAGTCGAACGGCGTGACGAGGCGGACGTCGAGGTCGGCCAGCACGCCGGCGCGCTGCCAGTGCTCGCAGGCCATGAGGAGCGGCTTGAGCGCCGTGGCGCCGCACGGGGCGGGCTCGGGCGGGATGGTGAACACGACCGTGCCGCGGGTCAGGTCTCGCAGAGCGGGCCACACCCGGGTCGCGCTGGTGTCGACGAAGGTCGAGCCCGCCCACCCCGCGTCGTACGCCGCCCGGAGGCCGGGCACGGCGTGCCAGTCCTCGGGCAGGCCCGGGGCGAGCACGAGGGTGCCGTAGCCGAGCGTGCGGCCGTCGCCGAGCGTGACCGTGCGCTCCTGCGGGTCGACGGAGGCGACGTCGTCGCGGACCCAGGTGGCCCTGGCGGGGATGACGTCGTGCTGGGCGCGCTCGAGGTCGGCCATCGTGGCCTCGCCGGAGCCGACGTAGTTCAGCAGGGGTCGGTAGCGGTGCACCAGTCGCCGGTCGACGATCGCGACGTCACGTGCCCGGTCCTTCAACAGCTTCGCTGCCAGGGAGACGCCGGCGTTGCCGGCGCCCACGACCACGACCTCGTGCCGGGCGCCCGCGCCCGCACCGGTCATGACTGGGCCGGGTAGGGGTTGGCCTTCAGCAGACGTGCGAGGTGGACGGTGTTCAGCGCCACGGCGTCGTTGGTCTGCACCGTCTTCTCGGGCGACTCGTCGTGGTCCTGGTAGTCGACGCCCTGCATCGCCTCACCGACCCAGTAGCTGCCGCTGTTGGGCGCGATCGAGAAGCCGGTGTCGTTGAGCGCCTGCAGGCACTCGGCGACCGTGTGGTGAGCGCCGTCCTCGTTGCCGACGACACCGAGGGCGGCGACCTTGCCGAAGGTGAGCAGACGTCCCTCGTCGTCGGTCTCGCTGATCTCGGCGTCGAGCCGCTCGAGGACCATCTTCGCCACCGACGACGGCTGGCCCAGCCAGATCGGGGTGGCCAGCACGAGGATGTCGGAGGCCAGCAGCTTCGCGCGGATCGCCGGCCAGGCGTCCCCGTCGCCCTCGTCGGTGCTGACACCGAACTTCACGTCGTGGTCGACGACGCGGACCACCTCTCCGGTGACGCCGTGCTCCCCCATGGCCTCGAGGATCTGCCGACCGATGAGGTCCGAGCTCGACGGCTCCGGCGAGCGGTTGAGGGTGCACACGAGGACGAGAGCGGTCAGGTCGGAGCCAGTTGCGTCGGTCTGGGCGTGGTCGGTCATCTGCGTCTCCCGGAGGTGAGGGGTCGAGCACCTGTCGCGAGAGCCTTACCCACTTCGGGACGCCGGAGACGGGACCGACCGTGCTGTCACCGAGGCCGCGTGCCCGGCCGCGGGTACGGTGCGGTGTGGACAGGCAGACGGTCGGGGTGGCGGTCGGTGGGGCCGCGGTCGTCGGCGTCGCCTTCGGCATGGCCCGCTACGCCTACGGGTTGACCCTGCCTGACGTGCGCTCGGAGTTCGGGCTGTCGGAGATGCATCTGGGACTGATCGCCAGCGGCGTGGCCGTCGGTTTCCTTGCGGGGCTCCTCTCCGCGCCCGGTCTGTCGTCACGACGAGGCCCGCGGGCGCCGACCACCGTCGGTGGCGTCTGCGGGGTCCTGGGCGCTGCGACGGTCGCGGTCGCACCCTCGCCCTGGGCCCTGGCCGTGGGCACCGTGCTCAGCGGCAGCGCAGCGGGCTGGGTGTGGGCTCCGTACTCCGACATCGTGACCAGGGTGGCCCCGGCCCGCCACCAGCCGACGTTGCTGGCGGTGATCTCGACGGGGACCAGCCTGGGCCTGGTCGCGCTCGCCGGCCTGGCCCTGCTCTCCACGCTCGGCTCGTGGCGGCTGACCTGGGCGGGCATCGCGCTGACCACCGTCGTCGCCGCCGTGGTGAACCTGCGCGCCGTGCCCCGACTGGGTGCGCGTGACCTGGAAGCAGGGGCCGTGCGGAGGCCGCTGGTGCGTCGCGACATGGTCCTCCCCCTGGCCTACGCCGTGCTCTACTTCGCCGCGGTCACCGTGTACTTCACCTACGCCAGCGACTCCGTGCGCGGCGGCGGGCTGGCCGCGTCGGCGCCCCCGATGCTGTTCGCCCTCATCGGTGCCAGCGGCCTGGTGGCGCTGCGCACCGGACGGATGACGCGCACGTTCGGGGCGAAGGCTGTCGGCGTCGGAAGCGTCCTGGTGGTGAGCAGCGCGCTCGTGCTCCTCGGACTCGGGGGCACGTCCCTGCCGCTGACCCTGCTGTCCGCGCTCCTCTTCGGGATGGGATACATGGTGGGCTCGTCGGTTCTGGCCATCTGGACCGCACAGGCGGTCCCGGACCGGCCCGGCGACGGCTTCACCCTGACGCTCGTGGTCGGCGCGGCCACCTCGGTGGCGGCGCCGGCGGCGATGGGCGCACTCATCCCCGTCGTCGGGCTGCCGGAGATGCTCCTGCTGGTCGCCTCGGTCGCCGTCGTGGGCGCGGCCGCTCTCGTCGCCCTGTCACGACCTGTCACGACCGTGGCACAGCGAGGACAGCAGACGTGACGGCACACGTCACGTCGGTCGCGTCGTTCACCGCGCCCTTGGGCAGCCTGAGGGGCCGCCGCCCACGGCCCACGCTCAGAGCTGGGACTGGATGCCGCTGAGCAGCTGGCGCGCCATCACGATCCGCTGGACCTGGTTCGTGCCCTCGTAGATCTGCGTGATCTTGGCGTCGCGCATCATCCGCTCGACCGGGTAGTCGCGCGTGTAGCCGTAGCCCCCGAGGACCTGGACGGCGTCGGTGGTCACCTGCATCGCGACGTCGGAGGCGAAGCACTTGGCGGCCGCTCCGAAGAACGTCAGGTCCTTGTCGCCGCGCTCGGAGCGACCGGCAGCGGCGTACGTCATCTGGCGCGCGGCCTCGACCTTCATGCCCATGTCGGCAAGCAGGAACTGCAGGCCCTGGAAGTCGGCGATCTGCTTGCCGAACTGTGTGCGCTCCTGGGCGTAGCCGAGCGCGTGGTCGAGCGCACCCTGCGCGACGCCGACCGCCTGCGCGGCGATCGTGACGCGGGTGTGGTCGAGGGTCTTCATCGCCGTCTCGAAGCCGGTGCCCTCCGCGCCGATCATGCGGTCTGCACCGACGCGGACGCCGTCGAGGTAGACCTCGCGCGTCGGGGAGCCCTTGATGCCGAGCTTCTTCTCGGGCGCCCCGAAGGAGACACCCTCGTCGCCCTTCTCCACCACGAAGGCGGAGATCCCGCGGCTGCGCTTCTCGGCATCGGTGACCGCCATGACGGTGTAGAACTCCGAGACCTCGGCGTTGGTGATCCAGCGCTTGACGCCGTTGAGGACCCAGCCGTCGCCGTCGCGCTTGGCGGTCGTCTTCATCGCCACCGCGTCGGAGCCGGCGTCGGGCTCGGACAGGCAGTAGGAGAAGCCGCCCTCGCCGGCGGCGAGCTTGGTCAGGTAGCGCCTCTTGAGCTCCTCCGAGCCGGCGATCTGCACCGGCAGCGAGCCCAGCTTGTTGACCGCGGGGATCAGCGACGACGACACGCAGGCCCGCGCCACCTCCTCGATGACGATGCACGTCGCGAGCGCGTCGGCACCGGCGCCGCCGTACTCCTCCGGGACGTGCGGGGCGTGGAAGTCCGAGGCCTGCAGCGCGTCGGACGCCTCCTGCGGGTAGCGCGCCTCCTCGTCCACGGCGGCGGCGTACGGCGCCACCTTCGCGTCGCACACGTCGCGCACCGCCTGACGGATCGCGCGGTGCTCCTCGGACAAGGCGTAGAGGGGGTACTCGTCGGTCATGCGGACGATCGTACTCGTCGGTAACACCGGCGCCGGTCGCGGTCCACGGGTTAGGTTCGGGCCCATGATCTCGCACACCCGACCCCCGTGGCTCGACCCGGAGGCCATGCGCTTCATGCTCGAGGACTGCCGGACGTGGGCCGTCGTGGGCCTCGCCGACAACCCCGCCCGCACGGCGTACGACATCGCCGGCTTCCTCCAGCAGCGCGGCAAGCGAATCGTGCCGGTGCACCCGAAGGCGGAGACCGTGCTCGGCGAGCCGGGCTACGCGACGCTCGCCGACATCCCCTTCGAGGTCGACGTCGTCGACGTCTTCCGCCGCTCGGACGCGGCCGGGCCCTTCGCCGACCAGGCGGTCGCGATCGGGGCACGGGGCATCTGGTTCCAGCTCGGTGTGAGCGACCCCGCGGCGTACGAGCGCGCCGCCCGGGCCGGCGTCCCCATGGTCATGGACGCCTGCCCCAAGCTCGAGTGGTCCTGGGGCTGACGGACCGCCCTCAGAAGCCGGCTGAGCGCTTGCCGCCGTCGCGGACGCCGGCGCCCTTCGCGCGTGCCGCGTCGGCGAGGTCGGCCTGGAAGGCCTCCATGCGCGCCCGGAGCGCGTCGTCGCCCGAGGCGAGGATGCGTACGGCGAGCAGGCCGGCGTTGCGGGCGTTGCCGATGGCGACCGTGGCGACCGGCACCCCGGCCGGCATCTGCACGATCGACAGCAGCGAGTCCATGCCGTCGAGGTGGGCCAGCGGCACGGGCACCCCGATGACCGGCAGCGGCGTGACCGCGGCGAGCATGCCCGGCAGGTGGGCGGCTCCCCCGGCGCCGGCGATGATCACCTTGAGGCCACGCCCGGCGGCCTCGCGGCCGTAGGCCAGCATCTCGTCGGGCATCCGGTGGGCCGAGACGACGTCGGCCTCGGCGCGCACGCCGAGCTCCTCGCACGCCTCGACGGCGGCCCTCATCGTCGGCCAGTCCGAGTCGGACCCCATCACGACCCCGACCTGGGGCCTGTCCAGCGGCTGCTCGCTCATTCGCTCTCCTCGCCCAGCTCCCCGGTGAACCACGCGGCCGCGTGGCGGGCCCGCTCGGTCACCTCGGCCAGGTCGTCGCCGTACGCCGTCACGTGGCCGACCTTGCGGCCGGGCTTCACGCTCTTGCCGTAGAGATGCACCTTCAGCCGGGGGTCCCGGGCGAACACGTGAGGGTATCCGGCGTACAGGTTCTCCGAGAGGGGTCCGTGGTCGCCGCCGAGGATGTTGACCATCACCGTCCACGGCTGCCGGGTCGCCGGGGAGCCGAGGGGCAGGTCGAGCACGGCCCGCAGGTGGTTCTCGAACTGCCCGGTCACCGCGCCGTCCATGGCCCAGTGCCCGGTGTTGTGCGGGCGCATCGCCAGCTCGTTGACGAGGATCCGCCCGTCGGTGGTCTCGAAGAGCTCGACGGCGAGGATTCCGGTCACCCCGAGCTCACCGGCCACCGTCATCGCGATCTGCTGTGCCTGCACCGACAGCTCCTCGTCGAGCTCCGGCGCGGGGGCGACGACTTCGGAGCAGATGCCGTCGCGCTGCACCGACTCCACCACCGGGTACGCCGCCACCTGACCCGACGGCGAGCGGGCCACCAGCGCCGACAGCTCACGGCGGAAGTCGACCTTCTCCTCGGCCAGCACCTGCACGCCTGTCTCGGCGGCCGTGGCGAAGGCGATCGCCGCGGCGGCCACGTCGGCCACCACCCACACGCCCTTGCCGTCGTAGCCGCCGCGCGTCGTCTTCAGCACCACCGGGAACCCGCCGACCTCGGTGGCGAACGCGGCCACCTCGGCGGGGTCTGCCACCAGCCGGTGCGCCGGGCAGGGCACCCCGAGCGCGGTCAGCCGCTGCCGCATCACGCCCTTGTCCTGGGCGTGCACGAGCGCCGCCGGGCCGGGCCGGCACGCGGTGCCCTCGGCGTCGAGGCGCTCCAGGATCGGCGTCGGCACGTGCTCGTGGTCGAAGGTCACCACCGAGCAGCCCGCCACGGCCTCCCGCACGGTCGCCTCGTCGCGGTAGTCACCCACGAGCGTGTCGCGCACGACCTGTGCCGCGCTGACGTCAGGGCCTTCGGCCAGCAGCCGGATCTCGACGCCCAGGCCGACCGCCGCCTGCGCCATCATCCGCGCCAGCTGACCACCGCCGATCACGGCCAGCCGCGGCGGCCCATCAGTCGCGGGAGTCGCGCGGGAGCGGGGGTCTCGGGAGTCACCGTCACGGGCGCGAGCCTAGTCAGCGAGCCCGGCGCCCCCGGCGCCGGCCGGGTCAGCTGGCGCGTGACTGCGGGCTGGTGCCGGGGCTGATCCTCGGGCGCTGCGGGGCCGCGCCGGTCTCGAACCGCAGGCCCTGACCACGCACCGTGGTGATGAGGGTGGGACGACGGGTGTCGTCGCCGAGCTTGCGCCGCAGCCAGCCGAGGTGGACGTCGATGGTCTTGCCACTGGTCCAGAAGGTGGTCTGCCAGACCTCGCGCATGAGCTCGTCGCGGGTGACGATCACGCCGGGACGGCGAATCAGGGCGTGCAGCAGGTCGAACTCCTTGCGGGACAGCCGCACCTCCTCGCCGTCACGCCAGACACGACGATGCACCGCATCGACCTCGACCCCTTGCACCGACTCCACGCCCTCAGGGTCACGCGTCGAGTCGGACGAGGCGGACAAACGGCACGATCTGGTTCGATCGGACTACCCCGTGTCCCCCGCGGGAGCTGACCTGGGGCCTCCGCGCCTGGCCGGACGGTCGGCGGCCCTTCGACCGGTCAGTCACCTGCCCGGACGGCGACCGGCTCCACCAGGCCGAAGCCGCGCAGCGGCCGGACGCTGAGCCGACGGGTCTCGAAGCGGTCCGGCGAGAGCCCGGCCGCGGTGGCCTCGTCGACGATCACCCGGTTGCGCCGGGCCACGGCGGTGAGCCGCGCCGCCAGGTTCACCGGCGGGCCGAAGACGTCGCCCATGCGGGTCACGATCTCCCCGCTGGCCAGCCCGAGGCGCACGTCGGGCAACCGGGGGTCCCCGCCGACCACGTCGACCATGCCGAGCGCGATCCGCACCGCCCGGTCCGGCTCGTCGGCCACGAAGAGGACCGAGTCGCCCAGGGTCTTGATGAGGCGCCCGTCGTAGGAGGTCACGACGTCGCCGCAGCGCGACTCGAAGACCTCCACCAGGTCGCCGAGCCGGTTGACGTCGAGCTCGTTGGACAGCGCGGAGAACTTCACGAGGTCGGCGAACCCGACGGTCACGGTGCTGGTGCTCGCGTGCTGGTCGGTGGCAGGGTCGGCGTTCAGCCGGCCCAGGGCGGCGGCCACGTGGCGGCGCCAGGTGTGCAGCAGCACGCCTTCGAGCGCCTCTCCGACCTCGGCCGCCAGCCCGACCGGGTCGCCCGACGGGTCGGCGCGGTGGGTCAGCGCGGCCACGTGCCACTCCGCCATGCGGGCCACGTTCTGACCGACCGGGCGCACGAGCCGCACCAGGGTGTCCACCGCGACGTCGCTGCCGCCGGCCTCGACGAGCATCCGCAGCGTGGCGACGTCGTCCTCGGTGTAGCCGGGCACCTCGCCGGCGTAGGGCAGACCCAGCGCCATCCAGAAGCGCCGCGCGTCGTTCTCGCTCAGCCCGACCGCGGCCGCGACCTCGGCGCTGGTGTACACCGGCCGGTCGAGGGGCGGCTGGTCGCGGGGGTCTCAGGCGCCGTCATCGCTGCGGTCACGGGGGTCGCTGCGGTCGTCCGACCGATCGCCCGAGAGCCGGTGCAGCTCCTGGGCGACCACCATCTGCACGTGCTCCACGCGCGGGATGTCGTTCAGGGCGACCTGACCCTGTTCGCTGGCGTCGGAGACGACCAGGGTGCCGCACCCGAACATCCGGTCCACCACCCCGACCTCGAAGTCGACGCCGCTGATGCGGTTGAGCGGGATGGTGCGGCCCTCCCGGGCGATCATGCCGGTCCGTTGGATGAAGCGACGGTCGGTGAAGGTGTAGGAGGTGAAGTACCACCGCAGGAACGGCCGCAGCACGAACCGCACGAGGACGACCGCGGCGACGACCCCGATCGCGATCTCCAGCGCCCGACGGGTGCCGTCGCTGTCGACCCCGCCCGCCACCTGGGCGAGGAGGTACGTCGTCGCGAACACGGTCAGCAGCAGGACCAGGACCGGGACGAGGAGCACCTTGACGTGGGTGCGGGTGTCGACGACGACGCGCTCACCCTCGTTGAGGAGCTTGGCGGAGATCGGCACGCCAGCATCATGGCACGCACGGGGCCGGCGGTGAGGGGCCTTCCGCCCCGGTGGGGTCGCGGCCCAGGACGGCCCGGAACGGCCCGGATCGACTCAGAACGGCCGCACGTGCACGACGTCGCCGGCGTTGACCGAGCGCAGCCCGCTCCCGGTGTCCACCACGAGGGAGCCGTCGCCGGCCACCCCGACGGCTTCGCCGGTCAGCGTCACCGCCCCCGGGCGCTCCACCCGGACGTGCCGGCCCACGGTGAGGCAGCGCTCGGCGTACTCGTCTCGGAGCCGGTCCCCCTCGGTGGGCCAGGCCTCCAGCCGCTGCGAGACCGCGGCCAGCACCTCCTCAAGCAACGTCGTGCGGTCCGGGTCCGCCCACCCGAGCGCGACCAGGGAGGCCGCGCTCGGCACCGGCAGCTCCTCGGGCGTCGTGGTGACGTTGAGCCCGAGGCTGAGCACGGCAACGGCCCCGCCAGCGCCGGTCTCCCGCTCGACCCGCTCGGCCAGCAGGCCGCCCACCTTCAGGTCCGGGCGGTCGGCCTCGTCGGCCCCGTCGGCCCCGTCGGCCCCGTCGGCACGGTCGGCACCGTCGCCCGGCGCCATGACGTCGTTGGGCCACTTCAAGCCGCACCGGGGACCGCCGGCCGACTCGATGCCGGCCACCACCGACGTCCCGAGGAGCAGGGGCAGCCAGGGCCAGTCGCCGTCGGGCAGCGTGGGCTCGACGACGAGCGAGACGGTCAGCGCGGCGCGCGCCGGCGTGGTCCAGGTCCGGTCGAGACGACCGCGTCCGGCGGTCTGGTGCTCGGCCACCAGCACCGTGCCGGGTGCCGCCGCGCCGGTCCGGGCGTCGGCGGCCAGGGCCTGGTGGGTCGACGGGCTGGTGCCGACCACGACCACCTGCCACCGCGGGGCCAGGCGCGGCGAGCCGCTCCCGGTCGAGATGCGGGCGCAGCAACGGGTAGGGCAGGTCACTCTCGGGGTCGGAGTCCACACGCACTAGCCTGACAGCGTGAGCGACGCAGCAGCGACCGAGGCCGCAGAACCGGTGACGAATCCCGGCGAGGGGACCGACGTCCCGGACGACATCGACATCCACACCACGGCGGGCAAGGCGGCCGACCTCGACCGTCGCCTCGACGAGGCGGTCCACGCGGCGTCGGCCCGGGCCGTGGAGAAGCAGCACGCCAAGGGCAAGATGACCGCCCGCGAGCGCATCGAGAAGCTCTTCGACGAGGGCTCCTTCGTCGAGCTCGACGAGCTCGCGCGGCACCGCTCGACCGCCTTCGGCCTGCAGGAGCGCCGCCCGTACGGCGACGGCGTCGTCACCGGCTACGGCACCATCGACGGCCGCCAGGTCTGCGTGTTCAGCCAGGACTTCACGATCTTCGGCGGCTCGCTCGGCGAGGTCTACGGCGAGAAGATCTGCAAGGTCATGGACCTCGCGGTCCGCACCGGCTGTCCCGATCATCGGCATCAACGAGGGCGCCGGCGCCCGCATCCAGGAGGGGGTGGTCTCCCTCGGCCTCTACGGCGAGATCTTCCGCCGCAACGTCCACGCCTCCGGCGTCATCCCGCAGATCAGCCTGATCATGGGCTCCTGCGCCGGCGGGCACGTCTACTCCCCCGCCGTCACCGACTTCACCGTGATGGTCGACGGCACCTCGAACATGTTCATCACCGGCCCCGACGTCATCAAGACCGTCACCGGCGAGGACGTCACGATGGAGGAGCTCGGCGGCGCCCGGACCCACAACACCAAGTCCGGCAACGCCCACTACATGGGCGCCGACGAGGACGACGCCCTGGAGTACGTCAAGACGCTGCTGGGCTTCCTGCCCCAGAACAACCTCGACGAGCCGCCGTCGTACGACGTCTCGACGGGCTCGACCGCCGGGGCCGACCTCGAGCCCAGCGACCTGGACCAGGCGCTGGACACCATCATCCCGGACTCCCCGAACCAGCCCTACGACATGCACACGGTCATCAGCACGGTGCTGGACGACGAGGACTTCCTCGAGGTGCAGCCGATGTTCGCGCCCAACCTGATCGTCGGCTACGGCCGGGTCGAGGGCCGCTCGGTCGGCGTCGTGGCCAACCAGCCGATGCAGTTCGCCGGCACCCTCGACATCGACGCCTCGGAGAAGGCGGCCCGGTTCGTGCGGACCTGCGACGCCTTCAACATCCCGGTCCTGACCTTCGTCGACGTCCCCGGCTTCCTGCCCGGCACCGACCAGGAGTGGAACGGCATCATCCGTCGCGGCGCCAAGCTGATCTACGCCTACGCCGAGGCCACCGTGCCGCTGGTCACCGTCATCACGCGCAAGGCCTACGGCGGCGCCTACGACGTCATGGGCTCCAAGCACCTCGGCGCCGACATCAACCTGGCATGGCCCACCGCCCAGATCGCGGTCATGGGCGCGCAGGGCGCGGTGAACATCCTCTACCGCAACGAGCTCAAGGACGCCGACGACCCCGAGGCCCGTCGCGCCGAGCTCATCACGGAGTACGAGGACACCCTGGCCAACCCCTACGTCGCCGCCGAGCGCGGCTACGTCGACGCCGTCATCGCCCCGCACGAGACGCGCGCCGAGGTGGTCCGGGCGCTGCGGCTGCTGCGCACCAAGCGAGCGACCCTGCCGCCCAAGAAGCACGGGAACATCCCGCTGTGAGCGGGTCCGCCGACGACAACCCGGCCGGTGCCCGTCCGGCCCTGGTCGTCCTCGACGCCCACGCCACCCCCGAGGAGGTGGCGGCCCTCGTCGCGGTCGTCCAGGGCCTGGCGTCCGCGGCGGCCGCTGCCGAGACCCCGGCGCGGCCCCGGTCCGCGTGGGCCGACCCGGCCCGCCGGGTGCGCCGTCCGCTGCTCTCCGGCCCGGGTGGCTGGCGCGCCAGCTCCCTGCCCCGCTGACCCCGGCCCCACCCCAGAACCCGCATGTAACGCGGGGTCATGGACGCCTCCCAAGGCGCGCAACCCGTGCGATGCGTCCACAACCCGCGGTCACATGGCGCGATGGTGCGACCGCGCCTTGCACACTGGACGGGTGCTCCTCGCCTCCCTCGCACCGGCCCGCCGCCGCGTGGTGCTCGGTGCGCTCGCCCTGCTGGCGGCGCTCCTGCTCCTGATCGGCGCCCTGGTCCTGCGCGCCGCGCTCGACGACGTCGAGCCGGTCTCGCAGGACACGCGCGGCCCGGTGCTGCTGGTCAGCGGGTACGGCGGTGACGTCGACGCGCTGGCGCCCCTGGCGGAGGCCGTCGAGGAGGCCGGCCGCGACGTGGTCGTCGTACCGGTGGTCGGCGACGGCACCGGCGACCTCGACACCCAGGCCGAGGCACTGCGGGAGCGGGTCGACGAGGTGCTGGCCGACGGCGCCCCGTCGGTCGACGTCGTGGGCTACTCCGCCGGCGGCGTGGTGGCCCGGGCCTGGGTCGCCGACCACGGCGGCGCCGAGGAGGCACGCCGCCTGGTGACGCTCGGCTCGCCCCACCACGGCACCGAGACCGCGCGACTGGCGCTCGACGCGGCCGGCACCTGCCCGGAGGCGTGCGTGCAGCTCGCCCCCGACAGCGACTTCCTGCGCGCCCTCAACGCCGGCGACGAGACGCCACCGGGGCCGGCGTACGTCTCGCTCTGGACCGAGGTCGACCGCACCGTCACCCCGCCCGACTCGGCCCGCCTGGAGGGGGCCACCAACGTGACGGTGCAGGAGATCTGCCCGGGCGCCGAGCCCTCGCACGGCGACCTGCCGGGTGACCCCGTGGCCCAGTCGCTGGTCCTGGCCGCCCTCGACGCCGCCGACGTCGACCGGCTCGAGCCCGCTCGTTCCTGCTGACCACGCTCCGGATCGTGCCCGGCAAGCTGCTCCGGAGCCGCACAATGTGCGGGTGCCTGCACCTCGTCGCGCCCGCCCCGCCGTCCTCCGCCGCCCGCTGGCCGCCGCGCTCCTCCTCCTGCTGGCGCCGTTCGGCGCGTGCGGCGTCCTGCCCGGCTCCGGCTCGTCGGAGCCCTCGGCTCCACCCCCGCAGGAGGCGCTGAGCTTCACCTTCGAGCTGCGCGGGGGCGAGCAGTTCATCGACCAGACGCTGAGCATCACCAACGAGGGCTCGGAGCCGCTGCGCTTCGAAGCCGTCCTGACCGCGCTGGACGGCGCGGGCGAGCCGCTGGCGGACGTCGAGGTCGAGACGCTCTACGGCAGCCAGGTCGGCGGCCTCGTCGTGGTGCCCGGTCGCGACCTCGACATCGTGACGTTCACCGGTCCGGGCGCGCAGCGCGCGGAGGACGTCGACGTCGAGCTCGAGGCGGTCGAGGCGGTCGACTTCCCCGAGGTCACGAGCCCCGTCGAGGCCGTGCCCGTGGACGCGCGGGGCAAGCCGGTGGCCTACCCGGGCCTGCTCAGCCGGGTGCAGCTGCGCAACCCCAACGACGCCGCGGTCGAGGTCCGCACGGTCTACATCGTCTTCGAGCCGCCGCAGGACGGCGTGCCGCAGCAGGCCGAGGCGGTGGCGGAGATCGCGCCACGCACGACCGTGCCGGCCGGGGGTCAGGGCGACTCTGCGGCCCTCGGGCCGTGCGCTGAGCATCATCCGGGCGTACGCCGGCACCAACCCGGCCGGCCTCGAGGCCCACTTCGTGGCGCCGGAGGACCCCGCGAGCTGAGGCGTCAGGACGTGACGTCCTTGGTGGTGAAGCTGGCCCACGCGGCACCGAGGAACACCGCGACATAGGCGCCCTGCAGCAGCACGCCGCGCACCAGGTCGCGCCACAGGATCGGGTCGCGGAAGAGGTCCACGAAGGCCAGCCAGTAGCGCGTCGGCAGGTAGGGGTGCAGCCCCTCCGCGGCGTCGAGCGTGAGCAGCAACGTCGAGGCGATGAGGAAGGCCAGCGCTCCCATCGCGGCCGCCAACGGCGAGTCGCTGAGCGTGGACAGCAGCAGGGCCAGCGCTGCCACCCCCAACATGGACAGGGACACGTAGACGATCGACAGCAGCGTGCGTTGCACGAGGTCGGCAGTCGTCAGCGTCGTGCCCGAGACCCCGGTGACGCCGGGGGCGGTCCCGTCGCCGAGCAGCAGCACACCCGTGACGTAGCCGACGGCGGCCACCACCGCCACCGCCAGCAGCACGAAGGCCAGGATCATCACCAGCTTGGCAACGAGCAGACGTGTGCGCCCCACCGGCCGGACCAGGAGGTAGCGCAGCGTCCCACCCTGTGCCTCACCGGCTACCGCCTCGCCCGCGTAGAGCGCGACCGCGACCGGCATGAACAGCGGCAGCACGATCGCCAACGCCGCCAGCGGGTAGAGCGTGCCGTCGGTCAGCACCGCCGACAGGAACGCCGGTCCCTCGCCCGGCTGCGGCCCCAGGTCGGTGACGGCCAGCAGCACCGCGACCACCAGCGGCAGCGCGTTGAGGAGCGCGATCGTGATCCAGGTGCGGGGGCGCCGCAACATCTTTGTCAGCTCGACACGAATCATCGGACGTCCCCCGTGCCCTCGGTCGCCTCGAGCACGACCTGCTCGAGCCCACGGCGCTCCGGTCCGAGCTCGTCGACCGGCACCCCGGCCGCGACGAGGGCGGCGTTGACCTCGGCCGCCGCCTCCGCTCGTACGACGACCCGGGTGCCGACCCGGTCGACCACCCGGCCGTCGAGGACCCGCACCGCGTCGGCCGGTCGGCTGGTGGTGACCACCACCCGTCCGGTGGGCGCCTGCAGGTCGGCCAGGTCCTCCTGCAGCACCATCCGGCCCCGGTCGAGGACGCCGACCCGCCGGCACAGCTGCTCCACCTCGGCCAGCAGGTGGCTGGAGAGGAACACGGTCGTGCCGGCGGCGTTGAGGTCGAGCAGCAGGTCCCGCATCTCGCGGATGCCCTGGGGGTCCAGGCCGTTGGTCGGCTCGTCGAGCACCAGCAGGCGCGGTCGTTGCAGCAGCGCGGCGGCCAGACCGAGCCGCTGCCGCATCCCGAGCGAGTAGCCGCGGACCCGCCGGTCGGCAGCGCGCGCGAGACCCACCTGGTCCAGCACCTCCGCCACCCGGGTCCGTCGTCCCCGCCGCCCGCCCCGACCCCGGGGGCCGGCCGCGTCCAGCAGGGTGAGGTTGGCCCGGCCGCTCAGGTGCGGGTAGGCCGCCGGGCCCTCCACCAGGCAGCCGACCTGCGGCAGCACCTCGCGGGCGGCGCGCGGCATCGGCCGGTCGAGCAGCTCGATCTCACCGGAGGTCGCGAGCACCAGGCCCAGCAGCATCCGCACCGTCGTGGTCTTCCCCGACCCGTTGGCCCCGAGGAACCCGTAGACGTCGCCCTCCCGGACGTCGAGGTCGAGACCGTCGACGGCCACCAGCTCGCCGTACCTCTTGGTCAGGCCATGGGTGCGGATCACGGGCACCGCGTCGGATCGTCGTCCACGACAGGGAGGGCGACCGCACGCAGGTCCCGTGCGGCGGCCACCAGTGCCGCCCTGGTGACGGTCCCGGCGAGCAGCCAGGGGTTGTCGTCGGGGTCGGTGACCATCAGGTGCAGGGGGCCGGTGGCCACGGTCTGCCCCGTGGGCAGGCACACCGACCCGGGGCGGGTCGCCAGCTCGTCACGCAGGTCGTGGGCGTCGTCGTGACGCAGCGGGAGCGCCAGGAGCACGGTCGGCCCTCGGCCGTAGAGCCCCACCGAGCCCAGGGACCGGGTGCGCACAGCGAGGTCGGCGAGCTCCTGGGGCACGATGCGCTCGGCGTAGTAGTCCGCCGCTGAAGCCGCGTCGACGACGTCGTCGTAGCGCACCCGCGAGTCGTCGGGGGGCTCGAAGGCGAAGGCGTCCTCGTCGGGCTCCTCCAGGGACAGGTCGGCGAAGGTGGTCGACAGCGCGGCCGGGCCGGTGTCGCCGTACAGCTCGACGCGCAGCGGCAGCCCGGTCTCGACGTCGGCCCAGAGGTCGACGCGGCCGACGCTGGACTGCGGGTCGGAGGGGACGAGGCGCAGCCCGGCAGCGTCGCGGCCCGCGACCCGTTCGGTGGGCAGGCGCTCGACCTCGTCGGGTCGGGCACCCTGCAGCACCCGCTCGGCCAGAACGGGCGGGAGGACGTCGGAGGAGACCGGCAGCCGCACGGGGGTGTCGGGGTAGAGCGTGACGTTCTTCGACTCGTAGACCCAGCGCAGGTTCATCCCGGCTTGGTGCAGCAGGTCGGTCTCCCCGGTGGTGCGCATCGTGGCCACCCGCCAGGCGTCCGGACCCGACCACCACACGCGCAGGGTGCCGTCGCGGCCCAGCAGCTTGGCCGCCCCCTCCAGGGAGTCGTCGGTGGGCAGCTCCACCCCACCGCGGCTGCGCACCAGGCCGCTGTAGGCCTGGTCGTCGGAGGCACGGATCGCCGCCACCAGCTCGGGGGCCGTCAGCTCGCTCTCCGGGACCGGCCAGGCGCGCGCGACGAAGGGCGCGGCGACCAGGAGCGAGACCCCCAGAGCCACGAGCACCCATCGCCGTACGGCGGACCCCGATGACACCTCACTCACGGTAGCCCGCGCCCCTCAGGGCGGCAGCGGACCGCGCGGCGCCGGCGCTAGGGTCGGCGCCATGCCCGACGCACCCAGCCGCCCCGTCGACGACGTCGCCGACGCCTTCGTCGAGGAGTACGCCGCCCTCGACCCGGTCTCCGCGACCAGCGCCGGCATCGCCGGCCACGAGCACCGCCTGACCGACCTCTCCCCTGCCGGCTTCGCCGCCCGCACCGACCTCGTCCGGCGCACCCTGGCCGCCGCCCGCGACACAGTCCCCTCCGATGAGCGCGAGCGCGCCGCCCAGGAGGCCTTCGTCGAGCGGCTGACGATCTCGCTGGAGCGCGCCGAGGCCGGCGTCGGCGAGTCCGAGGTCTCGGTCATCGTCAGCGGCCTGCACTCGGTGCGCTCCGTCTTCGACCTCATGGACACCTCCACCGACGAGGGCTGGGAGAACGTCGCCGCCCGGCTCTCGGCGGTGCCCGCCACGCTCGCCGACTACCGGCAGACCCTGACCGCGGCGGCCGACCGCGGCCTGGTCTCGGCCCGGCGGCAGTACCTCCTCATCGCCGACCAGGTCCGCGGCTGGACCGGTGAGCGGGGCGGCGAGTCCTTCTTCACCCGGCTGGTGGAGCCGGCGCCCGAGGCCCGGGCCACCGGGCTGCGGACGGTCGCCGACGCGGCCACCACGGCGTACGCCGACTTCGGCCGCTTCCTTTCCGAGGAGATGGCCCCGAGGGGACGCGAGCGCGACGGTGTCGGGCGCGAGCACTACCAGCTGGCCAGCCGCTACTTCCTGGGCGCGAGCGTCGACCTCGACGAGGCCTACGCCTGGGGCTGGCAGGAGCTGGCCCGGATCCGGACCGACATGGCCCGCACGGCCGAGCGGATCCTGCCCGGCGCCGACGTGGAGGCCGCGGTGGAGCACCTGCGCGCCGACCCGACCCAGTCGATCGAGGGCACCGAGGCGTTCCAGGCATGGATGCAGGACCTCGCCGACCGCACCGTGGACGCCATGGCGGGGGTGCACTTCGACGTCCCCGACCCGGTGCGGCGCATCGAGTGCCGCATCGCGCCGACCCAGGACGGCGGCATCTACTACACGGGCCCGAGCGAGGACTTCTCGCGTCCGGGCCGGATGTGGTGGTCGGTGCCGGCGGGGGTGACGCACTTCCAGAAGTGGGAGCAGGTCAGCACCGTCTACCACGAGGGCGTTCCCGGCCACCACCTGCAGGTCGCGCAGACCTGCTTCCGCGCCGACCTGCTCAACCGCTGGCAGCGGCGGCTGTGCTGGGTCTCCGGCAGCGGCGAGGGCTGGGCGCTCTACGCCGAGCGGCTCATGGACGAGCTCGGCTTCCTCGACGACCCCGCCGACCGGCTCGGCATGCTGGTCGAGCAGGGCTTCCGGGCGGCGCGGGTGGTGGCCGACATCGGCGTCCACCTCGGCCTGGAGATCCCCCTCGACAACCCGCTCGGGTTCCACCCCGGCGAGACCTGGGACGCCGACCTGGTCCTGGCGTTCATGCGCGACAACAGCCGGATGGACGAGGGCACACTTGCCTTCGAGGTCAACCGCTACCTCGGCTGGCCCGGCCAGGCGCCGTCGTACAAGCTCGGTGAACGGGTGTGGCTGCAGGCGCGCGCCGACGCGCAGGCCCGCCACGGCGACGCCTTCGACCTGCGCGACTTCCACCGGCGCGCGCTCGACCTGGGCTGCGTCGGGCTCGAGCCGCTGGCCCGGGCGCTGGGGCGGCTGTGAGCGCGCCGGAGCCGATCCCGGGGCAGTCCGCCGGCCCGCCCGAGCTGCCTGTGCCGCGGGTCGGCGGCGAGCCGCTGGCCGACGTGCCGCGCCCCGGCGACCCGGTCACCGCGCCGGGCGCGCTGCCGACGCGCCTGATCCTGGCCTCCCGCTCGCCCGCGCGGCTCGCCACCCTGCGCGCGGCCGGGCTGGCCCCCGAGGTCGTGGTCTCCGGCGTCGACGAGTCGCAGGTCGTCCTCGACGACCCGGCCGCGCTCGCGACCGAGCTCGCCGTGCTCAAGGCCGAGGCGGTGGCGGGGGTCGTCGACGCTCCCGGCCTGGTGGTGGGCTGCGACTCGGTGCTGGAGCTCGACGGCGCCGTCCACGGCAAGCCCGGCTCCGCCGAGGAGGCCGTCGAGCGCTGGCACGCGATGCGCGGGAGCACCGGGGTGCTGCACACCGGCCACTGCGTGATCGACCTCGACACCGGGCGACGGGTCACCGGGTCGGGCGCCACGACCGTCCGCTTCGCCGAGGTCACCGACGCCGAGATCACGGCGTACGTCGCCACCGGGGAGCCGCTGGAGGTGGCCGGCGCCTTCACCCTCGACGGGCTGGGCGGCGCCTTCGTCGCGAGCATCGACGGTGACCCGCACAACGTGGTGGGCATCAGCCTGCCGCTGCTGCGCGAGCTGCTGGGCGACCTCGGTCACGCGTGGACCGACTTCTGGGCTCCCCGGCCCGGCGACCCGGTCACGTAGGTTCGGTCCATGAGCGAAATGGACCGCGACCGCGAACGGATCGAGACCCGCGCCGACCTCCTGCCCGAGGAGAGGTCCGCCGGCAGCGACGACCCCGAGGCCCAGGCCGAGGCGATCCTCGCCGACTCCGACGAGCGCACCGCCGCCCACGAGGACGACCCGGGCGAGCCCGACATCCCCACCCAGGCCTGATCCACGCAAATGATCTCGCACTCGACACCGTGAACGGCGTGTCGCGCGAAGTGCGAGAACATTTGCGGGGCCGCCCGCCCTACTCGACGGGGAGGCCGAGGCCTCGGGCGATGAGCATGCGCTGGACCTCCGAGGTGCCCTCGCCGATCTCGAGGATCTTGGCGTCGCGGTAGAAGCGCGCCACCGGGTACTCCTCCATGAAACCGTAGCCGCCGAAGACCTGGGTGGCGATCCGGGTTGCGGTCACGGCAGACTCGGTCGCGTAGAGCTTCGCCACCGCGGCCGCCCGCTTGAACTGCTTCATCGACGACCCGGTGTGCCGCCCGGCGTCCTTCATCGCGGCCGCCTTGTAGGTCAGCGCGCGCGCCGCCTGGAGCATCACCTCGAGGTCGGCGATCTGGAAGGCCACGCCCTGCTTGCGGCCGATCGGCCCCCCGAACGTCTGCCGCTCCCCGGCGTACTCCACGCTCATGTCGAGGCACGCCTGGATGCAGCCGACCGCGAGTGCGGCGATCGCGACGCGGCCGTCGTCGAGGGTGGCGAGGAACTGCGCGAACCCGCGGCCCCGCTCACCCAGCAGGTGGTCAGCCGGCACGCGCGCGTCGGTGAACGTCAGCGGGTGGGTGTCGGACAGGTGCCAGCCGAGCTTGTCGTAGGCCTTCTCGGCCACGAACCCGGGCGTGCCCGCCGGCAGGATGATCGCGCTGATCTCCGGCGAACCGGCCCCTCCTGAGCCCGTCGAAGGGTCCTCGCGCGTCCCGGTCCGGGCGGTCACCGTCACGCACGACGTGATCTCCGAGCCGGAGTTGGTGATGAACTGCTTGGCGCCGTTGACCACCCACTCGTCGTCGACGAGCTCGGCCTTCGTCGTGGTCGCGCCCGCGTCGGAGCCGGCGCCGGGCTCGGTCAGCCCGAAGCCCGCGATCGCGCGTCCGGCCACCAGGTCGGGCAGCCAGCGGTCCTGCTGCTCCCGGGTGCCGAAGGTCTGGATCGGGTTGATGCCCAGGCCGACGGCCGCCTCGAGCGTGATGCCGACCGACTGGTCGACGCGACCCAGCTCCTCGATCGCCACGCAGAGGCTGGTGAAGTCGCCGTCGTCACCGGCGCCGCCGTACTCCTCGGGGGCGGTGAGGCCGAACAGCCCCAGGTCACCCATCTTGGCCACCAGGTCGACCGGGAAGTGGTGGGCGCGGTCCCAGTCGGCGACGTGGGGGGCGACCTCCTTCTCGGCGAAGTCGCGGATGCTGCGGCGGAAGTCCTCGTGCTCGGCGGACAGCTCGAAAGTCATGCCCCAGTGTGTGACGCTGACGTCAACGTAAGGCAAGGGGCGGAGGGGACATGACGCAGACCTGGAGCATCACCGAGCTCGCGCAGGAGTACGACGTCACGCTGCGGACCCTGCGCCACTACGAGGAGCTCGGCCTGCTCGCCCCCGACCGCGTCGGCACGTCGCGCGTCTACCACCAGCGTGACCGGATCCGCCTCGAGCTGATCCTGCGGGGCAAGCGCCTGGGCTTCTCGCTGGACCAGATCGGCGTCATCGTCAACATGTACGACGAGCCGCCGGGCGAGGCGGGCCAGCTGGAGTTCCTCATCTCCCAGTGCGACGTACGCCGGGCCGAGCTGCACCGGCTGCGCGACGACATCGAAGCCACCCTGATCGAGATCGACCGGGTCGAGCATCGCTGCCGCGCCGACCTGCGCGCCCTGGCGGACTGACCGGCCGCCCGCCGGCGCACGCAGGTCGCGGTCAGCCCATCGACTTCTGCCCGTCGATGCTCTCGCGCAGGATGTCGGCGTGGCCCGCGTGCTGAGCGGTCTCGGCCACGATGTGGGCGAAGGTGCGCCGAGCGCTCCACGTCGCGCCGGGCTCGAACCACGGCGCCGCGGGGAGGGGGTGACGGGCCGCGAGGTCGACGTGCCCCACGAGCGAGTCGGTGGCCGCGGCGACCTCGGCGTACTGCTCGAGCAGCCCGGCGAGCGTCTCACCCTCGGTCATCCGGAACTGGTTCTGGTAGTCCAGCACCGCTGGCGGCGGGTTCGCCCAGTCGATGCCGCCCCAGTCGATGTCGGGCTGGGTGGCGGGACCCTCGAGCACGAAGCGCGTCCACTCGGACTCGGTCGCGGACACGTGCTTGACCAGGCCGCCGAGGCTCAGCTCGCTGACGGTCGGACGACTGGCCGCTTGCGCGTCGCTCAGCCCCTGCACCGTGACGAGGAACAGACCGCGGTGCTTGCGGAGCGCCTCGAGCAGGTCGGCCCGCTCGTCGGCGTCGGGATCGGTCCCGGGGTCCGTGACGACGTCGCTGCCGGCGGGGACGGAGGTGCGTGTCGGTGGTTCGCTCATGCCCCCCATGCTAGGAGCCCATCAGGTCGCTTCTGTCCCTGATGACGGCCCCACTGTGCCGCGCGAGTTGGCGGCGGCGAGCTCAGAGACCGGCGGTGTCGGTGATGAAGCCGCGGATCGAAGGGTTGTTGACCTCGCCGTAGACCCCGGGGAACTCCGGGAACGCGCAGCCGAGGCCGTACGACACGATGCCGACCTGCACGCGGCGGCCGTCGGAGAGCCGACCGAAGAGCGGACCGCCGGAGTCGCCCTGGCAGGAGTCCCCACCGAGCGCCTCGGCGCAGATCTCCGTGGCGGCGCTGAAGCCCTGGGGCTCGTTGGCGGTGCAGTCCTCGTCGGCGACGGCCTCGACGCCGACCGACTTCATGCGCGACGGGATGGTCGGCGCCAAGAAGAACTCGGTGCCCCAGCCCGTCACGGTCAGCTTGGTCCCGCTGCGCTCCAGGCTCTGGTTGCGCAGCGGCGCCAGCGCGATCTTCGGCACGTTCAAGGCGCGGTCGACCTTGATCAGCGCGGCGTCGAAGGTGCCGGTCTCGGCGTACTTCGGGTGCACGACGATCCGCTCGACCTTCGCGGTCTGTCCGCGACCGGTCTGCTCGAGGTCGGTGCGCCCGACCACCACCTGCAGCGCACGCGGGCGCTCCCCCTCCATGCAGTGGGCCGCGGTGAGCACCCAGCGCTCGGCGATGACCGAGCCACCGCAGAAGTGGCCGTCGGAGCCCTCGCTGCCGCGGTCCTGCACCGAGGCCATGAAGGCGTACTTCCCGTTCGGCACCGACGAGCCCCCGACGATGGCCTCGGCGGACCCGGCGACCACGCCGGTGACGGCCAGGGGCGCCACCACGAGAGCAGCCGTGGCGAGCAGGGAGCGGGCGGTGGTCCGCAAGGAGCGCATGGGTGCCTCTCGAGACGACGACGTCAGGGTGGTCCGGTGGATGTCCGGTGGGTGTCAAACGAGCCGACGTGACACGGGTTACCCCCACGGGCGTACGTCGAACCCCGGACCGTGCCTCGGGCGTCCGCGCCGGGCCCTACACTCCGAAGCGCCCGAACCGTGCGAGACGAAGGAGACCCGGCGTGCCCGAGTCGCAGAGCAAGCCCCTGGCGAAGGTGCTCGTCGCCAACCGCGGGGAGATCGCGGTGCGCGTGGTCCGCGCCTGCAAGGACGCCGGCATCGGCAGCGTCGCGGTGTACGCCGAGCCCGACCGCGACGCGCTGTTCGTTCGCCTGGCCGACGAGGCCTACAGCCTCGAGGGCAGCACCCCCGGCGACTCCTACCTCTCGATCGAGAAGATCATCGCCGTCGCGGAGCGGTCCGGCGCCGACTCGGTCCATCCCGGCTACGGCTTCCTGGCCGAGAACGCCGACTTCGCCCAGGCCGTCATCGACGCCGGGCTGACCTGGATCGGCCCGCCGCCCTCGGCGATCGAGGCGCTGGGGGACAAGGCCAGGGCCAAGCACATCGCCGAGCGCGCGAAGGCCCCGCTCGCCCCGGGCACCAAGGACGCCGTCGGGGACGCCGACGAGGTCGTCTCGTTCGCGGAGGAGCACGGGCTGCCGGTCGCCATCAAGGCGGTCTTCGGCGGGGGCGGCCGCGGCCTCAAGGTCGCGCGCACGATCGAGGAGATCCCCGACGCCTACGAGTCGGCGGTGCGCGAGGCGGTCTCGGCCTTCGGTCGCGGCGAGTGCCTGGTGGAGAAGTTCCTCGACAAGCCGCGCCACGTCGAGACCCAGTGCCTGGCCGACCAGCACGGCAACGTCGTGGTCGTGTCCACCCGTGACTGCTCGCTGCAGCGCCGCAACCAGAAGCTCGTCGAGGAGGCGCCCGCGCCGTTCCTCAGCGACGACCAGGTCACCCGGCTCTACGAGTCCTCCAAGGCGATCCTGCGCGAGGCCGGCTACCACGGCGCCGGCACGTGCGAGTTCCTCGTCGCGCAGGACGGCACGATCTCCTTCCTCGAGGTCAACACCCGTCTCCAGGTCGAGCACTGCGTCTCCGAAGAGGTCACCGGCATCGACCTGGTGCGCGAGATGTTCCGCATCGCAGCCGGCGAGGAGCTCGGCTACGACGACCCCGAGATCCGCGGCCACTCGATCGAGTACCGCATCAACGCCGAGGACGGCGGCGCCAACTTCATGCCCGCCCCCGGCACCCTGACCGCCTGGTCGCCCCCGAGCGGTCCCGGTGTCCGTCTCGACGGCGGCTACGAGAACGGCGAGACCGTCCCCGGCTCGTTCGACTCGCTGATCGCCAAGCTCATCGTGACCGGCCGCGACCGGACGCAGGCCCTCGAGCGCTCGCGCCGCGCGCTCGACGAGTTCGTGGTCGACGGCATGCCCACGGTCCTGCCCTTCCACCGGGCAGTCGTCTCGGACCCGGCGTACGTCGGAGCCTCCACCCCCAGCGGGGAGGGCTCCTTCGACGTCTACACGCAGTGGATCGAGACCGACTTCGACAACCAGATCACGCCGTACGCCGGCGGGGCCGCGGCGTCCGCGGACGGCTCGGACGAGGGCGGCGAGCGGCAGCGCGTCACCGTCGAGGTCGGCGGCAAGCGCCTCGACGTCGTGCTGCCGGCCGCCTTCGCGGTCGCGGCCGGCGCGGGTGGCGGCGCGAAGAAGCCGAAGCGGTCCGCGGGGACCAAGGCCGGCGCCGCCGCGTCGGGCGACTCCGTCACCTCGCCGATGCAGGGCACCATCGTGAAGGTGGCGGTCAGCGACGGTCAGGAGGTCGCCGAGGGCGACACCATCGTGGTCATCGAGGCGATGAAGATGGAGCAGCCCCTCAAGGCGCACAAGGCCGGCACCGTGACGAACCTGCAGGCCGAGGTCGGTGCCACCGTCACCTCCGGCGCCGTGGTCTGCGACCTGCCCGACTGAGTCGCCGGCCTGCTCGGCCTGCTCAGAAGGTGAGCCAGGTGGAGCGGAGGCCGAAGGCGGAGCGGAAGGTGTCGCCGGAGACGGTGGCGTTGGCTCGGCTCCCGTCGAGGACGAGGGTGAGGATGCGTCCGCGCCACTCGCCGTTGCCGTCGCGGGCGGTGACGAGGATGCGCTGCAGCCGCCCGATCGAGGGGTAGCGGTCCTGGATCCGGCTCGCGGTCAGCGCCACGGACCAGTCGTGGACGATGTTGCCGGGGTGGTCGTCGTAAGGGTCCGCCTTGGCCACCAGGTAGGGCTTCGACCCCGCCGAGGTCCAGCCCCCGGAGCTCGAGGAGAACTGCGTGAACGCCGGGGCGCCCTGGTAGGTCAGGATCTTGCGGGCGGTCGCCTCGACGGCGGCGTTGGTGCTCGCCACCTCCTTGTCGACCCCGCCGTACACCTGGCAGGAGCTGGTGTCGCAGATCTGGTAGTACCGGTCGGCGTAGTACGCGCGCTCGAAGGTCGCATAGGTGCGCGCGGCGACCGACTGGGCCTGCAGCGCCTGCGCGTGCCAGGAGGTGTAGACCTCCGAGGGCACCACGCCCTTGACGTAGTCGTCCATGGCCACGACGTTCACGGTGTCGCGGCCGGTCGAGCTCGGGCTGGGGCGTGCCGCGCGCAGCCAGCCTCGGTACGCCGTGGTGCCGTTGGGCTTGACCAGCGTGATCGGGCGGCCGTCGGTGCGGAACTCACCCTCGCCGGCCAGCGCCGCCCGGCCCCCCGGCTGCCAGCGCCGCCAGGTGCTGCCGTCGTAGTAGTCGACGACGTCGGCGTTGCCCGAGCCGACGTCGACCCGCCAGCGGGTGGCTCCGAGGTCGTCGGGCAGGTCGTAGGTCCTGCCCGCTCCCCGGTCCCGCAGCTGCAGCGCGTCCTGGTGGGTCACGACGAGGTCGGAGCTGGTGTCGCCGGTGATGAGCACCCGCACCTTCTTCGGCGCGGTGCCGACCTCGGTGCCCGGGTAGTAGAACCGCAGGATCTCCTCGTGCCGCAGCCCCTTCAACGCGGCTCCCTGCGCGCCGAACTGCGACATCCCGTGGCCGTGGCCGTAGCCGTGCCCGCGCACGGTGTAGCGCCCCGACCCCGGCACGGGGTAGCTCTGGCTGACCGCGACCCGGCTGGCGCTCGTGGTGGTGCGGTCGGCGGTGCCGGTCATCGCCGAGGCGGAGCCGCCGCTGTCGACGAGACCCGGCAGGGTCGGCAGCACCATCAGCGCAGCGCTGGCCAGGACGAGGGACGACAGACGCATGCGGGCTCCGGGTGTGAGTCGTGTGACTGGAGTGACTCAACGAGCATAAGCACATCGGCGCGCCTGCGTGACAAAGCGGCACGATTCGGCTAGCGCACGTGGTGCAGACGCCGTGCTGCCTCGGCCACCGACCCGCTCATGGACGGGTAGACGGTGAAGGTGAGGGCGAGGTCGTCGACGGTGAGCTTCTCGGCGACCGCGATGGACAGCGCGTGGATGAGCTCGCTCGCCCGCGGCGCCACCACGACGCCGCCGACCACGATGCCCGTGCCGGGGCGGCAGAACATCTTGACGAAGCCCTCCTGCACGCCCTGCATCTTGGCCCGGGCGTTGGTGGCGAGGGGCAGCATCACCTGCTCGACCTCGATCTCGCCCTCGTCGACCGCCTTCTGCGAGCAGCCGACGGTGGCGATCTCCGGGGCGGTGAAGACGTTCGAGGACACGATGCTCAGGTCCAGCGGCGACACCGCGTCGCCCAGGGCGTGCCACATGGCGATGCGTCCCTGCATGGCGGCGACCGAGGCGAGCATGAAGACGCCGGTGCAGTCGCCGGCGGCGTACACGCCCTGCACGCTGGTGCGCGAGACCCGGTCGACGCCGACGAAGCCGCCCTCGTCCAGGGTGACGCCGGCCTCCTCCAACCCGAGCCCGTCGGTCTTGGGCACCGACCCGAGCGCGAGCAGGCAGTGGGAGCCGACCACCTCGCGGCCGTCCTCGAGGGCGACGGTGACGCGGTCGCCGTCGCGGGTCACCGACGCCATGCGGGACGTGCCGAGCACCGTCATCCCCCGGCGCTTGAAGACCTCCTCGAGCACCTCCGCGGCGTCGGGGTCCTCCCCCGGCAGCACCCGGTCGCGGCTGCTGACCAGCGTGACCTCGACGCCGAGGGCGTTGTAGGCGCCTGCGAACTCCGCGCCCGTGACGCCGGAGCCCACGACCACGAGGTGCTCGGGCCGCTCGTCGAGGTCGTAGACCTGCTCCCAGGTGAGGATCCGCTCGCCGTCGGGCCGCGCGGTGGGCAGCGTCCGCGGCGCGGCGCCGGTGGCGACGAGCACGGTGTCGGCCTCGATCCGCTCCTCGCCGCCGCCGGCCAGCGTGGCGACGACGGTGCGCGACCCGTCGAGCCGGGCGGTGCCCGCGACCCGTCGGATGCCGTCGCGGTCCAGCCGCTCGGCGATGTCGTGCGACTGGGCGCTCGCCAGGCGCAGCACGCGGCGGTTCACCTTGCCGAGGTCGACGGTGGTCCGGCTGGCCACGTCGCCCTCGGCGTCGTGGACCGTGATGCCGAGCTCCTCGGCGACCTCGAGGTCGGCCATCACCTCGGCGGTGGCGATGAGGGTCTTGCTCGGCACGCAGTCGGTCAGCACGGCCGAGCCGCCGATGCCGTCACTGTCGACCAGCGTCACCTGGGCCCCCAGCTGCGCCGCGACCAGCGCTGCCTCGTAGCCGCCGGGCCCGCCACCGATGATCGCCACGTGAGTCACGCGTCCCACTATCCCATCCGTGCCCGCCACCACGGCGCCCTGTCGCTACGCTGCGCTCCGTGACGCTGTACGCCGCCTACGGGCCCAACATGGATCCCCGCACCATGATGGAGCGGTGCCCCCACTCCCCGCTGCAGAGCACCGGGTGGTTGCAGGGCTGGCGGCTGACGTTCGGCGGTGAGGAGTACGGCTGGGACGGCTCCCTGGCCACCATCGTCGAGGACCCCTTCGAGCAGGTCTTCGTCGCCGTCTTCGACGTCACCGACGAGGACGTCGCCCAGATGGACGACTGGGAGAGCGTCGCGACCGGGCTCTACCTCAAGATCCAGGTCCGCATCGCCACGATGCTGGGCGAGGTCATGGCGTGGACCTACGTCCTCGACGCCTACGAGGGCGGCGTGCCGTCGGCGTCGTACCTCGGGATCCTCGCCGAGGCCGCCGAGGCCGCCGACGCCCCGGTCGACTACGTCAGCGCGCTGCGCCGCCGCCCGTGCCGCTCCAGCGGCCTCTGACCGTCCGACCGCGGCGTACGGCGGATGCCGGCTCGACTAGCCTGACGCGCATGTCCAGCCCCCCAGCCGACGCGCACCCGACCGACCCGACCGAGCCGGCCCGGGCCGCGGCCGACCGGCTGCGCGAGCTGACCGGCATCGAGCGCCACGACGTCGCCCTGGTCATGGGCTCGGGCTGGGTGCCCGCGGCCCAGGTGCTCGGCGAGGCGACGGCCGAGATCTCCTGCACCGACCTGCCCGGCTTCGCGCCGCCGGCGGTGGAGGGTCACGCCGGGACCATCCGGTCCATCCGTTCCGGCGACCGGAACCTCCTGGTCTTCCTGGGCCGCACCCACCTCTACGAGGGACTCGGGGTGCGCCCGGTCGTGCACGGAGTCCGCACCGCGGCAGCCGCCGGCTGCCGCGCCGTGGTGCTGACCAACGGCTGCGGAGGTCTCGACCCGTCCTGGGCTCCCGGCACGCCGGTCCTCATCTCCGACCACCTCAACCTGACTGCCACCAGCCCGATCGAGGGTGCCGACTTCGTCGACCTCACCGACCTCTACTCACCGCGGCTGCGCGAGCTCTGCCGGGAGGTGGACCCCACCCTCGACGAGGGCGTCTACGTGCAGCTGCCCGGACCGCACTACGAGACCCCCGCCGAGATCCGGATGATCCGCACCATCGGCGGCGACCTGGTCGGGATGTCGACCACGCTGGAGGCCATCGCCGCGCGCCAGTCCGGCCTGGAGGTGCTCGGCATGTCGCTGGTCACCAACGCTGCTGCCGGCATGACCGGGCAGCCGCTGAACCACGAGGAGGTCCTCGAGGCGGGCCGCGCCGCCGCCACCCGGATGGGCGAGCTGCTCGCGGCGGTCCTGCCCCGGGTCTGAGCGGACGGGCGCCTAGGCTGGAGCCATGACCAGCTCCAGCGCGCACAACATCACCTGCACCATCGACGACGGGGTCGCCCAGGTGTGGCTCGACCGGCCCGACAAGCTCAACGGGCTGACGCTGGACATGCTCGGCGAGCTGGTCGCGGTCTCGAAGCGGCTGCGACGGGACAGGTCCCTGCGCGCGGTGATCCTGGCAGGCGCGGGCGAGTCCTTCAGCGCCGGCCTCGACTTCGCCTCCGCGATGCGGAACCCGGCGCGCATCGCCCGCACCTTCCTGCCCGCCCCGCTGCGCGGGACCAACACCTTCCAGGAGGCCGCCTGGGGCTGGCGCCGCCTCCCCGTCCCCGTGATCGCGGCCATCAAGGGCCACTGCTACGGCGGCGGCGTCCAGCTCGCGCTCGGCGCGGACTTCCGGATCTCCACCCCCGACGCCCAGTGGTCGGTGCTCGAGGCGAAGTGGGGGCTCATCCCCGACATGTCCGGGATCCGTAGCCTGGCCGAGGTGGTCGGCATGGACACCGCCAAGCTGCTGACGATGACCGGCGACACCTTCTCGGGCGAGCAGGCCCGGGCGTACGGGCTGGTCACCCAGCTCGCTGCCGACCCGCTCGTCGAGGCCGACGCGCTGGCCCAGAAGCTCACGTCACGCTCGCCGGACGCCATCGCCGCCGCGAAGCGGCTCTTCAACAACACGTGGACGAGCACGCCGCGGCGTACCTTCGCGCGCGAGCGCGCCGAGCAGCTCGCGCTGCTGGTCAACGCCAACACGCGCATCGCCCGGGAGGCCGCCTTCCGTCACGAGACCCCGGTCTTCACCGCCCGCAAGCGCTGACCGGCGGGGTCTAGATTGGTCTGCCGTGACCGACCAGCCGACCGACCGCACGACCGCCCCCCCGACCGCCCCCCCGACCGCCCCCCCGACCGACGTGCTCGACCGGGCCCGGGCGTGGGCAGCCGAGGACCCCGACCCCGAGACCCGGGCCGAGCTGGAGGCGCTTCTCGGCGCCGTCACCCGTGACGGTGGCGCCTCCGCGGGGGCCGCCGCCGTGGCGGCTCGCGCGGACCTCGCCGACCGGTTCTCCGGCACGCTGGAGTTCGGCACCGCCGGGCTCCGCGGGGCACTGGGCGCCGGCCCCATGCGGATGAACCGGGTCGTCGTCACCCGCGCGGCCGCCGGGCTGGCGGCGTACCTGCGCGACACCGGCAGTGCCCCCGGCGAGTCACCCGGGGAGTCGCAGCCGGCCGTCGTCATCGGGTACGACGCCCGCCGCAACTCCGACGTGTTCGCCCGCGACACCGCCGAGGTCATGACCGGCGCCGGCTTCCGGGCGCTGGTCCTGCCCGAGCCGCTGCCCACGCCCGTGCTGGCCTTCGCGGTCCGCCACCTCGAAGCGGTCGCCGGCGTCATGGTCACCGCCAGCCACAACCCGCCGCAGGACAACGGCTACAAGGTCTACCTCGGCGACGGCAGCCAGATCGTGCCGCCCGCCGACGCCGGCATCGCCGAGCGCATCGCAGCCGTCGGCGCGCTGGCCCAGGTCGCCCGCGGCGACGCGGGCGAGGTCCTCGACGCCTCCGTCGTCACGGCGTACGTCGACGCCGTCGCCGCCCTGGTCGACGGCCCCGAGGGGGGTCCGCGTGAGGTGGTGTCGGTCTACACCCCGCTCCACGGGGTCGGCGGACAGCTCCAGCGGCGGGTGGTCGAGGCGACCGGCTTCACCCCGCCCCACGTCGTGGGGCAGCAGGCAGAGCCGGACCCGGACTTCCCGACGGTCCCGTTCCCGAACCCCGAGGAGCCGGGCGCGATGGACCTCGCGCTGGCGCTGGCCTCGGAGCAGGGGGCCGACCTGATCGTGGCCCACGACCCGGACGCCGACCGCTGCGCGGTCGGGGTTCCAACCCCCGACGGCCCGTACCCGTGGAGGATGCTGCGCGGCGACGAGCTTGGCGCCCTGCTCGGTGACCACCTGGCGCGCTCGGGCCGCGCAGGCGTCTACGCCGCCTCGATCGTCTCCTCCAGCCTGCTGGGCAAGATCGCCGCCGCCGCGGGCCAGCCCTACGCGCAGACGTTGACCGGGTTCAAGTGGATCGGCCGTGTGCCCGGCCTGGCCTTCGGCTACGAGGAGGCGCTGGGCTACTGCGTCGCGCCCGACGTGGCGGCCGACAAGGACGGCATCTCGGCCGGGGTGGTCGTGCTGGCGCTGGCGGCCGAGCTGAAGGCCCAGGGGCTGACCCTGCTCGACCGGCTCGACGAGATCGCACGCACCCACGGCCTGCACGCCACCGACCAGCTGAGCGTGCGGGTCAGCGACCTCTCCCTCATCGCCGACGCCATGACCCGGCTCCGCGCCGAGCCCCCGGCCCGTCTCGGCGGGCTGGCCGTGGAGGGCGTCGACGACCTGACCCGCCCCACCGACGGGCTGCCCCCCACCGACGGCCTGCGGTTCTCCCTCGCCGACGGCGCCCGGGTCGTCGTACGCCCCTCGGGGACCGAGCCGAAGCTCAAGTGCTACCTCGAGGTCGTCGTCGCGGTCGAGGCGGACGTCGAGGACGGCGTGGAGGCGGCCCGCATCTCCGCCGCGGGGCGTCTGGACGCGATCCGTGGCGATTTGGCCGCCTCTCTCGGCCTTGAGACACTGACGCCATGACCGCCCTCACCCGCACGTCCGAGGGGACCCCCCGAGACGGTGGTCTCGACCCGTCGGCCATCCGCGAGGTGACCTCCTCGGACGCCGCCCTGCGACGGTTCCTGCACGGTCTCCCCGGGGTCGACCAGGTCGGCGCCGAGGCTCGTGCCGCGATGCTCGGCACCCGCTCGATCAAGACCACCGCCAAGGCCCAGGCACTCGACCTCGCGATCCGGATGGTCGACCTGACCACGCTCGAGGGTTCGGACACCCCCGGCAAGGTCCGCGCCCTCGCGACGAAGGCGATGCGCCCCGATCCCACCGATGCGACCTGCCCGGCCACCGCCGCGGTGTGCGTCTACCCCGACATGGTGCCGGTCGCGAAGCAGACGCTCGGCGACTCCGGCGTCCACGTCGCTGCGGTCGCCACCGCCTTCCCCAGCGGCCGCGCGGCCCTGGACATCAAGCTGGCCGACACCCAGGACGCCGTCGAGGCGGGGGCCGACGAGATCGACATGGTGATCGACCGCGGCGCGTTCCTCTCCGGGCGCTACCTGCAGGTCTTCGAGGAGATCGCCCGGGTCCGCGAGGCCTGTGCGCGTCAGGGCGGGGACGCGCACCTGAAGGTCATCTTCGAGACCGGCGAGCTGCAGACCTACGACAACGTCCGCCGGGTCTCCTGGCTGGCGATGATGGCCGGCGCCCACTTCATCAAGACGTCGACGGGCAAGATCCAGCCCGCCGCCACCCTGCCGGTGACGCTGGTGATGCTCGAGGCCGTGCGCGACTACCGCGACGCCACCGGCCGCATGGTCGGGGTCAAGCCGGCCGGCGGCATCCGGGCCTCCAAGGACGCCATCAAGTACCTCGTCACCGTCAACGAGGTCGCCGGGCCCGACTGGCTGGACCCGGACTGGTTCCGCTTCGGCGCGTCCACGCTGCTCAACGACCTGCTGATGCAGCGCAGCAAGCTGACCACCGGCCGCTACTCCGGCCCCGACTACGTCACGGTGGACTGAGATGCAGCTCGACTACGCCCCCGCTCCCGAGTCGACCTCGATCGTCGACATCAAGTCGTCCTACGGGCTCTTCATCGACGGCGAGTTCACCGACCCCGCCGCCGGCGGCTCCTTCAAGACCATCAGCCCCTCGACCGAGGAGGTGCTGGCCGAGGTCGCCGAGGCGGGTGAGGCGGACGTCGACCGCGCCGTCAAGGCCGCCCGTCGTGCCCACACCCGCGTCTGGTCACGCCTGAGCGGCCGCGAGCGCGGGAAGTACCTCTTCCGCATCGCCCGGCTGGTCCAGGAGCGCTCCCGCGAGCTCGCGGTGCTCGAGTCGATCGACAACGGCAAGCCGATCCGCGAGTCGCGCGACGTCGACGTGCCCCAGGTCGCCGCCCACTTCTTCTACTACGCGGGCTGGGCCGACAAGCTCGAGTACGCCGTCGCCGGTCGCGCGCCGCAGTCCCTCGGCGTCGCGGGCCAGGTCATCCCGTGGAACTTCCCGCTGCTGATGCTGGCGTGGAAGGTCGCCCCGGCCCTGGCCGCCGGCAACACCGTGGTCCTCAAGCCCGCCGAGACCACGCCGCTGACAGCGCTGCTCTTCGCCGAGATCTGCCAGCAGGCCGACCTGCCGCCCGGCGTGGTCAACATCGTGACCGGCGCCGGTGAGACCGGCCGCGCGGTCGTCGGGCACCCGGACGTCGACAAGGTCGCCTTCACCGGCTCCACCGAGGTCGGCCGCTCGATCGCCCGCGCGGTGGCCGGGACGTCGAAGAAGGTGACGCTCGAGCTCGGCGGCAAGGCCGCCAACATCGTGCTCGACGACGCTCCGATCGACCAGGCCGTCGAGGGCATCGTCAACGGCATCTTCTTCAACCAGGGCCACGTCTGCTGCGCAGGCTCGCGGCTGCTGGTGCAGGAGTCGATCGCCGACGAGGTGCTGGAGCGCCTCAAGCGGCGGATGTCGACGCTGCGGGTCGGCGACCCGCTGGACAAGAACACCGACGTCGGTGCCATCAACTCCAGCGAGCAGCTGGCCAAGATCCGGGAGCTGGCCGCGGTCGGCGAGGCCGAGGGTGCGGCCGGGTGGTCGCCGGCGTGCGACCTGCCCGCGCAGGGCTTCTGGTTCCCGCCCACGGTCTTCACCGGGGTGACCCAGGCCCACCGCATCGCCCGCGAGGAGATCTTCGGCCCCGTGCTGTCGGTGCTGACCTTCCGCACCCCCAGCGAGGCGGTCGAGAAGGCCAACAACACGCCTTTCGGCCTCTCGGCCGGCGTCTGGAGCGACAAGGGCTCGCGCATCCTGTGGATGGCCGACCAGCTGCGCGCCGGCGTGGTGTGGGCCAACACGTTCAACAAGTTCGACCCCGCCTCGCCGTTCGGCGGCTACCAGGAGTCCGGCTACGGCCGCGAGGGCGGTCGGCACGGTCTGGAGGGTTACCTCAGGTGAGTCGCATCGACGTCCGCAAGACCTACAAGCTGGCCATCGGCGGGGCCTTCCCCCGCTCGGAGTCCGGCCGCACCTACGAGGTCACCGACGCCAAGGGCGCCTTCTGGGCCAACGCGTCGTACGCCTCCCGCAAGGACGCCCGCGACGCCGTGGTGGCGGCCCGGGCGGCCTTCAAGGGCTGGAGCACGCGCACGCCGTACAACCGGGGGCAGGTCCTCTACCGGGTGGCCGAGGTGCTCGAGGGCCGGCGCACCCAGTTCGTCGACGAGGTGCAGCGCTCCGAGGGCGTGACCAAGCGGCAGGCCGAGGTTGCGGTGGACGCCGCGGTCGACCGCCTGGTCTGGTACGCCGGCTGGGCCGACAAGGTGGCCCAGGTCGTGGGCGGCACCAACCCGGTCGCCGCGCCGTTCTTCAACTTCTCGGTGCCCGAGCCGACCGGCGTCGTCGCCGTGGCCGCCCCGCAGGGCTCCTCCCTGCTCGGACTGGTCAGCGTGATCGCTCCGGTCATCACCACCGGGAGCACCTGCGTGGTGGCGACCTCGGTCGACCGGCCGCTGCCGGCGATCACGCTCGCCGAGGTGCTCGCCACCTCCGACGTTCCCGGGGGCGTGGTCAACGTTCTCACCGGTGCACTGCGCGACACCCTGCCGACGCTGGCTTCGCACCGTGACGTCAACGCCCTCGACCTGACCGGCACCGCCGGGGACACGGACCTGGCCGCCGAGCTCGAGGAGCTGGCCGCCGACAACCTCAAGCGCGTGCGTCGCGGCGGAGGCACCGAGGAGGACTGGACCCTCGACCCCGGCCTCGACCGGCTGACCTGGACCCTCGAGACGAAGACGGTCTGGCACCCCATCGGTCGCTAGTCCCCTCCCCGATGCGCCGGCCCTCACCCTGCGCCGGACGCGGGCTCAGTCCGTCGCGGGCGCCAGCTGCCACACGATCGAGACGTTGACGACAAGGTCCTCGCTGCCGGCCCGGATCGGCACCGTCCTGTTCGCGACCCGACTGTCGAGCGCCCCCCGCGTGAGCTCGTAGCCGCGCACCTGGTCGCGGGTGGCGGTGACCGCCTCGCGGCCCTCGGTCAGGGTCAGCACCGAGCCGAGCTGCTGGCCGGTCGCGGCGGCGTACTGCTCGGCCTTGGCGGTGGCGGCCTCGACCGCCGCGTCGCGCGCCTTCGCCAGGAGCCCGTCACGGTCGCCGAGGCGCAGCCCGATGCCGGAGACCCGGACCACGTTGCCGCCGGTGCGGGTGACGGTCGAGATCGCCCGCCCGCCGTCGCGCAGGTCCCGCACCAGCACCGCCACCGACTGGTTGACCCGGTAGCCGGTCAGCACCGGCGGTCGGTAGGAGAAGTAGTCGTAGACCGGGTCCACCGACAGACCGGTGGACTGCACGTCCCTGCGCTCGACGCCGAGCTCCTCGAGCGCGTCCAGGACACGACCCATCGTGGCGGACGTCGCGTCCATCGCGGCCGGCACCGTCGGCTCCCTGCGGGTCACGGCGACCCGGAAGGCGAGCTGGTCCGGTACGCCGACCGCCTCGCCCGTCCCGGTCATGGTGAGGGTGCCGGGGACCTGCCCACGCGCCAGCTCGCGCGCCGACTCCGTGGCGACGGCCGGGACCGGGGTCGCGGCCGCCTCGGTCGAGCCGGCTCCCCCCAGCAGGTAGGCCGTGGCGGCGACGAGCAGGACGACGGCGGTGGCGACGAGCGTCCTGAGGCTGATCGTCACCGGGGTCACGGAGGGGGCGGGGACGGAGGTGTTCATCGGCGGGCTCCCGGTTCAGGGGCCGCCGGCTGCGACCCTCCGGTCGGACGCGGCCGGTCCCCCGGCGGTTCCGACCGGTCCGCCGTCGGGTCCCCGGGCAGGACGAAGCCCCCGGATCGGGGGTGAGTCCGGGGGCTCCGTCGGTCTGGTGCGCTGGTGCGTGTCCCGATCAGAGGCGCAGGATGGCCAGGATCGAGTTCAGGATGTTCGAGATCTCACCGAGCAGACCAGGGAGACCACCATCCAGCAGACCCGCCACCGCGCACAAGAGGTTGCCGAGCAGGTTGCCCGATCCCGTGACCGCGATGATGTCGAGCACGACCGTGTCGAGCGAGATCTGCAGCCCCAGCACGTTGAGGTCCAGCGGCCCGAGGACCAGGTTGAGCACGTCGCACGATGCCGCAGCGGCGGCGCGAGCGGCGACCGGGTCGCCCGCGGTCGCCAGACCCTCGATCGACACGACCTCGGTGCGGTTGCGTTCCGATACCCGCTTCACGCGGCCCGAGGCGTAGGTGAGCTTCGCCTTCACGACGCCGGCGACCATCATCACCCCGTCGTCGTTGACGAAGAAGCGGCGCGGTGTGAACGTCGCTCGAGCGGTGCCGGCCCGACCGAAGGTCTCGTCGACGATCGTCGAGCGGACCTTCCCGAACTCGTTCTTCGTGACCACCTGGCTGGTCGACGGGGCGGCCCGCTCGGCGGTCGACACCGCCGCCGCGTTGGCCGGTGCCGCCGTCGGCACCATCAGGGCAGCGGACAGCACGCCCACCATCGCAGAGGCCAGACGGCCCCTCCTCGAGATTCGCATCATGACTCCCTTTCCGCGCAACGGCCCTCCCGTTGTCTGGCTAGACCTCCCCGCGGCCGAGTCGGACAAACTGGACACGGACGTGCTCAACATCGCGACGCGGAAGCGTGACCTGGCTCACAGGCCGCTCACCTGCACAAACGATCACCGGCCCGGGCGGTTCATGGTCTAGACCACGTGGACGACTCAGACGGGTCCACCAGTCGTCCATCGCACGGTCGCCGAACGAACCGGGGGAGGATTCATGCCGCGAGGTCGGCGTACCGCGGCTTGATGACGTCCTCGATGAGCTCCAACCGCTGGTCGAAGCGAAGGAACGCCGACTTCATCGCGTTGACGGTGAACCAGCGCAGGTCTGCAGCGCCGTACCCGAACGCGTCGACCAGCTTCTGCAGCTCCTGGCCCTGCGAGGTGCCGCTCATCAGCCGGTTGTCGGTGTTGACCGTGACGCGGAAGCGCAGCCGGGTCAGCAGCCCGATCGGGTGCTCCGCGATCGACGTGGCCGCGCCGGTCTGCAGGTTCGACGTCGGGCACATCTCCAGCGGGATGCGCTTGTCCCGGACGTACGACGCGAGGCGACCCAGGCGCACCTGGCCGTCGTCGCCGACCGTGATGTCGTCGATGATGCGGACGCCGTGCCCGAGCCGGTCCGCGCCGCACCACTGCAGCGCCTGCCAGATCGAGGGCGTGCCGAAGGCCTCACCGGCGTGGATGGTGAAGTGCGCGTTCTCGCGCTGGAGGTACTCGAAGGCGTCGAGGTGACGGGTGGGCGGGTAGCCGGCCTCGGCGCCGGCTATGTCGAACCCCACCACCCCGCGGTCGCGGTTGGCGACCATCAGCTCGGCGATCTCGCGCGAGCGGGCCTGGTGACGCATGGCGGTGACCAGCTGGCGGGCCACGATGGGACGACCCGCGTCGCGGGCCTCGGCCTCCCCCTCGGCGAAGCCCTCCCGGACAGCGTCCACGACGTCCTGCAGCTCCAGACCGGCCCCGAGGTGCTGCTCGGGGGCGTAGCGAACCTCGGCGTACACGACGCCGTCAGCGGCCAGGTCCAGCACGCACTCGCGCGCGACCCGGCGCACGTCCTGCTCGCGCTGCATCACCGCGACCGTGTGGTCGAAGGTCTCGAGGTAGCGCGGCAGCGAGCCCGAGTCGCAGGCGTCGACGAACCACGCCCCGAGCCGCTCGGGTGTGTCGGTGCCGTCGGGCAGCACGTGGCCGATCTCGTCGGCGACCTCGAGGATCGTCGCCGGGCGCAGCCCGCCGTCGAGGTGGTCGTGCAGCAGCACCTTCGGAGCGCGCGCGACGAGGTCGGGTCGGCTAGGTTCGGTCACGGCCCTATCGAAGCAGAGCCATCACCCCGACGCACCTCCAAGGAGCACCCATGCGCAGCTTCACCTCGGTCGAGGAGCTGGAGAACGCCACCGGCGAGGAGATCGGTCCCTCGGACTGGATCACCCTCGACCAGGAGCGGGTCAACGCCTTCGCCGACGCCACCGGCGACCACCAGTGGATCCACGTCGACGTCGAGCGGGCCAAGGACAGCCCCTTCGGCGGCACCATCGTGCACGGCTACCTCACGCTCTCGCTTCTCCCCCTCTTCACGAGCGAGCTGTTCAGCCTCGACACCCCCGGAGCCAAGCTCAACTACGGCACCAACAAGGTCCGCTTCCCCGCTCCCCTGCCGGTCGGCTCGAGGGTCCGCGCCACCGCCTCGATCGCCGAGGTCAGCGAGACCAAGGCCGGCACCCAGCTCGTCACGAGGTACACCGTCGAGGTCGAGGGGTCCGACAAGCCCGCCTGCGTCGCCGAGACGGTCGTCCTCCTCCTCTCCTGACCTCGCGAAGCGTCACGTATGTACGCGCGAAACGTCGCGTATGTACGCGCGAGATGTCACCCGTGTACGCGCGCCGATGATGGCGAGCACGAGCGACCTCTCGGCGGTACACCAGCGACGCTTCGCGCGTACACCAGCGACGCTTCGCGCGTACACCAGCGACGCTTCGCGCGTACACCAGCGACGCTTCGCGGGTCAGGGGGCGGTGACGCGGTCGAGCAGGAGCGGCGCGGGGCGGTACGTCGATGCGCCGTCACCACCGCCGTCCGGGGTGATGTCGAAGCCGTTCTCCAGGGAGGCCAGCGCACGGGCGAAGCGAGGCTCGTCGTCGGTGTGCAGGGTCAGCAGGGGCTGCCCCTCGATGACGCTCTCACCCGGCCGCGCGTGGATCTCCACGCCGGCGCCGGCTTGCACCGGCTCGCCCTGGGAGGCCCGGCCGGCCCCGAGGCGCCAGGCCGCCAGGCCGACCGCCATCGCGTCGAGGCGGGTCACCACGCCGGTGGCGGGGGCCGTCACGACCTGGGTGTGGCGGGCGGTCGGGAGGTCCGCCGACGGGTCGCCGCCCTGGGCGCTGATCATCGCCCGCCAGGCGTCCATCGCCGAGCCGTCGGCCAGCTTGTCGGCGGGGTCGACCCCGTCGCGTCCGGCCCCGGCGAGCATCTCGCGGGCCAGCGCCAGCGTCAGCTCGACCACGTCCTCGGGACCACCGCCGGCCAGCACCTCGACGGACTCGCGGACCTCCAGCGCGTTGCCGGCGGTGCGTCCCAGCGGCGTGGACATGTCGGTCAGCAGCGCCACCGTCCGCACCCCGGCGTCGGTGCCGAGGGCCACCATGGTCTCGGCCAGCTCGCGTGCCCGGTCCAGGTCCTTCATGAACGCGCCCGTGCCGACCTTGACGTCGAGCACCAGTGACCCCGTGCCCTCGGCGATCTTCTTGCTCATGATCGAGCTCGCGATCAGCGGGATGGCCTCGACCGTGCCGGTGACGTCGCGCAGCGCGTAGAGCTTCTTGTCGGCCGGGGCCAGGCCCGACCCGGCCGCGCAGATGACCGCGCCGACCTCCTCGAGCTGGCGCATCATCGCGTCGTTGGACAGCGAGGCCTGCCAGCCGGGGATCGCCTCGAGCTTGTCCAGGGTGCCGCCGGTGTGGCCCAGGCCGCGACCGGACAGCTGCGGCACCGCCACCCCGCAGGCCGCCACCAACGGCGCCAGGGGCAGCGTGATCTTGTCGCCCACCCCTCCGGTGGAGTGCTTGTCGGCGGTGGGCCGCGACAGCGCAGAGAACTCCATGCGCTCGCCCGAGGCGATCATGGCGGCGGTCCAGCGCGCGATCTCCTCGCGCGACATCCCGTTGAGCAGGATCGCCATCGCGAGCGCGGACATCTGCTCGTCGGCGACCACGCCGCGGGTGTAGGCGTCCACCACCCAGTCGATCTGCGGGTCGCTCAGCACCCCGCCGTCACGCTTGGTGACGATCACCTCGACCGCGTCGAACGCCTCTCCCATGGGCCTCACCCTGTCACGCCGGACACCGGGACGGACCGGTGGCCCCGGAGCACGAAGGTCTCCCGCGAGACCGGCTCCCCGGCCAGACGCAGCCGCGGGAAGCGGTCCAGCAGGACGGCCAGCGACTCGGCCAGCTCCATGCGCGCCAGCGGCGCCCCGAGGCAGAAGTGCACCCCGACGCCGAAGGCCAGGTGGGGGTTGGGGTCCCGGTCGGCGACGAACGTGTCCGGGTCGGCGAACACCGCTGGATCGCGGTTCGCTGCGCCGAGCAGCGCGGCGATCCTCTCCCCCGGCGCCACCGTCACCCCGCCGACCTCCACCGGCGCCGTCGCCGTGCGCTCGAAGAGCTGCAGCGCCGAGTCGAAGCGCAGCATCTCCTCCACCGCGAGCGGTACGCCGCCCGCCGCGCCCGGATCGGCAGCCGGACGCACGTCTGCCCGCAGCATCGCCACCAGTCCGTTGCCGAGCACGTTGACCGACGCCTCGTGACCGGCGTTGAGCAGGAGCACCACCGACGCGACGACCTCGTCGTCGCTGAGCCCGCGCTCACCCTGCCGGCCCCCGGCCAGGTCCGAGACCAGGTCGTCGGTCGGTCTCACCCGTCGCTCCGCCACCAGCGCCCGCACGTAGGACGCGAACTCCTCCGCGGCGGCCACCGCCCGAGAGACGACCGGGTCCGTCCCGGGAGACGTGCGAGGGGTGTCTCCCCGCACCGGTTCGTACATGCGCACGATGGCCTGCGACCAGTCGCGCAGCGAGGACACGCCCTCACCCGGCACCCCGAGCAGCTCGGCGATCACGAGCACCGGCAGCGGCTCGGCGTACTGCGCGACGACGTCGAAGCCGGCCGGGTCGACCGCGTCGAGCAGCGACGCGGCGATCGCCCGCACCCGGGGACGCAACCGCTCGACGTGTCCCCGGTTGAACGCGGCGGCCACCGGGCGCCGCAGCCGCGTGTGGACGGGCGGCTCGTTCTCCATCATCTGGTTGCGGTGGAGCAGGTTGAAGGGCTCGAGGTACGCCGCCGGCTCGCGGTCGGTCCAGAGCCGTCCGAGGCGGCGGTCGCGCTGCACGGCCGCGGCGGAGACATGGTCGAAGGTCAGCCACCGCTGCGTCGGCTCGTGCCAGGCCACCGGGTGCCGCTCCCGCTCAGCCGCCAGGTGCGGGTAGGGGTCGGCGACGACGGCCGGGTCGGTCAGGTCAAGCGTGGTGGTCGGACGCACCGGTGTCTCCTGCCGCCCTGTCCGTGCCCACCACCGCGTCCAGCGCGTCGGGACCGAAGGCGTCGGGCAGCATGTCGGCCATCGTCACCACGCCGCGGCCCATCAGCAGCTGCAGCTCGGGGCCGCCGTTCTCGAAGAGCAGCTGGCGGCACCGTCCGCACGGCATCAGCAGCTCGCCGCGGCCGTCGACGCACACGAAGTGGGTGAGCCGTCCGCCGCCGCTCAGGTGCAGCGCCGACACCAGACCGCACTCCGCGCACAGCCCGAGCCCGTACGAGGCGTTCTCGACGTTGCAGCCGGTCACGACGCGTCCGTCGTCGACCCGGGCGGCCGCGCCCACCCGAAAGCGGGAGTACGGCGCGTAGGCGTGCGTCATGGCCTCGGTCGCCGCCGCCGTGAGGGCGTGCCAGTCGACATCCCGGTCGACCCCGCGCTCGGCCGCCACGTCAGCCCGCCGAACCGCGGCGGTAGGTCTGCCCGTCGGCCGCAGGCATCCGCAGGCTCTGCGAGGCCAGCGCGAGCACCAGCAGCGTCGCGAGGTAGGGCGTCATCTCGGTGAAGTCGCTGGGCACCCGCTCGGTCCCGAAGTAGACCGCCAGGGCCAGCAGTGCGCCGAGGCCCGCCAGGCCGGCCGCAAACCAGCGGCGCTTCCACAGCTGGTAGGCCAGCAGCAGCACCAGTGCCGCGCCGACCAGGAAGACCAGGGCGTGGACCGACTCACTCCCGTCACGCAGCCGCGCCGCGTTGGCGTAGCCGAACAGCAGCGCCCCGAGGAAGAGCCCCGAGGGACGCCAGTTCCCGAAGATCATGGCGGCCAGACCGATGTAGCCGAACCCGAGGGTCTGGCCGGACTGGTAGCCCGAGGACGAGACCGTCGCCAGGTAGGCGCCGCCTGCTCCGGCCAGCGCGCCCGACATCGTGACGGCGACGAACTTGTAGAGGTACACGTTGACGCCGAGGGTCTCCGCCGCCTGCGGCGACTCCCCGCAGGAGCGGAGCCGCAGACCGAAGCTGGTGCGCCACAGCACCCAGGAGGTCAGCAGGAACAGCCCGATCGCGATGACGGTGAACGACGAGAGCCCGGTCGTGAGGGCGCCCACCACGCCGGCCAGGTCGGACACCAGGAACCAGCCCTTGGCGGCGATCTCGTTCGCCGCGTCGGAGACCCCGGGGACCGTCAGGGACGGCGCCCGGTCGAACGACGGCGACTGGGTCGGGCCGCCGCCCTCGAGTCCGGTGAACATCGCCTCGGCCAGGAAGCCGGAGGCACCCAGGGCGATGATGTTGATCGCGACGCCGGAGACGATGTGGTCGACGCCGAAGACCACCGTCGACAACGCGTGCAGCAGGCCGCCGACGGCTCCGAAGACGGCCGCTCCGACGAGGCCGGCCCACACGCCGTAGTTGAAGCCGTAGTAGCCGGCGCCCAGGGTGCCGAGGATCATCATGCCCTCGAGGCCGATGTTCACCACGCCCGCGCGCTCGGACCACAGGCCCCCGAGGCCGGCCAGTGCGATCGGCATGGCCGAGATCAGCGCGGCCCGCAGCGTGCCGACGGAGGTGATCTGGTCGGCGCCGGTGATGACCCGGACCAACGACAGCGCCAGCAGCAGCACGCTGAGGTAGATCCAGACCTTCGGCACCGAGCTCAGGAACCCGGCAGCGGCGCCGCGCTCCCGTCCGGTCCTGCCGGTCCTGCCGGTCGGGGTGGTCGCGCCGGTGGCGGTGCTCATGCCGTGGCCCCTTCCTTGCTGGAGCGCTGCCGGTCCAGGGCGTCGGCCACGGCCCCCTGCTCGAGGCGCTGGCGGTAGCGGCGTACGACCTCGTAGGCGATGACCACCGACAGCACCACGGCCCCCTGGGTGATGAGGATGATGTCGGGCGAGATGCCGGCGAGGATCCCCAGCGGGTTGGCCTGCTCGTTGAGGAAGGCGAAGATCAGGGCACCGAAGGCGACACCGACCGGGCTGTTGCGCCCGAGCAGCGCCACCGCGATGCCGGCGAACCCGATGCCGCTCTGGATCGTGGAGCCGAAGTTGTAGGACTCACCGAACAGGTTGGGCATGCCGATGAGACCGGCCAGCGCGCCCGAGATGAGCATCGCCCACAGGGTCATGCGCTTCACGTTGACGCCGCTGGCCACGGCCGCCGACTCCGACATGCCCGTGGCCCGCAGGTTGAATCCGAACACGGTGCGGTTGACGAGGAACCAGAACACGATCCCGGCGGCGACCGCGACCACGATGAGCCCGTAGACCTCGGTCTGGGAGTCGGAGAACAGCGCGATGCCGCCCACCCGGCTGCCCTCGGGGATCGGGTCGGTGACGATGGTCTGGCCCTGGCGCGATCCGGTCTCGCGCAGCAGGTAGGCGATCAGCGAGACCGCGATGGCGTTGAGCATGATCGTGGAGATGACTTCGCTGACCCCGCGGGTGACACGCAGCAGGCCCGCGATGCCGGCCCAGGCCGCCCCGGCGAGCATGCCGACCAACAGGGTGGCGAAGGTGTTGGCGTAGCCGGGCAGCCAGGCCTGGGCGGCGAAGAGCGCGGCGCAGAAGGTGGCGACGCGGTACTGACCCTCCACGCCGATGTTGAACAGGTTCATCCGGAAGCCGATCGCGGCGGCCAGGCCCGACAGGTAGAGCACCGAGCCGCTGTTGAGGATGTTGACCACGTTGCGGCTCTCGGGGACCGACAGGATCGTCTCCCAGAACAGCGCGGCGTCCTCACCGGCCATGAGCAGCACGACGGTGGTGATGATGCCGGCGACGACCAGCGCGAGCACCGGTGCCGCCATGCTGAGCGCCATGCGCTGGACCCGGCTCATGCCGCGCCTCCCTGCGGGGTGACGGTGCTGTCGGCGCCGGTCATGGCCGAGCCGAGCAGGGACGGGGTGACGGTCCGGGGGTCGAAGTCGGCCACCAGGCGTCCTCTCAGGATCACCTTGAGGCTGTCGGACAGGCCGATCAGCTCGTCGAGGTCGGCGGAGACCAGCAGCACGGCGAGCCCGCGGCGGCGGGCCTCGCGGATGTGGTCCCAGATCGCGGCCTGGGCCCCGACGTCGACGCCGCGGGTCGGGTGGGCTGCGACGAGCAGGCTGGGCTCACCGCTCATCTCGCGCCCCACGATGAACTTCTGCTGGTTGCCGCCGGACAGGGCGCGCGCGGTGGTGTCGATGCCGGGCGAGCGGACGTCGTACTCCTCGAGGATGCGCTCGCTGTCGGCACGCGCACCCCCACGGTCGACGAGCTTGCCCTTCGACGACGGCTTGCGCGTCTGGTGCCCGAGCACGCGGTTCTCCCACAGCGGCGCGTCGAGCAGCAACCCGTGGCGCTGACGGTCCTCGGGGATGTAGCCGACCCCGAAGGCCCGCCGCTCGCGGGTGCCCCAGCTCGAGACGTCCTGGTCCTTCAGCTCGACCACACCGGCTGCCGGCTTCAGCAGACCGATGACGGCCTCCACGAGCTCGGTCTGGCCGTTGCCCTCGACCCCGGCGATGCCCAGGACCTCGCCGGCGTGGATGACGAGGTCGATGTCGCTGAGCACCACCCGACCGGAGCCGTCGTGGACGGTCAGGTCGCGGACCTCCAGCACCTCGCGGTCGGTCACCGTGGACTCCGAGGTGCTGGGGCTGGGCAGCTCGGCCCCGACCATCAGCTCTGCCAGCTGCCGCGAGCTGGTCTCGGCCGGTACGACGGTGCCGACCGTCGTGCCGCGGCGCAGGACCGTGATGTCGTCGGAGACGGCGAGCACCTCGTCGAGCTTGTGGGAGATGAAGATGAGCGTGTGTCCCTCGGCCTTGAGCTCGCGGAGGTTGTCGAAGAGGGCGTCGACCTCCTGGGGCACGAGCACCGCGGTCGGCTCGTCGAGGATGATGATCTTGGCGCCGCGGTAGAGGACCTTGAGGATCTCGACCCGCTGGCGCTCCCCCACACCGAGGTCCTCGACCAGCTCGTCGGGGTCGAGGTCGAAGCCGTAGGCGTCCGAGATGCGCCGGATCTCGGCCCGCGCCTTGTCGCCGATGCCGTGGAGCTTCTCCGCGCCCAGCACGACGTTCTCGGTGACGCTCAGGTTGTCGGCGAGCTGGAAGTGCTGGAACACCATCCCGATCCCGTGCGCGATGGCGTCGGAGGGCGAGGAGAAGCTGACGCGCTCGCCGCCGACCTCGATGGTGCCCTCGTCGGGCTTCTGGACGCCGTAGAGGATCTTCATCAGGGTGGACTTGCCGGCACCGTTCTCGCCGCACAGGGCGTGCACCGTGCCGGAACGGACCGTCAGGTCGACGCCGTAGTTGGCGCGCACCCCCGGGAAGCTCTTGCCGATGCCGCTCAGCCTGACCGCCGGTGCCCTGGACTCGGTGGTGCCCATGCTCGTCCTCCCTGCTCGCCCGTCCTGCTCGCTGGTGTGCCACACAGAAGGCCCGGCTCACGCTACCGCGCGAACCGGGCCTCCCGGACTCAGCCCTTCAGTCCCCTGTCGGGGTCGATCACGGAGCGGACGGGACCTTGATCTCGCCGCTCTTGATCTTCTCGGCGTAGCCGTCGATCTGGTCCTGGATGCCGGAGATGGCCTCCTCGTTGGACGTCGAGTAGCCGACGCCGTCGACCTCGAGGTCGTAGAGCGCGACACCCGCGGGGGCGTCGCCCTCGTCGAAGGCGGTGACGTACTCCAGCACCGCGACGTCGATGCGCTTGAGCATCGAGGTGAGGATGTAGGGCTGCTGCTCCTCGTCGGCGGTGAGGTACTGGTCGGAGTCGACACCGATGGCGTACTTGCCCTCGCCGGCCTCGGTGACCGCGTCGAACAGGCCCAGGCCGGACTTGCCGGCGGCGTGGTAGACCACGTCGGCCTTCTCGAACATGCCCTCGGCGACCGTCTTGCCGTCGGTGGGGTTCTCGAAGCCCTTGACCGGGTCGCCCTGCGAGAGGTACTCGCTCTGGACCGTGATCTTCGGGTCGATCTCGGCGACACCGGCCTTGAAGCCGGCCTCGAACTTCTGGATGAGCGGGGTGTTCGTGCCACCGATGAAACCGACGTTGTCGGTCTGGGTGGTCAGCGCAGCCGCGACACCGACGAGGAAGGAGCCCTGCTCCTCGGCGAAGTTGAGGTCCGCGACGTTCGGGATCTCGACCATGTCGCCGGTGATGAAGGTGGTGTAGCCGTCGACGACCGCGAAGTCGGTGTCGGGGTACTCCTCGGCGACCTTCGCGGCCGAGGGCGAGTAGACGAAGCCCACGGCGATGATCGGGTTGAACCCGGCCTCGGCGAGCAGACGCAGCCGCTCCTCGCGGTCGGCCTCGCTCTCTCCTGCCTGGGCCTCGGCCTCCTGGCAGGTCGCGTCGAGCTCCTCGACGGCCTGCTCGACGCCGGAGAAGGCGGAGTCGTTGAACGACAGGTCACCGCGACCACCGACGTCGTAGGCGACGCCGATCTTGGGGCCGCCACCGTCCGCGGACTCGCAGACCGATTCCGAGGACGAGCCGCCCTCCGAGCTGCCGCCGGACTCGGACCCGCCGGTGCCGCCGCCGCCGCCGTCGCCGCAACCGGCGAGGACGAGCGCGGACGCTGCCACGAGCGAAGAAATAGTGCTGACTCGACGCAAGAGTCGATCCCTTCCATGCAATGTCCGCCCGGCCGGGCGGACTTGCGGTCACCCTAAACCTCCGCAGGGACGTGACCCGGACCACGCAGGTCACAGCGGCCAGATGTTATCCAGTCGTGAGGTGCCGCCACCGCAGATCCTCAGGCTGACCGGTCGACCGCCGACCGGGGCAGAGCTGCGGACGCGGCCTGGGCGAGCACCCGGGCGCCGATCCCGACCGCTCGCTCGTCGATGCGCAGGTCGCCCTGGTGCAGGTCGAAGGTGGGCCCGCCCGGGGTGCGGGTGCCGAGCCGGCCCATGGCGCCGGGCACCTGCTCGAGGTACCACCCGAAGTCCTCGCCACCCAGGCTCTGGGTGGTGGAGACGATCCCCTCCTCCCCCAGGGTCGCCTCCACGGCGTCGGCCAGGATGGCGGTGGACCGGGGCTCGTTGACGACCGGCGGCACGCCGCGGATGTAGTCGACGTCGGCCACCACGCCGTACGGCGCCACGATGTGGCCGATGAGCCCGCGCACCAGCTGCTCGGCATCGGCCCAGGCGACCGGGTCCAGCATCCGCAACGTGCCGGAGGCCACCCCGCTGGCCGGGATGACGTTGCGGGCCGAGCCGGCCCGCAGCAGGCCCCAGACCATGCTCGCACCGGCGCGAGGGTCGAGGCGGCGGCTCAGGGCCGAGGGCAGCTCGGTGACCAGGGTGGCCAGGGCGTAGGTCAGGTCCTGGGTCAGGTGCGGCCGGGAGGTGTGGCCGCCTCGGCCGGTGAGCCGGACGCTGAGACTGTCGGCGGCGCCGGTGATCGGACCGACCCGCAGGCCCACCTGCCCGACGTCGAGCGAGGGGTCGCAGTGCAGGCCGAACGCGTGGGTGACGTCCTCCAGTCCGCCCGCGGCGATCACCTCCAGCGCACCGCCGGGCATGACCTCCTCGGCCGGCTGGAACAGCAGCCGGACCCTCCCGCTGAAGGGACGATCACGGTCGAGCCGCTGCAGGGCCAGGCCGGCGCCGAGCAGCGCGGTGGTGTGCACGTCGTGGCCGCACGCGTGGGCGACCTCGTCGACGCCGCTGCGCCAGGGGTCGGAGGTCTGGTCCCCGACGGGAAGGGCGTCGAGGTCCGCGCGCAGTGCCACCACCGGGTCTCCCGGGCCGCCAGCGCCGATCTCGGCGATCAGCCCCGACTTCGGCAGCAGCTGCACCCTGATCCCGTCGAGCGTGAGCCGCTCCGCCACCTTCTCGGTGGTCCGGCTCTCCTCCCAGGCCAGCTCGGGGTGGCGGTGCAGGTCGCGACGGAACTCCACCAGCTCCTCGAGGAGCGAGGCGACGGCGGTCTTGACGGCACGGGAGGGATCGGCTGGAAGAGACATCGCCCTCCAGGTTAGTGCCCCGTCGCGCCCGGGTCGGCAGAGCCGCCGAGGTCGTCGCGGTCGGCGTCGAAGGCGGCCAGGAACCGCTCGGCCGCGGCGGTCGCGGGCAGCCGTCCGGCCCGCACCTGCGCGTGGACCTCCTCGCGCACCGCGCGGACGCCCGGAGAGGTCCGCAGCCGCTGCTCGAGCTCGTCGCGCACCAGCGACCAGGTGAAGTCGAGCTGCTGGCGGGCCCGCTTGTCCCGCAACCCGTCGGCACCGAGGGACGCCCGGTGGGCCTGCACCTGCTCCCAGACCTCCGGTACGCCGTCGCCGGTCAGGCCCGAGCAGGTCAGCACGGGCGGCACCCACCCACCCCCGCCCCGGTGGACGAAGTGCAGGGCGCCGGCCAGCTCCTTGGCTGCGCCGCGGGTCTCGGCCTCCCGGTCGTCGGCCTTGTTCACCGCGATGACGTCGGCGATCTCGAGGATGCCCTTCTTGATGCCCTGCAGCTGGTCGCCGGTGCGTGCGAGGGTGAGGAAGAGGAAGGTGTCGACCATGCCGGCCACGGTCACCTCCGACTGACCCACCCCGACCGTCTCGACCAGGACCAGGTCGAAGCCGGCCGCCTCCAGCACGGTCATCGCCTGCGCGGTCGCCTTGGCGACACCGCCGAGCGTCCCTGCCGACGGGGAGGGCCGCACGAACGCGCGCGGGTCGGCGGCGAGGGTGGCCATGCGGGTCTTGTCGCCGAGCACCGACCCTCCGGTGCGGATCGAGGACGGGTCGACGGCCAGCACCGCGATGCGCAACCCGTCGGCCAGCAGGTGGCTGCCGAGGGCCTCGATGAAGGTGGACTTCCCGACTCCGGGGACGCCGGAGATCCCGACGCGGGGCACGAGGCGCTCCGCGGCGGTCCGGCCCAGGTCGGTCATGAGCTCCCGGGTCGCGAGCCGGTGGTCGGGGCGGGTCGACTCCACCAGCGTGATGGCGCGGGCCAGGGCGGCGCGGTTGCCTGCGCGCAGGTCGCGGGCCAGGGCGGGGACGTCGACGGGCTTCCTCGGGGACGGCACCGTCCCATCATCACCGATGCTCCTGCGTGGGTGGAGCGGTGCTGGCCGCCAGGGTCACGAGCCGCGGCATCGGACTGCTCGTGGCACGCGGCTGGGACCCACGCCTTGACAACATACAACCATGTGGTTGTACGTTGTGCAGGTGACCAGCGCCCGCCCCGACTACGAGCCGGACCGGCTGTTCCACGCGCTCGCCGACGCCACCCGGCGCGACATCCTGCGACGCACCCTGGTGGCGCGAGCTGTCCGTCTCGGCGCTGGCGCAGGACTACCCGATGTCGTTCGCCGCGGTGCAGAAGCACGTGGCGGTGCTCGAGCGCGCCGGCGCTCGTCACCAAGCGGCGTCACGGCCGCGAGCCGCTCGTGCGCGCCGACGTCGACGCGGTGCGCGACGCCGACCGGGTGCTCGAGACCTCGAGGCCCTGTGGCACGACCGGCTGGACCGCATCGGCGACCTCATCGCCCCGAGACCGACTCGCCCCAGCACCACCGACGAAAGGACGACCCTCATGACCGTCATCGACACCACCAAGGACGTCGCCACCCTGACCCTCACCCTGACGGCGCGCTTCGACGCCCCGCCGGAGCGGGTGTGGCAGGTCTGGCAGGACCCTCGTCTGCTGGAGCGCTGGTGGGGTCCGCCCACCTACCCCGCCACCGTGCTCGAGCACGACCTGTCCCCCGGCGGCCGCGTGCACTACCTGATGACCGGCCCTGGCGGCGACCAGCACCACGGGTGGTGGCGCGTGCTCGAGGTCGAGGCTCCCGAGCGCCTCGTCTTCGAGGACGGGTTCGCCGACGAGGACGGCACCCCGACCGACGACGGCCTGGTGACGCGCGCCGAGGTCACCCTGCGCGCCGAGCAGGGCGGGACGGTCATGACGATCGCCTCCGGCTTCCCCTCGGCCGAGGTCATGGAGCAGCTGGGCGCCATGGGCATGATCGAGGGCATCACCGAGGCGATGAACCAGATCGACACCTTGGTGGCCGCCTGAGGGCCGATGGCTCAGCGCGCCCGACGAGCCTCGACGGCGTCAGGCGTTCGCGCACCACGCGTGCCAGCCGTCGACGTCGTCGGTCATCACCCAGTCGGCACCGACCCGCACCGCCAGCGCCCACAGGGCCGGGTCGTCGGTGACGCGCAGGTTGAAGGGCACTCCGACGTCGCGCATCGAGGCCACCCACTCGTCGGTGACCAGTGCCCCCGGGACGTGGACCCCGCCGTACGTCGCGGCGCTCTCCGGGTCCGGCAGGTCCGGGAGGATCTTGTAGGTGCCGACGCCCGGGTTGGCCGCTCGGAAGCCGGCGATCAGGCCGTCGCGGAAGGAGATCGCGGACACCTGGTCGGCGACGCCGAGCTCTGCCACCAGCCCGGCGAGAGCCCGGTTGCTCTGCGTCGTGAGCGCCTTGAGGTCCAGCACGACCTCGGTGCCGGGGTGGTCGCGGATGAAGGTGAGCGCGGCCCGCGCGAACAGGACCCGCTGGCCGTCGTCCGCGCGCACGCTGCGGATGTACGCGGCGGAGAGGTCGGCCACCAGACCCCGACCGTTCGTGGTGCGCACGAGGGACTTGTCGTGCATGACGACGACCCGTCCGTCTGCAGTGGTCCGGAGGTCGATCTCGACCTCGGCCCCGCGCAGCGCCGCCTGCTCCATGGCCCGCAGGGTGTTCTCCGTCGTGCCGCCGGTCAGCACGCCACGGTGGGCGATGACCCAGGTCGCGGCGCACCCCGCCTCCGCTGCCCGCGCCGGCGCGGTGGTCAGGACCCCCAGCACGGAGCACATGAGCAGCGCCCCGACCCCGGCCGTGCGCGCTCGAACCGTGGTCACCCGCATGCTGCTCCCCCCAGCGGTGCCGCCGTGGCGCCGTGCGCGGAGGTTACACCGACCGGGACGGTCTCAGCTCACCGCTTCCCCGCGTCCCCGCTCGACGTACCCGTCCGCGAGGCCCTGGGAGAGCGCCGCGATCGCACCGGGGACCTCGTCGGCCGCCAGCTGGAGCGTGCCGACGCACGACGCACCCCGCCACAGCGACAGGACGACGATCCCGGCGTCGTGGTGCCAGGTCACCTTCAGCGCGCGCTCGTCACCCCGGGCGTCCAGGAACACCTCGCTGCCCGTGGCGAGTCGAAGCGGAGGTTCCATGCCTCATGGTCCCTCCCCCGCAACCGGCTTGTCCACGGCTGCACCGGCCCGGGCGGGTCAGGACCGGGTCGGGCTCAGGCGGGGTGGCCCAGCGCCGAGGACAGCTGGTTCAGCAGGTCGAGGGCGGCGTCGGCGATCACGGTGCCCGGAGGGAAGACCGCCGCCGCACCCATGTCCAGCAACGGCTGCACGTCGTCGGGCGGGATCACCCCCCCCACCACGACCATCACGTCCTCGCGCCCGAGGTCGGCCAACGCCTTCCTCAGCGCCGGCACCAAGGTCAGGTGCCCGGCCGCGAGGGAGTTCACGCCCACGATGTGCACGTCGGCGTCGACCGCCTGCTGCGCGACCTCCTCCGGGGTGGAGAACAGCGGGCCCACGTCGACGTCGAAGCCGAGGTCGGCGAAGGCGGTGACGACCACCTTCTGGCCGCGGTCGTGGCCGTCCTGGCCCATCTTCGCCACCAGGATGCGGGGGCGACGGCCCTCGTCCTCGGCGAACCTCTCGGTCGCTGCCAGCACCTGCGTCACGGCCTCGTTGGAGGAGCCGGCCTCGGAGCGGTACACCCCGGAGATGGTACGGATCGTGGCCCGGTGCCGCCCGTAGACCTTCTCGAGTGCGTCGGAGATCTCGCCCACCGTCGCCTTGGCGTGCGCGGCGTCGACCGCCAGCGCCAGCAGGTTGCCCTCCAGGGAGCCCTGTCCTCCAGCCCCCTTCTCGGCCGACGCGGTCAACCCGGCCAGCGCTCGCCGTACGGCGTCCTCGTCGCGCTCGGCGCGCAGCCGCTCGAGCTTGGCGACCTGGGAGGAGTACACCGCGGCGTTGTCCACCCGCAGCACGTCGAGGGCGTCCTCGCTGGGCAGCCGGTAGGTGTTGACCCCGATCACCTTCTGAGCACCGGAGTCGATGCGTGCCTGGGTGCGGGCGGCCGCCTCCTCGATGCGCATCTTCGGGATGCCCTTCTCGATGGCCGCCGCCATCCCGCCGGCCTCCTCGGCCTCGGTGATGTGCGCCCACGCCTTCTCGGCCAGGTCCTGGGTCAGCCGCTCGACGTAGTACGAGCCCGCCCACGGGTCGATGGTGCCCGTGGTGCCCGACTCCTGCTGCAGCAGCAGCTGGGTGTTGCGGGCGATGCGGGCCGAGAAGTCCGTCGGCAGCGCGATCGCCTCGTCGAGGGCGTTGGTGTGCAGGCTCTGGGTGTGGCCCTGGGTCGCGGCCATCGCCTCGATGCACGTGCGCGAGGCGTTGTTGAAGACGTCCTGCGCCGTCAGCGACCACCCCGACGTCTGGCTGTGGGTGCGCAACGACAACGACTTCGGGTTCTGCGGGTCGAACTGGGTCACCAGCCGCGCCCACAGCGCCCGGGCCGCGCGCATCTTGGCGACCTCCATGAAGAAGTTCATGCCGATGGCCCAGAAGAAGCTCAGCCGCGGCGCGAACCTGTCGATCTCCAGGCCCGCGTCGAGACCCGCTCGGATGTACTCCACGCCGTCGGCGAGGGTGTAGGCCAGCTCCAGGTCGCAGGTCGCCCCCGCCTCCTGCATGTGGTAGCCCGAGATCGAGATCGAGTTGAACCGCGGCATCTTCTGTGCCGTGAACGCGAAGATGTCGCTGATGATCCGCATGCTCGGCTGGGGCGGGTAGATGTAGGTGTTGCGGACCATGAACTCCTTGAGGATGTCGTTCTGGATCGTCCCCGCGAGCTGCTCCGGCTTCACCCCCTGCTCCTCGGCCGCCGCGATGTAGAGCGCCATGACCGGCAGCACCGCGCCGTTCATGGTCATGGACACGCTCATCTGGTCCAGTGGGATGCCGTCGAACAGCGTCCGGGCGTCGTAGATCGAGTCGATCGCCACCCCCGCCATCCCCACGTCGCCCTTCACCCGCGGGTGGTCGGAGTCGTAGCCGCGGTGCGTCGCCAGGTCGAAGGCGACGCTCAGACCCTTCTGGCCGGCCTTGAGGTTGCGGCGGTAGAACGCGTTGGACTCCTCGGCGGTCGAGAAGCCGGCGTACTGGCGGACCGTCCAGGGCTGCGTCGTGTACATCGTCGGGTAGGGCCCGCGCAGGAACGGGCTCAGGCCCGGGAGGGTGTCGAGGCCGTCGAGGCCGTCGAGGTCGGTGGGCGTGTAGAGCGCCTTGACCGCGATCCCCTCCGGCGACATCCAGGCCGGTTGGCCGTCCTCGGCCTCGGTGGTCTGCAGCAGCGGGTCGGCGGTCTCGGCGGTCGAGCTCGTCGAGACCCCGGCGGTCGAGCTCGTCGAGACCCCGTCGGTCGAGCTCGTCGGGACCCCGTCGGTCGAGCTCGTCGGGACCCCGTCGGTCGAGCTCGTCGAGACCAGGGGAAGGTCGGCGAAGGAGGCGGGGACGCTCATCGGGTGAGCTCCTGTCGGACGGCGTGGAGGAAGGCGAGGGCGTCGGTGCCGACGGCGCAGTGGGAGTCGACCGTGCTTTCGGGGACCGTCTCGTCACCCGGCCTGCCGGCGAGGACGACGTGGGTGGCGCCGGCCTCGCGGAGCTCGGCGACGAGGTCCGCGCCCCACGCGGCGTAGGCCGTGTCCGTGCCGCAGAGGCAGACGACCGGGGTCGCGGGTCCCCGCTGTCACCGGCGTTGCGGAAAGCCGTGACGACGTCCTCGACGTCGGCGGTGGGGCCGGCGGAGACGGTGTCGACGCCCCCGGCGGCCAGCAGGTTGGCGGCGAAGGTGGCGCGGGCGGTGTGCTGGGCGACCGGGCCCATGGTGGCCAGGAACACCGGGGTGGTGGCCGGGGCGTCGCGCAGGTTCTCGAAGTCGAGACCGTAGCGGTTGGCGTCGGACGCGTCCTCGACAGGCCGCCGCTCGGGGAGCTCCTCGTGGAGGTTGGGGAACTCGCTCACGCCGGTGATGGCGCGGCGGCGGGTGGCGACCTGACGGCGGCGGGGCTGCATCGCCTCGTCCTCGATGCGGTCGTAGAGGCCGCCGGGCTGGTCGAGCGCGGCCTCGGCACCGCCGTCGGACTCGAGCCTCTGCAGCTCCTCCCAGCCGCGGCGCGCGAGGTCGTCGGTCAGCTTCTCCACGGCGTAGGAGCCGCCGGCGGGGTCGGTGACCCGGGCGACGTGGGCCTCGTGGATCAGCAGCGAGGAGGTGTTGCGGGCGACGCGGCGTCCGAGAGCGTCGGGGACGCCCAACGCGGTGTCGAAGGGCGTCACCGTGACCGCCGCCGCGCCGCCGACACCGCCGGCGAACGCCGCGACCGTGCCGCGCAGCATGTTGACCCAGGGGTCGTACTTCGTGAGCATGGCGCGCCCGGTGACCGCGTGCTGGACCTGCCCGGCGGCCTCGGGGGCGCCGGAGAGCTCCAGCACCCGGGCCCAGAGACGGCGGGCGGCGCGGAGCTTGGCGATCGAGAGGAACTGCTCGTCGGTGACGGCGTAGCGGAACTCCAGCAGCCCGGCGGCCTCTTCCACGGTGAGACCGAGGTCGCCCGACGGATCGGTGGCGCGGCGCAGGAACGCCGCACCGGCCGCCAGCGACCAGCCCAGCTCGTGGGCGTCATGGCCCGCGGCGTCGTGGACCCAGGTGGCGTCGATCGCGATGCGGCCGCCGTGCTCGCGAGCGAGCTCGACCAGGCGTGCCAGGACGTCGTCGGCCCGGGTCCGGGCTCCGCTGGAGCCGCGGGTCCCAGCGCTCCACGGGTCGACGGCCCAGACCGTGCCCGGGGCGGGGGCGACCTCACGCTCGGCGAGGACGGCCGCGAAGGCCTCGGCTGCCCCGACCGGGTCCTCGGGACAGTCCAGGACGACCGGCGCGAGGTCGACGTACACCTTCTCGAGCACGGTGGGCAGGTCGCTGATCGCGAGTCCGCCGCGGCCGAGCCTCAGCCACAGGCTGGTGGCGCCGTTCTCCAGGTCGGTGAGCGCGTCGGCAGCGGCCTGCTTCGCGTCAGGGTCGGCGAGGTGGGCACGGATGTCCCAGCCCTCCTCGGGCCGGGTGAGCACGCTGCCGCGCGTGTACGGCGCCTCGCCCGGCCCACCGGTCGCCGGAAGCCCGTCGAGGTGCTCGGCGAGACCCAGCGGCAGCACGTCGATGCCGTCGAGGGTGGTGCGGGTGAGCTTGGTCCACACGAGGTCGTCGGGGTCGTCGTCGCGCAGGCGGCCGGACTTGCGCAGGACGTCGGCGGCGGCCTTCTCCCACTGCGCCCGGGTGGCCCTCGTGTGCTCCTCGCCGCCGGCGAGGAGAGACAGGTGCTCCATGGGCGAAGCCTAGGAGCCGCCCGGCGGACCGACCACCGGTTGTGACAAGTGCAACCGTCGCTCAGACCAGCGGGACGACGGTGCGCAGGACGATGCCGACACCGACGGCGCACACCCCGGCAGCGGCTCCGTAGGCCAGCACGGCGCGAACCGGCCCGGTCATCCGGCCCTTCCTGGCGGCGAACCTCTCGACGCGGCCGAGCAGGTCCCGCGCCAGAATTCCGACCACCGCCAGGGAGAAGGCCATGCCGACCCCGAAGGCCACCACCATCGCGACGCCGAACCACGCCCGCCCCAGCGCCACCGCCGCGAGCAGGAGCAGGAGCGCCGACGGGCTCGGCACCAGCCCGCCGACCAGCCCCATCACCCACAGGCCCGCCCGGCCCGGTCGTTGCACGGGGTCCTCGGTGTCGTGGTGGTGCTCATCGACCACCGTCACGGGAGCGGCGAGGGTCGTGGATCCGGACGAGGCCGCGCCCGGCTCGAGCGTCTGGCCGTGCCCGTGGCCGTGGCCGTGGCCGTGCCCATGGCCGTGCCCATGGCCGTGCCCATGGCCGTGCCCATGGCCGTGCCCGTGGCCGTGCCGCCGTGCGCTGGTCCTGCGGGCACCGCGCAGCAGCGAGACCCCCAGGCCCAGGATGAGCAGGCCCGTGGCCAGGGTGAGCCAGGGATAGAGCCGCGCCGGGAGGAACTCGCTGCTCAGGCTGACCAGCAGACCCAGCGCCAGCACCGAGCCGGTGTGCGCCAGCGTCACCGTGGTCCCGACCGACAGCGCCGCCCGCCAGGACGACTCGCCCCGCTGCGAGAGGTAGAAGGCCATCACCGTCTTGCCGTGTCCCGGCGCCAGAGCGTGCGACGCACCGAGCACCAGCGCGACGAGGACGCCGGCGACCCCGGCGACCAGCCCGCTCTGCTCGAGCAGGTCGGTGGCGCGTCCGGACAGTCCGGAGGTCTCGGCGGTCGTCGCGGTGGACTCCGTCCCCGGCAGGACCGCCGCCGGGCCACCGGTGGTGACCTGCAGGGAGGCGGTGGTGACGTCGAGCGGCGAGCTGAGGAGGTCCGAGGGGTACGCCGTCAGCCGGTCGCTCAGGCTCGTGGAGGGGACGTCGGAGCCGGTCAACGTCATGCGGTCGCCGACGGCGGTGACCTCCCGCCAACCGACGGCGCCCGGGGCCGAGGTGTCGTCGAAGGTCACCGCCGACCCGTCGGCCAGCGTCACGTCGCCCTCGAGCCGGCAGCTGATGCGGGCGACCGGCAGGTCGGCCTGTCCCGGGCTCGTGGCGGCCACCGCGTCGGTGACCCCGAGCGCGACCGGTCGGCCGTCGGCGGTGACCTGGAGCCGACCGCTCACGTCGTCGCACTCGTCGGAGGCGAGGCGGTCGAGGTCGTCGGTCCGACGTCCCAGCTGGGCGGTCGGGATCTCGGCGAGGTCGACGACGTGGTCGACGACGACGACGTCGGGACCGACCAGGATCCCGCTGTACCGGTTCACCGTGAAGTTGCCCAAGGGGTGGGCGCTCGCCGCGGGTGCCGTGCCTGCGACCGCGCCGCCGGCCGCCAGCAGCACCAGCAGCGCCCCGGCCAGTGTCCTGGACCCGGACCGTCTGCTCATCGGCCCATCCTGTCCAGGGCGTCCTGCGCCTGGGCACGTTGCCAGGAAGAGGCGCCCAGGTCGACCCTGAGTCCGCGACGCAGGTGCTCCCGGGCATCGGCCCGCAGACCGAGGGAGGTCTCGATGAGACCCCGGTGCAGCCACAGCCGGGCCTCCTCGGTGCCGAGGCGTGTGGCCTGGCGGGTCAGCCGGAGGGCGTCGCGGTCGCGTCCGTTGATGTGCAGTGCCCACGCCAGCGCGTCGGCGACGTGGATGCTGCGTCGCTGGCTCCACTCCGTCGCGAGCCATCCGCAGGGCTGTCCGCGGTGAGCCGTGGTCGGCCTCGAAGATCGCGGTCTCGAGATCGGTGTTCACCCCGTTCGCGGCCAGCAGCCGGGTCGTGGTGCGGACGACGGCGAACTGACGCCGGGCCTGACCGGTCGCGCCGAGCTGCAGCTGGAGCTCGCCGAGCTCGACGAGGTACTCGGGCAGCGGCAGACGACTGACCACGTCGCGCCAGCGACGCTCCGCCTCGCCGTACTCGCCGCGGGCCGAGGCGAGCCTGGCCTGGCTCGCCAGAGCCGGCAGGTAGCCCGGGCTCTCTCGGAGCGCCTGGTCGAGGTGCGTGCCGGCCTGCTCGAGCTTGCCGCGCCGCCGGTCGAGCTCGGCGACCTGGGTCAGGAGAAATCCGCGGTCGCTGTGGGAGGCGCTCGGCACGGGTTGCATCAGGATCCGGGTCGCACGTGCCAGGTCGCCGCGCAGCTCGAAGGCGTAGGAGTAGCGCGAGGCCACCGGGATCCCCGGCTGCAACCGGTCGGCGGTGCGCAGGGCCCGCAGCTGGTCGTCGTAGCGGCCGAGCTCGGTGAGCGCGTCCACGCGCACGGCCAGCGCACCGGCGTCGCGCGAGGAGACGCGCAGGGCGGCGTCCGCCTCGTCGAGGGCGCGGGAGAAGTCGTGTCGAGCTGCGGCCAGCGCCGCCGCGGACGCGTGGGCCGCGGCGTTGCCCTCGGGTCGGATGTCGAGCGAACGACTCACGGCCTGCTCGGCCTGGGGGTAGGAGGACGCGTTCCCGGTCAGTCGCGCCTCCTCGACATAGGCCAGTGCCAGCGTGGCCCAGCTGGAGTCGTCCTGCGGCAGGGTGCGCAACCTGTCCTGGAGGGCTGCGACCGTCGCGGTCACGTCCTGGCCCTGTCCGACGACCAGCGACCGTCCGTCGATGGCGACCGTCGGGTCGTCACCGGGTGCGCTGCCGGCGAGCCCGAGGGCGCCGCCGACCGACAGCACCACGGCGGTGACGACGACCGCGGTGGACGTCAGCACGCGTTTCATGAGTGCCTTCCTTGAAGGGCGCCCGACCGACCGGCGGTTGCCGGCCGGCCGGGCTCCGGCCCGGCAGGATCGCTCCTGCCGGGCCAGGCCCCGTGGTGGGATCAGCTCGTCGAGTCTGCGACGGGCTGCTTGCGAGGACGGCGGGTGAAGCCGACCAGACCTGCCAGGAGTGCCATCAGGCCGAAGCCCAACGAGGCAGCCGGCACGAGCTGCGAGGAGACCCCCGAGCCGTCACCGAACGACGGCAGCCAACCCGCTGCGTTGTCCGCCGCGCCACCGCCCGCACGGTTCACCTGGCCCGAGTCGTGCGGCGCCTCTTCGCTTCCCCGGGCCGGGAGGCCCAGGTAGGGGAACGTCGTCGCCGAACGCGACGTCGTTGTCGTCGACGCCGTCGCTCAGCTCCTCGCCCAGGTCCTTCGGGTCATCCTCGATCAGTGCGCCCATGACCACCCGCAGCGAGATGTCGACGACGTCATCACCCAGACGCCGCCCGTTCGGGTAGCCCTGGTTGTCGCCGGCCAGTGCGCCGAGCCGGTCCGGGCTTTCCGTGACCGGAGTGCTCATGTTCAGACGGAGCTGCTCGCTCGGGGTGACGCCCTTGGGCTGGTTGAGGCCCTTCAGGCCGGTGAGAAACACCGAGACGAGGTCGTTGCGCGGCTCGTCGGGCGCCTGGTAGGGCGACCCGTTCGGCGGATTGCCGTAGACGGCCTCGATCAGCTTCGGCAGCTCCGGCTTGGTGACGTAGTCCAGGAACTGGCCGTCCCTGCGCGGCTTGGACGCGTTGAACTTGTCCTTGTCACCCACCGGGACGACCACCTCGTTGACCAGCGGCATGCCGAGTCGCGAGACCTGGCGGTACTTGCCACCGACGCTCCTGCGGTCGGTCGTCGACCAGATCCCGATGATCTGGTCGTCCCCGGACTGATACTCGCCCGCGCGACGCTCTTCGAGCATGCGTCGCGGCACCTGCAGGGCGACCGAGTTGACGTTGAAGCCCTCGAGCGTGTCGTCGCCGGCCTCGGAGAAGTCGCCGCCGTAGAGCAGGTCGAACACCCGGAGGTCGAGGAAGAACGGGTCCTCGGCCTGGCCGGCGAACGACTGCAGCCGGCTGTTGCCGGTGCCGATGTCCGTCGTGCCCTGGTCACGCAGCGCCTCGTAGTCGGGCATGGAGCCCTTGCCGACGTCGGAGGGCACCACCTTGCGGTTGCGGACGAGCACCTTCTCCTTGCCGTTCCGGATCTCGGTGAGCCGGTAGGTCTGGTAGAAGTTCAGGTCCTTGTCGTCCGAGCGACGTCACCGCTCCGGTGGCGTAGAGGAACGTGTCCCGGCTGCGGTAGTGGTCCTTGAACGTCCACCGGTAGGTCATGTCGGGACGGGCGTCCCCGTCGTTGTCGATGTTGATGTTGTAGTGGGCGTCGGTCGCGAACGCGTAGAAGTTCGGACCCCCGGCCGGCTCCTCGAACGGGAGCCAGTTCGCGATGAGGCGTGACGGTGTCCTGCCGCTCCGGGCTCCGGAACGCGTAGACGTCGGTCGTGTCGTACTGCGGGGCTCCCGCGATCAGCGGTGCCTCACGGTGGCTGGATGCCGGGCACCACTGGGCCCGATCCCGGCCATACCGGCTGCCAGGAGCAACCCGCCGGTGACGGTCAGGGCAGCACTGCGCCCGACCGGTGAATGGACTCTCATCCGATTCCCTTCGTATGGGGCTCACGCGCCGCCCATGGCGGTCCCAAGTCGAGCCGGTCCTGTGGACCGGTGCCCCGGCGGTGCGACGCCGCCCCCCTTCCGCTGTGGGCATGTGTGACGCGAGCCACAGGTCGTTCGGAGCGTGCAGCGCGGCGGATGGGCCGATCGGCAAACTGGTCTAGTCCAGTTTCGGCGGCGAGGTCCGCCGGGGCGCCCGCCGCTACCCCAGCGGCAGAAGCAGGCCCGCCCGCCAGGTGTCCAGCTGGTCGCGGTGGTGGGGCGAGCCCGCGTCGCCGGACGCGCCGAGCGGCACGACCCACCCGCTGGCCTCCAGCCCGGCGAGGTCCCAGACGTAGCGCGCCACCGACCCGCGCGCCACGAGGTCCGAGCCGGGGCGTGCGCCGGAGCAGCGAACGCAGTCGTTGTCGCCCGCCAGCCCGGGGGCGTCGGGCAGCTCCTGGCCGAGAGGGTGGTACGGCGCGTAGACGTGCCGCTCGTGCCAGGGCGCGCCCGGCTGGTCGGCGACGTGCCCGAGGGCCTCGGCCAGCAGGTCGTCGACCTCGGGCAGCAACGCCCGCCCCCGGTCCGAGAGAACGCACGGGAGGCTCAGGCCAGAGCTCGGTCGGCACGTCGAACCAGGGGGCGAGCAGGGGGTCGGTCTCGTGCTCGGCGAGCCGGGCCAGGGCCGGGGTCCGGGCCAGCCCGCTCACCAGACGCGTCCGCACGTCGACGTACGCCGTCGCCTCGCGGCTGTCCGCGGTGAAGCGCAGGTCCCACGCGACGAGCCGGCGCCGCAGCCCCTCGGCGGGGCCGTCCAGCGCGGGCAGGTCGGCCAGCGCACGGTGCAGGGCCGCGGGCTGTCCGGCCAGCACGTCGGCGTGGATCGCGGCGAAGTCGTCACCGGTGAACCCGTCCCGCCCCTCGAGCAGCGCCTCGATGCGCCGGGCCCGCCCGGGGGGTGCGAAGTCCCACCCGATCCGCTCGAAGTCGTCGTACATCCGGTGGTTGGCGGTGGCGAGGTGGCCGTCAGGCGCCACGTCGTGCGGCGGCAGCCTCACCCAGCCGGTCCAGCGGTGCGCCGGGTCCCAGGCCGCGACGGGCTCGTGCCGGTTCCCGTCGTGACGCTCGGGCACCCGTCCCACCACCCGCTGGCGGACCACGCCCGTCCGGTCCGCGACGAGAAGGTTGTTGACCGGCTCGACCCAGTGATCGAGCGCCGCCTCGACGTCGGCGACGCTGCGCGCGCGCAGCAGCGGCACCAGCGCGTCGAACCCGAGGTCCCCGAGCGCGGACGACGGCGTCCGCAGGCTGTACGCCGGCTCCCCCGGCGCGCCCTGGACGACCCGCCCGGCCGGCGTCTCGACGACCTCGACCGTCTCGGGGTCGTGACCGGCCACGCGGACGGTCTCCAGTCGCGTCGTCGCCGTCACCCAGCCGTCCGCGGTGCGCGCGAGCACCTTGCCGGCCCGCCGCTCGAGCTGCTCGACGAACACGTCCTGGTAGTCGGCAGTGGCGTTGGTGATGCCCCACGCCACGTCGCCGGCGTGGGCGAAGTGCTGCACGCCCGGGACGCCGGGGAAGGTGAAGCCGGCGACGTCGAACGCGTCGTCGGGGTCGGTGCACGTCAGCCGCACCTGCTGGTAGCCGTTGGGGAGCTCGAAGCCCGCGGTGCGGGTCGCCGCCGATCATCGGGAACCCGCTCGCCGTCCGCTGCCCTCCGACCACCCAGGAGTTGCTGCCGGGCCCGAGCCCCTCGTGCCGGAAGAGCTCGGCGACGTCCTCGCCCACGGTCGTGCGCAGGTGCCGGCGCCACAGCTTGCCGGGGAACGTGCCGAACAGCACGTGGTGGGCGGCGAAGACGGCCAGCGGCATCCAGTCCGGCCACGGTTCCGCCCGGTGGCCGACCTCCTCGAGCTCGGCACAGGAGGGCCCGGCCGCGAGGGCGTCGTTCACCCCCGCGACGTACGCCGCGACGAAGGCGCGCGACTCGGGTCCCAGGGCGCCGTACGCCTGCTGCGCGACGTCGCCGACGCCGGCGCGGCGGGCGAAGCGGTCCCACGGCAGAGCGGCGGTCCCGACGACCTCGGCCGTCCGGCCCTCCGCCTTGAGCCGGGACCAGGTCACCTGCCAGAGCCGGTCCTCGACCACCGCGCGACCCTGGCCGCGCGCCACCTCGAGCAGGGACGGCGCCACGACGTGCGGGATCCCGTGGGAGTCGCGGCGGGTGGGCGCCCCGACCGGCGACTCAGCCACCGCCGAGGGCGAACTCGTGCGCGGGGGCCCAGCCCAGCTCGCTGTGGTGGACGTAGAGCCAGAACCGGTCGGCCGTGAAGCGGCACTCGAAGTCGGCCTGGTCGACGAAGGCTCGGTCCAGCAGCTCCTCGGAGAGGTGGTGGGCCACGGTCACGTGAGGGTGGTACGGGAACTCCGTCTCCCGGGCCAGGGGCCCCTGAGCGACGGTCTTGGCCAGCAGCTCACAGCCGGAGATGCCCTCCACCAGGCTCACGAAGACCACCGGCGACACCGGACGAAACGTGCCCGTCCCGCGCAGGTGCACCTCGAAGGCGGCGTTCTCGCGCGCCGCAGCCTCCAGGTGGGTGACGACGCCGCTCAGCGCGGCCTCGGCCACCTCCACCGGGGGCACCAGCGTGATGTGCGTGGGGATGCCGGCCGCGGGGGTGTCACCGAGCCCGACGCGGTACTCCTGCAGCTGCGGTCCCCAGGGCTCGGGCACCGCCAGCGAGACGCCGATCGTGGTCACAGCGGACCACCCTACTCAGCCCCCAGGGGTGCCGAAGCCGACCCTCTCGTAGACCTGGGTCAGCGTCCGTTGGGCGACCTCGTGGGCGGTCGCCCGCCCCTGCTCGAGAACCTCGTCGAGCCGCGCGTCGTCCTCGAGCAGCTCGAGCGCCCGGTCGCGGAACGGCGTCACGAAGGCGACGACCCGCTCGGACAGGTCGCCCTTGAAGTCGCCGTAACCCCTCCCGGAGTACTGCTCCTCCAAGGCCGGGATCGGGTCACCGGACAACGCGGAGTAGATCGTCAGCAGGTTGGAGATGCCCGGCTTCTCGTCCTCGTCGAAACGGACGTCCGCCCCGGAGTCGGTCACGGCGCTGCGGATCTTCTTCGCCGACACCTTCGGGTCGTCGAGCATGTCGACCAGGCCGGCCGCGCTCGAGGCCGACTTCGACATCTTCTTCGTCGGGTCCTGGAGGTCGCAGATCCGGGCCGTGCTCTTGAGGATGTAGGGCTCCGGCAGCGGGAAGGTCTTCTTGTAGCGGTGGTTGAAACGCTGGGCCAAGTCGCGGGTGAGCTCCAGGTGCTGACGCTGGTCCTCCCCCACCGGCACGTAGGCGGGACGGTAGAGCAGGATGTCGGCCGCCTGCAGGATCGGGTAGGTGAACAGGCCGACGCTCGCCGCGCCCTCGCCCCCCTTCGACGACTTGTCCTTGAACTGCGTCATCCGACGCGCCTCACCGAAACCGGTCAGGCACTGCAGCACCCAGCCGAGCTGGGCGTGGGCCGGCACCTGCGACTGCAGGAAGATCGCCGAGCGGCTCGGGTCGACGCCGGCGGCGACCAGCTGCGCGACGTAGCGGCGCGAGCGGCGGCGCAGCTGCTTGGGGTCCTGCTCGACGGTGATGGAGTGCAGGTCGGCGAGGAAGAAGAACGGCTCGAACTCGTCCTGCAGGGTCACCCACTGACGCACGGCGCCGAGGAAGTTGCCGAAGTGCCAGGAGTCCGCGCTCGGCTGGATCCCGGACAGGACACGGCGACGGGCGGGGGCTTCAGCGGTGGTCTCGGGCACGAGCGGCATTCTCTCAGGCAAGCGCCCCGCGGTTCGACCGGGTTTCGCTGGCGGTCGGCCACTCGGCTCGGCTGGGCGTCGCCGCCCTGGTCGTGTGGCTCCTCGTCAGCGGTCCGGGGTGGCCGGCGTCAGGCGGACTCGAGGCAGCGGAGGCAGCGGAGGCAGCGGAGGCAGCGGAGGCAGCGGAGGCGGAGCTGTGGGATCAGCCGGACCAGCCGCCTCCCCCAGGCTGGGGTCCGGCAGCGGGCCGACCCGCACGCGGCTCACCCGACGACCGTCGACGAGCACCACGGTGATGCGGTAGCCCTCGTGGTCGACGGCGTCCCCGGCCTCCGGGATGCGACCGAGCTTGCTCATCAGGAAGCCGGCCACGGTCTCGTAGGGGCCCTCGGTCAGCTCGACGCCGGTCTCGTCCTCGAAGTCGTCGAGGTTGAGCAGCCCGTCGACCTCGACGTCGCCGCTCAGGTGCCGGGTGGTCTCGGGCTCGTCGACGTCGTACTCGTCGCGGATGTCGCCCACGACCTCCTCGACGAGGTCCTCCATCGTCACGATGCCGGCGGTGCCGCCGTACTCGTCGGCGACCATCGCCATGTGGATGCCCTCGCGGCGCATGTCCCCGAGCGCAGCGATGATGTTGCGGGTCCACGGCAGGGTCAGCACGTCGCGGGACAGCTCCCCGACGCGCACCGAACGGTTGGCCATGTCGGGGTCGAGCAGGTCTCGGACGTGCACGAAGCCGATGACGTCGTCGCTGGACCCGCGGATGACCGGGTAGCGGGAGTGCGGCTTGGTCAGCGCCTCACGCGCCGCCTTGTAGACCGGCACGGACGCGTCGAGGAAGTCGACCTCGGTGCGCGGCACCATGACCTCGCGGATCTGCCGGTCGCCGGCCTCGAACACGTCCTCGAGAATGCGCCGCTCCTCCTCGCCGAGCGCCTCGTGGGAGCCGACGAGCTCACGCAGCTCCTCGTCGGAGATCTGCTCGCGCTGAGCGTCCGGGTCGCCGCCGAGGATGCGCACGACGACGTCGGTGGAGCGTGAGAGCAGCCAGATCACCGGTCGCGACAGCAGCGAGACCCGGTTGATGGTCGGCCCGAGCGCGAGCGCGAACACCTCGGCTCGCTGCAGCGCGAGCCGCTTCGGAACCAGCTCCCCGAGCACCAACGAGAGGTAGGAGATGGCCAGCGTCACCAGCACCAGCGCCAGGCCGTCGGCGAAGCGCGCGGACACCCCGGCGTCGACCAGCACCGGCGACAGGTCGTCGGCGAGCGTCGCGCCACCGAAGGCGGCCGACAGGAAGCCCGCCGTGGTGACGCCGACCTGCACCGCGGCCAGGAAACGGTTGGGGTCCTGGTTGAGCTCGGCCACCACCTGGCCGCGGCGACCGCGGTCGGCCAACGCGCGGGCCTGGCTGTCCCGCAGCGAGACCAGGGCGATCTCGGCGGCGGCGAACACCCCGCCGATGAGCACGAACACCACGACCAGGCCGATGGAGGCCCAGGTGCCACCCACGGTGACCAACCCTCTCGTCCGTCCCCCGCCGGAACCCGGGAGATCTGTTCGTCCAGGATAGGGACATGCGCTTCCCCCAGGACGTCCCGGTCCTCAGTGACGGCGTGGTGACCCTCCGCGCCCACCGCCCCCAGGACGCCCCCGCCGTCCTCGAGCAGTGCCTGGACCCGGTCAGCCGGCAGTGGACGACGGTGCCGCTGGACTACACGCGGGCGGACGCGGACCGCTTCGTGCGCGACGTGGCGCCCAGCGCCTGGCGCACCGGGGCCGAGCTGATGTTCGCCGTCGAGGCCCTCGACACCGGCACGGGCACGGACCGCACCGGCACCGGCGGCGTCCGTCGCTTCGCCGGCACCATCTCGCTGCGCGACGAGGGTCACGCCCGGGCGGAGCTCGCCTACGGCTCCCACCCGTGGGTCCGCGGCACGGGCGTGATGGAGCGCGCCGTACGCCTGCTGCTGGACTGGGGTTTCGACGAGCGCGGGCTGCGGACCGTCATCTGGTGGGCCAACCGCGGCAACTGGGCCTCCCGCAAGCTGGCGTGGCGCGTCGGCTTCGTCGCGGAGAGCGGTCTGCGCGACTGGCTGCCGCAACGCGGGCAGCTGCTCGACGCGTGGGTCGCCACGCTGCGCGCCGAGGACCCGCGCCGTCCGACCCACGCGTGGCTCGCCGCGCCGCGCCTGGCCGGCGACGGTCTCGTCCTGCGCGCTCCTACCGAGGCGGACCTGCCGCGGGTGGTGGAGTACGCCGCCGACCCGCTCACCCGGCGCTGGTTGGGCCACATCCCCCAGCCGTACGGCGGCGCCGACGCACGGGCCTGGCTCGACGACCTCACCGAGCGGCACGCCCGCGGCACCGCCGTGACGTGGACCGTGGCCGACCCGGAGACCGACCTGCTGCTCGGTGTGGTCAACGTCTTCGACCTCACCCCGTCCGGCACGGGAGAGCTGGGTTACGTCCTGCACCCGGAGGGCCGTGGACGCGGTCTCGCGCGTCGCGCCGCCCGGCTCGCGCTGCGCCACGCCTTCGTCGACGCCGAGGACGGCGGGCTCGGCCTGGTGGCCGTGCGAGCCCTCGCCGCCGAGGACAACACGGCCTCGCGCAGGGTGCTGGAGGACCTCGGCTTCACCCACCAGGGACGCGAGCGGCTGGCCGCCCGGGTCGAGGGCGACAGCCTGGTCGACGCCGCCATCTACGACGTGCTGGCCACCGAGGTGGTCGAGACCAGTTCCTGACGCCCTCCCGGGTTCGTCTCAGGTGGCACCCGTTTCGGGACTATGGTCCTGGAGGGAGACGGCCGCGGCCCCCCTTCGCCCCGCGGCCCATCACAGGAGGCACCTCCGCATGCCTGACACCACGTCGACGTCGACGGCCCCGACCGGGCACGCGAGGCACCGCCCCGCCCGCAGCTCGCTGCGCCGTCTCGGCGCCGCCCTCGCCCTCACGCTCGGCCTCAGCAGCGCCCTCGGCCTGGCCGCCCAGGGTGCGCAGGCCGCCCCGACCGCGGCAGCAACCTCGGCAGCCACCTCGGCAGCCACCTCGGGCACCGCGGAGCGGGCCGCGATGAGCGCGCCCTTCCGGGTCGCGACGTTCAACGTCCTGGGCGCGAGCCACACCGAGAACCCGGCACGCGGCTTCGCGACGTACCAGCCGCGGATGCGCAGGACCATCGCGCTCATCGACGAGCGGGCCTTCGGGATCGTGGGTTTCCAGGAGTACCAGAAGGTGCAGCACGAGATGTTCGTGCGCCGTACCGCGGGCCGCTTCGGCGTCTACCCCGGCTTGGAGGAGGGCACCCGCCCGGTCCAGAACTCCATCGTGTGGCGCAAGTCGGAGTGGCGGGTGGTGGAGAAGCACCTCTACGCCATCCCCTACTTCAGCGGCAGGATGGTGCAGCAGCCCTACCTCAAGCTGCGCAGCACGAGCGGCGCCTCGGTGTGGGTGATCAACACCCACAACCCGGCCGACTCCAAGGGTCCGGCCCAGCAGTACCGCAACCGCGCGATGGCGATCCAGGCCGACCTGGCCAACACCCTGGAGCGGACCGGGGTGCCGGTCATCCTGCTCGGCGACTTCAACGAGCGCGACGAGGCCTTCTGCGCCATCACCGGCGCCAGCGACCTCGAGGCCGTCAACGGCGGCGGCTGGCCCGACGGTCGCTGCGACCCCCCGTCGTGGATGCGCATCGACTGGATCTTCGCCTCCAGGTCGGCGCGCGTCGACTCCTACACCGATCTGGAGAACGACGTCACCCGCTTCATCACCGACCACCGGGTGATCTACAGCGACCTCGCGGTCCCTGTGAGCTGAGCCGCGGACACGGTGCTCAGAAGGAGTCGAGCGCCTCGTTGAAGGTGGCCGAGGGACGCATGACCTCGGACGCCTTGGCGTCGTCGGGCCGGAAGTAGCCGCCGATGTCGGCGGGGCTGCCCTGGACCGCCAGCAGCTCCTCGGTGATCTTCTCCTCGTCCGCGCGCAGCGTGCTCGCGAGCTCGGTGAACAATGAGGCCAGCTCGCCGTCCTCGGTCTGCTTCGCCAGCTCCTCGGCCCAGTAGAGCGCCAGGTAGAAGTGGCTGCCGCGGTTGTCCAGCGAGCCGAGCTTGCGGCTGGGCGACTTGTTCTCGTTGAGCAGGGTGCCGGTGGCCGCGTCCAGGGTGTCGGCCAGCACCTGCGCCTTGGCGTTGTCGGTGGTCTTCGCCAGGTGCTCGAAGCTGACCGCAAGCGCGAGGAACTCGCCGAGGCTGTCCCAGCGCAGGTAGTTCTCCTTCACCAGCTGCTGCACGTGCTTCGGCGCCGAGCCGCCGGCGCCGGTCTCGAAGAGGCCGCCACCGTTGATCAGGGGCACGATCGAGAGCATCTTGGCGCTGGTGCCCAGCTCCAGGATCGGGAACAGGTCGGTGAGGTAGTCGCGCAGCACGTTGCCGGTCACCGAGATGGTGTCCTCGCCCTTGCGGATGCGCTCCAGCGAGTACGTCGTGGCGTCGGCCGGCGCCATGATCTCGAGGGTCAGGCCGTCGGTGTCCTCCTCGGGGAGGTACTCCTCGAGCTTCGCGATGAGCGAGGCGTCGTGGGCGCGCCCCTCGTCGAGCCAGAAGACGGCGGGCACGCCGGTCTCCCGGGCTCGGCGTACGGCGAGCTTGACCCAGTCGCGGATCGGGACGTCCTTGGTCTGGCACATGCGCCAGATGTCGCCGGGACCGACCTGGTGCTCGAAGACGACGGTGTCGCCGTCGAGGACCTTCACGGTGCCCGCGGCCTCGATCTCGAAGGTCTTGTCGTGCGAGCCGTACTCCTCGGCCTTCTGCGCCATCAGCCCCACGTTGGGGACGGTGCCCATGGTGGTGGGGTCGAAGGCGCCGTGAGCGCGGCAGTCGTCGAGGACGGCCTGGTAGACGCCGGCGTAGGAGCTGTCCGGGATCACCGCGAGGGTGTCGGCCTCGCCGCCGTCCGGCCCCCACATGTGGCCCGAGGTGCGGATCATCGCGGGCATCGAGGCGTCGATGATGACGTCGCTGGGCACGTGCAGGTTCGTGATGCCGCGGTCGGAGTCGACCATGGCCAGGGCCGGGCCGGCGGTGAGGCCGCGCTCGATGTCGGCCTTGATCTCGTCCCCGTTCTCGACCTGGTCGAGGCTGCTGAGGATGGCGCCGAGGCCGTCGCTCGAGGACAGTCCGGCCTGGGCCAGGGCTGCACCGTGCTTCTCGAAGACCTCCGGCAGGAACGCCTCCACGGCGTGGCCGAAGATCAGCGGGTCCGAGACCTTCATCATCGTCGCCTTGAGGTGCACCGAGAACAGCACGCCCTCGTCCTGCGCCCGCTGCACGGCGCCCCTGAGGAAGGAGTCCAGGGCCGCGGCGCTCATGAAGGAGGCGTCGACGACCTCGCCGACCTGCACCGCCACCCCGTCGTGCAGCACGGTCGTGGTGCCGTCCTCGGCGGTGTGCTCGATGCGCAGCGTGGTGTCGGAGTCCATCACGGCCGACTTCTCGTTGGAGCGGAAGTCGTCACCGTCCATGTGGGCGACGTTGGTCTTCGAGTCGCCGCTCCACTCGCCCATCGAGTGCGGGTGCTTGCGCACATAGCCCTTCACCGACGCGGGGGCGCGCCGGTCGGAGTTGCCCTCGCGCAGCACCGGGTTGACCGCGCTGCCCATGACCGATCCGTAGCGGGCGCGGATCTCCTTCTCCTCGTCGGTCCTCGGCTCGCCGGGGAAGTCGGGCAGGTCGTAGCCCTGCTCCTGCAGCTCCTTGACGGCAGCCTTGAGCTGCGGGACCGAGGCGCTGATGTTGGGCAGCTTGATGATGTTGGCCTCGGGCGTCCTGGCCAGCTGGCCGAGCTCGGCCAGCGCGTCGTCGACCCGCTGGTCCTCGGGAAGGCGGTCGGCGAAGGCGGCGATGATGCGGCCCGCCAGCGAGATGTCCCGGGTCTCGACCTCGACGCCGGCCTTCGCGGCGTACGCCTCGACGATCGGCAGGAACGAGTACGTCGCCAGCAGCGGCGCCTCGTCGGTGTGGGTGTAGATGATCGTCGAGTCCGGCACGACGGCTCCATTCGCTGGGGTTCGAGATGTCTTGATATCAAGATATCTGGTCGCGACGGCCGGAGACACCCCGGGTCCGCGCGCGACCCATCCTGTCCGTTCCCGCAGCGACGGGGAAGGAAACGCCGCACCGCCCTGGCGCTACCGTCGTCAACGTGAGGAGTCCGGACGAGCGCCGCCGGCGGGCGCTCGGCCTGCCGGTCCGTGAGGTCTCCCCCGAGGACCCCGGCGCGAGGGTGGCCCTCACGGCCTACGTGGCCGAGCTCGATCGCCGGTTCGTGACCGTCTTCCGGGCCGGCCCGACCACCGAGGCGGAGCGGACCATGGAGGTCACCTCGATGACGCGGCCGCTGGGGGTCCTCCTGCTCGTCGGTGACGACGACCGTCACCCCGCAGCGTGCGGCGGCCTGCGGCCGATCGCCCTGCCGGGCGACGACGTGCCAGGCCGCGGGCCGACGTTCGAGGTCAAGCGGATGTGGGTGCACGAGGAGTGGCGTGGCTCCGGACTGGGCGCGCGCCTGCTCTCGGTCCTCGAGCAGCGAGCCCTGGACCTGGGCGGCACCCACGTCGTCCTCGACACCAGCCGCGCGCTGACCGAGGCGATGGCGCTCTACGCCCGCGCCGGCTACCGCGAGATCGAGCGCTACAACGACAACCCCCACGCCCAGGCGTGGTACGAGAAACGGGTCGCCCCCGACCCGGGTGCAGGCCCTACCCTCTCCCGGTGACGACCTCTGCCATGCTACGCGCTCCGCTGCAGGCCGTGCTCCCCGCCCGGCTGGGTACGCCGTTCCGCTGGCTGTTCGCCTCCAGCGTCGTCACCAACGTCGGCGACGGGCTGCTGCTGGCCGCCGGGCCCCTCCTCGTCGCCTCCGAGACCCGCGACCCGCTGCTGGTGGCGGCGGCGGTGTTCCTCCAGCAGCTGCCGGTCCTGCTCTTCGGGGTGCTCGCCGGTGCGTGGAGCGACCGCGTCGACCGCCGTCGGCTCGTCCTCGTCGTCGACCTGCTGCGCGCCGCGGTGCTGGTCGCGCTCACCGCCACCATCGCCTCCGGCGTGGTCGACATCGCGCTGGTCCTGGCGACCATGTTCGTGCTCGGCACCGCCGAGACGCTCGCCGACATCGCCGGGTCCGCGCTGCTGGTCGAGACCGTCGAGCGCGTCGACCTCGGGGTGGCCAACGCGCGGTTGCAGGGCGGCTTCATCACCGCCAACCAGCTGATGGGCCCTCCGCTCGGAGCGCTGCTGTTCTCCCTCGCCCGCCCGCTGCCCTTCGGCGTCACGGCGATCTGCGCCGCCGCCGGCGCGGTCCTCGTCACCCGGGTCACGCTGCGTCCACGCCCTGCCCCCGACCGCAGCCGGCCCCTGCGCCAGGACGTCGCCGAGGGCATGGTCTGGCTCTGGCGCCACCCGGCGGTGCGCACGCTGACCCTCACGATCGTGCTGTTCAACGTGACCTACGGCGCGGCGTGGTCGGTGCTGGTCCTCTACGGCCAGGAACAGCTCGGGCTGGGCGAGGCCGGCTACGGCTGGCTCACGTTCTTCATCGCCGCCGGTGGGCTGGCCGGGACCGCGTCGTACGGCTGGCTCGAGCGCAGGGTCGGCATGGCCGGACTGATGCGCGCGGGTCTCGTGCTCGAGACGCTGACCCACCTCGCGCTGGCGCTCACGAGCGTTCCCGCGGTCGCGTTCGCGATCATGTTCGTCTTCGGCTTCCACGCCTTCGTGTGGGGCACCACGTCACGCACCATCCGGCAGCGGTCGGTGCCGGTCGAGCTGCAGGGACGCGTCGGTTCGGTCTACCTCATCGGCGTGTACGGGGGCATGCTCGTGGGCGCGCCGATCGGCGGGCTGCTGGCCCGGGAGTGGGGCATCGCGGCGCCGTTCTGGTTCGGCTTCGTCGGCTCCGCGCTGCTCGTCGCCCTGCTGTGGCGGGCACTGGCCCACGTCGTCCACGACCCCGACCCGGTTGGAGGACCCTGAGACGATGGACGCATGGAGATCACCCGCAGCGTCGAGACCACCACGCCCATCGAGAAGGTGTTCGCCTACCTCGCCGACTTCACCAACACCGAGGAGTGGGACCCGGGCACCGTCACCACCAGCCGGGTCGCCGGGGACGGCGGCGAGGGCACGAAGTACCACAACGTCTCGAAGTTCGCCGGCAGCAAGACCGAGCTCACCTACACCGTGCGCACCCACGTGCCCAACGAGCGCTTCGTCGTGGTCGGGCGGAACAAGACCGTCACCGCCACCGACACCATGACGTTCAGCCCCACCGCCACCGGGACCCGCGTCACCTACAACGCCGCCTTCGAGTTCAAGGGCCCGTTCGGCAAGGTCGCGCCGCTGCTGTCCCCCGTGCTCGGCATCGCGTTCAAGAAGCTCGGCGACGAGGCCGAGAAGGGTCTGCAGACCAACCTCGACAAGCTGGGGAAGTGACCTGCGGGTGAAGGTGCTCGACACCGTCCTGGACCGCTCGGTCGTCCTCGGCTACTCCAGGATCGGCTATGCCGTGCGCAGGCGTATGGCGTCGTGGCCGACGGACCCGGCGGCCGACGCCCTGGCGGGCAAGGACGTCGTGGTCACCGGGGCCTCGTCCGGTCTCGGCATCGCCACGGCCCAGGGCCTGGCGAACCTCGGGGCCCGCGTGCACCTCGTCGTGCGCAACCTCGAGAAGGGTGAGCAGGCACGCAGCGAGCTGCGGCGCGCAGTGCCCGCCGCCGACCTCGAGCTGTGGCAGTGCGACGTCTCCGACCTCGACGACGTACGCCGCTTCGCCGCCGAGATCGGCGCCGCGGTCCCGGCCCTCGCTGCGATCGTCCACAACGCCGGCGCCATGCCGCCGGAGCGCTCGGAGTCCGTGCAGGGCCACGAGATGACGATGGCCATCCACGTCCTCGGCCCGCTGCTCATGACCGAGCTGCTGCTCGACCAGCTCGCCGCCGGCCACGGCCGGGTCGTCATGGTGACCTCCGGCGGGATGTACACCCAGTCGCTGCCGGCCGCCGACCCCGAGTACACACGCTCGACGTACAAGCCGGCGACGGCGTACGCGCGCAGCAAGCGGACCCAGGTCTCGCTGCTGCCGGTGCTGGCCGACCGCTGGCGCGCCCGCGGCGTCTCGGTCTACGCCACCCACCCGGGCTGGGCCGACACCCCCGGGGTCGTGGAATCCCTGCCCGGCTTCCACAAGGTGACCGGCTCGATCCTGCGCGACGTCGCGCAGGGCGCGGACACCACGGTCTGGCTGGCCGCAGTCGACCCCGTCCCGCCGGGCGGTGGCCTGTGGCACGACCGTCGGGTCCGGCCCGACCACTACCTGCCGACCACTCGTGAGAGCGACGACCAGCGTCAGGCGATGTGGTCGTGGGCACGGCAGGCGGCCCAGCTCCCCCGCTGAGCCGGTCGGTCGCTGGTCGAGCAGGTCGCGCAGCGACCGTCGTCGAGACCCGGCGAGTGGGTCGCACAGCGACCGTCGTCGAGACCCGGCGAGCCGTGACACCGTCCTCTCCGCGCTGTGTCGAAAGCCAGATCCCGGGGCAGGCTCCCCGCGACGGCGCCCCACGCCGCTGCTAGCGTCGGGCCCGCGTCACCGACCGTCCCGCTGTCTCTCGAGGAGTCCCCGTGCCCGACAACGCCCCGCTCAAGATCGCCGTCACCGGCGCCGCCGGCCAGATCGGCTACAGCCTGCTGTTCCGGCTCGCGAGCGGCGCCCTGCTCGGGCCCGACCGACCGGTCGAGCTGCGACTGCTGGAGATCGAACCGGCCCTCAAGGCCCTCGAGGGTGTCGTCATGGAGCTCGACGACTGCGCCTTCCCGACGCTGGCCGGCGTCGAGATCGGCCACGAGGCCGAGAAGATCTTCGACGGCGTCAACCTCGCCCTGCTCGTCGGTGCACGTCCGCGCACCAAGGGCATGGAGCGTGGCGACCTGCTCGAGGCCAACGGCGCGATCTTCACCGCCCAGGGCAAGGCGCTCAACGCCGTCGCGGCCGACGACGTGCGCATCGGTGTCACCGGCAACCCGGCCAACACCAACGCCCTCATCGCGATGACCAACGCGCCCGACATCGGCAAGGAGCGCTTCTCCGCGCTGACCCGCCTCGACCACAACCGGGCCATCAGCCAGCTCGCGGCCAAGACGGGAGCCCCGGTCACCGACATCAGCAGGATGACGATCTGGGGCAACCACTCCGCCACGCAGTACCCCGACATCTTCCACGCCGACATCGCCGGCCGGAACGCCGCCGAGGTCGTCGACGACCAGTCCTGGATCGAGAACGACTTCATCCCGACCGTCGCCAAGCGCGGCGCGGCCATCATCGAGGCCCGTGGCTCGTCGTCGGCCGCGTCCGCCGCGTCGGCCACCATCGACGCCGCCCGTGACTGGTTGACCTCGTCGGCCGAGAACGACTGGGTCTCGATGGCCGTGCACTCCGACGGAAGCTACGGCGTACCGGAGGGCCTGATCTACTCCTTCCCCGTCACCACCTCGAACGGTGACTGGCAGATCGTCCAGGGCCTCGAGATCGACGACTTCTCACGCACCCGGATGGACGCCACCGCAGCCGAGCTCACCGAGGAGCGCGACGCCGTCAAGGACCTCGGCCTCATCTGACCCACCCGCCTGCCGGTTTCTCAAGGTATGCAGGCGTTTGTGCACTCCCCATGGCGTCGACGCCATGGGGAGTGCCAGTTTTCCTGCATCCCTTGGGAAACCGTCAGTCCCCGCGGGTCAGGGGAGGGTCGGGTCGGGGATGGCCGCTGCGAGCACGACGAGCGCCCCGCCGAGTACGACGAGCGTCAGCACGTCGATGAGCTTGCGGCGGATGCCGAGCATCCCGGCGTTGTCGTTGGGCAGGACCAGCCGCCCCAGGCCGCCCATCAGCACCGCGACACCGATCGTCGTGAGGCCGCTGCGCCACTCCCCGAACGCCACCACCGCGACGCCCGCGAGGGTCGCCACCAGCACGCCGAGATAGACCACGCCGCCGACGGTCCGCGGCTTGCGGGGAGCCAGGCTGTGCTCGGGCTGCGGGTAGGGCCGGCTGTCCTCCTCCCCCTCCGGCAGGGGGCCGACCGGAAACGCGTGATCGGGCTCGTCCGGGCCACGCGGGGGCGGCGGCTCGTCCGGGGGGTCGTGCGGACCCTCGTGCGCCGGGCGTCCCTCACCGGGTCCGTGAGGCGTCGGCTCGGCGTCCTCGGGCACCGGCGGGCCCGCCGCGGGATGGCTCATCGCAGGGAGGTCTCCGCCGCCTCCACGATGTTGGCCAGCAGCATCGCCCGCGTCATCGGCCCCACTCCGCCGGGATTGGGCGAGACCCAGCCGGCCACGTCGTGCACGTCGTCGGCCAGGTCGCCGGCGATCTTGCCCTCGACGCGCGAGACGCCGACGTCGAGCAGCGCCGCACCGGGCTTCACCATCGAGCCGGTGACGATGCCGGGCACGCCTGCGGCCGCCACCACGATGTCGGCGCGGCGCACGTGGTCGGCCAGGTCGCGGGTGCCGGTGTGGCACAGCGTGACGGTGGCGTTCTCCGAGCGGCGGGTCAGCAGCAGCCCGAGCGGGCGGCCGACCGTGACACCGCGCCCGACCACGCACACGTCTGCCCCGGCGATCGCCACGTCGTGGCGGCGCAGCAGCTCGACGATCCCGTGCGGCGTGCACGGCAGCGGGGCCTCCTTGCCCAGCACCAGCCACCCCAGGTTGGTCGGGTGCAGGCCGTCGGCGTCCTTGACCGGGTCGATGAGACCCAGCACGACGTTCTCGTCCATGTGCTTCGGCAGCGGCAGCTGCACGATGTAGCCGGTGCAGTCCGGGTTCGCGTTGAGCTCGGCGATGGCGTCCTCGACCGCGGCCTGCGGCGCGTCCGCGGGCAGGTCGACGCGGATCGAGGTGATGCCGACCTCGGCGCAGTCCTTGTGCTTGCCGTTGACGTACCACCGGCTGCCGGGGTCGTCACCGACCAGCACCGTCGCCAGCCCGGGTACGACGCCCTGCTCGCGCAGCTTCGCGACCCGCTCCGTCAGCTCGTGCTTGATCGCGGCCGCGGTGGCCTTGCCGTCCAGGATCTGTGCAGTCACCGGCTCATCCTCTCAGGGGTGGGGTGCTCGCGCGGTCAGTGGAAGAAGTGACGCGTGCCGGTGAGGTACATCGTGATGCCGGCCTCCCGGGCCGCCTCGACGACCTCGTCGTCGCGCACCGACCCGCCCGGCTGCACCACGGCCCGCACGCCGCCCTCGACGAGGATCTGCAGCCCGTCGGCGAAGGGGAAGAACGCGTCGCTGGCCGCCACCGCGCCCGCAGCCCGCTCCCCTGCTCGGGTGACCGCGAGGCGGCAGGAGTCGACGCGGTTGACCTGCCCCATGCCGACGCCGACCGAAGCGCCGCCGGAGGCGAGCAGGATCGCGTTGGACTTCACCGCCCGGCACGCCGTCCACGCGAAGGCCAGGTCCGCGAGCACCTCGTCGGAAGCGGCCTCCCCCGCCGCGAGCGTCCACGACGACGGGTCGTCCCCGCCGCCCTCGACGTCGGCGTCGACGAGGTCGCGCGCCTGCAGCAGCAGGCCGCCGCTGACCGGGCGCATCTCCGCGCCGCCGCGCTCCGCGTCGACCGGTACGACGAGCAGCCGCACGTTCTTCTTCCGCGCCAGCACCTCCACGGCACCGTCCTCGTAGCCCGGCGCCACCACGACCTCGGTGAACACCTCGGCCACCTGCTCGGCCATCGCCACGCTGACCGGCACGTTCGCCGCGATCACGCCGCCGAAGGCGCTGACCGGGTCGCAGGCGTGGGCCTTCGCGTGCGCCTCGGCCACGTCGCTGCCCACCGCGATGCCGCAGGGGTTGGCGTGCTTGATGATCGCCACCGCCGGGCCGTCGAAGTCAGCCGCCGCGCGTCGGGCCGCGTCGGCGTCGACGTAGTTGTTGTAGGACATCTCCTTGCCGTGGAGCTGCTCGGCCCCGGCCAGGCCGCCGCCGGGCCAGCCGGCGTAGAGGGCGGCCGGCTGGTGCGGGTTCTCGCCGTAGCGCAGCACCGCCTTCTTCTCCCAGGTCGCCCCGACCCAGGCCGGGAAGCCGGTGCCGTCGCTGGTGTCGGTCAGCACGTTGCCCATCCAGGAGGCGACGGCCACGTCGTAGGAGGCGGTGTGGGCGAAGGCCTCGGCCGCCAGGCGGCGCCGCTGCTCGAGCGTGGTGCCGCCGGACTCCACCGAGGCGACGAGGTCGGCGTACTGCTCGGGCGAGGTGACGATGGCGACCGACGGGTGGTTCTTCGCCGCGGCGCGCACCATCGACGGGCCGCCGATGTCGATCTGCTCCACGCACTCGTCGGGCGCCGCGCCCGAGGCCACGGTGTCGGTGAAGGGGTAGAGGTTGGAGACCACGAGGTCGAAGGCCTCGATGCCGAGGTCGGCCAGCTGGGCGACGTGCGTCTCGAGGCGACGGTCGGCCAGGATGCCGGCGTGGACGCGGGGGTGCAGCGTCTTGACCCGGCCGTCGAGGCACTCCGGGAAGCCGGTCAGCTCCTCGACCTGCGTCACCGGCACACCGGCGTCGGAGATGCGCGCGGCCGTCGACCCGGTCGACACCAGCGCGACACCCGCGGCGTTCAGCGCGACGGCGAGCTCCTCCAGCCCGGTCTTGTCGTAGACCGAGACCAAGGCCCGCCGGACGGGGGCACGCGTGGGGTCGGGCTGGGCGGAGGGGGTGCTGGCGGCGGTCATGGAGCTCCACATCGGTCGGGTTCTCGATGAGGCACCCAGGCGTTCGATGCTCTCGACGTTCACTCCCTGGTGGTTGACCCACCTGCGCCAGTCGTGTGCGGCCAGCCTAGGCGACCGGGCGCCCGATCCGCACCTTGCGCCCGACGACCGCGAAGCCCTCGCGAGCCATCCGGCCCACGGTGTCGACGAGCATCGTCCGCTCGGCGGTCTTGATCCGCTCGTGCAGCGTCTCGACGTCGTCGTCGTCCTCCACCGGCACCACGGTCTGGGCCACGATCGCCCCGGTGTCCACCCCCGGGTCGACGACGAACAGCGTCGCCCCGGTCACCTTCACGCCGTACTCCAGCGCGTCGGCCGGGCCGCGCATCCCGGGGAACGACGGCGACAGCGCCGGGTGGGTGTTGACGCAGCGACCACCGAACGCGTCGAGGAACGCGGGCCCGACCAGCTTCATGAAGCCGGCGAGCACCACCAGCTCCGGCTGGTACGCCGCACAGCTCGCCGCCAGCGCCGCGTCCCACGCCCCGCGGTCGGGAAAGTCCGCGACGCGGTGCACGAAGGTCGGCACGCCGGAGCGCTCCGCCCGGGCCAGCCCCTCGATGCCGGGACGGTCCGCACCGACCGCGACCACCTGCACGCCGTACCCGGGGTCACCGGCGGCATCGAGCAGCGCCTGCAGGTTGGTGCCGGACCCGGAGACCAGGACGACCACACGGGACGGTCCGCGGGTCGGTGAGGAGGGGGCGTCGGGCACCGGCACAGACTAGTCGCGACCGCGGTGCGGGGCCTCGACCACGACGGTGTCCTCGACGTCCGTGCGCTCGTCGGCGGGAGCCGAGCGCTGGGCAGTCGGTTGGGCAGTCGGCTGGGACGGCAGGTGGGACGGCAGGTGGGACGGCAGGTGGGACGCCAGGTGGGACGCCAGGTGGGGGTAGAGCGTGATCGCGCGCTCGCGCCGGACCCGGGGGGTCTCGACCGCTTCGGCCACGTCGCGCCGGCGCGCCCACCAGACGGCGCCCAGCCCGCCGAGCAGGCCGCCGAGCCCGAGCCCGGCGAGGTTCCACACCAGCAGCTCGAACAGCGGGGCCCCGATGCCGGTCATCCGTCCCGGGCCGATCGCGCCTCCCGCCCACGCCGTGGCGATCGTGAGCAGGAGCGCCGCGAGGGCGCCACCCCCGAGGCCGCGCAGCGCCCCGGAGCGCCACGACCGGGTCGGGACGGCGTGGGCGGCCCACACGGCCCCTGCGGTGCCGAGGAGCGGCGGGACGGCCAGCAGGCCCACCAGCCAGCCAGGCTGTGCGCCGTCGGCGGGGATCGCCGCCAGCAGCGGGACGCTCGGGAGCGGTCCGACCGAGACCTGGGCCGTCGACACCACGGTGCCGGTGCCCACGGCGAAGCCGGGGCCGGCGAGGTAGGCCGTGCCGAGGAGGGCGGCGTTGGGGGCGAGAGCGGCGGCGAGCAGCAGCGAGAAGAGGACCCCGGGGGCGTCGAGGTCGAGCCCGTCCACGACCTCCGCAGCCGCCGCGCCGTGCCACGCCAGGGAGCCGGCGCCCAGCAGGGCACCGGCGGCGATGACCAGCGCGACCGTGGCCAGGGCGCCGAGGAGGACGGAGCGCTGTGCCACCGGAACCAGGGAGCGCAGGTGGCCGGCGTTGCCGGTGCCGAGGACGAGTCCCAGGGCACCGGCGGGTCCCCCGAGCAGCACGCAGCCGACGAGGGTCGAGACCAGCCCGGGCGTCGCGAGGTCGCTACCGCCCACGAGGGCCAGCAGCAGGCCCGCCACGGCGTAGGCGCCCGTCAGGCCGAGCGCCGCGCCGCGCACGTCGCGCAGCGTGCCACCCGGCGACAGCGACGCCGCCCACCGGGCGACCTTCGTGCTCACCGCGAAGCAGACCAGCGTCAGTCCGAGCGGCGAGGCGGTCACCACCGCCCCGGTGCCGCCGACGGCGAGGTGCGACCCGTGGGCCAGCAGCCAGCCGTCCGCGGCCAGCCGGAGCACCGACAGCGTGGTGCCGTGGCTGCCGCCGTCGGCGGCGAACCACGCGCCGAGGCCCAGGACCCACAGCAGGAGGACGACCACGAGGGGCGAGAGGACGCCGGCCAGGGCCGCCAGGACCGGGAGCCGTCGCGACGGCCTGTCCGGCGCGGGCACCGCGGCGGACAGGCGAGCAGCGTGGGCGGCAAGGACGTCGGTCATCGCGTTCCAGTCTCGCCCAGCGCTTGGACGGCTCTGCGCTGCCACGCCGTGAGGTGCGGCGTTCGGCCACCGGAGCGGCGTCTGTCTGTCTACGTTGTCACTGGTTGACCCAGCACCCTGGCCTACGGCGAACGGAGCCCTCATGGACCTGCGACGACTGGCGGCCGGCACCGCCGCCGCGACGATCTCGGCAGCCCTGCCGCTGACCCTGCTGGTCCCCACCAGCGGCGCCGCGCCGGCGACCACGGGAGCCGCGGGGGCCACGAGCACCGAGGCGAGCCCGGCGGTGCTCGCCGCCCGGCGGGCACCTCGCTTCGAGGCCACCGTCACCCGCACCGAGCACGGCATCCCCCACGTGGTCGCCGACGACTGGGGCTCCCTGGGCTACGGCCACGGCTACGCCACCGCGGAGACCAACCTGTGCAACCTGGCCGACACCCTGGTCACCGGCCGCGGTGAGCGCTCCCGCTGGTTCGGGCCGGACGCGCGCTACCAGGACCGGGTCACCCTCGACGCGACGAACCTCCAGACCGACGCCCTCTTCACCGACATCCGCGACCGACGGGTCGTCGAGGGGCTGCTCGCCGACCCGCAGCGCGGCCCCGGCGCCCAGGCCCGGGCGATGGTGCGCGGCTACGTCGCCGGCATCAACCGCTACGTCCGCGACGTCGGCGGCAGCGGCGGTGTGAAGGACCCGGCCTGCCGCGGCGCCGGCTACATCCGGCCCGACGCCACCGCGCTCGACGTCTGGTACGGCGTGTACGCGGCCAACCTCCTCGCCTCGACCGGGGTGTTCGTGCCCCAGATCGTCGAGGCCACGCCCCCCACCCCCGGCACGCCCGTGCCGGAGCGCGGCGCCCGCGGCTTCCCGGCCGCCCCCGCCGACCCGCCGTCCGCCGACGACCTGAGGGCGGGGCTGGGCAAGGACCCCGCCGACGCGTTCGGGTCCAACGCCACTGCGGTCGGCTCGGAGGCCACCTCGACCGGGCGAGGCATGCTGCTCGGCAACCCCCACTTCCCGTGGCGCGGCCGCTACCGCTTCGAGCAGGTGCAGCTGACCATCCCCGGCACCTACGACGTGGCCGGCGCCAGCCTGATCGGCTCGCCGGTCGTCAACATCGGCTGGAACCAGCGCGTGGCGTGGAGCCACACGGTCTCGACGGCCTACCGGTTCACCCCCTACGAGTACCGCACCGTGCCCGGCTCGCCCACGACGTACCTCACCGAGGACGGGCCCACCGAGCTCGACCGGCGCGTCGTGGAGGTGCGCGTCAAGCGCCCGAACGGCGACCTCGAGACGGTCACCGAGGACCTCTACCGCACCGACCAGGGCTACGTCCTCGACGACGCCGCCACCCTGCAGGTGTGGAGCCCGGCGAGCTTCTTCGCGCTTCGTGACGCCAACGGCGAGCACCTGCGCACCGTGGACACCTTCCTCGAGATGGGCAAGGCCACCGACGTGCACGACCTGCTGCGGCGCCAGGACCGCGCCGCCGGCATGCCCTGGGTGAACACCACCGCCGCGGACCGCTCCGGCGAGGTGCTCTACGCCGACCACTCGGTCGTGCCGAACGTGCCGGACGACCTGGTGCAGCAGTGCGCCACGCCGACCGGTCAGGTGCTGTTCGACCTCGCCGGCCTGCCGGCGCTGGACGGCACCCGGGCCGAGTCCGACTGCGCCTGGCGCACCGACTCCGACGCCAGCCGGCCCGGCATCTTCGGGCCGGGCAACCTGCCGCTGGCCGACCGCCGCGACTGGGTGGCGAACGCCAACGACAGCTACTGGCTGCCGAACCCCGCGGAGAGGCTGGAGGGCTTCGCCCGGATCATCGGCTGCGAGGAGTGCGAGCGCACGGTGCGCACGCGCATGGTCTACCGCTACGTGCTCGACCGCCTCGCCGGCGAGGACGACCTGGGGGCGGGACGGAAGGTCACGCCGCGCACGCTGCGGCTCTTCGAGCACACCAACCGGGTGTTCGCGGCCGAGCTGGCGCGGGAGAACGGCGACCTGCAGACGGTCTGCGACGCCGCGGCCGGCGGTCGGGCCTGCGACGTGCTGGCCGCCTGGGACGGTCGCAGCGACGTCACCAGCCGGGGCAACCACGTCTTCGAGGAGTTCTGGAAGCGGGTGCCTGCCGACGGTCGCTGGCAGGTGCCCTTCGACCCGGCCGACCCGGTCGGCACCCCGCGCGACCTGAACGAGACCAACCCCCAGGTGGTGCAGGCGATGCGCGACGCGCTCGACTCCCTGCAGCAGCGGGGGATCGCGTTCGCCGCACCGTGGGGCAGCCTGCACGTCGCGGGCGACGAGGGCGCGCCGCTCGTCGGCATCGGTGGCGGCGAGGGCGACACCGGCAACGCCAACGTCACGGTGACCCGGATGCCGGGGGCCCACCTCGACCGCTACTCCCCGGTCAGCTACGGCTCGTCGCACATCCAGGCCGTGGCGTTCGGCGACGCCGGGCGGGTGGACGCACGCACGATCCTCACCTACTCCCAGGCCACGGACACCTCGTCACGCTTCAGCGACGACCAGACCCGGTTGTTCAGCCGGGAGGGCTGGGTGCGGTTCGCCTTCACCGCGGCGCAGATCCGCCGCGACGCCATCAGCCGCCGGGTGCTGCGGGGCAGCTGACCGAGCTCTCGCCGACGGACGGGCAGCGCCGACGGCGGGGCCGGGAGCGGGGTCTGGGGTCGAGGCCTAGGGTCGGGGCATGACGCTGACCCGCGAGGACGCCGTACGTCGTGACGCGGAGTCGACGCTGTCGTCGCGGCGCGCACTGTTCGACCTGCCCGACGACGTGGTCTACCTGTGCGGCAACTCGCTCGGCCCGCTGGTGCGGTCGGTGCCGGACCGCGTCGCGGACGTCGTACGACGGGAGTGGGGCGCGGGCCTGGTGTCGTCGTGGAACGACGCCGGGTGGACCCGGCTGTCCACCCGCATCGGCGCTCAGCTGGCGCCGCTCCTGGGCGTCGAGGCGGCCGACGTCACCGTCGGGGACTCGACCAGCGTCACGCTGTTCAAGAGTTTCGTGGCCGCGGCCCGGCTGCGCCCTGACCGGCGCGTGATCGTGGTCGAGCGCTCCACCTTCCCGACCGACGGCTACGTCGCCGCCGGTGTCGCGCGCACGCTGGGCCTCGAGCTGCGCTGGGCCGACCCGGCCGACCCCGCTGCCTCGCTCGGCCCCGACGTGGCGGTGCTGGCGCTCAGCCAGGTCGACTTCCGCAGCGGCGCGCTCTACGACGTCGCCGCGTTGACCGCGGCGGCGCACGAGGTCGGCGCGGTCACCGTGTGGGACCTGTGCCACTCCACGGGGGCGGTGGAGGTGGACCTGATGGCGGCGGACGCCGACCTCGCGGTGGGCTGCACCTACAAGTACCTCAACGGTGGTCCGGGATCGCCCGCCTTCGTCTGGGTCGCCCCTCGGCACCAGGACGCCCTCGAGCAGCCGGTGCAGGGCTGGTGGGGCCACGTCGAACCGTTCACGATGTCGTTGGACTTCACCCCCGCGCCCGGCGTGCAGCAGATGGTCGTCGGCACCCCGCCCGTGATCGCGCTGTCGGCGCTCGAGGAGTCGCTGACCGCCTTCGAGGGGGTGGCGATGGCCGACCTGCGGGCTGCGTCGCTGTCGCTGACCGACCTGTTCATCGCGCTCGTCGACGAGCGGGTGCCGTCGGTGGAGGTCGTGACGCCCCGCGACCACGCCCGCCGCGCCAGTCAGGTCGCGCTGCGCCACGACGAGGCCTACGGGATCGTCCAGGCGCTGATCGCCCGGGGCGTGGTCGGCGACTTCCGCTCCCCCGACGTCGCCCGCTTCGGCTTCGCCCCGCTCTACACCACCCACGTCGAGGTCTTCGACGCCGTGGACGCGCTGGTGACGGTCCTGGCCTCCGACGAGCACCGCGCCCCGGCGTACGCCTCCCGCCTCGCCGTCACCTGACCCCCCGTCCCCGCATGTAACGCGGAGTCATGGACGCCTCGCATGGGCTGCGACGCTTGGGAGGCGTCCACAACGCTCGACCGGTCGAGTCCGAGCCCGGCGCGTCCCTCGACACCCGATGCAACCGGACAACGGGCCCGGGCGTCGTGCAGGGTGACAGATCGCCCACCGAGGAGAGCCGCGATGGAGGTAGGAGAGTTCGACGCGTTGTACGACGCGTCGCACGCCCGTCTGGTCCACCAGATCCACGCCATGACCGGCGACCGGGACGGGGCCGAGGAGAGCGTCCAGGAGGCGTTCGCCCGGGCCTGGGCCAGACGCCGAACGTTCGCCGAGGTCCACAACCCGGAGGCGTGGCTGCGGACGGTGGCCTACCGGCTCGCCGTCAGTCGCTGGCGCTCGCTGAGCCGCTCACGGCGTACGGCGGACCGTGCCCTGGAGCCCGAGCCGTTCACGCCCGGCCCCGACGAGAACCACGTCGCGCTGATGGCCGCGCTCGACCGGCTTCCCTCCGACCAGCGCCGGGCCCTGGTCCTGCACCACGTGTGCGACCTCAGCGTCGCGCAGGTCGCCGACGAGGTCGGTGCCCCGGTCGGCACCGTCAAGGCCCGCCTCTCGCGCGGGCGCACCACCCTGCAGCAGCTGCTCACCACCAACGACCTGGACGAAGGAGCCTCCCGTGCCTGACATCGTCGATGACCTCTTCGCCCACCTCGCCCCGACGCCGCCCACCCCCGGCTCCGCCGCCGAGGCCCGGCGTCGGGGCGACCACCTGCGCCGCCGCCGCACGGCCGCGGTCGCCGCCGGCAGCGCGCTCGCCGTGGCGCTGAGCGTCGGCGGCGTGGTCTGGAGCCAGGCCACGCCGTCGAGCCGGTCGCAGGACCCGGTCGCGCCGTCCCCGAGCCAGGGGGACCCGGTGCCGCGGACCGCGATCGCGCCGGACTTCCCGCTCCTCGACGGCTGGCCCGAGCCCGACCCCGAGGACGTCGCGGTCAGGGGCCCGTCGCCGGACCTCAGGGTCTTCGACCAGCGCATGGCCTGCGGGCGGTCCGTCGACCTGCGGCCCACCGGTGGCGTCGAGCAGCTCGGCGCCCGGCAGATGGGCATCACGCGCGGTGGCGACCGGTTGCTCGTGACTTTCCCGGACGCGGTCGCAGCCGGAGCGGCGCTCGAGCGCGCGGCGACCGCGCTCGACCTGTGCCCGCGCGACCCGTCCGCCCCGGACGACGAGGAGGTGCTCGTGAGCGTCGTCGAGCGTGTGGACCTCGGGCAGGAGGCGCGACGGGTGACCGTCGGGTCCGAGTACGGCGACACCCCCGGCCTGTACCTGACCGTCTACCACCTGGTCCGGCAGGGCAACGCGCTGCTGCTCGACGAGATCGGCAGCGAGGGCGGTGGCAGCGAGAAGGCGGTCGCCCGCGAGCAGCGGGACGCCCGCGACGCGGTGGCCGGCGTCGTCGAGGCGATGTGCGGCTACCGCGACGGCGGCTGTTGAGGCGGGCCCAGCGGCGTACTCTCCACGGAAAACTGGCGCTCCCCACGGCACGGACGCCGTGGGGAGTGCCAGTTTCGCTGCATACCGTGGGAAACCGGCAGCCCGGGAGGTCAGCGGTTCTGGAGGATCTCCCGCATCAGCTGGGCGGTCGCGGAGGGGGTCTTGCCGACCTTCACGCCGACCGCCTCGAGGGCCTCCTGCTTGGCGGCGGCGGTGCCCGCGGAGCCGGAGACGATGGCACCGGCGTGGCCCATGGTCTTGCCCTCGGGGGCGGTGAAGCCCGCGACGTAGCCGACGACCGGCTTGGTCACGTGGTCCTTGATGTATGCCGCCGCGCGCTCCTCGGCGTCGCCGCCGATCTCACCGATCATGACGATGGCCTCGGTGTCGGGGTCCTCCTCGAACGCCTTGAGAGCGTCGATGTGGGTGGTCCCGACGATCGGGTCGCCGCCGATGCCGATGGCGGTCGAGAAGCCGAAGTCACGCAGCTCGAACATCATCTGGTAGGTCAGGGTGCCGGACTTCGACACCAGACCGATGGGGCCCTTGCCCGCGATGGTGTGCGGGGTGATGCCGGCCAGCGACTCCTCGGGCGTGATGATGCCCGGGCAGTTGGGGCCGATCATCCGGGTCCCGGCGGTGTTGGCATCGCTCTGCAGGTAGGCCCAGACCTCGGCGGTGTCCTGCACCGGCACGCCCTCGGTGATCACCACGAGCAGGCCGATGCCGGCGTCGACTGCCTCGATGCAGGCCTCCTTGGTGAAGGCCGGGGGCACGAACGCGACCGACACGTCGGCGCCGGTCTCCTTCATCGCCTCGGCGACGCTGCCGAAGACCGGCAGGTCCTTGCCGCCCAGCTCGACGCTGGTGCCGGCCTTGCGGGCGTTGACGCCGCCGACGATGTTCGTCCCGGCCTCGACCATGAGGGTGGTGTGCTTGGCGCCCATGCCCCCGGTCATGCCCTGGACGATGACCTTCGAGCTCTTGTTCAGGTAGATCGACATGTTCCTCGTCCTCAGGCGTTCGCCAGCTCGGCGGCCTTGTCGGCCGCGCCGTCCATGGTGTCCACCTGCGTCACGAGCGGGTGGTTCAGCTCGTCGAGGATCGCGCGACCCTTCTCGACGTTGTTGCCGTCGAGGCGTACGACGAGCGGCTTGGTCGCCTCGTCGCCGAGGATCTCCAACGCACCCTTGATGCCGTTGGCGACCTCGTCACACGCGGTGATCCCGCCGAAGACGTTGACGAAGACGCTCGCGACCTGCTCGTCGTTGAGGATCACGTCGAGACCGTCGGCCATGACCTGCGCGTTGGCGCCGCCACCGATGTCGAGGAAGTTGGCGGGCTTGACGCCGCCGTGAGCCTCGCCGGCGTACGCGACGACGTCGAGGGTGCTCATGACCAGCCCGGCGCCGTTGCCGATGATGCCGACCTGGCCGTCGAGCTTGACGTAGTTGAGGCCCTTGTCCTTGGCCTTCGCCTCCAGCGGGTCGGTCTCCTCGCGGATCTCGAACCCGGCGTGGTCCTCGTGACGGAATTCGGCGTTCTCGTCCAGCGAGACCTTGCCGTCGAGCGCCTCGAGCTTGTCGCCCTCCAGACGCGCCAGCGGGTTGACCTCGACGAGCGTGGCGTCCTCCTCGACGAAGACCTTCCAGAGCGCCTGGACCAGGGTCACGGCCTGGTCGCGCAGCTCGGACGGGAAGCCGACCTCGTCCACGATGGCCTGGGCCTTCGCGGCGTCGACCCCGGTGCCGGGGTCGATCGCGATCTTCTTGACCGCGTCGGGGTTGGTCTTCGCGACCTCCTCGATCTCGACACCGCCCTCGACGCTGGCGATGCAGAGGTAGGACCGGTTGGAGCGGTCGAGCAGGAAGGAGAAGTAGTACTCCTCGACCGGCGGGGTAGCCGGCACGACGAGGACCCGGTTCACCGGGAGGTCCTTGATGGTGAGCGCGAGGATGGCCTCGGCGTGCTGCTGGGCCTCGTCGGCGGTCTTGGCGATCTTGACGCCGCCGGCCTTGCCGCGGCCGCCGGCCTTGACCTGCGCCTTGACGACGGTGACGCCACCGATCTCCTCGGCGGCGGCTCGGGCCTCCTCAGCAGTGGTCACGACCGACCCCAGGGTGGTCGTCACGCCGTGCTTGGCGAAGAGCTCCTTCGCTTGGTACTCCATCAGGTCCACGGGTTCAGCCTTCTCTTCTCGGATGCACACCAGCGCAGGGCTGGGCGGGGCCGTTCGGGCCCGGTGATGCCGGGTCCGACCCTAGCCCTGTCGGCGCACCGGGCACCACGAACCCCCCTATCGCCCACGTCACAGCCGGCGAACGCGCACGCCGCGGCACGACGTACGCCACGCTCCCCCGCGAAACCGGCGCTTCCCGAGCGATGCTTCGCTCGGGAAGCGCCGGTTTCACTAGGTACCTAGTGAAACCGGCAGTGGGCGCTGGGCTCAGCTGGGGGCGTGACGCAGCGCGGTGCGCAGGTCCTTGTTCAGCTGCGAGATGACGTCGAGCGGGATTCCCTTGGGGCACGCCGAGGCGCACTCGCCGATGTTGGTGCAGCCGCCGAAGCCTTCGTGATCGTGCTGCGACACCATGCCGAGCACCCGCTCGTGACGCTCGGCCTGGCCCTGGGGCAGCTCACCGAGGTGGGTGATCTTGGCGCCGAGGAACAGCGAGGCCGAGGCGTTCGGGCAGGCCGCGACGCAGGCGCCGCAGGCGATGCAGGTGGCGGTGTCGAACGCCCGGTCGGCGTTCTCCTTCGGCACCGGGGTGGCGTGCGCGTCGGGGGCCGAGCCGGTGTTGACGGAGATGAAGCCGCCGGCCTGGATCATCCGGTCGAAGGCGGTGCGGTCCACGACGAGGTCCTTGAGGACCGGAAACGCGTCCGCGCGCCAGGGCTCGACCGTGATCGTGTCGCCGTCCTTGAAGGAGCGCATGTGCAGCTGGCAGGTGGTGGTGACCTCCGGGCCGTGGGCCTGGCCGTTGATCATCAGCCCGCACGAGCCGCAGATGCCCTCGCGGCAGTCGTGGTCGAAGGCGATCGGCTCCTCGTCGGCTGCGTTCAGCCGCTCGTTGAGCACGTCCAGCATCTCGAGGAACGACATGTCCTCGGAGACGTCGTCGAGCTCGTAGTCGACCATCCCGCCCTTGGCACGGGCATTCTCCTGGCGCCAGATCTTGAGGTTCAGTCTCACTTGTAGCTCCGCTGCTTCATCTCGACGAACTCGTACACGAGGTTCTCCTTGTGCAGGACGGGCTTCCCGAGGTCGTGGTCGCCGCCGCCGAACTCCCAGGCCGCGACGTAGGCGTAGTCGTCGTCCTGACGCAGCGCCTCCCCGTCCTCGGTCTGAGACTCGGCGCGGAAGTGGCCGCCGCACGACTCACGCCGGTTGAGGGCGTCGATGCACATCAGTTCGCCCAGCTCGAGGAAGTCGGCGACCCGGCCGGCCTTCTCCAGCGACTGGTTGAGGGTGTCGGCGCTGCCGAGGACCTTGACGTTCTCCCAGAAGTCCGTGCGCAGGTCGCGGATCAGGTGGATGGCCTTGTTGAGGCCCTCCTCGGTCCGCTCCATGCCGCAGTGGTCCCACATGATCTGCCCCAGCTCGCGGTGGTAGCTGTCCACCGAGCGGGTGCCCTTGACCGACAGGAAACGGTCGATGCGGCTCTCCACCGACTCGCGCGCCTCGACCACCGCGGGGTGGTCCTCGGCGACCTTCTCGAACGGGCCGTCGGCGAGGTAGTCGCGGATGGTGTTCGGCAGCACGAAGTAGCCGTCGGCCAGGCCCTGCATGAGCGCGGAGGCTCCGAGGCGGTTCGCTCCGTGGTCGGAGAAGTTGGCCTCGCCGGTGACGAACAGCCCCGGGATCGTCGACTGCAGGTCGTAGTCGACCCAGAGCCCGCCCATCACGTAGTGCACGGCCGGGTAGATCCGCATCGGCGTCGCGTACGGGTCCTCGCCGGTGATGCGGGCGTACATGTCGAAGAGGTTGCCGTACTTCGACTCGACCGTCTTGCGACCCATGCGCTCGATGGCGTCGGCGAAGTCGAGGTAGACGCCGAGCCCACCCGGGCCGACCCCCTTCTCGGCGTCGCACTGGTACTTCGCGGCGCGCGAGGCGATGTCGCGGGGCACCAGGTTGCCGAAGCTCGGGTAGATCCGCTCCAGGTAGTAGTCGCGGTCCTCCTCGGCGATCTCGCGCGGGTCCTTGTCGCGGTCCTCGCGGTTCTTCGGCACCCAGATGCGGCCGTCGTTGCGCAGCGACTCGCTCATCAGCGTCAGCTTCGACTGGTGCTCACCGGAGACCGGGATGCAGGTCGGGTGGATCTGGGTGTAGCAGGGGTTGGCCATGTAGGCGCCCTTGCGGTGCGCGCGCCAGGTGGCGGTGACGTTGCAGCCCATCGCGTTGGTGGAGAGGTAGAAGACGTTGCCGTAGCCGCCGGAGGCGAGCACCACGACGTCGGCGAGGTGGGTCTCGATCTCGCCGGTGACCATGTCGCGCGCGATGATGCCGCGGGCCTTGCCGTCCGCGACGACCAGCTCGAGCATCTCGTGACGGGCGTACGTCGCCACGGTCCCGGCCCCGACCTGCCGCTCCAGGGCCTGGTAGGCACCGATGAGGAGCTGCTGGCCGGTCTGGCCACGGGCGTAGAAGGTGCGGGACACCTGGACGCCGCCGAAGGAGCGGTTGTCGAGGAGGCCGCCGTACTCGCGCGCGAACGGCACGCCCTGCGCGACGCACTGGTCGATGATGTTGACGCTGACCTCGGCCAGGCGGTGCACGTTGGACTCGCGGCTGCGGTAGTCGCCGCCCTTGACGGTGTCGTAGAAGAGCCGGTGGACCGAGTCGCCGTCGCCCTTGTAGTTCTTGGCCGCGTTGATGCCGCCCTGGGCCGCGATCGAGTGCGCCCGGCGCGGGGAGTCCTGGTAGAAGAACGCCTTGACCGCGTAGCCGGCCTCGCCCATGGTGGCGGCCGCCGAGGCGCCGGCGAGGCCGGTGCCGACGATGATCACGCTGAGCTTGCGGCGGTTGGCCGGGTTGACCAGCCGGGAGTCGAACTGGCGGTTGGTCCATCGCATCTCGATGGGGCCGGAAGGCGCCTTGGCGTCGCTCAGGGGCTCGCCCTCGAGGAAGTACTCGGCGGCGTCACCGGAGCCGTTGCGGGTGCCCTGGGGCAGGGTGATCTCAGTCATCAGGAGGTCCTCACTCGACTCACGCGACTCATTCGACGATGCCGACCAGGACGGCCAGCGGGACGATGGCGAAGCCGCCCGCGATCACGGCGGCAAGGGTGTAGCCGACCGCGTTGGCGCGCTGCCGGGCCGCCGGGGTGCTGGTCAGGCCGAGCGTCTGCGCGGCGCTCCAGGTGCCGTGACGCAGGTGCATCGCGAGCGCGCCCATGGCCAGCAGGTAGACCACCGGCACCCACCACTGGTCGGGCGAGAAGCCGTTGACCAGGCGCTGGTAGGGGCTGTCGGAGTCCCCGCCCGGCGTGATGGTCCGGGTCGTGAAGTGCAGGATGTGGAACACCACGAAGAGCAGCAGTGCCAGGCCGCCCCAGCGCATCGTCTTCGACGACCAGGTCGAGTGCACCCGCTTGGTGACGGTGTACTTCTGCGTGCGGGCGCCGTGCGCGCGACGCCACAGCGTGACGGCGCAGTAGACGTGCACGACGAGCGAGCCCAGCAGGACGACGCGGATGATCCACAGCAGGCCGGAGTACGGCAGGATCGGCTCGCCGAACTCACGCAGGTGCTCGGCGTAGGCGTCGAAGCTCTCCTGACCGCCGAAGACCTTCAGGTTGCCGTACATGTGCAGCAGCACGTAGCCGATGAAGACCAGACCGGTGCCTGCCATGAGGAGCTTCAGCAGGATCGTCGAGGTCCGTGACCGGGCCGCCAGGGACGGGGTGGTGGTTGTCACGGTGCCAAAGTATCCCGTGCACCCGGCCGAGGTGACTCAAGTGGGTGTGACATTCCACGCTCTGGCGCACAATGGACGACGGACCTCGACAGCGCGGGACCCGAAGTCCCACGAAACCGCGCGATCCTCCACGCCCCGGTCCCCGATCCCTCCGCCCGTCCCCGCCCGTCCCCCCGCTCGACCCTCGCCGCCACCCACCCAGGAGACCCGCATGCCGCTGCCGACCCGCACCCGTCGTACGGCGACGCTGCTCGGCTCGGCGGTCCTCGGTGCCCTCGCGCTCGTCCCCGCCGCGGCCCAGGCGGAGTCCGCCGACGACACCTTCGCCGCGATGGCCGGCCAGGACGGCGTGACGGCCCGCTCCGGCCAGGCCCGCGAGGAGAACGCAGCGCTCGCCGAGCTCGCCGCCAGCGCCGAGAAGGCCGCGGCCCAGATCGCGCTGAACGCCTGGCAGCTGCCCATCGCGTCCGGCGGCTACGAGCTCACCGCGACCTTCGGCCAGTGCAGCGGACTGTGGTCGCACTGCCACACCGGCCTCGACTTCGCCGCCCCGGAGGGCACGCCGGTCAAGGCGCTGGCCAACGGCGTCGTGAGCGAGACGGGGTGGGCCGGCGCCTACGGCAACCGCACGGTGATCACCCTCGACGACGGCACCGACCTCTGGTACTGCCACCAGTCGCAGTTCGGCGTCAAGGCGGGCCAGCCTGTCGTCGGCGGCCAGACCATCGGGTACGTCGGCACCACCGGCAACTCGACCGGGCCGCACCTGCACCTCGAGGTCCGACCCGGCGGCGGGGACGCCGTCGACCCCGCCCGCGCGCTGGCCGTCCGCGGCACCGCCCCCTGATCTCGGGTCCACCCCACCGCCCGACCGAGCAGCCCGTCGAGCCCGCGCTCAGAGCTTCTCGACCGGCGCGTAGCGCAGCAGCAGCCGCTTGACGCCGGTGGAGCCGAAGTCGATCGAGGCGACCGCCTTGTCACCGGCTCCCTCGACGGTCACGACGGAGCCGAGGCCGAACGAGTCGTGGCTGACCCGGTCCCCCGGCGAGAGCGACGGCACCTCGCGGCCGGCCCGGCGCTGTGCGTCGGCCTGGATGGCGGCGGTGCCGAAGCGCGGCGCCGGCCGGTTGACGTTGCGACGTGACAGCGCGGGCATGACGGGCCGGTTCCACGACGTCTGCTCCTGCGCCGTGCGCCGCCAGTCGACGAGGTCGGGCGGCACCTCGTCGAGGAAACGCGAGCCGGGGTTGTGCGAGGGAGCGCCCCACGCCGAGCGCACGACCGCCCGCGAGAGGTAGAGGCGCTGCTCGGCCCGGGTGAGGCCCACGTAGGCGAGCCGGCGCTCCTCCTCCAGCTCGGTCTGGTCGCCCAACGAGCGCAGGTGCGGGAAGACGCCGTCCTCCAGCCCGGTGAGGAACACGACGGGGAACTCCAGGCCCTTCGCGGTGTGCAGCGTCATCAGTGTGACGACGCCGGCGTTCTCGTCACCCTGGGTGGGGATCTGGTCGGAGTCGGCCACCAGGCTGACACGCTCGAGGAACTCCGGCACGCCCGGCAGGGCCGGGTTGAGGTCGGCGGGGTCGGCCGAGGGCGGGGGCAGCGGCTCGTCGGCGAACTCACGCGCCACCGCGACGAGCTCGGCGAGGTTCTCCACGCGGGTCTCGTCCTGCGGATCGTCGCTGGCCTCGAGCACGGGCAGGTAGTCGGTGCGGGTCAGCGTCTGCTCCAGCACCACGTCGGCCCGCTCCCCTGCCTCGACCATCGCCATGAGCTGTTCGACGACGGTGACGAAGCCGCGGATGCAGGTCACCGACCGGGTGGCGATGCCGGGCGCCTCGTCGGCGCGCTGCAGCGCCTGCCAGTAGGTGACGCCGTCGCGGCGGGCCAGCGCCTCGACGCACGCCTCCGCCCGCTCGCCGATGCCGCGCTTGGGCTCGTTGAGGACCCGGCGCAGGCTGATCTCGTCGGCCGGGTTGGCCAGCATCCGCAGGTAGGCCAGAGCGTCGCGGACCTCCTTGCGCTCGTAGAAGCGCACCCCGCCGACCACCTTGTAGGGCATGCCGACGCGGATGAACACCTCTTCGAACACCCGCGACTGGGCGTTGGTGCGGTAGAACACCGCCACGTCGCGCGGCTTGGCCTTGCCCTCGTCGCCGAGGGTGTCGATCTCGCGTGCGATGAAACGTGCCTCGTCGTGCTCGTCGTCGGCGACGTAGCCCACGATCGGGTCGCCGGCGCCGGCGTCGCTCCACAGCCGCTTGGGCTTGCGGCCCTGGTTGCGCCCGATCACCGCGTTGGCCGCGTCGAGCACGGTCTGGGTGGAGCGGTAGTTCTGCTCCAGCAGGATGGTGCGGGCGTCGGCGAAGTCCTCCTCGAACGCCATGATGTTGCGGATGTTGGCGCCCCGGAAGGCGTAGATCGACTGGTCGGCGTCGCCGACGACCATCAGCTCCGCCGGCCCCACGCCCCCGTCCCCCTCGGCCTCGTCGGCGTCCGGCAGGTCGGGGTCGTCGCCGCCCAGCGCCGCCGGGCGCCGCGCGCTGGTGCCGCACAGCTCGCGGATCAGCGCGTACTGGGCGTGGTTGGTGTCCTGGTACTCGTCGACCAGCACGTGGCGGAAGCGCCGGCGGTAGGTCTCGCGGACCTCCGGGAACGCCTGGAACAGGTTGACCGCGGTCATGATGAGGTCGTCGAAGTCCAGCGCGTTGGCCTGCCGCAGGCGGGCCTGGTACATCCCGTAGGCCTCGGCGTAGGTCTTCTCGAGGTTGTTCTGGGCGTTCGCGGCGGCGGTCTCGTGGTCGACCAGCTCGTTCTTCTGCGTCGAGACCCAGTTCAGCACCGACCGGGGCGGGTAGCGCTTGACGTCGAGGTCGAGCTCCTTGCAGATCAAGGTCATCAGCCGCTTCTGGTCGGCGGCGTCGTAGATCGAGAAGCTCGACTTGATGCCGAAGCGCTCGACCTCCTTGCGCAGGATGCGCACGCAGGCGGAGTGGAAGGTCGAGACCCACATGATCCGCGCCCGCGGACCCACCAGGCTCTCCACCCGCTCGCGCATCTCGGCCGCGGCCTTGTTGGTGAAGGTGATGGCCAGGACCGAGCCCGGGTGGGCGTTGCGCTCGGAGATCAGCCAGGCGACGCGGCGGGTGAGCACCCGGGTCTTGCCGGAGCCGGCTCCGGCGACCACCAGCAGCGGCGACCCAGCGTGGGTGACGGCCTGACGCTGCGGGTCGTTGAGCCCCTCGAGCAGCTCCTCCGACGTCGGTCCCCTGCGGCGCCGTGCGGGGCGCTCGTCGGGGTCGCGGGCGCCCGCCTCCTCCGCCCCGAACAGGGCGTCCCCGTCAGGCACGGGGCGGGCCGACCGCCGGGCCGTACCCGGGTCGGACGGGGGGACAGGAAGGGGTGCGCTCATCTCCCGATCACCCTACGACGCTCCACCGACACCGACCGACACCGACCGACACCGACCGGCACCGACCGGGTCCCGCCGCTCAGTCGCCGAGCAGCCCCGCCCGCCGTGCCCCACGTCGCGCCAGTCGTACGTCGGGTCGCCGGGCCACGCTGCGGGCCGCGGCCCGTCCCAGCGTCTGCAGCGCCCGGCGCGACGCCCCGGCGGCCGCCTGCACGTCGTGGGTCTCGCCGGCCGCCTCGCGGAAGAGCGGGGGCAGGTGACGCAGCATCAGCGTGGACCAGGTGAGGTGCGTCAGCACCGGCGCCTGCAGCCCGGTCGAGGCCCGGCGCTGCAGACCCCAGACGGTGCCCATCACACCGGCCGCGGCGACGAGGACGGGGTTGCGGGTGGGGACGGTGGCGAGCATGTAGACCGCGGTCGAGGCGGCCACCGGGTGGCGGCCCTCGAGGGCGGCGAACATCGCGCCGCGGAAGAACACCTCCTCGCCGAACCCGTTGGCCAGCGTGGTGAGGTAGACCAGCGCGGAGTCGCCTTCGTCGGCGTAGTCCAGCACGCTGGAGATGTAGCGGGCCAGAGGCGGGATCTCACGGACCACGAGCCCACCGGCGTAGAAGACCCCGAAGGCCGCCGCGCCGGTGGCCACCGGCGCGATCACGGGCCGGCGCACGGTCTGGTTCTGGGTCTGGATCCAGCCCAGGTGCAGCGGGCCGGAGGCCAGGCCGCCGACCAGCCAGGTGCCGGCCACCCCGAGCGTGGTGGCGTAGAAGGCGCGCGAGCCCGGCGCCGTCGACAGCCCGACGCCGAGCAGCCCGGCGCCGGCGACCGAGGTCGCCGCGACGACGCGGCGCCGGTGACGGCGTACGGCGTCCGACTCGTCGTGGCGCACCGGCACCCGGTGCTTGAACGACACGGGCAGGTGCCCCTTGAGCTGACCCATCAGGCCGGGGTCCTTGAGCGATCCGCGGTCCGACAGCGCGCCGCGCACGGCGTCGTCGAAGCCCAGGCGGTCGAAGGGGATGAGCCGCCCGATCTCGTCGTCCTCGACCACCACCTCGTTGACCATGGAGTCGACCAGCGAGCGGCCCGCCTTGGCGTCGACGTCGGTGATGAGGCTGAGCCAGTGCGAGGACAGCTTGGGTGAGAGCAGGGGCACCGGCAGCAGGAACAGTGGCCGGTTCTCCACCGCGGCGACCCGGCGCATCATGTCGGAGTAGCGCAGCACCTCGTCGCCGCCGACCTCGAACGGCCGCCCGACGGTCTCCTCGACCTCGAGGACGCCCGCGAGGTAGCGCACCACGTCGTTGAGCGCGATCGGCTGCGTGCGGGTCGAGACCCAGCGCGGCGTGACCATGAGCGGCAGTCGCTCGACGAGCTGCCGGGTCATCTCCCACGACAGGCCCTGGTGGCCGATGACGATCCCGGCGCGCAGCGTGGTGACCGGTACGCCGGCGCGACCGAGCAGCTCCTCGACCTCGCGCCGCGAGCGCAGGTGGGGCGACAGGTCGTCGTCCTCCTTGCCGAGCCCGCCGAGGTAGACGATCCGCTCCACGCCCGCGGTGGCCGCGGCCTTCCCGAAGGCGGTGGCGGCCTCCGCGTCGAGCCGCTCGAAGTCGGGGCTGTCGAGGGAGTGCACGAGGTAGTAGGCGACGTCGACGCCCTCGAGCGCCGCGGCCAGGGTGCCGGCGTCGTGCACGTCGCCGAACACCGGGTCGCCGACGCCGCGGTAGGTGTCGGGGTGGCGAGTCATGGCGACCACGTCGTGGCCGGCCTCGGCAAGGGCCGGGCAGAGGCGGCGCCCCACGAAGCCCGAGGCCCCGGCCACCAGGACGCGTCGAGGGCGTACGGTCGGCGGGACAGGGACGTCCGAGGTGGGCCCGGGGGCGGGCGAGGCGCTCATCCTCCCAACGTAGTGGTGCCGGTCGAACCCTCGACGGAAGTCGGAGGTTCGCCCGACCCGTCCGTCCGTGCTCAGCGCCCGACCGTCTCCCGGAGGACCGCGCCGAGCTGCTCGACCACCCAGTCGACCTCGTCGGCGGTGACCACCAGCGGCGGCGCGAACCGCAGCGTGTCGCCGTGGGTGTCCTTGACCAGCAGTCCCCGCCCGGCCAGCCGCAGGCACACCGCCTTGCCGCCCCCGGCCGCCGGGTCGAGGTCCACCCCCGCCCACAGGCCGAGCCCGCGGACCGCGGTCACGCCCGACCCGATCAGGGAGCTCAGCCCCGCGTGGAGCTGGGCGCCACGCTCGCGGGCCAGGGCCTGGTACTCCCCGCCGCGCAGCATCCGGACCACGGCCGTGCCGACCGCGGCCGCCAGCGGGTTCCCCCCGAAGGTGGAGCCGTGCTCGCCAGGGTGCAGCACCCCCAGCACGTCGCGGTCGGCGACGACGGCCGAGACCGGCACGATGCCCCCGCCCAGGGCCTTGCCGAGGGTGTAGACGTCCGGGACCACGTCCCAGTGCTCCGAGGCGAAGGTCCGACCGGTCCGTCCGAGCCCGGACTGGATCTCGTCGCAGATCAGCAGCACCTGCCGCTGGGTGCACACCTCGCGGACCCGCGGCAGGAAGTCGGCGGGGGGTACGACGACACCGGCCTCCCCCTGGACCGGCTCCAGCAGCACCGCCACGGTGGTGTCGTCGATCGCATCGGCGACGGCCCGGGCGTCGCCGTACGGGACGAGGCGGAAGCCCGGGGTGAAGGGCCCGAAGCCGCCCCGCGCGACCGGGTCGTCACTGAAGCTGACGATGCTGATGGTGCGGCCGTGGAAGTTGCCGCGGGCGACGACGACCGTGGCCTGGTCGGGCGCGACTCCCTTGGTCTCGACGCCCCACTTGCGCGCCACCTTGAGTGCGCTCTCGACCGCCTCGGCGCCGGTGTTCATCGGCAGCACCATCTGCTTGCCCGCCAGCTCGGCCAGCTCGCGGGTGAACGTGCCCAGCTGGTCGGAGTGGAAGGCTCGGCTGGTCAGGGTGAGCCGGTCCAGCTGGGCATGGGCCACTGCGGTCAGCTCAGGGTTGCGGTGCCCGAAGTTCACCGCGGAGTAGGCCGCCAGGCAGTCGAGGTAGCGCCGGCCGTCGACGTCGGTGACCCAGGCCCCCTCGGCGGACGCGGCGACCACGGGCAGCGGCGCGTAGTTGCGGGCGGTGTGCTGCCCGGCGAGGTCGATCTCGCGCCGGGTGTTGTCGCGCCCGGTCGGGTCGCCGACGGACTCACCGCCGACAGCTTCGCCGCCGACGGGCTCGCCGCCGGCCACGGGCGGCGTCGGGGGCAGGACCGCGGTCACGAGCGGATCTCCAGGGTGCAGCACTTCACGCCGCCGCCGCCCTTGAGCAGCTCGGAGAGGTCGACACCGACGGGCTCGAAGCCGCGCTGGCGCAGCTGCTGGGCGAGCCCGGTCGCCCGATCGGCGAGGAAGACGTGGTGGCCGTCGGAGACGGCGTTGAGCCCCAGCACCTCGGCATCGGCCTCCGCGGCGAGCACCGCGTCGGGGTACAGCCCCTCGAGGGTCCGTCGGCTCCGACGGCTGAACGCTCCGGGGTAGTAGGCCACCGTGTCATCGTCAAGGACGGCGAGCGCCGTGTCGAGGTGGTAGAAGCGTGCGTCCACCAGCTCCAGCGTGACGACCTCGAGGCCGGTGAGTGCGGCGAGCTCGCGGTGCGAGGCCACGTCGGTGCGGAAACCGGTGCCGGCCAGGACACGGGCCCCGGCCACCAGGTAGTCGCCCTCCCCCTCGCTGGTGTACGACGCGACGTGGACCGGTCCGAGGCCTGCGGCCGTGACGAAGTCGGCGTACACGGCGGCCTCGGGAGCCCGCTCGGGAAAGGCGAAGCGGGAGCCGTACGTGCGGCCCGGCAGGCTCAGCAGTCCGTTCGCGGCGAAGACCAGGTCGGGGAGCCCGGGCACCGGGGCGACGACCTCGACCGTGTGCCCCGCGGCGAGGTAGCGGGTCCGCAGCACCTCCCACTGGGCGACGGCCGTGGTCGTGGAGACCGGCACCGTCAGGTCCATCCAGGGGTTGATGCTGTAGCTGACGGCGAAGTGGTCGGGCCGGCACATCACGAACCGGCGGGCCGTGGCCCGGCGCGTGCTCGCGGGAGCGAGGTCGGGCGACGAGGCGGACGCCGGGGCGAGGCCCAACGGCAGGATCGTGGCGGTCATGAGCTCAGATTAGAAGCGGACAACCATGCAATCAATCGCCGCTCGTTGCGCGACAACCACCATTTCGTTGCGTCTCTTGCTGCCTTCCGGCGATCTGTTGCACAATGGCCGCATGGAGCGAGCATGAGCGACCTGGACCCCATCGACCGGCAGGTCATCGCCTTCCTGGTGCGTGACGGCCGCGCGACCTTCGCCGAGATCGGAGCCGAGGTCGGGCTGTCCGCACCGGCGGTGAAGCGGCGGGTGGACCGGCTGGTGGACAGCGGGATCATCCGCGGCTTCTCCGCGGTCGTGGACGCTGCAGCCGCCGGGTGGAGCACGGAGGCCTACGTGGAGGTGCACTGCAGCGGGACGGTCTCCCCCCGGAGGCTGAAGGAGACCTGGGAGGGGGTGCCTGAGGTGGTCGGCGCCTGGACCGTCACCGGCTCCCCCGACGCCCTGCTCCGCGTGGTGACGCGCGACGTCCGCCACCTCGAGCAGGCGCTGGAGCGCATCCGCTCACCCGAGCACGTGGACAAGAGCGAGACCGTCATCGTGCTCTCGCCGCTCATCGACCGGCACAGCCCGGCGACGGCCGACTGACACGGGACGCTCAGAGGAGGCGCCGGTCGGCGGCCCAGCGCGTGAGCTCGTGGCGCGAGCTCAGCTGCAGCTTGCGCAGCACGCTGGAGACGTGGGTCTCCACGGTCTTGACGGAGATGAAGAGCTCCGCGGCGACCTCCTTGTAGGCGTAGCCGCGCGCGATCAGCCGCATCACCTCCCGCTCCCGCTCGGTCAGCCGGTCGAGGTCCTCGTCGACGTGGGCCACCTCGATGGACCCGGCGAAGGCGTCGAGCACGAAGCCCGCCAGCCGCGGCGAGAACACCGCGTCGCCGTCGGCCACCCGCTCGATGGCGTCGACCAGCTCGGGTCCGGTGATCGTCTTGGTGACGTAGCCGCGGGCCCCGCCACGGATCGTGCCGATGACGTCCTCGGCGGCGTCGGAGACCGAGAGTGCGAGGAACCGCGTCCCCGGGCTGCGGTGCGCCACGTCCCGCATCACCTGCACCCCGCCGCCGCCCGGCAGGTGCACGTCGAGCAGCACCACCTCGGGCCGGTGGGTCAGCACCGCCGCCACGGCGGTCGGCACGTCGGCGGCCTCGGCCACCACGTGGACCGACCCGGCCAGCTCGGAGCGGACGCCGGAGCGGAACATCGCGTGGTCGTCGACGATCACGACGGTTCTCATGAATTGCCTCCGGTGGGTGGGTGCGGGGTGTCGGGACGGGCGACCAGCTCGAGGTCGCCGACGTGGAGCCGGACCTCGGTCCCGGCGCCCGGTCGGGACACGACCTCGGCCCGACCGCCGTGCCGCGTCACCCGGTCGAGGATGCTGTGCCTCACGCCGAGCCGATCCTGCGGCACCGCGTCGGGGTCGAACCCCCGGCCCCGGTCGCGGACGAAGACGTCGAGGCTTCCTGAGCGCTCACCCGCCGGCACGACCTCGGCGTACACGTCGACGACGGGGGCGCCGGCATGGCGCGCGGCGTTGACCATCGCCTCGCGGGCCGCCTGCAGGACGGCGCGGACGGGCTCGGTCACCGCGACCTGTCCCCCGGAGTCGCCGACCACGACGACCTCGACCGGGACGCCGTGCGCGTCCTCGACCTCGGCGGCAGCGGCCTGCAGGGCGCTGGTGACCGACACGTCGTCGGGACGCGTGTCGGCGTACATCCAGGACCGGAGGTCGCGCTCCTGGGCGCGCGCCAACGTGGCGACACGGCCGGGGTCGGCGGCGTTCTTCTGGATCAGCGCCAGGGTCTGGAGCACCGAGTCGTGCAGGTGGGCCGCGACGTCGGCGCGCTCCTGGGTGCGCACCCGCGCGGCGCGCTCCTCCCCCAGGTCGGCGACGAGGCGGACCAGCCAGGGGCCGAGGATGACGGCCAGCCCGGCGACGCCGAGGGTGGCGGCCACCACGACGTCCTGCGCCACCTGCAGCTGACCGGTCTGGACGGCGAAGAGCAGCAGAGCGGTCACCAGCAGCGCGAGACCAGCGGCGATTCGCGCGTACGCCGCCCAGCCGCCGGAGCCGACCACGAGCCGGCGCACGTCGAGGCGGGTGGTCGTGTCGAGCCACCGCTCCCGCTGGGCCTGGTCGGCCTGGCGCCACAGCACCGCGATGCCGCCGACGGCGAAGAGGGCGGGCCACAGCAGCGCGGGACCGCCGTTGCCGTCGACCAGCCCCACCACCCCGAGCAGCACCACGACGAACGCGATGTGGGGACCGGCGTCACGCAGCGCGGTCGGCCGCCCCGGGCGCCGGCCCTGCCGCGAAGCCGCCTCCAGGCCGGGGCTCTCGACCGGGGCCGGCGCCATCGGCAGCGTGATCCAGAGCCCGAGGTAGAACACCACGCCGAAGCCGAACAGCCCGGTGAGCAGGAAGAACACCCGCACCCAGGTGGCGCCCACACCGAGGTGCAGCGCCAAGCCCGAGCAGACGCCACCCAGGTAGGACTCCTGCGGGACGCGGAAGGCCCGACGCGGGGGCGAGATGCTGCTCATGGTCCTTGAATCGTCACACAGCCGGAGGCGGACGCCCATGCGTGGAACCCCGGACCCGACCCTGGTCGGACCCCGAGACCCTGCGGACAAGATCAGGGTGGTCCCCGATGGTGGACCGCGCTCCGTCCGGTCACGCTGAAGCCATGAACGACACCGAGCAGCAGGCGCCACCTCCGCCGCCACCTCCGCCGCCCCCTTCCCCCGGCCTCCCTCCTCCGCCGGGAGCTCAGCCCGGCTGGCACGACTACCGCCACTGGCGCAGCGAGCACCTCAGCGACTACCGCCTGCTGCGTCGTAGTCACCATGACAAGAAGGTGGCCGGTGTCGCGGGCGGCGTGGCCCGCCACCTCGACGTGGACCCCACCATCGTGCGGGTCCTCTTCGTGGTCGCCATCTTCTTCGGCGGCGCCGGCCTCCTCGTGTACGCCGCGCTGTGGCTGGTCGTTCCCGATGACACCACCGGCCGCTCGGCGCTCTCGGTGCGTGACGCCACCCGCAACGTCATCGTGATCTCGGTGCTGGTGCTGGCCGTCATCCTCGCGCTCGGCGACACCTTCGACGGCGGGTCCCTCTCGTGGCCGCCCCTCGTGATCATCGCCGTCATCACGCTGGTGTGGCTGATGGCCCGCGACCGCCGCGAGGAGCGCCGCGACGCCGCGACGGTCCTCCCCTCGCCGGCGGGGTCCGGCCCCGACACGCCAGGCTGGAACGGGACGACGTACACGCCGGCGGCAGCCGGAGCGCCTCGGTCGCACCGCCGCCGCGGCCCGCTGCTGATCGGCGCCACCCTGGCGCTGGGCGCCCTGGCGCTGGGCGTGCTGGGACTCGTCGAGGCGACCGGGGTGGACGTCGTCGACGGCGCCTACCCCGCCCTGGCCCTCACCGTGGTCGGCCTCATGCTCGTCGTCGGCTCGGTCTACGGCCGTCCCGGCGGCCTCATCCTCCTCGGCATCCTGTCCTGCGTGGCTCTGGCGGCGGTGTCCGTGACCGAGCCCCGCTTCGACGGCGACCGCGACCTGAGAGTCGCCCCGGCCTCGGCCGACCAGCTCCAGGGCTCCTACCGCGTCCCGGCCGGTCGCATCGCCGTCGACCTGACCGACGTCACGGACCTCGACTCCCTCGACGGCCGCACCCTCGACCTCGCGGCGAACGCCGGGGAGCTGCTGGTGACGGTGCCCGACGGGCTCACGGTCGAGCTGGACGCGACGGTCGCCTACGGCGGTGCCGTGGACTGGCCCGACGGCACCCGCGACGGCTGGGACTTCGGGCTGGACCGCCGCATCGGTGACGCCGACGACCCCACCATCACCGTCACCGCCGACCTGGACTTCGGACACATCGAGCTGAGGCAGTCATGACCACCGACCCCACACCTGACCCCACACCTGACCCCACACCTGACCCCACGCCGGCCCCGCACCGGCACGACGCACCCTCCTCCGAGCCGCCCCTGGTGCCCGATGCGCCCGAGGCGTCCGACGTGGAGACCACGCAGCCGCTGATCCTCGGCGACCCGCTCCGCCAGCAGGGTCAGGGGAGCGACGAGTCCGAGGACGGACAACGCCCGAGCGGGCGTCACCCCCTGTCGATCTCGTACCTCGTGGCGGGCCTCGTCTTCCTCGGCGTCGCCGCCTCGTGGGCGCTGCGGGAGACCGGGGTGGTCGACCCCGGCAGCAGCTCGTGGCTGTTCCCGCTGACGCTGGTCGTCGTCGGTGGCATCGGGCTGGTCGCGTCGGTGGCCTCCTCCGCGCGCCGGACGTGAGCTGGAGGGAAACCGGTTGAGCCACGGCCGCGGCTCGACGAGGGTGCACCGACGACCTCCTCGTCTCGCACACGTCCGTCGACCGCCGCAACGCCTACGAGCTCTCCGAGTGGTGGAAGCCGGTGCTCGGGCACGTCGACGGCGACCCGAACCTCCCGACCACGAGGAGTGCATGGTCCTGAGCGCGACACCACCGGGCGAAACCCGGATGCGTCGGACACCACCCGGAACCTAGCCTGGGTCGGTGCGCCACCTCCCTCTCGACCACCCCGGCACCGCGGACCACCGGTCCCCGGCGCGCTTCCTGTGGTGGCTGGTGACCGGCCAGTGGCGCACGATCGTGGCCGGGATGGCCCTCGGCATCACCTGGATGCTGTGCCAGGCGGTGATGCCCGCCGTCGTGGGCCGCGCGATCGACCAGGGCGTCACCGCCCAGGACACCGGCGCCCTGCTGGGGTGGACCGGGACCATGCTGGGGATCGGTGTGCTGCAGGCCGCGGCCGGCATCATGCGCCACCGTTTCGCGGTCACGAACTGGCTGACGGCGGCGTACCGGGTCGTCCAGCTCGTCACCCGCCAGGCGACCCGCCTCGGGGCCACATTGCCCAAGCGCGTGGCCACCGGCGAGGTCGTGGCCATCGGCACCAACGACCTGTCCCACATCGGCAACGCGATGGACGTCTCGGCGCGAGCTGCCGGCGCTGTCGTCTCCTTCGTCGTGGTGGCTGTGCTGCTGCTCCAGACCTCGGTCGTGCTCGGCCTGGTGGTCCTGCTCGGCGTCCCGCTGATGCTGCTGGCCCTCGGCCCCCTGCTCGGACCGCTGCAGCGCCGGAACCTGGCCCAGCGCTCGATGATGGGCGACCTGTCCAACCTCGCCACCGACATCGTGGCCGGGCTGCGGGTGCTGCGCGGGATCGGCGGCGAGCGCGTCTTCCACGAGCGTTACGTGCGCGAGTCGCAGCAGGTACGTCGCGCCGGGGTCGAGGTGGGCCGGCTCCAGTCGGTGCTCGATGCCGCCCAGGTGGCCCTGCCGGGCACCTTCGTCGTGCTCGTCGTCTGGCTCGGGGCGCGGCTGGCCGTGGACGGGGCCATCACCGTCGGCGAGCTGGTGTCCTTCTACGGCTACGCCGCCTTCCTCATGATCCCCCTGCGCACGGCCACCGAGGCCATGAACAAGTGGATCCGGGCCGCGGTGGCGGCCCGCCGCATCTGCACCGTGCTGGCCCTCGAGCCCGACCTGCCCACCGTCGGCCGGCCCGTGCCTGCCCCCGCTGAGCCCGCCGACCTCGTCGACCTCACCAGCGGCGTGCGGGTGCGCGTCGGCCTGCTGACGGCGCTGGTCTCCGAGCGGCCCGAGGAGAGCGCGCAGGTCGTCGACCGGCTCGGTCGCTTCGCCGACGGCGACGTCCGTTGGGGTGACGTGCCGCTCGACGAGGTCGCCCTCGACGAGGTACGCCGACGCGTCGTGGTCAGCGACACCGCCAGCGCCCTGTTCTCGGGGCCCCTCGGCGAGCAGCTCGACGTGCGTGGGGCCGGGCTGGGCGACGATGCCGTCGCGCGGACCCTGCACGCAGCGTCCGCCGAGGACGTCGTCGAGGGGCTGCCCGCCGGGCTGCGGTCCTGGGTCGCCGAGCGCGGTCGCTCGTTCTCGGGCGGTCAGCGGCAGCGGCTCGTGCTCGTCCGCGCGCTCCTCGCCGATCCGGAGGTGCTGCTGCTGGTGGAGCCGACCTCGGCCGTCGACGCCCACACCGAGGCGCGGATCGCCGAGCGGCTGGCCGGCGTGCGCCGGGGACGCACCACCGTGGTCACCTCGACCTCGCCCCTGCTGCTCGACCGCGCCGACGAGGTCGCCCTGCTGGTGGACGGGCGCGTCGTCGCGACCGGACGGCACCGCGACCTGCTGGCCGGGGTGCCGCGCTACCGGGCCGTGGTCACGCGCGAGGAGGAGGTGCACGCATGAGCACGACGACCGACCCCCGGTTCGAGGTCGACGGCGACGCCGGCGTCGGCGTCGACACCACCCTGCCGGGCGCGACCCTGCCCGTCGCGGGGCGCGCGACCCTGCGCGCCTACCTCGTCCGCCTCGCGCGCCGTCACCGCCGCCTGCTCGTCACGATGCTCGCCCTCCACGCCGCGGCAGCGGTGGCCGGACTCGTGGCCCCACGTCTGCTCGGCTCGATCGTCGAGGAGGTGCAGTCGGGTGGTGGCGGCGGTGGGGGGCTCGGCACCGTGGACCGGCTGACCCTGGTCATCGCGGCTGCGCTCGTGGCCCAGACCCTGCTGACCCGGGCTGCCCGGTTCCGGTCCTTCGTCTTCGGCGAGCAGGTGCTGGCCGAGCTGCGCGAGGACTTCGTCCGCGACACCCTGGCCCTGCCGATCGGCACGGTCGAGTCGGCCGGCTCCGGCGACCTGCTGACGCGCACCTCCCGCGACATCGACCAGCTGGGCTGGTCGGTGCGCTGGGCGCTGCCGGAGTGGCTGATCGCCCTCATCACCGCGCTGCTGACCGTGGTGGCGGCGCTGTTCGTCGGGGCCTGGGTGGCCGGCCCGCTGCTGGTCGGTGTGCCCGGCGTGGTCCTCGGCGCACGGTGGTACCTCCGCCGCGCCGGCCCCGGCTACCTGCGGGAGAACGCCAGCTACTCCCGCATGAACGCCACCCTCACCGAGACCGTGGAGGGCGCCCGCACCGTCGAGGCGCTGGGCCTGGCGGAGGCGCGCATCGCGCGGATCGACGATGACATCGCCGAGTCCTACGCGGCCGAGCGCTACACGCTGATGCTGCGCACCCGGTTCTTCCCCAGCGTCGAGGTGACCTCCTACCTGCTCCCGAGCGTCGCCACCCTGCTGCTCGGCGGGTGGCTCTACGGCCGCGGCCAGGTGTCGCTGGGCGAGGTGACGGCCGCGACCCTCTACGTCCAGATGCTCATCGACCCCGTCGACCGCCTGGTGGCGATCCTCGACGAGCTCCAGGTCGGGGCGGCGTCCCTGTCGCGGCTGCTCGGCGTCGCCGAGGTGCCCGACGACCGGGTCACCACCGACCGGGTCCCCGCCGACGACGCGCTCGTCGCCCGCGACGTGCGCTTCTCCTACGTCGAGGGCCGTGACGTCCTCCACGGCGTCGACCTCACGCTGGCCGTCGGGGAGCGGCTCGCGATGGTCGGCCCGTCGGGCGCGGGCAAGTCCACCCTCGGCCGTCTCCTGGCCGGCATCCACCCGCCCCGCACCGGCACCGTGGAGGTGGGAGGGGTCGGCCTCACCGAGCTCCCGCTGGGGCAGTTGCGCGGCCGGGTCGCGCTGGTCACCCAGGAGCACCACGTCTTCGTCGGCACCGTGCGTGAGAACCTCGCGCTCGCGCTGGACCGCCCGGCGGGCGCGCCGGTCGAGGACGCCGAGCTGCACGCCGCTCTGGAGGCCGTCGACGCGGACGCCTGGGTGAGGGTCCTGCCCGACGGGCTCGACACCGTCGTCGGCTCCGGCGGGCTCGCGCTGGGACCGGCCCAGGCCCAGCAGGTGGCGCTGGCCCGGCTGGTGCTCGCCGACCCCCACACGCTGGTGCTCGACGAGGCCACCTCGCTCATCGACCCCCGCGCGGCGCGGCACCTCGAGCGCTCGCTGGCGGCGGTGCTGGAGGGTCGCACCGTCGTCGCGATCGCTCACCGGCTGTTCTCGGCCCACGACGCCGACCGTGTCGCGGTCGTCGAGGACGGCGTGGTCAGCGAGCTCGGCTCCCACGAGGAGCTCGTGGCGCGCGGCGGGTCCTACGCGCGGCTCTGGGAGTCCTGGCAGGCCTGACCGGGTGCTCGGCGCAGGGTCAGGACTCGGGCCGTCGCGACGGCGGTCGGTCGGTGATGATCCGGGCCCGCGCCGGGACCATGCCGTGCTCGATGCCCCACAGCACGGCCTGGGTGCGGCTGGTGACCCCCATGTGGCGGTAGGCCTCGCGGATGTAGCTCTTCACGGTGTTCGGCGAGAGGTAGGTCCGCTCGGCGATCGCGCTGTTGCTCAGCCCCTGGGTGATGAGCGAGACGATCTCCGCCTGCCGCGCCGACAGTCCGTGCTGTCGCCCGGGCCAGTCACCGCCGACGGCCTCGATCTCCCTGCCGATGTCTGCGGCGGGGAGCACCACCTCGTCGCCGGCCGCGACCCGCTCCAGGGCGGCGACGAGCTCGTGGCCGTGCAGCGACTTGGACAGGTAGCCGCGCACGCCCTTGTCGAGCGCCTCGCGGACCAGCTCCTCGTGCATGTTCCAGCTGTAGACGGCCACGCTCGCCACCCGCGACTGACCGATGATGTCGTCGATGTCGCTGGACCTCACCTGGGGCACCGAGAAGGTGTCGTAGAGCGCCACGTCGACAGGCTGCGCGACGTCGACGTTCACGTCGAGCTCGACCACGCGGATCCGTTCCTCGAACTCCTCCAGCATCCGCTGGAGTCCGCGCACGACGAGCTCGTGGTCGTTGACCAGGGCGACGCTGACCTGTCGGACCGTCGACCCGGCGTCACGTCCACCCTCCCCAGCCGAGCCGGGGACCCGCGAGATCTCGCTCGTGCTCACGGGTCCAATCTACCCCGCGTCGTGCGGGTCGCCGCGGCTCGACCGCAGCGTGGCCGGCACGCCGGCGGACTCAGCCGCGGCCCGCACCCTCCTCCGCGGCCAGCGTGCGCCGTCGGCGGGGTCGGTAGAGGTCGAGCAGCACGTCGTCGTCGACGACCCGGGTGGCCAGCGTCAGGTCGTGCTCGGCCGCGACGCGGCCCGCGGCCCCGTGGACCTCGGCGCCGTCCAGCGGCCAGCCGTCGACCTCGTGGCGCCAGTGCACGAGCAGGAGAGCGCCGTCCGCGGCCAGCGCACGGCAGGCGCGCCAGAGGGTCTCGGCCAGCTCGGCCCCGCTGAGGAAGTAGCCGATCTCCGAGAGCACCACGACGTCGAACCGGCCGTCCGGCCACTCCTGCGGCACCCGGAGCCGCTCGAAGTGCACCGACCGTCCCGCGCAGCGTCGCGCGGCCGCGGCCAGCGCGGTCTCGCTGATGTCGACCCCGAGCACGTGGTCGGCGCGCTCGCTGAGCGCCGCCGTCAGCTCACCGACCGAGCAGCCGACCTCGAGCACTGATCCGACGCGCTCGCGCGGCAGCAGCGCCAGCGCGAGGGCGCGACGTCGAGCCTCGTACCACGACGAGGCGGTCCGCCACGGGTCGGCGTCGGCGCGGTGCAGCTCCTCGAAGACGGCGGCCGCGTCCGGCGTACGCCGCTCCCGGTGCGGCTCGTCCGACGCGGGCGACTGCATCGGCACGGAGCCGGAGACGGTGCGCAGCGGCGGAGCGAGGCGGAGGGAGGAGTCGATGTAGGTCTCGTAGGTGCGCCGGAAGGACGAGAGCATCGCCGCGTCCAGCACCGCCTCGTCACCGGGTGCCGGTGAGAGTGGTGCCGTCTGCGAGCGGTAGCGCGCCAGTGCCTGCTCCTTGGCCGCCACCTCGCCGGGCGTCAGCGGGAGCACCGTGCACTGCTGCCACGGCACGTCGGCGGGCTCGCCCCAGTACCAGAGCCAGATGGGGGCCTCGAGGTGACGGGCCCCGGTCTCGATCGCCACGTCGGCGGCGGCCTGCGCCACCGCCTCGTGGTCGCCGTGGGCGTCGTGGCGCCACGTCGAGACCAGCAGGGTGTCGGCGTCGACGACGTCACGCAGCCGGTCGGCGATCGTGTCCTCGTGACCGGGCAGACGGCTGTCGGGCAGACCGAGCCGGATCAGCCGTGCGGCGGGGTGGAGCACCGCGACCGCCCCGATCAGCTCCTCGCGGCGTCGCCCGGCCAGCGTCTCGGGATCCATCGTGGGGCTGTCGGGGTGCGACGCCTCGCCGTCGGTGGCAACCACCACCACCGTGGGCAGGTCGTGCTCCGCCGCGCGGGCCAGCAGTCCCCCGCAGGCCAGCGTCTCGTCGTCGGGGTGGGCCACCACCACGACGAGGCGCTCGCGGCCGCAGATCACGGGACGTCGCCCGGCGGGCGCCGGATCGCGATGGCCCCGCACGTCCTCGGGGTCCGGACCGAGCCGCAGCGAGGGCACCGAGCGCCACTGCGGCAGGGTGAGCCAGGTGCTGTCGTCACCCCCGGTCTCGGTCCGCGTGAAGGCAGCCGGGCGGGCCCCGGTCTCATCCGGCGGCACGGTCCACCTCCGGCGTGGTCGTGGTGCAGGTCGTGCAGGTCGTGCAGGTCGTGCAGGTCGTGCAGGTCGTGGAGGACTCCGAGGTACGCCGCGAAGCCGCCGGGGGTGCGTCCCACCCGGCGCGAGGACGTCGTGACGCACCCGGCGGCCGTGCGCACCAGCAGCGCGCCGGTCCTGGCCAGGCGCTCCACGAGCCGGACGTCCTCGTGCTCGGCCAGGGGCTCGAAGCCGCCGACAGCGTCGTAGTGGTCGAGCCGCACGCCCAGGTTGGCGCCGTGCACGTGCGTGTGACCGTCGCGGGTCGCGTGGTGGGCGAGCCACCGGGCCCGCACGGGGTCGGGCAGAAGGTGGTCGGGCTGCACCGTCCCGACCACGGCCCCGGCGCCGCGGTCGGCGTGGTCGAGCTGCCCCGTCAGCCAGTCCTCGGGGACCTGTCCGTCGGCGTCGGTGCAGGCCAGCCAGGTGCGTTCGGGCGCGTGCTCCACGGGGTGCTCGGCGGGGTGCTCGGGGTCGACGGTCCGCGCCGCCACCACCCCGGCGGCACGGGCGGCCCCGACCCGCCCCAGCTGAACGTCGAGACGACCGACGTGGGGGAAGCGCTCCAGCACCTCGGCCGTCCGGTCGGTGCAGGAGTCCAGCACGACGACCACCCGCACCGCGCTCGCGGGACGGGCTCGGCGTACCCGGGCGACGGCGCGCTCCACCGAGGTCAGGCAGGCGCCCAGATCCATCTCCTCGTTGCGTGCCGGGACGACCACCAGCACCTGCCAGGGCCGCCGCAGCTGCGTAGGAGGAGCCGGCGCCGCGCCGTCGGCGCTGTCGGGGCTGTCGGGGCCGTCGGGGCCGTCGGGGCCGTCGGCGTGGTCCGAGCTCACCATCCGACCTCGGGCAGCGCGTCGAGCACCCATCGGCCCAGGGCGGCCTGGTCACGCTCGGCGTGCTCCTGGCGGAGGTAGAGCTCGAGGTCGGCGGTGCGCGCGGCGTGGTCGGGCTCGGAGACCTGGGGTCCGGGGCCGAGGGCGTGCTGCGTGCGGAGCAGGACCTCCTCGGCGGCGCGCCGGACGACCTGCCGGACGGTCAGGGCCAGGCGCTCGCCGTGCTCGGCGTCCGCGCGACCGGCGTCGACCGCGGCCGCGGCCTCGACGAGAACCGCCCGTGCACCAGCCAGCGAGGCCTCCAGCGCGCCGAGGTGCATCTGCCCGATCTGGTCGAGGGGACGACGCTCGGCCTGGGCGAGGAGCCGTCGAGCGACACCGACCGCCCCGCCGTACCAGACGGCCGCCACGCCCATCCCGCCCCAGGCGAAACCCGGCCGCTGGAGGTACCAGCCGGGCTCACCGACGGCGTCGGCCGGGACCTCGTGGAAGTCCAGCGCGGTGCTGGTGATCTGCTGCAGGCCGCGGGCGACCCAGGCCTGCTCGGCGGCCGACTTCACGCCCGGCTCGCCCAGCGGCACCGAGAAGAGCTGCCGGTCGTCCTCGTCGATCCACGCCGTCACCAGGGCCCGGTCGACGACGTCGGCCACCGAGCACCAGTGCTTGCGCCCCGTGAGCTCCCAGCCCCGGCGTGTCGAGCTCGCGGTCAGCCGGGGCGGCGGGCCCTCGGCGGCGTAGACGCCCCAGAGCAGGTCGACCTCGTCCTCGGCCACGCCGCCGGCCTCGTCGAGGATGGCCAGCGCGTCGAGGTGGGGCTCGACGACCCGGGCGACGCTGAGGTCGGCGGCGCCGAGGGTGGCGAGCAGCTCCCACAGCAGCAGGGTGGACCCCGTGCCGGGGCGTGGGGCCTCCCGGCCGAGGGCACGGGCCAGGTCGGCGGAGCGGTGCAGGTCGCCCGCGACCTCGGTCGCGGAGGCCGCGGCGAGGCTGACCAGGGCCGCCGGCGGCGCGCTCGGGCCCCGATCGCCGGGGGCGCACAACAGGACAGGTGCTGACGGGGAGGCCATCTCGCCACGCTAGGCCCCTTGTCCACACGGAGGCACACCCCCAGGTGTGCTGCAGGTGCGCTGGTCGAGCGACTGGTCCCCCCGCAGCGCGTGACGGGCGCTGTGGCGTGCGTCTCCCTGCCCGGTCGGGCCGTGGTGCCTGCGAGGGATGTCGTTACGCTCACGTGGTGACCCAGGTGCCCACCTCCCAGCAGGTACGCCGAGCGCTGGCCCGCGTCCGGCGCGGGGTCAGCCTGGACGTGTCGGAGGCCGAGGCCCTCCTGGCGGCACGCGGGGACGAGCTCGCGGCGCTGGTCGGGGCGGCCGGCCGGGTCCGTGACTCGGGGCTGGTCGCCGCCGGCCGGCCCGCAACGGTCACCTACTCCCCCAAGGTCTTCATCCCGCTGACCCGGTTGTGCCGCGACCGCTGCCACTACTGCACGTTCGTGACGGTGCCCGGCAAGCTGGCCGCCGACGGCCGGGAGCCGTTCCTGTCCCCCGACGAGGTGCTGGCGATCGCGACCCAGGGCGCGGCCCTGGGGTGCGCCGAGGCGCTGTTCACGCTCGGGGACCGTCCCGAGGACCGTTGGCCGGAGGCAGCCCGGTGGCTCGACGAGCACGGTTACGACTCGACGCTGGACTACGTGCGGGCCATGGCGGTGCGGGTGCTCGAGGAGACCGGGCTGCTGCCGCACCTCAACCCGGGCGTCATGTCCTGGCAGGAGATCAACCGCCTCAAACCGGTCTCCCCCTCCATGGGCATGATGCTGGAGACCACCTCGACCCGTCTCTTCACCGAGAAGGGGCAGCCGCACCACGGGTCCCCCGACAAGGATCCCGCCGTACGCCTGCGCGTGCTCGAGGACGCCGGCCGTCTCGCCGTGCCCTTCACCTCCGGGCTGCTGGTCGGCATCGGGGAGACCCTGCGCGAGCGCGCCGAGACGATCTTCGCGCTGCGCTCGGTGGGACGGCAGTACGGCCACCTCCAGGAGGTGATCGTCCAGAACTTCCGCGCCAAGCCCGACACCGCGATGCGCTCGGTCGACGACCTCGGCCTCGACGAGTACCTCGCCACCATCGCCGTCACGCGCCTGGTCCTCGGCCCCTCCATGCGTGTCCAGGCCCCGCCGAACCTCGTCGACATCGCCGAGTGCCGCGCCCTGTTGGCCGCCGGCGTCGACGACTGGGGCGGGGTCTCCCCGCTCACGCCCGACCACGTCAATCCCGAGCGCCCCTGGCCCTCCCTCGACCGGCTGCGCGACGTCACCGCCGACTCCGGGTTCACCCTGCGCCCGCGCCTCACCGCGCACGCCTCCTACGTGCGCGCCGGCGACCCCTGGATCGACCCCCGTGTCCGCCCCCACGTGGCCGCGCTGGCCGACGACGACGGCTACCTCCGCCCCGACGCCCGCCCTGTCGGCCTGCCCTGGCAGGAGCCCGACCAGGGCGGCCTCGACGCCGGGGGGACGGGATCGGGCCGCACCGACCTCCACGAGACCATCGACACCACCGGCCGCTCCGCTGAGCGTCGCTCCGACTTCGAGGACGTCTACGGCTCCTGGCAGTCCCTCCGCGACCAGCTCGCCACCCAGGACGCTGCCGCCGCTGCCGCCCAGACAGCCGCCGCCGAGACGGCCGCCGTTGCCGACCCGGCAGGGACGCGAGCCTCCGAGCCCTCCCCCGCCGCCACGCCGCATCCGCCCCTGACGCCGTCCGTCGCCGATGCCATCCGCCAGGCTGAGAAGGACCCGAAGCAGCTCTCGGACGCCCAGGCCCTGGCCCTGTTCACCGCCGACGCCCACGACCTCGACGCCGTACGCCGCCTGGCCGACGACATGCGCCGCGACGTGGTGGGCGACGACGTGACCTACGTGGTGAACCGGAACATCAACTTCACCAACGTCTGCTACACCGGCTGTCGCTTCTGCGCCTTCGCCCAGCGCCGGACCGACGCGGACGCCTACTCGCTGTCGATGGAGCAGGTGGCCGACCGCGCCGAGGAGGCGTGGCAGCTCGGGGCGACCGAGGTGTGCATGCAGGGGGGGATCGACCCGGAGCTGCCGGGCACGGCGTACTTCGACATCGCCGCGGCGGTGAAGCGGCGGGTGCCGGGGATGCACGTGCACGCCTTCAGCCCCATGGAGGTCGTCAACGGGGCGTCCCGCACGGGGCTGTCGATCCACGACTGGCTGCTGAAGGCCAAGGAGTCCGGTCTCGACACGATCCCGGGCACCGCGGCGGAGATCCTCGACGACGACGTCCGTTGGATCCTGACCAAGGGCAAGCTCCCGACCAGCGCCTGGGTCGAGGTCGTCACGACCGCGCACCGGCTCGGGATCCGGTCGAGCGCGACGATGATGTACGGCCACGTCGACCGTCCCGACCACTGGGTGACGCACCTGCGGGTGCTGCAGCGGATCCAGGACGAGACCGGCGGGTTCACCGAGTTCGTGCCGCTGCCGTTCGTCCACACCAGCGCGCCGATCTACCTGGCCGGGGTGGCGCGGCCGGGCCCGACGCTGCGCGACAACGTCGCGGTGCACGCGGCGGCGCGGATCCTGCTGCACGGTCGCGTCGACAACGTGCAGACCTCGTGGGTCAAGCTCGGCGTCGAGGGCACGCGGCTGATGCTGCGCTCGGGCTGCAACGACCTCGGCGGCACGCTGATGGAGGAGACCATCTCCCGCATGGCCGGCTCCGAGCACGGTTCGGCGAAGACCGTCGCCGAGATCACCGAGATCGCGGACGGGATCGGTCGGCCGGTCCGCGAGCGCACCACGACGTACGGCGTGCGCGTCTGAGGCTCGCGGTCCGCTGGACGCTGCGTCCGGGCCGGGTCAGCTGAGCGCGGCCCCGCGGTCGGCTCCGAGGTCGACCGGCATCTCGTCGAGGCCGTAGACGATCGACTTCTCGCGGAAGGCCAGGGGGCCGGTGCCGCGCACGGCGAGGTCGGGCAGCCGTCGCGACAGTGCCGGGTAGGCGATGCGCAGCTCCATGCGGGCCAGCTCGGCGCCGACGCAGCGGTGGAAGCCGTGCCCGAAGGCCAAGGTGCTGCGGGCCGGGGTGCGCTGCGGGGTCGAAGTGGTCGTCGAGGCCGCCCCGCGGGTCGCGCGCGGCCGCTGCGAGGTGGCACATGACGACGTCGCCCTTCTTGATCCGCTGACCCCCGACGACGAGGTCCTGACGGGCGAAGCGCGGGAACGCGACCTGGACCACCGAGAGGTAGCGCAGGAGCTCCTCGACCGTGGTCTCGACCAGGGCCGGCTCGTGCGCCAGGCTCCGGTAGGTGTCGGGGTCCTGCAGCAGCACGGCGGTGCCGAGCGCGAGCATGCTCGCGCTGGTCTCGAGGCCGCCGGTGAAGGCACCGTCGGCCAGCCCGGCGAGGTCGCGGTCGTCGATGTCGTCGCCGTGGTCGCGAATGATCTGACCGACGAGACCGTGGCCGGGGGCGAGCCGCTGGCGCCGGGTGAAGTCCTTGAGGAACTCTCGCGAGGCCGACACCGCGCCGAACGCCCCGGAGCCGCCGTAGCTGACGTCGAAGCGGGCCGAGGCCAGCGACCGGAACGTCTCCCGCTCCTCGACCGGGAGGCCGAGCAGCTCGCAGATGACCAGGAACGGCACCGGGAAGGCGAAGTCGCGCACCAGGTCGGCTCCAGACCCGGACCGCTCGGCCGCCTCGAGGACGTCGAGCTGGATCTCGACGATCTCCTCGATGCGCGGGCGCAGCCGGGCGAGCCGGCGCATCGTGAACTCCGGGGTCAGCAGCTTGCGCAGGCGGGTGTGGTCGGGGGCGTCGGTGAACCCGAGCCCGCCGATGTCGCCGGTGGTCGCGTCGCCGACCGCGCCGACGTGCGGGCGGATGTCGTTGCTGTACGACGTCGCGTCGGCCAGCACCGTGCGGACCTCGGCCTCACCGGTGACCAACCAGACGTCGAGCCCGAGGAACGAGGTCAGCCGTGCCACGGGGGCAGCGGTGCGCTGGGCACCGAGTTGAGCCACCGGGTCGAACCCGTCACGGCGCAGCGGCCAGACGAGCCGATCCGGGACGCGGTGCACCTGGGAGAGGTCCATCGGACCGACGCGCTTCATGAGCTGTTGCCGGATCAGCGCCTGCATGCCGGTGGTGAAGCGGGCCATGTCGGTGGAGCCCCCAGAGGTCGAGTCGAGTCTGCATCATAGGAAATCTGGCCTCTCCCGTCGCCTCCGCCACTCGGGCAGCGGGTCGTCGCGAGCGCGGACGACCGTTGTCGGATGTACAGTTCGACGTGTTCTGGTCGAGTGAGGGGACTCTCGGTGCGTCGCATCTTCCTGTGTCTGATCCTGCTGTGCGGTCTGGTCGTCACCAGCGCGCCGGCGTTCGCCTACGTCCCGAAGGAGGGCGGCACCTTCAACGTGCCGCCGCCGTGGGGTGACAGCAACGAGAACTACCGCATCATCGAGCACGTCGAGGAAGCGATCCGGCAGGTCCGCCCGACCGCGGACGACCCGACGCCGATCATCTTGATCTCGGCATACCTCATGGACCGCAAGGCCTCCTCGGAGGCCCTGATCGGGGCCTGCCACCGGGGGGTCTCGGTCCGGGTCATCCTCGACTCCGGCATCGGCACCAAGAGTGCGCAGAGACTCATCCAGGTGCTGAACGCCGACAACCCGCGCGACACCGACGGCGACGGCGTCCTCGAACCCCCCACCCGCGGCCCGTGCGACAGCGACCCGTTGTCCCCTTCCCCGGGGGAGGAGCCCCCGCCCCCGGGGGCCGCGCCCCGGCTGATGCCGGACACCGCCGAGACGGACGCAGCGGGCTCCGACGACTGGTCGAAGGAGCGCATCGTGAACAGCCTCGCGATCCCGACCGACTCGCAGGCCACCTGGGGCAGCGACGCCAGCTACGTGACGCAGTGCCGCGGCAGCTGCCGCGGCAACACCAGCGGCGCCGGCAACATGCACAGCAAGTTCTACGCGATGTCCAACAGCGGCGACGCCCGCTGGGTCTCGATGATCAGCTCCTCCAACCTGAACACGGGCGGCGCGAAGTACGGCTGGAACGACCTCTACACCACCTCGAACCGGCAGAAGACCTTCGACGGCTACCGACAGATCCACCGGGAGATGACCGAGGACAAGCCCGGCGGCGGTGAGCTGCGCGAGGTCGTCGACGGCCCCTTCACCGACGCGCTTCTTCCCCATGGCCAAGGCCACCATGGCCAACGACCCGGTGCTGGCCGACCTCAACCAGATCCGCTGCCGCGCCAGCACGCTGGGCAAGACGCAGGTGCACGTCTCCATGTTCGGCTGGCGCGGCAACCGCGGCACCTACCTGGCCGACAAGGTGTTCTCCCTCAAGCGGGAGGGCTGCGCGGTCTTCGTCATCTTCGGCGCCCCGTCGAAGCAGATGGCGATCTACCTGCGCCAGAAGGCCCGCGCCACCGGCGTGCCGCTGTACAACAGCCGCTGGGACCTCAATCACGACGGTCACAAGGAGCTGCGGGCCCACACCAAGTATGTCCTGGTCAAGGGCGGGTACGGCGCCGACACTGCGGCGTACGAGGTGATGACCGGCTCGGCCAACTGGGTCGACGGTGGCCTCGACAAGGGCGACGAGAACACGTTGAACATCTCGCTGCGCTCGGCCTACGAGCAGTACAAGCGCAACTGGGAGCAGATCCGCAGGCACTCGGTGCGCGTCGCCGGCTGAGGCGCCCCCCGTAACACCACCACGTACGTCGGCCCGGTCGCTGTCAGCGGCCGGGCCGCCGTGTCACTCCCACTCGATGGTGCCCGGCGGCTTGCTGGTGACGTCGATGGTGACGCGGTTGACCTCGCGCACCTCGTTGGTGATGCGGGTCGAGATGGTCTCGACGACGTCGTAGGGCAGCCGTGCCCAGTCGGCGGTCATCGCGTCCTCGGAGGTCACCGGGCGCAGCACGACCGGGTGGCCGTAGGTGCGTCCATCTCCCTGGACGCCGACCGAGCGGACGTCCGCCAGCAGCACCACGGGGAACTGCCAGATGTCGCGGTCGAGGCCGGCACGGGTCAGCTCCTCGCGCGCGATGGCGTCGGCGGCCCGCAGGATCTCGAGGCGCTCGTGGGTGACCTCGCCGATGATGCGGATGCCGAGCCCGGGTCCGGGGAACGGGTGGCGCCAGACGATCTCGGCCGGCAGTCCGAGCTGCTCACCGACGAGGCGGACCTCGTCCTTGAACAGGGTGCGCAGCGGCTCGACGAGGGCGAACTCGAGATCCTCGGGCAGCCCGCCGACGTTGTGGTGGGACTTGATGTTGGCGGTGCCGCTGCCGCCGCCGGACTCGACCACGTCGGGGTAGAGCGTGCCCTGCACCAGGAACTGGACCTTCTCGCCCTGGGCGGCGGCTGAGCCGATGACGTCGATCTCGGCCTGCTCGAAGACCCGGATGAACTCGCGGCCGATGATCTTGCGCTTGGTCTCGGGGTCGGTGACGCCGGACAGCGCCTCGAGGAACCGCTGCTGCGCGTCGACGACGACGAGGTCGACGCCGGTGGCGGCCACGAAGTCACGTTCGACCTGCTCGGCCTCGCCCTGGCGCAGCAGCCCGTGGTCGACGAAGACACAGGTCAGCCGGTCGCCGATGGCTCGCTGCACGAGCGCGGCCGCCACCGCGGAGTCCACGCCGCCGGAGAGACCGCAGATGGCACGGGCATCGCCGATCTGCTCGCGGATGCGCTCCAGCTGCTCCTCGACGATGTTGACCATCGTCCACGTCTGGCGGCAGCCGGCGATGTGGTGCAGGAAGTGGGCCAGCACGACCTGGCCGTGCTCGGTGTGCATGACCTCGGGGTGCCACTGCACGCCGGCGAAGCCGCGCTCGACGTGCTCGAAGGCCGCGACCGGCGAGACCACGGTGGAGGCCAGCACGGTGAAGCCCTCCGGGGCTCCGACGACGGAGTCCCCGTGGCTCATCCACACCTTGTGGACCGCCGGCACCTCGGCCAGCAGGGTGCCTGGTTCCTCGACCTCGACCGGCGTGCGGCCGTACTCCGAGACGCCCGTGCGCGCGACCTCGCCGCCGAGAGCCTGGGCCATGACCTGGAAGCCGTAGCACATGCCGAAGACCGGGACGCCGGCGTCGAAGAGGTCGTCGCTGATCTGCGGGGCGCCGGGCTCGTAGACCGACGACGGGCCCCCCGACAGCACGATCGCCTTGGGGTTCTTGGCGAGCATCTCCGCCACCGGCATCGAGTGCGGGACGATCTCGGAGTAGACCCGCGCCTCCCGGACCCGCCGGGCGATGAGCTGGGCGTACTGGGCGCCGAAGTCGACGACGAGGACCAGGTCGTGTTCGGTGGTCACCGGGCACCTTCCAGGCGGGGACGAGAACCCTCAGCCTAGCCGTCGTGAACGCGTCGAAAACTTCTCGTCCCGTGCGTAACCCCCCACGGACCCGGTCGTTGCGCCAGATGAGATCCGGTAGGTCCTCCTCCCAGGACCGGGTCTCGGTGAGTCGGTCCGCCGGCTCGAACAGGGCCCGACCTCCCTCCCTCCCTGGTCGGGCCCTGGACCATTTTTCGCCCGGGCCACCCCTGACCGTGCAGAACCGAGGGAAAAGCACCCCGACGGGCTGCGCCAGGGTGCTTTTCCCACGCATCTGGGCGCATGTGGGCGCGGGGGAGCCTCAGGAGACCGCGACGATGGGCAACCGAAGGGCGCCGGGGGCGCTCGGAGGCACGGCCGGATCGTTCGGCTCGACCGGCTCGATGCGCTCGTACGCCGACCCCAGCGCCGGTCGTGCGTCCGCCTCCCCCTTGTTGGGCCAGAGCGCCATCATCCGCTCGGCCTGCGCGGTGATCGTCAGCGACGGGTTGACCCCGAGGTTCGCCGAGATGGCCGAGCCGTCGGCGATGTGCATCCCGGGGTAGTTGAAGACCCGCTGGTAGGCGTCGACGACGCCGTCCTCGTCCGAGCGGCCGATGGTGCAGCCGCCGATGAAGTGCGCCGTCATCGGCATGTTGAACGGGTCGCCGACCGAGCCGCCGGGCGTGCCGCCCATGATCTCGGCCATCTTGCGCACGACCTGGTTGGCGACCGGGATCCACGTCGGGTTCGGCTCGCCGTGACCCTGCTTGGAGGTCAGGCGCCACTTCTTCGTGAGCGGGATCTTCTTCGCGTACGTCGTGATCGAGTTGTCGAGGGTCTGCATCACCAGGGCGATGACCGTCCTCTCGGACCAGTGCTTGACGTCGTACAGGTCGAGCACGCTGCTGCGCTGCATCCACAGCTGCCCCAGCCACACCCGCCAGCGTGGCACCGGCCCGCCACCGTCGGTCAGCACCGTCTGCATCAGCGACATCGCGTTGCTGCCCTTGCCGTAGCGGCACGGCTCGACGTGGGTGTCCTCGTCGGGGTGGAAGCTGGAGGTGATCGCGATCCCCCGGCTGTAGTCGATCGAGGTGTCGGGCGCGATGGCTCCGAGGATCGACTCGGAGTTGGTCCGCGACAGATAGCCCAGACGGTCGGACAGCTTCGGCAGGATGCCCTGCGCCTTCAGCTTGTGCAGCAGCTTCTGGGTGCCGATGGCGGCCGCGGCGAAGACGACCTGCTCGCACGTCAGGGTGCGGGTGACCGACCTGCCGCTGCGCAGCGACTTCGTCCACTTCACCTTGACCTCGTAGCCGCCGCCGTCCAGCGGCGTCACGCGGGTCACCGTGGTCAGCGGCAGGACCTTCGCGCCCTTCTTCTCGGCGAGGTAGAGGTAGTTCTTCACCAGTGTGTTCTTGGCGTTGTACTTGCAGCCGGTCATGCAGTCGCCGCACTCGACGCACGCGTTGCGCGCCGGGCCCGCACCGCCGAAGTAGGGGTCCTCGATCAGCTCGCCCTCCTTCGCGTCCGGGCCGCCGAAGAAGACGCCCACCGGGGTGGGGTGGAAGGTGTCGCCGACGCCCAGGTCGTTGGCGACCTTCTCCATGACGTCGTCGGCCGGCGTGCGCAGCGGGTTCTCGACGACGCCGAGCATCCGCTTGGCCTGGTCGTAGAACGGCGCCAGCTCGGACTTCCAGTCGGTGATGTCGGCCCACTGGGGGTCGTTGTAGAACTGCGCGAGGGGCTCGTAGAGGGTGTTGGCGTAGACCAGCGATCCCCCGCCGACGCCGGCGCCGGCCATGATGAGCGAGTCGCGGACCGCCTCGATGCGCTGGATGCCGTAGCAGCCGATCTCGGGGCGGAAGAGGTACTTCTTCAGCTCGAAGGAGGTCTTCGCGTAGTCGGAGTCCTCGAAGCGCGCCCCGGCCTCGATCACCCCGACCCGGTAGCCCTTCTCCGTCAGGCGCAGGGCGCTGACCGAGCCACCGAAGCCGGACCCGATGACGAGCACGTCGAAGTCGAAGGGGCCGGGCACGTCGTCTGACACGTCGTTCACTTCCTGCCGAGCCGGGTGAGGAGTCGCACGTTGAAGGTCATGATCTTGGCGTACTGCTCGTCGCTCATGCCGAGCATCGGCGCAAGTCGCAGCAGCCGCTGGGTGGCGACCGCCTGCGACTCGGTGTAGCGCAGGATGCCCTCGGCTCCCTGACGCCGTCCCATGCCCGACTGGCGCATGCCGCCCATCGGGGCGTCGATGCTGGCGAAGGTCGCGCCGAAGGCCTCGTTGATGTTGACGGTGCCGCACTTGATCTGCCGGGCGACGGCGCGCGCCCGCGGTCCGTCCTGGCTGAAGATCGAGGCGTTGAGGCCGTAGTCCCCGTCGTTGGCTCGGGCGATCGCGTCGGCCTCCTCGCTGAACCGGTAGAGCGAGATCACCGGTCCGAAGGTCTCCTCGCCGAAGCACACCATGTCCGGGGAGACGCCCTCGAGCACCGTCGGCTCGTAGAAGAACGGTCCGAGGTCGGGACGGGCCCGGCCGCCGGTCAGCACCGTCGCTCCCTTGGCGCGGGCGTCCTCGACGTGGGCGACCACGGTGTCGAGCTGCTCCTGGCTGATCAACGACCCCATGTCCACGCCCCAGTCCAGGGTCGCCCCCAGACTCATGGCCTCGACCCGGTCGACGAGCTTGGCCACGAACCGGTCGTAGACCTGGTCCGCGACGTACATCCGCTCCATGGAGACGCACAGCTGGCCGGCGTTGGAGAACGCCGCCCGCACCGCACCCTCGGCGGCCCGGTCGAGGTCGGCGTCGCGCAGCACGAGGATCGGGTTCTTGCCGCCCAGCTCGAGGCTGCAGCCGATGAGCCGGTCGGCACACGTGCCGGCAATGACCTTGCCCGTCGCCGTGGACCCGGTGAAGCAGACGTAGTCGGCCCGCTCGATGATGTCGGTGCCGATCTCCCGGCCCGGTCCGGCCACCATCTGCCAGAGGTCCGCGGGGAAGCCGGCGTCACGCAGCAGCTCCAGCCCGTAGAGCGCGGTGAGCATGGTCTGGGCGTCGGGCTTCGCCACCACGGCGTTGCCGGCCATGATCGCGGGCAGGCCGTCGCACAGGGCCATGGTGAAGGGGTAGTTCCACGGCGAGATGATGCCGACGACGCCCTTGGGGACGCGGTTGACCTCCACGCGGGTCAGCGCCGGCACGACCCCGGCCGCGCGGCGCGTGTCCAGGTGCTCGCGCGCCGTGCGCGCGTAGTAGCGGGCGGTCAGCGCGATGTGCAGCGGCTCGTCGAAGGCGTGCTTGCGTGCCTTGCCGGACTCCCAGCAGATCAGGTCGATGATCTCGTCCTGACGCTCCAGCACCAGGTCGTGCAGCCGCATCATCATCGCCGAGCGCTGCTCCAGCGTGGTGCGGGCCCACGTCGCCTGAGCGCGTCGGGCGCGCCGGAAGGCCGCCTCGACGTCGGCGGTCGTCGACTGCGGGACGTCGCCCAACGGCTGTCCGCTGATCGGCGACGTCGCGCGCTTGCTCGCGCCACTCGTCGCCTGCAGCAGCCCGGTGAGACGTCGGACGAGCTGCTGGTCGAGTCCGTACGTCGCGCTCGGGTCGGTCTCGGGGTCGAGCACGGCCGGCGCGGTCGGGTCCGAAGAAGTCATATACCGAGGGTATCTGAGCGCTCGGGTCATCGGAACCCGCCGGTAACAACGACCGGCGAGGGCTCGGTCACTCCCCGCACCCGCGGCGGGCTACTTGAGCAGGCGGACCTTCTCGAAGCCGGCGTAGTCGATGCGCGTCACCTTGCCCGTCGTCTGCGGGTAGCCGACCTGCGCCACCCCCGAACCAGGCGACGGACCGCCCGGAGCATTGCTGAGGCGGGGCCTGGCCGAGCCGGCGACGGCGTCGAGCCGGTCGCCGACCTTGTTGGGCGCAGCCGTGGGCGCGGCGCCGTCCACACTCAGGTGAGCGTTCACGGTGTCACGTGCCGTGACGACGACGACGTCCTGGCCCAGCCCCGCCGCGACGCCGACGTCCTCGGTCGTCGCGGTGGTCACCCGCAGGGTCTTCCACGACCCGACGGTCAGCGTGCTCACGGTGTCGACCAGGCCTCTGATCGTGTCTGCCGCGGCGGTAGCGACCACCCCGACGGTGTCGGTCCCTGCCAGCGGGTCGACCGTCAGGTTCCCGCCCACGCCCGACAGCCGGAGCAGCTGGGCCGACCCGACACGGGTGAGACGACCGCCGTCAGCGCTCGTCGGCGTGAAGGAGATCTGGTCGTCCTCGGGCGTGCCCGTCACGCCCAGTGCGTGGCCGGACGCGGCCAGGTTGACGGTCGGGATGCCGCGGACGCCCACCACGCCACCGGGGACCGGGAACGGTGCGACAGTCTCGGCGCCGAGGTCGGCCACCACGTTCCCCGTCGCAGCGAAGGCTCCGATGAGGTCGAGGACCTCGTGGGCAACGATGACGGTCAGTCCCGCCGACGGCGCGCTGAGGTTCCCGGCGGCGTCCTCAGCCGTCGCGGTGATCACGTAGACGCCGTCACCGAGCGGCTCGGAGGTGATCTCCCACGCCCCGCTCGAGCCGGCCGTCGTCATGCCGACCACGTCGCCGTCGGCCAGCAGCCGCACGAGCGAGCCCGGCTCCGCCGTCCCTCGGAAGGCTGGCGACTGCAACGTCGTCACGTTGTCGATGCTGACCCCCGCGTTGTCGCTCGAGGTGAGCAGGTCGGGCGAGCTCGTCGCGGCCGGACCCGTGGTGTCGATCTCGATCGCCAGCGCAGCGGACTCACCGCCGGCGCCCACGAGGTGGCTGACACCACCCGCTGGGGTGTCCGACGGGTCGATCACCAGCACCCGGGCCGTGACCAGGTGGTCACCGTCGACGAGAGGACTGCTCAGCGTGATCTCGAAGGTGCCCGGCGAGCCGGCCACCGGCGTAGCGAAGCCGGCCGGGTTGCCGTCGACCAGCACCTGCACCTTGTAGCCCGGCGCGTCGTCGATCAGAGTCGCGTTCGGCGTCGGCGAGAACACGATGCCCGACGCTTCGAGGCCGGTGACGTCGGCGCGCATCCGGATCGTGGGGGTGCTGTCGCTGGTGGTGTCGTCGGCGGTGGCTCCGCTGTCGGACGCCGGGCGCAGGTCGAGCCCGAACGGGACCGGAGCAGCGCGGTTCACGATGCTGAGGTCATAGACGTTCTGGGGTGCGAACGTGCCTGGCGCCGACGGGTCCGACACCTCGATGAAGTACGTGCCGCCCTCGACCACCGGGATCGCGAACGCGTTCACGCTGCTGCCCGCCTGGGCGGTGGAGGCCGTCCCGGTCGCCACGACGTTGCCCCACCCGTCCTGCGCCCGGACCTGGACATCGCCCAGCACCTCGTTGAACGCGACCTCGACCTCGAGCTCGCCGGTCCGGTTGGCGAGCACCTTGAAGAAGTCGATGTCGGTGTCGGAGTGCAGACTCAGCCGCTCCTGGTTGTAGGCGTCGTCGGACCCCAGCGCCGCCACCACCGCGAAGTCGCGCGACTCGTTCGGCTCGAACCGGTCGGCGAACGCGCCGGTCATCGACCAGGTGTCGAACATCGTGGTCTGAGCGCCGGCTCCGTCGGAGGGGAAGGGAGCGGTCGGCGGCGTCGCGTTCCCGGTCCACACGCCGTAGCCGATGCCGTCGACGGTCCAGGTCCCGTTGTACTCACCGATGCGCGTGGTGCAGTTGCCCCCCGCGATGGTCCCGAAGCGGCAGGGCGCGCTCACGTCCGGGTCGAAGAGCGCGTCGTTGAGCCGGAAGTCCTCGACGTACGTCGACCCGCCGTCCCTGCTGGTCGTGGCATAGACGTCGAGCAGGAAGTTGGCCGTGCCGCCGTTGGCATTGGCTCCGGTGTTCCTCAGCAGCCGCCGGTTGTCGTACCAGGTGACGGTGATGTTGCCGTCCTGGTCGATGTGCGCCGACGGCATCACGGCGAAGCTGCCCGCCGTGCCGTGATCGACCCGGTCGGTGCTGAAGCTGACCCCCGCGTCGGTCGACCGGGCGACGACGACGTCGGCGTCGTCACCGCTGGCGTAGGCGTTGTTCGGGTCGTCGTTGCCGACGACGTACACGTGGCCCGCACGTGCCGGGTCCGGCAGGATCCACGGCTGCATCGTGCCCTGCAACCAGAACGAGGCACCGGGGATCTCGTTGCCGCCGCCCTGGACGTTGCAGGTCACCGTGGCCCCTCCGGCTCCGAAGGCCGTCGAGCGCTGCGGCACGGTGCCGGCCGCGAACGCCGCACCACCGGTCCCGTCGCGGAGCAGCTGGATCGTCCCGGCGTTCGCCGCCCCGCAGGTGTCGGTGTGGTAGGCGAGGTAGACGTCGCCGTTGGTGCCGATCGCCGCATGCGCCGGCCACACGAAGCCCTCGCCCCCCTGCGAGACCTGCTGGGGGGCGGACCACGTGGCGCCGGCGTTGGTCGACCTCGAGAACATGATCCGCGTGGCGCCGGTGAACTCCGTCCACACGAGGTAGAGGTTGTCGGCGAAGGGGCTGTTGGGGTCCGAGTCCGCGACCAGCCACTGCTTGTCGTCGTCGAAGGTGTTGATGGTGCTGACCTGGACCGGGGTGTAGGTCTGCGTGCCCGCGGTGGTCGTGTCGGCCACCTGCCCGGCGAAGACGCTGAGCTCGTTGCCCGCCCCCACCCGGTTCAGGTGCGTGACGAACAGCCGGCCCCGCGAGTCCCAGGCGATGGCCGGGTCGCCGTTGCAGCCGAGCGTCGTGTTGCGCACGACCGGGAAGGTCTGGCCGAAGTCCCGCGAGATCCGCACCTGGCAGCCACGCATGACCGCCACCTGCGACGGGTTGCGTGGGTTGACCGCTGCCACGTGCGGCTCGAACCCGGTCTGCCCGGGCGAGACGTCGGTCCCGGCGCGGGCCGGACCGCCCGTGAGGGGAAGGAGGAGCGCCGCCACGAGAGCGATGACGACGGTACGCGGAGATTTTGCCATGGGAGGCACCCCTACTCGGAGGAAAAGTCCTCCACCCAGAAGAGTCCTGTGTTATAACGCGCGTCAATGACGCATTGCGACTAAGCGGTGACGCACAAGGGTCCTGGTTCAGGGCATCCCGCGCGGGTGCCCCAAACCGTGTCGGACCGGGCCGCGGCGGGTCAGCTGGTGCGGCGGATGCGGATCGGGCCCTTCGCGGTCGAAGGGTCCACGACCGTGCCCTGCTGGGTGATCTCGACCTCGCCCCCGGCGACCATCCGGCGCGCAGCACGGCGGGCCGGCTCCATCAGCTCGCGCCAGCCGTCTGCGGAGTCGGTGCCGCCGACCTTCTTGGCCGCCTCCGAGGGGCAGATCGTGCCCGTGGTGCGACTCAGCAGCTCGCGGATGGCCTCCTCGAGCTCACGGTCGACCGGCTTCACCTTCCGCGTCCGGCACGCGTCGCTGCAGTAGCGGACCTCGTCCCACGACGACTCCCACTTCTTGCGCCACTCGATGCGGCGCCCGCAGGACGTGCAGGTCTTCTCGGTCGGCTGGGCCGGATGGGCCGCCCCGGCCGTGCCGTGCTCGCTCTCCCGGCGGCGTCCCACGCCTCAGCCCATGATCGGCTTGAAGTACGACGCGAGGTCGCTCGGGACCGAGCCGCCGCCGACGTACGCCCGAACGCCGTCGGAGGCCCAGACGTCGAGGATGCGCGCGGACAGGGCCACCGGCCGCGGAGTGCCGATGACGCCCTCGGACAGGTCGAGGACGGCCGAGCACTCCCCCAGCTCGACGAGGTAGTCACGCACGAGAGGCTTCGAGCCGAAGTCGTCCTCGAACGTCGCCCGGAGGAGCAGCCTCTGGTCGGGGTCGCCCTGCGGCTCGCAGGACGACCGGGCGCCCAGTGCCACCGCGCGTGAGAGCTGGGCGGCCTCGCGCGCTCCCAACCGCTCGGTATAGGCGCGGCTCGTGGAGCCAGCCGCGTCCTCGGGGCCGCGCTCGTAGTAGCAGACCGCGAGCGACCTGGCCTCCCCGTAGCCCTCGACGGGGTAGCGGGTCTCGGGCTTCGGCTGCGCGGGACACCCGTTGGCGTCGTCGCCCACCTCGGTCAGCGACTCCAGGACCGCGGCGGCGACGTCGGGCGCCGCGCCGACCGTGACCGTCTCGGAGTCGATCTCGACCGTGCTCACGGTGCGGCCGCCATCCTGGCTCTCGCCCCGGCTCAGGGGACTGCCGAACCACACGAAGTCCTGCGCCGGCACGTCGACGTCGCCGGTGCCGTCGCACGCGTCGCTGCCGGCGCCGGGACGCCCGACGTACGGCGTGGTCGTGTCCGAGCCGTCCGGGCTGTCCGACCCGAGCGGACCGACGGCGCACTCGAGGACGTCGCCGTCGCTGGTCAACGGCGCGTAGCCGACCGCCCAGTCCGCGGGCACCTTCAGCTGGAGGTCGTGCCAGACCTCCGTGCGCCAGCCCCGGGTGGAGGCGGGCTCGGCCGACGGGGCGCTGGTGGACCCGCCGGACTCCTCCGGCGTCCCGCCGCCGGCGGCGGGGGTCACCGAAGCCTCCGAGCCACCGGAACCGGACGCGGCGGGGTCGTCGCTGCCGCAGGCAGCGAGCACGGAGGAGGTGAGGAGCGCAGCGAGGGCGGCGGCTGCGGGCCGGGCGACGCGGCGCCCCGGGACGGTGCTCATGCTGCTACGACGCAGCCCGTGGCCGGTCGGTTCCCGACGATCACGCCGGGACCGGGGCTGCTCGACCTACTGGACGACGACCTCGACACGTTGGAACTCCTTGAGCTCGGTGTAGCCGGTCGTGGCCATCGCGCGTCGCAGCGCGCCCACGAGGTTCATGGTGCCGTCAGCGGTGACCGACGGCCCGAAGAGGATCTCCTCCAGCGAGCCGGCGATGCCGATCTCGATGCGCTCGCCGCGCGGCAGGTCGGGGTGCCAGGCCTCGGAGCCCCAGTGGAAGCCCCGCCCCGGCGCCTCGGTGGCGCGGGCCAGCGGGGAGCCGATCATGACGGCGTCGGCGCCGCAGGCGATGGCCTTGGCCAGGTCGCCCGAGCGGCCGATGGAGCCGTCGGCGATGACGTGGACGTAGCGACCGCCGGACTCGTCCATGTAGTCGCGACGGGCGGCGGCGACGTCGGCCACGGCCGAGGCCATCGGCACCGCGATGCCCAGCACCGAGCGGGTGGTGTGCGCTGCTCCGCCGCCGAAGCCGACGAGGACGCCGGCCGCGCCGGTGCGCATCAGGTGCAGCGCCGCCTGGTAGGTCGCGCAGCCACCGACGATGACCGGGACGTCGAGCTCGTAGATGAACTCCTTGAGGTTCAACGGCTCGGCCTGGCCCGAGACGTGCTCGGCCGAGACCGTCGTGCCGCGGATGACGAACATGTCGACTCCGGCGTCGACGACGGTCTTGAAGAACTCCTTGGTGCGCTGCGGGCTCAGGCTGCCGGCGACGGTGACCCCCGCGTCGCGCATCTGCTTGAGCCGCTCGGTGATGAGCTCGGGCTTGACCGGCTCGCCGTAGATCTCCTGCATGCGGCGAGTGGCGGCGGCCGGGTCGAGCCCGGCTACCTCGGCCAGCAGGTTCGACGGGTCCTCGTAGCGGGTCCACAGGCCCTCGAGGTCCAGGACGCCGAGCCCGCCGGCGCGACCGAACTGCACGGCGGTGTCCGGTGACATCACCGAGTCCATCGGCGCGGCGAGGATCGGGATGTCGAAGCGGTAGGCGTCGATCTGCCAGGCCGTCGAGACCTCTTCAGGGTCGCGCGTACGGCGCGACGGGACGATGGCGATGTCGTCGAAGGACCACGCCCGACGACCTCGCTTGGCACGGCCGATCTCGAACTCCTGCACGGGTGAACCCTACCGTCCGCGGGCCGCCGGGGCGGGCCGACCGGCCCGTGTGGTCAGCGCCCCTGGTAGTTCGGCGCCTCCACCGTCATCTGCACGCCGTGCGGGTGGCTCTCGTTGAGCGACGCCGAGGTGATCCGGACGAACTTCCCGTGCTCCTGCAGCTCGGGCACGGTGCGCGCGCCGACGTAGAACATCGACTGCGTCAGGCCGCCGACGAGCTGGTGGGCGACCGCGCTGAGCGGGCCGCGGTAGGCGACCTGGCCCTCGATGCCCTCCGGGACGATCTGGTCGTCGCTGGTGACCTCGGCCTGGAAGTAGCGGTCCTTGGAGTAGGACTTCTTGCCTCGGCTCGACATCGCGCCCAGCGAGCCCATGCCGCGGTAGGCCTTGTACTGCTTGCCGTTGACGAACACCAGGTCGCCCGGGCTCTCGTCGCAGCCGGCCAGCAGCGAGCCAACCATGACGGCGTCGGCGCCGGCGACCAGCGCCTTGGCGATCTCGCCGGAGTGCTTCATGCCGCCGTCGGCGATGACCGGGACGCCGGCCGGCCTCGCGGCCAGGGATGCCTCGTAGACGGCGGTGATCTGGGGTACGCCGACCCCGGTCACCACGCGCGTCGTACAGATGGAGCCCGGGCCCACCCCGACCTTGACGGCGTCGGCGCCGGCGTCGACGAACGACTGGGCGCCCTCACGGGTCGCGACGTTGCCGCCGATGACCTGCACGTGGCGGGTGGCCGGGTCCTTCTTGAGCCGCTCGACCATCTCCAGCAGCATCCGGACGTTGCCGTGCGCGGTGTCGGCGACGAGGACGTCGACGCCGGCCTCGACGAGCGTGGTGGCGCGCTGCCAGGCGTCGCCGAAGTAGCCGATGGCCGCGCCCACGAGCAGCCGCCCGTCGCCGTCGTACGACGCGTGGGGGAACTGCTCGGACTTCACGAAGTCCTTGACCGTGATCAGGCCGGCCAGCCGTCCTTGGTCGTCGACCAGCGGCAGCCGCTCCCGCTTGTGCTTGCGCAGCAGCAGCGTCGCGTCTTCGCGCGAGATCCCGACCTCGCCGGTGATGAGCGGCGCGGTGGTCATCACCTCGTCGACCTTGGTGGTGGCCCACTCCGCGACGGGGGTGAAGCGCAGGTCGCGGTTGGTGATGATGCCGAGCAGCCGGTCGTCGGTGTCGACGACGGGGAGGCCGGAGACGCGGTACTCCCCGCACAGGCGGTCGAGCTCCTCGAGCGTCCGGTCCGGGCCGATCGTGACGGGGTTGGAGATGATCCCGGTCTGGGTCCGCTTCACGAGGTCGACCTGGTAGGCCTGGTCCTCGATCGAGAGATTGCGGTGCAGCACGCCGAGGCCGCCCTGGCGCGCCATCGCGATGGCCATCCGCGACTCGGTGACGGTGTCCATGGCGGCGCTGACCAGCGGCACCTTGAGCGAGATCTCGCGGGTCAGCCGCGACGTGGTGTCGATCTCGTCCGGGGCCAGGTCGGAGTGACCCGGCAGCAGCAGGACGTCGTCGTAGGTCAACCCCAGGGCGGCGAACTTGTCGGGGATCCCGGTGGACTCGCTCATGGACACCTTCCGTCGTGCGCTGCGCGTGCGGCCAGTCTAGGTGAGGGCAACGTCGATCAAGCCAGGCGGCATTCCCGGGGCGCAGGATGGGGCCATGACGACCAACGCGGCGGGTGCCGGCAGCGGCTCGGACCTCTTCGCCCGTTTCGTCGAGCGGCTCGCCGACGCGCTCGACGACCACGGCGCGACGGCGTCCGACTGGGCTGCCCGCCTCCACTTCTCGCGGTTCCACTTCGACCGGATGATCCGGTCCGTGGCGGGCGAGCCGCCGCAGACGTTCCGCCGACGCCTCCTGCTCGAGCGCGCGGCCTACCGGATGCTCAGCACCGAAGCCCCGCTCATCGACATCGCCGTCGAGGCGGGCTACGGCTCGCACGAGGCTTTCGGCCGCGCCTTCCGGCGGGCGTACGGCGAGCCGCCGGCCGTCTGGCGCCGCTCACCCGGACACCTCCAGATCGAGGCGCCGAGCGGCGTCCACTTCCACCCACCCGCAGGCCTGCGCCTGCCCAGCAGAGACAAGGTGAGCTCCATGGACCTGATGACCGCGATGGTCGAGCACCACATCTGGCTGACCGGCGAGATGATCGACGCCGCCGGACGCCTGAGCGACGACCAGCTCGACGAGCCCATCGGGCTCAGCGTCGACGACGACCCGCAGTCGGTGCGCTCCCTGCTGTCCCGGCTCGTCGGGCAGATGGGCATGTGGAACGCGGCGATGGAGTCACGTGACTACGACTGGTCCGTCGAGGAGCACGAGACCCTGCCGGCGATGCGCGACCGCCTCGCCGTCGAGGGGCCGGCCTACCTCGCCCGGGTCCGCGAGGTCGTGGAGGCCGAGCGGCTCGACGACACCTTCGTCGACGCGCTCTGCGAGCCCGCCGAGGTCTTCACCTACGGCGGCATGGTCGCGCACGTGCTGACCTTCGCCGCGCACCGCCGGACCCTGGTCGCGCTCGCCCTGCTGCACCACGGGGTCGAGGACCTCGGCTGGGGCGACCCGATGCTGTGGGTGGCCGACCCGGCCCGGGAACGCTAGACCGCCTGGTCCTGGCGCTGCTCCTGGGGCTGGTCCCGGGGCGCCGGGCGCCGCTGCAGGTCCACCGGGCAGGTCGGGGCGAACGTCCCCAGCTCCTCGGTGCGGAACCCGTCGGGGTAGGACCGGATGTTGGGCAGGTCCTCGAGCAGCTTCGGCGCCAACCGGGGCGGGGCGAGCCGCAGCAGCCGGGCCCGGGCCCTCAGCGAGGCGCGCGACGCCCGTCGCAGGGCCGGCGAGGGGTGCGGGTAGCGGAAGGCGTCGAGCAGCGGCTCGTCCATGAGCCCGAACGAGAACGCCTTGACGCGCTCCGCGGGCAGCCGGTCGTTGGGCGGGAAGGTCGTCATCAGCTCGAGGGTCGCGTCGGCGACGGCCCGCGCACCGGGGTCGTAGCCGAAGTGCGCAGCCTCGTAGTCGTCCATCAGCCGGGCGAAGTCGTCGTAGCTGTCCGGGATGCCCGCGATGTTCATGTGCCGCCCCAGGCGCTTGTAGTACTCCGTGCTGGCCAGCACCTCCACGGTCGACATGGCCCGCCAGCCGTGGTCGGCCAGCCACCGCACCGGCACCACCACGAAGGTCGACAGCACGTAGCGCATGTCGTCGTTGCTGATGTCGTACATGCCGTGCATCTGGTTCATCCGCCGCACCGCGGTCCGGCCCTCCTGGCTCGACAGCCCGTGGCACAGCACCTGGTCGAGGATCAGCCCGGTGTCGTCGTACCGCTTCTGGGTGCGCTCGGTGAACTCGCCGGTCTCGAACAGCAGCCGCCCGATCGAGGGCACGGCGTAGGTCCGGAACAGGGCGAAGGACAGCGCCTGGTTGATGTCCCAGGGGAACTCGTGCTGCACGAGGATGCGCGAGATCTCCTCGTGGTCGCGCAGCGGGTGCAGCCGGTTGATGCGGTGGGTCCAGTAGTCGCGGCGCCTCATGGTCTGCAACCTGCCAGATTCCCGCGGTATCCGGCCATCGTCAGTGACCTGGCCGAAACCCGTGTGCCCGGTGTCGGTGAGCGGGTCTAACCTCGCAGACGTGACCACGACCCAGGACCCCGGCCCCACCTCGACGGGCCCGACCACCGGGCGCACGTGGCTGCCGGTCGCGGCCGTCGCCACGACCCTGGTCCTGTGGGCCTCGGCCTTCGTAGCCATCCGCCACCTCGGCGACGACTTCTCCGCCGGGCCGCTCGCGCTGGGCCGCAACACGGTCGGCGCGCTGGCCCTGCTGGCGCTGGCTCTCCCCCGCTTCCGTCGGCCCGGCCCAGGCCAGTGGTGGCGCCTGGTCGTCATCGGCCTGCTCTGGTACGCCGTCTACAACGTGGCCCTCAACGAGGGTGAGCGGCACGTCGACGCCGGCACCGCCTCGCTGGTCCTGCAGAGCGCCCCGGTCATGGTGGCGCTGCTCGCCGCGGTGTTCCTGGGCGAGCGGTTCACCCCCACCAAGGCAGCCGGGCTGGCGCTCGCGATCGCCGGCGTGGGCCTCATCAGCACCTCAGGCAGCGGGTCGGGCGACGCCGGCAGCGACCTGCTCGGCGTGCTGCTGTGCGCCCTCGCGGCCCTGGTGTACGCCGTCAGCCTGATCGTCCAGAAGCCACTCATGGCCACCCTGCCGGCCGTCGAGGTCACCGCTGTGGCCTGCGCCGTGGGGGCGATCGCCTGCCTGCCGTGGGCGGGCCGGCTGGTCGAGGAGACGGCCGCCGCCCCGACCTCGTCGGTGCTGTGGATGGTCTACCTCGGACTGTTCCCGACCGCCATCGGATTCACCTGCTACGCCTACGCCCTCAACCACATGCCGGCCTCGAACCTGGCCGTCACGACGTACCTCATCCCGGTCATCACCATCGTGATGGCGTGGCTGCTGCTCGACGAGACCCCCGCTTCGCTGGCCTACGTCGGCGGGGTGGTCACGCTTATAGGCGTCTCGATCGCCCGCCGCCGGCCCCGGGCGACCCGGGCGATCCCCGCACCCACCCCCGGCTGAGCGCTGGTCACTCCCCGCCCTCGCGCCGAAAACTGGTCGGTGCCCGCACCCGGAGTAGCTCCCGGGTGCGGGCACCGACCAGTTGCGGGCCCGCCTGCGGTCAGTGACCGGTGGCGGGCAGTCGATCAGTGGCCGTGGCCGTGGCCGTGGCCGCCCGCGGAGGCGGACTCGTCCGCGTCCTCGGGCTTGTCGACGACCAGGGTCTCGGTCGTCAGCAGCATGGCCGCGATGGAGGTGGCGTTGACCAGCGCGGAGCGGGTCACCTTCACCGGGTCCAGGATGCCCTGGCCGATGAGGTCGCCGTACTCCTCGGTGGCGGCGTTGTAGCCGTTGCCGACGCCGGCCTCGCGGACCTTGGCGACGACGACGTAGCCGTTGACGCCGCCGTTCTCGGCGATCCAGCGCAGCGGCTCGTCGGCGGCCTTGCGGACCACCTTGACGCCGAACGCCTCGTCGCCCTCGAGACCGAGGTCGTCGGAGAGCACCGAGACGGCGTGGACCAGCGCGGAGCCGCCGCCGGCGATGATGCCTTCCTCGATCGCGGCGCGCGTCGCCGAGACGGCGTCCTCGATGCGGTGCTTCTTCTCCTTCAGCTCCACCTCGGTGGCGGCGCCGACCTTGACCACGCAGACACCGCCGGCGAGCTTGGCGAGTCGCTCCTGGAGCTTCTCGCGGTCCCAGTCGGAGTCGGTGTTCTCGATCTCGGCCTTGATCTGGTTCACGCGGCCGCTGACCTCGGTGGCGTCACCGGAGCCGTCGACGATCGTGGTGTTGTCCTTGGTGACCACGACGCGGCGGGCCTGGCCCAGCACGTCGAGGCCGACCTGGTCGAGCTTGAGGCCGACCTCGGGGGCCACGACCTGCGCGCCGGTGAGGGTCGCGATGTCCTGCAGCATGGCCTTGCGGCGGTCGCCGAAGGCGGGAGCCTTGACCGCGGCGGCGTTGAAGGTGCCGCGGATCTTGTTGACCACCAGGGTCGAGAGCGCCTCACCGTCGATGTCCTCGGCGATGATGAACAGCGGCTTGCCGGCCTGCATGACCTTCTCCAGCAGGGGAAGCAGGTCCGAGATGGAGCTGATCTTGCCCTGGTGCAGAAGGATGTAGGGGTCGTCGAGGACGGCCTCCATGCGCTCCGCGTCGGTCACGAAGTAGGGCGAGATGTAACCCTTGTCGAACTGCATGCCCTCGGTGAACTCGAGCTCGGTGCCCATGGTGTTGGACTCCTCGACGGTGATGACACCGTCCTTGCCCACCTTGTCGAAGGCCTCGGCGAGCAGGTCGCCGATGACCGAGTCGCGGCTGGAGACGGTCGCCACGGCGGCCATGTCCTCGCGGGTCTCCACGTCGCGGGCGGCCTCGCGCAGCGCCTCGCTGACGGCGGCGGCGGCCTTGTCCATGCCCCGCTTCAGCGCCATCGGGTTCACCCCGGCGGCCACGGCGCGGATGCCCTGGTGGACCATCGCCTGCGCCAGCACGGTCGCGGTGGTGGTGCCGTCACCGGCGACGTCGTTGGTCTTGGTGGCGACCTCCTTGGTCAGCTGGGCGCCGAGGTTCTCGAACGGGTCGTCCAGCTCGACCTCACGGGCGACGGTCACGCCGTCGTTGGTGATGGTCGGGGCGCCCCACTTCTTGTCGAGCACGACGTATCGGCCCTTGGGACCGAGGGTCACCTTGACGGTGTTGGCCAGGGCGTCGACGCCCCGCTCGAGGGAGCGTCGTGCGCTCTCGTCGAACTCCAGGATCTTCGGCATCGAAGAATCACTGCCTTTCTTGATGTGATCGTGGTGCACGCATGGGTGGAAGGACAACGCCCCAGGGGCCCGGGTGGGCCGCCCGGGGCGGAGTCGGTGGTGCGGTGGTGCGTGAGCTCAGGTCCGGCTGGGTCAGCCGATGACGGCGAGCACGTCGCGGGCGCTCAGGATGAGGTACTCCTGGCCGGCGTACTTGACCTCGGTGCCGCCGTACTTGCTGTAGATGACCTTGTCGCCGACGGAGATGTCGAGCGGCACGCGCTCGTCACCGTCGTCGTTGAAGCGACCCGGTCCGACCGCGATGACCTCGCCCTCCTGGGGCTTCTCCTTCGCGGTGTCCGGGATGACCAGGCCGGAAGCCGTGGTCTGCTCGGCGTCGAGCGTCTGGACGAGGATCCGGTCCTCGAGCGGCTTGATGTTGACCGACACGTCGTCGACCTCCCCAATCTTTGTTGGTCTGTCTCGGGATGGAACGGTGGAGCAAGACTGTCGCCCGGTGGTCGCACGCCGTCGCGGGGGTCGCACGGACCGGACGATCAGCACTCTCACATCGAGAGTGCCAACACTGAAACTAGTCCGGCGTTAGCACTCGGTCAAGTCGAGTGCCAGACCGGCGGGGCTGGGAGGATGCCGAGGTGGACCTGGCGACCTTCGAGCGGCTGCTGACGCCGGCCGGGCAGCGGGTGCTCGGGCGCGCCGAGGAGCTCCACGCCGCGGGCGTCGACGCGCTCCGGGCAGGCGAGCAGGTGCGCCGGCTGGCCCTCGAGGAGTACGGCGACGCGCCGCCGGGCGCTGCGGCCGACCTCGCCGCGGCCGCCACGGCGCAGGCCGTGCTGCGCGCCCGCGCCGTGGCCAAGCTCGGTCCGGGCGCCGCCCGCCTCCTGCTCACCCCCGACGGCCTGCAGCAGGCGACCCGTCCCGAGGTCTCCGCCCGCCGGGCCGCCCGGCTGGCCACCTCGCTGCGCCACCGAGACCGATACCGACACGGCCAGGGCGACGAACGGTCAGGACGAGCACCGGGCAGCCTCCTGCCGCCGTCGCTGCAGGTGATGGACCTCGGCTGCGGCGTCGGCACCGACCTGATGGCCTTCGCCGACGCCGGTCTGGACGTGGCCGGGGTCGACCTCGACCCGGTGACCGCAGCCGTGGCCGCCGCCAACCTGGCCGTGCGCAGCGGCGGGGCACGCGGGCCACGAGGGCTCGGGCCAGGGGGGCTCGGAACCCGGGCTGCGCCCGGCTCCGTGGTGGTGGGCGACGCCACGACCGTCGACCGCTCGGCGTACGACGCCGTCTTCGTGGACCCGGCCCGGCGCACCGCCCGCGGGCGCACCTTCGACGTCGACGCCTACTCCCCGCCCTGGTCGTTCGTCGAAGAGGTGCTCGCCGGTCCGGTGCCGGCCGTGGTGAAGGTGGCACCCGGGGTCCCCCACGACCGGATCCCCGCCGGCGTCGAGGCGGAGTGGGTCAGTGTCGACGGCGAGGTCAAGGAGGCCGCACTGTGGTCCGGCCACCTGGCCCGGGTGGCGCGCCGGGCCACGGTGATCCGGACCCGTCACGGGGACGGCGCGGGTGGGTTCGACGCGACGGAGCTCACCGAGCGCGAGGACCCGGGCCCCGAGGCGGTCGGCACCGGACCGGTGGGCGCCTGGCTGCTCGAGCCGGACGGCGCTGTCGTCCGGGCCGGCCTGGTCACGGCGGTGGCCGCCCTGGTCGGCGGTCGCCTGCTCGACGCGCACATCGCCTACGTCACCACCGACGTGCCGCCCGGGGAGCACCCGCCGCCGCTCGACTGGCCTCGGGCGCGCCTGCTCGGACGCGCCTTCCAGGTGCTGGAGGAGCTGCCCTACCAGGAGAAGCGGCTCAAGGCGGCGCTGCGCGAGCGCGGCGTCGGACGACTGACGATCAAGAAGCGCGGGGTCCAGGTCACGCCCGAGGAGCTGCGACGGCGGCTCGACCTGCGCGGCGCGGCCGAGGCCACCGTGGTGCTGACGCGGGTGGCCGGCAAGGGCACGGCCCTCCTGGTCCGCCCGCTGCCGCTCACCGCCTCCTGAGCGCCACCCGTTCTCGGCGAGCGACCTCCGCGGGCAGACTGGACCCGTGACCCTGGTCCCCGCCCACGAGCTGCTGGCCTTCGCGGCCGCTGCCTTCGTGCTGATCGTGATCCCCGGGCCCAGCGTGGTGTTCGTGATCGGGCGGGCGTTGGCCTACGGCCGCTCGGTGGCGATCGCCACGGTCGCCGGCAACAGCCTCGGGCTGTTCGTCGTCATGGTGCTCGTCGCCCTCGGACTGGGGGCGCTGGTGGCGGAGTCGGCGGCGGTGTTCACCGGCGTGAAGCTCTTCGGTGCGGCGTACCTCGTCTGGCTCGGGGTCCAGGCCGTGCGGCGGCGCCGCGGCCTGCACGTCGCCGATCTCGACGCGGGCCGCGCCACGATGTGGTGGCCGGTCGCGGTCCGGCAGGGGTTCGTGGTCGGGGTGGCCAACCCGAAGGCGTTCATGATCTTCGCCGCCGTGCTGCCGCAGTTCGTCACGCCCTCTGTCGGGCGGGTGACCGCGCAGATGCTGGTCCTCGGTCTTCTCGCTGTGCTCATCGGGGTGGTCTCCGACCTGGTCTGGGCGCTGCTGGCGAGCCGGCTCCGCACCTGGTTCAACGACTCCCCCGCCCGCGGCCGACGCCTCACCACGGTCGGGGGGCTCTCGATGATCGGCCTCGGACTCGCCCTGGCCACCACCGGTCGGCCGCAGTAGCCCCGTCCCCGGTCGGTGCAACCTTCTCCGACCGGCTCGCGTCTTGGTCGTGTCCGGAAGCCGGACCACGACCGACAAGCGCAAGGATGGCACCACGCGTGTACGCCGTACCCCCGCCCGCCGTCCCTCCGCGGCACGACCTCCAGGAGGTTGAGGTGACCGGACCAGACGTCCCGGCCGCAGGCACCGGCCGTGGCCAGCGTCGCGACGCCGAGTTCGCCGACTACATGGCCGCCCGCCAACCCAGCCTGCTGCGCACGGCGTACCTGCTCTCGGGCGACCGGCACACCGCCGAGGACCTGGTGCAGACCGCCCTGGCCAAGCTCTACCTGAGCTGGGACAAGGTGCAGCAGCGCGAGAGCATCGACGGCTACGTGCGCCGCATCCTCGTCAACGAGCACAACTCGCTGTGGCGCCGGGCCTGGAAGCGGCGGGAGACCACCGTCTCGCAGATGCCGGACCAGGCCGCACCGGCACCGGCCGGACGTGACTCCGACCTCTGGGACTTCGTCCAGACGCTGCCGCGCAAGCAGCGCGCCGTCGTGGTGCTGCGCTACTACGAGGAGATGTCCGAGGCCGAGACCGCCGCGGCGCTCGGCGTCTCGGTCGGCACCGTCAAGTCCCAGGCCAGCCGGGCGCTCGCCTCGCTGCGCGCCCGGGCCGCCGAGATCGCCACGCACGACGACGACCCGGCCCGGTCGTCGTCCCCCCGCTCCTCCTCCACCACCCGGGAGACCCGATGAACACCCACGACGAGCTGCCCGGCAGCCTGCGCGGCGCCCTGCAGCGTCGCGCGGACGGCGTCGGCGACGACCACCCGTTCACGCTCGACGACGTGAGGGGACGCGCCCGCGGCATCCGCCGGCGCCGCGTCGCGGTGGGCGGGCTTGCCGCTTCGGCGGTGCTCGCGATCGCCGTGCCGCTCGGCCTGAACGCCGCGGGCTCGCCCGGTACGTCGCCCCCGCTCGACCCGGCCAACCCCTCACCGACGCAGACGGCGGAACCCACGCCGTCCGAGACGGCACCCGTGCCCGCGGACCCCACCGGGGTCCGCCTCACCTCCGGGGTCCCGCAGGGCGTCGCGGCCCCGGGCATCGACTACGCCTACCGCGACCGGATCGTCCCGGCCGACGCGCCCGACTCCCCCGTGCAGACCGAGGCGGAGTACCAGGAGCTGGCCCCGCTCGGCGACGGGTGGGTGGGTGTCTGGTCCGAGGGCGAGGACATCACCGTCGACCTGGTCGCCGCCGACGGCAGTGTGTCCTGGTCGGGACCGGGGGACTTCGGCCTCTCCGCATCCTCGGACGGCACCGTGGTCGCCTTCGGAGCCCCGGGCGGCCGCATCTTCACCGTCACCGAGGGCGACGAGCCCCAACAGCTGTACGACGGCCCGCTGTCGGCGGTCGTGGCGGTCACGGGGTCGGACGCCTGCGACGCCGAGCACGTGTGCACCGTGTGGGCGAACGAGATCACCCGGAACGGCGCCTTCTCCATCACCTCGACCGGCGAGCGCCGAGAGGTGCCCGACCTGATGAGGCTGCGCGGCGTTGCCGCCGACGGATCGCTCGCCGGGACCGTCTCGGCCACCGACGACGGCAGCTGCAGCGCTGTCCTCGAACCCGACGGCAGTGAGCGCTGGCGCACCTGCGACCACACACCTGAGCAGTTCAGCCCCGACGGCCGTTACGTCATCGGCGCCCCGGCGTACCTTGACGGCGCCGGCGAGGGCCGCATCGCCATCCTCGACGCAGCCACGGGAGACGTGCTGGCGGAGGCGACCAACGACATGCGCTCACAGGCGTTCGTCAGCAACGCCCGCTGGGACGTCGACGGCTCGCTGCTCCTGCCCACGATGCAGGACGGGACGTGGCGGCTGCTGCGGTTGACCCCGGCCGGGCAGCTGGTGGCGGCGGTGCCGCGCGAATTCCCCTCGAAGGTCGACGCCTACGTCACCGACCTGCACCTGGCCGTGCGCCCCTGACACGACGAGCCGGCCCCCGGCCCACGCGCAGACGGTTGCTCAGGCCAGCACCTGGGTGACGGGCAGGCTCGAGTCGGCCCCGATGCCCAGGTCCGACGGCGTCCGGCCGCGGGCCACCAGCTCGGAGCCGAGCGCGGCGACCATGGCGCCGTTGTCGGTGCAGAGCCCCGGTCGCGGCACCCGCACCCGGATCCCGTGACGCGCGGCCCGCTCCTCGGCCATCACCCGCAGCCGTGAGTTGGCCGCCACCCCGCCGCCGATCAGCAGGTCCTCGACCCCGCGGTCCAGCGCGGCGTCGACCGCCTTGCGGGTCAGGACGTCGCACACCGCCTCCTGGAACGACGCCGCCACGTCGGCGACCGGGACCGGCTCGCCCGCGGCGACCCGCGCCTCGACCCAGCGGGCGACCGCGGTCTTGAGACCGGAGAAGGAGTAGTCGAACCGGTGGCGCTCGAGGTCGCGCCGCGAGGACAGCCCGCGCGGGAAGTCGATGGCCACCGACGAGCCCGAGGCAGCCGCCCGGTCGATGTGCGGGCCCCCCGGGAACGGCAGCCCCAGCAGGCGGGCGACCTTGTCGAAGGCCTCCCCCGCCGCGTCGTCGATGGTGGCTCCCAGCGGCTCGACCGTCCCGGTGACGTCCTCGACGAGCAGCAGCGAGGAGTGCCCCCGCTGACGAGCATCGCCAGGCAGGGCTCCGGCAGCGGACCGTGCTCGAGCTGGTCGACCGCGACGTGGGCCGACAGGTGGTTCACGCCGTACAACGGCTTGTCGAGCCCGATCGCCAGTGCCTTGGCCGAGGCCAGGCCCACCAGCAACGCCCCGACCAGGCCGGGACCGCTCGTCACCGCCACGGCGTCGACGTCGCGCAGGGCGATGCCGGCGGTCGCGCAGGCCCGCTCGATCGTCGGCACCATCGCTTCGAGGTGGGCGCGCGAGGCGACCTCCGGGACCACGCCGCCGAAGCGGGCGTGCTCCTCGACCGAGGAGGCGACCGCGTCGGCGAGCAGCGTGTGGCCGCGCACGATCCCGACGCCGGTCTCGTCGCAGGACGTCTCGATCCCCAGCACCAGCGGCTCGTCAGCCATCGCGCCACTCCTCCCGCTCGGCGAGCTGGGCGAGCTCGGCCACGTCGGTCCGTTCCCGCGCCAGGTGGGCCTCGACGGCGTCCTCGTCCTCGGGCGTGAGCGGCACCTCCAACACCAGGGCGGCGGACCCGTCGCGGTAGTACGCGGGGCGGCGAGCCACCTCGGTCAGCCCGCAGGCCTCGTAGAAGCCGCGACCCGCGGCGTTGGCCTCGCTCACCTCGAGCATCAGCCGCTGCGCCCGACCGGCCGCGCCCTCCTGGCAGAGCCGGTCGAAGAGCACCCGGGCGAGGCCGGTCCTGCGGTGGTCGGGGACGACCGCGATCCGCTGGAGGTCCAGGACGTCGCCGCCCAGCATCGAGATGGCGTAGCCGACCAGGTCCGCGCCGTCGCGCGCCAGCAGCGCGTGCCGGTTGGGTCCGGTCAGAGCGGTGCGCACCGACTCCAGCGACCAGGCCTCGACGCCGAAGCAGGTCTCGTCCACGGCGTGCACCGCCTCGACGTCGGCTCCGGTGGCCTGCCGGATGCTGACCCGCGGGGCGCTCACGAGACCGCCTTCGGCGGCCCGGGGACCTGCGCATCGGGGCGGCGCAGGTAGATCGGCTCGGCGGGGAGGAGAGCGGCGAGGCTGTCCACCACGACCTGCGCCAGCACCCCGGCGTCGGGGGCGATCGGACCGGCGACCTGGGGGAACGCATCGGGGTACAGCACCGGACCGGCACCCACGACCAGGCCGTCGGGCACCTCGTCGGGCCGGGTCACCTGCAGGTCGCCGAGACGCTGCCCGGTGGGGTCGTACGACGCCCAGAAGAGCTCTTTGCGACGGGCGTCGAGGGTCACGGCGAAGGGCGCGGCGGCCCGGCCGCTCGCCGCCTGCGCGTCGGCGGCGGCCACGGCCAGCACGTCGAGGCTGCTGACCCCGGACACCGGAACGTCGAGGGCCAGCGCGAGGACCCGCGCCGTCACGACCCCGACCCGCAGCCCGGTGAAGGGTCCCGGCCCCACCCCGACCGCGACACCGGTCAGGTCGAGGCGGCCGGCGTCGACGGCACGCAGCGCGGCGTCGATCATCATGCCCAGCTGCTCGCCGTGCTGCATCGGCGCCTCGCTCACCGCGCGGTGGACGACGCCCCGACCGTCGTGGAGGGCCACGGCGACCAGCGGGGTCGAGGTGTCGAGGGCGAGAAGCACCTGTTGAGGTTAGGTGACGAGCCTGCGGATGTCCGAACCCACCCAGCGGGCGCCGACCGCGGTGAGGGTGACGGTTCGCTGTTCCGTCGGCTGCCCGCCTGCGGTGTCGGCCGAGGCGCCGGTGGCTCGGCGGATGCTGAGGTGCAGCCGGTCGTCCGCCAGCCGCTCGGCCAGGCCCTCGCCCCACTCGACCACGGTGACGGCGGTGTCGAGCGACAGGTCGAGGTCGAGGTCGTCGAGCTCGAGCGCGCCCCCGTCGGCACCGTCGGCACCGTCGGCACCGCCCGCTCCGAGGCCGAGCCGATAGGCGTCGACGTGCACCAGGGGCGGTCCGCCGACCTCGGAGGGGTGCACGCGGGAGAGCACGAAGGTCGGGGACGTGATCGGTGCCCGGACCCCCAGCCCGTCCCCCAGTCCCTGGGTCAGGGTCGTCTTGCCGGCCCCCAGGTCGCCGGTGAGGATCACCAGGTCCCCGGCCCGCAGTCCTCCGGCGAGACGACGCCCGAGCTCACGGGTCGCGTCGGCGTCCTCGGCGACGCACCGCACCGGGGTCTCCTTCGCCAGCGTCAGCAGCGGACCGTGGCGGTCGATCTCGCGGTAGCCGTGGCGGAGCCACAGCGCCACGGTCGCCGGCAGCTCGACGCGCGCCGCGAGGCGCAGCCGCGGCACGTGGCGCCGCTCGGCCACCTCCTCCGCGGCCGCCGCCAGGGCCGAGGCGACGCCGAGACGCTGGGCCTGCGGTGCGACCGACACCCGCCGCAGCGTGAGCCAGTCGCCGTCGTGGTCCAGCAGCAGGGCACCGACCGGCTCGCCGGAGCGCAGGGCCAGCAGACCGCCGGCGCCGCGCAGGGCCGCCGCGACGGACTCCACGGTCTCGTCGAGGGCCGTTGCCGGCGGGTCGAGGGCCGGCCGGTGCGAGAAGCCCGCCCTGATGAGAGCGGTGACGACCTCGGCGGCCTCCTCGCCGACCTCGGACACCTGCAGCACCGGGGTGTCCGCGGGCTCGGGCTCGGGCTCGGTCACGACGCCCCCTGAGCGCGGTCGCGACGTCTGCCGTCACCGCCGGCACGCCGCCGCTCGGCGGCTGCGAGCAGCTCGTCGAGGGCGGCGTTGACCTCGTCCTTGAACTCCAGGATCGGCATGTGCCCCCCGCCCTCCAGCTCGACGAGGTGCGAGCCGTCGATGTTCGCGTGGAGCTTGCGGGCATGTCCGATGGAGGTCAGCTTGTCGGAGGTCCCTCCCATGATCCAGGTCGGGACCCGCTCGAAGGCGCGCACGACGTGGAACTTGTCGAGCAGGTCGAACTGCGGGATGAACTCCAGCAGCACCGACATCGGCGTCGCCGAGACCATGTCGTCGACGAAGGCGACGTACGCCGGAGGCACCGGCTCGTCGCCGAAGGCGAAGACGTCCGTCAGCTTGAGCCCGACCGCCGAGCCGCGCCGACGGACCAGCTCGAGCAGCCGGTCCCGCTGGGCGGCGAGCATGACGCCCTGCTTGACCAGCGTGGTGCCGATCCTGTCGGGGACGTACTTCACCACCACCTTGTGGGCGTGCATCCCGCCCGCAGTCGTGGAGATGAGCCCCACACCGACGACCTTGTCGCCGAAGAGATCAGGTGCCTGCTCCGCCAGGGCCACGATGGTCATCCCGCCCATGGAGTGGCCCACGAGCACGACGCGGCCAGGGGCGAGCTCGTCGAGGACCCGCCGCAGGTCGCGGCCGCACTGCTCGATGGTCGCGTTCTCCGTCTCCGATCGGTCGCTGCGACCGTGGGAGCGCTGGTCGTAGAAGACCAGCCGGTGCCGACCCCGCAGGGCAGCACGCTGGAAGTGCCAGCAGTCGAGGGTGAGCGCGAAGCCGTGGACGAAGACCACCGTCAGGTCGTCCTCGCCGTGCTCGGCCGTGCCCTCCCCCACGTGCGGGGCGAGGGGGTCGATCTCGGCGTGCAGGTCGATGCCGTCGGAGGCGCGGATGCGGTGGACCTGTCCGCGCAACGAGCCGAGGTCGTCGACGTCCCCCGCCCGGGCCGCGGCCTCGAGGCGCTTGCCGATGCGACGGTCGAGGAGCACCCCGGTCGTGACCGCGGCGCCGAGGCCGGCCACCGCTCCCGCGACGATCCCGCGCCGGCTCATGCGTCCCCCTCGCTCAGGTGCTCGTGACGACGCCGGAAGCGGCCACCGATCCGTGTGACGATCTCGTAGGAGATGGTCCCGCACGCGTCGGCCCACTCCTGCGCGGTCGGTCCCCCGCCGGCACCGGTCCCGAAGAGGACCACCTCGTCGCCGGCAGCGACCGGCTCGTCCCCGACGTCGACGACGAGCTGGTCCATGCAGACCCGTCCGGCGACCGTGTGCCGCCGGCCGGCGACCAGGACGGGGCCGACCGAGGAGCCGTGGACCGGCACCCCGTCGCCGTACCCGACCGGGACGAGCGCGAGCGTGGTGTCGCGCCCGGTCCGGTAGGTGTGGCCGTAGGAGACGCCCGCGCCGGCAAGGATTTGCTTGGTGAGCGCCACCCGGGCGCGCGCCGTCATGACGGGCACGAGCCCGAGCTCCTTGCTGGTGCGGTGCTCGGGCACCGGTGACAGCCCGTACGACGCCAGCCCGCACCGGACGAGGTCGTAGCGGGCCTGGGGACGGGTCAGGGCGCCGGCCGAATTGCACAGGTGGCGCAGCCCCGGGTCGAGCCCCGCGCCCTCGACGACGACCAGGGCCGCGGCGTACGCCTGCTCCTGGGCGTCGTTCGCCGGGTGGTCGGGCTCGTCCGCGCAGGCGAAGTGGGACCAGACCCCGGTCAGCTCGACCTCGCCGGCCTCGACGGCATCGCGGGTGGCCGACACGAGCGCGGGCCAGTCGGCGGCGGTGGCGCCGCCCCGGGAGAGCCCGGTGTCCACCTTGAGCTGCAGCCGCGCTCGGCGGCCGAGCGTGCGGGCAGCGTCGGTGATCTCGGACAGCTCGGCGGTCGAGTAGGCGGTGACGTCGACGTCGGCCGCTACGGCCGCGGCGTAGTCCTCGCCGGGCACGCCGAGCCAGCACAGCAGCGGACCGGTGTCGCCGGCCGCGCGCAGCGCGAGCGCCTCGTCGAGGGTGGCGACCCCGAGCCAGTCCGCACCCGCCTCGCGTGCGGCGTGGGCGACCGGCACCATGCCGTGGCCGTAGCCGTCGGCCTTGACCACCACCATGAGGGCGGCCGGCGCGCAGGTGCGGGCCAGCGTGCGGACGTTGTGACGCAGGGCGTCGAGGTCCACCACGAGCTCGGCCCGGACGGGGCCGGACTCGGGGCTCACCGGCTCGGTCACCGGTGCATCTTTTCAGATGCGCCCCCTCGGGTGGTGGAGCAGGAGGTGCGGCGGACGATGCGCCGTCGAGAATGCTGGGGAGAAACCTCGCGCCGGGCCTGTGGAAAGGCCTGATCCGAGGCGGATTGTGTCGGAGGGTGCACCTAGTTTTGATGCATGACGACGACCCCTTACCAGCGCCGACGGGTGGCGCCGACGGCACCGGTGCCGGGGTCGAGCGAGGACGCCGAGGTTCTCGGGCTGGACGCGTCGGACGCCCTCGGCTGGGTCGTGGGACAGCGCCGGGCGCAGGACCTGGCAGCGGCCCGCGAGCTGCGCGGAGTGGCGCACTGGGCCGACCTCCACCGTGTCGGGCGCGCCGACATCGCCTGCGGGCTCATCGGAGCCGCGCACCCGGACGTCAGCGGCTCCTTCGACCGCAACCTCACCTTCGTCAAGGAGGCGGTCGCCACGCAGGGCGTCGAGGGGGTCCTGCGCTCGGCGGGTCAGGGTGCATTCATGGTCGAGGAGTACGCCGTCTCGGAGCTCGCGACTGCGCTCGGCCTGGGTGAGGCCGCCGGCCGGGCGTACGTCGGGCAGGCCGTCGAGCTGCGTGACCGCCTGCCCCGCTGCTGGGCCCAGGTCATGTGCGGCGCGCTCCCCGCGTGGAAGGCACGTCGGATCGCCGAGCAGACCATCCCGCTCGAGGCGGCGACCGCGGACGCGGTGGACGCCTCCCTGGCGCCCTTCGCCGGGAAGCTCTCCGTCGGACGCATCGAGAGAGCCGTCGACGCGGCGGTCCTCCGGCTCGAGCCCGAGCTGGCGGCACAGCGCGACGCTGCCGCGGCGGAGAAGCGAGGGGTGTGGTTCGAGGACCGCCTGGACGGCACCACCGACCTCACCGGTCTGCTGGACACTCCCGACGCCCACGCCCTGGACCACGCCCTCGACGCCGTGGCGACGACGCTGGGCGTGCTCGGTGACGGTGACCGACGCGAGGTTCGGCGTGCCCGGGCCCTCGGTGTGCTGGCCGACCCGCAGTACTCCCTCGACCTCGACCGCACCGCGGAGCGACGGGCAGAGGAGGGGGTCGGTGGAGGTGTCGTCGGGACGGACGAACGGTCGACTCGCCCCGCTCGGCAGATTCCGACCCTCCACCTCCACCTGCATCTCGATGCCCTGCGGACCCTGGTCACGAGTGTCGGCGCCGAGTCCGGGCCGGACACCGGATGCAGCGCGTCGTCCGACGAGGTCGAGATGACCGATGACGTCGCCGACCTCGTCCGGGTCGACCGGGCCGGGCTCCGGCTCGGCGCCCGGACGACCGCAACGCTGGAGCGGTGGCTGGCGGGGCTCACCCCCGGCACCGGGCTCACCGTCACCCCCGTCATCGACCAGGCCACCGAGATCGCGGTCGACTCCTACGAGATCCCTCCCCGGCTACGACGGCAGGTCGTCGAGCGTGACGCCAGGCGGAATCTAGGTAGTCACGCAACACCGTGGTTGGTGGTGGACTTGGCCAGTATGTCGTCGAGCATCTCGGCGGGGGTACGGAAATCGTGTCGTTTGCGGGGTCTGGAGTTGAGTTCAGCAGCGATGTTGTCGAGCATGCCGGAACCGTAGAGGGACAGATCGCTGCCTTTCGGCAGGTACTGGCGAAGCAGACCGTTGGTGTTCTCGTTGCTGCCGCGCTGCCAGGGCGAGTGCGGGTCGCAGAAGTAGATATCGAGCCCTGTCGCTGCTGCCATCTCTCGGTGGTTGGTCATCTGCCGGCCCTGGTCCCAGGTCAACGACCGACGCAGGTTCTCCGCCAGCGTCAGCATCTTGGCGACCAACGCCTCCTGGACGGCGAGGGTGCTGTGCCCGTTGGGGAGATGGAGCAACATCACGAACCCGGTCGTCCGCTCGACCAGAGTCCCTACGGAACTGTCGGATGCCTTCGAGCCCATGATCAGGTCGCCTTCCCAGTGACCAGGGACGGCTCGGTCCTCGACCTCGGGAGGCCGGTCGCTGATCATCACCATGTCTGGAATCCTGGTGCGCCGCTCGCCTGCGACCGCACGGGGCTTGCGCATCCATCGCCCGGTCCGCAGGTGGGCGGTGAGCTCGCGTTTCAGGCCTCCGCGGGACTGGATGTAGAGCGACTGGTAGATCGTTTCGGCCGACACCCACATCTCCGGTTCCTCGGGGAAGTCGATCTTCAGTCTGCCAGCGATCTGCTCTGGACTGTCGTGGCGCTCGAGGCGCTCCTGGACCTCTCGGCGCAGCCGAAGATTGGTCGCGAGCTTGGCGTTGCGTGGTCCGCGACGCCCTCGATCAGCATGGGTCTGAGCCATTCCCGCCCGGTATCCCCGCACGCCCACGGCCCGCTTGAGCTCCCGGCTGATCGTGGAGGGAGGTCGACCGATCTCGCGTGCGATAGCGCGCACGCCCAGGCCGGCCGCCTGCAGGCGCATGATCTCTTCGCGCTCCTCGAACCGGAGATAGCGCCGACCCTCGGGCTCGCTGATCGAGGTTGGGTTCACCCCGCCAAATCTGACGAAGATCCTCCGTCCCCAGCTCCACGACCCGCCGGCAGCCACCGCCGAATCGTTCACGCTCAGGCCGGCCCGCAGCCCCTGCCAGAACCGACGCTCATGCTCACGCGGCAGATCCGGCTTGGTGAACTTCCTCATCGCAACTCCTCAAAGAGGGTGTTGCGTCACTACCTGGAACTCGCCCCACGTGCACCTTCCCGTGGTGTGGCAACGCCGGACGGCACGACCTCGACCATCTCGCACCGTGGCGACCACCCGACGAGGGCGGACCACCCCGACAGACCCGGACCGGAAACCTGCACCGGCTGTGCCGCTTCCACCACCGCCTCAAGACCAACGGCGACTGGAACGTCGAGCGTGACCCGCTCGCCGGCGACGTCAGCTGGACCAGTCCTCTCGGGCGCCGCTACCTCGTCACCCCCTCCGGCACCACACCTCTCGACCTGCCCTGACGCCGTGCGCTCGCGTCGCGCAGTCGGCGCTCGCGAGCATCCACGTGGCGGCGCTCCGCGAGGCGTCCGCTTCTGCCGATGTGCGGTCGGCCCAGTGCCCCCGCCAGATAGCGTCGCCGCATGTCCAACGCGATCCGTTTCAGTTCAGTCACCTTGGCGTGTCCCGATCCGGCGAGATTGGCGTCCTTCTACGCCGATGTCACGGGGGCGAGGTCACGTTCGTGCACAACATGGACTGGGCGTCCATGCGCTGTGACGGAGCGCGCATGGAGTTCATGGGGGTCGCTGACTACGCGAGACCTCGGTGGCCCGACGATTCCGCATTGCTCCACATCGACTTCTTCGTCGATGACCTAGATGCGGCCGCGACTCGCGTCGAGCGTGCCGGGGCGACGCGTTTCGATCATCAGCCGAACGCGGCTCACTGTCTGGTCTTTAGCGATCCTGCCGGGCATCCGTTCTGTCTCTCACTGATCGACGAGGTCGGATGACGTAGTGCTGGTCAGCCCAGCCTTCGCTGCTACGCCCGGGGAGTGAGAGGAGGGCCGACGACGCGACGCTGCTCGGCTCCCGAGACACCAGCGAGCGCCAAGGGGTCCGGGGCGCTGCCGGGAGGAAGAGTGGCCAAGTAATCGCGCTGATGGCGGAAGAAGTCTTCGATTCCGCTCGGCGTGACCAGGGTGAGGAATCGGCAGGGCTCATCAGCCAGATTGGCGACTGCGTGCGGCACGTGCCGGGGGAACCACAGAACGCCACCCTTGGAGAGGGCGCCTCGCTCCTCGCCAACCTGATATTCAAGTTGCCCATCGAGCACGATGACGACCTCATCCTCGGCGTCGTGAACGTGGAGCGGGGGACCGCCAGAGTGGACGATGCCTTCCAAGACGGTGACCAGTCCGAGGGACTGCTGCCCGGTCACCTTCAGGGACAACAGACTCCCGTGCCCCATGTCTAGGTCCTCGAGTGAGTCCCCGGGATTCAGGGCGTAGCCGTGGTTGAAGGTCACCCTCGCCAGAATGAGCCTCACTCCGCCCGTTGGCAACGTCCGATCATGCCCCGTCGAGGGCGGCCATGCTCGCCCGGATCTGCCGCATCCGCGCGATCGTGTCGATCTCGGCGCGACCTCACGAAGTTCTGAGGAAGCCCGTAGCCCAGCAGCAGGACGACTCGTTGACCTGACGTGACGATGAACGAATCGGCTAGGGTCGGCGACCTCTCGCAGCTGGAGGCGCGATCCGCCGAGAACCTGAGCCCCGAGGCCCTCGGCTACATCCGAGCCGGGGCGGGGGACCGGGACACCACGCGCGCGAACGCTGCGGCGTTCCGGCGCTGGGGCATCAGGCGGCGCACGGGCAGCAAGCCGGCGAACGTCGATCTCTCCACCAGGATCCTCGGCACGCGCATGCCCGCGCCGATCCTGTTCGCACCGGTCGGCGTGCAGACGCTGGCGCACCCGGACGGTGACCTGGCGAGCGCCCGCGCGGCGGTGCAGCTCGGGCTGACCTACATCCACTCGACGCAGGGCGCCTACACGATGGAGGACGTCGCGGAGGCCAACGGCGACGGCTCGCGGTGGTACCAGCTCTACTGGCCCAACGACGACGAGCTCGCGGTGTCCTTCCTGCAGCGGGCCGCAGCCGCCGGCTACACCCACCTCGTCATCACGCTGGACACGACGCTGCTCGGTTGGCGCCCGATCGACCTGGACCTCGGCTACTCGCCGTTCCTCGAGAACAAGGGCATCGCGAACTACACGAGCGACCCGGTCTTCCGACGCAAGTACATGCCTGCGCCGGCAGAGGTGTCCCCGTTGGCGACCGGCATCCAGTTCGCGCGCGTCTTCCAGAACCCCGGCCTGAGCTGGGACCAGCTGTCGCTGATCCGCGACAACTGGGACGGCCCGATCCTGCTCAAAGGCATCCAGAGCCCCCGCGACGCACAGCTCGCCCTCCGGTACGGGATCGACGGCATCGTCGTGTCGAACCACGGCGGACGCCAGGTCGACGGGGCGATCGCCTCACTCGACGCCCTCTCTCTGGTCGTCGGGGCGGTCGACGGTCAGATGCCGGTGCTCTTCGACTCCGGGATCCGCACGGGCCGCGACGTCTTCAAGGCACTGGCGCTCGGCGCCGACGCGGTGCTCATCGGCAGGCCGTACCTCTACGGCCTCGCGCTGGACGGGCAGAGGGGCACCCTGAGCGTCATGCGGAGCCTCGTCACCGAGCTCGAGGAGGAGGTCCGCAACGCGCGGCAACGCAGCCACCGCACGCTCTCCCGATCCTCCCTGACCCGCGCGCGCTGAAACGGAGCCCCGACATGACCGACCAGACACGCCGCCAGTTCCTCGCGGTCGCCGCCACGGCCACCGCCGTGAGCATCCTCCCGGCGCCCGCGCTGGCCACGCCACGGCTGCGCCCGAGCGCTGCCGCTCCACTTCCCCTCCCGCTCGCGGACTCGCCCGCGCCGGTCGGCCCGGGCGCCCCGTTCGGCGCCTACCAGTCCGAGATCTACGTCGCCGGGATGAGCGCGGGCACCGAGCCGATCTTCACCACCAACCTCTCCGACCTCGAAGCCGTGGCGGACCGCGAGCTGTCCGAGGCAGCACGCCGGCACCTGGTCGCCTGGGCGGGCGGCGGCGGCGCCGTACGGGCGAACGCGCAAGCGTCTTCCTCGTGGCGGATCGTTCCACGGATGTTCATCGACCGCGAGGCGCGCGACCTCAGCACGACGGTGCTCGGCGTGGACATGCCGGCGCCGGTCATCCTCGGTCCGGTCGGTCGCCAGGCTCTCGCGCACCCCGACGCCGAGATCGCCAGTGCTCGGGCGGCGTCAGGTCTGGACCTCACCTATGTCCACTCGTCACGTGCCAGCCGGTCCCCCGAGGAGGTCGCCGCGGCGGCGCCCGAGGGCTCGCGGTGGTTCGGCCTGGACTGGCCGGACCGAGGCGGTCCCGACACCGTGCTGCTCGCCCGTGTCCAGGCGGCCGGCTACACCCACCTCCTGCTCGGTCCCCCGCAGCCCGGGCAGGGCTGGGCGGCGCTCCGGTCGATCCGCGAGGTCTGGGACGGTCCCGTCGTCCTCGGTGGCATCCAGAACGTGACCGACGCGCGGATCGCGGTCCGCCGCGGACTCGACGGCATCGTGGTCTCGAACGAGCGCGGACGCCGGGGTGCCGGTGTGGCAGGGACGATCAACGCCCTCCCGCGGATCGCGGACGCCGTCGGCAGCAGGCTGGCGGTGCTGTTCGGATCAGGTGTCCGCACGGGTCCCGACGCCTACCGGGCGCTGGCTCTCGGGGCGGAGGCCGTCCTCGTCGGCCGTCCCTACGTCTACGGCCTGGCGCTCGATGGAGAGGAGGGCGTCCGGCACATGCTCCGCACGTTCCTCGCCGAGCTCGAGATCGACCTCACCATCGCGGGGGTGGGGCACCACCGAGACCTCGACGAGAGCGCGCTCGTCCGAGCGTGAGGCCGGAAGGGACCCCCGGCCCACCCGCCTCCTGGGACGCCCGCGTGGCAGTGCCTCGACGATCCAGTCCTCCGCGGCGGCGAGTCCGTACCGCCCGCTCGCACTCGCCGTGAGGACTCAGCGCAACAGGCGGGCACAGACGGCCGGGATCGCCCGCCCGACGTCCGATGCGACCAAGGGCCCGCCGGCACCGGCCACCGCGGCGGCGGCACCGTGCAGCCACGACCCGACGCTCGCCGCGTCGAGCGGCTCCAGACCCGCCGCGAGCAGCGCCCCGACCAGCCCCCCGAGCACGTCCCCGGCTCCGGCCGTCGCCAGCCAGGGTGGTCCCACCGTGGTGACACGCACGCGTCCGCCGGGGTGGGCCGCGAGCGTGTGCCGGTTCTTCAGCAGCACCACGGCTTCGTACCGCTCGGCCGCTCGGCGGGCGTGCGCCAGCTGGTCGGCCTCGACCTCCTCGCGCTCGACACCGAGCATCCGTGCGAGCTCGCCGGCGTGCGGGGTCAGCACCGCTGGAACGACGAGCGGCCCGCTCACCTCCGCCAGGGCGTCGGCGTCGACGACCACCGGGACCCCGTCGCGGCACGCGGCACGCAGCTGCTCGACGGCATCGTCGCCTCCCCCGGACCCCACGACCCACGCCTGCACGCGTCCCTCGCCCACCACGACCTCGGGGTGGGCCGCCTGCACCAGGTCCACCACCCCGGGGCCGGACCCCTCGGAGCGCGAGCCCGCCGGCACGAAGCGCACCATGCCCGCCAGGCCCGAGGCGGCACCGGCCACGCTGAGCACCCCGGCGCCGCGGTAGCGGTCGGACCCGGCACGGACCCCGACCACGCCGCGCGTGTACTTGTGGGCGCTCGGCGACGGCACCGGCAGCAGGTCACGCACGTCGCTCGCCTGCAGCGCCTCGACCGGAGCGGGGGGCAGGTCGAGCCCGAGGTCGACCAGCTCGACGACGCCGCACGCCTGGGATCCCGGGTCGACCAGGTGCACCGCCTTGTGGGTGCCGAAGGTGACGGTCAGCGCCGCCTTCACGTGCGGGCCCTCGACGCGTCCGCCGTCGACGTCCACACCCGACGGCACGTCGACGGCCACGAACGGGATCCCGTCCAGCGCCGCCACCACCTCGGCGGCCTCCGGACGCAGCGGGCCGGATCCCCCGATCCCGACGATCCCGTCCACCGCCACGTCGTACGCCGTGCGGGGTCGGCCATCCACTCGCGCGACCCGGTCCACGACGCGTCCGCCGGCGCTCCGGAAGGCGGCCAGTGCAGCGGGGTGAGCCTTGTCGGGGGCGAGCAGCAGCGCGTCCACCCGAGCGCCCCGCCCCGCCAGCGCAGCGCCGGCGTACAACGCGTCGCCGCCGTTGTTGCCGGCGCCGACGAGCAGCAGCACCCGGACGCCGTACACGCGCCCCAGGTAGGTGGCCAGCGCCGTCGCGAGCCCGGCCGCGGCCCGCTTCATCAGCGCCCCCTCGGGGCCGGCCGCCAGCAGCGGCTCCTCGGCGTCACGCACCTGCTGCGCGGTGTGGGCGGACCTCATGTCGACCTCACGCGCCCTCCAGCACCACGACCGCCGAGGCGATGCCGGCGTCGTGGGACAGCGACAGGTGGGTCGAGGCGACCCCCAGCGCGTCGCAGGCGTCCGCGACGGTCCCGGTCATCGCCAGCCGGGGGCGTCCCGAGGACTCCGAGACGACCTCCACGTCGTGCCAGGCCAGCCCGACGGGGGCGCCGAGGGCCTTGGCCAGCGCCTCCTTCGCGGCGAACCGCGCGGCGAGCGAGGCCAGCGGCCGGTCCCGCTCGGCGGCCGTGAAGAGGCGGTGCCGCAGATCGGGGGTGCGCTCCAGGGAGGCGCCGAAGCGCCCGATGTCGCACACGTCGATGCCGAGTCCGAGGATCACCGTGCGCCGCCGGCTACTCGACCGTGACGGACTTGGCGAGGTTGCGCGGCTGGTCGACGTCGTGGCCCTTGACCGTGGCCAGCTCGCAGGCGAACAGCTGCAGCGGCACGACCGCGGCCAGCGGCTGCAGCAGCGTCGACGACACCGGGATGCGGATGATCGTGTCGGCGTAGGGCACGACGGTGTCGTCGCCCTCCTCGACCACCACGATGGTGCGCGCGCCGCGGGCCCGCACCTCCTGGATGCCGCTGAGCATCTTGTCGTGCAGGAAGTCGCGACCCCGGGGCGGGATCACGCAGAAGACCGGCAGGTCCTTCTCGATGAGCGCGATCGGGCCGTGCTTGAGCTCCCCGGCCGCGAACCCCTCGGCGTGGATGTAGGCGAGCTCCTTGAGCTTGAGCGCACCCTCGAGCGCCACCGGGAACCCGGCGTGGCGGCCCAGGAACAGCACCGAGCCGGCGTCCTCGAGCTCGCGGGCCAGCTCGTAGACCTCGTCGCACCGCTCGAGCATCGTCGCGACGCGGTCCGGCATCTGCGCCAGCTCCTGCACGACGTCGCGGATCTCCTCGGCGTACTTCGTGCCGCGCACCTGGGCCAGGTAGAGGCCGAGCAGGTAGCAGGCGATCAGCTGGGTCATGAACCCCTTGGTCGAGGCCACCCCGATCTCGGGACCCGCATGGGTGTAGATCACCGCGTCGGACTCGCGCGGGATCGTGGCGCCGTTGGTGTTGCAGATCGCGAGCACCTTGGAGTGCTGCTCGCGCGCGTGGCGGATCGCCATCAGGGTGTCGGCGGTCTCGCCGGACTGGCTGATCGCGACGACGAGGGTGTCGCGGGTCAGGATCGGGTCGCGGTAGCGGAACTCGTGGGCGAGCTCGACCTCGCAGGGGATGCGCGTCCAGTGCTCGATGGCGTACTTCGCGACCAGGCCGGCGTAGAAGGCGGTCCCGCACGCGGTGATGATGATCTTGTCGACCGAGCGCAGGTCGTCGACGCTCATGCGCAGCTCGTCGAGCTGGAGCCGACCGGCCTCGTCGTGACGCCCCAGCAGGGAGTCGGCGATGGCGCGCGGCTGCTCGAAGATCTCCTTGCGCATGAACCAGTCGTAGCCGTCCTTCTCCGCCGCCGAGAGGTCCCAGTCGACGTGGAACGCGGTCGGCTCGACCGCGACACCGTCGAAGTCGGTGACCTCGACGCCGTCCGCGGTGATCGTCACGACCTGGTCCTGGCCGAGCTCGAGGGCGTCACGCGTGTGCTCGATGAAGGCGGCGACGTCGGAGGCCAGGAAGTTCTCACCCTGGCCGACCCCCACCACGAGCGGGGAGTTGCGGCGGGCGGCGACCACCCGGGTGGCGTCCTCGGCGTCGACCGCGACGAGGGTGAAGGCACCCTCGAGCCGGCGGCAGACGGCCTGCATCGCCTGGGGCAGTGTCGCGCCGCCGCGGACCGCGCGCTCGAGCAGGTGCGCCGCCACCTCGGTGTCGGTGTCGGAGCTCATCGTCGCGCCCTCGGCCTCGAGCTCGGCGCGCAGGTGGGCGAAGTTCTCGATGATGCCGTTGTGCACGACCCCGACGCGACGCTCCGAGCCCAGGTGCGGGTGGGCGTTGGCGTCGGTGGGCGGACCGTGCGTCGCCCAACGGGTGTGGCCGATCCCGGTGGTGGTCTCCGGCAGCGGGGTCTCGTCGAGCGCCTTGACCAGGTTGGCCAGCTTGCCGGCCTTCTTGTCGCCCACCAGGGTGCCGTCGTGGACCAGCGCCACCCCGGCGGAGTCGTAGCCGCGGTACTCCAGACGCCGCAACCCGTCGATCACCACACGCTCGGCCGACCGCTCCCCCACGTACCCCACGATTCCGCACATGGCAGCGATCCTAGTGCCCCCGTGGTCCATGATGAGCCATGGCATCTGCCGCGCAGGTCCGCTCGGGATCCCCTGTCGACCGCGACACCTCCCCCTACGTCGAGCTCGACCGCAGCGCGTGGTCGGCGCTCGGAGCAGCCACCCAGCAGCCGCTGAGCGCGACCGAGATCGACCGCGTCCGCGGTCTCGGCGACGAGCTCGACCTCGACGAGGTCGAGCAGGTCTACCTCCCGCTGTCACGCCTGCTCAGCCTGTACGTCGAGGCCTCCGGCGCGCTGCACCGGGCCCAGGAGACCTTCCTCGACCAGCCGCAACCGCCACGGACGCCCTTCGTCATCGGCGTCGCGGGATCGGTGGCCGTCGGCAAGTCCACCACCGCGCGCGTGCTGCAGCAGATGCTGGCGCACTGGCCGGCCCACCCCTCAGTGGCGCTCGTGACGACCGACGGGTTCCTCCACCCCAACGACGAGCTGCGCCGCCGGGGGCTGCTCGACCGGAAGGGCTTCCCCGAGTCCTACGACCGCAAGGCGCTGCTGCGCTTCGTCATCGACATCAAGTCCGGCAAGGACACGGTGCTCGCGCCGACGTACTCGCACCTGACCTACGACGTCACCCCCGACCAGCCCGTGGTGGTCAACAGCCCCGACATCGTGGTGGTCGAGGGCCTCAACGTCCTTCAGCCGGCGCGGATCCGCGAGGACGGCACCGCCGGACTGGCCGTCAGCGACTTCTTCGACTTCTCCGTCTACGTCGACGCCGCGCGCACCGACATCCGGCGCTGGTACACCGAGCGCTTCCTGCGGCTCCGCGAGACCGCCTTCCGCGACCCGACGTCGTACTTCACCAAGTACGCCGACCTCTCCGAGGAGCAGGCGGTCGAGGAGGCCGGCCGGATCTGGGACACGATCAACGGCCCCAACCTGTCTCGCAACATCGCGCCGACACGCTCGCGCGCCACACTCGTGCTGCGCAAGGCCGGCGACCACTCGGTCAGCTGGGTCCGGCTGCGGAAGCTCTGAGAGGGTCGAGGGGGACGTCGTGATCCACATGCAGCTCCGGGTGCCGCCGCACCTGTCCGAGGAGGTCGTCGCCCTGCTGACCGAGGACGACGGGGTCACCAACGTGGCGGTCTTCGAGGACGCCTTCTGCAAGCCCGACGGCTGCCTGGTGATCGCCGACGTGGCGCGCGAGGGCGCGCACAGCGTCACCACCCGCCTGCACAGCCTGGGGCTGCACCACGACGGCTCGATCATGCTGACCGAGCCCGCCACCCTGCTCTCCGACGCGGCCGAGGCCGCCGAGAAGGCGGCGCCCGGCCACCCCGACGACGGCCTGGTCTGGGACGTCGTGGAGGACCGGGTCCGCAAGGAGAGCCGGATGTCCTTCGCCTACCTGGCCTTCCTCGTCCTGGCCGTGCTCATCGCCGGCACCGGCCGGCTGCTCGACCAGCCCATCCTCATCATCGGCGCCATGGTGGTGGGCCCGGAGTTCTCCCCCATCGCCGCGATCTGCGTCGCGCTGGCCCGGCCGCGGCTCAGCATCCTGCCGATGGCGTTGCGCACGTTGGTCCTCGGCTACCTCATCGCGGTGGCCGCGGCCGTGCCCCTGTGGTTCCTGGTGCACCTCACCGGCAACGCCACCATCCGCGACGTCGCGACCGGACAGCTGACCGAGTTCATCGTGCACCCCGACGGCTGGTCGCTGATCATCGCGCTGCTGGCCGGAGTCGCGGGCGTGCTGTCGCTGACCAGTGACAAGTCCGGGCCGCTGGTGGGCGTCTTCATCTCGGTCACCACCGTCCCGGCCGCCGGCACCATCGCGCTCTGCATCGGCACCGGGGTGTGGCACGAGGTGGGGCCGGCGTTCCTCCAGCTGACCATCAACATCGCCGGGATGGTCTTCGCCGGCGCCCTGACGCTGCTGGCCCAACGCGTCTACTGGTCACGCAAGAGCGGACGTCACACCCGGATCCACGGTTGGTGACCCGGCCGGGTGGGGAGACCTGACAGTGTGGGGACACCATCTGGACCCACCCCCACCGACTCGGAGGAGAAGCAGGCGTGGCTCGATTCACCGCGACGACAGAGAACGAGGCCGTGGTCTCCGCCGACCGCTCGGCGGTCTGGGAGCTCCTCACCGACCCCGAGGCACTGCCGGAGCTGACGCCGTTCCTCAACGAGATCACCGCCGACGGCGACCTGTGGCGCTGGCAGATGGGACGCATCCCGGTCCTCGGCGTCAGTGTCGCTCCTGCCTTCACCGAGAAGATGACCTTCGACCCCGAGCAGCGCATCGAGTTCGAGCACGCCCCGCCCAACGGCAAGCCCGAGCGGGCCGCCGTCGCCGGGTGGTACCAGCTCGAGGACCACGAGCGGGGCACCCACCTCGCGGTCAAGCTCGAGGTCTGCGTCGACCTGCCGCTGCCGAAGGTCGCCACCAGCTCGGTCAACAAGATCATGGGCCGGGTGATGACCCGCATGGGCGACCGGTTCTCGGCCAACCTGCTCCGCAAGCTCGACGCCCAGCAGACCGTCTGACCCTCAGCGGCGCAGCCAGGTCTTCTGCAGCTCGAGCAGGTGCTCGACGGTCGCCAAGCCGAGCTGGTCGTCGACGGCGTTCATGTGCACGTTGACGTCGGCGTTGTCGGTGAAGACGTGGGTGCAGCGCGGCTCAGCGGCGCGCAGCGCGCGCTGCGTGGCGATCTTGAGCGCCATCCCGAGGCGGTGGCCACGGTGTTCGGGCAGCACCAGCGTGATGCCCTGCATGCCAGCTCTATGTCGTCGCCCGAGCTCGCCAGGTGCGGGTTGGCGGCGCCCAACAGCTGCAGCTCGACCATCCCGACGACCGCGGCCGGGTCGCCCGGCGCCCCCTGCTCGTCGTACGCCGCGAGCAGGACCGTGTCGAGGTCCGACCGGGGGGGTGCGCTGCATGGCGCGGAAGGGCTCCCAGGCCCAGTACGTGTTGTGGGGACGCAGGTCGTGGGCGGCGCGTGCGACCGCCCACGGTGCGTGGAGGGTGTCCTCGTCGGCCGGGTCGACCACGCCGACGCTCATGTTCCGGCCCGTCGTGCTCCCGCTCCCGCCCGCTGCGTGCTCATGCCCTCAAGCTGGGACACGACGGATTCAGAGTGCGAGGCGTTTCTTCACCACGTCGGCGAGCCGGTGCGCGACGTGGGCGGCCTGCTCCTGGCTCTCGGCCTCGACCATGACCCGGACCAGCGACTCCGTGCCCGAGGGACGCAGCAGCACCCGTCCCCTGCCGGCCAGCTCGGCCTCGGCCTCGGCCACCGCGGCAGCGACGTCCGGATCGGTGTCCGCCCGGGTCTTGTCGACGTCCGGGACGTTGAGAAGGACCTGCGGCAGGCGGGTCATGACACCCGCCAGGTCGGTCAGCGAGCGGCCGGTCGCCGCCATCCGGGCCAGCACCTGAAGGGCGGTGAGGATGCCGTCGCCGGTGGTGGCGTGGTCGCTGAGGATGACGTGGCCGGACTGCTCGCCGCCGAGTGTGAAGCCGTGGGCCGCCATCGCCTCGAGCACGTAGCGGTCGCCGACCTTGGTCTGCGCGACGTTGACGCCCTCGCGCTCCATCGCCTGCACGAAGCCCGAGGTTGCTCATGACCGTGGCCACGACCGTGTCCTGCGCAGCCGTCCGGCGTCGCGCAGGGCGAGCGCCAGCACGGCCAGGATCTGGTCGCCGTCGACCACCTCGCCCGGACGCGTCCACGGCGAGGCAGCGGTCGGCGTCGCCGTCGAGCGCGAAGCCGGCGTCGGCGCCGTGCTCGAGCACGGCGGCCTGGAGGACCTCCAGGTGGGTCGAGCCGCACCCGTCGTTGATGTTGCGGCCGTCGGGCTCGGCGCAGATCGCGACCACGTCGGCGCCGGCGGCGCGCAGGGCCCGGGGGCCGGCCTGGTAGGCGGCGCCGTGGGCGCAGTCGACGACGACCTTGAGGCCGACGAGGCGGTGCGGCAGCGGTCGCGGCGAGGTGCGCGGCGTACTCGTCGACCGCCGTGGCGTAGGCGGAGATCCGCCCGACCTTCGGCGCCGGTGGGTCGGTCCCAGGGCTCGCGCGAGGCGGCCCTCGATGACGTGCTCGATGTCGTCGTCGAGCTTGAGGCCCGCCGCGGGCGAGGAACTTGATGCCGTTGTCGGGCATCGGGTTGTGACTGGCGGAGATCATCACGCCGAGGTCGACGCCCGAGGGCGGACGTCAGGTGCGCGACGCCCGGGGTCGGGAGCACGCCGAGGTCGCAGCACGTCGACGCCGGCCGAGGCCAGGCCGGCGACGACGGCAGCCTGGAGGAACTCCCCCGACAGCCGCGTGTCACGACCGACGACGGCCCGGGGCCGGTGACCCTCGAAGGCACCGGCCTCGCCGAGCACGTGAGCAGCCGCCACCGACAGGTCGAGCGCGAGCTCGGCCGTGAGCAACCCGTTGGCCAGCCCTCGGACACCGTCGGTGCCGAAGACCCTGGCTCCCGCGGCACGAGGCCCGGCGCCGGTCAAGCGATCAGCGCTTGCTGTACTGCGGCGCCTTGCGAGCCTTCTTCAGACCGGCCTTCTTGCGCTCGATGACGCGGGCGTCGCGGGTCAGCAGACCGGCCTTCTTCAGCGAGGGACGGTTCGCCTCGAGGTCGATGGCGTTCAGCGCGCGGGCCACGCCGAGACGCAGCGCGCCGGCCTGGCCGGTGATGCCGCCACCGTGGATGCGGGCGATCACGTCGAAGCGGTCGACCAGGTCGGTGGTCACGAAGGGCTCGTTGACGACCTGCTGGTGCAGCTTGTTCGGGAAGTAGGAGTCGAGGGCGCGGCCGTTGACGGTCCACTGGCCGGTGCCGGGGACGAGGCGCACGCGGGCGACCGCCTCCTTGCGACGGCCGGTGGCCGCGGCGGGGGCGATGGTCGCCGGGCGCAGGGGCGCGTCGGCGCTGGGCGCGCTCTCGCGGCTGTAGGCGACGCCGTCCTCGTTGACCTCGAAGGTCTCCTCGGCGTCGGTGCTGCGTGGTCGTGTCAGTCACGAAAGTGTCCTTGTCGTCCTGCTCGTTGTCCGGGAAGCGCGGTCACTGGGAGATCTGGACGATCTCGAAGGGCTTGGCCTGCTGGGCCTGGTGCGGGTGGTTCGGGCCGGCGTACACCTTGAGCTTCTTCAGCAGCTGGCGGCCGAGGCGGTTCTTGGGGAGCATGCCCCAGACCGCCTTCTCGATGGCGCGGCGCGGGTCCTTGTCCAGCAGGTCGCCGAACGCGGTCGCGGTCAGGCCGCCCGGGTAGCCCGAGTGGCGGTAGGCCATCTTGGTGACCAGCTTGTTGCCGGACAGGGAGACCTTGTCCGCGTTGATGATGATGACGAAGTCACCACCGTCGACGTGCGGGCGCGAAGGTCGGCTTGTGCTTGCCGCGCAGCAGGTTGGCGGTCTGCACGGCGAGGCGACCGAGCACCACGTCAGTGGCGTCGATGACATGCCACTCGCGCTGGATGTCAGCGGGCTTGGGGCTGTACGTGCGCACGTTAAGTTGCCTTCTCAGTCGTTGCTCGGTCGGGTGCGGTCCGACAGCATCGCGCTCGTCACGCGGGGAACCGGTCCGGGCCGCAGGCACAGGAGAGTGCAAGCAGCCGCGACCGACAAGACTACCTGCGGTGGCTCGCGAGGGTCAAAACGGGCCGTGGTTTCGACCCCGGACACGCTCGGGCAATAGGTTGGCACGGGTCCGTCCCCACCGGGACGACGCCCTTTGCTGCTCTCCCCATCATCTCAGGAGCGAACGTGACCGACGGGTCCAACCAGACGCTGACCGTGCGGGACAACCGCACCGGGGAGTCCTACGACCTCCCCATCACCGACGGCACCATCAAGGCCAAGGACCTCGTCCAGATCAAGTCCGGCGAGGACGAGCCGGGCATCGCGGTCTACGACCCTGGCTTCACCAACACTGCCTCGTGCCGCAGCGCGGTCACCTTCATCGACGGCGAGAAGGGGATCCTCGAGTACCGCGGCTACCCCATCGAGCAGCTGGCGGAGAAGTCGAACTTCCTCGAGGTGGCCTACTTGCTGATCCACGGCGAGCTGCCCACCAAGGAGCAGTACGACGCGTGGGAGCACGAGATCACCTACCACACGTTCGTCCACGAGAACGTGAAGACGTTCATGCAGGGTTTCCGCTACGACGCGCACCCGATGGGCATGCTGATGGCGTCCACCGGCGCGCTGTCGACGTTCTACCCGGACGCCAGCAAGATCAGCGACGCCGACAACCGCCACCTCCAGATCGTCCGCATGATCGCCAAGACGCCGACGCTGGGGGCCTGGGCCTTCCGCCACGCGCAGGGAAAGCCCTACGTCTACCCGGACAACGACCTGGGCTACACCGCGAACTTCCTCTCGATGCTCTTCAAGATGAGCGAGTCGACGTTCGAGGCCGACCCGCGCCTGGTCAAGGCCCTCGACGTGCTGTTCATCCTGCACGCCGACCACGAGCAGAACTGCTCGACCAACGCGGTCCGCTCGGTCGGCTCCTCCCAGGTCGACCCCTACTCGGCCGTGGCCGCCGGTATCGCCGCCCTCTACGGGCCGCTGCACGGTGGCGCCAACGAGGCCGTGCTGCGGATGCTGCGCCGGATCGGCTCGAAGGAGAACATCCCGGACTTCATCCAGGGCGTGAAGGACGGCAACGAGAAGCTGATGGGCTTCGGCCACCGGGTCTACAAGAACTACGACCCGCGCGCCAAGATCATCAAGAAGGCCTGCGACGACGTCTTCGAGGTCACCGGGGTCAACCCGCTGCTCGAGATCGCCCAGGAGCTGGAGAAGATCGCGCTGGAGGACGAGTACTTCGTCAAGCGCAAGCTCTACCCCAACGTCGACTTCTACTCCGGCCTGATCTACGAGGCCTTCCAGTTCCCGCCCGAGATGTTCACCGTGCTGTTCGCCATCGGGCGCACGCCGGGCTGGCTGGCGCAGTGGTTGGAGCTGGTGCAGGACACGGACCAGAAGATCGCCCGTCCCAAGCAGATCTACACCGGTGACCGAGGACTGGACTTCGTCCCCGCCTCCGAGCGCTGGGCCTGAAGCCGTGCCCGGGCCGGTGAGGTGGTCGTGAACATCTCCGACGACCGCTCGACCGAGCCCGGGTCGCGCCCTACGTACGTCCTCGTCGACGGCGAGAACATCGACGCGACCTTGGGCGCCTCGATCCTGGGTCGCCGCCCCCAGCCGTCTGAGCGGCCGCGCTGGGAGCGGCTGCTGCAGTTCGTCGCCGAGGGCTCCCGCGGCCACACCCAGGGACTGTTCTTCCTGGCGGTGACCTCCGAGCTGCCGATGTCGTTCGTCCAGGCCCTGATGGCGATGGACTACCGGCCGGTCCCGCTGCGAGGCGACGGCGAGGAGAAGGTCGTCGACATCGCCATCCAGCGCACGCTGGAGGAGATCAGGAGCCGCGAGGCCGATGTCGTCCTGGTCAGCAACGACGGCGACTTCGCCGACCACGTCTCCCAGCTGCTCGGCGGAGACCGCCGGGTCTCCCTCATCGGCTTCGACGAGTTCCGCAACCACCAGTTCACCGCGCTGGCCGCCCGCGGGCTGCGGCTGTTCGACCTCGAGCACGACGTGCGCGCCTTCACCAGCCGCCTGCCTCGCGTCCGGATCATCCCGATCGCGGAGTTCGACCCCGTCGAGTTCCTCTGAACGGTGTCCCTCGCGGCGGTCTGGACCTCGGTATCAGCGCCCCCTCCGGACGCTCCTGGTGGGCATGACCAGTCCTCACCCTTTCGCTGCCTGGGTCGAACGCGCCCAGGGTCCTGCCCGCCGCCCGCTCACCCGCCGGCGTACGTCGATCCCGGATCAGCGGGCGCGCTCGACGCGTCGCTCGTCCCAGACCGGCTCGCCGGACTCGTAGACCGAGCCGTCGCTGCCGAAGACGACGAAGCGGTCGAAGCCGCGGGCGAACCACCGGTCGTGGGTGACCGCCAGCACCGTGCCTGCGAACGCCTCGAGCCCCTCCTCGAGCGCCTCGGCCGACTCGACGTCGAGGTTGTCGGTCGGCTCGTCGAGGAGCAGCAGGGTCGCTCCCGACAGCTCGAGCATCAGGATCTGGAAACGCGCTTGTTGTCCCCCTGACAAGGACTCGAACCTCTGCTCGGCGGCGTGCGCCAGCTCGTAGCGGTCGAGCACCCGTGAGGCCTGCTCGCGCGGCATCCCGGCGCGGTGGTCGTCACCGCGGTGCAGGATCTCCAGCAGCGTCCGTCCCACCAGCTCGGGGTGGGCGTGGGTCTGCACGAACCAGCCCGGACGGACCCGTGCGCCGAGACGGGCCCGGCCCTGGTGATGCACCGGGTCGACGAGCAGGTCGGTCGAGCGCGTCGAGACCCCCACGGGCCGGTGTTCGACGTCGGGGTCGGAGCCCCCGGCGGCCAGCAGTCGCAGGAAGTGCGACTTGCCCGAGCCGTTGGAGCCGAGCACGGCCACGCGCTCGCCGTACCAGACCTCGAGGTCGAAGGGCTTCATCATCTCGACACGTTCGCTGCGCTCACTGCTCGATGCAGGCATCTCGACACGTTCGCTGCGCTCACTGCTCGGGGGGAGCCACAGATGCAGCTGCTCGCAGACCACGGCGCGCTTGCCGGTCCGGCCGCCGGTGAGCCGCATGCTGACCTGCTGCTCGCGCGGCTGCCCGGTGGGCGGCCCGAGCTCCAGGAACTTGCGCAGCCGCGTCTGGGCGGCGCGGTACTGCGAGGCGAGCCCGTCGTTGTACTCCGCCTTGATCTTGTAGCGCAGCACCAGGGCCTTCAGCTTGGCGTGCTCCTCGTCCCAGCGCCGCCGCAGCTCCTCGAAGCGCGCGAAGCGGTTGCGTCGCGCCTCGTGGTACGACGCGAAGCCGCCGGGGTGGGTCCACACGCTGTTCCCGGCCGCACCGAGCTCGACCGTGACCACACGGGTCGCGGTGTTGTCGAGCAGCTCGCGGTCGTGGCTGATGAAGAGGATGGTCTTGGCCGACTCCCGGATGCGTTGCTCGAGCCAGACCTTGCCGGGGACGTCGAGGAAGTTGTCCGGCTCGTCGAGGAGCAGCACCTCGTCGGGTCCGGCCAGCAGGAACTCCAGCACGAGGCGCTTCTGCTCACCCCCCGACAGCGCGGCGAGGTCGCGGTACTTCACGCGCTCGTACGGCGCTCCGAGCGCGGCGGTGCAGCAGACGTCCCACGCCACCTCGAGGTCGTAGCCGCCCGCGTCGCCCCACTCGGCGAGGGCACCGGCGTACCTCATCTGGGTGCGCTCGTCGTCGGTGTCCATGAGGGCGAGCTCCCAGCGCTCGACGTCCGCCGCTGCCTGCCGCACCCGCTCGGGCGAGACCGAGAGCAGGAGCTCGCGCACGGTGGTGCTGCCGCTCCCCACCATCTGGCGCATCACGCCCAGACCGCCCGACCGCGTCACCGCCCCCTCGTGGGGCGTGAGCTCACCGGTGACGATCCGGAGCAGGGTGGTCTTGCCGGCACCGTTGGCGCCGACCAGCGCCACCTTGGCCCCCTCCCCGACACGGAAGGAGACGTCGTCGAGCAGCACCCGCCCGTCGGGCAGCTCGTACCGGATCCCGGCGACGTCGACATGGCCCATGCCTCCAGTCTCCCCGAGGCGGCCGCCCGCTGGCGACCCGGTTTCGCGGGCGGGCGATCAGGGGCTGGTGTCAGGTGGCGGGCCGTGCGCGCAGGTCGACGGGGAGCGGCAGGTCCTGCCGCGGCCCGTCCCACCCCGGGCTGAGCGCCCAGAACAGCACGTCCTGGCTCAGCAGGTGGGTGGCCTCGTCGTCGAGGCCCTGGCAGCGCCCGAGGTGGATCCAGGCCAGGTCTCCCTCCGCGGTGGCGAGCACCACTGCCTCCTCCCCCGGCCCGTCGAGGCAGCCCTGTGGCGCGACGACGGTCGGCGCAGCGTCGACCGCCGCGCGAGCGTCGAGGGAGTCGATGACGCTGAGCCGCTCGGACTGCACCAGGTTCGGCCCGCTGACGCCGACCTCGTAGCGACACACGGACAGCGCGACGGAGCCCGGCTCCACGGCCGGGAAGTTCTTGCCGGCCCGAGGTATGGCGCGCTGCACCGCACAGCCGGCCGAGTCGGTGCGCTCGACGCTGCGCGCCGTGGCCAGCACCTGGTCGGTGAGGTCGGGGTCCGGCGTCGCGACCAGCACCACCCGGCCGTCCAGCGTCCGCTCCCCCACCGCGAGGTCGTCGGGCACGTCCGGGGCAGGGTCACCGTCGAGCCGGAACTGCACCCCCGGCGCCAGGGCCGGGTCGCAGGTCGCGCCCCCGCCAGGTCTCGCTCGTTCCACGCGGGGCGTGGGCAGGTCGTCGTCGAGGCACCAGCCTGCGAGCGGGCCGTGCCCCCAGTCGTCGGGCACGCCGAGCTCGACGCCGCGCCAGCTCTCGGTCCGGAAGCCGTCGGGGAGCACCTCCTCGAGGGTGCTGTCGTCAGGCGAGGGGTCGAGGTCGAGACCGCCCGTGGCCGCCGGCCACAGCGACACCACGAGCGGGACCCCCACCGCGGCCAGCAGCGTCGCCAGCGCGACCCGGCGCACGGCCCGTTCGCGGTGGCGGGTGCTGACCCGCGCGGCGCGGGAGGACAGCTCGACGGGCAAGGGGTCGACGGCCGCGGTCCGTGCGCGCAACGCGGCGGTCAGGGTCGCTGCGTCGCCGCCCACGGCTGCCTGGCCCTGCTCCGCCCGCCGGCGGGCGGAGCGCTCCGGCAGGTCGGTCACCCAGGCGACCTCGGCCCAGGACCGGTCCTCGAGCAGCCGGAGCACCAGCACGGCCCGGGTGAGGACCGGCAACCCGTCCCACGGCGCCTGCCACTGCCCCTCCCACTGTGCCTGCCACTGCGCCTGCCCGGCGCGGGCGCCGCCGGAGGCGCGGGCGGGACCACCCCAGCGCGGACCGCGTCCATGTCGGGCGGCCTCGGCCACCACGTCCCGGCGCAGGTGCGCGTCAGGGTCCTCGTCGTGGACCAGACCCTGCCACCCGGCCAGGGCACGACCGAGTGCGTTCTGGGCCAGACGCAGCGCCTCGTCGTCGCGGCCGGTCACCGCCACGGCGAAGGCCACGAGGGCAGGGCCACGACCCGCGACGTACTCCTCGAAGTCGGACACCGGGCTCCCTGCCAGCGACGGACGGGCGTGTCCGGCCAGCATGCCGCACCGGCAAACCGACTGTCGTGGATCGCGGGCGCCGTGGCACCATCCTCCGCATGTCCTCTCACGACCCGACGCAGGCGCTGACACGGCCTCGGCACCTGGGAGCCGAGGAGCTGGCGGCGTCGCTGGAGCACCTGCGTGCCTCCCCCACCGACGACGGCACCCTCGAGCTCGTCGTACGCCGCGGCGGGGTGGGTGAGCGCGAGCTGCTGGCCGAGGGCGTCCTGGACGTGACGGTGGGGCTCGTCGGCGACACCTGGCTCGAGCGCGGCAGCAAGCGCACCCCCGACGGCTCGGCCCACCCCGACATGCAGCTCAACGTCATGAACGCCCGCGTCGCCGAGATCGTGGCCGACGGTCGGGAGCGGATGGCGATGGCCGGCGACCAGCTCTACCTCGACCTCGACCTGTCCGAGGCGAACCTCCCCGCCGGGACGAGACTGGCGATCGGCGACGCCGTCATCGAGGTGACCGAGCTGCCCCACACCGGCTGCGCGAAGTTCGTCGACCGCTTCGGCGCGGAGGCCATGCGCTTCGTCAACGGCCGGACCGGGCGCCCCCTGCGGCTGCGGGGGCTGAACGCCCGCGTCGTGCAGGGAGGCACCGTCAGGCCCGGCGACACCGTCGACGTCTCGCGGCCCGGGAAGCCCGGCGAGCCCGTGGGTCGGGCCGTCGGCCGGCCCGCCTGACCGCGAGCCCGAACGTTGCGGTCGACCGGCGCCCCTCAGGCCTCCGGTGAGCCGGCCTGCTCCGCACGCCGGGCCTCCAGCACGCGGAACCCCTTGGCGCTGGCCAGCCGGGTCGCGGGCCACCCCTGGTCGCCCAACCACCGCTGCAGCGAGTCGGCCCCGAGGTTCTTGCCCACGACCAGCACCGCCCGGCCGCCCGGGCGGAGCCGCGGAAGCCACTGCAGCAGCAGGGCGTGCAGCGCCTCCTTGCCGATCCGGATCGGCGGGTTGGACCAGATCTCGTCGACCTCCAGTCCGGGTGGCACCTGGTCGGGCTCGGCGATGCGCACCCGTTCCTCGACGCCTGCGATGACGACGTTCTCCGTGGTCAGCAGCAGGGCGCGCCGGTTGACGTCGACGGCCCACACGGTCGACTCCGGACAGGCCAGCGCCAGTGCGGTCGCGATCACGCCGTACCCGCAACCCAGGTCGAGGTAGGTCGTGCCCTCCGAGGGGGGCGGCGTGGTGCGGAACAGCACGCCCGTGCCCAGGTCGAGGCGACCGTGCGAGAACACGCCGCCGCCGGTGACCATGCGCATGGTCCGGCCCCACACCTCGCTCTCCGCCGTGGTCCGGGGGAAGGGCGCCGAGGGGTCGGCGGTGAAGTAGTGCTCATCCACGGGTCCGCACCGTCCTCGTCTCCTGCGCCCGCCCCGCCAGCTCGTCGTCGGGCGGGTAGGCGACCTCCTCCAGGCACAGGCCGTGGGCCGGGACGACCAGCACCGCGGGGTCGCGCACCTCGGCGGCCAGCACCGCGGCGGGCCAGGTGGTCGCACGCTTTCCCTCCCCGACCGCGAGCAGCGCGCCGACGAGGGCGCGCACCATGCTGTGGCAGAAGGCGTCCGCCCGGACGGTCGCCGTCGCCAGTCCGGCGCCGTCGCGCTGCCACGCGAGGTCCAGCAGCGCGCGGACGGTGGTGGCGCCCTCCCGTCGTCGGCAGTACGCCGCGAAGTCGTGCTCGCCCAGCAGGCCGGCCGAGGCGTCGTTCATGGCGGCCAGGTCGAGAGCCCGGGGCCAGTGGAGCACGTGCCCGCGGGTGATCGGGTCGACGAGGTCGGGCCGGTCCGCGACGCGGTAGACGTAGCGCCGCCACAGCGCCCCGAACCGGGCGTCGAAGCCCTCGGCGGCGATCCGTCCGGACCGGACGACCACGTCGTCGGCCAGCAGCCCGTTGAGGCGCCGCACCAGCGCCTCGACCGGCGGGGCCCCCGCGCGGCCGGCGGCGGCGGTGAGCTCGTCGGACGAGGTGTCGAGGTGGACGACCTGGCCGCGGGCGTGGACGCCAGTGTCGGTGCGGCCCGCGCACGTCACCTCGACCCCGCCGGGGTCGCGCCGGCGCAGCACCGTGGTCAGCGCGGTCTCGAGGTCGCCCTGGACCGTGCGCAGACCCGGTTGCCGGGCCCAGCCGTGGAAGCCACCCCCGGCGTAGGCCAGGTCGAGTCGGATGCGCACCGGCCCATCATCCCAGGCGAGAGCCGGGCCTCAGTCCCCGGCTGCCGCCCGGTCGGCGACCGCCCGTCCGGCCTCCAGGCGCGCCACCGGCACCCGGAACGGGGAGCAGGAGACGTAGTCCAGGCCGACGGACTCGAAGAAGTGGATCGAGTCTGGGTCGCCGCCGTGCTCGCCGCAGACGCCGAGGTGGAGGTCGGGACGGGTCGAGCGGCCGCGCTCGACGGCCTGCTCCACCAGCGCGCCCACCCCGGTCTGGTCGAGGGACTCGAAGGGGCTGACCCCGAAGATGCCCCTCTCGAGGTACTGCGAGAAGAACGCCGCCTCCACGTCGTCGCGGGAGAACCCCCACGTCATCTGGGTCAGGTCGTTGGTGCCGAACGAGAAGAACTCCGCAGCCTCGGCGATCTCGTCGGCGGTCATGGCCGCCCGCGGCAGCTCGATCATGGTGCCGACCTTGAAGGCCAGCTCCACCCCGGTCTCCTCCTCGACCTCGCGGGCCACAGCGACGATGTCGGTCCTGACCAGCTCGAGCTCCTGCACGGCCGCCACCAGCGGGATCATGATCTCGGGCTGCGGGTCCCCGCCAGCCTTCGTGCGGGCGGCCGCGGCCTCGAGGATGGCACGGGCCTGCATGGTGAACAGCCCGGGGATGACGATGCCGAGGCGGACACCGCGCAGCCCCAGCATCGGGTTCTCCTCGTGCATCCGCTTCACCGCGGTCAGCAGCCGGGCGTCGCGCTTGCTGGGCCGTCCGGTGGCGTCGGCGACGGCCACCTTCATCGACAGCTCGGTCAGCCCCGGGAGGAACTCGTGCAGCGGCGGGTCCAGCAGCCGGATCGTGACCGGCAGCCCGTCCATGGCCTCGAGGATGCCCGTGAAGTCGTCACGCTGGTACGGCAGCAGGGCTGCGAGCGCCTCGTCGCGCTCGTCGTCGCTGCGGGCCAGGATCAGGTGCTCCACCAGCTCGCGCCGCTCGCCGAGGAACATGTGCTCGGTGCGGCACAGGCCGATGCCCTGCGCTCCGAACCGCCGCGACCGCGCTGCGTCCGCGGGATTGTCGGCGTTGGCGCGCACCCCCAGCCGGCGCACGCCGTCGGCGTGCTCCATGAGCCGGGCCACAGCGGCCACCAGGTCGTCCTCGTCGGCGTCGGCGTCGCCCTCGAACCAACGCACGACCGCGGAGTCCATGACCGGCACGCTGCCGCGGAACACCTCACCGGTCGTGCCGTCGATGGAGATCTCGTCGCCCTCCTCGATGACCGCTCCGTCGGGGGCGGTGAAGTTGCCGGCCCGGACGTCGACGTCGAGGGCGTCGGCACCGCAGACGCAGGTCCGGCCCATGCCCCGCGCCACCACCGCGGCGTGCGAGGTCTTGCCGCCCCGCGACGTCAGCACACCCGTCGCGGCGACCATGCCGTGCAGGTCGTCGGGGGTGGTCTCGCGACGGACCAGGATCACCTGCTCTCCCCGCTCGGCCCACTCCACCGCGGTCTCGGAGTCGAAGACCGCCTTGCCGACCGCTGCCCCCGGCGAGGCGTTCATGCCCTTGGTCAGCAGCTCGCGGTCGGCGGAGGGGTCGAACTGCGGGAACATCAGCTGGGCGAGCTGGGCGCCGGTGACCCGGTGCAGCGCCTCGTCGAGATCGATGAGGCCCTGGTCGACGAGCTGGCCGGCGATCCGGAAGGCTGCGCCCGGCGTCCGCTTTCCGACGCGGGTCTGCAGCATCCACAGCTTGCCGCGCTCGATGGTGAACTCGATGTCGCACAGGTCCAGGTAGTGCTCCTCGAGCCGTTGCATGATGCCCAGCAGCTCGTCGTAGGAGGTCTTGTCGATGCCCTCGAGATCGGCCAGCGGGACGGTGTTGCGGATCCCTGCGACCACGTCCTCGCCCTGTGCGTTCTGCAGGTAGTCGCCGTAGATGCCTTGCGCGCCGGAGGCGGGGTCGCGGGTGAAGGCCACGCCGGTGCCGGAGTCGTCGCCGAGGTTGCCGAAGACCATCGAGCAGATGTTCACCGCGGTGCCGAGGTCGGAGGGGATCCGCTCCTGGCGGCGGTAGAGGATCGCGCGCTCGGTGTTCCAGGACCCGAAGACCGCCAGCACGGCGAGGTCGAGCTGCTCACGCGGGTCCTGGGGGAACGGCCGCCCGCTCTGCTTCTCGATGATCTCCTGGTAGCCAAGCACCAGTCCCTGCAGGTCCTCCGCGTCCAGCCCGAGGTCGGCCTCGACCCCCGCCCTGTCCTTGCGCTGCTCCAGGGCCTCCTCGAACAGGTCGCCGTCGATGCCGAGCACCGTGCGACCGAACATCGACAGCAGGCGCCGGTAGGAGTCCCAGGCGAACCTCTCGCTGTCGGACTGGCGCGCCAGGCCCTGCACCGACTCGTCGTTGAGCCCGACGTTGAGCACCGTCTCCATCATCCCGGGCATCGACGCCGCGGCCCCGGAGCGCACGGACACCAGCAGCGGGTCGTCGGCCTGGCCGAGCTTCTTGCCCATCGACTCCTCGAGCCGCTCGAGGTGCTCGGTGATCTCGTCGGCCAGCCCTTCGGGCAGGGTGCCGTGGGCACCGCCGTCGCCCGGGGTCTCGTGGTCGCGGTTCTCCTCCGCGGCGAGGTAGGCCCGGCAGGCCTCGGTGGTGATGGTGAACCCGGGCGGGACCGGCAGGCCGAGGTTCGTCATCTCGGCCAGGTTGGCGCCCTTGCCCCCCAGGAGCTCCTTCTGGTCCTTGTTGCCCTCGGCGAAGTCGTAGACGAATGTGCTCATGGTCACATCCTGCACCGCGAGGCCTCCGCGCACACCCCTCCTGCCGATCGGCCTCCGCGCCCGCGCACGCCTATCCTCGGCACGTGACCGCGCGCCGACTCGTCCAGCTCGTCGGCGGGTGCGTCGTCCTCGGCGCCGGCGTCGCCCTGCTGCTGACCCCACGGCTGGGGTCCGACGGTTTCTCCTCGCTGGTCAGTGGCCTGGCCGACGCAGCCGGCTGGTCCTTCATGCTGGCCAACGCCGCCGTCAGTGCCACGTTCCTCGCGGCGGCCTGGCTGCGCGGGGTGCGCCCCGGGATAGGCACGATCGTGCAGGTGGTCGTCGTGGGCGCCACGGTCACGGTGCTGCTGCCCCTGCTCGAGCGGCTCGACCCCTCCGGTCCGGTCGAGCGCGGCCTCATGCTGCTCGCGGCCTTCCCGGTGCTGGCCGTCGGGATCGCGCTGTACCTCGACAGCCACCTCGGCGCCGGTCCCATGGAGGCCGCGGCCCTGGCCTGGGACCCGCCGCTGCCGTTCGCCCGGAGCTACAGCGCGCTCCAGCTGCTCAGTGCGGTCGCCGGGTGGCAGCTCGGAGCGGCCATCGGCCCCGGCACCGTCGCGGTGATCGTGGCCCTCGGGCCCGCCGTGGCGCTCGCGGGCCGGTTGCTGCGGCTCGAGCTGCACCAGCCCCCGACACGGTCGTCGTCGTGCGGGACGACCCCCGAGCCCCGCTGACCGCTCGAACCCACGACGAACGACGAAGGCCCGCCCCCGGTGAGGGGAGCGGGCCTTCGGTGCGTGGTGCGAGGCCGGTGTCAGGCCTTGGCGTCGTCCTCGGAGGCGTCAGCCTCGGTGGCGTCGGCCCCGTCGGCCCCGTCGGTCGGGTCCGCAGCGGACTCCTCGACGGCGGTGCCGACGAGCGCGTCCTCGGCGACCGTCTCCTGGGGAGCGGTCTCCTCGGTCGTCTGCTCGGTCGTCTCCTCGGTGGTCTCCTCGGTCGTCTCCACCGTGGTGTCCTCGGCCGGGGCCTCGTCGACGGCCGGGGCCGCGGCGGGGGCGCTCGTGGTGGTCGAGGCCTTCGAGCCCGAGGTCGCCTTGGGGGCGTAGGGCTCGTTCACCAGCTCGATGACCGCCATGGGGGCGTTGTCACCCTTGCGGGGGCCGATCTTGGTGATGCGGGTGTAGCCACCGGGGCGGTCGGCGAACTGCGGGCCGATCTCGGTGAAGAGCGTGTGCACCACGCCCTTGTCCTTGACCGCACGCAGCACGATGCGACGGTTGTGGAGGTCACCCTTCTTGGCCTTGGTGATCAGCCGCTCCGCGAAGGGGCGCAGCATGCGCGCCTTCGCCTCGGTGGTGGTGATGCGACCGTGCTCGAAGAGCGAGGTGGCCAGGTTGTTGAGGATGGCCTTCTGGTGCGAGGACGACCCGCCGAGGCGGTAGCCCTTCTTGGGGGTGGGCATGGTGCTTCTCGATTCTCCCGAGCCGTACCAGGTACCCGGGTAGGAGGTGTGCGGGTGGGCGCCTCAGGCTCGGCACCCACCCGATCAGGTCAGTACTGCTCGTCCTCGACGAACGAGTCGTCGTCGTCCTCGTAGGAGGCCAGGGCGAGCGAGGGGTCGAAACCAGGGGCGCTGTCCTTGAGAGACAGACCCATCTCGTGCAGCTTGAGCTTGACCTCGTCGATCGACTTGGCACCGAAGTTGCGGATGTCGAGCAGGTCCTGCTCCGAGCGCGAGATGAGCTCACCCACGGTGTGGATGCCCTCGCGCTTGAGGCAGTTGTAGGAGCGGACGGTGAGGTTGAGGTCCTCCACCGGCAGCGCCAGGTCGGCCGCGAGCTGCTCGTCGACCGGCGAGGGACCGATGTCGATGCCCTCGGCCTCGACGTTGAGCTCACGAGCCAGGCCGAACAGCTCGACGAGGGTCTTGCCGGCCGAGGCGATCGCGTCGCGCGGACGCATCGAGCGCTTGGTCTCGACGTCGATGATGAGCTTGTCGAAGTCGGTGCGCTGCTCGACTCGGGTGGCCTCGACCTTGTAGGTCACCTTGAGAACGGGGCTGTAGATCGAGTCGACCGGCATGCGGCCGATCTCGTTGTCCAGGCCCTTGTTCTGCGCCGAGCTGACGTAGCCGCGACCTCGCTCGACGACGAGCTCCATCTCGAGCTTGCCGTTGTCGTTGAGGGTGGCGATCTTCAGGTCGGGCGTGTGCACCTCGACACCGGCCGGGGGCGCGATGTCGGCGGCGGTGACGTCACCGGGGCCCTGCTTGCGCAGGTACATGGTGACGGGCTCGTCCTGCTCGGAGGAGACGACGAGGTCCTTCAGGTTCAAGATGACCTCGGTGACGTCCTCCTTGACCCCCTCGATGGTGGAGAACTCGTGGAGGACGTTGTCGATCTTGATGCTCGTGACCGAGGCACCGGGGATCGAGGAGAGCAGGGTGCGGCGGAGCGAGTTGCCGAGCGTGTAGCCGAAGCCGGGCTCGAGCGGCTCGATGATGAACTTCGAGCGGAACTCGTCGACGACCTCTTCGGAGAGGGTGGGGCGCTGTGCGATGAGCACGGAATGTGTCCTTCCCAGGGTCGACCGCTATTTGTCGGGCCCTGATCTCAAAGGTGCCTGGCGCAGGATGGCGAGCCAGGCGGGGGGATCCCGGGGGGCGGAGCCCCCCGGGGGTTCACTTCTTGGAGTAGTACTCGACGATGAGCTGCTCCTGGACGGGCAGCTCGATCTGCGCGCGCACGGGGAGCTGGTGCACCAGGACCCGCATGCGGTCGATGACGACGTCCATCCAACCCGGGACGAGGCGCTCGCCGAAGGTCTCGCGGGCCACGATGAACGGGGTCATCTCGAGCGACTTCTCGCGAACGTCGACGACGTCGTACTGCGTGACCTGGAACGACGGGATGTCGACCTTCTTGCCGTTGACCAGGAAGTGGCCGTGGTTGACCAGCTGGCGCGCGTGGCGACGGGTGCGGGCGAAGCCGGCGCGGTAGACCACGTTGTCCAGGCGGCACTCCAGCATCTGCAGCAGGTTGTCACCGGTCTTGCCGGGACGCCGCGAGGCCTCGTGGTAGTAGCGCACGAACTGCTTCTCGAGGATGCCGTAGGTGACGCGAGCCTTCTGCTTCTCCCGGAGCTGCAGGAGGTACTCGGACTCCTTGATCCGCCCGCGGCCGTGCTGGCCGGGCGGGAAGGGGCGGCGCTCGAACGCCATGTCGCCGCCGACCAGGTCAACACCGAGTCGACGGGACTTCTTGGTCATGGGGCCGGTGTAACGGGCCATGTCAGATGTCTCCTAGTTTCTTGAGTCGGCGGGTCAGACGCGACGGCGCTTGGGCGGCCGGCATCCGTTGTGCGGGGTGGGCGTGACGTCCTGGATCGTGCCGACCTCGAGGCCGATCGCACCCAGCGAGCGGATCGCCGTCTCGCGGCCCGAGCCCGGGCCCTTGACGAAGACGTCGATCTTCTTCATGCCGTGCTCCATCGCCCGACGACCCGCTGCCTCGGCAGCCATCTGCGCCGCGAACGGGGTGGACTTGCGCGAGCCCTTGAAGCCGACGGTGCCGGCCGAGGCCCACGAGATCACCGCACCGCTGGGGTCGGTGATCGTCACGATCGTGTTGTTGAACGTGCTCTTGATGTGGGCTTCGCCCTGAGCGACGTTCTTCTTCTCCTTGCGGCGCACCTTCTTGGCGCCGGCCTGACGGCCCTTGGGAGGCATTCGTTATCTCCTGAGTTGCTGGTGAAAGTCTGGGATGGAAGTCAGCCGGTGAGGCCCGACAGAGCTCGACGAGCGAGCCTGACGAGAGCCGTCACTTGGCCTTCTTCTTGCCTGCGACGGTGCGCTTGGGACCCTTGCGGGTACGCGCGTTGGTCTTGGTGCGCTGACCGCGGACCGGGAGGTTCATCCGGTGGCGGCGGCCCTGGTAGCTACCGATCTCGATCTTGCGGCGGATGTCCGCCTGGACCTCGCGACGGAGGTCACCTTCGATCTTGAAGTTCGCTTCGATCGCGTCGCGGAGCTTCACCAGCTCCTCCTCGCCCAGCGCGTGGACACGGGTGTCCGGGCTGACACCGGTGTCGGTGAGCAGCTGCTGGGCGCGGGTACGGCCGATGCCGTAGATGTAGGTGAGTGCGACCTCGATGCGCTTGTCGCGCGGGAGGTCAACACCGACGAGGCGTGCCATGAGTGGCCCTTTCTCGGAGGACCTCGGGTCCTCCTGTACGTCGCGGTGGTTTCTGTCGTGTCGCGTCCCGCCTGCCACGGCGGGCTCCGGCCACTGCTCCGGAGGTGTCTTCGCCGGGCCTGGGCCCGGCTAGCGATCACGTTGTGGGGTGTTCAGTTGTGGTGCGATGGTGCTTCGCGCATCAGGGTCTCGACGACGTCCTCGCCTGGCGGCTCGGACTGCTCGACCTTGGTCGCTGACGCGACCTAACCCTGACGCTGCTTGTGGCGAGGGTTCTCGCAGATCACCATGACGCGGCCGTGGCGACGGATCACCTTGCACTTGTCACAGATCGGCTTGACGCTCGGGTTGACCTTCACGGTGCAGTCCTGTTCTTTGTCGGCTGGACAGTCCCCGGGGCTGGCCCGGGCCCGCGGGAGCCGGGCTCCCGCGCGGGGTGCTACTTGTACCGGTAGACGATCCGGCCACGCGTCAGGTCGTAGGGCGACAGCTCGACGACGACCCGGTCCTGGGGAAGGATGCGGATGTAGTGCTGCCGCATCTTGCCGCTGATGTGAGCCAGGACCTTGTGGCCGTTGCTCAGCTCGACTCGGAACATCGCGTTCGGGAGGGCTTCCACGATGGTGCCCTCCATCTCGATGACGCCTTCCTTCTTCGGCATGTCCTCCGCAATCTGTCGTGGGGGTGGGATCGATCTCTCGGGTGGCCCGCGAACCGCCCCGGCGAGGCGTAGGATCACGCTCCCCGGGTGGACCTCATGGCACCGTCCTGTGCACCTCTTCCCCGGTGAGACACCGCCACGAGGACGAAGACAAGGGGCAGCCGCGAGGCAGCACGAGACGGACCCATGTTGGGCCGACGTACGAGTCTAGGCGACAACACCCCGCGGGCGCTAATCGCCCGGGCCCTCGGTGGGCAGCCACCCGACGCCCGCAGGAGCGTTTGTACAGTGACGCCGTGACCACAGCCGGACGAGGAGGAGCAGCCAGGCGCATCGCGGCGTACGGCGGGGGCGGACTGTCCCTGGTGGGCACCTCGGTCTACGGGCTCCTGCTGGCCGAGGCGAAGCTGGCGCGGCGGGCCATCGGCGACGCCGACGGCGATCCCCCGGCCCCCTCCGGCTGGTACGGCCACGGCCGTCCCGGGCCGGCGCTCACCGTCGCTCTCATCGGCGACTCCTCGGCTGCCGGCTACGGCGTGGACACCGTCGAGGAGACCCCCGGCGCCTACCTGGCCTCCGGCGTGGCAGACGCCGCCGACCGCCGGGTCTACCTGACCTCGGTCGCCACGGTCGGGGCGCAGACCAAGGACCTGGCCGGCCAGGTCGACCGGGTCCTCCCGCTGGAGCCCCACGTCGCGGTCGTCTTCATCGGCGGCAACGACGTCACGCACGCCGTCACGGTGCGCACCTCGGTGCGCAACCTGACCGCGCAGGTCCGCAGGCTCCGCGAGGCCGGCGTCGAGGTCGTCGTGGCCACCTGCCCCGACCTGGGCACCCTCGAGCCGCTGGCGCCGCCCCTCAAGCAGGTGGCCCGCGTCTGGTCGCGGCGTCTGGCTGCGGCCCAGGCCACCGCCGTGGTCGAGCACGGCGGTCGCGCCGTGGCCCTCGCCTCGGTGCTGAGCTCGGAGTTCCAACGACTCTCGGACCTGCTGTTCGGTCCCGACCGCTTCCACCCCTCGGCCGCCGGCTACGCGCGCATGTCCTCGGCGGTGCTGCCGACGGTGCTGGCGGCGCTCGACCTGGCGCCGGCGGAGGACGAGCTGCCGGAGTACGACCGCGGCGAGGCCCTGCTGCCCATCGACATCGCCGTGCTCGAGGCCGCGAGGCACCCGGGGGCCTCGGTCGAGCCGGCCGACGACACCGCCAAGCCCGCCGGCGCGCCCCGCGGCCGCTTCGTGCAGCTGCGCCGCCGGCGCCGCCAGCCCGAGACCGAGGTCGAGACCCCGCAGGACGTCGAGGACCGGTCCGCCGACCACGCGTCCGCGGACCCGACCAACGACGCGCCCGCCGAGTCCTGACGCTCTGCTCAGAACGTGGCGACGATGCTCTCGCGGATGCGACCCTCGCGGACGCGCTGCGGGTGGTCGCCCACGGCCACCTCGCCGATCACCCGCTCGGTGCGGAAGTCGATGATCGTCACCATGTCGCTGCCGCTCATCGACATCCAGCAGGTGTTGCCCGGACCCTCGGTGGCCCAGTAGGGCTTGCTGTACTTCCGCCCCTCGAGGAAGCGCGCGTGGCCGCGGAAGAGCTTGCGCTCCCCGGTGCGGGGGTCCACGATCGCGGCGTAGTCCGACATCGTGCCGGAGACGCAGAGCTTGCGGCCGCTCTCGTTGATCGCGATCCCGTGGTGGGCCGAGTCGAGGACGTACTGCTCGCGCGGCACCTCGGGGACGAGGTTCGGCAGCGGGATCAAGCGGGTGACCCGGCCGGTCTCGGGCTCGGGCACGGTGTCGCCGCCCAGCGGGCCGGTCGCGTAGTCCGCGCTGCCGGCGACGTCGGGCTCGTCCAGGGCGAATTCCACGATGCCGTGGAAGAACGACACCTGGAGGTACATCGTCTGCTCGTCCGGGCTCAGGGCCACGGGCCGCACGGCGCTGCTCATGTCCGGGTGACCGGCCTCCTCGAGCTCCAGGCCCATGTCCCACCGCTCGGCCACCGCGAAGTCGCGGTTGCGGACGACCTCGAGCCACCGGTCGGCCTTGACCGAGTCGTGCACGAAGTCGTCGGGGACCGGAGTCGGGAAGTCCTGGTCGGGCGCGGTGTAGACCCGGCCGATCGAGGCGTGGAAGATGCGGCGGCCGTCGTCGGAGTAGTTGTTCTCGTGCGGGGTGTCGCCGGACTCGAAGGCCCGCAGCCGCTGACCCATCCGGATCCGGGTGCCGTCCGGGCGGCGCTCGTCCACCATGCTGTACTCGATCACCTGGCGCTCGGTCGAGTCCGAGACGAGCAGGCGGCGCCCGTCCGGCGAGACCCCCATGTGGTCGGTGCGGTAGCCGTCCATCTGGCGCTCGGCGACGATGCTGTCGCGATCCCCCGCAGCGGCCTTGCGCAGGTCGATCCACACCACGTCCGACAGGCTGGGCCGGGAGACGGCGAGGAAGCGGCCGTTGCGCGTGGTGAAGGCATCGTCGACGTACTGGTCGTGGCCCTCCCCGACCCCCTGCTGGACGGCGAGGTAGAACGCCAGCCGGTCCGGGCTGGTGCGGATGTCGCGCATCTCCTGGTCGAGGTCCGGCACGATGTCGATGCGGGTGAGCTTGCGCCGGGTATCGCCGTCGACGATGGTCGCGGTGCCGTCCCAGTTGTTGCCGACCACCATGACGGTGCGCTTGCCGGTGAGGTCCGCGGCGGGAGCCGACGGCGCCGAAGCCAGCAGGCCGGCGGTGGTGGCGGTCACGGCGGTCGCGGCAGTCGCGGTGATGGCGGCCAGTGCGGTGGTGGGTCGACGCATGGGGGTGCCTCCTCGCAGTACCGACGCCAGGAGGGCGTCCGTCCTCGTCCGGTGCTCATTCAACGCAACCGCTCCCGCACCTGTCCGCCGAACGCGCACGATCGTCCCGCACTCGTTGTCAGTCCCCCGACGTGAGGCGCCGACGTGCCGTCCTGGGAGGGAGGACCGTGAGCGATGTTCGGAAAACGAGCGAGAGCCCCCCGGGTCACGCCGGGGGGCTCTCGGGCCGAGCAGGCCGTCTGGTGGTGGGGCGCAGGCGGGTCAGTCGTTGCCGCGCAGGATCGCCAGGATCCGCAGCATCTCGATGTAGATCCAGATGATGGTGACGGTCAGTCCGAAGGCGGCACGCCACGACTCCCGCTCCGGCAGACCGGCCGCGATGCCCCGCTCGACGAAGTCGAAGTCGAGGATCAGGAACAGCACACCCAGGCCGAGGCCGAGGAGGCTGGAGATCAGGCCCATGGTGCCGAAGCCGTTGAAGCCGATCTCGGCGTTGAACAGCCGCAGGACGACGTCGAGCATCGAGACCGCCACGAAGCCGAAGCCTGCCGCGACCACCCAGGTGCGGAACTTGCCGCTCACCTTGATGTCGAAGAACTTGTACGCCGCCAGCGTGCCGACGACCGCACCGGCGGTGCCGATGACCGCGCCGATCACCAGGCCCGGCATTCCGTTGGCGTCACCGAAGCTGGCCTCGATGACCTTGCTGAAGGCGCCGAGGAAGACGCCCTCGAAGACCGCGTAGGCCAGGACGAGAGCGGGGCTGATCACGCGCTTGAACGAGTTGACCATCGCCAGACCGAAGCCGACGAAGGCGCCCACCATCGACAGCAGGTAGAGGTTGCCGGCGATGCGCTCCTGCTCCAGCGGCGTCGCGGTGCCGAAGTCACCGGTGAGCATCCAGGTCGCGGCCGCGACGACGGCCACGACGCCGAGCGTCAGGCCGGTCTTCTGCACCACGGAGTCGATGGTCATGCGGCCCTGGTCGTGCTGGCTGCCGTAGGGGGTCCCGTACTGGTCGCCGTACTGCCCGCCCTGCTGGGACGCTGGAGCGCCGCTCCAGGAGGGGGCCTGCTGGGTGCTCGCGCCGTACGCCGGAGCTCCCTGCCCGGGGTAGGTGATCCCGCTGGGGGTGCTGGACCTCTGGCCGTTGAAGCCCTCGGAGCGGCGGAACACGGGGTTGCTGCTGTGCATCATGTCTCCTCGCAAGACGTGCGACCTGGTGCTCGGTCGGCTGGTGAGCCCTTTCATCGTAGGGCGCACACCTGAGGCGATGCTGAAAGGGCGCGCAGCCCCGCCCGATGTCGTTTCCGCTGGTCCGAGACGTCGGTCCACCCGACGTGACAAGGTGAGGCGATGGCATTCACCCAGGCCCTGCGCCTGCACCCCGGCCCCGTCGACCTGAGCACCATCGACACGAAGGCCACCCCGGAGTGGCCCGGCTCGTCGTCGAAGGACAAGGCGGCGGCCAAGGAGGCGTTGTTCGAGATCGGGGTGGAGCTCGCCGACCTCCAGGAGCGGCTCTTCGCCCGCGGCATCGAGGGTGACCAGCGCCGGGTGCTGCTGGTCCTGCAGGGCATGGACACCAGCGGCAAGGGCGGCATCGTGCGTGACGCTGCCGGGCTGATGGAGCCGCAGGGGCTCGACATCGCCTCCTTCAAGGCGCCCACGGCGGCCGAGAAGCGGCACGACTTCCTGTGGCGCGTCGAGAAGAGGCTGCCCGGCGCGGGCAAGATCGGCGTCTTCGACCGCTCCCACTACGAGGACGTGCTCATCGCCCGGGTGCACGGGCTCGCGGAGCCGGAGGAGATCGAGCGTCGCTACGGCGCCATCAACGACTTCGAGGCCGGCCTGGTCGACTCCGGGGTCACGATGGTCAAGGTGATGCTGCACGCGACGAAGGAGCGGCAGGCCGAGCGGCTGATGGCCCGCCTCGAAGACCCCACGAAGTACTGGAAGTACAACCCCGCCGACATCGACGAGCGGGAGCACTGGGACGCCTACCAGGAGGCCTACGAGATCGCTCTCGAGCGCACCAACACCTCAGTCGCCCCGTGGCTCGTCGTACCGGCGCACCGGAAGTGGTACCGCAAGCTCGCCGTCGCGCAGGTGCTGCTCGAGACGCTGCGCAGCCTCGACCTGGAGTGGCCGGAGCCGGACTTCGACGTCGAGGCGGAGAAGAAGAGGCTCAAGGCCTCGATGTGAGGTCCTCGACCGGGGGGAACACCCAGCGGTAGCGGCTGGTCGGCACCACGTCGAGGCGGCTCAGGCCGTCGTCGGCCCCGAGCCTCTCGATCGAGGTCACCATCCGCGACATCCGGCGCTCCAGCTCGTCGGGGTCGCCGCCGCTGCCGAAGAACGCGTGCGGGTCGCTGACCGCCTCCATCGGAAAGTGCTCCTCGACCACCGCCGCGACGTCGGGGCTGCCGGGCCAGGCCTCCTCGAGGACGCGGTGCTGGACGTGGGCGACGGCGCCCTGGTGCTCCTGCGCCACCCGGGTGTGCTCGCCCTTCCAGCGCTCGATCCACTCCTGCTCGCCGACCGCCGAGGGGCGTCGCAGCAGCGCGACCTGGGCCAGCACGTCGAGCCGCTGGCCCTGCGGGGTCTCCTCGGGCTCGTCGGGAGCCTCGACCTCGGTCCACCAGCCGCCCACGACCCGTCCCCTCGTGGACAGCGCAGCGTGGACCGCGTCGGCGTCCAGCCGGCGCACCTCGCCCTCACCGCTGTGCCCGCGGACGGTGACGACCGCGTCGATCGGCGGGTCGAGGGAGGCGACCTTGAAACCGGCGCGAGTGGCCACGTCGGAGACGTTGACCTGCAGGGTGCGCGCCCCCGCCTTGCGGATCTCGCTGCACAGCGTGGGGTCGACGAGGTCGGTGGCGCCGGCGAGAACGACGACGAGGGCGCGGTCCGAGAGAGCGTTCATCCGCCGCACGTTGCCACGAACCGTCCACGGGCGGAACCGGAAACGGCGAGGTTCCGGTGAAACCTCCACAGGGGTGGGGACTCGGCGTCGGCCCGTCCCCGTCCGGGCCCCGTCAGGCCCGGGCGGCGTCGTAGGCCGACCGGACCGCGTCCAGGGCGGCGCGGATGGCCACCTCGGGGGCCTTGCTGGTCTCACGGTCGTAGGTCAACAGGCCGTTGACCTCGTCCTCCACGTCCGAGAGCTGCGTGTAGACGGTGGCGGCGAGACCCTGGCTCACGGCCGTCGCGATCTGGTCGCTGTGCAGGCGGGTGAACGAGTCGAGCCACGCCTCCTCGGTCCGGCTGGTGCCGTGGCCGAAGGTCCGGTGCTCGTCGAAGGAGTGGCCCGGGACCATCAGCGACACCCCGCCGTACTCCGAGAGCACGAAGGCCCGCCGCTCGGCTGACGGCCGCGATGGCACGGCGACGTCCTGCTGGTAGACGTGCAGGCTCCAGAGGTCGCCGGCACCCTGGTCGTGCCAGCCGCTGGCGTGGTCCACGAGCCGGCTGGGGTCGCGGGTCGCCGTCTCCTCGGCGATGCGAGCGGCGTCGAACTGCCCCCAGCCCTCGTTGAACGGCACCCAGACCACGATCGACACCACGTCGTGCAGCTGGTCGATCGTGCGTGCCAGCTCGCGCTCGAACAGTGCCCGCCCCGCCGCATCCTCGCGCCCGAGCGGACGCCGGCGCTCGGTGTCGTCGAAGTGGCGCGGCTTGGCGTTGGCGACCGCGCGGCGGCGGTACGGCGCCCCGCCGTTGACCGCGTCCTGCCACACGAGCATCCCGAGGCGGTCGCAGTGGTGGTAGAACCGCATCGACTCGATCTTGATGTGCTTGCGCACCATCGTGAAGCCCAGCCGCTTCATCGTCTCGACGTCGTGCACGAGCGCCTCGTCCGACGGCGCGGTCATCAGGCCATCGGGCCAGTAGCCCTGGTCGAGCACGCCGAGGTGGAGGTAGGGCTCGCCGTTGAGGGTGATCCGTGGCGTCCCGTCGGCGTCGGTCGTGATCCCGACGCTCCGCATCCCGGCGTACGACGTCACCCGGTCGTCGCCGACGGTGACCGCGACGTCGTACAGGTAGGGGTCCTCGGGCGACCACGGGCGCACGTCGTCGATGCCGAGGCGGGTCGGCTCCCCCACCGCCACCTCGACCTCCTGCCCGGCGACGCCCACCCGGGCCGTGGCCGGACCGCCCTGGGCGGCCGTGACCCCGGCGGCGTGGACGGTGACCTCGAGCTCGCTGTCCGCCAGGTGCGGGGTGAGGGTGAGGCGGTCGACCCAGGTCGCCGGCACCGACTCCATCCAGACCGTCTGCCAGATCCCGGACTGCGCGGTGTACCAGATGTTGCCGCGCTGCAGCCGCTGCTTGCCCGAGGCGTGCTGGTGGCCGTCGGAGAGGTCGCGCACGGCCACGACCAGGGTGTTCTCCCCCGGTCGCAGCGCCTCGGTGACGTCGAGGTGGAAGGCCCAGTAGCCGCCCTCGTTGCTCCCGACCTCGACGTCGTTGAGCCACACCGTGCAGGTCTGGTCGACGGCGCCGAAGTGCAGCAGCACCCGGTCGCGCACGAACCCGTCGGGCAGCGTGACGGTCCGGCGGTACCAGAGCCGCTCGTCGGGCCGGAGCTGCCGGCCGACGCCCGACAGCGGCGCCTCCGGCGAGAACGGCACCACGATGGGTCCGTCGTACGTCGACGGGGCCGGTGCGTCCGCGGCGGTGAACGCGTGCTCCCACCGGCCGTTGAGGTTGAGATGGCTGTCGCGGACCAGCTGCGGCCGGGGGTGCTCGGCGAGCACGTGGTGGACGTCGAGCTCGCGGCCCCAGCGCGTCATCAGGTCAGGCATGCGGGGCATCCTCCCAGGCCGGACCCGTCGCGGGACCTGCCGGGTGGTGCCCCCGGTGGGGGTCGAACCCACACTGCGAGGTTTTTAAGACCTCTGCCTCTGCCGTTGGGCTACGGGGGCCCGTCGTCCACGAGTCGGGCTCAGGAGACCGACGGGGCTAAAGGTACGTCTTGCGGGGGTGCACGGCGTGCGCGCCGGCCACCCGGTCGAGGAAGAGCAGCCCGGCGCAGTGGTCGATCTCGTGCTGCAGGGCGCGGGCCTCGAACGCCTCGGCGCTGACCTCGACCTCCTCCCCGGTGCCCGGCAGCCGGCCGCGCACCACCAGCCGGGAGGCCCGCTTCACCTCGCCGGTCAGGTCCGGCACCGACATGCAGCCCTCGCGGGCCTTCTCGTTGCGGGAGGACCCGACGACCTCGGCGTTGCACAGCACGAAGGTGCCGTGGTGCGTGCGCGTCTTCGGGTGGTCGCTGACGTCGACGCAGAACACCCGGGCCCCCACGGCCACCTGCGGCGCGGCCAGCCCCACGCAGCCCGGGGAGACCCGCATGGTGGCGACCAGGTCGGCGGCGAGCTGCACCGTGTCGGGAGCGGTGGGATCGACCTCGGCCCCGACGCTCGACAGCACGCCCGCCGGCGCGGTGACGACGTCGAGCACGCGACCCTCCACCCCGAGGTCGGTGTCCTGCCAGCGCGCCACGACGTCGTCGAGCAGCCCGCCGGGCCGCTGGGCGGGGTCGGGGGCGGGGTCGCTCACAGGTCGTCGCTCTCCAGGTCCCGCAGAGTCGCCTCGACGCCGAGCTCGCCGGCGGTGTCGCGCAGCGCCGCGGTCAACGCCTCCACGTCGACGCCGTCGGGCAGGTCGACCTCGGCCACCAGCAGGTAGAGCCCGCCGGCCAGCCGGGTCGTGAGGTCGGTGACGTTGCCGCCCACCTCGGCCACCCGGCCCACCACCGCGCTGACGATGCCGATCCGGTCGGCGCCGTGGACGCTCAGCACGTAGGACGCGCGCACGGGTCCGGCGGGCGCCTCGTCGGGCACGGCGCGCACCGCGACGTCCAGGCTGCCGTCGGCCGCGAGCCCGGCCAGCCCGGCCTCGACCACGGACTGGTCGGCCTCGCCGCGGCAGACCAGCATCATCGCGAAGTGGCCGCGTAGCAGGGTCATCGTGGAGTCCTCGAGGTTCAGCCCCAGGTCGCCGAGCGCGGCGGTGGTCTCGGCGATGATCCCGGGCCGGTCGTGGCCGATGACGGTGATGGCGTGGAGGGTCACGCGCGGGAGTCTGCCAGGTCGTCCGGGTCGTCCGGGTCACCCCGACCCGCCAGGGACGCCGCCCGCGCGGTCACCGCGTCGAGCATCTCGGCGGTCAGCCGGCCGGTGAAGGTGTTCTGCTGGCTGGGGTGGTAGCTGCCGAGCAGCACGAGCGACGGCAGCTCGGCTCGCTCCGGGTCGGCTCGCTCTGGGTCGGCTCGCTCCGGGTCGGCCTCCAGCACGACCTCCGCCCCGTGGCCGAAGCGCGGACGCGGACGCGGCACGACGTACCCGAGGGAGGCGAGGGCGCGCAGGGCGGCCGTCCAGCCGAAGGAGCCCAGGCACAGCACCACCCGCGCGGTGGGCGCGAGCAGGGTCAGCTCCTGGTGCAGCCACGGAGCGCAGGTGTCCCGCTCGACGGTGCTCGGCTTGTTGTCCGGCGGGGCGCAGCGCACGGCCGCGACCATCCGGGTGCCCAGCAGCTCCTGTCCGTCGCCGGCGTGGACGCTCGTGGCGGTGCGGGCCAGCCCGGCGCGGTGCAGGGAGGCGAAGAGCCAGTCGCCCGAGCGGTCGCCGGTGAAGATGCGTCCGGTGCGGTTGCCCCCGTGGGCGGCCGGCGCGAGACCGACGACGAGCACCCGGGCCGCGGGGTCGCCCCAGCCCGCGATCGGTCGACCCCAGTAGGGCTCCTCGGCGTACGCCGCCCGCTTGGCCGACGCGACGCCCTCGCGCCAGGCGACCAGGCGCGGACAGGCCCGGCACAAGCTGACGCGGGCCTCGACCTCGGCGAGGGTCGCTCCGGCCGCGAGCGCGGTCACGTCGTCGGGGTCGTGAGCCGTCGGGGTGGCGGCGTCGGCGGGGTCGTCGGGCCAGCCGGTGCCAGGCGGCACCGGGGAGGCGTGGGCGGCGCCGGTGAGCGGGTGCGGGAGCGTCGGTCTCATCGGTCCGACGGGCGCCCGGGCTCGAGGCAGGACCAGGCGATGCCGTCGAGGATGTCGCTGATGGAGACCCGGAGCTCGGTGACCGGGGTGCGCTCGAGGACCCGGTCGAGGATGAGGGCGCCGGCACCGATGACGTCGGCCCGGCCAGGTTGCATGTAGCCCAGCGTGCGTCGCTCGGCCACCGGCATCGCCACGAGCCGGGCCGCCGCGGCCCGGGCGGCCTCGACGGAGACCGTGGCCCGGTGCAGCTCGGACCGGTCGAGGCCGGGCAGGTCGAGCGCGGACGCCGCCACCGTGAGGCCGGTGCCGCTGACCACCACCAGGCTCCGGGCCGCGGCCAGGTCGACGCCGTGACCGGGGAGCTCGTCGAGGGCGGCGTCAATGACCTCGACGGCCCGGGCCACCTCCTCGGCGGCAGGCGGGTCCCCGCGCAGGCAGCGCTCGGTCAGCCGCACCGACCCGATGTCGAGGGAGTGTCCCCCGCGCACCGAGCCGTGGGCGTCGCCCAGCACGAGCTCGGTGGAGCCCCCGCCGATGTCGACGACGAGCAGCGGCGCGACGACGTCCGGGAGCCCGCGGGTCGCGCCGTCGTAGGAGAGCCGGGCCTCCTCGGCGCCCGCGATGACCTCGGGCTCCACGCCGAGGCGCTCCCGCACCCCGGCAGTGAAGACGTCGGCGTTCGAGGCGTCGCGCGCCGCGGAGGTCGCGCAGAACCGCAGCGTCACCACGTCGAGCTCGGCCACCGTCGCGGCGTAGGCGTCGACCGCCTCGAAGAGCCGCTCCAGGGCCTCGTCGGCCAGCCGGCCGGTCTCGTCGACGCCCTGGCCCAGGCGCACCATCCGGCTCTCGCGGACCAGCTCGCGCTCCTCGCCGCTCGCGGCGTCGAGGTCGGCGACCAGCAGCTTCACGGTGTTGGTCCCGCAGTCGACCGCGGCGACCCGGCGGGCGCTCACGCCCCGGTGCCCGGATCGGTGCCCGGGTCGGAGCCCGGGTCCACGCAGGGACCGGCCGCCCAGAAGTCCCCGAGCGCGGCCAGCACCTCGTCGCCCAACGGGTTCACGCCCGGGCCCTGGACCAGCGACTGGGCGGCGAGCACGTGCAGGCACTTGACCCGGTCGGGCATGCCTCCGGCCGACACGCCGGCGATCTCCGGCACGTGGCCGATGGCCTCGCGCTCGGCCAGGTAGCGCTCGTGCGCCCCCCGGTACGCCGCCGCGAGGTCGGCGTCGTGCGCGAGCCGCTCGGTCATCTCCGCCATCACGCCCCCGCCCTCCAGCGACCCGATCCGCGACGCGGCACGCGGGCAGGTCAGGTAGAAGGTGGTCGGGAACGGGGCGCCGTCGGGCAGCCGAGGCTCGGTGGTGACCACGTCGGGGTTCCCGCAGGCGCACCGGTGACCGACACGGACCACGCCGCGTGGTGTGCGTCCGAGCTGGGCGGTCACCGACGCCTCGTCCGCGGGCCCGAACGTGTCGGGGGCGTGGGGGGCGTCGCTCACTCGGTCGGGGTCCTCAGGTCGGGCGGGGTCGTGATGTCCTCGACCGGACCGGCGTCGCGGGCCGGGGGCGGGTCGCCTGCGACGGCGACCGACTCGAGGGTGGCCTCCCACCACTCCGGCTGGTCGGGGGGCGTCTCGGCCCGCACGGACAGGGAGTCCTCGTGCCCGAGCGGCTGACCGTCCTCGTCGAGCACCTGGTAGCCGATCTCGCCCGGGAAGCCGAAGGCGAAGCGGGCACGGGCCTGCGCGACGACGTACGCGTCGTCCCGCCAGCGCTGCTTCTCACGGCGCAGGTCGGAGATCGCGGTCTCGGAGCTCTCGATCTGCTCGTGCAGCGACGCCACGTGTCGTCGCTGGTCGAGGTAGGCGCCCAGGCTGGAGGCGTAGGAGGCCACCAGGGCTGCCAGCACCAGCAGCACCACCAGGGCGCGACCGGTGAAGCGGGGGCGGCTCCGCAGCGCGACGGCATCCGAGCCGGTGCCTCCCGCGTCGACCCGACCGGCGGAGCCGCCCGTGCGCCCGGGACGGCGGGGCACCCGCCCGCCCGGCGTGCGCCGGGCGCTGCGCGCGTCGCTCACGCGGTCCCGCGGTCCGCGGGAGGCGTGTCCGGGTCGTCGCTGCTGGGGCACCGGTCGGGCTCGCTCTCAGGATCGGCTGGTCATGGGTCTCAGACCGAGAAGCGCGGGAAGGCACCGCGGCCGGCGTAGCGGGCGGCGTCGTCGAGCTCCTCCTCGATGCGCAGCAGCTGGTTGTACTTCGCGACCCGCTCCGAGCGCGCGGGTGCGCCGGTCTTGATCTGGCCACAGTTCGTCGCGACCGCGAGGTCGGCGATGGTGGTGTCCTCGGTCTCGCCCGAGCGGTGGCTCATCATGCAGCGCAACCCGCTGCGGTGGGCCAGGTCCACGGAGTCCAGCGTCTCGGTGAGCGAACCGATCTGGTTGACCTTCACGAGCAGGGCGTTGGCCGAGCGCTCGGTGATGCCGCGCTGCAGACGCTGCACGTTGGTGACGAAGAGGTCGTCGCCGACCAGCTGGATGCGGTCGCCCAGGGCCGAGGTCATCGAGGCCCAGCCCTCCCAGTCCTCCTCGTCGAGGGGGTCCTCGATGGACACGATCGGGTAGGCGTCGACGAGCTCGGCGTAGTAGGCCTGCATGTCCGAGGCGCTGCGGCTCCGGCCCTCGAACGTGTAGGTGCCGTCCTCGCAGAACTCCGTGGCTGCAACGTCGAGCGCCAGCACGACGTCGTCTCCGAGCGTGAGACCGGTCTTGCCGACCGCCTCGGCGATGAGGTCCAGCGCCGCACGGTTGCTGGCCAGGTCGGGGGCGAAGCCGCCCTCGTCCCCCAGACCGGTGGCGAAGCCCTTCTCCTTCAGCACGGCCTTGAGGGCGTGGTAGACCGCTGCGCCCTGCTCGAGCGCCTCGCGGAAGGTGGAGGCGCCGATCGGGGCCACCATGAACTCCTGGACGTCCACCCCGGTGTCGGCGTGGGCGCCGCCGTTGAGGATGTTCATCATCGGCACCGGCAGGACGTGGGCGTTGGGACCGCCGACGTAGCGGAACAGGGGCAGGTCCGCGGAGTCCGCCGCGGCGCGGGCCACCGCCAGCGAGACGCCGAGGATGGCGTTGGCGCCGAGGGTGGCCTTGTTGTCGGTGCCGTCGAGGTCGAGCAGGGTCTGGTCGACCAGTCGCTGCTCGGAGGCCTCGAGACCGAGCAGGGCCGGGGCGATCGTCTCCAGCACGGCGCCGACCGCCTTCGTGACGCCCTTGCCGGCGTACCGGTCGCCGCCGTCGCGCAGCTCGACCGCCTCGAAGGCACCGGTCGAGGCACCCGAAGGCACCGCGGCGCGGCTGATCGTGCCGTCGCTGAGCGCGACCTCCACCTCGATGGTCGGGTTGCCTCGCGAGTCGAGGATCTCGCGGGCTCCTACGGCTTCGATCGCTGCCACGTGTCTGCTCCCGTGCGGTCGGGTCGGTGGGTCGGTGTCGACGCCGGGGCGCCGCGACCCAGCCTAGACCCGCGCGGGCGGCCCGGACCGGTCCGGCTCGCCCGGGGGCGGGGCGGCCTGACGCACGGCGTCGCGCAGCGCCTGCTCGGGGTCCACACCGGCTTCGCGGGCCCGGGCGACCAGCTCCAGCAGCTCGGCGCCGATGCCCGGATCGACCGGCCGGGGCTCGTGACCGGCGCGGGCGAGCCGGCCGAGCACCTTGTCGGCGAGACAGAGCGCGGGCAGGGCGAGCGGAACCCCGTCGAGGACGTGCGAGCGCTGCTTCTCGACCGCCTTCAGCCGCTCCCAGTTGCGGTCGACCTCGTCGGCGTCGGCCACCTCGAGCCCCGCGAAGACGTGGGGATGGCGGTGCACGAGCTTGTCGACGATGCCGCCCGCGACGTCGTCGATGTCGAAACCGGTAACGGGGCCCGGGCCGTCGCCGCCCAAGCGCTCGGAGGCGACGCGGGCGTGGAAGACGACCTGCAGCAGCAGGTCGCCGAGCTCCTCGGCCAGGTCACGGTCCTCGCCGGTGGTGGCCCAGGTGTCGATCGCCTCGAGGGTCTCGTAGGTCTCCTCCAGCAGGTACGTCGCCAGCGACCGGTGCGTCTGCTCACGGTCCCAGGGGCACCCGGTGCGCAGCCGGTCCATCACCGCGACGAGCTCGAGCAGTCGTGAGCCGGGGGGCGGGCCGCCGGGCCCCGGGCCCTGAGCCGCGTCGCGTGAGCGGGTCACCGCCGACCTCAGCTGCAGGTCTGCGAGGCCGGCAGCAGCCCGCCCAGCGTCTCCGACGGCTCGGCCGAGCTGCCCTCGACCGCGAGGTCGGAGACCGGGACGGAGAGCTGGTCCGAGCGTGGGCCCACCACGCCGTCGGTCTCGGAGCCGAAGCGTGGGTCGAGCTCGATGTCGGCGTCGATGAGCACCTCCTGACGCAGGCGCTGTCCCTCGGCGAAGGCGGCGTCCTGGGTGATGGCGGCCGGATCCTGGCCCTGCTCCTCCAGCGCATCCGTGCCGACCTCGACCAGCCCGATCTGGGCCCGTGAGAACTCCTCCACGAAGGCGTCGAAGGTCGCGACCTGGCTCTCGGGCAGGCCGGCACGCGCCTGCGCGTTCTGCGCCACCGCCTGCTTCACCGCGGCCGGGTCGAGGGAGTCCTCGTCGACGAGCTCGAACGCGGCGACGTTGCCGATGAGCAGGGTCAGCGCCTGCTGACGAGCCGACTTGGTGGCCGCCCCCTCGCCGCCGGGCACGCCCCCGAGACTGCACAGCAGCAGCGCGAAGTCGTCCACCTGCGCGGTGGTGATCGTGGTGCCGTCGACCTCGGCCGCCACGCCCGGGCCGGGGCCCGAGCAGGCGGTCAGCGTCGTCAGGGCCAGGGCGGTGAGGCCAGCGGCGGTGCCACGACCGGCACGACCTACACGACCGGCACGACCGGCACGATCGACGTGGGAGGTGCGGCGGGACGTGAGCACGGTGGGCACAGGGACGCTCCTAGCGGGACGGGCAGTCGGTCTGTCGGTCTGTCGGGTCGAGCGGGGCCGGCGGGTCACGCGGGAGTGCTCACCACCGGCCGGTCGAGCACCGAGTCGATCACCTCGCGCACCCAGGTCAGCAGCGCCTCGCCGCGGATCGGCTGACCGGCGACGACGGCCGTCGAGGGCCTGGGCACCAAGATGGTACTGACCTGCGACTTGACCAGGGTGCGCGGATAGAGCCGCGAGACCCGCAGCGCCGCCGACTCGGGCAGCTCGACCGGGGCGAACCGCACGTAGTTGCCCTGGATCGTGATGTCGGTCAGGCCGGCCCGACGGGCCCGAGCCCGCAGCAGCGCCACCTCCAGGAGGCTGCGCACGGCCTCCGGCGGCTCGCCGTACCGGTCGACGAGCTCCTCCCGCAGCAAGGCGACGTCCTCGTCGTGGCGGACCTCCGCCAGCCGCTTGTACATCTCCAGGCGCAGCCGCTCGCTCGCGACGTAGTCGTGCGGCAGGTGGGCGTCGACGGGCATCTCGATCTTCATCTCGGTCTGCTCCGGTGAGCCGTCGCCCTTGAACTCGTGGACGGCCTCCCCCACGAGGCGGACGTAGAGGTCGAACCCGACGTCGGCGATGTGGCCGGACTGCTCCCCGCCGAGGAGGTTGCCGGCGCCCCGGATCTCGAGGTCCTTCATGGCGATCGCCATGCCGCCGCCGAGGTCGGAGTGCTGGGCCAGGGTCGCCAGGCGCTCGTGCGCGGTCTCGGTCAGCGGCTTGTCCGGCGGGAACAGGAAGTAGCCGTAGGCCCGCTCGCGGCCGCGCCCGACCCGGCCCCGCAGCTGGTGCAGCTGGGAGAGCCCGAGGGTGTCGGCGCGCTCGATGATCATGGTGTTGGCGTTCGAGACGTCGAGGCCGGACTCGACGATGGTGGTGCACACGAGCACGTCGAAGCGCTTCTCCCAGAAGTCGAGCATCACCTGCTCGAGCTGGTGCTCGCCCATCTGACCGTGGGCGGTGGCGACGCGCGCTTCCGGCACGAGCTCCCGGATCCGGGCGGCGGCCTTCTCGATCGACTGCACCCGGTTGTGGATGTAGAAGACCTGCCCCTCCCGCAGCAGCTCCCGCCGCACCGCCGCCACCACCTGCCGGTCCTCGAAGGCACCGACGTAGGACAGCACCGGGTGGCGCTCCTCCGGCGGGGTGGTGATGGTCGACATCTCGCGGATCCCGGTGACCGCCATCTCGAGCGTGCGCGGGATGGGGGTGGCCGACATCGCGAGCACGTCGACCGCGGTCCGCATCTGCTTGAGCTGCTCCTTGTGCTCGACACCGAAGCGCTGCTCCTCGTCGACGATGACCAGTCCGAGGTCCTTGAAGCGGATGTCGGGGTTGAGCAGCCGGTGGGTGCCGATGACGACGTCCACGGTGCCGTCCGCAACACCGGCCAGCACCTCCTGCGACTCCTTCTCGGACTGGAACCGGCTCAGTGCCTTGAGCACGACGGGGAACGCTGCCATCCGCTCGGCGAACGTGGACAGGTGCTGGGTGACCAGCAGCGTCGTCGGGACCAGCACGGCGACCTGCTTGCCGTCCTGGACGGCCTTGAACGCCGCGCGCACCGCGATCTCGGTCTTGCCGTAGCCGACGTCGCCACAGACCAACCGGTCCATGGGGACCTCGCGCTCCATGTCGGCCTTGACCTCGTCGACGGTGGTCAGCTGGTCGGCGGTCTCCACGAACGGGAACGCGTCCTCGAGCTCGCGCTGCCAGGGCGAGTCCGGGCCGAACCGGTGCCCGCGCGTGGCCTGGCGGGCGGCGTACAGCTTGATGAGCTCGGCCGCGATCTGGCGGACCGCCTTTCGGGCGCGGCCCTTGCGCTTGGCCCAGTCGGCGCCGCCGAGCCGGTCGAGGCTGGGCATGTCGCCGCCGACGTAGCGGGTCACCTGGTCGAGCTGGTCGGTGGGCACGTAGAGCCGGTCCGGCGGGCCCCCTCGCTTCGAGGAGCCGTACTCGAGGACGAGGTACTCCCGGGTGGCTCCCTGCACGACGCGCTGCTTCATCTCGACGTAGCGGCCGACGCCGTGCTGGTCGTGCACCACGTGGTCGCCGGCCTTGAGCTCGAGCGGATCGATCTGCTTCTTGCGGCGCGCCGGCATCCTGCGCATGTCCTTGGTCGAGGAGCGCTGGCCGAGCAGGTCCTCGCCGGTGACGACCGCGAGCCGTTGCGCCTCGTCGACCAGCCCGTGGTCGAGGGTCCCGCAGGTCACCACGGCAACCCCCTCGCCGATCTCCTCGGCCGTGGGCAGAGTGTCGGCGAAGCGGACGGCCACGTCGTTCTCGCGCAACAGCTCCACCATGCGCTCAGCCGGTCCGTGGCCCTCGTGGACCAGCACCACCCGACCGGCGGTGGCCAGCCAGGCGCGGACGTCACGAACCGCCTTCTCGATGTCCCCGTGGTAGGTCTCGGCGGGCCGGATCGCGACGCTGCGGCTGGCGGTGGCGCCGCGCTCCACGTCGACGCCCGCGTCGACGATCTCACCGGTGACGTCGCGCAGACGTTGACGGGCCACCGAGGCGTCGGGCTCGTCGTCGCCGAGCCCGAACGGGCTGAGGCTCCACCAAGCCTTTCCCTGCGTCACGGTGTGGGCGCGGACCTCGCCCAGGGTCCGGTACGACGCCGCACCGAGGTCGATGGGGGCTCCCCCACCCGAGGCGGCCGCCGCCCACGACGCCTGGAGGAACTCCTCGCTGGTGGCGACCAGGTCGTGGGCCCGGGCCCGCACCCGCTCGGGGTCGAGGACGAGGACGTGGGTGTCCTGCGGCAGCAGGTCGACCAGCAGCTCCATCTCGTCGACCAGGGCAGGGGCCAGGGACTCCATGCCCTCCACGGCATGACCCTCGGCGATCTTGTCGGTGATCTCGAGCAGCTCGGGGTGGGTGACGCCCAGCTCGCGCGCGCGTCGCCGCACCTCGTCGGTGAGGAGAAGCTCGCGGCACGGCGGCGCCCACAGTCGCTCGACCGCCGCCAGCGTGCGCTGGTCGGCCACGGAGAAGGTGCGGATCTCCTCGACGTCGTCGCCGAAGAACTCCACGCGCACCGGGTGCTCGTCGGTGGGCGGGAAGATGTCGACGATGCCGCCGCGCACCGCGAACTCCCCGCGCCGCTCGACCAGGTCCACGCGGGTGTACGCCGCGCCTGCGAGCTGCCGGACGAGGTCCTCCAGGTCGGCCTCGTCGCCCACCGCGAGCTCGACCGGCTCGAGGTCGGCCAGCCCCTTGACCTGAGGCTGGAGCACCGAGCGGACCGGCGCCACGACGACCTTCAACGGGCCGTTGGTGTTCTCGGAGCCGGGGTGGGCCAACCGGCGCAGCACCGCCAGCCGCCGACCGACCGTGTCGCTGCGTGGGGAGAGGCGCTCGTGCGGCAGCGTCTCCCAGGAGGGGTAGTAGGCGACCGTGGCGGGGTCCATGACGCCGCCGAGGGCCGCGACCAGGTCCTCGGCCTCGCGGGCGGTGGCCGCCACCGCCAGGACGGTGCGGCCGGCGCCGACCAGCCCCGTGACCACGAAGGGGCGCAGCGCCGCCGGTCCGGTGAGGTCGAGCGCGGGCACGCGCCCATCACGGGCGTCCTCGTAGGCACCGGCGAGGGTCGCCTCCCGGTTCACCAGCTGGGCCACTCCGACGAGACTCACCGGTCTGCTCCTTGCCTGCACGTGCCTGTCCTCGGCCGCGCGCACATCACGAACGCCCCCTTCCGAGACCGGGAGGGGGTTGCGGGCTCAGTCTACGGTGGCGGCGTGAGCGCCCCCGAGCACGCCCAGGACCAGCCCGCGCCCGAGCACCGCGTCCCGGACGGGGTCGACGACGCCACCGTGCAGGCGGTCGGCAAGCTCACCGAGGCCCTGGAGTGGGTCGAGCGTGCGCGCGGCCACCTCTACGACTTCCACCAGATGAGCGGGCACGCCGACCTCACCCTGGGTGAGGCGGTGGACGCGCTGCGGGAGGCGGGGCACGACGGCGCCGCCGACCGGTTGGAGCGGGAGCTGGTGGGTCGCAACGTGATCGAGGGCCGGTGGACGTTCCAGGTGGTCGAGGAGTACGACGACGGCTACTGGTCGGTGGCGCGCGACCTGGAGCGGCAGGTGCGCGACGAGCTCACCGACGGCCGCCGCCACCTCTTCGAGGCACGGATGAAGGAGGACCGGCGCACGCGCGGCCACCCGCACCACACCGCACGGCCGCAGGGCTGAGGCTCCGACTGGACGTCTTGCCGAGACTCACCGGGCGTGCCGGCCGTCAGTGCCGTCAGTGCCGTCAGTGCCGTCAGTCCGTGCCGTGGCGGGCGACGAAGTCGAGGATCTGTTCGGCGAGCTCGGGCCGGCAGACCACGAGGTCGGGCAGCAGGACGTCATCCTGGTTGTAGACCAGCTCCGAGCCATCGATCCGGCTCGTGAAGAGACCAGCGGCACGCGCCACCGCGACAGGGGCGGCGGAGTCCCACTCGTACTGCCCGCCGGCGTGGACGTAGGCGTCGGTGACGTCACGCACCACCGAGATCACCTTTGCCCCGGCGGAGCCCATCGGCACCAGGTCGGCACCGATCTCGTCGGCGAGTGCCTGCACGAACGCCGGCGGTCGCGAGCGCGACACCGCGATGCGCGGCCGGTCGCTGGTGCGAGGCGGGACGGTGGCGGGAGCGCCGGTGTCGAAGGTCGTGCCGATGGACGGCAGTGCGACCGCTCCGGCGGCGAGCTCGCCGTCCTGCCAGAGAGCCACGTGGACGGCCCAGTCGTCACGCGGGGGCTCGGAGAACTCGCGGGTGCCGTCGACAGGGTCCACGATCCACACGCGGGAGGCCTCGAGTCGACGCCGGTCGTCCTTGCCCTCCTCGCTCAGCACCGGGTCCTCGGGTCGGGCTTCGCGCAGGGCGCGCATCAACCACTCGTGGGACTCGCGGTCGCCCGTGTCCTTCAGCTCCCGACCCTCGATGCCACGGGCGCGCACCTCCAGGAGCAGCTCGCCGGCCTGGGTGGCCAGCCAGGAGGCCAGCGCGTGGTCGTCGTCCAGGGCGTCCTGTGGGACGGGTGCGATCGTCATGGCCGTTAACCTACTGCGGCCCGCAGCGCCCGGGACGGCAACCTCAGTAGGCGCCCTTGTGCCCCAGCACGGCCCGGACCGTGCGCACGAGGATCGACAGGTCCCCGCTGAGGGTCCAGTTGTCGGTGTAGTAGGTGTCGAGCTCATGTGCCTCGTCACGGGAGAGGTCCGAGCGGCCGTTGACCTGCCAGAGCCCGGTCATGCCGGGGGCCACGGCGTGCCGACGACGGGTGCCGACGTCCATGGCATCGACCTCCGCGCGCACGTGCGGGCGCGGTCCCACGAGGGACATCTCCCCTCGCGCGACGTTCAGCAGCTGGGGCAGCTCGTCGAGCGAGGACGTGCGCAGGAACACGCCGAACCGGGTCACGCGGGGGTCGTTGCGGAGCTTGAAGAGCACGTCGTCGTCGACGTTCTCGTCGACGAGGTCGGCCTTGCGCTCCTCGGCGTCGGGCACCATGGTCCGGAACTTCCACAGCGTGAACTCGCGGCCGTCCTGACCCACCCGGGTCTGGCGGAACAGCGCCGGACCGGGGCTGTCGAGCCGGACCGCCGCCGCCAGGAGCAGCAGGAGCGGGGTGGCCAGGACGAGCGCCAGTGCTCCCACGGTTCGGTCCAGCAGGGCCTTGGTGAGTCGCACGTAGCGCGACTGCCGCGGCAGCCGCACGTCGAGCACGGACGAGCGGCCCAGCTTGCCCGCCGCCAGCCGGTGGGGCGCGACCGAGCGGGTGACCCCCGAGACACCGAGAGCGACGCGCAGACCCTCCAGGTGCCAGGTCATCCGTCGGAAGTCGTCGGCGCTGACTGCGCGGCCGGGGTCGACCACCACGAGGTCGGCGGCATGGGCGGTGACGACGTCAGCGATGGCGTCCAGGTCCCGGTGGCAGGGCACGCCGAGGATCTGGTGCGGCACGGCATCGTCGGCCAGGCCCTCCTCGACGACGACGACACCGACGACGCGGCAGCGCGAGGTGCGGGGCAGACGGGCGACGGCGGTCGCGACAGAGGCGCGGTCCCCGACCGCGACGACGCGCACGGGCGCCTGCAGCGTCCAGCGCAGCGAGCGGCTCAAGGCCGTCACGGCGGCTGCGCTGGTCACGGCGAGCACGCCCTGCCGGACCGAGTCGACGGGCAGGCTCAGCGCTGCCACGGACATCGAGAGGAGTGCCAGCGGCAGCAGGGCGCTGGAGGCGACGACGCGGAGCTGGTGGCGCAACGGGGTGGTCACGGCCCGCCCGCGGTAGAAGGCCCCGACGACCCACACCCCGAACGTCACGAGAGCGACGACAGGCGTCGACGAGGAGACGATGAAGGCGAGCCCCATGACGAGAGCGACCGCGAGCTCGACGTGCAGCCCCCACCGGCGCAACCAGGCCGAGAACCCGCGCTCCGAGGCAGGTGCAACGACGGGCGCCGACCCGGCCGTGGTGCGAGGGCCTGACGGCACGCGCTCCACCTCGGGGGCCCGCTGTCCCGGGAGGGTCGCGCCAGCCGACGCGACGCCGTGGCCGAGCGCGGACTGACGCGGCACGACGGGCCCGGAAGCCGCACGCGTGTCGCGTGCGATCAGCGCCGTCTGCTTGCGCGAATCCTCGCTGCCACCCCATGCCGGAACAGCAGCATCGACGTCAATCGACACTTCGTGGAACCCCCACCAGTACCAAATCCCCAATGTGACGGCGCCGATCCGACATCCCCTTCGGAGTCGACGAATGTTCATCTTCGCCGAACGGGTGGCCCAGAGGCAAGTACCTTGTCCTCCCTCAGGAGTAGTCGGGACCAAGGTCCGAGGACCACGAGAGGGTCGTCACGTGGCCCGTCACGGGCGCCCGGCGACCCCTCAGGCGCCGTGGAAGCGCTGCTGCGCGACCTCGAGACCGTCGTCGATCAGCACCTCGACCGCGTCCGCGGCGCGAGCCACCTGGACGTCGCGCGCGTCACGCTCGGCGGGTGCGTAGTCGGAGAGGACGAAGTCGGCCACCGCCTGACGGCCGGGCGGGCGCCCCACACCCACCCGGACGCGGAAGTAGTCGCCGGTGCCGAGCGAGCCCCGGATCGACTTCAGCCCGTTGTGGCCGTTGTCGCCGCCTCCGTACTTCACCCGCACCGCCTCGAACGGGAGGTCGAGCTCGTCGTGGACGACCACGAGGTGGGACGGGGCCACCTTGTAGAAGCGCGCGACGTTGAGCAGCGGACCGCCGGAGACGTTCATGTAGGAGCGACCGGTGGCCAACGCCGCTCGTCGACGCCCCGGCGTCGTCCAGCCCTCCAGGACGTCCGCCCCGCCGCGCTTGAACGGGCGCAAGGAGCCCCCGCGGCGGGCGACGAGCTCGTGCACGACCATGTGACCGACCGAGTGGCGGTGACCCGCGTACGCCGGCCCCGGGTTCCCGAGCCCGAAGACCAGCCAGGGGGCGTCGGGGTCCGGGTCGGCGTGCGGTCGACCGACCGGGCTCACTCCTTCGAGGAGTCGTCGCCGCCCTCGGACGGCTCCTCGCCGGAGGTCGTGGCGTCGTCGCCCTCGGCAGCCGCCTCGGCGAGCTCCTCGTCGGACTCGTCGCGCTCGATACCGACCTCGGCCTCGGCCCCGGCCAGCTCCTCCTCGATCTCCTCGGCCGTCGGGGCCGCGGTGATGTTGACGATGAGCAGGTCCTCGTCGGCGTCGAGCGTCGAGCCGCTCGGCAGGACGAGGTCCTTGGCCAGGATCTGGGTGCCGACCGCGGCGCCCTCGATCGAGACCTCGATGAGGTCGGGGAGGTGGGTGGCCTCGGCCTCGAGGGACAGGGTGGAGTTCTCGAGCTGCACCAGCGTGTCGGGCGCTGCGTCGCCGACGAGGTGGACCGGGACGTCGACGGTGACCTTCTCGCCCTTGCGGACGATGATCAGGTCGAGATGCTCGAGGAAGCCCTTGATCGGGTCGCGCTGGACCTGCTTGGGCAGCACCAGCTGCGAGGTGCCGTCGAGGTCGATCGACAGCAGCGCGTTGGCGCCGCCGTGCTTGAGCGCGAGCATCGTGTCGTGCCCGGGCAGCGTGATGTGGACCGGGTCGGTGCCGTGGCCGTACAGCACGGCCGGCACCTTGTTGTCGCGACGGATCCGGCGGGCGGCGCCCTTGCCGAACTCGTTTCGGGACTCGGCCTGCAGCTTGGTCTCGGACATGGGGTGCTCTCCTCTTGCTCGGCGGGTGCGCGTGTGGTGGCCGTCGGCGAGAGGCTGGGTCGGAGCGCACGCAGACGTGCGCTGCACGACCGCGTCGATCACGGAGCTGAGAGCCCGCTGGACCCTCCGGCTCCCTCGCCGAGGCAACCCCGAAATCCTACCGGGCCGCGTCCCGCGAGGCTAATCGGGGGCGTGCGCGGACTACCGTGGCGCCATGGCCACGTCCTCTCCTGCGGTGGAGATCGAGATCGACGACCGGGTGGTCCGGGTGAGCAACCCCGACCGGGTCTACTTCGCGGCACGCGGCGAGACCAAGCTCGACCTGGTCGAGTACTACCTCGCCGTCTCCGACGGCATCGTGAGGGCGCTCTTCGAGCGTCCGTGCATGCTCCACCGCTTCCCCGACGGCGTGAGCGGCGCGAAGGTGCACCAGAAGCGCGTTCCCTCCGGCGCACCGCCGTGGCTGGAGACCGTCCGGCTGCACTTCCCCCGCTACGACCGGTACGCCGACGAGCTGTGCGTCACCGAGCCTGCTGCCGTGGCCTGGGCCGTGCAGATGTCGACCGTGGAGTTCCACCCGTGGAACAGCCGTCGAGCCGACACCGAGAGCCCCGACGAGTGGCGCATCGACCTGGACCCCGGCCCGGAGTGCGACTACGCCCGGGTTCGGCGGGTGGCCCACGTCGTCCACGAGGTGCTCGACGACCTGGGGGCCACCGGCTGGCCCAAGACCAGCGGCGGGAGCGGTCTCCACGTCTACGTGCGAATCCCCCCGACCCACGGTTTCGCCGACGTACGCCGCGCAGCCCTCGCCTTCGCGCGTGAGGTGGAGCGGCGGGCGCCCGACGACGTCACGACCGCCTGGTGGCGCAAGGACCGCGACCCGCGCAGCTTGTTCGTCGACTACAACCAGAACACCCGCGACCACACGATCGCGGCGGCCTACTCCGTGCGCGGCAACCCCGAGGGCACGGTCTCGACGCCGTTGCGGTGGGACGAGATCGACGACGCGGAGCCCGGGGACCTGACCATCGCGACGGTGCCCGCCCGCTTCGCCGAGATCGGCGACCTGCACGCCGGCATCGACGACACGGTCTTCGACATCGCGCCGCTGCTGGAGTGGGCCGAGCGCGACGAGGCTGCGGCCGCCCCGAGATCGAGCGACTAGACCGCCGGGGCGGCGGCGGCCGGTCCGATCTCCCGCTCAGCGGGCTCAGGTAGTCCGTTCGGCCTACTCGTGATGCGCCTCTTGCGTCATTCGGGACCAAGGTCCCGGAAAGGTCCCCCTAACGTCCCGATAGGGACCTACCTTTGAGTGGTCGGGCAGTGGTCACCCACCCTCCCCGACGACTCCGGAGTCCGACCCCGCGCGGAGACCGGTTCCTTACAAGTCTGTTGGGAGGCAGCCTTGATCCGTCACACCACCCTTGCCCTGGCCTGCGCCGGCGCCGTGTTCGTCCCGGCGTCCGCAGCCCTCGCCGCCACATCAGGCACGACCACGACGGCCACGGCCACCGCCGGCACCGCAGCACGGACCGTCAGCCAGGAGTTCATCGTCAACGGCGACTTCGCCGACGGGACGCGCGGCTGGCGCACCAACCAGCGACTCCTCGCCGTCGACGTCGCCTCACCCCGCGACACCGCCGGCGCCCTGCGGTCGACCACGACGCTCACCCGAGCCCGGTCGACCACGACGGCGACCACGATCACCGACACCGGCACGACGGTCGGTGCGGTCACCTCCGGCGCGACGTACCAGGCGTCGGTGGACGTGCGCACCAACCAGCCCACCCTGGCCGCCACCCTCGTGGTCACCGAGAGCAACGGCACCTCGACCCTCGCCCACCGCGCCTCGGTGTCGCTGACCACGACCGCCTGGAAGCGGGCCACGCTCACCGTCACCCCGACGCTGCCGGGTGCGTCGCTGGACTTCACCGTCCGCGCCGCCCTGAAGTCCAAGCAGCGCCTCTTGGTCAGCAACGCCTCGCTCGTCGGGCAGCTCCCGGACGTGTCCCCGACGCCGACCGAGACCGCCACTGTCACGCCCACGGCGACACAGACGGCGACGCCCACCGAGACGGCCACACCCACCGCCACAGCCACCGCCACGGCCACCGCCACGCCCACGGCCACCGCCACGGCTACACCCACCGCCACCGCCACCGCCACCGCCACCCCCACCGCCACCGCCACCGCCACCGCCACCCCCACGGCGACCGCAGCCCCCTCGACGAGGACGCTGCTGTCGGCGAGCTTCGACAACCTGGCACAGGGCCCGATGTCAGCCTCGGAGTTTCGCGGCACGTTCGGTGGTGGGTCCAGCACCGAGTCCACGTACACGTGGTCGAGCATCATCCCGGGTGCGACGTCGGGCAACAACGCCTACCGCCTGACCATGAGGGCCGGAACGGTCGGCCCGAGCAACGGCATCGGTCAGGTCGTGGCGCTCCCGCAGCAGGTCGACAACGCCTGCGTGAGCTACGACGTCCGCTTCGACGCGCAGTTCGACTGGTCGATGGGCGGCAAGCTCCCCGGCCTCTCTGGCGTCGCCCCGGGCGTGAGCCCCGGCCTCCCGTCCGGCGGCGGCCACCCCGGCGACAAGGGCTGGTCGGGACGTCTGATGTGGCGCACCCCGAAGTCGATGCCCACGTCCTGGGCCTCGCAGGGCACACCGAACATGATCACCCAGTACATGTACAGCGCCAGCCAGAGCGACACCTACGGTGACGTGCTCCCCTGGTTCAAGCAGTCCTCCGCGGGCCAGTGGCACCAGATCAAGACGTGCTACGTGATGAACGCTGTGGGCAGGTCCGACGGCGTCCTGCGGAGCTGGTTCGACGGGCAGCTCTCGCTGGACCGCACGAACTACGTCTACCGCACCCGCGAGGACGTGCACATCGCCCACATCATGTGGTCGATCTTCCGTGGTGGCAGCACCGCAGAGTGGGCCGGCGCACGCGACGGTTACATCGACATCGACAACGTGAGGGTCACCACGACCGCGCCGATCACCTGAGGGGACCCGGACACCCGGGTCGCGGTCCAGACCACGACCCGGGTTTTTCGGCCCTCGTCGGACGAAAAAGCCGATGGTCCTGATCTAACGGGACTTAGGTCCTAGTGTTTCTCGTACCCCGTTGGTCCCGCACATTCAGGACCTAGGGCCCCCGACGATCCCCCGTCGTCGCGTCTCCACCCCGCATCGTCTGTTGGGAGGCAGTCATGCTTCGTGCCCGTGGCATCATCATCGCGGCTCTTGCCCTCGTACCCGCCCTGGGAGTCCCCGCGGCCGTTCACGCCCCCGCTGCAGGCGCCGAGTCCACCCGGGTGACCCTGCTGGCCACCGGTTTCGAATCGATCTCCGTAGGCTCGATGAGCCCGGCGGAGTTCAGCCAGACACTCAAGGGTTCCGCGACCAGCTCGGAGCTCGACGACTCTTCGGTCATCTCGGCCTCGGGCGACAAGGCCTACCAGATCAAGCTCGCCGCCGGGAAGGTGGGCGCCAGCTACGGCATGGTCGACATCATCTCGCTGCCCCGCCAGGTCGACAACGCGTGCATCCGGTACCGCCTGCGGTTCGACTCCGATTTCGACTGGTCCCTCGGCGGGAAGCTTCCCGGCCTCTCGGGAGTCGCCCCCGGAGTCTCCCCCGCGCTGCCAGCGGGAGGCGCCGACGTCGGCTCGAAGGGCTGGTCTGGCCGCATGATGTGGCGCACGAAGGACTCGCTTCCTTCCGCATATGCGCGGCTGGCCGACCCCTCCATGCCGGTTTCCTACATGTACGGCCCCGCGCAGGTCGACCAGTACGGTGATGTCCTGCCGTGGGGACGGTCGTTCTCCGCCGGCCGCTGGCACTCCGTGAAGCAGTGCTACGTGATGAACTCCGTCGGCCGCAGCGACGGCGTCCTGCGCTCCTGGCTCGACGGCACGCTAGTCCTCAACGACACCAGCTACGTCTACCGCACCCGGACCGACGTCCACATCTCGCACCTCATGTGGTCGGTCTTCCGCGGCGGAAGCACCTCGAGCTGGGCAGGCAACCGCACCAACAACATCCAGTTCGACGATGTCAAGGTCTGGACGTCGAGCTGAGCATGTCCGAGGCGTACCCCTCGCCGACGGACAGGTCGTACTGCACCAGGCGCAGGTCCCGCAGCAGCTCGAGCGTCGGGCCGTCGAGGTCCTCCTCGGCGACCCTTTCGCCCCCGGGCTTCCGGTAGTCGCCACCGGGAAGCAGCGCGGGCAGTGCTCTCTGCAGCCGGAGCAGCAACGCGTAGAGCGGCGGAAGCGGTGCGCCCAGCTCATCGAGCAGCATCGGGAGGAAGTACGCCGGGCTCGTCACCTTCGCCGCTTCTTCACCGTCCAGTCGGTCGTCGCTGCTCCACAGGAAGTACGGCGTCTCGTGCAGTACGTCGGCGCGTGACCCGAGCTCGCCGGCCTGGCTGGAGTCGGCCCAGAAGGCTGGTGTGTGGTCGCCGTAGAAGACCACCGCCGTGTCCTCGTCGAGCTGCTGCAACCCGGCGAGGAAGTCTTCCAGCGCCTCGTCGCTGTAGCGAAGGCCGCGGGCGTAGTGCTCCAGCTGCTGTCGGGTCGACCCGTCGACACCTGTAGCGGCGATGGGATCGGCGTAGCTTCCCGCCATCGGGTAGTGGTTCTGCATGGTGACCAGCTGGACGAACTCGGGAGCGTCCTCCTTTGCGAGGTGGTCCAGGACCTCGTCGAATGCCGAGGCGTCGTCGACGTACTTGCTGTCGTCGAGCTTCTCCTCCTCCGCGAGATCGCCTTCGAAGACCGTCTCGTCGAAGCCGAGGACGGGATAGACCCTGTCCCGCTGGTACATGCTCGCTCGGTAGGGATGTACCGCCAGCGTGCGGTGCCCGATCTCCTCGAAGTAGCTGACGGCGCTCGGGTAGCTGCTCTGCTTGGCCACGAGCATCTGGTAGGGCGTCGTCATCTGGGGGCTGAACTGCGACAGCGACTGCCCGGTCAGGGCCTCGAACTCGACATTGGCCGTGCCACCCCCGATGAGCGGGCTCAGCATCGAACCCGACGGGGTCCGTCCCATCAGCTCGCGGGTGAAGGGGATCGGGTCCTCGGCCAGCTCGATCCCGGGGATCCTCGTCGGGTCGGTGAACGCCTCGCTGAGGACCACCACCACGTTGGTGTCCTCCAGGGCTGACGCGTCCCGGCCCCGGTTGATCTGCTGCGCCATTGCGGAGTACTCCGCCTCCAGCAGGACCATCCGTGCGCGATCGTATCCAGGCGGGGGGTCCATGGCTGTCACGTCGAGGTTGTAGAGCAGGCCGGCCACGACTCCGTGCCTGATGTAGTTCTCGTGCTGCGACCACGGTGTCCACTCGGCTCCGAGCGCCTCGTAGGTCCGGCGCACCGGGTTGCCCGGATGATGGAACGCGCGCAGGTCGGACAACACGAGGGCGAGCACAAGGAGCAGACCCACCCGTGCGGCCACCTCGAGGTACCAGCCGCGTGCGCCCCGGGGGTGGCGCAGCCTCGCGGCGCGGGTTCCGACCCAGGAGCTGAGGCGCCTCACGGCCAGCACCAGGACGAGCGCACCGACGACCAGCCCGACGAGCACACCGATGCCGGTCATCTCGAGCAGGAAGTTAGGTTCCGTCAGGAAGATGAGGTCGGCGGGATAGATCGGTTCCCCCCGAAGCACGATCTTCTCGTGGTTGGCGAAAGCCACCAGTGCCGCGACCACTGCGACCAGAGCGCAGGAGACGACGACGCGGCCCGTGACCGCGAGGACGGCCAGCAGCAGCAACCACGTCAGGAGCGCCGACAGCAGGAACACCAACGGCTGCTCCCGCGACAGGAAGCCGAACCCCGAGTCGACGCCATTGGTCCCCTGGGCGACGTCGAGCAGCGCGTTGCAGCCGGCGGCCCACAGGAAGGTCGCTGCCACGCCGATGGCCAGCGTACGTCGACGAGACCACGGTTCCTGCGTCGTGCCGCCCCCTCTCAGTGGTGCGGTGCCGGACCTGGCCACTGCTCGTGACAGTGTCAAGAGCCTTGACGGTCCTGCCATGGCTGTGACTCCCGGTCCTTCGTCGGTAAGCTCAGGGTCGCTGGTGGCTTGCCTCGGGTCCGCCACTGGGTCCGCCCCCGGGTCCGCCGTCGCCCGAGTCACGAGTCTAGGTGAGAGCCCCACGGCCGTGAGGAGCCCGCGGCCCCTGCGCCCCGCCGGCGTCGGGTGCGGGCGTGGTCCCGCGTTGCTAGGCTGCCGCAGGGGCGGGCCGGCCGCCCGACAGGAGGACGGCATGCTCCCCACACCAGTGGCCGCAGGCGTCGGAGATCGCGCCGACGAGCTGGCCGATTCGTTCCGCGCGGCGGCGCCTGTGCGCCACGTTGCGATCGACGGGTTCTTGGACGATGGCTATGCCCGTTCGCTCTTCGACGACCTTCCTCAGCCGGACGCCATGCCCAAGTCGCGCGACTACATGTTCAGCGACAAGCGCGAGCTCTCCACGCTGGACCGTCACTCCGAGATCTCGCAACGGCTGCACGAGGTCTTCATGTCCCCCGAGTTCGCGGACTTCCTCGGCACCATCGCGGGCAAGCGTATCTTCGTCGACCCCGAGTACGTCGGCGGAGGATTCCACGCGGGGGCGAAGGGCAGCTACCTCGACCTCCACGTCGACTTCAACATCCACCCCGTCCACGGGGACTGGCTCCGCGAGTTCAACATTCTGCTCTACCTCAACCCGGGCTGGGAGCCGAGCTGGGGGGGCCAGCTGCTCCTGACCGACGACCCTGCCTCCACGCCGATCCAGGTCGAGCCTCGGTTCAATCGACTGGTGATCATGGAGTCGACCGACAGGTCGTTCCACGGATACAAGCAGATCAGCTTTCCCGCGGGGCGATCGCGACGCTCCATCGCGGCCTACGGCTACTCCAGCATCGACCCTGCGTCGATCAACCGACGCACGACGACTTGGGTGCCGCAAGAGGCCGGACCGGTCAAGCGCACGCTCGCCAGGAACTGGAACTGGATGGTGCTGACGAAGAACCGTTTCTTCGGCAGTGGCACCCTCAAGAACCGGCGGTGAGATGGGCCGGCCGCTGGTCTTCTGCCACCCGTCCGACGAGCACTACGGAGCCGACCGCGTCCTGCTGGACATCTGGGACTCGCTGCCTGCGGAGCAGCGGGAGACCACCGAGGTGTGGCTCCCCACTGATCTTCCGCATGGCTCCAAGCCCTTGTGCCACGAGCTCCGCGCTCGCGGCGCGCGGGTCGAGCACGTCGACCTCCCGATCGTGCGGCGCGCCTACCTCACCCCGGTGGGCCTCACTCGCCTCGCTGGTCGCTGGTGGCGGCTGCAACGAGCACTTCGCGGCCGACGACCCGACATCGTCTACTGCACCACCAGCGCCGCCTTCCTGTGCGCACCGGCCGCTCGCGCCGCCCGTGTTCCCGACGTGGTCGGGCACGTCCAGGAGGTCTGGGGTGCTCGCGACGCAGTGCTCCTCACGGTGGCCGCTCGCTTCTGCGGGCAGCTGCTCACCATCTCGGAGGCCGTCAGGGCCGCATTGCCGCGGGGCCTACGGGGCCGCGCGACCGTGGTCCACAACGCCACCTCCGACCCCGGCTTCGTGCATCCACCCGAGGCTCGTGCAGGCTCGCTGAAGTTCGTGATCGCAGGCCGCTGGACGCCCGTCAAGGGTCACGCCACGCTGCTACGGGCCTGGGACCAGGGTGACCCGCCGGGCGAGCTCGTCATCCTCGGAGGCCCCGGTCCGATCGGGAGCGCCGTCGACGTCCGCGGCCTCGTGGCCAGTCTCCGCAGACCGGAGACCGTACGGATCGAGGGCGAGGTCGACGACATCGGCCCTTACCTGGAGCGCGCCGACGTCGTCGTGATCCCGTCGGACCGACCCGAGGGATTCGGACTGACCGCCGTCGAGGCGTTCGCTCGAGGGCGACCGGTGGTCGGATCGTCGTTCGGAGGCATCGCCGAGATCGTGCACGACGGCGTCAACGGTTGGCTGTTCGAGCCCGGCGACCACGAGCGCCTTGGCGACATCCTGCGACGGCTCGGTCACGACGACGTCGTCCAGACGGGGGCTCGCGCCCGCGAGGACTACGACCGGCACTACACGCTGGACAGGTACGCGCGGGAGTGGCGAGCCGCATTCGCCCGCTCCCTACGGAGCGGGGAGATCGCGTGAGCGCGCCGGTCCCCTCAGTCCGACCCGCCCGCGACGTCGGTCGTCGTCATGTCCCGCCCCAGCAGATCGAGCGCGTGTCGCAGCATCGTGCTCGACGTGGTGACCGTGTAGGGGAAGTAGACGACCTCGACGCCGTACGGAGCGAAGTCGGCCTCCAGCTTGTCGCCCTTCGGCGTCCCTCGCCAGTCGTCGCCCTTGAAGATCCGGTCGAACCTCAGCGACCTCCACGTCTCGACCTTGCTGGGCACCGACCTCGAGGTGGACGTCGCTGACGAACGACATCGCACGCACGATCTCCAAGCGCTCCACCTCGGGGACGACCGGCGCGCGACCTTTGGCCCTGACGCACATCTCGTCGGAGAGGACGCCGGCGATGAGGCGGTCACAGTGCTGACTCGCGTGACGCAGGATGTTGAGGTGGCCGATGTGGAACAAGTCGTAAACGCCGGGTGCATAACCGACGACACTGCTCATGTGACTTCCCCCCAGAGAATGGTCCGGCGACACCATTCTATCCCGAGCGCCCCGCAGTGAACGGGGCTCGGACCGCTCGCGAGACCGGCTACCGGTTTCATCTGGCAGCACTCGCCGCAGCGCAGAAGCCCCCGCGCGGGACCGCCGCCTACGGTCGCTACGTCAACCGGCCCGCCGGTCGACGCGTCGCGGCGCTGGGTCACGTGGCGGGCATGACCCCCAACATCGCCTCTGTGATCAGCGCCGGGATGTCCGGAGTGGGGATCGTGGTCATTGCGACCCTCGAGCCGACCTGGTCCACCGGGCTGTGCGTGGCCCTGCTCCTGGCGGGCGGCTACGTCATGGACTCCGTCGACGGGCAGCTGGCACGCCTGCGCGGCGGCGGCTCGGTGAGCGGGGAGTGGCTCGACCACACCATCGACTGTTTCAAGACGAGCCTGCTCCACCTGGCCGTGCTGATCTCGTGGTTCCGCTTCCCTCCCGTGGACGAGGACGCGGCACTCCTGGTCCCACTCGCCTACGAGGTCGTCCAGGTGACTCTCTACTTCGGGCTCATCGTGGTGCCGTTCCTGCGCAACAAGGCTGCAGCGCGTCTCACCGTCGATCCGGCGCCGTCGCCGACCTCTTCGGCGCCATCGCGCGAGCACCCCGCCCGCAAGTGGTTGATCTTGCCGACCGACTACGGCTTCCTCTGCTGGCTGTTCGTGTTGACGGGGTGGCCCGTCGCCTTCTTCTGGTCGTACACGGGTATGGCCACCTTGAGCGCCGTCATGCTCGCTCTCGCACTGCGGAAATGGTGGCGTGAGCTTCGGGAGCTCGACCACCAGGACGCATGAGATCCTCAGAGACCGCCGGCGAAGATCACCTTGGGCACGCTGGCGCTGTAGCTGAAGTCGAGACGCACCTGGTCGCGGCTGCCCACCGGGACACGGAAGACGTAGCGCCCCCGGCTCGACTCTCCAGGCGCGATCTCCGTGCGAAGCGCGAGCACTCCAGGAGCGCTCAGCTCGATAGCTGGCCGCGCGTCCGGTCCGTAGAACGCGACCAGGCCCGAGGCCACCGTGCGCAGTGGCTCGCTGGAGTCGTTGGTGACCTCGATGGTGATCCGGAGCGAGGGGCCCGAGACCTCGCCGGGAACGCGCGCCTTTCCCTGGACGGACTCGATCCGAGCGACACGGGCGGTCACTCCCCCGCCCAGGTCGACGGGCTCCTCGAGACCGCCACGGACCGGGGCCATCGGCGCGCGGGTCTCGGCCAAACCGGTGGGGTCAGTCTGTCCGGGCGCCCTCGACGGCAGGGGCGATCCGTCCGCCCCCACCGAGGTCGAGGGAAACGGTGTGCCCGTCGGGGCGGAGGGACCCGATGTGTCCTCCGCGGTCGGGTCGCCGACGTCTCCCGGCGAGTTGTTGAACAGCACGAGCACCAGCAACCAGGCGACGAGGGCCAGCAGCACGAACGCCCCGGCCGCGAGCGTGCGTGCCTTCCCTCGGCCACCCCGAGAAGCCTGTTCGTTCACCACATGTCCCCCCTTGCATTCAGCCTGCCCGGGCTCACGACCCGACCCAGCGTCCGGTAGGTCGAGCCTGCCCGCCGGCACATGGCGGGGGCGAACACTCTACCGCCGTCGAGCACCTGTGGACGCGCCGCCAGGACCATGAGCTCCTCGGGTCGCCGCTCGTCGTACTCTGGCCACTCGGTCAGCGGCAGCACCGGCTCGACTCCATGGACGGCAGCCGCCACCGTCTCGGCGGTGGCGACGTGGGCAACCTGCTCCTCGACCCTGGTCGAGACCGCCATATCGTCGGCAGCGAGGTCAGCCACGTTATCGCCCCGGTTTCGCGGCGTCTCCACTCCGATGCTGCGCGCCCGCGCACAGGTTGCCCGGTCCCGGTCAGGGGCAGAGCTCAGTCGTCCGGTCGCAGGCGTCTGCACGGGGAAGGGGTCGACACCGGCCATGCAGGCAGCGTGGGCCGCCCCGAGATGGCCACACCGCACGGCCCGAAGCATCATCGGGCAAGGCTACCCAACGCTGGCGGCCCGATCCGTCGTACGACCTGCGCCCGGACACATGAGTGGGACACTTTCCGAGACACCCAACCGAGCGGAGCAGGAGGCGTCCCGAGCATGACCCCGCACCGCCATGCCTCGGAGGGACTGGGACGCAGGGCTGCTAGGGGGACGGCGGTGACGCTGGCGGCCCAGGGCGTCCGGTCTTTGTTGCAGGTGGCCGCGCTCGTCGTCATGGCCCGCCTGCTGTCGCCTGAGGACTTCGGACTTGTCGCGATGGTCACCGCCATCATCGGGATCGCCGACATCGTGCGGGACTTCGGCCTGTCTCTCGCGACGATGCGCGCACCGTCACTCTCCTCGGCACAACGAACGAACCTCTTCTGGGCCAACCTCCTCCTCGGCCTCGGCTGCACCGTGCTCGCAGTCCTGCTGACTCCTCTCATCGCTGCGCTCTACGACGAGCCCCGGCTGCAGGAGGTCATCCTCGTCAGCGCCTGGGTGTTCACGGTCAGTGGCTTCACCACGCAGTTCCGGGCGGGACTCGCGCGTCAGATGCGGTTCAAGGCGATGGCCGGCGTCGACGTGGCGGCCCAGGTCATCTCGCTCGTGGTCGGCGTCATGGTCGCGATGGCCGGCGGGGGTTACTGGGCGCTGGTGGCACAGCAGCTCGCGTCGATGGTCTTCACCGCAGCCGTCACCGTGCGACTTGCCGGATGGTGGCCGGGTCGTCCCCGTCGCGACGTGTCGATCAGAGAGTTTCTGGGGTTCGGCAGCGGAGTGCTCGGCACGCAGGCCATCGGCTTCCTCACCAAGAACGTCGATTCGATCGTGATCGGCGCAGCGCTCGGCCCCAGCGTGCTCGGCGTCTACGACCGGGCCTACCAGACGATGATGCTCCCTCTGCGCAACCTCAACGCTCCCCTGACCCAGGTGGCCGTTCCGGTGCTGGCGCGCGTGCAGGGAGACAAACAGCGGTTGATGTCCTCCCTGCTCACCGCACAGACGGTCGGGTGCTACGTCACGGCCACGCTCTACGCCGTGACCGCGGGGCTGGCCACTCCCCTCGTCGACGTACTCCTCGGCGACCGTTGGGCCGACGCCGCTCCTCTGCTCGCCGTGCTCGCCGTGGGCGGGATGTTTCGGGCGACGGGCCAGGTCGCCTACTGGGGGTACCTCGCCACCGGAGCGTCCGGTCCGCTCTTCCGGCAGCTGCTGGTGACCGGTTCGATCACGGTCGTCCTCATGGTGGGCGGCATCTCGGGCGGCGCGCTCGGCGTTGCAGCAGGACACTCGGTCGGGGCGTTCGTCGCGTGGTTGGGTGCGATCTGGCACTTCGGGAGGATCACGTCGAACGATACGAGACCGCTCATCACGCAGTCGGCCCGGGCACTCCTCGTGGTCGGCCTGCCGTGCGGCGCGGCCGCCCACGCTGCGACCTTCCTGGACGTGTCGAGCGTCTTGCAGGTGGTCTGCGGCCTCGCCGCGTCAGGAGTGGCACTCGCCGTCGTGCGCCTTGTGCCGACGGTGCGGCGGGACCTGAGGGTGGTGACGCGGCTGGGCCGAGACGCCGTGGCACGTCGTTCCGACCGGGCGCAGCCGTAGCCGACTCCTCATCGACCGTCCGTCATCCGGCCCTGTGGCGACTCTCGTGTTGCTTGAGGGCTTCCGGCGGCAGCGAGATCGCCGCGGCGTTCTGGCGCCCGGAGCTCGCGTAGTCGTAGGTGCGATAGGAGTAGTCGTCACCCCCGCGGCGTGGGATCCGGTTGAGCACCGCGCCGAGGACGCGTGCATCGACAGCGTGCAGCAGCTCCACCGCCCGACGGATCTCGGCTTTCTTGGTGTGGCCGTAGCGCACCACGACCAGGGTTCCGTCGGCCTGGGCGGCCGCGACCGCCCCGTCCGTGACCGGCAGCAGGGGAGCAGTGTCGATGATGACGAAGTCGTAGGCGCGCCTGGCCTGTTTCACGACCTCAGCCATGTGCTGACTGCCGATGAGCTCGGCTGGATTGGGCGGGATCGGACCGCTGGCGAGCACGTGCAGGCCGAACTGCCCCCACGGTTGAACGACGTCACGCAGCTCGACCTGACCCACCAGGACGTTGGTGAGGCCGACGCTCCCTTCGAGGTTCAGGCTCTTGGCGATCTCTGGGCGCCGTAGGTCAGCCTCGACCAGGAGCACTCGCTTGCCGGCGCGCGCGAACGAGATGGCGAGGTAGGTCGCCGTCGTCGACTTCCCCTCACCCGCGACCGCCGAGGTGACCACGAAGACCCTGACCGGCTCCTCGATGTCGACGAATTGCAGGTTGGTGCGCAACTTGCGGAAAGCCTCCAGCGTCGGGCCGGAGTCGTGCTCGACGAACCTGCGCTGCTTCCGCGATGCCTTGTCCAGGGGGATCCAGCCGAGCACGGGGATCCCGCTCGAGGTTTGCAGCGCCTCGTCGGTGCGCACCGTGCGGTCGAGGAGCGCCCTGAGCAGGGCGAGGCCGGTGCCGAGGACCAGACCGAGCAGCAGCCCGACAGCTATCCAGACGCGCTTGACCGGGCTGACGGGGAACGGCTTGACCAACGGCCCGGAGACGACCTCCAGCTCGACAGGGGCTTGCTGGGTCGTGCCGTTGCTCTCGATCTCGGTCACGAGAGCGGGGAACTCCTCAGACAACAAGGTCAAGATGACGTCCGCCCGGGCCGGGGAGGAGTCGCGCACGCTGGCTGTCAGGAGCACCGTGTTGAGGTCGGCGGTTCCCTCGATGGTCCGCATCAGCTCCGACACCGACAGGTCGAGGTCGGACTCGTCGTCGATGATGTTCCTCGCAAGCCGCTCGCTGCCCAGGAGCTTGACGTAGCTGTTGACCCGCTGCTGGCCGAACTGGTCGCCCTGGAGGGGGTCCGACTCGACCGTCGGCGGCGTGCGCGCGAAGAACGTGACCGTGCCTTCGTACATCGGTGTGGCACTCGCCGCGAGCCCGGCACTGAGGGCCGTGGAGACAATGGCTAACCCCAGGATCATCCACCAGTTCTTGCGTAGCGCACGGGCGAACTCGCGAAGAGTCACGACGCCTCCTCTCGGCCCGTGTGCGACGGTTGCGACCTCGGGACGCCGGTTGAACGACCGGCGCCCCGCCCCGCCACACTATCCCCGAGAACCGCGTCGACCGATCAGTTCGACTGCTCGACCTGCAGATTGTCATAACGCGCCGCGAGTGGTGCCGTGGTCGCGCTGCCGGACAGGTAGCCGTAGAGGGTCACCCGGCCGGGACCTTGGAGCTGCGGCGTGCTGTCGCTGGTGCTGATGGTCCAGCTCGCCGGCTCGGTGGTGCCCACCCGCCACAGCTTCGCGCGCAGCTCGGTGGTGCCGTCGCCGACCGCGGAGAAGCGCAGCCGCAGCGTGTCGCCGACCGACCAGGTCAGGTTGGGCACCACGACGGTGCCCGGACCGAGCTTGGTCTCGACACCGCCCACCAGACGTCCGAGGTAGACGTTGGCCAGGCCGTCGTCACGGAAGCGCACGATCACGCGGTAGTCCGTGCCGGTTCCCTCGCGCACGATCACACCTGAGTAGGTGCCACCACCGCCGGAGAGCTTGTCGACCGAGAGGTCGACCACCCCGGAGACGTCCCGGGCCGAGACTCCGTTGAGGCGGGCGTAACCGGTGCTGCCGGCAGCTGGGGCGACGAACTGCCCGAAGCCGCCGGAAACGCTCCACCGGGCGGCAGCGCCCGACACCGTCCAGGCGCCGCCGGTGTCAGCAGATCCCCAGCCACCGGTCGTGGTGCGGGCGAAACTGTCCGCCGCGACCGGGACCGGTGCCGTGCTGGCCACGATGGTCTGCGTCTCGGTGCCGGTCGCACCGTCGTCGTCGGTCACGGTCAACGTGATCGTGTAGGTCCCGGCCTGCGCGTACGTGTGGCCTGCAGTTGGCCCCGAGCCGGTCGCGGTGTTGTCGCCCCAGCTCCATGCGTAGGACGCGATCGACCCGTCCGGGTCGTCGGACCCGGCTCCGTCGACGGAGACGCTCAGTCCGTCGCGCACGGTGGAGAAGGCTGCGGTCGGCGGCTGGTTGACGGGTGCGCTGACCGACACCGGCTGCGACACCTCGGTGGCACTGCCGTCGTCGTCGGTCACGCGCAACGAGACGGTGTAGGTCCCCGACGCCGCATAGGTGTGCTGCGGGTTGGCGGCCGTGCTCGTCCCACCATCGCCGAAGCTCCACTCGTAGGCCTCGATCGTGCCGTCCGCGTCGGAGGAGCCGGTGCTGTCGAACTGGACCGCGAGGTTGTCCTTGGTCTGGGTGAAGGCGGCCACCGGCGGCTGGTTCGGAGTCGCGCCCCCACCGGCGGCGTAGTGCGCCGCCACCGACGCCGCAGAGAGCGCCGAGGGGTACACCGCGACCTCATCGACCTGTCCGGCGTAGTAGTCGCTGCTCGGACGCGACGCCACGCCGGCCAGCGAGTCGCCACCGATGCGCCAGTAACCGCTGTAGACGGAGGTGGAACCCTGTCCGTTGGAACCGACCCGGACGCCGTCGAGGTAGAGACGCATCCCGTCCGGCCCCTGGACCGCCACCACGTGGTGCCACGCACCGTCGTTGTAGTCGCTCGACGACTCGAGAGCGTGCTGCGTACCCCGGAAGGAGGTGGCGAACCTGATCTTGCCTGCGTTGGTCATGAAGACCGAGCGGTCGGCTGTCGCGCTCGCCCCGGTGCGGGCGTTGCCGAAGCCGAGGATGCGCCCCCCGGCGGCGGTCGTGGTACGGAACCAAGCCTCCTCGGAGTAGACCTGCGGAGCGGTCACAGCCGCGTTGAGCGCGACGTTGTCGTTCACGCCGTCCAGCGTGACCGAACGGTCGGTGGACAGGCCGATGGCCGAGGCACCCCCGAGGGACGGGTTGTTGAGGTAGCCGGCGGTGTTGCCGCTGAGCGACGAGTCGTTGGCCGTCGAGCCGTTGGACTCGGCCAGACGCCAGTAGGCGTCCGGACCGTCGCCGTGCACGGTTCGACCGTAGGTGTCGGTGGGAACTGGGGTCAGCGTCCGGCCGCTGGCGGCGAAGTGGTCCCGTACCGACTTGCCGTCGAGCGGGTGGGTGTAGACCGCGACCTCGTCGATGTCACCCTTGAGGTAGTCGCTGGACGGATCGTTGGTCCAGCCCGTGAGGTTGTCACCACCGACGCGCCACCAGCCGATCGTGCTCGCGCCGTTCCAGATGTCGCCACGCGAGCCGACCTGGACGCCGTCCACGTAGAGGCGCATGCCGGCGTCGGACTGGACCCCGACCGCGTGGTGCCACTGGCCGTTGTTGAGACCGCCGGCGCTGGTGAGCACGCGCCGCGTGCCGGCCAGGCGAGATCCGAAGTTCACCCGCCCCGCGTTGTCGACGTAGAGGGCTCGGTCAGCGACGGAGCTGCTGGTCGTCCGCTGGTTGCCGAAGTTGACGATCGCCCCACCTGAGTTGGACGTCGTGCGGAACCATGCCTCGACGGAGTACCAGAAGGGACCGTCCTCCGAGGTGGCGTTGCTCATCAGGTTGCCGCTGCTCCCCGGGAAGTTCGCCGCCGCGTCGCCGGCGATGGCGCCGTCCACCCCGCGGTTGATCGACCCGGTGATGGTGCCGTCCTCGTGGGCGGTGTAGTCGCTCACATTCGTGCCCGACGGCTCCGAGAACCGCCAGTAGTGCTGTGGACCGTCCTCGGCAACCTCACGTGCGTAGGGCTGGATGGACCCCGACCCTGACCCCGGCACAGACACCGACACCGTGTTGGAGCGTCGCTCGTTGCCCCATGGGTCAGTGATGTCCACGCGGTAGGACGCGGTCGCGCCCGGTGTGGCTCCCGTGTCCAGGAAGCTCATGTAGGGCCGGTTCCACTCGCTGCTGGACAGCGTGCGCGTGTGGATGGGGTTGGCCGTGTTGCCGTTGCGCACGACCTTGTAGGTGAGGTCGGTGTTGTCCCGATCCCAGTTCGACCTCCACGACAGGAGGACCTGACCGTCGCCGGCCGGGCGGAGGGTCGGGGTGAAGGTCGCAGGCGGGTCCACTGCACGCTCGGCGTTGGGCGCGATGGTCGAACGTGCAAACCGCACGAGGCCCTGCTGGCCGGTGCCGTTGACCCGAGGAAACTCGCCGCCGAGAACGATGTAGTCGTCGTTGGCCTCGGCACTGTATGCCGCCTGGGTCGTCCCGGTGAACGAACCCGCGTCGAGCCGAGGGAACCACTGGAGGATGGATGGTGCGGGGTTGCCCTCGAAGTTGGTGTAGCCAAAGGGCTCGCGACGCAAGGTCTGGGTCGCGGCGTCGGAGAACGCCATGCCGCGTCGCCAGTTCCAGTTCTGGTTCTGGCCGAAGCCGCCGGGATGTTGCCACAGTAGTGGGCATGCGAGACGGCGTAGACGACGTCTCCGACCTGGACGGAGTCGTAGGTGTCACCGTGGCAGTCCTCGAGCCAGACGCAGCTTGCCGCCGTCCCACGACGCCTTCGCCGTGCCCTCGAGCGTGCCGCCCGCCCGGCCGTAGGTGTAACCGGTGATCTGCACCGTGTTGTCGGCGCCCTGGCTGAGCGAGAGGATCGCGCCGCCGGCCGTGCCCGAGATCGCGTTGCGCAGGATGTTGTTGGACTCCCACGGGAGCAGCGCGCCCGTCACCGAGTCGACGGAGCCCAAACCGTAGCCAGGGTTGCTCGAATTGTTGAGCGACTGGAACTCGCCACCGACGAGCACCTGCCGACCGTCCGGTGAGATCGCCAGGGCCCTCACGTTGTCGCTGGCAGTCGGCGCCCAGTCCAGCAGAGCTCCATCGGAGGCTCTGTTGGCAGCGAGGAAGGCGCGAGGGACACCGTTGACGATACCGAAACCGCCGCCGTAGTAGACCGTGTCGTTGGTCGCAACGATCGTGTCGACGGTCGCGCTCGGGCTGGGCGCGAACGACGCGATGCGTGCCCCGGTCGCGGGGTCGAGGGCAGCGATCCTGCGCGCGGTCTGGTTGTTGACCGACGTGAACGACCCGCCGATGTAGATCCGGGACCCGTCGGGGGAAGCCGTCACGCTCTTGACCGGAGCGTTGGCGGTCGGAGCCCAGGTGGTGAGCATCTGACCGCTACGGACGTCGTAGGCCAGCAAGTTGCTCCGAGCGACCTGGTTGGCGCCCGGTGCGGAACCCGCGGGACGTGCGAAGGTGAACTGGCCGCCGACGTAGACGGTGTTGCCCACGATCTCCTGGTCCCACACGACCCCGTTGATCTGGACGGTCGGGAGCGCGTCCGCAGCGACGGTGCTCGGGTTGGACGGCAGGCTCGGACCGGCCGGACGGGTGTCGGCCGACGCCGGCTGCTGCACAGCTGCGAGCCCGGCGATGAGGAGAGCGCCGCTGATGACGCCCGCCAGCTGTCGAGCTCGTGTCTTGACCTTGATCACCAGATTCGCCCCCCGCTCTGCCTGACGCAGAGCCTCTTCGACTATTTCACGTTGCTCGTGCCGGACGACCTATGCGACAAGCACATCTCGCAACGGCACACCCCCCGGCGCACCTCGTGTCCAGCAGAACTTGAATTTGCCCCGGCCGGTAGCATAACGCCGGCCGAGCGGGCCCCCCGGGCCAAGTGTCCGTTTCGTCCGATTCAGGCACCCGTTGCGTGCCGGTTAGTGACGAAAGTCCCGGGAGCCGTGGTAGGCCCTGGCGAGCTTTGGGAACAAGGTCCTGGGATCGGAGGGGTCGAGGATGGGTGAGACCCACGTGCCCCCTGCGGACGTCGTCGTCGGGGTCCTCACCTTCCGCCGGGAGGCGCAGCTGCGCCGGCTGCTCCCCCTGCTTCTCGAACAGTGCGCGAGCGTGGACCCACCTGCCCTCCTCCTCGTCGTCGACAACGATCCCGACGCCTCCGCACGCGACACGGTGGCTGCGCACCCGTCGACGCTCTACGTCCACGAGCCCGCGCCGGGCATCGCGGCAGCGCGCAACCGGGTGCTGGACGTGGCACGCGGATCGGGCGCCGCCGCCGTGGCTTTCATCGACGACGACGAGACACCTTCGGACCGCTGGCTCGCGACCCTGGTCGAGGGGTGGCGCCGTTGGAGGTGCGCAGCCGTGAGCGGCCCACGGGTCTTCGAGTTCGAGGGCCCGGTCGACGCTTGGGTCGAGCGCTGCGGCTTCTTCCGCCGCCGCACCCACCCGACGGGCACCTTGCGCCCCGGCGCAGCGACCGCCAACCTGCTCCTGGACCTCGTGGCGCTCGAGGAGCGCGGGCTTCGGTTCGACGACCGGTTCGGTCTCACCGGCGGTGAGGACACCTTCCTGACACGTTCCCTCGTCGCGCGCGGCGGCGAGATCCGGTGGGTGGACGAGGCCGTGGTGCACGAGTGGGTCCCTGTCGATCGCGCGACCCGTGAGTGGGTCCTCGATCGTCACCGCCGCACCGGTGCGATCTGGGCCCGCGTGCAGCTCGAGCTGGCCGGGCCGGGTGCTGGCCGGATCCGCAGCCGTGCGCGGATGGGGCTGCGCGCGTCAGTGCGACTCGTCCTCGGCGCCCTTGCCCTGCTCCTCTCTGTGCTCTCCGACCGATCGGCGGCGCGCGTCGCTGCCGAGGAGGGCCTTGCCACCGCGTTCGGCGGGATGGAGGGCCTGCACGGCCGTCAGCGGGTCGGCTACGGCGCGCCCACCCCCTGACGGGGGCCGGGCGGAGGCTGGGACCGGAGTTCGGGGTTCGGCGACCCCCGTGCCACCGATCACGAGGATCAGTGCGACCGGCGTGATGACCATGGGGAAGATGCTCAGGTTGTCGACGAAGCTGAGCGGTCGCTCGAGCAGCATGGTGGCACCCAGGGTGGCGACGTAGGTCAGGCCGGCGACCGAGCGGTGGCCGCAGCGGCCTGCCGCGACCGCGAGCCCGGCCATCAGGGCGCCGATGAGGACGACGAGCACCAGCCCTCCCGTGACGCCGACGTGAACGAACTCGTTGTGCCCGTGGTAGGCCGAGGCCGAGATGCGCTGGCTGGTCATCGCGAGCTCGGCGTAGAAGCCCGAGCCCAGCCCCCACCAGACGTCCTCACCCCACCACTCGAGACCCTTCAACCACAGCTGACCGCGATTGGTGAAGGCCAACGGGTCCGTGGTCAGCAGGGGCACGACCACGACCCCGACCAGAGGTGTCAAGCCCACTACCGGCCCCAGGTGGGGCCGGAGACGCTCGGACATCACCAGGATGACGAGTGCCGCGAGGGCGCCGACCCCGACGGCTGCCATGCTGCCCCGGGATGCGGTCCACAGCAGAGCGAAAACGGTGAGGACCAAGAACGACCACCGCACCCACCGGGGGTTCACGAGCGCCACGAAGGGGAGTCCGAGCGCGAGGAAGACGCCCAGGTTGTTGCCCTGGGTGAGGAACCCGACGAGGGTCCCCCACGGCAGGATCGCCTTGTCCTGCAGAAGGATCTCACCTGACGTAGCGGCGAAGACGCCCTTGCCTGGCAGGAGCACGGCGAGCGACACCGAGAGGACCGCGGCGGCACCGGTCAGCCAGCCAAGACTCCCCAGCACACGTACGGACGGCCGGACCGCCCAGATCCCCAGCACGACCATGGGGTAGACCAGGGCCTCCTTGCGTGGGAGATCACCGGCGAGGACGTCGCGGACCACGACGTAGGCCCACGGTGCGAGGAGCAGGACGAGTCCGCCCAGCATCAGACGCATGCCCGGCTCGTAACAGCGGAGGACACACATCGCCGCGACTGCGAGGATCGTCAGGGTGAGAGCGAGTTCGACGACAACGGTCGGGCCGGAGTCGGCGATGGCGGACTGGCCCAGGCGCACGCGGTACTTCGGCGCCGTGATGGTCTGCGTGAGCCGGGGCACGACCGACCACAACCAGATGGCGAGGATCAGCCCCACCGCCCAGCGGTCTCGTACGCCCTGCGACATGTTCCTGCCGACGATGGCCTGACCGTCGGCGGGGGGGAGCGCGCGGTCGCGTAGGTCGGCCACGCGGTCAGCATAGGTGCACGAGCGCGCTGGCAGCGCGCTCGCGGGGGACGCAGGCTAGCGTGGCGTCAGCGTCCGGGCGGTCGCCGCTGTCCTGCTGAGGAACGAGGTGGACCTGGAATGGTCGTCGTGGCAGTGCTCACCTACCGCCGGCCGGACGACCTGGCCGAGCTGCTGCCGATGCTGCTGGCCGAGGCGGAGTCCGTGCAGGACGGCTGGGTCCTGGTGGTCGACAACGACCCCGCAGCGAGCGCAGCACCGATCGTCGACGACCTCCTCGCGCGCCAGCAGCCGTCAGGCGCGCTGAGGTACGTCGTCGAGCCCGCGGTCGGCATCGCCGCCGCCCGCAACCGGGCTTTGCAGGAGGCCGCGGGATCTCGGCTCCTGGCCTTCATCGACGACGACGAGCGCCCGGAGCCTGGCTGGCTGGCGGCACTGGTCGCCTGCCACGCCGAGCACGGCGCCACCGCCGTGGCGGGGGCCGTTGTGCCCGACGTGGGCCGGATCGACGACCCATGGATCCGCGAAGGTGGCTTCTTCCAGCGCAAGCGCCACCCCACCGGCGACCTGCAGAACGCCGCCAGCACGGCCAACCTGCTGATCGACCTGCAGCGCCTCGGGGCGCTCGGCCCGCTGACCTTCGACCCCCGCCTCGGCCTGACGGGGGGCTCGGACACTCTCTTCACCCGCCAGCTGGTGGCGCTCGGGGGAACCATCGTGTGGTGCGACGAAGCCGTCGTCACCGACCGCATCCGCTCTGCGAGGCTGACCCGGGCCTGGGTGCTCCAGCGGCACTTCCGCGCCGGAAACGGCTCCAGTCGCATCGAGGTCCGACTCGCCTCGGGCGCCGCGCAACAAGTCCTGGTGAGGCTTCGCATGACCGGTTCGGGTTCGGCCCGTGTCGTCGTGGGCTGCCTGCGGGCGGCCTACGGACGAGTGCGCGGCTCCTACCGCCACCAGGCACGAGGCAGCCGCACCGTCGCGCGCGGTGTCGGGATGGTCAGCGGCGCCTGGGGCCTACGCTACGTCGAGTACCGCCGCGTGCCCGGCAGCTGACGGCCGCGCTTGCCGGAGTCAGGCCTGACCGTCGAACAGCGAGGTCACCGAGCCGTCCTCGAAGACCTCCCGGATCGCCCGGCTGATGAGGGGGGCGATCGACAGCACAGTCAGCTTGTCGAAGTGACGGTCGGTGGAGATCGGCAGCGTGTTGGTGACGACAACCTCGGCCGCCGGGCAGTTCTTCAGGCGATCGACCGCGGGGTCGGAGAGGATCGCGTGCGTGGCGGCGATGACCACTCCCGCGGCCCCGTCGTTCATGAGCGCTTCGGCGGCCTTCACGATGGTGCCGCCGGTGTCGATCATGTCGTCCACCAGGATGCACATCCGGCCGGCGACCTCGCCGACGACACGGTTGGCCACGGACTCGTTCGGGCGCGTGACGTCGCGGGTCTTGTGGATGAAGGCCAGGGGCGCCCCGTTCATCCGAGCCGACCACTGCTCGGCGACCTTGATGCGCCCGGCATCGGGCGACACGATTGCGCAGTCCTCGTGTCCGTACTTCTCGCGGACGTAGTCCGAGAGAATCGGCAGCGCCATCAGGTGGTCGACGGGACCGTCGAAGAAGCCTTGGATCTGCGCCGTGTGCAGGTCGACGGCGATCAGCCGGTCGGCACCCGCGGTGGCGAAGAGGTCGGCCATCAGGCGAGCGGAGATCGGCTCTCGGCCTCGGTGCTTCTTGTCCTGCCGGGCGTAGCCGTAGAACGGCATCACCACGGTGATGCGTTTCGCTGAGGCCCGCTTCAGGGCGTCGACCATGATGAGGTGCTCCATGATCCACTCGTTCACCGGCGCGGTGTGACTCTGGATCACGAAGGCGTCGCTGCCGCGCACCGACTCCTCGAAGCGGACGTAGATCTCGCTGTTGGCGAAGTCGTACGCCGAGGACGGCACCAGGGAGATCCCCAGCAGTGCCGCCACCTCCTCCGCGAGGTCGGGGTGGGCTCGGCCAGTGAAGACCATCAAGTTCTTCTCGGTCGTCCTGGTGATGCTGCTCACAGTGCAGTCTCTCCTCGTTCGGCGCTGCCCCGATTGTGACTCAACGGGGCAGGCCCGCGCACACCGGGAGCGTGGTTTGGGACGGGCCTCACTCCGTCGCGGCTCTGCCGGACGTCCCGGGCGCCTCGCGGGGACCGGCCGCGTCGCGTGCCGCCCGGTCGCCTGCGCTCCCCGCCCGGCGGCGTGCCACCCAGTCGACGATGATCCGCAACGGCGGCGAGGACACGGCCAGGGCGCCCGCCGGCACGTCCTCGCGCACCACCGTGCCGCCGCCGGTGACGGCTCCGTCGCCGATGGAGACGGGGGCGACGAACGTGTTGTTCGAACCAGTCCTCGCGTGGCGGCCGACGATGGTGCGGTGCTTGGAGACGCCGTCGTAGTTGGCGACGATCGTGCCTGCGCCGATGTTGGTGCCCTCTCCGATCGAGGCGTCACCGACGTAGGACAGGTGCGGCACCTTGGCGCCCTCGCCGATGCGGGCGTTCTTCGTCTCCACGAAGGCGCCGATCTTGCCCCCGGCACCCAGCTCGGTGCCGGGGCGGAGGTAGCTGAAGGGACCGACGAGCGCCCTCTCGCCCACCACGGCGAGCTCTCCGTGGGTGCGGACGACCTTCGCGCCGCGCCGGACCTCGACGTCCTTGAGCGTGCAGTCGGGTCCGACCACGGCGTCCTCCGCGACCGTGGTGGCGCCGAAGAGCTGCACGCCGGGCAGGATCGCGGCGTCGGGCTCGAGGGTGACGTCAACGTCGATCCACGTCGTCGACGGGTCTACGATCGTGACGCCCTCGCGCATCCAGTGGGCGACAATCCGGCGATTCTTCTCGGCTGCGAGAGCGGCCAGCTGGGCGCGGTCGTTGGCGCCCTCGGTCTGCGTGACGTCGGGAGTGACGAACGCGCCGACCTGCGCGGAGTCTCCGCGGGCGATCCCGACGACGTCGGTCAGGTAGTACTCCCCCTTCGCGTTGTCGTTGCTGATCCGGTCAAGAGCACCAGCGAGGAAGTCCGCGTCGAACGCGAAGATGCCCGAGTTGATCTCCCGAAGGGCCGCGGTCTGCTCGTCGGCCTCGTTCTCCTCCACGATCGCCGCCACGTCGCCCGCGGCGTCACGCACCACACGCCCGTAGCCGAACGGGTCAGGGACCTCACCGGTGAGGACGGTCACCGCGCGGCTCGCCCGCGCGTGGTCGGCGACGAGCTCGACGAGCGTCGCTCCCTCGAGCAGAGGCGTGTCCCCCGTCATCACCACAACGGTCCCGGTGAAGCCGGCCGCCTGCTGCTGCAGCGCCTCGAGGCCCGCGCGCACGGCATCGGCCGTGCCCTGCTGGTCCTGCTGCACGGCCAGCAAGCAGTCGGGCATGAGCTCCTGAACGTGAGGACCCACCTGCTCGCGGCTGTGTCCGATGACCGCCACGACGTGCCGAGGCTCGAGCGCCCGGGCAGCGGTGAGCACGTGACCGATCATCGACCGGCCGCACAGGGTGTGCAGAACCTTGGCGGTCTTGGACCGCATCCGCGTGCCGGCGCCGGCTGCGAGGACGATGACGGCTGTCGACGTTCCTGGGGTCACGGTGGTGGTCATCTCGTCTCCATCATCGTTTCGGGGTGCTGGATCGGGTCAGCTGCTGTTCGTAGCGCCCAGGGATGACCGGACGCGTGAACGTGGCTGCGTGTCGACGCGTGCGGCGTGTGACAGCAGGTGAGGGCCGCCGGGTCGTCCAGCAGCTTGTCGGGGGCCCGGCTCGATCGTCATCGCCGGCCCGCGCGCCTCACGAGCCGGACGATCCTCGACGCAACGACCCGCGCGGGCCCACGCAGCTTGCCCGGATGGCGCACGGCGCGTGAGCCGATCCTTCCGACGGCCGCGACGACGTCGCGTAGCGCGGCGGGGGTCGCGGGCAGCTCCAGTGCGAATCGCTCCGTGACCGCCTCGATCCTCCGAAGGGGCACGCCGTTGACCCTGTTGGCGAGGTTGCCGCCGTGGACATTCTGCAGCCACAGCGCCTCGCCGGATCCGATCTCGACGCAGCCGGCGTGCTTCCCGAGCGAGTAGTGCTGGTCGACGAACACGGACATCGGCTTCCTCCCCGGCTCGAGCAGGGAGATGAAGGAGTTCCACGGCCAAGGGCGTGCGTAGAGCAACCGGCCGTCGAACTGGACGCCGTACGTCGGGTTCAGGAGGACCGGCGCCTGCCCGATGAGGCCCTCCGCGTGCCAGCGCACGGTCGCCATGAAGTCGCGAGCCAGTGCGTCGTCGTTGTCGACCCTGCTCGTGAGGAGATGCTCCACATCGGGCCATCGCCGGGTCAGCTCGGCGCACACGTGGGCGACGTCGAACACCTCGGAGATGTAGATGGGCGTGAACACCCGCTGCTCGTCCGCCAGACGGGAGATCCGCTCACGCTGCTCAGGTGTCGTCGAGTCGTCGAAGAACACCAGCCAGGTGAAGTCGCGGGTCGTCTGACCGAGCACGGAGGGATACAGAGTCCTCTCGAAGAGGCCGAGGCGGTCGTCGGTCCACTGCGTGCCGCCGTGTGCGTGCCATCGGAGGCGGACGTTGAACCGGGTCAGCAGGACGTGCTGCATGTCTCCCTCCTCCTCGTGCATCGACTCGCTCGGGCGCGTCCACGAACCTTCGTCACTGACCGCCCTCGGCGACAGTCGGGCCGCGCCTCGGAGGCGGGGCCGCTCGGGGAGAATCATGACACCCTACGGGCTGGCGGGGGTCGCCCACGACGTCCTCCACCTCTTCGACCCCCGGGCGACGCGGCGCGCGTCGCAGCCCAGTGGGCCTCAGCTCTGGAGGTCGCCGGCCTCGTCGTTGCGCCCCTTCTGAACGAACACCAGGTTGTGGTAGCAGTGAAGTGCGACGACGTGCCGGTCGGTGTAGGAGGGGGCGTGGCCCGGGAGCCGCAACTCCTGGTGGTTGAGCCCGTCAGCCAGCCTCTTCACCAGCGCCATCGTCGTGTCCTGCCGCTGCAGGTCCTCACTCGAGCCTCCGTAGTCTGGCCAGTAGGAGGTCTGCGTGTCCTCGATGACGTAGATGCCGTCGTCGGCGAGCCGCGGAAACAGGAAGTCGAAGCTCGCAAGGACGTGGGCGTTCACATGACTCCCGTCGTCGATGACGATGTCCGGCGTCCCGATCTCGTCCAGGACTCGTTGGAGGAACTCCGTGTCGTCCTGCGAGCCTCGGAGCGTCGTGATGCGGGACTCGGAGTGCAGTCGCTTGTCGTGGATGTCGATTCCCACGATGCGTGCCTTCGGAAAGTAGGTCCGCCACATCCGGAGCGACGAGCCACCCTGCTTGGGGTCGTCATAGCCGCCGATCCCGATCTCCAGGAGGGTCAGCTCTCGGCGGCGCAGGGGCGCGAAGTGGTGCTGGTAGTGCTGGGCGTACCAGTGGGCGTTCCACTTGTCGGAGTTGTAGACGGTGGCGAGCATCGGCAGCCGCCGGCCGAACAAGAGGCGCCAGACGACGGACTGGGAGCGGCGCAGCCGCAGGGCCTGGAACGTCTTGAGACGATCTATCTGTGAACGGTTCAGGCGCGATGCGAGACGATCCTTCGCCCCAGGGATCTTAGGCACGCGGTCACCGTAGCGAACCGCCGCGATCGCTGCAGCGGCGCGGGGACGGTCGCCCGGGTCGGCGCGGCGAGAACCGGCTCCCCGGGTAGGAGTCGAACCTACGTCGCTTGTCCTGATTCAAAGTCAGGCGGGCCCTGCCGGCAGACCAACCGGGGAAAGTGCCCGACAGCCTAGGCGATCCCACCCACGCGTCCGGCCCGGACTACGACGCCGGGAGGTGCCGGACCAGCAGCTCCTCGTACTGGCGGGCGATGCGGCCCCAGGTGAACTCGGCAGCATGCCGTTCGCGACACGCGTCGGACATCCGCGACAGGGTGTCCCCGTCGTCGAGCAGCTCGTCGAAGCGCTCCCGCAGCTCGAGCTCGTCGGCGAAGTATCGGCCGCCGTCCTGGGCCACCCACCGGTTGTAGCGGTTGTCCTGCGCAATGACGGGGTTGCCGGCCCCCATCGCCTCGACGAGCGAGGGGTTCGTGCCCCCGACCGTGTGGCCGTGAACGTACGTCCGGCTGTGGAACCGCACGGCCGCGATCTCGGAGGGGTCGTAGACGACGCCGGGGAACACCACCTCCGGACCAGCGGCGTCGAGCACGCTCGCGTGGTAGTCGTCGGCACGGTCGAACCGTCCGAGAACAGCCAGCTGCTGCCCGCGGGTGGATGCGGAGAACGCGCGGACGATCTCCAGCAGCGAGTTCTCCGCGACCGGACGACACACCACGGTGCTGTAGAGCCCGGGCTCCAGCCCGAGACGGCGCACCGCGACCTCGGGCGCGTGGTCGACCGCGGGCGCTCCGTAGGCGATGGTGCTGATGCGACCCGGGTCGGTGAGCCGGGACAGGTGCTCGGCAATGACCGGGTGGTCGGCGACGAGGTGGACGCCGATGCGGCAGGCGATCCGCTCGTTCACCCAGAACGCCGTGCGCTTCGCGGGCCCCCACCGCGCACGCTTCCACTCGATGCCGTCCATGTTGAAGAGGTTCGGCACCCCCTTCACCCGCTGCAGCAGGTTGAACCCGGCGGTGTTGTAGCCGAAGGTGATGCAGAGGTCTCGATGGCGGGCGGCATGCCTCGTCGCCGCGAGGTCGAATTTCGCCGTCGCCAGCACACCGTCGCCGGTCGTCGGGATCACGACGCGCTCGACGCCCCGCCAGAGGTCCTCGGTGATCGGCCCGTCACCCGCGACCTGGCAGTACACGACCACGCGCCAGCCGCGTCCGACGAGATGGCGGGCGATGTGGTCGACCGCGGTCTCGAACCCGCCGTGCGACGCTGGGACACCGCGAGTTCCGAGCATGCGGACGGTCGGCGTGGGCATGGCGCGGATCCTACGGCTGCGTCTGGGCCTCCGCGCTCGCGAGTCCCGCTCGGCCGGCGAGGAAACGGTCGGCGAGGGTGCCACCGGTCCCCGGCGATCCGGTGTCGAGGGTGGTCGAGGGTCGCGGTCCGCCGTTCGCAGCTCGGCCAACAGCTCGGCCAACAGCTCGGCCCGCTCGGCCGCGAAGCGGCTGCGGGCACCGCCCTCCCCGACGGGCGAGGCCAGCAGCGTCGGGCACCGGTGCCGCGGAACCCCGCGGAGACCGGGTCCCCAGGCAGAGTCGGGGGTCCCACGGGTGAGGGCGATCATCGGTCGGCCGAGCAGCTGGGCCGCATGTATCTTGATGTCAAGATTCTTGACGAAGGTTACCCTGGCGGCATGAGCGACGACGTCGAGCGGCTGGTCGCGGCCTGGCAGCGCGAACGCCCTGACCTCGACCTGACCCCGATGGAGGTGCTCAGCCGCGTCAGCCGGCTCAGCCACCACCTCGACGTCGCCCGTCGGCGGGCCTTCGCCACCCAGGACCTCGAGCTGTGGGAGTTCGACGTGCTGGCGGCCCTCCGTCGCGCAGGCGACCCCTACGAGCTCTCCCCCGGGCAGCTGCTGCGCGAGACGCTGGTGACCAGCGGCACCATGACCAACCGGGTCGACCGGCTCACCGCGCGCGGCCTGGTCGAGCGTGGTCCGGCCCCCGGGGACCGTCGCAGCGTGCGGGTCCGCCTCACCCCCGAGGGGCGCGAGCGGGTTGACGGTGCCTTCGCCCGGCTCCTGGACCAGGAGCGTGCCCTCCTCACCTCGCTGGACCGGGGCGAGCACCGGGCTCTGGCCGGCACCCTGCGGATCCTGCTGACGCGCATCGAGCACGACGACGACGGCTCGGGCGGCTGACCCGCCGGCCCCGCCGGCCCCGCCCGGCCAGGCGGAGCGTGGGGCGGCTCAGCCCTCGGCGACCTCGGCGACCTCGAGCCACTCCTCCTCGAGCTCCTCGCGACGCGCCACCAGCACCCGGAGCTCGGCGTCGAGGGAGGCGAGGCGCTCGAAGTCGTGGGCGTGGGCGGCCAGCTGGTCGTGCAGGCGCCGCTCGTCACCCTGGAGCTTCGCCACCTGACGCTCGAGGCGCTGCATCGTCTTGCGGGCCTCGCGCACGTCGGCCGTGCCCGCCCCCGAGCCGCGCCCCGGCCCAACCGCGGCAACGCCCCCGGTGAGGGCCCCGGGGCTGCCTGCGCCCGGGGTGCCGGCGGTCGTCGACGCCCGGCGACGCTCGAGGTACTCCTCCACCCCGCGCGGCATCATGGCCAGCGAGCCGTCGCCCAGCAGCGCCCACACGGTGTCACAGGTGCGCTCGAGGAAGTAGCGGTCGTGGGAGACCACCACCAGGGTGCCGGGCCAGCCGTCGAGGAAGTCCTCGAGGACGTTGAGGGTGTCGATGTCGAGGTCGTTCGTGGGCTCGTCGAGCAGCAGCACGTTGGGCTCGTCGAGCAGCAGCCGCAGGATCTGCAGGCGCCGCCGTTCGCCGCCGGAGAGGTCACCGACCCGCGTGGTGAGGCGGTCGCCGGTGAACCCGAAGCGCTCGAGCATCGAGGTCGCGGTGATCTCGCCGTCGACGGTGCGCGTGACCCGACGGACCCGCTCGACCGAGGCGAGCACCCGCAGCTCGGGGTCGACGGGGGTGACGTCCTGCGTCAGGTGCGCCAGCGCCACGGTCCGCCCCCGGCGCACGCGCCCGGAACCCGGGGTGAGGTCACCGCTGAGCAGCCGAAGGGCGGAGGTCTTGCCGGCGCCGTTGACGCCGACCAGGCCGACGCGGTCCCCCGGGCCGAGGCGCCAGGTGACGTGGTCCAGCAGCCGGCGCTCACCGCGCACCAGGTCGACGTCCTCGACGTCGAGCACGTCCTTGCCGAGTCGCTGGGTGGCGAAGCGCTGCAGCGCCAGCGCGTCGCGGGGCGGCGGCTCGTCCTCGATGAGCGTGGTCGCGGCGTCGATGCGGAACTTCGGCTTGGAGGTGCGCGCCGGGGCACCACGACGCAGCCAGGCCAGCTCCTTGCGGACCAGGTTCTGCCGTCGGCTCTCGGTCGCGTCGGCCTGGCGCTGACGCTCGGCACGGGCCAGGACGTACGCCGCGTAGCCGCCGTCGTAGAGGTCGACCTGGGCGTCGTGGACCTCCCAGGTCTCGGTGCACACGGCGTCGAGGAACCACCGGTCGTGGGTCACCACGACCAGGGCCGAGGACCGGGCGCTGAGGTGCCGCGCCAACCAGTCGACCGCCTCGACGTCGAGGTGGTTGGTGGGCTCGTCGAGCAGCAGCAGGGAGTCGTCGCCCAGCAGCAGCCGCGCCAGCGAGCAGCGGCGGCGCTCACCTCCCGACAGGCCGGCCACGGTCCGCTCCAGGTCGACGCCGGCCAGCAGCACCTCGACGACCTCGCGGCGCGCGGCGTCGGCGGCCCACTCGTGGTCGGCGCTGTCGCCGAGCACCGCGTGGCGGACCGTGGCGTCATCGTCCAGGTCGTCGCCCTGGGTGAGGAAGCCGATCCGGGTCGCCCGCGACCGCGACACCCGGCCCTCGTCGGGCTGCTCGAGACCGGCCAGGATGCGCAGCAGGGTGGTCTTGCCGTCGCCGTTGCGCCCCACCACGCCGATGCGCTGGGACTCCCCCACACCGAGGCTCACCCCGGCCAGGATCGGGCGCACGCCGTAGGCCTGCGAGACGCGCTCGAGATTCACCAGGTTCGCCCCGGCCGACCGTTGCGGAGCAGCCACGTCAGCGGGGCCCCTCGGCGAGGCGGGCGGCCGAGACCTTGGCACCCGGCACCGGTCCAGGCACCACGAACCCGGTGGACGCACCGGTGGCGGCGACCACGAGGTCGCGCACCTCGCGGGCGTGGTCGGCGTCGGCGCACAGGAAGACGGTGGTCGGGCCGGAGCCGCTCACCAGCGACCCCAGGGCACCGGCCTCCCGACCGGCGTCGAGCGGGACAGCCAGCGTGGGCCGCAGGGACAGCGCGGCTGGCTGCAGGTCGTTGACGAGGGCGGACCCGAGCGCGTCGGCGTCACCGGCCAGCAGCGCGCCGAGGAGGGCGTCGGGCAGCTTCGGCTCGGGCACGTCCCGGTCTCCGGCCAGCCGGTCGAACTCGGCGTACACCCGGGGTGTGGAGAGCCCGCCCTCGCCGGGGACCACCGCCCACCAGTAACCGCCGCGCGCCATGACCGGTGCCACGAGCTCGCCGCGACCGGTGCCGACGGCGGTGCCGCCGACGAGGCAGAAGGGCACGTCGCTGCCGAGCGTGGCAGCCACCCGCATCAGCTCCGCACGCGGGAGCCCGAGCTCGAAGAGCGCGTCGAGCCCGACGAGCGTGGCGGCGGCGTCGGTGCTGCCGCCCGCGAGGCCGCCCGCGACGGGGATGTTCTTGTGGACGTGAACGTGTGCCGCGAGGTCCGTGCCCACGTGCGCGGCGAGCGCCTGCGCGGCGCGCCGAGCCAGGTTGCGGTCATCGGTCGGGACGGCGTCGAGATCCACGCCGCTGCCGGAGACCGTCACGGAGGTGCGCTCGGCCGGGCGCACCACGATCTCGTCGTAGAGCCCGATGGCGTGGTAGACCGTCGCGAGCGGGTGGTACCCGTCCCCACCGACCCCGCCGACGGCCAGCGACAGGTTGATCTTGGCCGGAGCGACCACGCGGATCTCGGAGGTCATCGCGACCACCCCGCGGCGAGCAGTCCCTCGGTGAGGGCGGCGAAGGTGGCGATGTCGAGCTCCTCGCCGCGACGGCTGGCCGCGACGTCGGCGGTGGCGAGCCCCGTCTCGACCTGGTCGGTCGTGGCGACCGCCTTGAGGGCCGCGCGCACGGTCTTGCGCCGCTGCGCGAACGCCGCGTCCACCACGGCGAAGACGTCCGCACGTGCGGCGGTGGTGGCGGGCGGCTCGCGCCGGTCCCAGGCCACCAGCCCGCTCTCGACGTTCGGCGCGGGCCAGAAGACGGACCGACCGACGGAGCCGGCCCGGCGGAGCTCGGCGAACCAGGCCGCCTTCGCCGAGGGCACGCCGTAGGTGCGTGAGCCGGGCGGGGCGACCAGCCGGTCGGCGACCTCCGCCTGCACCATCACCATCCCGCGCTCCAGCGACGGCAGCAGGGCCAGCAGGTGCAGCAGGACCGGGACCGAGACGTTGTAGGGCAGGTTGGCCACCAGGGCCGTGGGGGCCGGTCCGGGCAGCTCCTGCAGGCGCAGGGCGTCGGCTTCGACCACCTCGCAGGCCGCCACCTGGTCGGGCGCGTGCGCGGCGATCGTGGCCGGCAGTGCGCGTGCCAGGACCGGGTCGATCTCGACCGCGACGACGCGCCGGGTCTCCGCCAGCAGAGCCAGGGTCAGCGACCCCAGGCCAGGGCCGACCTCGACGACGACGTCGTCGGGGCCGACACCGGAGGCGCGCACGATGCGGCGGACCGTGTTGGCGTCGATGACGAAGTTCTGCCCCCGCTGCTTGGTGGGACGCACCCCCAGCCGCTCGGCGAGCTCGCGCACCTCCACCGGCCCGAGGAATCGCGGCGCACCGGGTCCGGCGGTCGTGTCGTGGGGCGTCATGAGGGCTCGAGCCTAGCGGCCGGACGTGCACCGGCCCCCGTCGTGGGACGGGGGCCGGGACGTGCGGACAGCCTCAGGCGGCGAGCCTGTCGTGCGTGTCGGTCACTGGGGCAGACCGAGCTGCGACGAGCAGTGCGGCCAGGCGCCGTAGCCGCCACTGGCGTCGCGCAGCCGGGTGGCCACCGCGATCTGGGTCTCCCGGCTGTTCTCGCTCGGGAGGCCGGTGCCACCGTAGGACTGCCAGGTGCCCAGGTTGAACTGCAGGCCGCCGTAGTAGCCGTTGCCGGTGTTGGTGGCCCAGTTGCCGCCGGACTCGCAGGCGGCCAGGGAGTCCCAGACCGTGCTGCCCGTGGCGAAGGCGGCGACGGCCGGCTCCTCCTCCTTGGTGCCGACCTCGACGATGCGCGCGACCGGCCGGTTGAGGTCACGGACGCCGACGAGGGTGCGCGAGCGCAGCTCCCCGTTGACCCAGCGCAGCCGGTACGTCGCGTCGCGGTCGCCGCTGCGGCCCTCACGGACCACGCGGTCCTCGCCCTCGTAGAGCTCGTCGGTGGAGCGGGTCAGCGTCGGCGCGGCCAACGACTCGTCGCGCACGGTCCGCTCGATGTAGTTGACCTTGGTGACGCGGATCGTGTCACCGTCGTCCAGGCTCGTGCTCGCCCGCGGGGACACCAGGTCCCACTTGTCCACCGTGACCTCGCCCAGGTCCAGCGCCTGCCGCACCGTCGTGGCCGCCACCTGGACGCGCCGAGGCTTGGTGGCACCGACGACCAGCTTGACGGTCTTCGGGGTCACCACCCGCAGGTTCATCCCGCTGCGGCTGATGGTCGCGCCACGGCTGGAGGACAGCCGCGCGTCGGCGTACCGGACGCCGATCTGGTCGAGCGCGGAGGTGACGTCGGTCGCGGTGACCCAGTGGCGCGAGGTGTCTCCGTCGACGGTCAGGTCGACCGGGCGGGCGAAGCGGACCGCGACACGGGCGCCCTCGGTCACGGCGGTGTCGGGGCCGGGGGCGACGACGTCGCGCTCGCCGATCTCGACGCCCTCGGCGGCGAGCAGCTGGCCGACGGTCTCGGCGTCGGTGCTCACCTCGGACGCGGTGCCGTCGACCGACAGGGTGACGGTGGTCCGGTCCATGGCCGATGCGGTGACGAGACCGCCGACGAGAGCCAGGGTCACGGCGGTCACGAGGACCGCGAGGGTGCGGCGACGCCGCAGGAAGGAGGTGGACGGGGTGGTGGAGGCGACTGAGGTCACGCGTCTCCCATGCTTGTGGTCCCCGGGCCGCGGCGCGGCACAGTCCTGGGGCCGGCGGACGTCGTCGTCGACGCTCGTGCCGGGCGTGATGCTCTCCCAGGGCGTGCCGCCAGGAATCTCCCGCTCCCGGCTGGTCCGACGACCGTAACTGCTGCCCGCACCGTTGCCAAATCGTGATCACGCCGTTTGGTCCCGTTTGACGGGACTGAGTGCCTGTCCGTTTCAGGACGTCCGACCTATGGGCGAGACAGGTCTAGGCCGATCCGCCCGCGGGCCAGGGGCCCCCGAAGGCCTCGAAGGTGTTGGCCTCCACCTGCGCGCAGAGGGTCGCGAGGTCGTCGCCACGCTCCTCGGCCATCCGGCGCATCGTCACGGGCACGAGGTAGGAGGCGTTGGCGCGGCCCCGGTGGGGCGCGGGGGTGAGGAACGGTGCGTCGGTCTCCACCAGCAGCCGGTCCGCAGGCGTCGCCCGGCAGGCCTCCCGCAGGGCGCCGGCGTTCTTGAAGGTCACCGTGCCTGCGAAGGAGAGCCAGAACCCGCGGTCCAGGCAGGCGCGGGCGAACGCCGCGTCGCCGGAGAAGCAGTGCATCACCACCCGCGGCGGCGCCCCCTCGTCGTCGACCACCCGCAGCACGTCGTCGTGGGCGTCGCGGTCGTGGATGACGAGGGTCTTGCCGAGCTCGCCCGCGAGCCGGACGTGCCGGCGGAAGCTGTCCTCCTGAGCGACCCGCCCCGGCGCAGCGGTGCGGAAGTGGTCGAGCCCGGTCTCCCCCACGGCCCGCACGTGGGGCGAGCGGGCCAGCGCTGCGATCTCGGACCAGGCGTCCTCCAGCTCTCCGGTCTCCGCCAGCCTCGGCGCCTCGTTGGGGTGAAGCGCCACGCCGGCGACGACCCCGGGAAGCTCCGCGGCCAGGCGCTCGGCCCACCGGGCACCCTCGAGGTCGCAGCCGATCTGCACGATGCGCGGCACGCCCACGGCCGCGGCGCGTGCCAGCGCCTGCCCCGGCGCCAGCTCCTCAGCCCCGTCCCACGTGATGTCGAGGTGGCAGTGGTTGTCGACCACCGGGTGCGGCAGCGGCTCGGGCGAAGGCGGCCGGGCGGTGCGGTCGGTCGGTGCACTGGACGGGGCGTCGGGCACGCTCACTCCTGGGTCGGGTCGGGACGGTCGAGGTCGGGCCGGAGCGGTCCGGTCGCCACCCGGTGCGCGGCGTCGTACACCTCGCGGCGCGGCACGCCCGTGCTCTCGGCGACGGCGCGCACGGCCTCCTTGCGGGTGAGGCCGGTCGCCTCCTCGGCCGCCACCCGGGCCCGCAGCGTGTCGTGGTCGCCGGGGTCGACGTGCCCGCCGGCTGGGCCGGTGCGACCCGACACCACCAACGTGACCTCGCCACGCACCCCGTCGGCCGCCCACGCCGCGAGCTCGCCGAGGGGACCGCGGACGACCTCCTCGTGGGTCTTGGTCAGCTCGCGGCACACCGCTGCCGGCCGGTCCGCCCCGAACGCCTCGGCCAGCGCCACCAGCGAGGCCTCGGTGCGGTGCGGGGACTCGAAGAGCACCAGGGTGCGGGGCTCCTGCGCCAGCTCGCGCAGCCGCCGGGCGCGCTCGCCCGCCTTGCGGGGCAGAAAGCCCTCGAAGCAGAACCGGTCCACCGGCAGGCCCGAGACGGCCAGCGCCGTGAGCACCGCGCTGGGGCCGGGTACCGACGTCACGCGCACTCCCGCCGCGACGGCGGCCGCGACGAGGCGGTAGCCGGGGTCGGAGACCGACGGCATGCCGGCGTCGGTGACGAGCAGCACCCGGCGCCCCGCCACGAGGTCCTCGACCAGGCCCGCCGTGCGCCGGGCCTCGTTGCCCTCGAAGTAGGACACCACGCGCCCCGAGACCTCGACGCCCAGCTCGCCGGCCAGCCGCCGCAACCGGCGGGTGTCCTCCGCGGCGACCACGTCGGCCCCCGCCAGCTCGCCGCGCAACCGTGCAGAGGCGTCCTCGGGGCGACCGATGGGGGTCGCGGCCAGCACCAGGAGTCCGCTCACCGACCCATGATGTCCGATGGCACCGGGCGCCCGCTCGGCGCCCGCCGACCGTAGGCTGGGCGCCGTGACCACGACGGCCGAGCGCAGCGACGCGGACGCCGTCGAGGGTCCCGTCCTCTCGCGGACCGCCGACGGGCGCGACGTGCCCGACGCGCTCACGCGGTTGCGCGGCCGGCCGGACCGCGACCGGGCGCTCGGCTGGACCGTCACGCTGGTCGTCACCTCGCTCGCGGCCGTGCTGCGCTTCTGGCACCTCGGGACGCCGCGCGACTTCCTCTTCGACGAGACCTACTACGCCAAGGACGGCTGGTCGTTGTGGCGCCACGGCTACGGCATCAGCTGGCCCGAGGACGTCAACGGCGCGATCCTCGAGGGTCGGCTCACGCCCGACGCGACCCAGGGCGACCCCGCGATGGTCGTGCACCCCGAGGTCGGCAAGTGGCTGATCGGGGCGGGTGAGCAGGTCTTCGGCTTCGAGCCGCTCGGCTGGCGCTTTGCCAGCGCCGTCGTCGGGACGCTCATGGTGCTGGTGATGATCCGGCTGGTCCGGCGGCTCACGGGGTCGACGCTGCTGGGCGGCGTCGCCGGCGTGCTGATGTGCTTCGACGGCCTGCAGTTCACCCTGTCGCGCCTCGCCCTGCTCGACATCTACGTCGCCTTCTTCCTGCTGAGCGCCGTCTCGTGCCTGGTGGCCGACCGGGACTGGGGGCGTCGCCGCCTGGCCGACCTCGCTGGGCGGACCCCCCTCGGGCCCGGGGGGTGGGGACCCGTGCGCGGGGTGCTCTGGCGCCCCTGGCGGCTCGCCGCCGGGGTGCTGTTCGGCCTCGCCGTGGCCAGCAAGTGGAGCGCCCTGGTCCCGTTGGCCGGGTTCGGCCTGCTCGTGCTGGCGTGGGACACCGGCGCCCGCCGGGCGCTGGGCGTGCGCTGGGCGCTGCTCAAGACCTCCCTCGCCGATGGCCTGCTCGCCTTCGGCTACCTCGTGGTGGTCGCGCTCGTGGTCTACGTCGCCTCCTGGACCGGGTGGCTGATGCACGCCGACGAGATCGAGCGCCAGTTCGCCACCAACAGCTACGGGCCCTACTGGGGCGGCTACGTCACCGACGACCCCGTCGGCTTCTGGCCCTCTCTGCTCGACGCGCTCCGCAGCCTGTGGCACTACCACGGTGCCGTGCTGTCGTTCCACACCAACGGCCTCGTCGACGCCACGCACACCTACCAGTCGTCGCCGCAGAGCTGGCTGATCATGCGGCGGCCGGTGGTGGTCGCCGCCGACCTCGACATCTCTCCCGGCGTGGAGGGCTGCGTGGCGCCGTCGGACAGCACCTGCCTGCGCGAGATCGTGATGCTCGGCACTCCGGCCCTGTGGTGGGCCGGCGTCGTCGCGTGGGGCTACGCGCTGTACGCCGCGCTGGCGCGCCGCGACTGGCGCTTCGGCCTCGCCCTCGTGGGCCTGCTGACCACCTGGGTGCCGTTCTTCAGCTACGCCGACCGCCCGATCTTCTCCTTCTACGCCGTCACGATCCTGCCTTTCACGATCGTGGTGCTGACCCTCGTGCTGGGCCGTGTCCTGGGACCGGCCGGCGCGAGCCCGCGTCGCCGTACGCTCGGCGCGGTGGCGGCCGGCTCCTTCGTGGTCCTCGTGGTGGTGAACTTCGCCTGGCTCTGGCCGGTGCTGACCCACGAGCTGATCTCGACCCCGGAGTGGCTCGACCGGATCTGGTTCCGCTCCTGGATCTGACGGTGCCGTGGGGCGGGCGTGACGGGCGCCACGTCCCCCGCCTGGGATGCGCCCGCGCAGCGTGAGCGCGCTCTCACTCACGTGTTCCCGCCGGGCCTTCGGGACATCATGGAGACGGGCGGGACTGCCCACCACGGGGGGTGCGGCGGTCCCGCCCACCCCTGTCCGACCCACGTACCGAGGAGATCCGTGCCCGCCGCCCCGTCCCTGACCGCTCCCCCGGCTCAGGGCCCCGTCGTCGGCGCCCGTGTCGTCTGGGCCGACGCGGCCAAGGGGCTCTGCATCCTGCTCGTCGTCCTCCACCACACCACCGTCAAGCACCTGCCCTCGGTCGCGCCGGCCGAGCTCGCCGGGGTCGTGGAGGGCTGGGCCGCGCTCACGGCGGCGCTCAAGCCGATCCGGATGCCGCTGTTCTTCCTGCTGTCGGGCCTCTTCGCCGCCGGCGCCGTACGCCGACCGTGGTCGCAGGTGCTGACCGCGCGCGTGCTCAACCCGTACTGGGTCTACGCGGTGTGGCTCGGACTGCTCGCGGTCGTCTTCAGCGTCGAGCGCACCCTGGTCATGAACCGCACCCAGGGGCTCGGCGAGCTCGTGGCCGACCTGGCCTTCGCCTCCACGGGCGTGTGGTTCCTCTACGCGCTGGCGGTCTACTTCGTGCTGACCAAGCTGCTCGTGACGCTGGACGTGCGCCCGGTGGTGGCGGCCTCCGCCCTCCTCGCGGTGTCGGTCTCCGCCCTGCCGATGGCCGACGCCAACCGCGAGGCGGTGCTGGTCCACTTCGTCTACTTCCTGCTCGGCGCCCGACTGCCCGAGCTGGTGCACCTGCTCGCCGACCGCCGCCGGCCCGCCACGCCCCTGCTGCTCGCGGCGTACGTCGCAGCCGCCTTCGTCCTCGCCCGGCTGGGGACCCCGCTGAGCGTCGAGGTCACGACGCTCAGCCTGCTCGGGGTGCCCCTCGCGGTGCGGGCCGCCCGGGCCCTCGCGGAGTGGCCACGACTCAGGGGGTTCGGGGCCGGCGCCGCCCGTCTGGGTCGACGTACGCTGCCGGTCTACGTGCTGCACATGCCCGTGCTCGCTGTCGTGCACCACCTGCCGTGGCCGGGGCTGCTGCTCGCCGAGGTCGGCACTCGCCTGCCGTCGGTGGCGCCACTGGTCGTCGCGGCCTACCCGCTGCTGCTCACCGTCGCCGTGACCGTCACCAGCCTGGCTCTGCACCGCGTGCTCGTCACGGCCGGCCTGACCGGGCTGTTCGCACTGCCGTCGTCGCTGCGTCCGGAGCCGGAGACGGTGCGCCGGGGCGCCGTCCGCGCCCGCGCACGAGTCCGGTCGACCCTCGGCGAGGGACGCTGGTCGGTCCGCCCGGACTCCCGGCTCACCGCCGACCCGCCCTCCCGAGCGGTGACCCGGTTGCTCGCCATCCGCTGACCGCGCCCGGCGCCGGCTTCGTGGGAGTCGGGCAGGATGGGCCCCATGAGCTCATGGCGCCCCGGCTGGTCCGACCTGCCCGACGACCTCGCGGCCTTCTGGACCGAGCGGCACCTCTGCACGCTGACCACCCTGCGTCCGGACGGTTCCCCCCACGTCGTGCCGGTCGGGGTGGCGCTCGACGCGCAGGAGGAGTGCGCGTGGATCATCACCTCGCGCACCTCGCGCAAGGTCCGCAACGTGCAGCTCACCGCCGGGCTGGCGGCCTGCCAGGTCGACGGGCGACGCTGGTCCACCCTCGAGGGCGAGGGCCGGGTGCTGACCGACCGGGCGTCGGTGGCGCGGGCGGAGGAGCGCTACGCCTCCCGCTACCGGGTGCCGCGACCCAACCCCGACCGGGTGGCGATCCGGGTCACCGTGGACAGGTTCCTGCACTCCTCCGGGCTCGTGGCCGCCGTCGCGCCGGACCCTGCCAGCCCTGCCGACCCTGCCACGTCCTAGCGAGCCTCGAGCGCCTCGGTGAGCAGGGCGACGAGGGCCTCGAGCTGGACGTCGGTGGAGGACCCCACCTCCTCGTCGGATCCGTCGAGCGCCCGGGCGGCGAGTCCTGCCTTGCTGTCGATCAGCTCCGCGATCTTGGTGTCGATGGTCTGCGAGGCGATGACCCGCCAGGCCGTGACCGGCTCGGCCTGCCCGATCCGGTGGACCCGGTCGATGGCCTGGGTCTGCTCGGCGTCGGTCCACGACAGCTCGGCCAGCACGACGTTGGAGGCCACCTGGAGGTTCAGCCCCACCCCGGCCGCGCTCAGCGAGCAGACGACCACCGCGACGTCGCGGTCGTTGACGAACGCGTCGATGTTGCGCTGACGGGTCGGCCGGGTCTGGTCACCGCGGATCGAGGCGTACTTGATCCCCCGCTTGGCGAAGAGCTCCTCGGCGGTGTCCATGACGTCGATGTGCTTGGCGAAGAACACCACCTTCCCGACGTTGCGGGCCAGCTGGGCGGCGTAGTCGGCCGCGAGACCGGCCTTGGCCTGGCCGATGCGACGCACCATCGAGAAGACGTTCTCCCCGTCGGTGCCCGACTGCTTGTCGGAGAGCTCCCAGCCGGCGACCTGGCGCACCAGGTCGCCGTCGATGCCCTCGGTGCGGCGACCGCTGGTCCGGTTCTCCAGCGCGGTCTCGTAGCGGCGCACGAGCCGACGGGCGAGCTCACGCTCGGCCTGGCGGATGGAGCGTCCGAGGGCGTCGTCGAGCTCGACCGGGAGGTCGGCGATGCGGCGGGCGGGGATGTCCTTGGCGACGTCGATCTTGCGGCGTCGCACCACGCCGAGACCGATGACGCCCGAGCGGGCCGCGGGGTAGAAGCCGGGGTCGAGCGGAGTCAGCTCGGTCTCCTCGAGCGCCTCCATCAGCTCGCGCTGCGGCGACTTGTCGTCGATCCAGCCCAGGAACTGCCAGATGTTGCGGAAGTCCTCGATGTCGTTGATCAGCGGGGTGCCGGTGAGCGCCATCATCAGCGGCCGGGCGGTGCGCTCGCGGATCCGGTCGGCCAGCTGCAGCACGTGCTGGGACCGCTGCGAGGTCTTGTTCTTGATGAAGTGGGCCTCGTCGACGACCATCCCGCGGAAGCCGAAGTCGGCCAGCCAGCCGACGTGGCGGTCCAGCACCTCGTAGTTGACGACCACGATGTCGGCGAACCCGTCGACGTCCTCGCCGTCGCCGTGGATCACCGTGACGGGGTGGCGCGGGGTCCACAGCGAGGCCTCGCGGGCCCAGTTGGTCTTGACGACGTTCGGCACCACGCACAGCAGCGGGTAGGTCCGGGCGGACTGGGCGGCCAGCAACGCCTGGGCGGTCTTGCCCAGGCCCGGCTCGTCGGCGAGCAGGAAGGTGCGGTGACCGTCCTCTGCGGCGGCGACGACCTGCGCCTGGTGCGGCATCAGCTCGGGGCCCGGCGGGGTCCGGATGGGACGCGGCTCGGGCAGGTCCATGCAGGAGCTCGCGCCGCCCTGCTCGAACGCGCGGAGCAGCGGCCCGATCAGCTCCCAGCTGCCGAGCCGGCGGGCGTGGGCGGGACGTCGCTCCTCGGCCATGGTGAAGTCGGGCGGCAGGAACGGGTTGGCCAGCTGACGGGCGACGACCGACTGCGGCACCACGCGACGCTCGGTCAGCGGCGTGCCCTCGACACGCTCGGCTGCGGGCTCGGCCTCCGGCGGCGGCTCCACACCGGTGGCCATCACCATCTCGCGACGCAGCCGCTTCGCGGCGTCGGAGACCGCGGCGTCCTCGGCCAGCAGCGCCAGCAGGGAGGTGTCGCGGGCCGCGGTCTTCGCCAGGATCGTGGCGATCCCGTCGAGCCGCTTCATCTGGGCGGTGCGGTAGGTCTCGGAGGCCTCGGTGTCGGCCTTGACCCGGGTCCGCTCCTCACGGGCCAGCAGGGCGATGACCTGGAACTTCGTGCGCAGCGACTGGGTCGTGGGCCCGCGCTGCACCCCCGCCTCGACCTCGCGCACGGCACGGGCGAGCACCGGGAGGATGCCTTCGTTGTCCAGCTTGCGGGCAGGGCGTTGCCGCTGCTGCTGCCGCGACGCGGTGCGGGTGGCACCGGACTGTCGCTGACCTCGTCGAGCCACGTACAGCTCCTCGTGGATGCTCCGGGTAGTCCGGAGCGATCGGACCGTGCCGCCGCCCGGGTCGGGACCGGGGCGCCGTACGGCGTCGGACACGGTGGCCACCAGTGACCACCGACCACGCGACACGGCAGATCTGCGGCGTCGCGCCGACCGGCCCCGGGACCGCCCTGGGAAGAAAGTGACCGCCGCCCGCTGACGGGTGTCGAGGCAGGCGTCGGGGTCGGTTCTGGTCCAGCGTACCGCGAGCCGGAGCCCGACGACGACGGGGCGTCCTGGTCGGCGCGGTCCTCGTCGGTCCGGCCGTCGACCGGAGCCCCCAGGGGGTTGGCCACGGCCACCTCGACCACTGACGAGCTGCGCCACGGGCAGGGACCAGGCGCGGTCAAACCACGGGTGCGATGGCCCGGCATGGGGTAGGCCTGAGGAGTCGGCCGATCGCCGACCGGCCCGGGAGGGCCGCCGTACCACTGGGAGGCCACCACCGATGCCGAAGTACTCCTCCACCCGCGACCTCCAGGACGGCCTCGACGTCCGCCCGCAGTTCAGCCGCGACGGGGCCGTCGTCGACATCCCGCGCCGCCGGATGGCCGAGCAGTCGGTGGACCCCGACACGGCCTACCACGTCATCAAGGACGAGCTGATGCTCGACGGTCACGCTCGCCTCAACGTCGCGACCTTCGGCACGACCTGGATGGAGCCACAGGCCGAGAAGCTGATGGCCGAGGCCGCCGACAAGAACCTCGTCGACCGCGACGAGTACCCGCAGACCGCGCAGCTCGAGGACCGCTGCCTCGACATCATCGCCGACTTCTGGAACGCCCCCGAGCCCGACAACCCGATCGGCTGCTCGACGATCGGCTCCTCGGAGGCCTGCATGCTCGCCGGCCTGGCGCTGAAGTGGCGCTGGCGCGACCGGATGAAGGAGGCGGGCAAGCCGACCGACCGTCCGAACCTCATCGTGGGCGCCAACGTGCAGGTGTGCTGGCACAAGTTCTGCCGCTACTGGGACATCGAGCCCAAGGAGGTCCCGATCCGCAAGGGCGAGACCACCATGCACCCTGAGGACGTCGCCGCTGCCTGCGACGAGAACACGATCGGCGTGGTCGGCATCCTCGGCTCCACCTTCGACGGCGCCTACGAGGACATCGCGGGCATGGCCAAGGAGCTCGACCGGCTCGAGATCGAGAAGGGCATCTACGTCCCGATCCACGTTGACGCCGCCTCCGGCGGACTCTTCGCGCCGTTCGTCGACCCCGAGCTGGTCTGGGACTTCCGCATCGAGCGGGTGCAGTCGATCAACGCCTCGGGTCACAAGTACGGCCTGGTCTACCCCGGCGTCGGCTGGATCCTGTGGCGCAACGAGGAGGCCCGTCCCGAGGACCTGGTCTTCCGCGTCGACTACCTCGGCGGCGACCACCCGACGATGTCGCTGAACTTCACCAAGCCCGGCTCGGGCGTGGTCGCGCAGTACTACCAGTTCGTGCGGCTCGGCTACGACGGCTTCAAGCGGGTGCACCAGCACAGCCGCGACATCGCGCAGATGATGGCGAAGGCCATCGGCGAGATGGAGGAGTTCGAGCTGGTCGCCGACGCCAGCGACCTGCCGGTGATCGCGTTCTGCTTCAACGGGGCCAACACCAAGTCCGGCAAGCCGCGCAAGGACTCCTACGCCGCGAACGTGAACTACACGCTCAACGACATCGCGGACTGGATGAAGCAGGGCGGCTGGGCCGTCCCGGCCTACCCCTTCTGTGCCGACCGCGAGGAGCTGGAGATCATCCGCATCGTGGTCCGCAACGCCTTCAGCCGCGACCTTGCCGAGATGTTCCTCATGGAGCTCGGTCGAGCCGTCGGACGCTGTGACGGCAGCGGTGAGGACCCGGGCCGCGCCTTCCGCCACTGAGGTGCTGGTGCCGGTTTCCCAAGGTATGCAGGCGAACCGGCGCTCCCCATGGTGTCCGGAGCATGGGGAGCGCCGGTTTCCCGTGGGCAGTCACGCTCCGACGTCGCACCGCGCGGCAGACTGACGTCCGTGACGTCGTCGATGGAGCTGGCCGAGGCCGAGCGTCGTGACCTGCTGGCGCTCGCGGAGTCGCTGACCCCCGAGCAGTGGTCCGCGCCGTCGCTGTGCGCGGGGTGGTCGGTGCAGGACGTGGTCACCCACGTCGTGTCCTACGAGGACCTGCCGCGCACCGAGCTGGCCAAGCTCACGGTGCATGCCCGCGGCAACCCGGCCCGGCTCAACGAGCTCGTCGTCGAGCGCACCTCGGGCACGACCGAGGAGCTCCTCGAGCGACTGCGCCGCACCGTCGTGCCGACCGGACTGACCGCTCAGCTCGGCGGACGGGTGGCGCTGACCGACGGGCTGATCCACCGTCAGGACGTACGGCGTCCGCTCGGCCTGGGCACCGACGTCCCCCGAGACCGACTCGCGTCCGCGCTCACCTTCGCGATGGTCGCGCCGCCGATCCGCGGCGCCGTCCGGACCCGGTTCCTCACCCTGCGGGCCACCGACCTCGACTGGTCGTTCGGGCGCGGCCTGGTCGTCACCGGCCCCGGAGAGGCGCTGCTCATGGCTGCGACCGGCCGCGCGGTCGCCCTCGACGACCTCGACGGGCCGGGCCTGGCGCTGCTGCGGGGCCGACTGCAACGCTGACCGGCTCCGCATCTCCGCGCAGCCCCGCTGGGGCCGCACGGGTCAGCGGACCGCGGCGAGGGCGGCGACCAGTGACGCGTCCGACTCGGCGGCGTACACCTCCTCGGGCACGGCGACCTCGCCCCCCACGACGTCCGACATCCAGCCCAGGTCGCGCGCGGCGCCCCCCTGCTCGACGTCGTAGCCGCCGCTGCTGCCCGCGTCGGTGAGGTTGGAGGCGAAGATGCCGGCCGCCGAGCGCGGCAGGAAGTCCTCGTAGACGATCGGCGCCAGGCGCAGCACGCCCGCCGCCACCAGCGCTTCCGGCCGAGCGCCGGCCAGGGCCCGGCGCTGCACCTCGTCGGGCCGCTCGCGTGCCCCCTCGTCCACGGTGTAGGCGAAGCATCCGAGTCCCTCGCGCCAGAGCCCGTCCTCGGTGGCGGGCAGCCCCGCGCGCCAGACCGCGGGCGCCACCTCGGCGCGGGTGAGACCCGGGTCGTCGCCCAGCCGCCGGTCGACCTCACCCACCAGCTCGTCGAAGCGGGCCCGGCCGGAGACCGTCAGCGCGACGCCGCGCGCCTCGACCTCGCCGAACCGCACCCGCAGCGTGCCCTCGGAGAGCGTGCCGTCGGCCTCACGGAAGGTACGTCGCTCCGCCAGCGCCCGGAACGAGGTCTGCCGCAGCAGCACGTCGGGGCCCTCCCACGCCGGGGGACCCTGGATCTCGTCGATCATCGCGATCCCCCGGGCCTGCATCGAGACATAGAGGTCGTCGATGTCGAGCACGCGGGGGGTGAGGTGGTTGATGTGGGTGGTCGAGACGCCGCCGATGTCGGCCGCCACGGCGGAGACCGCCTCGAGCTCGGCGTACCAGGCACGGTCGACGGGATCGTGGGACAGCGCGAAAGACGCGGTCGCGAGGTCGAGGAAGACCTCGGCGTCGTTCTCGTCGAGCCCGCCGTGCTCAGCGGCGCGGCCGGCCAGGTCGAGCAGCTCGGGCGCGAACAGCTGTCGATGCGACAAGAACTGCTGCAGACGGCTCCCCAGGTCAGCGTCGAAGAAGCGCCGGTCCTCGGGGACCAGCACGGAGGTGAAGACCCGGAACGGGTTCGCCGCCAGCTCGTCACGGTCCAACGGCCGGAAGGCCGTCGAGACGACCGGGATCGCCGTGGGGGCGGCGTCGCGCAGGTCGTAGAACCCGCACGGATGCATGCCGAGAGCCCGGAACACCCGCGCCACCTCGGCGAGCTCGCGCCGCGAGCCGACCCGGATGGCACCGTGCCGCTCCGCGGTGACCCGGTCGATGCTCCCCAGCCGCTCGGCCGCGGCCCCGTGGCGGTCGAGCACCCGCTGGTTCACCTCGTGGGCGACCTCGACGAGCCTCGTGTAGGCCGGGACCTCCGCGCCGTACAGCGTCGAGAGGCGCGCGGCGAAGCGCGCTCGCAGGGCGGTCGTGCCGACGGTCCCCGCTGCCATCAGACGGTGAAGTCGACGCCCTGGGCCAGCGGCAGCTCACCCGAGTAGTTGACCGTGTTCGTCGCGCGGCGCATGTAGGCCCGCCAGGCGTCGGAGCCGGACTCGCGGCCACCGCCGGTCTCCTTCTCGCCCCCGAAGGCGCCGCCGATCTCGGCCCCGGAGGTGCCGATGTTCACGTTGACGATCCCGCAGTCGGACCCCTCGGGCGACAAGAAGCGCTCGGCCTCGGCGTTGTCGGAGGTGAAGATGCTCGACGACAGGCCCTGCGGCACGTCGTTGTTGAGCGCGATCGCCTCGTCGAGGTCGCCGTAGGGAAGCACGTAGAGCAGCGGCGCGAAGGTCTCCTGCCGCACGACGTCGCTCTGCGTGTCGATCCGCACGATGGCGGGCCGGGCGTAGAACGCCTCCGGCGCCTCGTCGGCGAGCGCGCGTCCGCCTCCGGCGACGACCTTCCCGCCCTCGGCCGCAGCCTGCTCGAGCGAGCGCTCCATCGCCTCGTAGGCGCCACGGTGGATCATCGGTCCGACGAGCGTGCCCCCGGCCATGGGGTTGCCGATCGGCAGCCGCTCGTACGCCGAGACCAGACGGTCGGTGAGCTCGTCGACCACGCTGGTGTGGGCGATGACGCGGCGCATCGTCGTGCAGCGCTGACCGGCAGTGCCGGCGGCCGAGAACACCACGCCGCGCACCGTCAGGTCGAGGTCGGCGCTCGGGGCGACGACGGCGGCGTTGTTGCCGCCGAGCTCGAGCAGGGAGCTGCCGAAGCGCTCCGCGACGCGCGGTCCGACGGCGCGACCCATCCGGGTCGATCCGGTGGCGCTCAGCAGCGCGATGCCGTCGTGGTCGACCAGCCGCTCGCCCACCTCGGCCGCACCGAGCACGACCTGGCTGAGGTCGTCCGGCGCGCCGCACTCGGCGATGGCGCGGGCCAGCACGGCCTGGCAGGCCAGAGCCGTGAGCGGGGTCAGCTCCGAGGGCTTCCAGACCACCGGGTCGCCGCACACGAGTGCGATCGCGGTGTTCCACGACCACACCGCGACGGGGAAGTTGAAGGCGCTGATGACGCCGACCACGCCGAGCGGGTGCCAGGTCTCCATGAGACGGTGCCCGGGACGCTCCGAGGGCATCGTCCGGCCGTAGAGCTGGCGCGACAGCCCCACCGCGAAGTCGCAGATGTCGATCATCTCCTGGACCTCGCCGCGCGCCTCCGAGGTGATCTTGCCGGCCTCGAGGCTCACCAGCGCGGCGAGGTCGTCCTTGTGCAGGGCCAGCAGCTCGCCGAAGCGCTTGACCAGCGCACCCCGCTCGGGCGCCGGCACCCGGCGCCACTGCCGGTACGCCGTCGCTGCCCGCTCGACCGCCTCGTCGACCGCCGGGGCGTCGACCCAGCTGACGTCGACCAGCCGCTCGCCGTTGATCGGTGAGTGGTCGACCCGGTCGCCGGTGAGCGTCGCGGTGTCGACGCCGCACCGGCCGGCGTGCTCGACGGCGAGACGCTGGAGGTCGGCACCGGAGGGGATCTGCTGGGTCATGGGGCTCCTAGACGATGTTGAGCTCGGGACGGAGGGCCGCCGCGTCGGCGGCGTCGGAGAAGCGGGCGGCGCTGAGGGCGGAGACGTCGACCACCGGGTCCCGGCCAAGGTAGAGGTCGCGCACCACCTCACCGACGGCCGGGCCCATGAGGAAGCCGTGGCCGGAGAACCCGGTGGCGTAGAGGAGCCGGGAGACACCCTCGGCCTCGCCGATGAGACCGTTGTGGTCCGGGGTCATCTCGTAGAGCCCCGCCCAGCCGGAGGCGATGCCGACGTCGACGAGGGCGGGCGTCCGGCGCTCGATGACCTCCGCGAGGCCGGGCAGCCACTCCTCGCCGCGACCGAGCTTGAACCCCGGGGTCTCGTCGGGGTCCGACATCCCGAGCAGCAGGCCCTGGCCCTCGTGGTGGAAGTAGAACGAGGAGGCGAAGTCGATGGTGAACGGCGTCCGGGGGTCGACGCCCGGGACCGGTTCGGTGACGAGGATCTGACGACGCAGCGGGGTCACCGGCAGGTCCACGCCCACGGAGGCGGCGAGCTCGCGCGACCAGGCGCCGGCCGCGCACACCACGGTGTCGGTGGCGATCACGCCGACGTCCGTGCGGATCCCGGAGATGACGCCCCCCTCGGACAGCACTTCGAGGGCGGCGCAGCGGCGTACGAGACAGGCGCCGGCAGCACGGGCCGCGCGGGCATAGCCGGCGACGACGCTCTCGGGCGTGCAGTGCCCGTCGGTCGGGGAGTACGCCGCGGCGAGGAGCCCGGTCGGATCGATCATCGGCGACAGGGCCCGGGCCTCGGCGACGTCGATCATCCGGCTCGGGACCCCGAGGTCGTTCTGGAGCGCCACGTTGGTCTCGAAGGCGGAGACGTGCTTCTCGTCGTCGAGGAGGAAGAGGTAGCCGACCTGGTGCAGGTCGATGTCCTGGCCGAAGGTCTCCGCGAAGGACTCGAAGGTCCTCAGGCTGCGGGCGCCGAGCTCGATGTTCACCGCGTCGGAGAACTGCGCGCGGACCCCACCGGCTGCCTTGCACGTGGAGCCGCCGCCCAGCTCGTCCTTCTCCAGCAGCACGACGTCACGCACGCCCGCCCGGGCCAGGTGGTAGGCGGTGCTCAGGCCGACGACCCCGCCGCCGACCACGACGACGGTGGCGTGCGGGGGCAGGTCGACGGGAGGCACCCGTCCACCCTCGCCCACGCCCAACGTGCAGCACAAGCGACGATCTGACGCCACTGATGGTTTAGGTTTCGTAAATCGTCACGCAGCGAGAGAGGTCCCCGATGTCGCCCGCGGTGCACGGCCCCAGGCTCAACCTGACCCAGGTCACGACCCTGCGTGAGCTCGCCCGTCGGGGCACCCTGGCCGCCGCGGCCGACCATCTCGGGTACACCCCCGGCGCGGTGTCGCAGCACCTGGCCTCCCTCGAGACCACCCTGGGTGTGAGCCTGGTCCAGCGGGCCGGGCGCCACCTCGTCCTGACCGACGCCGGGCGGGTCATGGCCTACCACGCCGAGGAGCTGCTCGCGGCCGAGGCCCGGGCGGTCAGCGCCACGCGGGCCGCGCGCGAGTCGGTGGCGGGCCCGTTGGTCGTCGGCACCTGGGGCAGCACCGCGGCCGGTCTGCTGGCGCCGGTGGTCGCCCGGCTGGGCGAGGCGTTCCCCGACGTCGTGGTCACGTCCCGGGAGGTCGACCTCGACGCGGCATCCTCAGCGGTGCGGCACGGCGAGGTCGACGTCGCCTTCGGGCTCGACTACGTCGACGCGCCCATCCCCCGTGACCGGGCGGTCGCGCGCACCCTGCTGCCGCCCGAGGAGTTCGCCGTGGCGGTGGCGCCCGGGTCGCTGTCACCCGCCACCCCCGGCCGCCGGCGGCCTATGGCGCCTCCCGAGCTGCTGCGCGACCTGGACTGGATCCTGCCGCCCGAGAGCACGCAGTACGGCCGTGCCCTCCGCTCGGGGTTGCGGCGTCGCGACGTCGAGCCCCGGGTGGTGCACGAGGTCACCGACACCGCCGCGTCGTTGCAGCTCGCCGCTGCCGGCCTCGGCGCGACGCTGACCACCCCGCTCATGCTGCGCCTCGGCACCCGGGCCGCGGGCGAGCTCGTGACGTTGCGGATGGCCGACCCGGTCACCCGCAGGATCGTGCTGCTGTCACGCCGCGACGTGGAGCAGCGTCAGCCGGTGCGGGTGTTCGTCGCAGAGGCGCGCACGGTCGTCGACCGTCTGCTCGCTGCCCTGACGTGGTGAGCCCCGCGGGGCCGGGGACAGCGGGGTCGGCCCTCAGCCGCCGGGGCCGCGCGGCACCTCTCGGCCGGCCGTAACGATTCCCAGACCAATGGGCGGCCACCGTGTCTTCCCTCCAGCCGCGCAACCGCATCGGGTGGCTGCTCGAGGCGTCGCTTCCACCGCACCCGCGACGACGCCGCCCGGACAGTGGACGACTTCGCTGCGCGGCTGCGCCACGAGGTGCACGTCGATGCCGTAGGCGAACAGTTCCGCACAGCGGTGAAACAGACGTTGGAACCGAGCCGGCTGAGTCTGTGGTCGAGGTCGTGACGGTCCGTCCCGGGTACGGCGACCGCTGCCGGTCTCAGCGGAAGAAGCGGGGCCGCCCGGCGTCACGACCACGTGCCCGGCATCGGTGGAGAAGTCGGTCCAGCGGTCCCAGCCGGTGCACAGCCCTGCGGTCCTCCCAGGTCAGCGGTTCCACCAGCGCTTCGTCGCCAGGACCGAGAGCCCTGCGTAACCCCAAGTGACGGCGGCGAAGGACCCCACGGCAGCGGCCTTGTAGACAGGACTGTCCTTCCAGTCCGGCCTGAAGGCCAGGACGCCGAAGGCGTGAGCGTTGGTCCAGGCTCCTGCCGTGAGCGGCCAGGCGACCCGTCGTGGAAGATCAGGCACCGCGGAGCCGACCAGGACACTGAGGCCGCCGAGCGCGATCAGGTCCAGGTGCCACTGGCGAAGCCTGGGAACCGACTGGATCCCGAGTGCGCCGATGCGATCTGGGTTGTTCACCGCAAGTGCGTACGGCCAGCCGGTGAGAGCCCCGACCGCCAGCTCCACGATTCCGGACAGGACGAGTGTCTGGTTGGTCTGGGCGCTCGACGTCGTGTTCATGACAGTTCCTTCTGTGCGGTCGTCGTCGGGGGTGCGGGGAGCGTTGCGGCGAACGACAGGAGCTCGGCGTTGAAAGCTCGTGGCCGTTCGAGCATGAGCATGTGACCGCAGCCTTCGAGGATGACGGTGTGAGCGTGGGGGAAGTCGCGCTGCAACGTGTAGGTGTCATGCAGCGGGGTGATGCGGTCGGAGTCGGCGGCCAGGGAGAGGATGGGGCAGGTCGCTCCTTGGATGTCCGAGCGGAGGTTGCTGCGCGAGACGGCGCGGGCGGTCGGGTAGACGCCAGGAGCTCCTGCTCCGTCGATCATCAATGCGGCCGTGTCGGCAGGCAGGGCCGCGGGGTGCAGGACGTAAGGAGCAAGGAACACGCGTCGCAGCAGCGACGAGGATGCGGCGTAGCGGCGTAGCCAGCCTGGGGAGCGAAGGCCGGCTGTGAGGATCTCGGCGCCGATCGCTGCGGTCTCACGTGGCCGGGTCAGGATGAGACGCAGCACGCCGCGCAGGGCAAGCACGTCGCCGAACTGATAGGTCGCGCCGCCGACCGAGACGACCGCCTCGGCCAGGTCGGGGTGCCGACTCCCGACGCGCAGTGCGACCTGGCCCCCCAAGGAATGCCCGACGAAGATCGCGTGATCTATCCCGAGGCTACGGACGAGCTCGGCTGCGACGTCGGCGAGCCCCTCGAGGGCCACTCGGCCTCCAGGAGGCTGGGACCGGCCGAAGCCCGGGAGGTCCAGAGCGAGCACGCGGCCGTACTCGGCCAGCGCGGGCACATTCTCCAGCCAGTGCTGCCATCGTCCGCCCATGCCGTGGATGAGGGTGAAGACCCGGTCTCCGGTGCCGACATCGAGATAACGCAGGCGCCGGCCTGCGACTGTCGCGTCGTGCTCGTAGCGGGACCAGTCACGCTCGCGCCACCCCGGCATCGCGGACTTGGCGTAGTCACCGTCAGCAGGAACCCAGCGAGTCATGTCGCGCGGCCGTCGCTGGCGGTGACCCGAGACCACGTGCCTTCGAGGTACCAAGCTCCCAACCGCACGCGAGCATTCTGGCAGGTGTCGGCCCGTCACACGTCGGCCTTCCGGTGACCGACGGACTCAGCGCGTCGTCACCGCTGCTACCAGCGAGCTCCTGCGCGAGCTCACCACCGACACCGGCGGGATCGGTGACCGTTCTGCCACGCCCGGCGCGACGTGGACCTGCGACGGTTCGCCTCCCACTACCGTAAGCGCGACCCCGTCGGATCGTAGAAGGGCTGGGTCGAGAGGGTGGCCGGCACTGGTGTGACACCACAGGTGACGGTGACTCGGATCGGGTCAGCCTCGTGCTCGAGCCCCGCGTCGGCGTCGATGATCGCGACTCCGCAGGCGCCGCCAAGCGTCCAGCCGTAGGCGCCGCTCGTCACCCGGCCGATGCGGCGGCCATCCCGTAGGACGGGTTCGTCGTGGTGCAGCAGCACTCGCGGATCGTCGAGGCGCACGAAGGCCGTGCGCCACCGCGGATCCCGACCGGACTCGACAGCCGTCCGCCCAACGAAGTCGGCCTCCTTGCGCCTGGAGACCGCAAACGTGAGGCCCGCCTCTGCGGGGGTCAGGCCCGGCCCGATGTCATGGCCGAGGTGCCGGTACCCCTTCTCGCATCGCAGCGAGTCGAGAGCGTGGTAACCGGCGTGCACCAGCTTCAGGTCATCCCCGGCGTGCATCAGGGCGTCGTACACGTTCACTGCCAGATCGGCCGTCGGGTAGATCTCGTAGCCGAGCTCCCCGACGAACGTGGTCCGGAGCACGAGTGCCTGCCCCGAGGCGACCTCCACCTCCCGGGCGCGGGTGTAGGGCTGCGCTTCGTCGCTCCAGTCGGCAGTTGAGATCCGGGTCATCAGGTCTCGGCTGCGCGGCCCCATGACGGCGATGGTGGCGAGTCCTGAGGTGGCGTCGAACACCGCTGCGGCGCGGCCGCGCGCCAAGCGCCGCAGCGCCCACAAGGTCTTGGTCTGGCTCACCGCGGGGGTGACGACGAAGAACCTGTCAACGTCCAGCCGCGTGACAGTGCCGTCCAGCTCGATGCCGCCTCGGGCGTTGAGCATCAGCGTGTAGCGGACACGTCCGGGCTCGACGTCCATGTCGGCGGTGCAGAGCTGTTGCACCACGTCGAGGGCGTCCGGCCCTACCACCTCCATCTTCGTGAACGAGCTGAGGTCGAACAGGGCCACGGCCTCGCGCACGGCTCGGTGCTCTCGTCCCGCCTGCTCGAACCAGTTCTGAGGGCCGTAGCTGTAGGCGTAGCTCGGTCGCTGCCCCGGCCCGGCATACCAGTTCGCTCGTTCCCACCCGGCTGTCTCGCCGAAGCACGCGCCGGCTTGCTCGAGCCGCTGGTGGAGCGGGGTGCGTCGGACGTTCCGTGCCGACTCCGGTTGACGATGGGGCCAGTGCATCGCGTAGAGCTGGCCCAGCGACTCGCGGGTGCGCTCGCGCAGGTACGCCGTGCTCCCTTGCTGTCGGCTGAACCGCTGGACGTCGACGGCTGCGGCGTCGAACCCGGGTCCGTCGTGGAGGATCCAGTCCGCGAGTGCACGGCCGGCTCCCGGGGCGTAGATGACCCCCTGGGAATTGAACCCTGCGGCGACGAAGAGCCCGGTCACCTCGGCGGTCTCACCGAGGCAGAAGTTGCCGTCGGGTGTGAAGCTCTCGGGCGCGTTCAGAAATCGGTCGTACTCGACCCCGCGCAGCGCGGGCACCCGTTCCTCCGCCAGTCGCCTCACGCCGGAGAAGTGGGCCCAGTCCGGTGCGAACTCGGCGAACCCGCCGACGGCGACGTCCTCGACGGGACGCGGTCGGCCGTCCGGCTCGAAGGCTCCCACCAGCAGGCGCCCGGACTCGGGGCGCACGTAGAAGTAGCCGTCGAGGTCACGCAGGACCGGAAGCGCGGGGTCGGCGCCCTCGAGAGGGACGGTGCGGGCATGCACGTGCTCGGCGGCGTGCAGCGGCACGTTGGCGCCCGCCATGCCTGCCAACGTGCGGGTCCACAACCCGGCGGCCAGCACGACGTGCTCGGCGGCCACGAAACCCTGGCTCGTCTCGACGCCGGCGACTCTCCCGCTGTTCACGCGCACGCCTTCGACCGACACCCCCTCGCGGACCGCCACCCCACGGGAACGGGCCGCCCAGCTCAGAGCCATGGCAGCGTGACCGGGATTGACGTGGCCGTCCTGCGGCTGGTGAAAGCCACCGACGAGGCCGTCGGCGACGGCCAGCGGCCACAGCTCGCGTACGTCGTCGGGACCGACGAGGTGGGCCTCGACACCGATCTGCCCGACCACCATGTGCTGACGGCACAGCTCGTCCCACCGGCCCGGGGTCCGGGCCACCGCGAGCGAGCCGCACCGGCTCAGCGAGACGTCGACGCCGGTCTCGGCCTGCAGCCCCGCGTAGCAGTCGACGCTGTAGCTGGCCAGCTCGCTGAGCGCGACCGAGCCCCGTCCGCGGGACACCAGCCCGGCGGCATGCCAGCTGGTGCCACTGCCGAGGACGTTGCGCTCCAGCAGCAGCACGTCGGACTCGCCCATGAGCGCGAGGTGGTGGGCGACCGCCGCACCCGCCAGCCCGCCACCCACGACGACGATTCGCGCCCGCTCAGGGAGCGGGTCCCGGGCCCCTGTGATGCCGCACACGGCGGCGCCCAGGCCTCGGTCGACAAGACGGTCCATCAGCTGACCTCTCGAACGGGGTCGGTTGCCGCGGCTGCGGCCGGTCTCACCACGCCACGACGAAGTCGGGTTCGTTGGGGTGCGGGTGGTCACGTCCCTGCAGGGCACCGGCAGCGGCCCGCCCGGTGCGAACCGCGCCCTCCATGTAGCCGCACACCCACTGGTCGGAGCCTGCGACGAAGAACGGCGCGTCGTGGGTCGCGTGCAAGGGGCCGACCGCCGTGACGTCACCGGGGCGCCAGGCGGTGATGTAGCCCTGGGTGTGCGGGTCGGTCGCCCAGGACCGGACGAAGACCTCCTGCGGGTGCCGCGCCTCCTGCCCGAAGGCGGCCACCACCTCGTCGACGAACTCTTCGCGCGCGGCCCCGGGATCGGTGCCGAGGTAGCCGCCGATCCGCTCCGGGGGCACCAGGGCCGAGAGCACGCCGTCGACCTGCTGCCAGGTCCCACCCAGCATCGTGCGCTCGAAGTAGCTGGACCCGTTCTGGCCGTTGTCGACCCAGAACGACCGGTCGTAGACCAGGCAGGCCTTGACCGACGGGGCATGCCGCTGACGCCGCAGCGAGGCCAACCGCGCCTCGGAGACCCCGTCGATCGCCACCCGGCGCAGCGGCCCGGGCGGCAGGGTGCACACCACCGCCGCGGCGTCGTACTGCTCGCCGGTCTGCAGCATGACCCGGCTCCCGTGAGGAGTCACCTGAACGCGGGTGACCGGGGCCCCGAACCGGATGCGGGGAGCCAGCTCGTCGGCCATTCGCAACGCCACCGTCGCAGAGCCTTCGCGCACGCGCAGGCACTCCCAGGTCTCGTAGTCGTAGAAGCCACGGGCGCCGACGGCAGCCTCCTTGCGCAGGTCGGCCAGCAGCGACGTACGTTCGACCGACTCGGCAGCGAGCGCCAGCATGGCCAGTTCTCGGGCACGGACCACTGCCGGTGTGGCTCCCTCCAGGCGTAGCCACTGACCGACGCTGAGCCGGTCCAGCCGCTCCGCGTCCGGGTGGCTCCACGGGTCGCGTGGGTTCACCGTCCTCGCCAGCGCCGCGAACCGGCGCTCCACCTGTTCGTACGCCGCCAGGTCCTCGGGACCGAGCCAGCGCTCGTGACCACCGATGACCACCTGCTCGACCAGCGCCCAGGTGTCTTCACCGGCAACCGAGGTGAACGCCGGCTCGAGCGTCAGTCCGAGCTCCTCGACCAGCTGGGCATAGGCGGTGTGTCGCGGGCCCACCACCTCGCCGCCCAGCTGAACCAGCCGGCCGTCGGGCAGCGACGTCTGCGTCACACGACCCCCGACCCGGTCTCGAGCCTCGAGCACCAGGACGTCCGCGCCCGCGCGGACCAGGTCGCGCGCAGCTGACAGTCCGGCCAACCCGGCGCCGAGCACCACCGCATCGAGGCTCATCCGGTCTGCTCCTTCATCGACTGGGGGCGCGCCACGCCGTATGGTGAAACCGTATCGGCGTACAGTCCACCGTGTCGAGGAGACGCCCATGGCCGCTGCGACCCGACCAGCACGCCGCGCAGGGCGGAACCGCACCGAGGTGCTGAGGTCAGCCGGGGAGGTCATCGCGGCTCGGGGCGTGGACCGCACCCGGTTCAGCGACGTCTCCACGGCGAGCGGCGTACCTGTGAGCACCTTGCAGTACTACTTCGGGAACCGCGACGACATGATCGTTGCCACTCTGCGCCATGTTGGCGAGGAGGAGCTCGCGCTCCTCCAACGCACCCTCGATGAGACGGGGAGCTCGTCGTCGTGGCAGCAGCTGGTTGCACTGATCCACGTGGGGGTGGCGCAGGACTCCGCCAGCCCCGTTCACACGTGGCGGCTCTGGGTCGAGCTCTGGCGCTCCGCGCTGCGCGACGAGGAGCTCAGGGCCGACGCGCTCGACGTCGCCCGTCGCTGGCGCGAACACCTGGTCGCGGTGATCGAGCGCGGCCAGCTGACCGGCGAGTTCCGCGACGATGTCTCTCCCGTGAGAGTGGCACAGCAGACCATGTGTCTGATGGACGGGGTGGGCATCCCGGCGGCCCTCGACGACCCAGCCCTCACCTCTCCGCTCGCGATCGTCACAGAAGCAGTGGCCGCGCTGCTCGGCGTCGCATCCGGACCGTCCGCCAGATGAACGGCAGACTGCCGAGGGCTGAGTCACCACGTCTTCGCAGTCGCGGCCTTCTTCGCGCGTCGTAGGCCAGTGCGGGACGGCACGCCCCCCGGATCACCTGAGGTAGGACGTCGACGGCGAGCTTGGCCATGAGCGTGGCCTTGAGGTCGGTCTCACTGAAGATCCCGAGCCCGTGCTCGCCCCCACGACGCTTTCGAGGCTCGCTGCACACGGGTCGAGGGGGCTGTACGTTGGTTCGATCGAATACCCCGCCCGGTATCCGGCAACCTGCTTCTTGGAGATATACGGCGATGAGCGAAACGACACCTGAGATCTCGGTCGACCGACTCGCGCGTGAGCAATCAGCCGGCGCGACCGTGGTGGACGTCCGGGAGCCGGACGAGTACGTGGCCGGCCACGTGCCGGGGACCACCTCGATCCCGATGGGACAGCTGTCCTCCCGCCTGACCGAGCTCGACAGGAGCCGCCCGGTGTATCTCGTGTGCGCCTCGGGGAACCGCAGTGCTGCGATGACCGACTTCCTGCGCTCGGCGGGGTACGACGCCTACTCCGTGGCCGGTGGCACTTCCGCCTGGGCGGGATCGGGCCGACCAGTCGAGACCGGCGATCCAAGCCCCAGCTGACGCTCCCGTTCCATCAACCACAGACACGACCAGGAGCCTCGGGTGAGGAGCACCGACCTGACGATCATCCCGATCGAGACGCCCTCGCTGGCCGACCTGCCGCCCAGGACGATGACCTACGTCCGCGAGCGTCGCCGGACCGGTGTCTCCACCCAAGCCGTCGAGCTGGTCGTGGAGCCACGTCGTGCGGCGCTGCGGCAACGAGCCGTGGACCGAGGTTGCGCCGAGGGCGACGGCTGACCGAGCCGTCGTGCTGACGAGATGCTGGCAGGTCGTGCTCGTCTCCTGTTCCAGGATCTGTGCATGACCTCTGACCAGCGGGTTTGGTGGAGCTGAGGGGATTCGAACCCCTGACCTTCTCATTGCGAACGAGACGCGCTACCAACTGCGCCACAGCCCCGTGGTCCGAAGACCAGGGCGCCCGGAGGACCGGGCGCGGGTCAGAAGATACCAGTCGGATCGGGGGGCTCCGAATCGGGGACCGGGTCTCGACAGGCTCGACCACCGTGCGGAGGGGTACAGGCTCGACCGACGGGTCAGCTGCCGACGGCGCGGTCGCGGTGCTGCTCGGTCTGCGTCGGCGGCGCGCTGGCGGCCTCGGCGACCAGGGCACTGTCGGCGGCGTTGCGCCCCGAGCTCACGACGCCCGGCTCCAGGAGGTCGATGGTGCGGACCGAGCGGTGTGCGCGCGGCTTGGTGACGTACGTCGGCAGGGTCACCGGGAGCGGGTCCCACAGGCCATCGACCGGCGTGCTGGTGGCGACCGCGGTCAGACCGACCGGGACGCCGGCGGTGTCGTCGAGACCGCTGACCACCGAGACCGGCGGCACGACCGGGACCGTGACGGCGGGAGAGAAGCGGGGCAAGTCGGCCACGACCAGGGGCGCGGCGGGAGCATGGGGGGCGGCGGTCTCGTCCTCGGCAGCGCCGACGACGGCCTGCCAGGCACGCTGCTCGCGACGGGCCAGCACCCGCGCCAGCACCAGGAAGCCGACCACGACTGCAGCGGGGACGGCCGGCGCCCACGGCAGGAGCGCACCGGTGAGCGAGCCGGCGCAGATGCCGACCGTGACGAGCACCAGCAGCCCGAGCACGATGCGGCGGCGCTTGGCCGCCGCGCGGGCGGCGGCACGGTGGGCACGGTGGGCACGGCGGGAGGAGGCCCGTCGCTGGGCCGGGATGGCCCGGACCGGCACGGCGGGGCGGCCGTCGCGCGGTCCGTTGCGGCGCGGAGGCGGGACGCTGGGCTGGCCGGCGACCGGACGGTCGCCGGTCGCGCCGGTCGCGCCGGTCGCGCCGGTGGGCGGCGGGCGACGGCACGGCGTCGGTTGCCGTCGTGGTCGCGGACGCCTCGGTCGACGGCGTAGGTCGCAGCCGGGACGGCACGACGAGGCGGGACTCGCGGGTGTTCACGGCCTCGCGGCGGGCCACCACGCGGAGGTCGTCGGAGAAGCTGTCGACGGCACGAGTTCGCGCCGCCTCGTCGTGGTGACGCAGGGCCATCGGGATGAGAACGACCGCCCAGACGGCGGCCAGGGCGACGAAGATCAGGCCAGACATGTCCACGGCACCACGGTAGGAGGACCGGCCTCTCCCGGGGCGGATGAGACGCGGTGTGTCGGGAGGCAACTCATGTGACGCGTGTGAACTGAGTGCTCCCAAGCCGGTTCGCGACGCGCACGTGGCGCCGAGGGACCCTCAGACACACCCGCGGACCAGTCGACGAACGAGCCCACCCGGGACGTCCTCCACCGTCAGCGCGAAGATCCGGTGGTCGCGCCAGGCGCCGTCGATGTGCAGGTAGCGCGGCGCGTACCCGACCTCGGCGAAGCCGAGCTTCTCCACCACGCGCAACGACGCGGCGTTCTCGGGTCGGATGGCGACCTCGATGCGGTGCAGGCCGAGCTCGAACCAGCAGTAGTCGCTGGCCAGCGCGACGGCCAGCGGCATGTACCCCCGCCCGGCCTGCGCCCGGTCGACCCAGTAGCCGATGTTGGCGAACTGCGCCGAGCCGCCCACGATGTTGCTGACCGTCAGCTGGCCGGCGAACGCGCCGTCGACGAGCACGGCGAAGGGCAGGCAGCGACCCTCACGCGCCTGGCGCCGCAGGTCGCGGACCATCGTGCGGAACGTCACCGGCCCCCCGGCGTCCTCCGGGGGCCGTGTGGCGTCCCAGGGGCGCAGCCAGTCGGCGTTGCGGGACCGGACCCGGGTCCACTCCCGGCCGTCCGAGCCCCGGATCGCCCGCAAGGTGACCGACCCGTGGGTGAGCTCCACCGCGTGCCAGGGCACGCTCGGCGACCGCAGCGCCATCAGTGGTCGCTCCCCACGATCTGCTCCACGACGTGACGCAGCAGCGGCACGACGACCTCCAGACCGTCCTTCACCCCGCCACGCGAGCCAGGCAGGTTCACCACGAACGTCGACCCGACGACCCCGGCCACACCACGCGACAGCGCCGCGGTCGCGACGCCCTTGGCCACGCCGTGGGCGCGCACGGCCTCCGCGACGCCGGGGACCTCGAAGTCGAGCAGGGAACGGGTGGCTTCCGGGGTGCGGTCGGTCGGGGTCACACCCGTGCCGCCCGTGGTGAGCACCGCGCGGGCACCGGCGGCGACCGCCTCACGGATCGCCTCCGCGACGGGCTCGCCGTCGGGGCGCACCACCGGACCGGTGACGTCGAATCCGGCCTCGGCCAGCGCCGCCGCGATCAGGGGCCCCGTGGTGTCCTGGTAGACCCCGGCCGCGGCTCGGTTCGAGGCCACCACGACGGTGGCCGGGTAGCGGCGCGGCTCGGGGGGCGTGGGGGCGTCTCCTCGGTCACGACCGGCTCCAGTCGCCGCTCTTCCCACCGGTCTTGGTCAGCACGCGGACGTCGGTGATCACCGCGCCCTTGTCGACGGCCTTGACCATGTCGACCACCGTCAGCGCCGCCACCGACACCGCGGTGAGCGCCTCCATCTCGACCCCGGTGCGGTCGGTGGTGCGCACCGTCGCCGTGATCGCCACCGCGTCGTCGTGCACGACGAGGTCGACCGTCACCCCGCTGATGGCCAGCGGGTGGCACAGCGGCACGAGGTCCGGCGTGCGCTTGGCCGCCATGATCCCCGCGACGCGAGCGACACCGAGCGCATCGCCCTTGGGCACGCCCTCGCCGCGCAGCAGGGCCACCACGTCGGCGCTCACGAGCACCCTCCCGGTCGCGGACGCCGTACGCGTGGTGACGTCCTTGCCCGAGACGTCGACCATGCGTGCCGCGCCCTTCTCGTCGACGTGGGTCAGCCGGGTGGTCCCGGTGGGCTCGCTCATGTCGCTCAACCGTCTCCCTCTAGTAGTCCCGGTCCAGCAGCAGCACGTCGACCTGCGAGCCCTGCTCGGCGTGCTCGACGTCCTCGGGCAGGACCACGAGCGCGTTGGCGGTGGCCAGGTCACCCAGCAGGTGCGAGCCGTGCCCGCCCATCGGCGTCACGTGCGGACCGTGGTCGTCGAAGAAGTGCACCGCGCGCGCGAGCTGCGTCTTGCCCGGCGCCGAGCGCATCGACGTGGTGAGGCGGGCCCGCGTGGGCAGCCGCGTGTACGGCGTACGCCCCATCAGCTTGCGCAGGGCCGGCAGCACGAACATCTGGTAGGAGACGTAGGAGGAGACCGGGTTGCCCGGCAGGGCGAAGATCGGCGTGCCGTCCTCCCCGACCCGGCCGAACCCCTGCGGCTTGCCCGGCTGCATGCGCACCTCGCCGAACCACACGGTGCCGTGCGCGGACAGCACCTCCTTGACCACGTCGTACTCGCCCTTGCTGACCCCACCGCTGGTGACGACCAGGTCGGCGCGCACCAGCTGGTCCGACAGCGCGTCGGCGAAGTCGGCGGGGTCGTCGGAGGTGATTCCGACGCGGTAGGCGATGGCGCCGGCCTGGCGGACCGCGGCGGCGAGCATGAAGGAGTTGGCGTCGTAGATCGCGTCGTGGGAGAGCCGGGCGCCGGGCTCGCGGAGCTCCGCGCCGGTCGACATCACCACCACCCGCGGTCGCGGCCGGGTGCTGACCTGCGCCATGCCGACGCCGGCCAGCAGGCCGACCTGGCGCGGGCCGAGCAGCGTGCCGGCCTGCAGCAGCGGGTCTCCGGTGGCGACGTCCTCGCCCCGCGGCCGCACGTGCTGACCCTGCTGCGGGGCACGGGTGATGCGGACCGTGGCCGCGCCGGCGTCGGTCCACTCCACCGGCACGATGGCGGTGGCACCGTGCGGGACCGGCGCACCGGTCATGATCTTCACCGCCGTGCCCGGCGACATCGCCACGAGCGTCGCGCGACCGGCCGCGGACTCCCCCACCACCGGCAGCGTCGCCGGGGCCTCCTCGGAGGCGCCCGCCAGGTCGGAGTGGACCACCGCGTAGCCGTCCATGCCGCTGTTGTCGAAGGCAGGCAGGTCCATCGGTGAGGTCACCGCCTCCGTCAAGGGCAGGCCCAGCGAGTCGAGCAGGCTCTGCTCCGAGGCGGGCAGCGGCTCCAACGAGGACAGGACCCGCTCGAGGTGCTCCTCCACGCTGACCGACGGCTGGTCGGAGCGGGGGACGAAGGCCATGGGAAGGACCCTAACCGGCCCTCCCCACTCGCGCGTCAGTCGAGCCGCGTGCCGTCGGCGATCTCGCCGGAGGAGCCCTCCTCGCCCACCACGACCTCGCCGGCCGCGCTGACGTCGGCGCCGAAGGTCCAGTCGCCGGGCACCTCGAAGCGGGTCGCCTCCCGCAGGCTCGGGACGCCGCGGCCGAAGCGCTCCTCGAAGCCGCTGACCAGCTTGTAGACGGGGCCGAGGGCCACGAACGGGATCTCGTCGACCACCTGCTCCAGCACCGAGTCCTCGTCGAGGCGGTAGCAGTCGCTGCGCAGCACCAGCAGGTCGTCGGTGGTCTTCACGGGCACGAACCGGTCGCGGCCGACCTCGATGGTCGTGGCTCCCTCGAACACCTCGATGGCGGCGCCCATCGCGGTCTCGATCTGGATCACCTCCGGGGTGCTGCTGTCGGAGGGGTCGACGGTCTTGGTGTTGCGGATCATGGCCAGTCCGAGGATGCCGTCGCGCTCGTCGAGCGCCTGCTTCATCGCGGCCAGGTCGAACCACAGGTTGTTGGTGGAGGTGAACCGGTGCCGGTCGAGGTCGGCCAGCGCCTCCTTGTCCTCCTCGGCGGTCTGGGCGGTCTCGCGCAGCACGATGCGGTCGTCGCTGGTGCGCCGGGCGAAGTGCCCGCCCTTGCGGTCGCTGGGCGTGCGGCGCACCGCCTCGATGGCGAAGGGCGCGCCGCTGGCGGCGAACCAGCCCGCGACCCGGGGGTCGGGCACGGCACCGAGGTTGTCGGAGTTGGACACGAAGACCTGGGTGAAGCCGGCCTCGATCATCGCGTCGAGCAGACCCGTGCCGCGCAGCGCGGTGTAGAGGTCCCCGTGGCCCGGCGGGCACCACTCCAGGGTCGGGTCGTCGGGCCAGCTGACCGGGGTGAGGTCCTCGGCCAACAGCTTGGGCTCCTTGTTCTGCAGGAAGTCCAGCGGCAGGTCGGCGTCCGGCAGGTCCGGGTAGGCCGCGAGCTTCTCCAGGGTGTCGTCGCGGGTGCGGAAGCTGTTCATGAACAGCAGCGGCAGGCGTACGTCGTGCCGCTCACGCAGGGCGATCACCTGACGGGCGATCACGTCGAGGAAGGTCAACCCGTCGCGTACCTCGAGCAGGGTCTTGGCGGCGGCCAGCCCCATCGAGGTGCCCAGCCCGCCGTTGAGCTTGACCACGACGGTGCGCCCCAGGGCGGCGACCGCGTCGGCCTCGGAGACGTCGACGTCGGCGAGGGCGTCCATGTCGAGAGGCTCGATGTCGGACTCGCGGATCATGCCGGTCTCGCCGCTCTCCACCAGGCGGTAGTAGTGGGCGAACACCTCGATCGCGGTCGCGTCGACGCCTTCGTCGGCCATCTTGTCGCGTGCCTGCTGCAGGCCCTCGTCGCTCATGGGTCCGATCGTAGGGCCCGGGCGGGGCTAGGTTGGCCGGGTGGAGGACACCGAGGGCGACCGGGGCGGCAGTGGACCAGCCAGTGGGTCCGGCAGTGGGTCCGCGGCCAAGGTGGCCGCGCGCGACCGGCTCCTCACCTCGCGCCGGCGACGGAGCCTGCTGGATCTCCAGGCCGATGCCCGCGCGTTGGCCGGGCACCTCCTGGCGTGGGAGCCGCTGCGCCGGGCCGCCACGGTGGCGGCGTACGTCTCGACCCCGGGCGAGCCCGGCACCGGACCGCTGCTCGAGGCGCTCGCGCAGAGCGGCCGGTACGTGCTGCTGCCGGTGGTGCGGCCCGACCTGGACCTCGACTGGGCCCGTCACGACGGCTCGTTGACGAGTGCTGCGATGGGGCTGCTCGAGCCGACCGGGCAGCGTCTCGGTGTCGAGGCGATCGCGACCGCCGACGTCGTGCTGGTCCCCGCCCTTGCCGTCGACGAGGACGGGATGCGGCTGGGACGAGGGGGCGGCTGCTACGACCGGGCTCTCGGCCGGGTGCCGGTCGGCACCCCGGTCTGCGCGCTGCTGCACGAGGGTGAGCTGGTCGAGGACGTGCCCACCGAGCCGCACGACCGGCCGGTCACCGCGGTCGCGCTCCCCTCCGGGGTGCGGATCCTGAGGTCGGTGCCTCGACGGCCCTAGCCGCCGGGTGCGTCGGCGCCGACCGGCTCCAGCACCAGAACGTCCTCACCCTGCTCCTCGACCGCCTCGGCGCTGAACTCCCAGCGCCGGGTCTCGCCGGCGGCCCACAGGTCGGTCTGGTCGGTGTAGTGCTCGTGGAAGGCGTGCCCACTGGCGCCGGTGAGGTTCACCCAGGTCGAGGTGTCGAGGTCGCCCAACGAGACCACCATCCGCATCGACGGCACCCAGGTCACCGCGAAGCCCTCGTCGGCGAGCCAGCCGGTCGCGTTGACCACGGCGGACGACCCGGAGACCTCCCAGGGGCCGCGGTTGAACAGCGCCTCGACCGGGCCCACGTCGCTGCGCCCCAGTGTCTGGTTCTCGAGGTCCAGCGTGTGCTGGTGGCCCCAGTTCCATCCGTCGGTGCGCCGCGACTGCAGCCGGACCAGGTCGTCACGCGCCTGCCGGACGGCTTGGCGGAGGATGTCGTCGCGAGCCTCGCGCACCTCGGTGCCGACGTCGTCCCACCACGCGTCGGTCGGGTCGTCGAGGATCGGGCGCACCACCTCGAACCACCGGTTGCCGCCCTCCACACGCACCGTGGGCGGCAGCTGGTCCGTGAAGGTGTACTCCAGCAGCCGCGCCCAGACCGCGTTGTAGTACGACGCGGCGGCCGAGTCCGCGTCGTGGGTGAAGTCCCACTCCTTCAGCAGCTCCTGACCGCCGGCGTCGTAGCGGCTGCCGGCGTCGACGTCGAGCAGGTAGGGCACCAGCTCGGCCGCGAACGGGTCGGCGGTGTCGAGCTGCAGGGCGCTCATGTCCTCGACGGACAGCACGCCACGCTGCTCGAGCTCGTCGCGGATCCGCTGCGCCCGTTGCCCGTAGTCGACGTCGCCGTTCAGGTCGTAGCGGTAGCTCGCCTCCGTCACCGCCTGGTTGGCGCTGACGATGAAACCCTCCGGTGGGTCGAGCACGGTGGGGAGCGCGCGGAACGGGACCGTCTCGCCGGTCCAGTCGTAGCGACGGTCCCAGCCCGGGACGGGCTCGTCGCCCGAGTGCTCGGGCCGGCGGACCGGGACCCTCCCGGCCGCCTGGTAGCCGATGTGACCGTCGACGTCGGCGTACACGAGGTTCTGGCCGGGCACGGCGAAGTCGCGGGCGGCGGCCCGGAACTCCTCCCAGCTCTCCGCCCGGTTGAAACCGAAGACGGCCTGCGCGGTTGTCGAGGGCTCCAGCGCGGTCCACGCCAGCGCGACGGCGTACCCGCTGCCGCGCTCGGGGCTGCCCACGCCCGGCGGCAGCGGGGCGTTCGCGCCCACCGAGGAGGTGACCGCGTCGACGTCGGAGATCAGCGGACCGTGCACCGAGCTGCGGACGGTGAACGTGAACGGCTCCTCACCGGCGATCTGGATCGTCTCGCTGCGACGGTCGAGCGGCTTCCAGCGCTTGCCACGCAGGTAGCGCTCCTCGTCGACGGCCTCGAGGTAGAGGTCGCTCACGTCGGGGCCGAGGTTGGTGAAGCCCCACGACACCCGCTGGTTGTGGCCGATGATCACGCCCGGGAAGCCGGCGAAGGTGAAGCCCGAGACGTCGAAGGGGCACTGCGCGGTGAGCTCGGTGCAGTGCAGGCCCATCTGGTACCAGACGCCCGGCAGCGTCGGCGCCAGGTGGGGGTCGTTGGCCAGGATCGGCATGCCGGTCTTCGAGTGCTCGCCGTCGACCACCCAGGCGTTGCTGCCGACGCCGTCGCCGGTGCCGACCGTGGTCGGCACCGCGTCGATCGCCTCGCGGACCCCGGCCAGCAGCCGCTCGACCTGCGGGCCGGGCGGGACCCGACGCGCCGGGCGCACGGCCGGCTCCTCGCCGGAGCCGCTGTCGAAGCCGCCGCGGACGACGGTGCCGCCGCCGAGGACAGGGGCGTTGCGGGTGTAGGGGTACGGCGGGTAGAGCTCGGCGATCTGGTCCTCGGTGAGACGCGTCGAGGCCATCGCGCGGTCGATCTCGTCCTGCATGTTGCCGCGCAGGTCCCAGGCCATCGCCTTGAGCCAGGCCACGGAGTCGACCGGGGTCCAGTCCTCGACCTGGTAGTCCAGCCCGTCCAGGCCGAGGACGGCGTACTCCAACGAGAGGTCGTCAGGCGCGGTGTCGGCCAGGTAGGCGTTCACGCCCGCGCTGAAGGACTCCAGGTAGGCGATCGCCTCCGGGTCCAGCTCCGCCACCTCCTGCTCGGCCACCCGTCGCCAGCCCAGCGTCCGCACCACCTTGTCGGTCTCCAGCGCGTCGGGGCCGAACAGCTCCGCCAGCCGGCCGGCGGTGATGTGGCGGCGGACGTCCATCTCGAAGAAACGGTCCTGGGCCTGGACGAAGCCCTGTGCGAAGAAGAGGTCGCGCGCGTTGTCGGCGTAGACCTGGGGGACGCCGAGCTCGTCGCGCACCACCCGGACCTCCGCCCGCAGGCCCGGCACGGTCAGGGCACCGTCGGTCTGCGGGAAGGGCGCGCGCACCGCGCTCACGCCGGCCACCACGAGCCCGACCAGGATCAGCGTCAGCGCGAGCGCGGAGTAGGTGAACGTCCGACCCAGGCGGGATCGGGGGAACCACCGTCGGGGGGCGCGCGCGTCGGCGGCGGTCGGGTCGGGCACGACGGTCATTGTGCCAACCGCCGAGGCCTCAGGCCGCGCTCCCACTCGTCGTGGAGCCGCCGGACCCCGACGAGCGGCCCGAGGAGCCGCCCGAGGAGGTCGTGCTGCTCGAGTCCGTGCCGCTCGAGCCGCTCGAGCTGCTGGAGCTGCTGGAGTCCGTGCTGGAACCGCTGTCCTTGCCGGAACCGTTGCTCTTGCCGTCCTTGGCGTCGGCTCCGTCCTTGCCTGACCCGCCGGACCCGCCGGACCCCTCGGAGGCGCCGAACACGCGCGGGGCGTTCTCCGAGCGGCTGTCGGTCCGGTAGAAGCCAGAGCCCTTGAAGACCACCCCCACGGCGTTGAAGACCTTGCGGAGCCGGCCCTGGCAGGCCGGGCACTCGGTCAGCGACGCGTCACTGAAGCTCTGGACCTGCTCGAAGAAGTGACCGCACTCGGTGCAGGAGTACTGATAGGTGGGCACGCGCTCTCCTTGGTACGTCGTCGGGGCTGGCACTCTCGCCCCTCGACTGCCAATCATCCCAAACTCCGGGGAAATCCGTTAACTTCCCGGTTCTCCACAGATGTCGGCGCTCTGCGCCCGACCCCTCCCGGCCAGGCCCGCGGCTGCCTAACGTCACGCCCATGCACTCCCCCTCACCCTCCGTGGTCCGACCCGCCCCCCGGGCTCCCTCCCGCGGCACGGCCGCCGACCGGTCGGGACCGGGGAGGGCGCGCGGGCGCCGGGGTCCCGGTGGGCTGGGACGCATCCTGCGCGGCGTACGGCGGACGGTGCTGCTGCGCCGACGTCCGCTCGCGGTCCTGCTCGTGGTGGTGGCCGTGCTGGCGGGGGTGCGCGCGGCGAGCGCACCGCCGCTGACGACCGCCTCGGTGCTCGTGGCGGCGCGCGACCTGCCGGGAGGGACGCCGCTGACCGCCCGCGACCTCGTCGCGCGTCCGCTGCCACCCGAGAGCGTGCCGCAGGGCACCACCGCGGACCTCGCCGTCCTCGTCGGGCGCACGCTGGCCGCACCGGTGCGGCGGGGCGAGCCGGTCACCGACGTCCGTGTGGTGGGCGACGGGCTGCTCGCGGGCTACCCCGCACGGGTGGCGGTGCCCCTGCGGATCGCCGACCCCGGCGCGGTGCGGCTGCTACGGGTCGGTGACCGGGTCGACGTGGTGGCCACCGACCCGGCCGACGGCCGGGCCGAGGTGGCCAGCGCCGATGCCCCGGTGGTCGCGCTCCCGCGATCCCCCCGTCCCGGCGCGGACGCCTCGACGCTCAGCGGCGGCGCACTGGTGGTGCTCGCGGTGCCGCGGAGCACGGCCGTGACCCTGGCGGGCCTCGCGGCCACGGACCTGCTCAGCGTGCTCATCAGCGAGTAGGGTGCGGACCGCCATCTCCGCACGACCGTAGGACATCGATCATCATGAGTGGATTCAAGGCCTTCATCCTGCGCGGCAACCTCGTCGAGCTCGCTGTCGCCTTCATCATCGGCGCCGCGTTCGCGACCGTCGTCACCACCTTCACCGCCGTCATCATGGGCCTCGTCTCCCGCATCTTCGGCGGCAGCCCCAACTTCGACGACGTCACCGTCTGGAAGGACGAGACCGGGGTCGGCATCCCGGTGGGCGAGTTCCTCACGGCACTGATCGCGTTCGTCATCCTGGCCGCGGTCGTGTACTTCTTCGTCGTGAAGCCCTACACGAAGGCCCGGGAGAAGTTCTTCCCCTCCCCCGTCGACGAGCCTGCCGGCACACCCGAGGACATCGCCCTGCTGACCGAGATCCGCGACGCCCTCGTGTCCGGCAACGCCGCCACCCCCGGCCCCGGCGCCGGTTCGACGGGCACGGTCCCCCCCACCGCCTGACCGACGCGCACCTCGCATCTCGCGAGGTCACGCGCTCAGCCGTGGTGCGGCGGGACGTTGCGGCGCAGCTCGTCGTCGCGGGACCGGTCCCCCGCCGAGGTGCCGTGCCCGCGCTCGTCCGCGGTGGTGTCGGCGAGCACGGCCCCGAAGACCCGATCGCGTCGACGGCGCCGCTCGGCCTCCGCCGCGCGCGCGGCGCGCTGGTCCGCGGGGCTCGTTGGGTGCTGGTCGGCGTCGGGCCGGTCGACCTCGCGCTGGTCGCGGTCGGGTTGCCCCGCGTCGGACGGTCCCGGGTCGGTCACCTGAGGACCAGCACGTTCTCCGCGGCCTCGAACCAGGACCGGGAGAACGTCTCGTGGCGGGGCGACCAGCCGGTCCCCGCGGAGAACCGGTCGGCGCTCACGCGCAGCGACCGCTCGAACGGCTCGATCCGCGACCCCGCCAGTCGACGCGTGACAGGCCCCAGGAAGTGCCCGGTCCCTCGCTCCACCGCGGCGGCGTACGCCGAGACGACGTCGGCTCGCCGGACCGGGGCGGCCCCCACGTTGTAGACCCCCGACGGCGCGTCGAGGGAGGCGAGCACGGCGGTGGCCACGTCGTCGCTGTGCACCAGGTGCGCGAACCCACCGGGATCGCCGAGGCCGTAGGGCCGTCCGGCCGCGGCGGCCCGCAGCGTCCACCGGGTCAGTGGAGTGTCTCCCACCACCTGACCGAGCCGCAGCACCACGCTCGTGCGCACGCAGTCGGCTGAGTCCTGCACAGCCATCTCGCCGACCGCCAACGGCTCGGTCGCGGCCGTCACGCAGATGGGTGACTGCTCGGTCACCCAGTCGTCACCCTGGTCGGCGTACAGCCAGGAGCCGCTGAGGTGGACGATGCGGCGGACCCCGGCCGTGCAGGCCTGCTCGACCAGGCGGGTCACCCCGTGGGCGTGCAGCTGGTCGTGCGCGGGCCAGCGTTGGGACCAGCGGGAGCCGAGCGTGTGCGGGAGCTGGTCGGGCACGTGGACGAGGACGGAGCAGCCCTCGAGCGGAGGGCGATGACTGCCCCGGGGCGCGATGACGACGTCGTGGCCCTCGGCGAGGAGAAGATCCACGATGCCGCGTCGCACGCCCGACGCCGTTCCGGCCACCGCCACTCGCACGCCTCGTGCCCCTTCCCGCCTGCTGCGTCGGCGACGCGGGCGATGGTCTCCCCGAGAGCCCGTGTCCGGCGACAGTCTGGGGTAACAACCCGGTAACGGCAAGTTCTGCCACGGTTGCCGTCGTCCGAACGGGGGATCGACGACGGATCGAGTCGCGAGGTCCGGTCTCAGCGCAGCGAGCGGTAGAGCTCCACCGTCTCGCGAGCCACGGCGCCCCAGCCGAAGGACTCCACCGCCCGTCGGCGTCCCGCCTGCCCCATCCGCCGCGCCAGCCCGGGATCGGCCGCGAGCCGGTTCACCGCCTCGGCGAAGCGACGCTCGAAGTCGGCCGGGTCCTCGGGGCTCAGGTCGACCAGGATCCCGGTCTCGTCGTGGTTCACCACCTCCGGGATGCCCCCGACCCGGCTCGCGACGACCGCGGTGTCGCACGCCATCGCCTCGAGGTTGACGATGCCCAGCGGCTCGTAGACCGACGGGCAGCAGAACGCCATCGCGTGCGTCAGCACCTGCCGCACGTCCGCGCGCGGCAGCATCTCCGAGACCACGAAGACCCCGTCGCGAGCGTTTCGCAGCCCGGCAACGAGCTCGTCGGTCTCTGCGGCGAGCTCGGGGGTGTCGGCGGCGCCGGCCAGCAGCACCAGCTGCACCGACGGGTCGAACTGCAGCCCGGCGCGCAGCAGGTGGGGCACGCCCTTCTGGCGCGTGATGCGCCCGACGAAGGCGATGTAGGGCCTCGTCAGGTCGACGCCGATCCGCTCCAGCACGTCGGTGCCCTCGTCGGGGGCGTAGAGCTCGGTGTCGATGCCGTTGTAGATCACGTGAACCTTCGTCGGATCCACCGACGGGTACGCCTCGAGGATGTCGGCGCGCATCCCCTGGCTGACGGCCACCACCGCGTCGGCCGCCTCGTACGCCGTGCGCTCGGCCCACGACGAGACGCGGTAGCCGCCGCCGAGCTGCTCGGCCTTCCACGGCCGTTGAGGTTCGAGCGAGTGCGCGGTCACGACGTGCGGCACGTCGTGCAGCAGCTTGGCGAGGTGGCCGGCCATGTTCGCGTACCAGGTGTGGCTGTGCACCACGTCGGCCCCCTCCGCGCCGGCGGCCATCGCCACGTCGGCCGAGAGCAGGTGCAGCGTGGAGTTGGCCGCCCCCAGACGCGGGTCCTCCTCGGCGTACGACGTCGCACCCTCGCGCTCCTCGCCCAGGCACAGGACGTCGACGTCGACGAGGCGCCGGAGCTCGCGGACGAGGAAGTCCACGTGCACCCCCGCCCCGCCGTAGACGAAGGGTGGGTACTCGCGGGTGAGGACGGAGACGCGCATGCGCCGAATCTAGCCCTCTTGGACCGCAGTGTGACCTTCGCAACTAATCCGGTTAGGGTCGGGCTCATGGCACGGGTCCTGAGCATTGTCCTGGCCGGCGGCGAGGGGAAGCGGCTGATGCCGCTCACGGTCGACCGGGCGAAACCTGCGGTGCCGTTCGGCGGCTCCTACCGGCTGATCGACTTCGCGCTGTCGAACCTGGTCAACGCCGGCTACACCAACATCGCGGTGCTGACGCAGTACAAGTCGCACAGCCTCGACCGTCACATCTCTCAGAGCTGGCGGCTGTCGTCGATGCTCGGGCAGTACGTTGCCCCCGTGCCGGCGCAGCAGCGCCGCGGCAAGCAGTGGTACCAGGGCAGCGCGGACGCGATCTACCAGTCGATGAACCTGATCATCGACGAGCGACCGGAGTACATCGTCGTCTTCGGCGCCGACCACGTGTATCGCATGGACGCCTCGCAGATGGTGGCCGCCCACGTCGAGTCCGGGGCGGACGTCACCGTCGCCGGCATCCGCGTCCCCCGCGAGGAGGCCTTCGCCTTCGGTGTCATCAAGACCGCCGAGGACGGCCTGACCATCGAGGAGTTCCTCGAGAAGCCGGCCGAGCCCCCGGGCCTGGTCGACTCGCCCGACGAGTCCTTCGCCTCCATGGGCAACTACGTCTTCACCGCCGACGCCCTCGTCGAGGCGCTCGAGAAGGACGCCAAGGACGACGGCTCGCGCCACGACATGGGCGGCGACATCATCCCCATGATGGTCCGGCAGGGGCGCGCCGCGGTCTACGACTTCAAGCGCAACGACGTGGCCGGCTCGACCGCGCGCGACCGCGACTACTGGCGTGACGTCGGGACGCTGGACAACTACCACGAGGCCCACCTCGACCTGGTCTCGGCGGTGCCGATCTTCAACCTCTACAACGACTCCTGGCCGATCTTCACCTCGCACCACCAGCTGCCCGGCTCGAAGTTCGTCCACGGCGCCTCGGTGCGCGACTCGATCGTCTGCGCCGGCTCGATCGTCTCCGGCGCCACCGTCGACGAGACGGTGATCGGCGTGCACTCCTACGTCTCCGACAGCGCCTCGGTGCAGCGCAGCGTGCTGCTCGACAACGTGCGCATCGGCAAGGGCGCGGTCGTGCGCAACGCCATCATCGACAAGAACGTGGTCGTGCCCGACGGGGCCCTCATCGGCATCGACCCCGACGAGGACCGGCGCCGCGGGTTCACCGTCAGCGACACCGGCGTGGTCGCGCTCGGCAAGGGCCACCGCTTCACCTGATCGCCGGTGCGCCGTGCCCGGCGTGAGCCGGGTGCGCGTCCCGACCACGGGTCGGCGTACGCGATGATGGAGTCCATGGCCTCGACCCACTTCTGGATCCGTCACGAGTCCCGCGCCACCGAGCGCCGGGCCCCCGTCGTCCCCGCCGACATCCTGCGACTGCTCGACGAGGGCTTCCGCGTCACCGTCGAGGACTCCCCGCAGCGGATCGTCCCCACCGAGGACTACCACTCGGCCGGCGCCGACATCGCCGAGCCCGGCAGCTGGGTCGACGCCCCCGACGACGTCGTGGTCGTCGGCATCAAGGAGCTCTCGGACGAGCCCCGGGAGCTGCGCCACACCCACGTCTACTTCGCGCACGCCTTCAAGGGCCAGAGCGACGCCACCGAGACGCTGGGCCGCTTCGAGGCCGGTGGCGGTCGCCTGTTCGACATCGAGTACCTCCTCGACGACCAGGCCCGCCGCGTGGTCGCGTTCGGCTACTGGGCCGGGTACGTCGGCGCAGCGCTGGGCGTGCTGCAGCTCGCCGGGCGGCTCGAGTCGCCGCTGACCCACCTGGCCAAGGCCGACCTCGACCAGCAGCTGCGCGACGCCCACGACGCGGTGGCCGACGCCGACATCCTGGTGACCGGGGCCCGGGGACGCTCCGGTCGCGGGGCGCGCGCAGCGCTGGCCGTCAACCACCACGAGCCGACCCGCTGGGACCGCCCGGAGACGGTGCGGCTCGACATGGACGACCTGTTCCGCCACGACTACGTCATCAACTGCGTCGGCATCAAGACGCCGCAGACCCCGTTCGTGACCGCCGACGACCTCGACCGCGAGCGTCGGATGCGGCTCATCGCCGACGTCACCTGCGACGTCACCTCGGACGCGAACATGCTGCCCGTGAACACCGCCATCACCAGCTGGGACGACCCGGTGCGCCGGTTCGACGGTGCCGGTGGTCCGCTGGAGGTCATCGCCATCGACAACCTGCCGTCCCTGCTGCCCCTGGAGGCGAGCGAGACGTTCTCGGCCGACCTCACCACGCACCTGCTCAACTTCACCGACGTCGACGAGCCGACCGGCCCGTGGGCCGCAGCCGGCTGGTCCTTCGAGCGGGCGATGCACCAGCTGACGCTGACCTGACCCCGCCATCCGGACGCCGCATGTAACGGAGGGTGGGGTCAGCGGCCGGCGCGGCGAGGGATCCAGACCGGTTCTCCGCGCTCCCCGACGTGCACGTCGAGCACGGCGTGGTGGTCGCGGTCGCCGGCGAAGCTCTGGTTCGCCACGAAGACGCTCGTCCCGGCGAAGGTCGCGTTCGACGGGGTGTCGAAGGGCACGGGCGAGCCGTTCTCCCCGCCGCCGGGCACGGCCGGGAACCGCTCGATCTCCTCGCCCGCGGCGCTGAGCACCACCAGCTGGTTCGAGAGCCCGGCGTTGGCGAGGTAGATCCGGCCCGACCGCGCGATCGCGAACCCGTCGGGCAGGTCGCCGGGTCGGCTGGTCCACAGCGCGCGCATCGCCCCCGGACGTCCGTCGTCGCGGACCCCGAGCCGGAACAACGTGCCCTGCGTGGTCTGCGCGCTGCCCGTGGACGTCTGCTGCGTGAGCAGCAGCGCGCGGTGCCCGGGGGTCATGAGCAGACCGGCCGTGCCGAACTCCGAGCCGTCGAGGCGCGCGTCGGCGAACCACGCGGTCGGTCGCCCGCCGCCGGGTGGCACCCTCCACACCACGGCCTGGCCGTAGTCGGTGACGTAGAGGACGCCACCGCGCCCCCAGGCCGCGTAGTTGGGGATCGCGGGCGCGTCGGTGGTGTTGGGCGAGCAGGAGCCGTCGGGGTCCTGGCCCGGCTCGCAGGTGGGCAGGTCCGGGATCCGTGCGTACGTCGTGAACCGTCCGGTCCGCAGGCTCAGCCGCATCACGCGCGAGGTCGACCTCTCCAGCACGACGAGCCGGCCGGCAGCGTCGCTGAGGGCGGCCTGCGCCCCCTGCTCCCCGGCGAGGTCCTGACCCGGCACGGTCCACGACCGCAGCAACGTCCCGGATCTCGTCCACTCGAAGATCCGCGAGCGCTGCTCGTCGCCGGTCGGGTCGGTGTAGGTGCCGGCGTAGAGCCGGCCGTTCGGGTGGGAGTAGACGAACGCCGGGTAGCCGGGCCGTGGCACGCGCGCGGTCACCCGGGTGTCCCAGCGGGCCCGCTGCGCGGCGGTCCGGTGCTCCCCGGCGGCCGCACCCTCCGGCCCCACGGGCGTGGTGAGCGCCACCACGGCGGCCAGCGCCGCGAGGACGACGGCTGCCCGGCGCGAGCGGGTGCGCGTCGAGGTACCGCTCACAGCAGGTCTGCCACTTCGAGCGCCGCCCGCTCACCGGCGCGCACGGCGCCGTCCATGTAGCCCGGCCAGTACGTCGAGGTCTCGGTGCCGGCCCAGTGGACGCGGTTGAAGGGCTGGCGGATGACCCGGCCGTACTCCACGATCGCGCCCGGCACCTGCAGTGCGACCGGGCCGCCGCCGGTCCAGCGCTCGAGCGTCCAGTCGTGCTCGGTGTACTCGATCGGGTCGAGCGCCTTCTCACCGACGATCTTCGCGAGTCCCTCGAGCACCGCCCGCCGCCGCTGGGCCAGGCCGACCGTGCCGTAGGTCTCCCAGGTCGACCCGCCGACGAAGGACAGCAGCACGCCGACCGCCGCGTCCTCGGGGGAGTTGTCGAAGCAGGTCCGCACCGCACCCTCGGTGTTCAGCCCGGTGCCTGACAACCCGTCCTCGCGCCAGAACGGCGTCTCGTAGACCGCGTCGCACTTCATCAGCGCGCCCATGGGCATGCGCTGCAGCAGGCGTGCGCGCCGCTGCGGCAGCAGTGGGAACCAGTCGATGCCCAGGATCGTCGGTGGCGGGCAGGCCACGACGACGCGCTTGGCGCGGACGCTGCCGCGATCGGTGCGTACGTCGACGTACCGCGCGGTCTGGCGCACCGACCGGACGGTGGCGTTGAGCGCGACCCGGTCGCCGAGCTGCTGGGCGAGCCGCAGCGGGACCAGCTGCGAGCCGCCGACGAAGCGGCTGTCCTGCGCGGCGTCACGACTGCCGGAGGAGCGCTCGAAGGTGCCGACGTTCTCCTCGTTGCCCGAAGCCGCGATGTACCAGACCAGGAAGAGCAGCGAGAAGTCGCGCATGTCGCTGCCGAAGGCGGCCTGGGAGTAGCACAGCAGCAGGTCGCGCACGTCGTCGTTGGCGGCGTTGCGCAGCACCCAGTCGTCGAAGCTCTGGCGGTCCCACTCCGCGGCCTGCGGGTGCGACCACGGTGCGCTGACGTCGATCTCCGCGGCCATCCGGTTGATGCGCTCCTGCAGCTGGCCGGCGTCGGGCAGGATCGCCGGGTCGGGCGGGACCGTCCCGGTGTAGGGGATGGCGACACCGTCCTTGACGTAGATGTTGTCGCCGCTCGCGTAGCTCTGGAAGGTCGGGACCCGCAGGTCGCGGGCCAGGTCGAGGATGTGGTCCTGCGTGGGGCCGACGAAGGCTCCCCCAGCCTCGATGACCGAGTCCTCCCCCACCTGCTCGTTGAGCAGTCGGCCCCCGACCCGGGTGCGGGCCTCCACCACGAGCACCGAGGCTCCCCGACGCCGCAAGTTGCGCGCCGCCACGAGTCCCGACAGCCCGGCGCCGACCACCACCACGTCGACCCGGCCGGGCAGGGACCCGCGCGTGGTCGCGGCCTCGGCCGCGCTCATCGACCCCGCGGCCGTCAGGGCGCCGAGCGCGCCGATGGTGCCGAGGCCACTGCCGGCCAGCACCGAGCGGCGGCTGAACTCGCCCGGCCCGCGGTCGGACCCGCCCTCGTCGCCGCGCGTCGGGCCGGCGGGGACCGGTCCGCCGGAGGCCGGGGGGAGGACGTCGGACGGGGGGCGCGGAGCACGAGTCATGGGCCGATCCTGCCGCAAGAGACAACGATTGTCCCAAGTTTAACCTAAACATGCGTCAGGTTTGCTCCTGCTGGTCTAGGCTCGCTCCGTGACCGACCCCCGCAAGCGCCGCGTGCCGCAGCAGTCGCGCAGCCGCGACCGGGTCGCCCGCCTGCTCGACACCGCCTCCCGCCTCGTGGTCACCGAAGGCGTGGACGCCGTGGGAACGCGAGCGATCGCCCACGCCGCCGGTGTGCCGGTCGCCTCGCTCTACCAGTACTTCGCCGACAAGGACGAGATCCTGCTGGCGCTCGTCGAGCGCGACATCGAGGAGATGGACGCCCGCGTCGCCACCGGCCTCGCGGTCCCCGAGGCCGGCTCCACCCTGGAGGGCCTGGTGTCCGCGACCGTCGAGGCCTTCGTCTCGGTCTACCGCGAGCGTCCGGCGTTCGTGGAGATCTGGCTGCGCGGACGCGACAACCAGTCGGTGCGCGATCTCTGCCGCGAGCACAACCGCCGCGTCGCCGCCGGTCTGCACGCGCTGGCCACCGATGCCGGCCTGCTCGCCCCGGACACTCCGGTCCGGGTCGCCGAGCTCGCCGTCGAGATCGGCGACCGGCTGTTCCAGATCGCCTTCGAGAACTCCCTGTCCGGCGATCCGGCCGTGCTCGTCGAGGCGGAGCGGGCGGTCATCGGCTACCTGGGCGTGCACGCCGCGGGGGACCGACCGCTCGCGGCGCTGGGCTCCCCCGGGGGTCCCCCGGACGTCCCCCCGGACGGTCCTAGGCGCACAGCCCGTTGAGGGCCGCCTCCTGCTTCTCCGCCTCGGTCTTCGGCTCGCCCTTGCCGTCGCCGGGCTTGCCCTCGGAGGCCTTGGTGGCCTTCTTGAGGAACTCGCGGCTCAGCGGCTCGTCCTGGCGGATCTCGTCCCACAGCCGGTCTGCGGTGGGCAGCAGCCCGAGCCGGTTCGGGTCCGGGGCGTAGGGGCCGAACGGCACGCTGAGGAACTGCACCTTGTCGAGGCCGATCCCCTTCATCTCCTGGGCCAGGGAGTAGAGCGAGTTCAGGTTGCGCAGGCCCGGGTCGGTCGTCAGCGACTCGGTCGCGGCGTTGAGGAAGCGCCCGAGCCGCACCGGGTTGAACAGCGTGCTGGAGGACAGCGCCTTGTTCACCATCGAGGCCATGAAGGTCTGCTGGCGACGCATCCGTCCGAGGTCGCCGGTGTCCTGGGAGCCGATGGAGTGCCGCACGCGCACGTAGTCGAGCGCCTGCTTGCCCTCCATCGTGTAGGTGCCGGCAGAGAGGTAGATCTTGCCGATGGGGTCGTTGACGTCGGTGGGCACGCAGATCGGCACGCCCCCCAGGGCGTCGACCATCGACTCGAAGCCGTTGAAGTTGACGATCACGAAGTGGTCGACCCGCAGGTCCGACATCTTCTCGAACTGCGCCACGGTGCACGCCTCGCCGCCGACGGCGAACGCGTCGTTCCACTGCACGACCTGCTGCGCCGGGACGGTGCCACCCGCACGCGCCTTGCAGGCAGGGCGCGGCACCATCAGGTCGCGCGGGATGCTGACGCCGTACGCCCGCGACCGGTCGGCCGACAGGTGCAGCAGGATCGTGGTGTCGGACAGGCCCGGGGTCTGCCCCAGCACGTCGGTCTGGCCCTTGCGGCTGTCGGAGCCGAGGACGAGGACGTTGAGCGGTTCCTTGGGACCCTCGACCTCCTCCTGCTCCGGGCGCGCGGTGAGGATGTTGTCGAAGGCCTGGGACTCCGTGATGTTGCCCTCGAGGTGGCGGTAGGTCAGGACGACCGTGCCGGCGAGGACGGCGAGGACGAGGGCCGTGGAGATGGCGACAGCGCGGATGACGGGGTGCTTGCCGGTGTTGCGGTGCTTGCCCTGGTAGGCCACGGAACCGTCCTGCGGGAGTACGTCGGGAGTCGGCGGCGTGTCCTGCTGGACACGGACCGCCCCCATGGTCCCGTCCATGATGCCGACACGCGGGGCGAATCCTGAAATCGCGTGTGCTACGGAGTCCGGGCCACGCCGGGCTCCCGGGTCCCGGCTGCAACGGCGCAGGGCACCTGACAGGATGGTCGGCGTCGTGGCGCCCATCGGCCCGGCCCGCCCCAGTAGCTCAGTGGATAGAGCAGCCGCCTCCTAAGCGAAAGGTCGCAAGTTCGACTCTTGCCTGGGGCACCACCGCGCCTCACCTCGCGCGGGACTTGCGGCGGAGTCGCCCTGCGGTTCCGCGCAGCTTCCGTTGGAGGTCAGGGTGGTCGTGACCGTAGGCGCGAGCGAGCGGCCTCGACATCTCAACCAGGCTCGCGGCGGTGGCCCGAGGTCCGCGTGGGCCGACCATCACCCCGGCGTAGCCGACGGATCGCATCCCCCAGTTGCTGTGCCAGGGCATGTCCGAGAGGCAGTTCACCTCGCTCACCGTCGGGTCGTCGAAGGAGCGCACCAGCAGCTCCCGGAACAGCAGATTGCCGGGGCCGTACCGCGCATACTCCTCGTCGTAGCCGATCTTCGGCAGCGAGACGGCGTCCCCCAGGCGCACGGCCAGATGAGCTGCGACAGGCTTCTCGTCGATCTCCAAGGTGTGCCACTCGAGCCATCCACGCTGCGCCAACCGACGCGTGAGCGTCTCGTAGAAGGCCACGAGCTGCGGAGAGCACACGATCGCCGTGCCCGCGGCCCCCTTCCAGCCGGAGCTCTCGACCGCGAGGAACTGCTGCAGGAGCGCAGGGGACTGCGCCTCGACGCCGCCGACGAAGCGGAACGCGACCGAGTGCTCGCGTTCCGCCCGATTGCCCCCCTTGCGCAGGTTGCGCGCGAAGTTGCGGTGCAGCCCGGCCTCGAACTCGCGCCACCCACCCGTCGTCTGCACGAGCGACCCCCAGGTGCTGATCGGTCGCACCACCCTCACGCGCGGTTCCAGGGTGGAGAGGCAGGCGAGCACCGGCGAGCCGTCCCTGACCCGGTACCACCGGATCCGCAGACCGGGAGCCAGCCCGGCCGCCGCCTCGACCAGCGCGTTGAGCGCGGGCTGCGCGACCTTCGCGTCGAGCAGCGGGTGCGCGAAATCCGTGTGCGCACCGTCAGCCGGCCCCCGGAGCCTGTCGAAGAACCACTTGCGGGCGCGCATCAGCGGCAGCACGCCGACCAGCTCGGATCCGTCGTAGGCGAAGAGGCACCACCACGGCTTCTCGGCTGGTACCAGATGTTCCAGGAAGGAGGAGACCCACGCGTGGGACAGCATGGGCAGCTTCTCGGTCGAAGCCATCGTGAGGCGGTCCCAGGCCTCGGCGTGCTCGTCGAGCGCGTCCAGCGTGCTCACGACCTGGATCGTGATGCTCGGGCCGACCGCCGTGTGCTCGGCGCCGCGCGCTCGTGTGTCCCCCATGGCCCTCATGGTCGTGCACAGCGGCCGTCGGCGTGGCAATACCTCTGCTTGCCCCGGTCGGGCATGGTCTGCGGCGGTCCGCGTCTCTTTGTGACTCAGCGTGTCCCCAGCGCCCGGACGAGAACTCGGGGACCACCTGGGGAACTCTCCCGGTCGGGTGCCGCGCGGGTCTATGATCAGCCACCCCCTCCACGGGCACGCCGGCACCGCGGCGACCGGCGCAGGGGTCCCTGTGGAACCCGGGCGAGGAGGCCGCCGTGCAGCTCCCGGAGTCGACGATCGACGACGAGCAGTCGTCGCGCCAGACCCGGACGTCGGCGGTCGTGCGGCGCGTCGTGCTGTCCTTCTTCTTCCTCGTGTTGCTGGCCGGCGGGGTCGGGCTGCTGGGCGTGCACTCGACGACGGCGAGCAACAGGGAGGCCGGGTGGACGCTCGAGCTGGAGTACGCCCAGGTGGCACGCGCAGGTCTCGATGTCCCCTGGGAGGTGACCGTCAGGCGCGAGGGCGGCTTCGGCGGACCGATCACGCTCGCCGTCGACGGCGACTACTTCGACATCTACGAGACACAGGCCTTCCACCCGCAGCCGTCGGCCAGCATGCGCGACGGCACGACGCTGTTCCTGGAGTTCGACCCCCCGCCGTCGGGCGAGACGTTCGTGGTCGCCTACGACGCCTACATCCAGCCCGGCAGCCAGGTCGGGGACACCGCGACGGTCGCCGTGCTCGACGGCGCGGTCCAGGTGGCTCCGGTCGAGTTCACCACCAGGCTGCTGCCGTGAGGGCCCGCTGATGGAGGTCGTGATCCGCGCCCTGGTGGTCTTCGTCTTCCTCTGGGTGATCACGCGCTCGGTCGGGCGCTCGACCCTCGGCGAGCTCAGCACCTTCGAGCTGCTGCTCTACGTCACCATGGGCGACCTCGTCCAGCAGGGCGTCACCCAGCAGGACATGTCGCTCACGGGCGCCGTCCTCGCCGTCGGAACCTTCGCGCTCGCCACCGTCGGCCTGTCCTGGGTGCAGTGGCGCTTCCCCCGCTCCCGCTCGGTCCTCACCGGGCGCGCGGTGTTCATCCTCCGCGGGGGCGAGCCGGACGCAGAGGCGATGAAGCGGCACCGGGTCGCCGAGGCGGACCTGCTCATGGCCATGCGCGAGCAGGGCATCCGCCACACCGCCGAGGTCGAGCACGTCATCCTCGAGCCCAACGGTCGGCTGTCCTTCTTCCTCCACGACGACGCCACCGGTGCGTCCGGCTCTCCCGAGCAGCCGCAGGCAGGCTGAGTCCGGGCGGCGTACCTCAGGGTCCGAACGGGGTCGGGACGCGACGGTGCCGGTGCGGTAGCCGCGCTCGTAGGCGTCGACGAGCTGCGGGTAGGCGGTGGAGTTTGTCGGAGGACAAGATTGCGCGGGCGCGGGCGCGGGCGCGGGCGCGGGCGCGGACGCGGGTGTCGCCGTCGCGCAGGTCGCCGGCGCGGCAGAGGTAGGTCGCTGCCGCCAGGCCGCGTCGTCCGCGCGAGGGGCCCTCGCCGATGGCGTGCAGCGTGGTCCGGTACGACGCCGCACGGTGCTGTGCATCGACCCTCGTCCTGCGCAGGACGGACCGGCACCGTCGTCGACCGGCGGTGGCGCCCACGCCTGGATGCTAGGACGCCTCCGCGACCGTGCGGAAGGAGATCCCGGCCTTCGACAGTCGGTCGATGAGGTGGTCACCCATGGCCGCGGCCGGGGTGACCTGTCCGCTGGTGGTCGGGTTGTCGTCGAAGGCCAGGCTCAGCGCCGACTCGGCGAGCATCTTGGCCGTCTCGTCGTAGCCGGGGTCGCCGCCGCTGACCTGGGTGCGCACGGTGCGCCCGCCGCCCTCGCCGACGAAGTCGACGGTGAACCAGGACCGCGCCCGCTTCGACGCCGACGGCCCCTCCCCCTGCGGCACCCGCTTGAGGATCAGCTTGCGGGCCGGCGGCAGCTGCGCGGCGCCGACCAGGCCCAGCAGCCCGGCGGAACCGCCGACGGCGTACCGGAGCGTCTTGACGCCGGCGAAGTGGGCGTAGGAGAAGTCGGGTCCGTAGTCGTCGCGGGCCGCGGCCGAGCGCTTGACCACGAGCGGGTCGATGGTGGGCAGCGGCAGGAGCCAGTACCCCAGCGTGGAGTCGCGGGTGGGCTTGGTGTCGCCGCTGCGGACCTTGCGACCCTCCGGTCGGGGCTCGGTGCTGCGCCGGGCCTTGGCCGCCTGGCCCATCTGCCGGCCCCGGGAGAACTGCGCGAGCGCGGAGTGGAAGGTCCCGCCGGAGAACATGCCCTCGGCTCGGACCACGCCGCGCACCGAGATCGGGCCGTCGGTGGGCAGCTGCTTGACGGTGTACAGCGCGCCGAGGTCGTGCGGGATCGAGTCGAATCCGCAGCAGTGGACGATGCGGGCGCCCGAGCGGACCGCGGTCTCGTGGTGGGCGAGGTACATGCGGTCGACGAACTCCGGCTCGCCGGTCAGGTCGACGTAGTCCGTGCCGGCGGCTGCGCAGGCGGCCACCAGCGGCTCGCCGTACGCGAGGTAGGGGCCGACGGTCGTGATGACCACCCGCGCGGAGTCCGCGAGCGCACGCAGGGAGGCGGCGTCGCCGCTGTCGGCGATCACCAGGGGCAGCTCGGAGAGGCCTGGGTGCTGGGCGACCAGCCGGTCACGGACCGCCTCGAGCTTGGCCTGGTTGCGTCCGGCCAGCGCCCAGCGGCAGTCGGCCGGGGCGTGCTCGGCGAGGTAGGCCGCCGTCAGCTCGCCCGTGAACCCGGTGGCGCCGAGGAGCACGATGTCGTAGGTCCGGTCGTTCGGGTTGCGGTCGGACGTCTGCTGGCCGTCGGGCACGAGAGCTCCTGCTGGGTGGCGGTGTCGGCGGTTCCCCGACGGGATGGTCGAGGGACAGGTCGGTGGGAGGCGCCATTCTCGCACCGGGCGTTCTACCGTGGACGGCATGTGCCGCAACATCCGACCGCTGAACAACTTCGAGCCGCCCGCGACCAGGGACGAGGTGCAGGCTGCCGCGCTGCAGTACGTCCGCAAGGTCGCCGGCGCCACCCGGCCCTCGCAGGCCAACGCCGAGGCCTTCGACCGTGCCGTTCACGAGGTCGCCGAGTCGACGCGACGGCTGCTCGACAGCCTCACCACCACGGCCCCACCCAAGGACCGTGACGTGGAGGCCGCGAAGGCGCGAGCCCGGGCCGAGCTGCGCTACGGCACCTGAGCGGGCCTCGCCCGGCCGCAGCCCGCCGGCGTCCTCACGTCGGTACCGACCTCAGGCCGCGTCCTCACGTCGGTACCGACCTCACGCCTGCGAAACGGCTCCCAGGCCGTCCTCACGTCGGTACCGACCTCACGCATGCGTCCTCACGTCGGTACCGACCTCACGCTTACGTCCTCACGTCGGTACCGACCTCACGCATGCGAAACGGCTCCCAGGCCGTCCTCACGTCGGTACCGACGTCAGGCATGCGTCCTCACGTCGGTACCGACGTCAGGCATGCGTCCTCACGTCGTTACCGACGCAAGGGTGGTCGACCCTGAGCGCCCGGACGCTCAGAGGCGGCGGACGAAGACGTGGGTGGCCAGCTCGGCCTCGATCTCGGCCGTCTCGCCACCGGAGCCCACGAGCACGCCCTCGGGGCCCTGTGTCGCCTGCACGTCGTTGTCGGGGGTGGCTCCCACGCGGTGCAGCGCCGCCATCAGGACCTCGTCCTTCTGAACTTCCTCGCTGATGCGGCGGATGCGCACGCGCACCGGGTTGTCCCCGTCGAGCACGTCGCTGAGGGACTCCACCCCCTCCATGAACTCCTCGCCGCCCGTGGCGCCGAGCTCGGCCAGTCCCGGGATCGGGTTGCCGTACGGCGACTCGGTCGGCTGATCGAGCAGCTCGATGAGCCGGCGTTCGACGTCCTCGCTCATGACGTGCTCCCACCGGCAGGCCTCGGCGTGGACGAGCTCCCACGGCAGCCCGATGACGTCGGTCAGCAGCCGCTCGGCGAGCCGGTGCTTGCGCATGACACGGGTCGCGAGTCGACGTCCCTCGTCGGTCAGCTCGAGGTGGCGGTCGCCCTCGACCGTGACCAGGCCGTCGCGCTCCATGCGGGCGACCGTCTGGCTCACCGTCGGGCCGCTCTGGTGCAGACGCTCGGCGATCCGGGCCCGCAGCGGGGTGATGCCCTCCTCGACCAGCTCGTAGATGGTCCGGAGGTACATCTCGGTGGTGTCGATGAGGTCGCTCACGACCCCATTGTGACCGATGAACAGAGGACCGCCGCCCGGGCTGATCCCGCCGAGGTTCCCGCCGCCCTGGCAGGGTGGTCGGGGTGAGCACCTCCGTGATGTGGTTCCGGCGCGACCTCCGGCTCGCCGACAACCCCGCCCTGCTGGCCGCCTGCGACGCCGACGAGGTCGTCCCGCTCTTCGTCATCGACCCGGCCCTGTGGAGACCGTCGGGCCGGGTGCGCCGGCGCTACCTGCTGGACTCGCTGAGCGCTCTCGACGAGTCGCTCGGGGGCGCTCTCGTCGTCCGCCAGGGAGACCCCCGCACGGTGCTGGCGAAGGTCGCCCGCGAGGTCTCCGCCACCTCGGTCCACCACGCCGCCGACTACGGCCCCTACGGGTCGCGGCGCGACGAGGAGGTCGCCGAGGCGCTGGGGGAGGCCGACGTGGAGGTGGCGGTCCTCGGCTCGCCGTACGCCGTGGCGCCGGGGCGGGTCAGCAACGGCAGCGGCTCGCCGTACAAGGTCTACTCGGCCTTCCAGCGCGCCTGGGCCGACCACGGCTGGCGGCAGCCCGTCGACGCCCCGACCGGCGTCACCTGGACCGACCTCGAGAGCCACGCGTGGCCCGACGCCGCGCTGCCGGGCGACCTGGAGATCGTCGAGGCCGGAGAGAAGGCCGCCCGCCAGGCCTGGGAGCGGTTCCGTGACGACGGCCTCGGTGACTACGACGACGCTCGCGACATCCCGGGCGGCGAGGGCTCGAGCCGGATGTCGACGTACCTCAAGTGGGGCGAGATCCACCCCCGCACGATCCTGGCCGACCTCGCGAGGAAGCGCAGCGCGTCCGCGGAGACCTACCGCAAGGAGATCGCCTGGCGCGAGTTCTACGCCGACGTGCTGTGGCACAACCCCGACAGCGCGCGCCGGGACTACAACAAGGCCTTCTCCGCCATGGAGTACGACGACCCGGGCGAGGGTTTCGAGGCCTGGTGCAGGGGCGAGACCGGCTACCCGATCGTGGACGCCGGGATGCGGCAGCTGGCCGCGACCGGGTACATGCACAACCGGGTCCGGATGATCACCGCCTCCTTCCTGGTCAAGGACCTGCACGTCTGGTGGCGACACGGGGCGCGGCACTTCATGGACCTGCTGGCCGACGGCGACCTGGCCTCCAACCAGCACGGCTGGCAGTGGATGGCCGGCTCCGGGACCGACGCGTCGCCGTACTTCCGGATCTTCAACCCGACCACCCAGGGCAAGAAGTTCGACCCCGACGGCACCTACGTGCGGCGGTGGGTGCCCGAGCTGGCCGACGTGTCCGCGAAGCAGATCCACGAGCCCCAGGACGTGGCTGGCTACCCCGAGCCGATCGTGGAGCACAAGGAGGAGCGCGCCGAGTCGCTGCGGCGCTACGAGAAGGTCAAGGACGCGAAGAGCTGAGCCGGTCCGGACCATCCGGACCCGGACGACCACCGGTATGCGGAAACCGGTTGTGGGGACTTGAACCGCCGATCTACCGTGGTCCTACACGGGAAAGGAGGTGGTCCAGAGAATGAGTTCTTTGCGGACACGTGAGGTGGCTGCTCGCTAGCAGCGCACCGTCGTCGGCCACCTTCGAGCGACCCTCGTTCGAGTGCGAGCAGGCGAATCCAACAGCAGTCACCCGCCCCGCAGGCGTTCCGTGCTCGTCCGAACGGAGAGACATCAACCGCCTGCGGGGCGTCTGCATTTCTAGAGCCCGTCGGCAGGCTTCGTCTCAGGTCAGGGGGCGAGCCGGTCGACCGACCAACGCGACCGCGTCGGGCTCCAGGAGTAGCGCAGGCGGTCGTGCATCCGGCTGGGTCGGCCCTGCCAGAGCTCCAGGCGGTCGGGCACGACCCGCACCCCGCCCCAGTACGGCGGGCGCGGCACCGCTCCCCCGGCGAACCGGGCCTCCACCTCGGCGTAGCGCTCCTCCAGAGCCTCCCGGCCGTCGACGACCTTCGACTGCGGGGACGCCCACGCCCCCAGCTGCGAGCCACGCGGACGGCTGGCGAAGTAGGCGTCGCTCTCGGCGTCCGTGAGCCGCTCGGCGCGGCCCTCGAGGCGCACCTGCCGCTCCAGGGCGTACCAGCCGAAGTGCACGGCACACTGGGCCCGCCCCGCGAGCTCCTCGCCCTTGCGGGAGGAGTGGTTGGTGTAGAACACCACGCCGCGCTCGTCGAGTCCCTTGAGCAGCACGGTGCGGCTGGCCACCCGCCCGGTGGCGTCGACGGTGGAGAGCACCATGGCGGTCGGCTCGGCGATCTGCGCCGCCACCGCGTCGTCGACCCACCGGCGCAGCATCACGAGCGGTTCGGGGTCCAGGTCGGACTCAGCGAGCCCGCCCAGGGTGTAGTCCTCGCGCAGCGCGGCGAGGTCAGGGGCAGGTCGTGAGGCTGGCGCGTGGTCCACCCCTCCAGGGTAGGCAGCGGATCAGCCAGCCACATCCGACCCATGACGGCCACCCGTGGGGCAGAATCCGCCCAGAGGAGACAACCCCGACGAAGGAGTGGCTGCATGTCATCGTCCGAGCAGGACACGCCCGAGGTGCACCACGGACTGGAGGGTGTCGTCGCCTTCGAGACCCAGATCGCCGAGCCGGACAAGGAGGGCTCCGCGCTGCGCTACCGCGGGGTCGACATCGAGGAGCTGGTCGGCCGCGTCCCGTTCGAGAAGGTCTGGGGCCTGCTCATCGACGGCTCCTACGAGCCGGGCCTCCCGCCCGCCGAGCCCTTCAACCTGCCCATCCACACCGGGGAGGTGCGCGCCGACGTCCAGGCGGCCGTGGCCATGCTGGCCCCCACCTTCGGGATGCAGCAGACCTACGACATCTCCGACGAGCAGGCGCGTGAGGACCTCAGCCGCGTCGCGGTCATGGTGCTGTCGTACGCCGCCCAGTCCGCGCGTGGCCTCGGCCAGCCCGTGGTCTCCCAGAGCGAGGTCGACAAGGGCGAGACGCTCGCCGACCGCTTCCTGATCCGCTGGAAGGGCGAGGCCGACCCCGACCAGGCCAAGGCGATCGACGCCTACTGGAGCTCGGCGGCCGAGCACGGCATGAACGCCTCGACCTTCACCGCGCGCGTCATCACCTCCACCGGAGCGGACGTCGCGGCGGCCTTCTCCGGGGCCATCGGCGCCATGAGCGGTCCCCTCCACGGCGGTGCCCCGTCCCGCGTCCTCGGCATGATCGAGGAGGTCGAGAAGCGCGGCGACGCAGCGGCGTACGTCAAGGAGCTGCTCGACAACAAGGAGCGCCTCATGGGCTTCGGGCACCGGGTCTACCGGGCCGAGGACCCCCGCGCCCGCGTGCTGCGACGCACGGCCCGCGAGCTGAACGCCCCCCGCTACGAGGTCGCCGAGGAGCTGGAGAAGGCGGCGCTGGCGGAGCTGCGCGAGCGGCGCCCCGACCGCGTGCTCGAGACCAACGTGGAGTTCTGGGCCGCGATCGTGCTCGACTTCGCCGAGGTTCCGCCGCGGATGTTCACCGCGATGTTCACGTGCGCCCGCACGGCCGGCTGGTCCGCGCACATCCTGGAGCAGAAGACGACCGGGCGCCTGATCCGGCCCTCGGCGGTCTACACCGGCCCTCCGGAGCGCAAGGCGTCCGACGTGGACGGCTGGAACGACTCCTGGAACTGACACACTCGCGACCGTGACCCCCTCGCCGACCGCCCCGCCGACCGCCTCACCGCTGCCGACGTACGTCGCGGAGGGCGCGGACACCGACCGCAGCGAAGACGGTGGCTCGGACTCCGGTCCGGGGACCGGCGCCACCGCCGTCCTGCTGCTGCGCCTCGGCGTCGCCGACGCCGACTACCGCTGCCACGGCCAGGTGCACGTCCTGGCCGGGCTGCTCGCCGAGGCGGTCGGCGAGCGCCCCGTCGAGACACACGTCGTGGTGGGACCGGTGACCACCCGGCTGGAGGTGTCCGGGGCCGTGCCGGAGGTCGGGGAGGCCCTCGAGGCCCTGGCGGCCTGGGTCCACGAGCCGGACTGGTCCGGGCTGCCGGGTGCCGTGCAGCGGGTCCTCACCGAGGACCCCGGCGAGGTGGACGACGTGCTCGCCGTCGCCTCGCTCAGCCGGTGGGGCCGGCGCGGTGCCGGTCTGCTCGGGCTCGATCCGGTGGGCCTGCACGCGCTCACGGTCGAGGACCTCGACGCGTGGCGGACGTCGTACCTCACCTCTGCCAACGTCCACCTCGTCACCGACCACGCGGGACTGGCCGAGCGCGGGCTCACGCTGCTCGACGGGCCCGCGGTCCCGGTGCGGCACCAGCCCGGACTCCCCCTGCCCCTGCCCGGCCGGACCTCGTGGACCGGACGTGACGGCGGCGTCCCGGCTCCGGGCGACACCGAGACGACGCCGGGCGTCCTCGCCCTGACCGCGCTCACCCACGACCCGGCCACCACCCGCGTGCTCGCGGCCCTGCTGCGGTCGCGTCTCGCCGCGGGCGCCGGCACCCGGCCACGGACCCGCACGCGGGCGCTGCCGGTCGGCGACCGGTTGCTCTGGGTCCACGAGCACACCGGCGTCGGCCCCGCCACGGTGTACGACGTGGTCCGGTCGCTCTCACGCGGCGAGCTGGAGGAGCGCGAGCTCGTCGTCTGCGTGGACCGGCTCGGCCGCAACCTGTCCCCGGCCCCGCTCGCGCGCGCCGAGCGGGACGGGCTCGGGGACCTGCTCGGCCTGCCGACGATCCGAGCCGTCGACGACGTCTCGCTCGACGACGTCGTCGCGGAGGCCCGGGAGGTCGTGCCCAGCCTGCTGATCCTGGGCGACGACGCGGCCACGGGGTCGGCGTCCGGACCCGTGCAGCCGTCCGGCACGGCGGACCTGCGCCTGATCCAGAAGCCGCTCCTGCGGGCACCGGGCGAGGTGCGGAGCCGTCATCGCTCGCGCTCCCGAGGCGGCGGCGTCCTCGTCGTCGGGGAGCACACCTGCGAGGTGACGCGCACGCTCACCCGTGACGGCGTCGCCTGGGACGACCTCGTCGCGGTGCACCACCTGAGCCCGGCCGAGCGCCTGCTCGTGCCGCACCGCGGAGCGACGCTCCTCGTCGACGCCGCCACCTGGCGCCACGGCACCGAGGCGGTCGCCGGCATCGACGCCGCGGTGCCCGCGGGCCTGGTCGTGCGCGAGCCGGCACCGGTCTCCGCCGAGCCCGAGGCCACGGAACCCCCGCCCGGGCCCGACACCGCGGACGCGGACACCCGGACGGTCGAGACCGTCGCGGTCGAGCCCGAGCCCGAACCTGAGGCTGAGCCCGAGCCCGAGCCCGAGCCGGCGACCGTGCCCGGGGACCCCGGCACCGACGACCCGGACGAGGCCACCCGGAGGCTCCGGCCCGTCGTGACCGACGCAGCCCCGGCTGCGCCGGAAGGCGTCGCCGCCGCCGAGGTGGCAACGGTCGCGCCCGTCGGGGCCTCAGGTCCCCCGGAGGCCCAGCGGACCCGGCAGACCCCGGCGCAGGACCCCGGGCGCGGGGACCCCGCGCGGGACCAGGTGCCCCGCGCGCCTCGACGCCACGGCGGGTCCGCGCTGGACGCTTTCCCGGGAGCGTTCATCGACGACGACGAGTCGGACACCCGGGCGACCTCGGATGGCACCGGCGGCCCCGGAGCCGTGGTCGTGCTGGGGCTGGTCGTCGTGCTGGCCCTGCTCGCGACGCTGTTCTACGGGTCGCGGCTGCTCTACGGCTGAGCCGCTGGGAAGGCTGGGAGGCTGGGAGGCTGGGGGGGCTCAGCGGACCTCGAAGGAGGTCAGGCCCTCGACGGGGGCGTCGGTGACCTCGACACCGTTGACGACCGCACGGGTCGGGCCCGTGCGGCACCACTCCACGAGGCCACGGACTGCGTCCGGCTCACCCTCCGCGTGGGCGCGCACCGTGCCGTCGTGCTCGTTGACGACCCAACCGGCCACCCCGAGGCGGTCAGCCTCCTGCCGGCACGAGTCGCGGTAGAACACCCCCTGCACCCGCCCGTGGACGACGACCCGCCGCGCCGTCGTCGGCGACCCGCTGCGGCCGACGTCGATCTCCGCGTCACGCTCCCCCGCCGCGGCCACGATCAGCGACCCTCCTCCGCGGTGGTCTGCGACCAGTCCGGGTCGACGCCCGGCTGCGCCGCCTCCTCGTCGGCGGCGTCGGCGTCGAGGTCGGGTCGGGCGTCACGGGCGTCACCCCTCGACTCCTCGGGGGACAGGTTCTCGTCGGTGTGGGGGCTCGAGCCCGGTGTGGAGGTCATCTGGGAGCCCTACCCACCTGCGGACGTTTCACGGCTTCGGCGTCAGGCGAGGCGCTTGCCGAGGTAGCGCACGCTCGGCTCGTCCTTGTACAGCCCGAACCCGTCGACCGGCGTGTAGCCCGACGACTCGTAGAGCGCGATCGCCTCGGGCTGCTCGGCGCCGGTCTCGAGCACCAGCACGTCCGCGCCGGCCCGCCGGGCCGTGGTCTCGAGGTGGGCCAGCATGGCCCGGGCGTGCCCGCGGCGCTGAGCCGTCGCGACGACGTACATGCGCTTGATCTCCGCGGCCCGGGTGCCGCCGAGCGCGGCGACGTCGCGACGCCTCCGCCATCCCCCGATGACCACCGGATCCCCCGCCACGCGGCCGAGGAAGAACTGACCGGACTCGTCGTCGAAGGTGTCGACGGTGAGCACCGTCTCGTCCGGGCCGCCGTAGCGCAGCACGAACTCCTGCTGCAGGGCGGCGACCAGGCGTACGACGTCGGCGTCACCGAACGACACGCGCTCGATGTCCAGGGCGACGGACGCGGGGGTGTCCATGCGGGTTGCCTCGCTTCGGGCGGGGGTTCGGGCAGGTGCCAGAATAGGCAGGCCGTCCTCATCCGCCAGGGCCCCCGCCGTGGCGTCGACCGCCTCTGACAACGCCGTCAGGTCCGTCCCCGCCGTCCGACCGATCAGACGAGAGAAGTGCCGTGACCGCCGCGATCACCATCCCCGCAGAGCTCAAGCCCGCCGACGGCCGCTTCGGCGCCGGCCCCTCGAAGGTCGGGACCGGTGCGCTCGACGCGCTGGCCGCCACCGGCGCCTCGCTCATGGGCACCAGCCACCGGCAGGCGCCGGTCAAGCAGACGGTGGGACGGGTCCGCGACGGGCTGGCGAGCCTGTTCGGCCTGCCGGAGGGCTACGAGGTCGTCCTGGGCAACGGCGGCGCCACCGCGTTCTGGGACGTCGCCACCTTCGGCCTGATCCGCGAGCGGAGCCAGCACCTGACCTTCGGGGAGTTCAGCGCGAAGTTCGCCACCGCGGCACGACAGGCGCCGTTCCTCGCCGAGCCGACCGTGATCCGCAGCGACCCCGGCAGCCGCCCCGAGCCGCGCGCCGAGGCCGACGTCGACGCCTACGCCTGGGCCCACAACGAGACCTCCACGGCCGTCATGGCGCCGGTGCGCCGCGTCGAGGGCGCCGACCCCGACGCCCTGGTGCTGGTCGACGCCACCTCCGGCGCCGGCGGCCTGCCGGTCGACCTGACGGAGGTCGACACCTACTACTTCGCGCCGCAGAAGTGCTTCGCCTCCGACGGCGGCCTCTGGATCGCCATCATGTCGCCGGCCGCGCTGGCCCGGGCCGAGGAGATCGCCGCCGGAGACCGGTGGATCCCGGCGTTCTTCGATCTCCCGACGGCCATCGACAACAGCCGCAAGAACCAGACGTACAACACCCCGTCGGTCGCGACACTCTTCCTCATGGCCGAGCAGCTGGACTGGATGAACGCCGAGGGCGGCCTCGAGGGCATGGTCCGCCGCACGAGGGCCAGCTCCGACGCGCTCTACGGCTGGGCGGAGAGGACGGCGTACACCACGCCGTACGTCGCGGACCCGGACCACCGCTCGCTGGTGATCGGCACCATCGACTTCGAGGACGGCATCGATGCCGCCGCGATCGCTGCCACCCTGCGCGCCAACGGCATCGTGGACACCGAGCCCTACCGCAAGCTGGGCCGCAACCAGCTGCGCATCGCGATGTACCCCGCGATCGACCCGGCCGACGTGGAGGCGCTCACGGCCTCGGTCGACTACGTCGTCGAGCGCCTCTGACCCCGCGCCGAGCGGAGGTCAGCGCCGGACGCGCCGGCGCACCAGCCAGAAGCCGGTCAGGGTGGCCAGCGCCAGCAGTCCCCCGCCCGCGACGGCCGGGCCGAGTGGGATGACCGACTGCGCCGGCTCGTCGGAGTCGTTGCGGGCCGAGCCTCCGCGCCCCCCTCGCTCCCCGTCGGAACCGTCGGGACCGTCGGGAGCGCGGCGCCCGACACCTTCGTCGGCGCGGCTCACCGCCTCGAGGAAGCGGCGCGGCACCGGGACGGAGTAGAGCGGCTGCGCCTGGCCCTCGGAGGACACCAGGACCCGGCCGCCCGGCCACGGCGCCACGGCCTCGGCCTGCTCCTGCGTGGGCATCGGGAAGGCGCCCACCCCGCGCCAGGTTCGTGGGTCGACGACGAACCCGTCGCCGTAGTTGCGCAGCACCACCGCGCCGCCCGGCAGGAACGTGCCGTCGGTGACCAGCCCTCCGACGGGGCCCACGGGTCGCAGCCTGTTGGGCTGTCCGACGCGCAGCGGGTCCGGGGCGGCCATCACCTGGCCGCCGAACACGCCCTTGGTGACCACGAAGACGCGCCCGGTGCCCGGCTGCACCAGCAACGTCTCGGCGTCGCGGGGTCCGCCGGGGTAGACGAGGTCGAAGCGCTGCGCGCTGACGGTCCGGTCGCCGCGGCTGACCGCCGGCAACCGGTAGAGGCTGACGGAGGGACGCACCGCGTCGTTGTCGCCGATGTCACCCACCCAGACGCTGCCGTCGCGCCCGCGCGCCAGGGCCTCGACGTCGACGACCTCGTCGGAGGTGTACGTCGTGCGCCCGACCGTCTCCCCGGTGCCGGCGTCGACGACGTAGACGACCGGCCCGTCGCCCGAGTCGTTGACGGTGAGCAGGTCCGACCCCTGGACGACGAGCCCGCTGGACTCGCTGATCGTCGGGTCCTGGAATCGCAGCTCCTCGCGTGCCCCGGTGGCAGCGTCAGCCGGTGCCCCCAGCGTCGTGGCGACCAGCGCGCACGCGCCGACCGCGAGAGCGGCGGCCGTCGCCTGGCTCGGCCCCCCGGTCCGCAGCCGCGGTCCGAGACTCATGCCAGCAGCTCGGACAACCGCGGCCGCAGGGCCCAGTCGGCGCGCAGGCGGTCGAGCTCGGCTGCCGCGTGCGGGTCGGCCCCGGCTCCGGTGCGCACGGCTTGGATCATCGTGTTGCGCGGGGTGTGCCGGCTCGCGACGAACTCCACGACGTCGACGCGGTAGCCCCGCTGGCGCAGCTCGGCGGCCCGCACGGCGTCGGTGAGGGTGTCGGCGAAGCGCTCGCGAAGGATCCCGTCGCGCACCAGCGGCGCGTAGGTGGCCGGCACCGACCCGGCGCGGGCCGACGCGCGCAGCTGGGCGGCCACGTCGTGGTGGCAGCACGGCGCGGCCAGCACCAGCGGCGCCTGCCACGACAGCGCCTGGGCGAGCGCGTCGTCGGTGGCGGTGTCGCAGGCGTGCAGCGCCAGCACCACCCCGACCGGGCCGGTGGTGGCGGGCAGGGCGACGTGCCCGATCGCCCCCTGGACGAAGGTCACCTCGTCGGCCACGCCGAGCTCGTGCGCCACAGCGGTGTTGTGCCGCAGCGACTGCTCCTTGACGTCCACGCCGACCAGGCGCACCGGCAGCCCCCGAACCGCGCTCAGGTAGCGGTGGGCGGCGAAGGTGAGGTAGGCGTTGCCGCAGCCCAGGTCGACCACGGTCAGCGGCGCATCCACACTCGGACGCGGGAGCGCCCCGGCGTCGAGGGCGTCGCCGAGGGCAGCGTCGAGACGGCGCAGGAACTCCTCCACCTGGCGGTACTTCGCCTGACGGCTGGGCTTGACCCGGCCCGCGGCGTCGGAGATGCCCAGCACCGCCAGCAGCGGGTCGTCCTCGGGCAGCAGCCGGGCCTTGGCGCGGTCGTGGGCTCGCGGCTCCGCGTGGTCCTCCGGCGACGCGGTCGCGGCCGCGGCGTCGACCCGCTCGCGGTGCACCAGAGGTCGGCCCTTCTTGGTCACCCGCAGCTGGAGGGTGCCGGTGGCGGTCCACACGTGCCAGTTGGACCAGGGCTCGGCGACCAGCCCGGCGACCACGGCGGGCACGGAGTCGAGCGGGTGGTTCTCGGTGAACGCCTGAGTGGCGTCGAGGCGGGTGACCTGCAGGTGGCGCCCGCCCTTGAGGTCGACGTACCTCAGCTCGAGGCGGCGCCACGGGTTCTGCTCGCCGCGGCGCCGGCCGGCCGCGACCGCCCGCTCGAGCAGCGCGTCGTCGGCGAGCAGTGTCGCGACCTCGGCGAAGCCGTCGGCCGCGCCCGCCGCGGGGGCCGGGCCGGGCGTGTCAGCCACGGGTCACCGACGAGACCACGACGATCACGATGAGCAGGATCAGCGCGCCCGGGATCACCATGCGTCGGTAGCGGGGGTTCACCCCAGGAGTCTACGGAACCGGCTGGGTCGCAGGATCCGCCGCGAGCGGGTCGGGGAGCCGTTGCCCGGCACCGTCACCGTCCACGCCACTGCTCGCCGTACGCCGTGCGCGGCTGCCGAGGTGCCAGAAGACCGCGGCCGAGCCCAGGGTCCCCAGGATCGACATCACGCCGCCGCCACCCAGCGCCCAGCGAGCGCCGAAGGTCTCCCCGACCCAGCCGACGATCGGCGAGCCGAGCGGGGTGCCGCCCATGAAGACCATGAGGTAGAGCGCCATCACGCGGCCCCGCAGCTCGGCGGGGACCGTCAGCTGCATCGTGGTGTTCGCCGCGGTGATGGTGGTCATCGCGGTGATGCCGATCAGTGGCGTCAGCGCGACGAAGGTGAGGTAGGTCGGCATGGTCGCGATCACGATCTCGGCCACCCCGAAGGCCAGGGCTGCGCCGATGACCAGCCGCAGGCGCGTGCTGGTGCGGCGAGCCGCGAGGAGCGACCCGACGATGGAGCCGAGTGCCATCGTCGAGCCGAGGATGCCGTACTCCCCCGCCCCCTGGGAGTAGACCTCGGTGGCCATGAGGGCTGAGGTGAGCTGGAAGTTGAGCCCGAAGGTGCCGACGAAGCCCATCACGGCCAGCACCAGCAGCAGGTCGGGACGGCTGCGGACGTAGCGCATCCCGTCCAGCACCATGCCGGGGCGTCGGCTGCGGTCGGCGTCGGGGTCGTGCGGCAGGTCGCGCAGCCGGCCGAGGGCGAAGAAGACCGGCCCGTAGCTGAGCGCGTTGACCAGGATGACCACGCCGGTGGCCTCGACCCCGGAGCCGAAGAGGGCGATGGTCAGACCGGCCACGGCGGGTCCGACGATGCGACCCAGGTTGAAGGAGACCGAGTTCAGGCCCACCGCGTTGGGCAGGTCGTCGGCGCTCACCAGCTCGGAGACGAACGACTGGCGCACCGGGGCCTCGAAGGCGGTGCCGACGCCGAAGAGCAGCGCGATCACGTAGACGTGCCACGGCTGGGCCAGTCCCGTGACGGCGAGCAGGCCGAGGGCGAGGGCGGGTGCCGCCATCATCAGCTGCGCGACCTGCAGCAGCCGCTGCTTGGGCAGCCGGTCGGCGACCGCGCCCGCCCACGGCGACAGCAGCAGGATCGGCAGGAACTGCAGTCCGGTGGTGATGCCCAGCGCCGTGCCGGAGTTGTTCGTCAGCAGCAGCACGAGCCAGTCCTGCGCCACCCGCTGCATCCACGTGCCGATGTTCGACACGAAGCCACCGGACCAGTACAGCCGGTAGTTGCGGTGGGCGAGGGCGCGGAAGGTGGGGCTCAACTGTTGCTCAGTCTCTCCAGGATCGGGGCGGCCTGCCGCAGCAGGGCGCGTTCGTCGGCGGTGAGGTCACGCAGCCGCCGGGTCAGCCAGGCGTCGCGTCGGCGCCGCTCGGCCGCCAGCACCGTCTCGCCGGCCCCGGACAGGCGGATGATCACCTGACGGCCGTCGGTGGGGTGGGGTGCTCGCTGGACCAGCCCCTCGGTCTCCAGGCAGGAGACGGTCCGGGTCATCGAGGGCGGTTGGACCCGCTCGGCCGCAGCCAGCTGGCCGACCGTGCTCTCGCCGTCGCGGAACAGCCGAGCCAGCACCGAGAGCCCGCCGACGCTCACCCCGGTGTCGTCGAGGTCCTCGGTGCGCATGCGTCGGGACAGACGGGTCACCGAGAAGCGGAGGGAGGAGGCGAGCCCGGCGTCGGTGCGGACGACCTTCTCGGCGGTGGGTGGCATATCAGTAGCATAACTCATTAGTTCTGCTAATCATTCCGGCTCACCACGGGAGGGTGACCCCGCGCACGTTCGCTCCCGCGGGCCCGGACCACCGCCCTATCCTGGCGCGATGAGTGCAGACACCACCCCCGCGGCGGCCACCTCCACCGAGCACCTCGACGTCCTGGTCGTCGGGGGTGGGCTCTCGGGTGTGGGCGCCGGTTACCGCCTGCAGACCGAGTGCCCCGACAAGTCCTACGCGATCCTGGAGTCGCGCGACGCGCTGGGCGGCACCTGGGACCTGTTCCGCTACCCCGGCATCCGCTCGGACTCCGACATCTTCACGCTCGCCTACCCGTTCGAGCCGTGGCAGGAGAAGGAGTCCATCGTCGACGGCGCCGCGATCCGGCGCTACATCGAGCACACGGCGCGCACGCACGGCATCGACCGCCACGTCCGGTTGCAGCGCCGCGTGGTCGCCGCCGACTGGTCGACGACCGACCAGCGCTGGACCGTCACCGTGGAGTCGACCGACCCCGCGAGCCCCGGCACCAGGACGATCACCTGCTCGTTCCTCTACGCCTGCTCGGGCTACTACAACTACGCCGAGCCGTACGCCGCCACCATCCCCGGCATCGCCGACTTCGGCGGCCAGGTCGTCCACCCGCAGTTCTGGCCCGAGGACCTGGAGTACGCCGACAAGCGCGTCGTGGTGATCGGCAGCGGCGCCACGGCCGTGACCCTGGTGCCGTCGATGGCCGGCGAGGCCGCGCACGTGACGATGCTCCAGCGCACGCCGTCGTGGATCGCGGTGGCCCCCCGGGTGGACAAGCTCGCCAACAGCCTGCGCGACCGCCTGCCCGCCCCGCTGGCCCACCGGCTGATCCGCTCCAAGAACGTGCTCCTCACCCAGGCGCTGTTCCAGTTCTGCCAGCGCTTCCCCACCCAGGCGAAGAAGCTGCTGCTCCAGGGCGTCGAGAAGGGGGTCGGCGCCGAGCGCTTCGACCCGGCCGACTTCACCGCGCCGTACGACCCGTGGGACCAGCGTCTGTGCCTGGTGCCCAGCGGTGACCTCTTCAAGGCCATCCGACGTGGTGAGGCCGACATCGTCACCGACCGCATCGCCGGTTTCACCGCCGACACCATCACCCTGGAGTCGGGACGCGAGCTGGCGGCCGACGTCGTCGTGACCGCCACCGGGCTGCAGATGCAGCTCTTCGGCGGCGTGCAGCCCAGCGTGGACGGGGAGCCGGTGGCGCTCAACGAGCAGTTCGTGTGGCGTGGCGCCATGATCACCGGCCTGCCCAACTTCGCGATCTGCGTCGGCTACACCAACGCCTCGTGGACGCTGCGGGCGGACCTGTCCTCGCGCCTGGTCTGCAAGATCCTGAACCACCTCGACGACCGCGACCTCGGCGCCGTCGTGCCTCCGCACGAGGAGGGTCTGACGGAGCGTCCACTGCTCGACCTGTCGTCGGGCTACGTCACCCGGGCCCTGCCCCACCTCCCGCGGCAGGGCGACTCCGGGGTGTGGCGGGTCCGGCAGAACTACGTCGTCGACGTCGCCACCACGCTGCGCACCGACCTGGACGCGACCCTCGAGGCGATCCCCCGGGCCGCCGGGTCGGGCGCTCCCACGTCTCCGAGCGGGACCCGTCGGGCGACGGCGGCTACGGCCTGACCACCCTGCCGGACTAGACCACTGGCCGTTCGGGCACAGATGCCAACAAACCCGTAAATAACGTCGGGGCAGCGGTCATCCTGTCTGTGGGGATAGGGGTATCACCATGGGGAAACAACAACAAGAGCTCATCCATGACCTGCGGAACTCCGCAGCAGTCATCAAGGCCGCAGCGGTCGAGATGAGCGAAGGACTGGAGGGCCTTTCTCCCGAGGTCCTCCGTCAGCTGACCACGATGGTCGAACAGCGGAGCGAGCACGTGCTCCACCTGCTGGACGACCTCATGGGGGATGCGATCGGCTGACACGGAGTGGCAGGTCCTGGGTGATGAGTAGGAACGCGGGGGCGCGTTCCTCCCTCAGCTCACGCCCAGGGCCTGCCGCAACGGCTCGATGGCGAAGTAGACGACGAACAGGGCAGAGACCACCCACATGAGCGGGTGGACCTGGCCCACCTTGCCGCGCACCACCTTGATGAGGACATAGGCGAGGAAGCCCGCTCCGATGCCGACGGTGATGTTGTAGGTGAAGGGCATGAGCACGATCGTCAGGAACGCCGGCAGCGCGACCTCGACGTCGTCCCAGTCGATGTGGCGCACCTGGGTCATCATCAGGAAGCCGACCAGCACCAGCGCGGGCGTGGCCGCCTCGTAGGGGATCACCGCCACGAGCGGGGTGAAGATCGTCGCGAGCAGGAACATCACGCCGGTCACGACGGAGGCCAGGCCAGTCCGCGCGCCCTCGCCGACACCGGTGGCCGACTCGATGTAGGAGGTGTTCGAGGAGACCCCGGCGGCGCCACCGGCCGCAGCGGCGATCGAGTCCACGATCAGGATCTGCTGGGCGCGGGGCGGTGTGCCCTGCTCGTCGAGCAGGCCCGCCTCGGCGCCGATGGCGGTCATCGTGCCCATGGTGTCGAAGAAGTCGGCCAGCAGCAGCGTGAAGATCAGCAGCGCGATCCCGATGAACGCAGCGGCGTCGTAGGAGCCGAGCGCCCCGCCCAGGCCGCTGAGGTCGTCGAAGATCGCCAGGCCCCACAGGTCCTTCAGGTCCGACAGGCCGGGCACGTTCGCTACGTCGCTGGGCACCGAGGGCACGTTGAGCTGCCAGCCCTTCGAGTTGGTCTCCTCCGGGCTGATGAACGACGGTCCCACCTTCGCCAGGCTCTCGACCACGACGGCCAGCGCCGTGGTCACGCCGATGGCGATGAGGATGGCGCCCTTGACCTGCCGCACGTGGAGCGCCACGACCAGCACGAGGCCGACCACGAAGACCAGGGTCGGCCAGCCGTCCAGCACGCCGCCGACGCCGAGCTCCACGGGCACCGGGCCCACCGCCGTACGACGCACGAAACCGGCGTCCACCAGGCCGATGAGGGCGATGAAGAGGCCGATCCCGACGCTGATGGCGGTCTTCAGCGAGGTCGGCACGGCCTTGAAGACCGCGACGCGGAAGCCGGTGAGCACCAGCACCAGGATGATGACGCCCTCGAGGAAGACGAACGTCATCGCTTCGTTCCAGGTGTAGGCCTTGGCGATCGAGAACGTGACGAAGGCGTTGAGCCCGAGCCCGGTGGCCAGCGCCAGCGGGTAGCGCGCCACCACGCCCATGAGGATGGTCATGAGACCGGCGACGACGGCGGTGGCCAGCGCGACCAGGGGGATGTTCGGGGCGTCGCCGCCGCCGAGGAACCTCCCGGCACCGTCGGTCTGCGTGCCGATGATGAGCGGGTTGAGCACGATGATGTAGGCCATCGTGAAGAAGGTGACGACGCCGCCGCGCACCTCCTGGCCCACGGTGGATCCGCGCGCGCTGATCTTGAAGAACTGGTCCACCGGAGGAGCCCCCTGAGGCGGTCGGGTCGGGTTGTCGGGCGCGGTCTGAGCCCGTGCCGCCGCACATGCTGCCAGAGCGATGTGCCGGCGCCGTCACGGCTCGGCTAAGTTCCTGTCCGTGGACTCCCCCGCGCCCGACGCCGCCCCCGAGGACGGCCCGCCCGTCCGCGAGGTCCACGAGATCGGCAACCGCACCTACCTCGTCGCCGACGTCGAGCCGCTCGACGTCACCGGCGTCCGGACCGTCGCCTTCGGCGCGCTGATGTTCCTGGGCGCGGGCCTGGGGCTGCTGCCGTCCTACGGCTGGCTGCAGGACACCGACCGCGCCTGGTGGCTGTGGACCTGCGCGGCCGGTTTCGGGCTGGGGCTCTTCGGCATCGGCTACTGCCTGCGTCGCGCGCGCGCCATCGCCCGGGACGCCGTCGCGCGACGCTGAGGCCCCCTGCCAGTCGGGGTCGGGGGGTCAGACGGGCTCAGGCGGGGTCGGGCGGGGTCACTCGCGGGCGCCCGCCGGCTCGCCCAGGTCGGCCAGCACCGCGTCGGCCGCTCGACGGCCCGAGACCAGCGCCCCCTGGATCGAGCTGGTGTCGCGGTGGTCGCCGGCGACGTAGACCGTGCCGTCGCCGCCGCGCAGCCGCACCGGGCGGCGGAAGTCGTGAGGCGCACCCATCAGCGGCAGCGCCTGGGGCACCGAGTAGTCGCGCAGCCGCTGCCAGGAGCGGGTGTCCTGCCGGTGCAGGACGGCCAGCATCGCCAGCAGCTCGCTGTCGGGCAGCGGCGCGGCCGCCCGCGTGTGCAGCACCGAGGTCGACACGAGCGCCTGGCCCGCAGGGGCGTAGGACGGCACCGCGGACGACAGCACCACGGTGTTGACCACCGGTCCGCCGTCGGAGTCGACGATCAGCCGGCTGCGCTGGCCCTCCCGCACCGGGGCGGCGTGGTAGACGGTGGTGACTCCCCGTGCCTGCGGCGCGGTGCCGAGGCCGGGCAGCAGGCGGTGGGCGGCCCAGGCATCGGTGGCCACCACGACCGCCCGGGCGCTCAGGCGCGCCCCGTCGGCGGTGCGCACCCCCGTGGGGTCCACGTCGAGGACCGGGGTGTCCAGCCGGACGGCACCCTCAGGCAGGTCGTCGGCCAGCTGGCGCGGCATCGCCTCCATGCCCGCCGCCGGCAGGGTGGAGCGGCCGCGCACGAACATGCGCATCATGAGGTCGAGGAAGCGCCGGGAGGTGCCGAAGTCGGCGTCGAGCACCACCCCGGCGAAGAACGGGGTGAGCACCCGGTCGATCGCCTGCTGGCTGAAGCCGGCGCGCCGCCACGCCTCGACCGCAGGCACGTCCGGGCGGGCCCGGAGCCGCGCGACGGGCAGCACCGTCGCGGCTCCGGCGTAGGCCGCGAAGCGCAGCTTCTGCGCCGGCCCGATCAGCGGGCTGCGCACCACCCCGAGCACCTCGCGCGGCAGCGAGAGCGGGTTGGCGACGTCGTGCAGCTCGCCCCCGGCGCGCACCGTGATCGCGTCGTCGAGGCGCTGGAGGTCCAGGTCGTCCACGCGCAGGGCTCGGCGTACCTCGGGGTAGGCGTCGTTGAGCACCTGGAAACCGCGGTCCAGGAGGAAACCCTCGTGGCGGTCGGTCCGCACCCGGCCACCGACACCGTCGGAGGCCTCCAGGACGCTGACGTCGAGCCCGGCTCCGGCCAGCTCCCGCGCGCAGCGCAGGCCGGCCAGGCCCGCTCCCACCACCACGACATCCGCTCCGGTCGAGACCATGCCCGCCATCCTGACAGGTGGGCCCCACCCCCTCGGAGGAGTCGGCGGGACCCGCGGACCGCTACGGTCGGGCGATGAGCGACTCCCCCTCTGGCGCCCGCGGCGCTGTCCTGCTCGACATCGACGGCACGCTCGTCGACTCCACCTACCACCACGGCCTGGCCTGGTTCCGCGCCTTCCACGAGGTCGTCGGCGCCGGTCGCACCCCCGCGCTGTGGCGCCTGCACCGCACCATCGGGATGGGCGGCGACAAGCTGGTCACCGAGGTGGCCGGCGAGGAGGTCGAGGAGCAGCACGGTGACGCGCTGCGCGAGGCATGGGAGAAGAAGTACGCCGAGGTCGAGTCCGAGGTCCCGGCGCTGCCCGGCGCCGCCGCCATGGTCGAGCACCTCGCCGCGGCCGGGTACGTCGTCGCCCTCGCCTCCTCGGGCAAGAAGCACTTCTCCGAGAACGCCGTGAGCACCCTCGGCGTCGGTGAGCACGTGTCGATCCTGACCACGTCCGAGGACGCGGAGGAGTCGAAGCCCGAGTCCGACCTGCTGCACGCCACCCTCGACAAGCTGCACGCGCTGGACGGCGTCGAGATCGACCGCGCGGTCATGGTCGGCGACACCCCCTACGACGTGGAGGCCGCCGACCGGGCCGGTCTGCGCTGCCTCACCGTCCGCACCGGCGGCTTCGGCGTGGACGAGCTGACCGAGGCCGGCGCCGCCCAGGTCCTCGACGACCTGTCGGGCTATGCCGACGTCGACTGGGAGGCCCTGATGCGGCCGCTGGAGGGCAACGCGGGCGCCTGACCACCCGGTTGGACCGAGCCCGGGTGGGCACGGTGGGGACGGTCCCCGTCCCACCCACCGGCAATCTCGAAGGACAGTGATGACGCGCTTCGGCTACACCCTCATGACCGAGCAGCGTGACCCCCGTGGTCTCGTGCGCGACGCCGCCCAGGCCGAGCAGACCGGGTTCGACTTCGAGGTGATGAGCGACCACTACTTCCCGTGGCTCTCGGCGCAGGGTCACGCGCCGTACGCCTGGTCGGTGCTGGGCGCGGTCGCCCAGGTGACCGACCGGGTCGACCTCATGACCTACGTGACGTGCCCGACGATGCGCTACCACCCCGCCGTGGTGGCGCAGAAGGCGGCGACCATGGGCATCCTGTCCGAGGGCCGTTTCGTGCTGGGTCTGGGGAGCGGGGAGAACCTGAACGAGCACGTCGTGGGCAAGGGGTGGCCGACGGTCACGAACCGCCAGGAGATGCTGGCCGAGGCCATCGAGATCATCCGCGAGCTGCACACCGGCGAGCTCGTCGACCTGCAGGGTGACCACTTCCAGGTCGACTCCGCCCGGATCTGGGACCTGCCGGCCGAGCCGGTCGAGATCGGCGTCGCCGTCAGCGGGCCGTCCTCGATCGAGCTGCTGGCGCCGCTGTCGGACCACCTCGTCACCACCGAGCCCGACCCCGACGTGGTCTCACGTTGGAACCGCACCAAGGGTGCGCCCCGCATCCCGGGCTCGGCCAGGGCCATCGGTCAGATCCCGATCTGCTGGGACCCTGACGAGGACGCCGCGATCGCGCGCGCGCACGAGCAGTTCCGCTGGTTCGCCGGCGGCTGGTCGGTCAACGCCGACCTGCCCACCACCGCCGGCTTCGCCGGGGCGACGCAGTTCGTGCGCCCCGAGGACGTCGCCGACAACATCCCCTGCGGACCCGACCTCGACGCCATCGTCGACGCCGTCAGCGCGTTCTGGGAGTCGGGCTTCACCGACGTGGCTCTGGTGCAAATCGGCGGCGACACGCAGGAGCGCTTCCTGGCCGAGGCCGCCGGGCCGCTGCTCGAGAAGCTGCGCGACGCGAGCGGCAGCTAGCCGGAGCCCGCCACCTCGACGGACCACCGTCCGAGGAGCGTGCCGTCCTGCTCGAGCAGGGTGGTCAGCCGCAGCTCGGTCGTCGTTCCCGCACCCGTGGCGATGCGCGGGTGGTCGCCGCCGACCAGCTGCGGCACCACGGTGAGACAGACCTCGTCGAGCACGCCGGCGGCGGCCAGGTCGGCGAAGAGGCTCGGGCCGCCCTCGGAGAGCACGGACGTCAGTCCACGCTCGGCGAGCGCGCGCCGCAGCGCGGCCAGGTCGACCTCGGTGCCGGTGACGACGACCTGGTCCTCGCCCAGGGCGGCGCGGCTGGCCGCCAGCCCCTCGGCGCCGAGGACCGTGGCCAGCAGCACCGAGCCGCGGGGCGCGTCGCGCAGCGCGTCCGGCACGTGACCGCGGCGGCTGACCAGCACGATCGGGACCTCGGCGGGGCCGTAGGCCTCCTCGCGGGCCGTGCCGGCACCGACCAGGACGGCGTCCGCCATCGCACGCAGCGTGTCGAACACGCGCTTGTCGGCGGCGTTGTTGATCGAGCCGCTGCGTCCGCTCGCGCCGGTGGCGGAGCCGTCGACGGTGCTCACCATGTTGATGCGCCACCACGGGGAGCGCAGCGGGCGGTAGACCTCGACCAGGTCGTCGGCATCGAGGTCCGACTCTCCCGCCCGTCCGCCGAGCTCGTCGATCAAGATGCGCACGTCCACCTCACCACCCAGTAGCGGACCCCGAAGGGGTCGTCGTCGTAGTCCACGTCCACAGGCCCCTGGGACGCTTCCGCGAGGTCGGCGAGCCCGTGCCAGACCGGGGCGTCGAAGCACCACAGCTGCTCAGCCAGGTCGGCGTCGAGCTCGCGCATCCGCTCGGGACGTCCCGCGCGCAGTGCCGCGTCCAGCGCGTCGTCGAAGCCGAAGGACCGCTCGTCGAGGTGGCCCGGGGCCTTCTCCGACCGGGTCGCCGAGCCGTTGGCGACCACGAGCAGACCCGCCGCGGCGCCCGGGTCGGGCATCGGCGCGCCGGCTGCGACGCCCAGCAGCGCCCGGCCGATGCGCAGGCCGGACGACTCCATGACGCCGCGGGCCACGTTGACGCCCCGCTGCGGGGCGGCCAGCACGCCCACGTCGCCGGGGTGGCGCTCCACCAGCCACACGGCCGCGGCCTGGGCGGCCGCACGCACCTCGCGCAGCGGGTCGTCGGGGCTCGTCAGGTCCGGCAGCAGGCCCAGCGCGGAGGGCACCACGGCCACGCTGCGCACGCCCCCCACCGGGTCACGGTCGCTCACGCCAGCCCCCGCACCAGCCGCTGCGGCGGGCGACGACCGGCGATGGTCTCGACCATGTCGACGACCTGACGGGTCTCGACCACCTGGTGCACCCGGTAGATCCGCGCGCCGGCCAGGGCGCAGACCGCGGTGGCGGCAAGGGTCCCGGCGAGTCGCTCCCCCACCGGCAGGTCCAGCGTCTCGCCGACGAAGTCCTTGTTGGACAGGCTCACCAGCACCGGCCACCCGGTGTCCACGATCTCGCCGAGACGTCGTGTGACCTCCAGCGAGTGCAGGGTGTTCTTGCCGAAGTCGTGGGCCGGGTCGATCACGATCCCGCCCTTCGGCACGCCGGCGGCCAGGGCGCGCTCGGCGTACGCCGTGGTGTCGGCGATCGCGGAGGCGACCACGTCGGCGTACTCGATGCGGAACGGGCGGGTGCGCGGCTCGACGCCGCCGGTGTGGGTGCAGATGAGCCCCGCGCCGAACTCCGCCGCCACGTCGACCAGCGACGGGTCCGCGCCGCCCCAGGCGTCGTTGAGGACGTCGGCGCCCTCCTGGCAGGCGGCGCGGCCGACCTCCGCCCTCCAGGTGTCGACGCTGATGACGAGGTCCGGGTACGCCGCCCGCACGCGCGCCACGAACGCCACCACGCGACGGCGCTCCTCCTCGACGTCGATCTCGGCGCCCGGGGCCGCCTTGATGCCGCCGATGTCGACGATCTCGGCGCCCTGGTCGACGACCTCCGCGACGCGGTCGAACGCCTTGTCCTCGGCCCAGGTGGCGCCCTGGTCGTAGAAGGAGTCGGGGGTGCGGTTGACGATCGCCATCATCAGCGTCGTCTCCGGCGCGAACGTGTGGCGGCCCAGCCGCAGCACGCCGCCGGTCACCGGGGCTCCTTCACGTCGAGCAGTGGGGCGGCCGGCGGGCGCTCACCGACAGACACCGGCACGCGGCGGGCGGCGGCGCTCCCCGCGGCCGGCTGGCGGATCACCAGCTCCTGGGCGAGCACGCCGGTGCCGAGGCCCGGTGCACGCCCGGAGCGTACGGCGACCGCGGCCTGGATCTGCGCCGCCATCACGGCGAGGTCACGCAGCGGCTGGTGGGTGTGCGCACGCCGGCCGAGGTCGACCTGGGCGAGGGCGTCGAGGCCGCGGGTGCGGTGCACGTCGAGCAGCGCGGCGATCTCGACGCCGTAGCCGGTCGGCACGCTCAGCTCGGCGAAGACGTCGCGACGGACGGCCCACTCCCCCGCCAGCGGCTGCACGAGACCGGTCAGCTCGGGCGCCTCCAGCGCCAGCAGCGGGCGGGCGACCAGCTCGGTCACTCGACCGCCCTCGAACGAGGTCGGCCTCTCGCCGTCGTGGAAGGGTCGTTGGTAGAAGCCCTTGACGAGAGCGACCTCCGGGTCGTTGAGCAGCGGCCCGAGCAGCCCCGGCACGAAGTGGGTGTCCCACTCGGTGAGGTCGGCGTCCATGAAGACGACGAGCTCGCCGCTGGTGACGAACAGCGACTTCCACATCGCCTCGCCCTTGCCGCGGGCGACGCCGAGGTCGGGGCGGATCTCCGCAGCGCGGTGCGCCACGGCTCCGGCGTCGGTGGCGACGTCGTAGGTCGCGTCGTCGGAGTCGCTGTCGATCACGACGATCTCGTCGAGCAGCGCGGTGGTGCCCATCAGCGCCTCGCGGACCTTGGCCACCACGACGCCGACCGTCGCGGCCTCGTTGCGGGCGGGAACGACGAGGCTGACCGTGCGACCGGTGGTCGCCTTGGTCGCCACCAGCTCCGCGAGGGACCAGTCCCGCCAGGTGTGGGTGCGGCGGGCCGCCCAGGCGTCCACGCGCTGCTGCAGCTGCGGCGGCACCGGCTCCTTCACGAGGCCGAGGCTACTGACCCACCCCTGAGGGTGAGGGAGGGGTCCACGGGTCGTCGGTCAGGCCAGCACGGACTCCAGCGCGACGGCCTCCATGCCGTGCGCCTCGCCGACGGGGGCGTTGGTGAGGCGCCCCGCGTGCGTGTTGAGCCCCAGCGCCAGCGCACGGTCGTCGCCGCAGGCCTGCTGCCAGCCCTTGTCGGCCAGCGCCACCGTGTAGGGCAGCGTGGCGTTGGTCAGCGCGTAGGTCGAGGTGTTCGGCACCGCGCCCGGCATGTTCGCCACGCAGTAGAAGACCGAGTTGTGGACGGTGTACGTCGGGTCGGCGTGCGTCGTCGCGTGGGTGTCCTCGAAGCAGCCGCCCTGGTCGACGGCGATGTCGACGAGCACCGATCCCGGCTTCATGCGCGAGACCAGCTCGTTGCTGACCAGCTTCGGGGCCTTGGCGCCCGGGATGAGCACCGCGCCGATGACCATGTCAGCCTCGGTCACCTGCTGCTCGATGGCGAGCTTCGACGACGCCAGGCCGTGGACGCGGTTGTTGTAGCGCCAGAACGACATCCGCAGCTTGTCCAGGTCGGTGTCGAGCAGCGTGACGTCCGCGCCCATGCCGAGCGCGATGTTGGCGGCGTTCTGACCGGAGACGCCGGCGCCGATGATGACGACCTTGGCGTTGGCCACGCCGCCGACGCCGCCCATGAGCACGCCACGGCCGCCCTCGGCCTTCATCAGCGAGTGCGCGCCGACCTGGGGGGCGAGGCAGCCGGCGACCTCCGACATCGGGTAGAGCAGCGGCAGGCCGCCCGAGGGAAGCTGGACCGTCTCGTAGGCGATCGCGGTGACCTTGCGGTCGACGAGCTCCTGGGTCAGCGGCCGGTCGGCCGCGAGGTGGAGGTAGGTGAACAGGGTCTGGCCCTCGCGCATCCGGTCGTACTCCTCGGCGACGGGCTCCTTCACCTTGAGGACCATGTCGGCGGTGCCCCACACGTCGTCGGCGGTCTCGAGCAGGGTCGCACCGGAGGCGACGTACTCCTCGTCGGGGATCTGCGAGCCGGCGCCCGCACCCGTCTCGACGTACACGTCGTGGCCGTGCTGGGTCAGCTCGTGGACGCCGATCGGGGTGATGGCCACCCGGTACTCGTGGTTCTTGACTTCCTTCGGGACGCCGACCTTCATGCTCACTCCTGCAGTTGGGGACGTCTCATTCTCCCGACTCTTTGGCTGATAGGTCCCGATCGTGTTGACTATTCGTGCGGAACGTTCCAAACCGATGATCCTTCGGCTGGCCAGGCACGAGAGGGGTGTGAGGTGAACAACATTCGACCGACCGTCACAGGGGCCGGCCCCGGAGCTCGACGACATCGACCGGCAGCTGCTGTCCCTGCTGGCCGCCAACGCGCGCACGCCCAACTCCGTGCTGGCCCAGACGGCGGGCATCGCTGCGTCGACGTGCCTGATGCGGGTGCGCCGGCTGCAGGAGACCGGGGTCATCCGCGGGTTCCACGCCGAGCTGTCGCCGGAGGCCCTCGGGCTGCCGCTGCAGGCCATCGTCGTCGTACGCCTGCAGGGCAACGCCCGGGCCCGCATCGGTGAGTTCGGCGGCTGGCTGGCGTCGCTGCCCGGCGTGCTCAACGTGTTCTTCCTCGCCGGGGCCGACGACTTCCAGGTGCACGTCGCCGCAGCCTCCCCCGACGCGCTGCGCGAGTTCGTCGTGGCGAACCTGTCGGCCAACCGCGACGTCGCCATGACCGAGACGCACCTGATCTTCGAGCACCTGCGGACCGGCTCCGCCTTCCCCTGACCGCGCCCCTCCCCCCGACCGTCCTCACGTCGGTACCGACCGCCGGCCCTCGGCCTCACGTCGGTGCACCGACGTAGGGCACACCGTCCTCACGTCGGTACCGACCGCCGGCCCTCGGCCTCACGTCGGTAACGACACCAGGACGATCTAGCCGGCCTCATCCAGTCCTCCTGTCGGTACCGACACCTGACCACCGTCCTGAGGTCGGTACCGACCTCAGGCACCCGTCCTCACGTCGGTACCGACGTGAGGACGTCGATCAGGAAGCGACTGTGCGTCGGTACCGACGTGAGGCATGGCCGAGTTCTCCCCAGGTACGCCAGGTCTGGTCGCGTCCCGCGCCGTCCTGTCGGACCCTCGTTGGATGAGCACCTCGGACGCCCCGTTCGACCCTCGTCGACGGGCCCCACTGACCTACACGCGCCCCGTCCCGGTCGATCCGTCAGGGTTCGACGGGCCCACGAAGGCACAGGCAGCCGGTCCCGACTGGCGGCGTACCGGGCATGGCCTCTACGTCCCCAGCGAGGTCGACGGCGACCTACCGGAGCAGCGCGCCGTCGAGGCCTTGACCGCGGTGACCGGATCGCCGGCGCTGACTGGCTGGGCGGCGCTGTTCGTGCACGGCGCGGCCTACTTCGACGGTCGCCGTCGCGACGGCACGCCACGCCCGGTCCAGGTTGCGGTCGGCCCGGGACAGGGACGACGTACCCGCCGCGGCTCGATCCTCAGCTACGAGATGCTGCCCGAGGCAGAGGTCATGATCGTTGACGGACTCGCCCTGGCGACGCCGGCGCGGGCACTCTTCGACGAGCTCCGTCGCCCGCCCAACGAGCGGGAGCTGGTGGCGTGCGCCGACATGGCGCTCGCTGCTGGACTCGGTAACCACGCTGAGTTGCTGCGGTTCGCCCTCGACCGTGCGTCGTGGCGACGGGCGAGCTGGGTGCCCGCCGTGCTCGAGCACGCCACTGACCGGTCCCGCTCGCCTCAGGAGACGCGACTGCGGCTCCGGTGGACCTTGGACGCCGGCCTGCCAGCGCCTCTGGTCAACCAACCGATCTTCACTCTCGACGGCGCGCCGGTGTGCGTCGCCGACCTCTTCGACGAGCAGGCAGGACTCGTCATCGAGTACGACGGTGCGGACCACCGCACGGCGGAGCGGCACACACGTGACGTCGCCCGCTTCGAGAAGGTGCGCGCAGCGGGCCTTGAGTACGCCACGTTCACCGGCCCCGACGTCGATCACCGACAACGCGCGGTCGACCGCATCCGAGCAGCTCGCGAGCGGTCCCCGTTCCAGCCCGTGGGCGGGCGCCGCTGGACGATGCAGCCACCTCCGGGCTGGGTCGCGCCGTCATGGCTGCCCAGCACACCCGCGTCAGCGGCGTGACCGGTCGCAACTGACCTGTCGCCCACACGTCGGTACCGACCTGAGGACGGCTGCCGCATGAGTGCCGCACGTCGGTACCGACCTGAGGACGTCCGAGCGGCTCGCCGCATGAGTGCCGCACGTCGGTACCGACCTGAGGACGAGCGTCACACGTCGGTACCGACCTGAGGACGACCGACAGCCCCGATGGCCGTCCGTACGTCGGTACCGACCTGAGGACGAGCGTCACACGTCGGTACCGACGTGAGGCCCGCCCCTCAGAATCGGAAGAGCGGCTCCTTGCGCAGCTCGGAGCGCGCCAGCGTCATCAGGTGGACGTCGTCGGGACCGTCGAAGAGGCGCATCGCCCGGTGCCAGCCGTACATCTCGGCCAGCGGGGTGTCGTCGGACATCCCGGCTCCGCCGTGGACCTGGATGGCGTCGTCGATGATCTGCAGCACCGCCCGGGGGACGAAGACCTTGACCTCCGCGACGAGGTGGCGCGCGGCCTTGTTGCCCTCGGCGTCGATGACCGCCGCCGCCCGGTGGCACAGGGCGCGACCCGCGTCCAGCGCGACCCGGGCCTCCGCGATCTTGGCCTGGACGACACCCTGACGGGCCAGCTCCTTGCCGAACGCCGAGCGAGCCGTCGAGCGAGCGACCATCAGGGCCAGCGCGCGCTCCCCCGCCCCCAGAGCGCGCATGACGTGGTGGATGCGGCCGGGACCGAGGCGCGCCTGGGCGGCGGCGAAGCCCCCGCCCTCCTCGCCGAGGATGTTCGTCACCGGCACCCGCACGTCGTCGAAGACGATCTCGCAGTGACCCGGCTGGTGCTGGTGGCCGAAGACCGGCAGCGATCGGACGATCTCGATGCCTGGGGTGTCGGCCGGCACGATCACCATCGACTGCTGACGGTGGGTCTCGGCGTCCGGATCGGTCTTGCCCATGACCACGAAGACCTTGCAGCGCGGGTCGGCCGCACCGGAGATCCACCACTTGCGACCGTTGATGACGTACTCGTCGCCGTCACGCACGATGCGGGTCTCGATGTTGGTGGCGTCGGAGGAGGCGACGGCCGGCTCGGTCATGGCGAAGGCCGAGCGGATCTCGCCCGCGAGCAGCGGCTCGAGCCACTGCTTCTGCTGCTCGTCGGTGCCCAGGAGGTGCAGCAGCTCCATGTTGCCGGTGTCGGGGGCGGCGCAGTTGGTGGCCTCCGGCGCGAGCTCGAGGCTCCACCCGGTCAGCTCGGCGAGGGTGGCGTACTCCAGCTGGGTCAGCCCGGACTCGGCCGGCAGGAAGAGGTTCCACAGACCCTGTTCCCGGGCCTTCGCCTTGAGCTCCTCCACCACCGGCGGCACCGAGTGGTCGTCGTGGTCGCGCTCGGCGCGATAGGCGCGGTACGCCGACTCGCCCGGGATCACGTGGTCCTGGATGAAGGTGTGCAGACGGGCGTGGAGGTCGACCGCCCTCGGCGAGGCGGCCGGCATGGCGGGGTAGGTCACAGGTCCGTCACCCGCAGACCCGAGTGCGCCTTGTAGCGGCGGTTGACCGAGATCAGGTTGGCCGTCAGGGCCTCGACCTGGTGGGCGTTGCGGAGCCGGCCGGCGAAGACGCCCCGCACGCCGGGGATCCGGTCGGCCAGCGCCTGCACCAGGTCGGTCGCCTCGCGCCGGTCGCCCAGCACGAGGACGTCGGTGTCGATCGAGGCGACCTCGGGGTCCTCGAGCAGCACCGCGCTGACGTTGTGGAACGCACCGACGACCGTGCTCTCGGGGAGCACGGCCTGCGCCTGCTGGGCCGCCGAGCCCTCCTCGACCGCGAGGGCGTAGGCGCCCTGCTTGTCGAAGCCGAGCGGGTTCACGCAGTCGACCACGACCTTGCCGGCCAGCTCGGTGGCCAGCGAGGTCAGCAGCTCCTTGTGGCCGTCCCACGGCACGGCCACCACGACGATGTCGCCGTCGCGAGCGGCCCCGGCGTTGTCGGCGCCGGTCAGCGAGCCCTCGATGCCGCCGGACTCCGCGATCTCGGCGGCAATGCCCTGCGCCCGCTCCTCGCTCCGGCTGCCGATCACCACGCGCAGGCCCGACGCGGCGAAGCGCCGGGCCAGGCCGCGGCCCTGGGGGCCGGTGCCGCCGAGGACGGCGACGTCAGCTCGCCCAGCCTCGTGGCGGCGTCGGGCTGGTCCTCGCGCTGCCCGGTCGGGTCGCTCGGTCGATCGGTCGGCTGGGCCGTCACGGGCACGCTCCTGGGTCGGTCATCGCGGGTCGTCCCACCTTAGTGCGGCCCCGGTGGGGCCGGCTCAGCTGTGCAGCAGGGTCCGGTAACGGGCGGTCACCTCGGTGACCGCGGCGTCCGCGCCGGGACTCATCAGCGTCATGTCGACGAAGCCGTGGATCAGCTCGTCGAACCGGATCTTCTCGACCTCGACACCGGCCTCGGCGAGCCTGTCGGCGTACGCCTCGCCCTCGTCGCGCAACGGGTCGAACCCGGCGGTGGCGACGACCGCGGGCGGCTGGCCGGCCAGGTTCTCGCCCAGGATCGGCGAGATGCGGGGGTCGTCCGGTGCGATCTCGCCCGCACCGTCGCCGACGTAGTGGGCGAAGAACCACTCCATCGTCGCCAGCTCGAGGAAGTAGCCCTGTGCGTTCTCCTGGCGCGAGGGCCGGTCGGTGAAGGCGTCGGTGGCCGGGTAGTAGAGCAGCTGCGCCGCGATCCCCGGCACGTGCTGCGCAACGACGGTCGCGAGGTTGCCGCCGGCACTGTCGCCGCCGATCCCCACCCGGTCGGTGCCGCCGAGCTCATCGGTGTGCTCCAGCGCCCACCGGGTGGCGGCGAGCGCGTCCTCGAGGCCTGCGGGGAAGGGGTGCTCGGGCGCCAGGCGGTAGTCGACGGACAGCACGACGGTGTCGGCGTCGCGGCACAGCCGCCGGCAGGTCTGGTCGTGGGTGTCGAGGTCGCCGATGACGAAGCCGCCGCCGTGCAGGAAGACGGTCGTCGGCCACGGGCCGTCGCCCTCGGGGCGGTAGACACGCGCCGGACGCGGTCCGTCCCCGCCCGGTACGTCGAGGTCGCGAACGTCTGCGACCGCGATCACCTGGTCCGGCGTGACCATGTCGACGGTCAGCGCGCGGAACCCCGTACGGGCGGTCTCGGGGTCGCCCTCGTGCATGGGCGGGTAGCCCGCATCGGCGATGAACTGCAGGAGGCCGGCGATCTGGGGGTCGAGAGGCATGCGCCCATCCTGCCCGTCCCCACCCACCCCCGGCATGTAGCGCGGGGTCATGGACGCCGAGCAAGGCTCACGACCCTGGCGAGGCGTCCACGGGCCTTGCGAGGACGGGTACGGCGCCGATGCGTCAGAACAGCTCGAGGTCCTCGCGCCGGATCGCGTCGAGCGCCGGCTCGGGCAGCGGCCGGGGCAGCTGCTTCTTGCTCAGCTGGGCCTCCGAGTGGGCGCCGCAGCCGTGGTCGAGCGAGACGACCTTGCCGTCGTCGTTGGCGAAGGCGTTGGCGCAGACCCCGAAGGCCTGGCTCAGCGGGCCGGCCAGCTTGACCAGGAAGCCGCACGTCACGCAGGCGGCCGGCGCGGACTGGGCGAGCGGCGACTCCGGGACCGTGGTCGCCGTCGTACCAGCGCTGGGCGGCGGCCTCGCGACCCTCGACCGACAGCACCCGGGGGCGTCCCAGGCCCAGCTCCTCGGCGACCCGCTTGGCCTCGCGCGGGTCGGGCAGCTCGTCGGCGCCGGTGAAGGCCGGGACGAGGCGGTCGTCGTCGTCCTCGGTGGGCAGCAGGTCGCCGGGGCTGAGGTCGCCGGGGCGGATCCGCTCCTTGTAGGGCACCCACTCGGGCGCCAGCACGGCCTCCTCGCCGGGCAGCAGCACGATCTCGTCGACCGTGACCGTCTTCTGCTTCGGCGCACGGGCGACGGTGACCGACCAGCTCCAGCCCCGGTAGCCCGTCTGGGTGCAGGCGAAGCGGTGGGTCACCACCTTCTTGCCCTCGACGTCGACGCCGAGGTGCTCGCCGACGTCACCGGCGGGAACGAGCTCGAGCAGCGCCTGACGCGCCGCGTCCACGGCGTCGGCGCCCACCTTGTCGAGCTTGGCCGGCTTGCTGGCTTTGGTCACCCGGGGGATTGTGCCAAACCCGGCGCGCTCCCTGTCGCCTCGGTCCGGCGGGGCCGAGACGATCGGCGGTGGCACGCGCAGGCAAGATGGCCCCATGCACGGGGACCCTGCGGCCGACGACCAGCCGCCCCGAGCGACGCCGGACCGGACCCGCAGCGAGCCCGGCTCCCCGGGCCGACGCCCCGCCCGGACCCGGTCCGGACGCGCGGACCCGACACCCGCGCCGGACGCTGACCCCGGCCCCCGGGCGAGCCGACGGCCGCCACGGACGCGGCGCGCGGCGCCTCGGTGGCGCACGCCGCGCCGGGGCCGCCACCGGGCGCGGCATCCGGCGTACCGGGACCGGCAGCGCCCGGGCCGCCACCTACGTCTACCGCCAGGCCCGCCGCGCCAGCCACGCCGAGGGCGCCGGCGAGAGCGGGCTCGCGCGCCTCATCGAGCTGCACGCCTTCAACGCCGCCGGCGACGCGGCGGTCGCGATCAGCCTCGCCGGCACGCTGTTCTTCCAGGTGCCCACCAACGAGGCGCGCGGCCAGGTCGCGCTCTTCCTCGGGCTCACCATGCTGCCGTTCGCGATCGTGGCGCCGCTGATCGGTCCGGTGCTGGACCGCTTCAGCCACGGCCGTCGCTGGGCGCTCGGCAGCACCATGGCGATCCGGGCCTTCCTCTGCTGGGTGCTCGCCACCGAGGTCACCGGCAACTCGATCGGCCTGTTCCCCGCCGCGCTCGGTGTGCTCGTCGCGTCCAAGGCGTACGGCGTGACCCGCGCGGCGGCGGTGCCTCGGCTCACTCCGCCCGGCCTGGGGCTGGTCAAGGCCAACTCCCGCATCTCGCTGGCCGGCATGGCCGGCGCCGGCGATCTCGGCCCCGCTGGCCGTGCTGGCCTCGCTGGCCGGCCCGCAGTGGTCGCTGCGCTACGCGTTCGCGGTCTTCGTCGCGGCCACCATCCTGGCGATCCTGCTGCCCTCGAAGGTCGACGACGCCGCCGGCGAGGAGCGCGCGCAAGCTGCGCGGTCGTCGTACCCGGACGAAGGTGCCGCCCGCTGCGTGGTCCGGGCGCTGCGCTGCAACGGCGGGCTGCGCCTGGTCTCGGGCTTCCTGACGCTCTTCATGGCGTTCCTGCTGCGCGAGAACCCGTTGCCCGGGTGGGAGGACCGGCCCGAGATCCTGCTCGGCCCTCGTCATCGGCGCGGCCGGGCGTCGGCAACGCGAGCGGCATCGCGCTGGGCTCGCTGCTGCGGGAGGTCAAGCCGGCGTACGTCGTGGTGCTGGTCCTGGTGGCCGACACGGTCGCCGCGGTGGTCGCGGCGGCGCTCTACAGCCTGGTCGCGGTGATGCTGCTGGGGCTGGTGGCCGGGCTCAGCCAGGCGCTGGGCAAGCTGTCGCTGGACTCGCTGATCCAGACCGAGGTGCCCGAGCGGACCCGGTCCAGCGCCTTCGCGCGCTCCGAGACGCTGCTGCAGCTGTCCTGGGTGGTCGGCGGGTTCCTCGGCATCGCGATGCCGCTGATCCCCCGGCTCGGCCTCGGTGTGCTCGCGGTGATCCTGCTCGGGATCCTGGCCGTGGGTCCTGACCATCCCTGCGCGACGCCTCAGCCGAGCTCGGCAGTCGCCGGCGCCGTCACGCGAGACTGACGTCTCGCGACGACGCTCGGCGACGCGCGTCGCGGGTGGCGTCAGGCCTCGAGCTCGTCGGCGAGCGCGCGCAGCAGCATCGCGGTCGGCTTGGCCGTCTTGGGGTCGGGGTGGCGCCCGGCGCGGTAGCCGCTGCTCGATGCCCTCGAGCAGGCGGTAGAGGTCCTCGACGATGTTGACCATGTCGGCCGGCGACTTGCCTTGGCCTTGCCACCGCCTTCGCCACCGACTTGGGCGCCTCGACGATGCGGACCTGGAGGGCCTGGTCGCCCTTGCGTCCCTGGGCGACGCCGAAGTCCACCCGGGTGCCGGGCTTCAGGCTCGGCACACCCTCGGGCAGCGCCGAGGAGGGGACGAAGACGTCGCCGCCGTCGTCGTTGGAGATGAAGCCGAAGCCCTTCTCCATGTCGTACCACTTCACCTTGCCCGTGGGCACAGGGACCTCCCGCGTCGTGGTCCGGTACCTCCGGACACCTGTGAGTTGCGTCGAAAGCCTACGCGGAACCCCGCAGCCGCCGCCGGGGTCTCCGCGCACCGGTCCCGGGCGTCCAGCCGGCCCTCGCGGGCGGCGAGGTGGGTCTCCAGCCAGGCCGGGAACTCGGCGAGCGACGTCGAGCACGACGTGCGCCCCGGCGGTCGCGCAGCTCCGCGGCGCCGACAGCCACCGGTGGTCACCCCGACGCCGACGACACCGGCGGCGTGGGCGCCCTCGATGTCGTGGACGTGGTCGCCGACGAACAGCGCGGCGCCGTGCTCGGCCAGCACCGGCCCCTTGCCCGGCCCCCACACCTCCCCCACGACGTGGTCGACGTCGAGCCCCAGCGCCTCGACGTGCAGCCGGGCGTTGGGCGTGAACTTCCCGGTCACCACCAGGCGTCCGCCCCCCGTGACGGCGTACGGCGGCCAGCGACTCGTGGGCGCCGGCGAACGCCGGGGTCGGCGCCACCGCGATCGTCGGGTAGAGCGCTCGGAACTGCGCCGACCAGGTCGGCCAGCGTCTCGGCCGTGGCGTCGGGCACGTGCGGGGCGAGCATGAGGTCCAGCGGGGGCCCGAGCTGCTCGACGAGCTCGTCGACGCGGGAAGCTCAGCCCGGTCCGCGCTCTCCAGCGCGCGCAGACAGGCCGCGAACCCCGGACGGGTGTCGATCAGGGTCATGTCCAGGTCGAAGCCGACGACGAGGGGAGCGCTCACGGCTCCACGCAGGCCAGGGGTTCCCGCCGACAGCTGCCCCCGGCCCCTCCGCCCGACGGGCGCAGCCGCCGCTCACCCCCGCCGGTATCGTGGTGCGGATGACCTCGGCCGCCCCCCGCACCCTCGCCGACCAGCTCCGCGGCTGGTCGGACGAGCGGCTGACGGCGCTGCTGGTGGCCCGGCCCGACCTGGCCAACCCGGCGCCCCACGACTCCGCCCAGCTGGCCTCGCGCGCCAGCACGCGAGCGTCGGTGCTGCGCGCCCTGGACACCCTCGACCGGCTCCAGCTGTCACGCTCGACGCGGCCGTCGCGCTCGGCGCCCGCGCTCGCGCGACGCGCTCGTCGCGGTCGTCCACGCCGACGCCGCGGCCGACCGAGCGCGCCGTGGCGCGGCTGCGCGACCTGGTCCTGCTGTGGGGCGAGGACGACGACCTGCGCGTGGTCAGCGCGGTCAGCGACACCCTCGGCACGCAGATGAGCGGCCTCGGTCCCGCCGTCGACCAGCTGCTCGGCTCGGCCGGCCCCGAGCGTGTGGCCGCGCTCCTCACCGACCTCGGCCGCCGCTCGAGCGGCGACCTGGCCACCGACCTGCGCGACGCTCGCCGACCTGCTGCGCGACGTCGACCTGGTGGCCGGCCTGGTCGCCGAGCGTCGACGAGGACGCCCGCGTCGATGCTCGACCACCTCGACCGCTCCGGCTCCGAGGGCATCACCCAGGCCGCCCGGGCCCAGGTCCGGCGGGCCGAGGCCGGCCACCCCGGTCGAGCAGCTGCTGGCCCGCGGGCTGCTCGTGCCCGCGCGACGCCCGCCACGTCGTCGTACCCCGGGAGGTGGGGATGGCGCTGCGCGACGGTCGCACCACCCACGAGCCGGTGGACGGGCCCCCGCCGCCGGCGACCACGACCGCGCTCGGCGACCCTCGTCGACCGGGCCGCCGCGGGAGCGGCGTACGAGCTGGTGCACCGCACCGAGCTGCTGCTCGACGAGTGGAGCGCCCGCCCGCCGACCGTGCTGCGCCAGGGCGGGCTCGGCGTGCGCGACCTCAAGGCCACCGCGGCCCTGCTGCACGCCGACGAGCGGGTGGCGGCGCTGCTGGTGGAGACCGCCGCGGCCGCCGGTCTGCTCGCCCAGGGCGCGACCGACGCCCTCGACGTCGCCTGGCTGCCCGACCCACGCGTACGACGCCTGGCGGGCCGCGTCGACCGCCGAGCGCTGGGCGACGCTGGTCCGGGCCTGGTGGGCCAACGCCCGTCCCGGCCGGGCTACGTCGGTCGCGCGATCCGCGGCAAGAACGTCAACGCACTGTCGCCCGAGCTGGAGCGGCCCTGGGCCGTCGAGACCCGTCGCCGGCCGCTGGGCGAGCTCGCCGCCCTGCCGCGCGGCACCGTCCTCGACCCCTCCGCCGGCGTCGACGTCGCTGGTCGACGTCGGTCGCCTGGCTGCGACCGCGCCTGCCCTCCGACCGCCTCGGCGCTGGTCGGGTGGACCGTCGAGGAGGCCGTCCGTGCTCGGGCTCGTCGGGGCTCGGCGGGCTCAGCAGGCACGGCGCCGCGCTGGTCGCCGGCTGCGGACCCCGCGGCCGCGCTGGCACCGCTGCTGCCCACCCCCGTCGACCACGTCCTGCTCCAGGCCGACCTGACGGCGGTGGCTCCCGGCCCGCTGGAGGACGCGCTGGCCCGCGACCTCGCCCTGCTGGCCGAGGTCGAGTCGCGCGGCGGGGCGACCGTCTACCGCTTCACCGAGCGCTCGGTGCGCAGCGCCTTCGACGTCGGCTGGTCGGCGGTCGAGGTCCACGACGCGATCGCCCGCGCGGCCCGCAACGAGGTGCCCCAGCCGCTGACCTACCTCGTCGACGACGTGGCCCGGACCTTCGGCACCGTCCGGGTCGGGTGCCGCCGAGTCCTTCCTGCGCAGCGACGACGAGGCCGCGCTCGCCGACGCTGCTCCACGACAGCGCCGCCGAGTCGCTGCGCCTGCGCCGGCTCGCCCCGACCGTGCTCATCAGCGACCTGCCGATCGACCTGCTGCTGCCCCGGCTGCGCGAGATCGGGGCCGCGCCCGTCGTCGAGGGGCCCGACGGCATCGTCCGGGTCGCCGGTCAGCGAGCCGCTGCGGGCCCGCGGTCCCGCGGGTCGGTCCACCGCCGACCCCCGGACCTGGTCACCGAGCGCGACGCGACCCGCGCCGCGGCGACCGTGACCGCGCTGCGCGCCGGCGACCGGGTCTCGGCGGTGCGCTCGAGCGGCAGCCCGGTCAAGCAGTCGCCTGCCTTCACCCTCGCGCTGCTGCGGGAGGCGTGCGAGGCGGAGACGTCGGTGTGGATCGGCTACGTCGACGGCGACGGCTCGGTCCACGACCGCATCGTCGACCCGCACCGGGTCGAGGGCGGCTGGCTGCGGGCCTTCGACCAGCGCTCGCAGCAGGTGACGTCGTACGCCGTGCACCGGATCAACTCGGTCCGTCCCTGTTGAGGCCGGGGGTCCGACGGCCTCACGTCGTCAACGACCTCAGGCACCCGTCCTCACGTCGGTACCGACACCTGGCACCCGTCCTCACGTCGGTACCGACACCCGGACCGTCCCAACCACCCGCCGACCGTCCCCACGTCGGTACCGACCTCCGGCGGCCGTCCTCACGTCGGTACCGACCCCGGCGGCCGTCCCCACGTCGGTACCGACCTCAGGCATCCGTCCTCACGTCGGTACCGACGCGAGGCGGGGTGAGTTGTCAGGTGAGCAGCGCCCACTCGCTGGTGGTCGGGTGCGGTGGCCACTCGTCGGGGCGGGTGCGTCCGGTCGGCGTCCACCCCAGCCGGCGGTAGAACGTCTGCGCCCCCACGTTGAGGTCGAGGCACCACAACCGCGGCTCGGTCATCTCCGCGACCGCGACCTCCACCGCGGCCCGCCCGAGCCCACTGCCCCACCGCTGCGGATGTACGGCGAGGTGGTGCAGCACCGAGCCGTCGTGGGCGACGTAGGCGTCGAGCCGTCCCGGCCGTCGACGACATGGACGTGGAACGTCGGGTCGGCCAGCTCGGCCGACCACCGCTCGAGCACGGCGGCCTCCGGATAGGGCGTGCCGCCGAAGACGTGGGCCAGGGCGACCACGTTGGTGTCCCGCTCGAGGTCGCGCAGGGCGGAGGCGTCGTCGGGGGTGGCGAGACGGAACCGCACGCTCAGTCGCGGTCCTGCCACGTGCAGATGCAGGCTTCGTTGCCCTCGACGTCGGCCAGGATCCAGAACGCCCGCGCCCGGTCGTCGCTGACCAGCCGCGCCCCCGGCGGCCAGCGCGGCGGCGATCCTGTCCTCCGCCTCGTCGTGGGGCACCACGACGTCGAGGTGGATCCGGTTGCGCTGCGGCCGCGGCTCGGTCATCTGCTGGAACCACAGTGACGGCCCGATGCCACGGGGGTCCACGATGCTGTCGTCGGACGGCCCGTCGGGGGTGACCTCGGGGGCATAGGCCATCACCGCCTGCCAGAACGGCAGCACGGCGGGGATGTCGAGCGCGTCGACAGCGACCTCCAGCGAGGTCGACGGCCGCGGGTCGGCGTGGTGGCCGCTCTCGGCGGCCAGGTCGCTGACCGCGCGAGCCAGGCGCTCGTCGCGCGGGGTCAGTCCGCCGGCGTCGTGAGAGGTCGTCGTGACGTGCACCAGGTCGGGGTAGCGGACGTCGAGGTTCGCGTGGTGGTCGTGCTCGTCGCACCATGCCGCCACATCGGCGGCGAACCGGCCGGCTGCGGCGTACGAACCGCAGTGGAAGTTCGCCTGCGCGCCACCGCGCACGACCCGCCAGTCGTCGAGGCCGAGGTCGGTGAAGTGCTGGGAGGTCAGTCGTTCCGTCATGCCTGCGAACCTACGCTGCCGCGCCGACGCCGCGCCGACGTCGCGCCGACGCGTCTCGAGGACAGGCGGGGGGCGACGGTGCGACCCTCCCGGTCCGGCAGCAGCCGTCTCGGAGTCCCGGTCCCGTCCCGCTCGGTATCACCCCCGACGACGCCGCGGTCAGCCCTTCTGCAGCGCCTCGGCGAGCATGACGACGATGCCGCTGGGCCCGCGCACGTAGGTCAGCTTGTACACGTCCTGGTAGGTGGCGACCCCACGCAGCGGGTGGCAGCCGTGCCGCGCCGCTGCCGCGAGGGCCGCGTCGAGGTCGTCGACCGAGAACGCGACCCGGTGCATCCCGATCTGGTTCGGCACGGTCGGCTCGGTCTCGATCGCCTCGGGGTGGACGTACTCGAAGAGCTCGAGGACACCGCTCCCGTCGGGCGTGCGAAGCATCGCGATGTGGGCGTGGTTGCCGTCGAGCCCGACGGCGGTGTCGGTCCACGCCCCGCTGACGGTGTCGCGGCCCATGACCTCGAGCCCGAGGTCGGTGAAGAACGCGATCGCAGCCTCCAGGTCGCGCACGGCGATGCCGACGTTCTCGAGCTTGATCGTCATGCCGGGCACGCTAACAAGCGCCCGCGCACCACGTCAGGAGTCGAAGCCGAGACCCATCCGGTCCAGCGAGCGCAGCCAGAGGTTGCGCCGTCCCTCGCGATGGTCGGCGCGGTCCAGCGACCAGCGGGTCAGGTCGATGCCGACCCGCGCCACCGGGTCGGGCGGGAACGGCACCGGCATCCGCCGGACCATCTCCAGCGAGGTCCGCTCGGTCTCAGCGGTGCCGTCGGGGTCGAGCAGGTCGAGCAGCACGTCGGCGGCGAAGCGGGTGGCCCCGACCCCCAGACCGGTGAACCCGGCCGCGTGCGCCACCCGCCCGCCGTACGCCTTGCCGAAGAAGGCGCTGAAGCGCGTGCTGGTGTCGATCGCGCCGGCCCACCGGTGCGCGATCCGCACGCCCTCGAGCTGGGGGAAGGTCGCCAGCAGGTGGGAGACCAGCGCGCGGTGCGACTCCGGCCGGTGCTCGTGCTCGGGCCGCAGCCGCTTGCCGCGGTAGATCGCGTCGAAGCCGCCGAACAGCAGCCGGTCGTCGGCGCTGAGCCGGTAGTAGTGGAACTGGTTGCCGGAGTCGGCCAGCCCCTGCCGGCCGGCCCACCCCAGCGAGGCCCGCTGCTCAGCAGTCAGAGGCTCGGTCATCACCACGTAGTCCCACACCGGCACGGTGAAGGCGCGGAACCGGCGCACCAGCGCGGGGAAGGCGTTCGTGCCCAGCGCCACCCGGTCCGCGACCACGCGCCCGGCCGCGGTGGAGACGGTCACCGGTCCGCCGCCGCGCCCGCGCCGACAGCCCGCTCACGGCGCTGTCCTCGTGGATCTCCACGCCCAGCTCGGTCGCCACCCGGGCCAGCTCGTGGACCATCTTCGCCGGGTGCAGCAGCGCGCAGTCGGGCGAGAACAGTCCGGCGAGGTACGTCGGGCTGGCCACCTCGGCGCGTACCGCCGCCTCGTCGAGGAACGTCCCGCCGCCGGCCGCGGCCGTCTCCTGCAGCCAGGCCACCTGGTGGGGCTCGACGGCCACCGCCAGCTCTCCGGTCTGCTCGAGGTCGACGTCCATGGCGTGCTCGGCCACGGTGGCGACGATGCCGGCGAGGTTCTCGCGCCCGAGCCGCTCCAGCACGTCGTACTCCGTCTCCCAGCGGCTCCGCCCGTTCTCCTCGCCGTGGGTGATCGAGGCGTCGCAGAAGCCGCCGTTGCGCCCGGACGCCGCCCACCCCAGGCGCTTGCCCTCCAGCAGCACGACGCGCCGTCCGGGGTCGCGCTGCTTCGCGCGCACCGCGGTCCACAACCCGGTGTAGCCGCCGCCGACGACGGCGAGGTCGGCGCGCGTCTCCCCGCGCAGCGAGGGGTACGCCGAGCCGACGGCGTCCTCGGTCCAGAAGCACCCGTCGGCGGCGTCGACCAGCGCAGCGTCGACGATCGGGGCGGCCGGCCGTCGTCTCTCGAAGACGGTCGGCCGCGCCCGGTCAGCCCGCGGCATGGGCGTCGCCGACCGAGAGCGCCTCGTCGAGGATCCGCAGCCCTTCGCGCGCCTCCTCGTCGGTGAGCGTGCAGGGCGGCACGACGTGGACGCGGTTGAAGTTCGCGAAGGGCAGCAGCCCGCCCTTCTTGGCGGCCGCCACGACCTCGTTCATCGCCGGGCTGCTGGCGCCGTAGGGCGCGAGCGGCTCCTTGGTGGCCCGGTCGCTCACCAGCTCGAGGGCCCAGAAGACGCCGGTGCCGCGGACGTCGCCGACGCAGGCGTGACGCCCGGCCATCGCGCGCAGCTCGGGTCCGATGACCTCGCGCCCCAGTCGGGCGGCGTTCTCGACGATCCCCTCCTCGCGCATCGCCGCGATGGTGGCGACCGCGGCGGCACAGGCCAGCGGGTGACCGGAGTAGGTCAGCCCGCCGGGGTAGACGCGCTGCGCGAAGGTCTCGTAGATCGCCTCCGAGACGATCACGCCGCCCAGGGGCACGTAGCCGGAGGTGACGCCCTTGGCGAAGGTGACCAGGTCGGGCACCACGTCGTGCTGGTCGAGCGCGAGCCACGACCCGGCGCGACCGAACCCGGCCATCACCTCGTCGAGGACCAGCACGATGCCGTGGTCGTCGCAGATCTCGCGCACCCCGCGCAGGTAGCCCGGCGGCGGGATCATGATGCCGGCGGTGCCCGGGATCGACTCCAGCACGATCGCCGCGACCGTGCTCGGCCCCTCGAGCTCGACGGTCCGACGTAGGTGGCGCAGCGCCCGCTCGCACTCCTCGGCCTCGGTGGTGGCGTCGAACTCCGAGCGGTAGAGGAACGGGCCGAAGAACTTCGCCGTGCCCGCCGAGCCGTAGTCGCTGGGGAAGCGCCGCGGGTCACCGGTCAGGTTGACGGCGATGTTCGTGCCGCCGTGGTAGCTGCGGTAGCGGCTGAGCACCTTGATGCGGCCGGTGTGGAGGCGCGCCATGCGGACGGCGTGCTCGATCGCCTCCGCGCCGCCGTTGGTGAAGAACACGTGCTCGAGGCCGGCCGGGGCGATCTCGGCGATGAGCCGGGCCGCCTCCGAGCGGGCGTCGTTGGCGTGCTGCGGGGCGACCGTGCAGAGCTTGGCCGCCTGCGCCTGGATCGCTGCCACCACCTTCGGGTGCTGGTGGCCGATGTTGGTGAAGACCAGCTGGGAAGAGAAGTCGAGGAACGAGCGACCCTGGTCGTCGTACACCCGGGCGCCCTCGGCGCGCTCGATGACCATCGGGTCGAGGGTCGCCTGGGCCGACCACGAGTGGAAGACGTGGGCACGGTCGAGGTCGTAGGCGCGGCTCATTTTTTCCTCCGGGGATCGAGCTCGTCGAGATCTACCTGTTCTGCGGGAACGCGAGCTCGAGCCCACCCTGCGGCTTGACGGCGGGGTCGTTCCAGCGGGAGGTGACGACCTTGCCTCGGGTGAAGAAGTGCACGCCCTCGGTGCCGTGCGCGTGGCTGTCGCCGAACAGCGAGCTCTTCCATCCGCCGAAGGAGTAGTAGGCCATCGGCACCGGGATCGGGACGTTGATGCCGATCATGCCGACCTCCACGTCGACCTCGAACTTGCGCGCCGCTCCCCCGCTGGAGGTGAACAGTGCGACGCCGTTGCCGTAGCGGTTGGCGTTGACGAGCGCGACGGCCTCGTCGTAGGTCTCGACGCGGACGACCGAGAGCACGGGCCCGAAGATCTCGTCGGTGTACACGCTCATGTCGGCGGTGACGTGGTCGAGCAGCGTCGGGCCGAGCCAGAACCCGTCGGCGGCACCGTCGGCGTCCACCTCGCGCCCGTCGACGACGACCTTGGCGCCGGAGGTCTCGCCCGCCTCGACGTACGCCGCCACCTTGTCGCGGTGCGGCCGGGTGACCAGCGGCCCCATGTCGGCGCCGCGGGTGCCGTCGCCCGTGCGCAGCCCGCGGGCCCGGTCGGCGATCTTGGCGACCAGGTCGTCGGCGACCGGTCCGACCGCGACCAGCACGGAGATGGCCATGCAGCGCTCGCCGGCGGAGCCGAAGCCGGCGTTGACGGCCTGGTCGGCGGCGAGGTCGAGGTCCGCGTCGGGCAGCACCACCATGTGGTTCTTCGCGCCGCCGAGGGCCTGCACGCGCTTGCCGGCGGCGCTGCCGCGCTCGTAGACGTACTGCGCGATCGGGGTGGAGCCGACGAAGCTGATCGCCTTGACCGCCGCGTGGTCCAGCAGCGCGTCGACGGCCTCCTTGTCGCCCTGCAGGACGTTGAAGACACCGTCGGGCAGCCCGGCCTCGCGCCAGAGCTCGGCCATCCACAGCGACGCCGAGGGGTCCTTCTCGCTGGGCTTCAGCACGACGGTGTTGCCCGCCGCGATGGCGAGGGGGAAGAACCACATCGGCACCATGGCCGGGAAGTTGAAGGGGCTGATGACGCCGACCACGCCGAGCGGCTGCCGCTTGGAGTGGACGTCGACCCCGGTGGACACCTGCTCGCTGTAGCCGCCCTTGAGCAGGTGCGGGATGCCGCAGGCGAACTCCACCACCTCCTGCCCCCGGGCAACCTCACCGGCGGCGTCGGAGAGCACCTTGCCGTGCTCGGCGGTGATGAGGGCGGCGAGCTCGGCGGCGCGCTCGTTGAGCAGCTCACGGAAGCGGAACACGACCTGGGTGCGGGCGGCGATCGAGGTGGCGGCCCAGCCGGGGGCGGCGGCCGCGGCGGAGGCGATCACCCGCTCGGCGTCGGCGGCCGAGGCCAGCGCGACGCGGCCCGTCACCTCACCCGTCGCGGGGTTGGTGACGTCGGCGGTGCGCTCGGAGGCGCCGCTGAAGGCGGCGTTGTCGAGCCAGTGGGTGACGGGGGCGGTCATGGAGCCAGCCTGCCGTGGATCCGTCAGAGATTCCAGTCCCCGACGATGGATTTCGCAGATCGAGTGCGCACAGGCGACGGATAGCGGCGTACTCCCAGGGGAGGCGCGATCTAGGGCACGAAGGCGAGGAACAGGAACGCGGCGAACACGCTGAGGTGGACGGTGCCCTGCAGCACGGTGATGCCCGAGATCGCCGAGCTCCACCGGGGACGACGTGGTCGGGCGCGCTTCGCCGAGTCCGTAGCATCGGGGGGTGAACGACGGCCCCCTCATCGTCCAGTCGGACAAGACCCTCCTGCTCGAGGTCGGTCACGAGTCCGCCGCCGACTGCCGCAAGGCCATCGCGCCCTTCGCCGAGCTGGAGCGCTCCCCCGAGCACGTGCACACCTACCGCCTCACCCCGCTCGGCCTCTGGAACGCCCGCGCCGCCGGTCACGACGCCGAGCAGGTCATCGACACGCTGCTGACCTACAGCCGGTACGCCGTGCCGCACGCGCTGCTGATCGACATCGCCGAGACGATGGAGCGCTACGGGAGGCTCCGTCTGGAGAAGCACCCGGTCCACGGGCTCGTGCTCGTCTCCGTGGACAAGGCCGTCTTCGAGGAGGTCGTGCGGGCCAAGAAGGTCGCGGGCATGATCGGCGAGCGCCTCGAGGAGCTCACCGTCGCGGTGCACCCGTCGGAGCGCGGCAACCTCAAGCAGGCGCTGCTGAAGCTCGGCTGGCCGGCCGAGGACCACGCCGGGTACGTCGACGGCGAGGCACACCCGATCGACCTCGACGAGCGCGAGTGGAAGCTCCGCGCCTACCAGCGCGAGGCCGTCGACTCCTTCTGGCACGGCGGCTCCGGGGTCGTCGTGCTCCCCTGCGGGGCCGGCAAGACGCTGGTCGGCGCAGCGGCGATGGCTGAGGCCAAGGCCACCACCCTGATTCTTGTCACCAACACAGTTTCAGCCCGACAGTGGCGTGACGAGCTGGTGAAGCGGACTTCCCTGACCGAGGACGAGATCGGCGAGTACTCCGGGGCCAAGAAGGAGGTCAAGCCAGTCACCATCGCGACGTACCAGGTGCTGACCACCCGTAGGAAGGGCGCCTACACCCATCTCGAGCTGCTGGACGCCAAGGACTGGGGCCTCATCGTCTACGACGAGGTGCACCTGCTGCCCGCACCGATCTTCCGGATGACCGCCAACCTCCAGGCACGGCGTCGCATCGGGCTGACCGCGACGCTGGTGCGCGAGGACGGCCGCGAGGGCGACGTGTTCTCCCTCATCGGCCCCAAGCGCTACGACGCGCCGTGGAAGGACATCGAGTCACAGGGCTGGATCGCGCCCGCCGAGTGCGTCGAGGTGCGGGTCACGCTGCCGCAGGGCGAGCGGCTCGTCTACGCGACCGCCGAGCCCGAGGAGCGCTACCGGCTCGCCTCCTGCACGGCGGAGAAGACCCGACTGGTGAAGCGGCTGGTGGCCAAGCACGGCGACGAGCCGACGCTGGTGATCGGGCAGTACCTCGACCAGCTCGACGAGCTCGGCGAGTCGCTCGGCGCGCCGGTCATCAAGGGCGACACCACGGTCAAGGAGCGCGAGCGGCTGTTCAACGCCTTCCGCAGCGGCGAGGAGCGACTGCTCGTGGTCTCCAAGGTCGCGAACTTCTCGGTCGACCTGCCCTCGGCCACGGTGGCCATCCAGGTGTCGGGGTCCTTCGGGTCCCGCCAGGAGGAGGCCCAGCGGCTCGGACGGCTGCTGCGACCCAAGCCCGACGGGCACGCGGCGCACTTCTACACGATCGTCACCCGCGACACCGTCGACGCCGACTTCGCCCAGCACCGGCAACGGTTCCTGGCCGAGCAGGGTTACGCCTACGCGATCACCGACGCCGACGACGTCTGAGACGCGAGCCGGAGACGTCGTACCGCCCCTCCCGCAGCAACACGGGAAGGGACGGTCGAGACGTCGTCAGCGTTCGTCGCTGGAGCCGCCGGAGCCTGCGAGCTCGATCTCCTCGAGCGTGCCGTCGTCCTCGAGCCCGACCTCGAGAACTGTCGTGCCGGGCGTGAGGTCCTCGACGGAGCCCTCTCCCTCGCCCTCGTCGAACTCGATCTCGGTGTCCTCGGTCACCTTGAACGACAGCTGGCCGGCGCGCGCGGTGTCGATACCGAGGACCCAGGTCTGGCCGTCGAAGGACGTGATGGTGCCGAGCAGGTCGTCGTCGTCCTCCTCGGAGTCGTCACACTCGTCGGTGTCGGAGTCGTCGTCGTCCTCGTCGCTCTGGCCGTCGCCGTCGGAGTCCTCGTCGCCGTCGCGGATGCCGTCGTCGTCGGAGTCGGCGTCGCGCACCCGGTAGCCGTAGTCGTTCTCGTCCTCGTCGTCGATGTGGTCGGAGTCGCTGTCGTCGTCGTCGCGACCACACAGCTCGTCGGCATCGTCCTCGTCCTCGTTCTCGACGCCGTCCTCGTCTGAGTCCTCGTCGCCGTCCAGCGTGCCGTCGTCGTCGGTGTCGCGGTCAGCGAGGTCGGTCTCCGGGTCGCCGTCGCGCACCTCGTCGCCGTCGTCGTGGCCGTCGTCGTCGGAGTCCTCGTCGCGCGGGTCGGCTCCCCTGCGGTACTCCGCGAGGTTCGTCAGGCCGTCGCGGTCGCGGTCTGCGCCCCCATCCGCTCGGTTGGGGTCCAGCCCGTGGCGGGTCTCCCAGCGGTTGGGCATCCCGTCGCGGTCCCGGTCGCCTGCGGCGTGGGCGGGGGCGCCCAGTGCGGCGGCGGCGAGCGTCACGGTCAGGACGCCCGCACCGAGGGTGAGGGCAGGAGTCCGGCGTCCTGCTGTCTGGCGACCGCTGATGGTGGGGAATCGGGTCATCGTGGTGATCTCTCGTGGCGGGTCCTGCCGATCAGGACGACGAGGACAACAGTGACGGATGGCGTCCGAATTGGGGGCTTTAGTCGCGAAATTCCTACGGATGAGTCTCGGGCCGCCCGGGGGTGAGGCGTTCTTCGAGGAAGGCGAGCACACGGTCGACGCCCTCCTGCTGCCGATGCTCGGTGACGGTGGAGTGCTTGCGACCACCGAACTCGACGCGGATGAAGGCCTCACCCAGCTCGCGGGTGAGGGTGTCGAAGCGGGTGCCCACCGCGACGTCGCCGGTGAACCGCAGGCCCATGACCGCGCAGCCGCCGGCGGCGCGCTCCTTGACGGCGGCGAGGTCGGCCGGCGAGAGGTTGACGTCGGCGGCGCGCGTCCTGCCGACGGGGAAGGGCACCGACGGCTGGCACAGCACGGGCGCGACCACGGAGGTGTCGACCATCATCGCCAGCGCGAAGCCGCCGGTGAAGCACATCCCGAGCGCGCCGACGCCCGGACCGCCGAGCTCCTCGTGGAGCTCGCGGGCGAGACTCCGCAGCCAGCCCGCGATCGGGGTCGTCTCGCCGGTCGACAGCGTGGTGAACTCCCGGCTGATGCAGACCTGGGTCATCGAGCGGGCCAGCTGGGACGGGGTGTACGGCGTGGGCGGCTCGCTGCCGAACAGTCGCGGCATCACCACGGTGAAACCGGCAGCGACGACCTCGTCAGCGAACCTGATGACGTTCTCGGTCACGCCCGGGATCTCGTGGACGACGACGACTCCGGGCCCGGACCCCTTGCGGTAGGTCGGGTGGGAGGTGCCGTCGAACGTGTGCTCGCCGAGCGTCCAGGAGTCGAGGAGGGCCATGGGCGCGAGCGTAGCCAGCCCGGGCCGGGCGCGCGGGCTCCTAGACGAGTACGTCGACCGCGAGCGTGACCTCGTCGCCGGCCTCGACGTCCTCGGCCTTCAGGACGGCCCGCTTGACCGGCAGCACGTAGGCGCCCTTGGCCTTGTCGGGAAAGAGGCTGGTGCGCCAGGTCGTGCCGCCCAGCGTCACCTCGACCCGGACTGACCCGAAACCGCGCGGGGGCAGCGGCAGGGAGTCCCGGATCTCGTCGGAGAGGTCGACGGGTGCGTCGACGAAGGTCCAGGAGTCCGTGCGGGCCTGCCACAGGTAGAGCTCCCCGGTGAAGGTCGCCGACAGCATGGGCTCGCTCATCGGTCGCCGCCAGGGCGGCTCGGTGGTCGTGCCCGGGGGACGCCCACGAGGCTCACCAGTCGGCCCCCGACCGGGCGCGGCACGCGATCTCGCTGTCGGGGCCGACGTCGGCGAACGGACCGTGCGGCCAGACCATGAGCGACTCGTCCTCCTCGGCGGTGCGGAGCAGCTGGGGACGGCGATGCGGGGCGGCCGAGGTGTCGACGTGCGTCCGACCCGGCCAGGGGCGCCAGCCGCGGGCGAGGTAGAACGGCAGGCCCTCGTCGCTGCTCGACAGCGCCAGCGCGGCCAGGTCGCTGCCGACCAGAGCCTCGATCGGCGCCATCACGGTCCCCCCGAGCCCGCGTCGCCTGTGCGCGCGCAGGACGCCGACCCCTTCGACGTACCCGACGGCGAGCGGGTGAGCGTCGAGCAGCATGACCCGCTCGACCACGGCGGCGTACGCGACGAGGCGTCCGTCCTGCCGGGTGAGGACGTGCCGGCCGCCCTGGCAGTGCTGCCAGTCGTCCTCGCTGAGCGGGTCGTCGGCGAAGGCGTCGTCGAGCAGCGCCCGGATCTCGACCAGCTCGGCGCGCGCCAGCTCCTCCTGCCGCCGCACCTCCGTCACCGTCTCCCGCACGTCCCGATTCTCCCCTGCTGGATTCACTAGGTACCTAGTGATGTCGACGCTTCCCGAGCGAAGCATCGCGCGGGAAGTGCCAGTTTCACTAGGTACCTAGTGAAACCAGCACCCACAAGGGGTTGCGGGGCGGTGCGAGAATCGTCGGATGCCCACTGACGAGCTGGCGGCCGAGCGCGCCCATCTGACCTCGTCGCGAGCGCACCTGGCCCGGATGCGGGAGCGCGCCGCCTCCATGGACTCCTCGGCCGCCGCCGACTGGGTCAGCCGGATGCTGCTCGAGACCGCCCAGGGGCGGCGCCTCACGGCGCTCGAGGACGACCCGAGCGTCCCGCTGTTCTTCGGGCGGCTCGACTACGCAGCGGACCACCCCGAGACCGGTCGCCCGTTCTACATCGGGCGCCGCCACGTCAGCGACGAGACCGGCGACCCGATGGTCGTCGACTGGCGAGCCCCGATCAGCCTGCCGTTCTACCGCGCCAGCACCCGCGACGCCCTCGGCGTCGCCACCCGGCGCCGCTTCGGCTTCCAGGCCGGACAGGTCACGGCGTTCGAGGACGAGCGGCTCGGCGGAGCCTCGACCGACCCCGGCGCCAACGAGACGACCACGGACGCCGGCGAGCACTACTCCCGCATCCTCGAGGAGGAGATCGAGCGGCCTCGCGTGGGCCCGATGCGCGACATCGTCGCCACCATCCAGCCCGAGCAGGACGTCATCGTCCGCGCCGACCTGTCGGAGTCGATCTGTGTCCAGGGCGCGCCCGGCACCGGCAAGACCGCCGTCGGGCTGCACCGCGCGGCGTACCTGCTCTACGCCTTCCGTGAGCAGCTGCGCCGCCAGGGCGTCCTCGTCGTAGGCCCCAACGAGAGCTTCCTGCGCTACATCGGCGACGTCCTGCCCGCCCTCGGCGAGATCGAGGCGCAGCAGACCACCATCGAGCAGCTGGTCGGCAAGACCCTGACCGACGTCAAGGCCACGTACCTGATCAGCGGCGAGGACGCCGCCGACGTCGCCACCCTCAAGGGTGACGTGCGCCTCGCGGAGGTCGTCCGTCGCGCGGTGTGGAGCCACCTGGCTGTCCCCACCGAGGGCCTCGTCGTCCCGCGCGGTGCCCGCCGTTGGCGCGTCCCGACCTACCGTGTCGAGGAGATCGTGGCCGAGCTGCGCGCCCGCGGGGTCCGGTACGGCGCCGCGCGCGCCATGCTGCCCCAGCGCCTGGCCCACGCCATCCTGCTCGCGATGGAGGAGGCGGGCGACAGTCCCGACGACCGGGTGCAGGACGCGGTGGCGCGCAGCCAGCCGGTGAAGAAGTACGTTGCCACCGTCTGGCCCGCCGTCGACCCGGCCAAGGTCGTCCACCGACTGTTGTCTGACACACAATTTCTGGCTGACTGCTCCGACGGACTGCTCAGCGACGACGAGCGGGCCCTGCTGCGCTGGACCAAGCCCGCTCGCGCCGCCGGCTCGGTGCGCTGGTCCCTGGTCGACGCCGTGCTCGTCGACGAGGCGGCCGACCTCGTCGAGCGCACCGCGTCGCTCGGCCACGTCGTCACCGACGAGGCGCAGGACCTCTCCCCCATGATGCTGCGCGCCGTCGGACGCCGCGCCACGACCGGCTCGGTCACCGTCCTCGGCGACCTGGCGCAGGCCACCACCCCGTGGGCGACCCGCTCGTGGCTGGAGTCGCTGCGCCACCTCGGCAAGGACTCGGCCCACATCGAGGAGCTGACCAAAGGGTTCCGTGTGCCCGGCGAGGTGATCGAGTACGCCGCTCGCCTGCTTCCCCACATCGCGCCCGGTCTGCGCCCGCCCACCTCCGTACGACGAGCCCGCGGCGACATGGAGCTTCGCCGGACCACCGACGCCGTGGCCGAGGTCCCGCGCGCCGTGGAAGAAGCTCTGAGCCGTCCCGGATCGGTCGGCGTGATCGTGCCCGACGCCCTGGTGGCCGACGTGGTCACGGCGCTGAACGCGCAGGGCACGGCGTACACCCTGCTCGGGGTGCAGCCGGGCCCGGTCTCCACCGATGAGCCCGAGGGCGTCGCCCCGAGCGGCCCGCGCACCGAGCTCGTCGCGGCCACGCTGGCCAAGGGGCTGGAGTTCGACCACGTCGTGCTCCTCGAGCCGGCCGGCATCGTGGCCGGGGAACCGGACCGCGTCACCGGGCTCCGGCGCCTCTACGTCTGCCTCACCCGGGCGGTCACCTCGTTGGTCGTCCTCCACCAGCATCCGCTCCCCGAGGAGCTGGGCGGACTGCCGGGCGACCCTCACGGCACAGCACCGACGGCGACCTCGCTCGGGGAACTGCTGCGATGAGCGACCCCGCCGTCGACCCGGCGCTGGCCACGGCCCGGGCCCTCGTGCTGGCCGACCTCACCGCCACCGGGGCGGCCGAGCCCGAGACGGTGTCGATCCTCGAGGACGCGGTGGCGCAGCGGCGCACCTGGGTGGAGGCCTGGCCCGAGGGTGCCGTCTTCGCGGCCGGACTCGTCGCCCAGGACGTGCAGGACGACCTGCTTGAGACCCGCGGACGTTGGCCGCTCTGCCCGCTCTGCGAGGACGCCACCCACGCGGTGTTCATCTCCCCCGACCTCGGCGGTCCGGACCCGACCTGGGTGTGCGAGGAGAGCGCCCGCGAGGTGGCACCACTCGGGTCGCTCGGCGCCGCACCCCGACCCTGACCTCCGCGGTCTCGTCGCGTGCCTCACGCCGTCAACGACCCAGGGCCGGCCTCCTCACGTCGTCAACGACCCAGGGCCGGCCCCCTCATGTCGTCAACGACGTGCGGACCAGCCGAGCCTGCGCAGAACCGGGGACGGCTGGTCCGGGCCGGGTCGACCGGCGCGGACCAGCCGTGTCCGGGGGGATGCCTCAGCGGCGGAGCGTCAGTGCCGACGACCCACGAGCCACTTGAGGACGACGAGCACGGCGAGACCGATGCCGATCTGCTTGCCGTAGCTCTTGAGCAGGATCGGGATGACCGTCGCTCCGAGGTCCAGCGCGTCGTCGCCGCCCGCCGACGCGGCGACCGGCGACGTACCGTTCGAGACCGGGCGAGCGGCTCCGTTGGCGCCCACCGACGCCAGCTTCGGCGCACCGCCGGGCACCGGACCGGTCGCGGCCCCGGCGGTCGGTCCCGCCGACGGCGGGGGGACGGCCGGGGTGTCGGTCGGGCCCGGAGCCGCCGCGGCGGCGTCGACCTGGGGCGCAGCCTCGGCGGCGGCGTCCGTGGCCGGAGCCGCCCCCACCTTCGACTGCAGGCACACCACGAACTGCCCGAGCAGCTTGTCGGACACGTCCTGCATCACGCCGCGGCCGAATTGCGCCGGCTTCCCGGTGATCTGCATGTCGGTGTGGACGTCGACGCGCGTGGACGTCGGGCCCTCCTCGTGGAAGGTCGCGGTCACCTTCGCCCCGGCGGTGCCGTTGCCCCGCTTGTCACGGCCCTTGGCGTCGAAGACGAGCTTGCCGGCCTCGGCGTCACGCTCGATGAAGGACCCTTGCCCGGAGTACTGCAGCGCGATCGGGCCCAGCTTCACCTTGCAGGTGCCGGTGAACTCGTCGCCCTCGAACGAGGTGACCCGGGCGCCGGGGAAGCACTCGGCGACCGAGGAGATGTCCTCGAACGCCGCCCAGGCGGTCGCCCTGTCCGCCGGGACGGTGAAGGTGTGGTTCAGGTCCACCGACTCACGCCCCCGCGGCGGCGAGCACGGCCCGACGCGTGAGCACCGGCAGGATCGTGCGCCGGTAGTCCGCGTCGCCGTTGAGGTCGCTGGGCGGGTTGGTGCCCTCGGCCACCGACGCCACGGCCGCGCGTACGGCGTCCTCGGTCGCGTCGGCGCCCACGAGCGCCTGCTCCACCGAGGTCGCCCGCAACGGCCGGTCGCCCATGTTGGTCAGGCCGACCCGCGCGTCGCTGATCCTCCCGCCCTCAGCCTTCACCGCGGCGGCGACCGCGACGATGGACCACTGGTGGGAGACCCGGACGAACTTCTCGTAGTGCGAGCCCCAGCCGGTGTGCTTGGGGATGCGGATCTCGGTGAGCAGCTCGCCCTCGGCCACCGCGGTCTCGAAGAGACCGGTGAAGAAGTCGGTCGCCGCCACCTCCCGGCTGCCGCCGGAACCAGCGATCACCATCGTGGCCCCGAGCGCCAGCGTGGGAGCCCCCAGGTCCCCGGCCGGGTCGGCGTGCGAGAGCGCGCCTCCCAGGGTGCCGCGGTGCCGGATCTGCGGGTCGGCCACGGTCGCGGTCGCCTTGGCCAGCAGGCCGAGGTGCTCCGCGATCGAGGCGTCGTCGAGGATCTGCTGGTACGTCGCCATCGACCCGATGACGATCGTCTCGCCGTCGTCGCGGATGGAGCGGAGCGCCTCGATCCTGCCGAGGTCCACGAGCAGCTCCGGGGCGTTGAGCCGCATCCGGAGGACCGGGATCAGGCTCTGGCCACCGGCCATCACCTTGGCGTCGTCACCGGCCTCGGCCAGCAGCTGGAGAGCCTCCTCGACGGAGGTGGGGGCCTTGTAGTCGAACGCGGCGGGGATCACTGGACGTCTCCTTCGGACGAGCCCACGCTGGGATCCTGGTTGGGGCTGTCGGTGTCGAAGTGGGGCTGCTGCGCGGCCGGAGCCGCGTCCACCGCACCGCCGTCACCGGCACTCTGGATGGCCCGGAACACCCGCTCAGGGGTGCAGGGCATGCGGATGTCGTGCACGCCCATCGGCCGCAGCGCGTCGACGACGGCGTTGACCACGGCCGGCGTCGAGGCGATGGTGCCGGCCTCGCCGACGCCCTTGGTGCCGAGCGTGTTGGAGGTCGCCTTCGACACCGTGTGGTCGGTCTCGAACGAGATCGTGTCGGCCGAGGTCGGCAACGTGTAGTCGACGAAGGAGCCCGTCACGAGCGTGCCGGCCTCGTCGTACACCGCCTCCTCCCACAGTGCCTGCGCGATGCCCTGCACCAGGCCGCCGTGGACCTGCCCCGAGACGATCAGCGGGTTGACGATGGTGCCGATGTCGTCGACGCAGACGTACTTGCGCATCGTCGAGGCGCCGGTCTCGGTGTCGATCTCCATCGCGCACAGGTGGGTGCCGTGCGGGAAGGAGAAGTTGACCGGGTCGAAGGTCGACGACGCGTCCAGGTTCGGCTCCATGCCGTCGGGCAGGTTGTGCCCGGTGAACGCCGCCATCGCGGTCTCCTGGATGGTGACGCCCTGGTCGGTGCCCCGGACGGAGAACCGGCCGTCGGCGAACTCGAGGTCGTCCTCGGAGGCCTCGAGCAGGTGCGCGGCGATCGGCTTGGCCTTCTCGACGATGCGGTCCGCAGCGCGGACCACGGCCTCGCCGCCGACGACCAACGAGCGCGAGCCGTAGCTGTCGAGCCCGCGCGGAGAGCTCTGGGTGTCTCCGTGGAGGATCTCGATGTCCTCGAACGGCACGCCGAGCCGGTCCGCCACGATCTGGCTCCAGGCCGTCTCGTGGCCCTGGCCGTGCGGCGAGGTGCCGGTGACGACCTCGACGGTGCCGGTGGGCAGCATGCGGACCTCCGCGTGCTCCCAGCCGCCGGCGGCGTAGTTGAGCTCGCCCAGCACCCTCGACGGGGCGAGACCGCACATCTCGGTGAAGGTCGAGACGCCGATGCCGAGCTGCACCGGGTCCTTGCTCTCACGGCGTCGCTTCTGCTCGGCCCGCAGCTCGTCGTAGCCGAACATCTCCTTGGCCCGCGCGGTGGCGGCCTCGTAGTTGCCGGAGTCGTACTCCATCCCGGCGACCGAGGTGAAGGGGAACTCGTCCTTGGTGATCCAGTTCATCTCGCGGATCTCGAGCGGGTCGACACCCACCTCGGCCGCGAGCTCGTCCATGAGCCGCTCGATGGCGTACGTCGCCTCCGGCCGGCCGGCGCCGCGGTAGGCGTCGACGTAGGTCTTGTTCGTGAGCACCGTGGTGCAGTTGAACTGGTAGGAGTCGAACTTGTAGATCGCGTTGAACATCCAGGCGCCGAGCACCGGGACGCCACCGCCGACGAGCGCGATGTAGGCACCCATGTCGGCGATGAGGTCGACCTTGAGGCCGGTGACCCGGCCCTCCTTGGTCGCGGCCAACGTCAGCTTCTGGATCTGGTCGCGACCGTGGTGGCCGGAGACCAGCGACTCCGAGCGGGTCTCGGTCCACTTGCAGGGCTTGCCGGTCTTGCGGGCGGCGAGGAAGGTGATCCACTCCTCCGCCGCACAGGCCAGCTTGCCACCGAACCCGCCGCCGACGTCGGGGGCGATGACCCGGATCTTCGACTCCGGGACGCCGGTGGTGGCGGCCAGCGCGAAGCGCAGGATGTGCGGCACCTGGGTGCTGGAGTACATCGTGATCTGCTCGCCGCTCGGGTCCACGACGCAGGAGCGGGGCTCCATGAAGGCAGGGATGAGCCGCTGCTGGCGGTACTCGCGCTCGATGAGGATGCCGTCGGACGTGGCCGTCGCGATGGCCTCGTTGACGTCACCGCCGGAGCCCTGCCCGGCGGAGTCGAGCTGCCAGAAGGCGCTCTTGTTGGTGCCGAGGTCGGGGTGCGCGAGCACCTCGTCGGCGGCGGCGGCGGCCAGGTCGATGGCGGCCGGCAGCTCCTCGTAGTCGACCTCGACCAGCTCGGCGGCGTCGCGGGCGGCGGCCGCGCTGCGGGCCGCGACCACGGCCACGATCTCGCCGGCGAAGGCGACGCGGTCGACCGCGATCGGGGCGTGGTTCGGGGCCTTCTGCTCGTCGTTGAGCGGCCACGCGGTGATCAGCGTGCCCTGCTCCTCGGCGACCTCGGCGCCGGTGAAGACCGCGACCACGTTGGGCGCGTTCCTGGCCTCGGTGGCTTCGATGGCGGTGATCTTCGCGTGGGCGAAGGGGCTGCGCACCATGGCCAGGTGCAGCGTGCCGGTGGGGGTGATGTTGTCGGTCCAGCGCGTGCGGCCGGTGATGAGGCGCTGGTCCTCCTTGCGGCGGCGCGCCGCGCCGACCTCGGCCTTGCGGGACTCGTTGGCGGTGGTGGTCACTGGGCGCTCCCCTCGTACTTCGGGACGTCGTCGGTGGCGACGCCGGAGGCGTGCTGCACGGCACGCACGATGTTGTGGTATCCGGTGCAGCGGCACAGGTTGCCTTCCAGCCCGTGGCGGATGGCCTCCTCGCTGGGCTGCGGGTTCTCGTTGAGCAGGTCGATCGACTGCATGATCATGCCCGGGGTGCAGTAGCCGCACTGCAGACCGTGGCACTCCCGGAACGCCTCCTGCACCGGGTGGAGGGTGTCGCCGTCGGCCAGGCCCTCGATCGTGGTCACCTCGGCCCCGTCGGCCTGCACGGCCAGCATGTTGCAGGACTTCACGCTGCGGCCGTCGAGGTGCACGGTGCAGGCACCACAGTTGCTGGTGTCGCAGCCGATCACGGTGCCGGTCTTGCCCAGGCGCTCGCGAAGCAGCTGGACCAGGAGCATGCGGGGCTCGACGTCCTCGCTGACCCGCCCCCCGTCGACGGTGAGTTCGATCTTGGCCATGTGGGCGCCTCCCGGGGATAGCGGATGTCTACCGAGCGCTCCCGAACCTAGGTGTCCGAGGTTGGCGGAAGGTTGGCTGATCGTGACACCGGTCACGTGGGGCTTGCCGGTTTCTCAAGGTATGCAGCCAAACTGGCACTCCCCATGCTCCGGACACCATGGGGAGTGCCAACTTGCCTGCATACCATGGGAAACCGCGAGCAGCCGGCGACCCAATGTCAGGTGCGGGCGGCGGCGAGCCGGGCCTTGAGCAGCGGCCGGCTCGGGTGCGGGCGCGTCCCGAGGGTGGCGAGGCAGACCTCGACGACCTCGGTGTCGTACGGCGACCGCTCGGTGTAGCGCAGCACCGCGTCGGGCTCCGGGTTGGCCATGAGGGCCTCGCGCAGCGCCACCGCGACGTAGTCGCCCAGCTCGCACAGGGCCGGGCTGTTCGACCCCGGCAGGAGGTCGCCGCCGTAGGCCTCGACCGCGGCACGGACGTCCCCGCGGCGGACCCGGCGCAGCACCGCGTCCACGTCGGTCACCACCGGGACGGTGAGCCGGTAGGGCCGGGAGGCGAGCTGCCCGCCGAGGGCGCTGCGCAGGTGGGACACCTCGGCCTTGAGCGTCGAGACGGTGACGGCCTCGTCGCCGTACAGCAGGGCGTGCAGCTGCTCGGTCGACACTCCCTCGGGATGCAGCGCCAGCAGCGCCAGGATCTCGGTCTGGCGCCGGTTGAGCAGCAGCCGGCGCCCGTCGAGCCACGTCTCGGCGGTGCCGAGCAGGGTGAGCGCCAGGCCGGGCTGCACCGTGGTGGCGTGCTCCGGTCCGGGGCGCCAGTCGCTGGCCGGGATGGCACTCTCGATCATCCGCGCCATCATCCGGGCCGTCGCCAGACCGATCGGGTGGGTGCGGTCCCAGGTCGTCGAGAGGTCGATGACCCCGAGCTGCTGCCCGGTGACCGGGTCGTGGACGGGTGCGGCCCAGCACACCCAGTTGTGCACGATCGGGGAGTAGTGCTCGGCGCTGAACACCATCGACGGGGAGCCGTCGCGCATCGCGAGTGCCAGCGCGTTGGTGCCGACGCTGGACTCGTCCCAGCGGGCGCCGGCCACGAAGTTGACGCTCTCGGCCTTGCGGCGCATCACGCGGCCGCCGTAGGTCCACAGGATCCGGGTGTCGGCGTCGGTCAGGGCCAGGACCAGGTCGCCGTCCTCCGCCGTACGCCGCAGCTCGTCCTCCACCCGTTCGACGGCCACCTGCAGCGGGGACCCGCGGAAGGAGGCCTGGGTGTCAGACTCGTCGTCCATCGGAGCCTCGGTGAGGTTTGTGGCGACCGCCTCGCCGCTGCGGCTCCAGCTGTGGAGGATCTCGGGACGGACGACCGTCTCGACCGTCTCGACCCGCTCGCCCCGCTCGACGAAACGGCTCCAGGCGCGCGCGGCATCGAGGCGTCGGGCCTTCAGGTCGCTGTGCGGGTGGACGTCGCTCATGCTCTGCCTCTCACCCCGCGCCGGGGTGGTCCGTTCGTACCGCTGTGATGCCGGTCACGCTATCCGACAACGCAAGTGGGGGCACCGGCGTCCTCGCCGTCCGGCCGGAGCGTCAGCCCTCGGCGGCCAGGTCGGCGGGCACGTCGCCAGGCACGCCGGCGGGCAGGCCGGCGGGTACGTCGGCGCCGAGGTCGGCGTCGTGGTGGATGCGGCCGCTGAGCTCCATGAGCCGGGCCCCGCCGCCACCCCACCGCGCGGCGATGATCTCGGCGGCGATCGAGACCGCGGTCTCCTCGGGGGTCCGAGCGCCGAGGTCGAGTCCGATCGGTGACGACAGCCGCGCCAGCTCGGGCTCGGTGAGCCCCGCCTCGGCCAGGCGCGTCAACCGGTCCTCGTGGGTGCGCCGCGACCCCATCGCCCCGACGTAGCCCACCTCGGGCAGCCGCAGCGCCACCTCCAGCACCGGTACGTCGAACTTGGGGTCGTGGGTCAGCACGCAGACGACCGTGCGGGCGTCGAGGCGACCCGACTCCTGCTCGGCGGCGAGGTAGCGGTGGGGCCAGTCGACGACGACCTCGTCGGCGGAGGGGAACCGGGTCGCGGTCGCGAAAATCGGGCGCGCGTCGCACACCGTGACCTTGTAGCCCAGGAACCCGCCGATGCGCGCCACCGCGGCCGCGAAGTCGATCGCGCCGAACACGATCATCCGCGGCTGCGGGGCGAAGCCCCACACGAAGACGCGCATCCCCTCGCCGCGCCGCTCCCCGTCGGGGCCGTAGGTCAGCACGCCGCTGGTGCCGTTGGCCAGCAGGCCGGAGGCGTCGTCGGCCACCGCCGCGTCGACCCGCTCGCCGCCCAGCGTCCCGATCCTCGGCTGGCCGGGTCGCAGCACCATGCGGGCCCCCACGCGGGAACCGTCCGGGTGGTCGACCACGGTCGCGACCGCGACGGGACGGTCGGCGGCCAGGTCGTCGGCGATCGACCCCAGCTCGGGGAAGGACGCCCGGTCGACCTTCTCGACGTAGACGTCGAGGATGCCGCCGCACGTGAGGCCCACCTCGAACGCGTCGTCGTCGCTGACGCCGTAGCGGCGCAGGCGCGGACGGCCCTCGGCGACCACGGTCTGCGCCAGCTCGTAGACGGCTCCCTCGACGCACCCGCCGGACACCGACCCGACAGCCGACCCGTCCGGGCCCACCAGCATCGAGGCACCCGGCGGGCGGGGCGCGGAGCGGAACGTCGCCACCACCGTGCCCATCCCGACCGTCCTGCCCTCACGCCACCAGCCGACGAGCGGCTCGATCACCTCACGCATCCGCGATCACCTCCAGCACCCTCTCGAAGGCCGCCACGGAGTGACCGGCCACGAACTCGTCGACGTGCGGCAGCGCCGCCACCATCCCCTGCTGCACCGGCTGGTAGCCGGCCTGCCCCTTGTGCGGGTTGACCCACACCACGCGGTGCGCCAACCGGTGCAGCCGCGACATCTGCTCGGCCAGCAGCGCCGTCTCGCCCCGCTCCCAGCCGTCGCTGAACAGCACCACGACCGCGCCCCGGACGAGCCCGCGCTGCCCCCAACGGTCGAGGAAAACGCGCAGCCCCTCCCCCAGCCGGGTGCCGCCGGACCAGTCCGGCACGGCCTCACCGGCGGCGACCAGCGCCCGGTCGCCGTCGCGCAGGTGCATCGCGCGGGTCAGCCGCGTGACGCGGGTGCCGACGCTGAAGACCTCGGTGCCGCCGACCCCGACAGCGCTGCCGATGCGGTGGCTCAGCCGCAGCAGGGCGTCGGCGTAGCGGCTCATCGACCCGGACACGTCGACCAGCAGCACGATCCGTCGTGCGCGCGTCGACCGCGAACGCCAGGCGATGTCGACCGGCTCGCCGAGCTGGCGCAGCGTGCGGCGCAGGGTGGCGGAGGTGTCGACGGTGCCGCGTCGCGCCGGCGTCCGGCGGTACGACGTGCGCGTGGGCGCCTCCGGCTGCAGGGTCGCGAAGAGCCCGTTCAACCGGGCCCGCTCACCGGCGTCGAGGGTCGCGACGTCGCGGTGCCGCAACACCTCGGTGGCACTGGCGGCGACCTCGGCGTCCTCGGACTCGCCCGACTCACCGGTGACCTCCTCCAGGTCGAGCGCGGCCTGGCTCACGGCCGGCGGGTTCTCGCGGGCGGCGCCGCGCTGCTCCTGCTCGTCGGCGAGGAACCACGCGCTGAACACCTGGTCGTAGCGCTCGAGGTCCTCCGGTCCGGAGCACAGAGTGGCCCGGCCGGCCCAGTAGACGCCGCGGTCCGCCGCGAGTCCCACGCGCGTGACGGCACGCAGGAACGTCTGGCTGCGGTCGGAGGTCACCGCGACCCCGGCCGCCCGCAGGGCCCGGGTGAAGCCGAGCAGCCACACCTCGGGCGGCGTCCCGGGCAGGACGCCGTCGAGGGCGGCGGACACTGACACCGACGGGGACGGGGACGGGGACGGGGACGGGCTCACGCCAGCATCCGCTCCAGCGAGGCCCGCACCCGGTCGGTGTCCTCACGGTGCTTGAGCACGGCCCCCAGCGTGCGGGCCGCGGTCTCCACGTCGAGCTCGCGGGCACCGAGCCGGTCCAGGGCTCGCGCCCAGTCGAGCGTCTCGGCCACGCCCGGCGCCTTGAGCAGGTCGGCGGTGCGCAGCCGCTGGACGAGCGCGACCACCTGCTGGGCCAGCACCTCGGGCACCTCGGGGGCGCGCGAGCGCACGATCGCGACCTCCCGCTCCAGCCCCGGGTGGTCGATCCAGTGGTAGAGGCAGCGGCGCTTGAGGGCGTCGTGGAGCTCGCGTGTGCGGTTCGAGGTCAGCACCACGACCGGGGGCACGGCGGCGGTGACGGTGCCGAGCTCGGGGATGGTGACCTGGAACGTCGAGAGCACTTCGAGCAGGAACGCCTCGAACTCGTCGTCGGCGCGGTCGATCTCGTCGACCAGCAGCACCGCCGGGCTCTCCTGCAGCGCACGGAGCACAGGGCGGGCGAGCAGGAAGCGGTCGGAGAACAGCGAGTCCTCGACCTCGGTCACGTCGCGGGTCGACGCGCTGGACTCGATGGCGCGCAGGTGCAGGATCTGGCGCGGGAAGTCCCAGTCGTAGAGCGCCTGGCTGGCGTCGATCCCCTCGTAGCACTGCAGCCGGATCAGCGGCACCCCCATGGACTCCGCCAGCGCCTCGGCCAGCGCCGTCTTCCCGGTGCCGGGCTCTCCCTCGAGCAGCAGCGGCCGCGCCAGGTCCAGGGCGAGGAAGCCCACGGTCGCCAAGGCGTCGTCGCACAGGTATCCGGTGCCGCCGAGTCGCTCGGCCAGCTCCTCCGGCGATCCGGGGGCGGTAAGGGTCGGGTCGGTCACAGGAGGTCCTCCGGTCGGTCGACGTCGTGGCCGGTCGCGAGGTCGCCGCACTCCACGAGCGCCACCTCGCGCCCATCGAGTGCGTCGAGTGCGTCGAGTGCGTCGAGATAGTGCCGGGCGCCGAAGTCGACGGGTCCCGGGGTCCTCAGCGCCTGCGCCACCTCAGCGGCCAGGGCGACCTGGTGGTCGCGCCCCAGCAGGACCGGGTGCCCCGGCTGCCCGCCGTACGTCGCGCGGGCGACCCTGCCGTGGCCGGCACCGTGGCCGGGAGCGCCTCTCCGCCAGGCCTCGACCACCCGGGTGACGACGGCGGCCCCGACGTCCGGCAGGTCGACGAGCAGCACGACCAGCGCGTCCGGAGGGTCCCCCGCGGGTGCAGGGCCCGTTGCTGCAGGGCCCGTTGCTGCAGGGCCCGGTGCTGCAGGGCCCGTTGCTGCGAGGCCGGCGGCCAGCGAGGCGGCCATGCCGCGGTCCCAGTCGTCGGCCCGCACGGCGCGGACGGCGTCGGCGGGCCACCGGGACGCGTGCTCGGTGAGCAACGCCCGCGCCCGGTCGGCCTCGGCCCCCAGCACCACGACGACCTCCTCGCACCCGCCACCGCGCAGCGCCTCGACGGCGCCGACGAGCAGCGGCCGGTCCTCGGCGTCGCGCAGCAGCGCCTTCGGGCGGCCCATGCGACGACCGGCCCCGGCCGCCAGCAGGAGTCCGCTCACCCGAGTCACGCCGCGAGGGTAGCCCGCACAGGTTGGTCGAAGGTTTGTCCGCGCCCCGGGGGGCCGACGAGGATCAGTGGGCGGGACCGGGTTGGCGACTCATCGGGATCCAGAGGGTGAACCGGTCCGCGCGGTAGGTGGAGCGAGACACCTCGACGGGCGTCCGCCCGGAGAAGGCGCGACGGGCGACCCGGAGCACGGGGCTGCCCTCGGCGATGCCGAGCAGTCGGGCCTCGGGGTCCTTGGCCAGGCCGGCGTCGACCGAGTCCTCGCCCCACGTCGGGGCCAGGTCCCGGCGCGCCAGGTCCTCGTAGAGGGACTCCGGGAGGTGATCGACGAGCCCGGGCACCATCGCTGCCTTGAGGAAGGCGTCCTCGACGCACATCGGGGCGTTGTCGGCCAGCCGCATGCGCTGCCAGTGCACGACCGACTCCCCGACAGCGAGCTCGAGAGCCCGGGCCACGCCGGGACCGGCGGCCTCGAGGCGTGCCAGCAGGGTGCGCGAGGCGGGCCGGAGCCCACGGTGGCGCATCTCCTCGGTGTAGCCGTGCAGGCGCATGCTCTGCTCGTGGCGCTGGTCGGCCACGAAGGTGCCGCGACCGGGGACCCGCTCCAGCAGCCCCTCGGTGACCAGCGCGTCGAGCGCCTGGCGCACCGTCATGCGGGCGACACCGAAGTACTGCACGAGCTCGCGCTCGGACGGCGCCGGGGTGCCGGCTTCGGCCCCCTCCACCAGCGCGCGGACGTACTCGCGCACCTGGACGTGCTTGTGGACCGGTGATCCTGCGCCAGTGCCCGAGGTGGCGCGAGTGACGACAGCCGCTTCTCCCATGAGCGTGTCTCCTTCGCGATCTGACCCTGTCACTGTGGCACGTCTGAGTGTAGGTCGGCGGCGTGTCGAGGTGATATGGCGCGATCGGGCTGCTACTGAGCAGTAATTGCCTGGAGCACATTGAGACGAGCTGCCCGGAATGCCGGGAATAGCGCAGCAAGAACGCCCAGAATGCCCGAGACCACGACGAAGGTCACGAGCACGGGCCAGGGAATGGCCAGGTCCGAGAGTCCCTGGTCCTCGAGCGCGATCACCACCGCGGAGCCGAAGCCGGTGCCCATGATGACGCCGAGCAGACCACCGAAGACGGCGATGACCACCGCCTCGAGGATCACCATGCGTCGCAGCTGCCGACGGGTCACCCCCACCGCCCGCAGCAGGCCGACCTCGCGGGTGCGCTCGATGACCGACAGGCTCAGGGTGTTGACCACGCCGAGGATCGCGATGATGACGGAGAGCCCGAGCAACCCGTAGATGAAGGACAGGAACTGGTTGATCTGCTCCTGCTGCTCCGCGGCGTAGCCCTCGGGGTCCTTGACCGTGACCGTGGGCTGGTCCGCGATGACCTTCTCGATGGCCGCGCGGACCTCGTCGGTGTCGGCGTCGGTGTCCTTGACGACGTAGACGAACGCGTCCACGGGCGCCAACCCGCCGTCCTCGAGCGTCTGCTGCGTCGTCAGGTGGGAGAACCCCAGCCCCTGCCCCGCGGGGAAGAGCGCCACCACCTCCAGCTCCCGCTTGCCGGCTTGGAACGTGACCTCGACGGTGTCGCCCACCGCGAGGTCGGCACCGCGAGCCGTGCCGGCGTCGACCGCGACCGTCCCGTCGCGCAGGTCCTGCAGCGACCCCTCCTCCACGGGCAGCGCGAGCTCGACGCCGAAGGCGTCCGGGTCGATGCCGCCGACGGCCGACCCGGACCCGTCCACGTCGACGTAGGCCTGGCGCATCGAGGCCACCGAGGAGACACCGTCCAGCTCGCCGACCTGCTCGGCGATGCCGGGCGAGAACGGCTGGCCGATGACGTTGCTGATGATGAACTGCGACGTGACGACCTTCTCGATGGTCGACCGGGTGCTGGCCGAGGCGCTCGCCCCGAAGACGGCCATGAGCGACATCAGCGCCAGACCGATCATGAGGGCGCTCGCCGTGGCGGCGGTCCGACGCGGGTTGCGCAGCGCGTTCTCCGTGGCCAGGTTGCCGACCTCGCCGAAGACCCGGCGGTAGAGGAAGCCGAAGAACAGGATCAGCGGGCGACCGAGGAAGGCGCTGGCCAAGGAGACGCCGACGAGCATGGCCAGGATGCCGCCCCCGATCAGCGACAGCCCGGTCGTGCCGTCGTCGACCTGGAACCCGCCGGCCATGAGGCCCGCACCGACGGCGAAGAGAGTCAGACCGATGAGGACGCGCCTGCGCAGCGTCCCCTCCGGCAGCGCGACGTCGTCGCGCAGCGCCGCGATCGGCGTGATCCGGCTGGCCCTCCGCGCCGGGAGCAGCCCGGCGACCGACGTCACGCCCAGGCCGACGACGTACGACGCCACCACCGCGGTCGTCGTCATGGGGAAGTCCGCCCCCCCGAGGTCGAGACCGAAGGTGCCGAAGAGCCACCGCAGCCCGAGGGCGAGCAGGTATCCCACCCCGAGGCCGACCGTCGAGCCGATCAGCCCCACGACCACGGCCTCGAGCAGGACCGAGCGGTTGACCTGCTTGCGCGAGGCACCCAGGGCCCGCAGCAGCGCCAGCTCGCGGCTGCGCTGGGCGACCAGGATCGAGAAGGTGTTGATGATCAGGAACACCCCGACCACGAGCGCCACCCCGGCGAAGACCAGCAGGAAGGTCGTGATGAAGCCCAGGACCTCGTCGAGGCCCTCCTTGTTGACCTTCACGATCTCGTCGCCGGTGCGCACCTGCAGATCGGCGGGCACCGCCGGCTCGACCGCCGCGGCGAGCTCCGCCTGACTGACGCCCTCGGCGGCGCGCATCGTGATCGAGCTGAAGACGTCCTTCCCGCCGAGGAACTGCTCCTGCGCCGCTCCGGTCTCGAAGATCGTCAGGGTGGCGCCGTTGGTGCCCGATGCGAACCGCACGACGCCGGTGAGCTCCGCGGTCATCACCGGCGGCTCCCCGGGGGTCGTCACCTTCACCTCGTCGCCGACGACGTAACCGCCCTTCTCGGCAGCGGCCTCGTCGAGCGCGACCTCGCCGGGGCCGCTCGGCGCACCACCGTCGACGTACTCCACGATCGGGTCCCCGGCGACGTTGATCGCGCCGTTCTCGTTGAAGCCGAGCCCGGGCGGGCCGTTGCCACCGACGACCTTGTCGTCCTCGCCGATGAGGTAGACGTTCTGCAGGTTCACGTTCGCGTAGACCTCGGCGACCTCCGGGAGCGCCTCCAGGTCGTCGACGACCGAGGCGTCGATGGTGCGGGCGTCCTGCACCGAGTCGAAGTCCGTCGCCCCCGGGTAGGCCACCTCGACGTCGGAGGTCGAGCCCTCGATGATGTCGTCGAAGGCGCCACCCATGGCGTTGGTGAACACGAGCGTGCCTGCCACGAAGGCGACGCCCAGGACGATCGCGAAAGCGCTGAGCAGCAGCCGGACCTTGCGGGCCAGCAGGTTGCGCAGGGTCACGCGAAGCACGACTCACGCACCTTCGCTCGGCGGAGCGGTGTGACGGGCCCCGGCCGGCTGGGTGAAGAGCGCCATCTTCTCCAGCACCTTCTCCGCGGTGGGGTCGCGCATCTCGTCGACGACCTTGCCGTCGGCGAGGAAGACCACGCGGTCGGTGTAACCCGCCGCGACAGGGTCGTGGGTGACCATGACGATGGTCTGGCCGAACTCGTCCACCGAGCGCTTGAGCAGGCTCAGCACCTCGGCCCCGGAGCGGGAGTCGAGGTTTCCGGTGGGCTCGTCGGCGAAGACGATCGAGGGTCGGCTGGCCAACGCGCGGGCCACTGCGACGCGCTGCTGCTGCCCGCCGGAGAGCTCGTTGGGGCGGTGGCCCAGGCGGTCACGCAGGGCGACGGTGTCGATGACGGTGTCGTACCACCCGGGCTCCGGCTTGCGACCGGCGATCGCCAGCGGGAGCAAGATGTTCTCCTGAGCGGTCAGCGTCGGAACCAGGTTGAAGGACTGGAAGACGAAGCCGACCTGGGTGCGCCGCAGCACGGTCAGCTGCTTGTCCTTCAGACGGGACAGCTCGGTGTCCCCGATGAAGACCGACCCCGAGGTCGCGGTGTCGAGCGCGGCGCAACAGTGCATGAGCGTCGACTTGCCTGAGCCCGACGGCCCCATGACCGCGGTGAACTCACCGGCGCGGAGGTCGAGGGTGACGCCGTCGAGGGCGCGCACCTCGGCGTCCCCCTCGCCGTAGGTCTTGTGGAGGTCCACGACGCGCGCGGCGACCTCACCGGCGGCGGCACGGGCGGGAGCGGCAGCGGACACGGGCACATCCTCGGGCTGGGGGACCTGAGCCCCGACGCTACCGAGTGCGGCAGCACCGGCTCCACTGCGTTTTGTCACCTCAGCGGGCGGCGGGCGCGTGGCGCGGCGTGAGCGACCGCGTGCGACCCGGGAGGCGTCAGCAGCGACTCGCACAGGTGTTCGAACAGGTGCTAGTGTGAGCGGTATGGCGCTCACGCTCCAGTCGTCGCTCTTCGACCCGCCGGACTCCCCCGACGCCGGGCCGTCGAGTGCCCTGGCCGGCCGGCTCCGTCGTACGACGCTGGCACGGGGGGCCTGGGTGGACCATTGCCCGGGCTGGCTCACCGGGGCCGACGAGGTGTTCCTGGAGCTGCTCCGCGCGGTGCCCTGGCAGGCCGAGCGTCGCCAGATGTACGACCGGATCGTCGACGTGCCCCGACTGCTGGCGCACTACGGGGCCGGCGAGGAGCTGCCCCACCCGGCACTGACCGGCGTGCGCGAGCAGCTGAGTGACCACTACGAACCCGAGCTGGGCGAGCGGTTCGTGACGAGCGGGCTCTGCCTCTACCGCGACGGCCGCGACTCGGTGGCGTGGCACGGCGACCGGATCGGGCGGGGTCGCACCACGGACACGATCATCGCGATCCTGTCCCTCGGCGAGCCGCGGCGACTCCAGCTGCGCCCCCGCCCGGACTCTGTCGACTCGCTGGCCGGACTGACGCGGACCTTCACGCTCGGCCACGGCGACCTCCTGGTCATGGGTGGCTCGTGCCAGCGCACGTGGGAGCACGCCGTCCCCAAGAGCAGCGCACCCTGCGGCCCCAGGATCTCGGTCCAGCTCCGCCCCCGCGGCGTCCTCTGACCGGCGCCCCTCACGCCGGCTGGACGCGGTTTTCCGGGGCGTCGGCTGCCGTTCGGGCATACTGACGGCTCTCAGCATCGTTTCACAGCGCGGTGCTCCCACTTGTCTCAAGCACGAGGAAGGAACCCGTGGAGGCTCTTCAGGAGTGGTTCACCTACGTCCAGGACAACTCCGACTTCATCCTCGAGGAGTCTCTCGCTCATGCGCGGATCGTCCTCGTCGTCATCGCTCTCGGCACGATCTTCTCGGTGGTGCTGGGAGTGCTCGTGTACCGCTACACCGTGCTGCGGAGCCTCGTGCTCGGCCTCTCCGGTGTCTTCCTGACCATCCCCTCGCTGGCCCTGTTCGCGCTCTTCGTCCCCCTGGTGGGCATCGGCAACCTGCCCGCGATGATGGCGTTGTTCCTCTACGCGATCCTCCCGATCCTGCGCAACACCGTGACCGGCATGGACTCGGTGAGTCCCGCGGTGGTGGAGTCCGCCAAAGGCATGGGCATGAGCTGGTCGCAGCAGCTCATCCGCGTGCGACTGCCACTCGCCTGGCCGGTGATCATGGCTGGGATCCGGGTCTCCAGCCTGATGGTCGTGGGTATCGCAGCCATCGCCGTGCTCGTGGGCGGCGACGGTCTCGGTGAGTTCATCCGCACTGGCGTGAACTCGCTGGGCTTCCCCTTTGCCAGCTACTCGGTGTGGACCGGCGTGGTGTTCACCGTGCTTCTCGGGCTGCTGCTCGACACGGCCTTCGCCCTCCTGCAGCGCTTCACCACGCCTCGCGGCCTGCGGATCTGACCGCAGTCAGATCAGCACTCACCTCTTGAAGGGATTTCCATGAGCTCGGAACCGAAGATCCACCTCGACCGCGTCGCCAAGGTCTACCCCGGCAGCAAGACGGCTGCTGTCGAAGAGCTGACGCTGGACGTGTACGAGGGGGAGATCCTCGTCCTGGTAGGCCCGTCCGGCTGTGGCAAGAGCACGACCCTGCGTCTCATCAACCGGATGATCGAGCCGAGCGCCGGTCGGATCCTGCTCGACGGCGAGGACGTCACCAAGGGCAACGCCGACAAGCTGCGCCGCCGGATCGGCTACGTGATCCAGCAGATCGGACTGTTCCCGCACCAGACGATCTCCGAGAACATCGCCACGGTGCCGCGCATGGTCGGCTGGGACAAGAAGCAGGCGCACGAGCGCACCGAGGAGCTGCTCGAGATGGTCGGCCTCGACCCTGAGCAGTACCGCGACCGCTATCCCAAGGAGCTCTCGGGGGGCCAGGCGCAGCGGGTCGGTGTGGCGCGCGCCCTCGGTGCCGACCCCGACATCATGTTGATGGACGAGCCGTTCGGCGCGATCGACCCCATCACCCGTGAGCGGCTGCAGAACGAGTTCCTGCGGCTGCAGAGCCAGCTGCGCAAGACGATCGTCTTCGTCACCCACGACATCGACGAGGCGATCAAGATGGGTGACCGGATCGCGATCCTCGGGGAACGCAGCAAGATCCGCCAGATCGACACCCCGGAGCGGATCCTGGCCTACCCGGTCGACGATTTCGTCAACGACTTCATCGGCAACGGCTCGACCATCAAGGGCCTGAACTTCCTCAAGGTCGGCTCCTCCCTCACGCTGTCCGACTACCCGAGCATCTCGATCAGCGACTCGGCCCAGGACGGCCTGCGCCTGCTGGAGAGCAGCGGCGAGGACTGGATCATCCTGACCGACGAGCGGGGAGCGCCGACACGATGGCTCGATCGCGGAGCCCTCACCGGTGACGGCGACCTCGCCCAGGCCGGCGACCCGGTCGACGAGCAGCTCGATTCCGGCGACACGCTCTTCAGCGCTCTCGAGGTCATGGTCCAGAGCGCATCCTCGAAGTGTTGCGTCGTCGGCGAGGACCAGCGTTTCAAGGGCGTGGTGGACATGACGCACCTGTCGAAGGCGATCCGCCGGGCCCAGACCGAGGCCCGCCGGCACTACGAGGACCTGGAGATGAACGCGTGAGCGTCGTCGCCCGCGACCGCTCGGGACCGAACGCCGAGGGCACGACCGCCGCGGACATGGTCGACGAGGAGCCTGGTGAGAACCTGAGTCCGGCCGAGCGTCGAGCGATGCTCTTCAGCCAGCTCGGCCTGTTCATCGCGCCGGTGGGGATAGCCGCGATCGCGATCGCGATCTACGTCTACCGCGAGAGCCTCGACCTGGCCAACGCCCCGCAGCAGCAGCGGTCGGCCTTGGGGTGGAGCAGCAAGCTCCAGCCGCAGATCATCGAGCACCTGCAGATCTCGTTCTTCGCCACTGCCCTGGTGATCATCGTCGCCGTGCCGTTGGGCGTCGCGCTCACCCGGCCGCGGCTGCGGCGCGTGTCGCCGTTCGTCGTCACGATCGCCAACATCGGCCAGGCTCTACCGGGCTACGGGCTGCTGGTGCTCTTCCTGATCTTCTTCGGCCAGGGACAGCGGACCGCAATCATGGCGCTGGCCCTCTACGCACTGCTGCCGGTGCTCCGCAACACGATGGTGGGGCTCAACGCGGTCGACAGCAACATCTTGGAGGCGGGTCGCGGCATGGGGATGACCAAGCTGAGGGTCCTCACCAAGATCGAGCTTCCGCTCGCCGTCCCCGTCATCATGGCGGGCGTCCGCACCGCCACGATCCTGTGCATCGGCATGGCGACGTTGGCCTTCATCATCGGTGGTGGCGGCCTCGGCATCACGATCAACTCGGGCCTCAAGCTGCGCCAGGAGCCGGTTCTCATCATCGGCGCACTCCTCGTGGCCGTCATCGCCCTGACCTTCGACTGGCTGGGCGCCATGGCGGAGCGTTACCTGAAGCCACGCGGCATCTGAGTCGGGGACGACGCAGAACAAGCGCCGCCGGGCCCGAGCCCGGCGGCGCTTGTGTGCTCGTTCTCAGCAGTCCTGGGTCACAGGACGCCGATCTCCGAGAGGTAGTCCTCCGCCACTCTCTCGGCAGGCGTGCCCTCCACGTCGCGCTGAGCGTTGAGCTCGGCCATCTTCTCCTCGTCCAAGGGCGCCAGGACCTCCTCGACCAAGGAGTCGAAGACCTCAGGGTTCTCCTGGTAGACCTCGTTGCGGAAGGTGTAGGAGACGTTGTAGAGGATCATGACGCCGGGGTCCTCGACCAGGTCCAGGTTGAGTGCCAGGATGCGGCCATCGGTGGTGAAGACCTCGCCGAAGTCGCAGGCGCCCTTGTCGGTCTCGGTGTAGATCAGACCCGTGTCGAGGATCTTGATCTGGCTGCGGGGAATCTCGTAGCCAGTGGCGTCCTCGAACAGCACCAGGCCGTCGGGACGGTCAGGGAACTCGGTCTCCATGCACACCGTGGTGTCCGGGTTGGCCTCCAGGTAGTCAGCCATGCTCTGGAAGTCGAACCCGCCCTCTGCCTCAGCAAGGTCACCGTTGGCGGCGAATCCGTAGGTGTCGTTGAAGGGAGAACGACCGACCCACTTGATGTCGTTCTCCTTCAGGTCCTTCTCCGCGGTGACGTCGTACAGCTCCTCGGGATCCTGGCTCGGCTTCTCCTCACCCAGGTGAACCGTCCAGCCGGTGCCGTTGTACTCGGGGTAGACGTCGATCTCGCCGCTGGTCAGGGCGTCGCGAGCCACCTCGGTGCCACCGATGTTGACCTGGTTGGTGACGTCGGCCCCGTTCGCCTCGAGGGCCTGGACCAGGACCTCGCCCAGGACGATGTTCTCGGTGAAGTCCTTCGACCCCACCGTGATCGAGACACCCTCCAGGTCCCCGCTCCCGCCACCGGAGCTGCCGCCGTCATCGCCGCAGCCGGCCAGCGCCAGCGCCAGCGAGACGCTGGTCCCCAGCGCTGCCATAGTTGTCGCGCGTCTCCGCATACCCCAACCCCTTCACTAGTCACAGGAGCCCCACCCTAGCGGCAGGCGGGCCTCGCGACGGGAAGGCAACGACATGGCCGCGTCGCGGGTGCGCGCCACTGGCCTCCGGAGACGGCACCCTCGGGGTACGCCGAAGGCCCGGCGGAGTACGCCGGGCCCTCGGGTGGTGCTGGGTGGTGCGGCTGGTCTCAGCAGGACTCGATCAGAAGTCCATGCCGCCCATGCCGCCGTCGCCGCCAGGCATGGCGGCCCCGGCTTTCTCGGGCTTGTCCGCCACGACCGCCTCGGTCGTGAGGAACAGCGCCGCGATGGAGGCGGCGTTCTGCAGCGCGGAGCGCGTGACCTTGGCCGGGTCGAGGATGCCCTCGGCGACCATGTCGACGTACTCACCGGTCGCAGCGTTGAGGCCGTGGCCCGGGGTCAGCGTGCGGACCTTCTCCACGATGACGCCGCCCTCGAGGCCGGCGTTGACCGCGATCTGCTTGAGCGGAGCCTCGGAAGCCTTGCGCACGATGTTCGCGCCGGTGG
>CAVXMH010000006.1:0-28676 GCA_963762755.1 uncultured Actinomycetota bacterium | reverse complement strand
CCACGGGCGCTGTCGCTGTTCTGGGCGGAGGTGCTGGGCTACGCCCTCGACCCGCCGCCACCCGGCTCCGACTCCTGGGAGGCCGCCCTGGAGGCCTGGGGGGTGCCGGAGGAGCACTGGAACGACAAGTCGGCCGTCAGCGACCCCGACGGCCGCGGTCCGCGGCTGTTCTTCCAGAAGGTCCCCGAGCCCAAGAGGGTCAAGAACCGCCTCCACCTCGACGTGCGGGCCGCCCCCGGCACCGAGGGCTCGAGCCGTTCCACGTCGACCCGGTGGGGGCCGCCTTCATCGTCATGTCCGACCCCGAGGGCAACGAGTTCTGCCTCGACTGAACAGTGAGAGACTGACCCGGCTCCCCACGACTCGGCTCGTCGCCCGCTCCGTCCCGGAAGGCCCTCATGAACGTTCCCGCCTGGCTCTGGTGGGCCACCATCGGTGTGACCGTCGCGGTCCTGGCCTTCGACGTCCTCATCGTCGGGCGACGCCCGCACGAGCCCTCCAAGCGCGAGCTCATCGTCGCGCTGAGCACCTACATCGGCATGGCGCTCGTCTTCGGCCTGGGCATCCTGTACTTCTCCGGCGGTGCCTACGCCACCGAGTTCTACGCCGGCTGGCTGACCGAGTACTCCTTGTCGGTCGACAACCTCTTCATCTTCATCATCATCATGGCCAAGCTCGGGGTCCCCCGGGAGTACCAGCAGGAGGCGCTGCTGATCGGCATCATCCTGGCCCTGGTGTTCCGCGGAATCTTCATCGCGGCGGGGGCTGCGGTCATCGCTAACTTCAGCTGGGTCTTCTACCTCTTCGGCGTCTTCCTCATCTACACCGGCGCCAAGCTCGCGAAGGAAGGCCCCGAGGACGAGGACGAGTACAAGGAGAACAGGCTCGTCTCCTGGGTGCGCACCGTGCTGCCCCACACCGACGAGTACCGCGGCGGCAAGGTCTGGCTGCGCGAGAACGGCACGTTCCTCTTCACCCCGATGTTCGCCGTGATCGTGGCGCTGGGCACCACCGACCTGCTGTTCGCCCTCGACAGCATCCCGGCCATCTTCGGTCTGACCCGCGAGCCCTACATCGTGCTCACGGCCAACATCTTCGCCCTCATGGGCCTGCGTCAGCTCTACTTCCTGCTGGGCAACCTGCTGGAGCGGCTCGTCTACCTCACCTACGGCCTGGCCGTGCTGCTGTCGTTCATCGGCGTGAAGCTCATCCTCACCGCGATGCACGAGAACGAGCTGCCGTTCCTCAACGGCGGTGAGCACATCGAGTGGGCGCCGGAGATCCCGACGCTCGTGTCGCTGGGCGCCATCGTGGTCATCCTCGGTGTCACGACCATCGCCAGCCTGATGTCCTCGAAGGACTCGCCCGCCGAGGAGCGCGACAGGCACACCGGCCCACGCGGCCACTGACCCCCGGCCCTCGTGCCGGGTCCACGGGGAACGAACGAGGAGTGACGTGGAGCCGATCATCGTGGTGGGAGCCGGACTGGCCGGCGTGACCTGTGCCCGCACCGCGGCCGCCGCCGGGCTGCCGGTGACGGTGCTCGAGCGCAGTCGCAGGGCGGGCGGCCGCATGGCCAGTCGACGGATCGAGGGGCGTCGGTGAACCTCGGAGCGTCGTACCTGACGGTCTCCGGCGACCGCTTCGCCGCCGTCGTCGAGCGGTGGCGGGCCGCGGGCCTGGCCCGACCCTGGACCGACACCTTCGAGGCCCGCGACGAGGACGGCGCCTGGCAGTCGAAGACGGGCCCGCTGCGGTGGGGCGCCCCCCACGGCCTGCGGTCGCTCGTCGAGCACGAGGCGGCAGGGCTCGACGTCCGGACCGCGACGGTGGCGCGGGTGGACCGCGTCGACGGCGGCCTGCAGGTGGACGGCGCTGCGGCTTCCGCCGTGGTGCTGGCCATGCCCGACCCGCAGGCCCGACGGCTCCCTCGGACCGGGGCTGGTCGACGTCGCGGAGCGGCTCGACGACCCCTTCGAGCCGATCCTGGCGCTGACGGCGGTCTGGGACCAACGGTCCTGGGACCTCGACGGCGCCTTCGTCAACGGCAGCGACGTGATCGGCTGGGTCGCCGATGACGGACGCCGTCGCGGCGACGGCGCCCCGGTGCTGGTGGCCCACTCCACCCCCGAGCTGGCCCGGGGCCACCTCGAGGACACCGACGCGGCCCGCCCCGCCCTGGTCACCGAGCTCTGCGCGCTGCTCGACCTGGACCCGCCCCGTCACACCGAGGTGCACCGGTGGACGTTCGCGAAGCCGACCGGCAGCCGTGAGCGCACCTTCCTGCTCTCCGACGGGCTCGGTTGCTGCGGAGACGCGTGGTCGGCCACCGCGAAGGTGGAGAGCGCCTTCGTGTCCGGGCGGAGCTCGGTGAGGCGCTGGTCGCGCAATTCGCTTGAGGGTCGCGGCTGTTCGACGCCTGCCCGTGCCGATCGCCCGTGCCGATCGCCCGTGCCGAACGTGGTGTCCGGCCCGCCCTCCGCGCCCCGTGGTAGGAAGAACCGACCCACGCGGCTGAAGCAGAACACGTTCTAGGTCGCCGGCCGTAGCGGACCGGTGAGGAGGCAGCGATGACCGAGGCAGTCGGCAACGCGATCGGGCACCACGTCGTCGACGTCCTCGTCGTCGGCGCCGGCCCGGTGGGGCTGTACACCGCCTACTACGCGGGCTTCCGCGGCCTGTCGGTCGCGGTCGTCGACTCGCTGCCGGAGCTGGGCGGCCAGATCACCGCGATGTATCCCGAGAAGGACATCCTCGACGTCGCCGGCTTCCCGGTCGTCAAGGGCAAGGCGCTGGTCGAGGGTCTCGTCGAGCAGGCCGCCACGGCCAAGCCGACGTACCTCCTCGACCGGACGGCCGCCACGCTCGTGGCCGACGAGGCCGCGGCCGGGGTCCGCGTCGGCCTCGACGACGGCACCACCGTGGTGGCGGGCGCCGTCATCATCACCGCCGGCATCGGCAAGTTCACGCCCCGGCCGCTGCCCGCGGCCGAGGGGTGGGACCACGGGGGTGTCGCCTTCTTCGTCCCGTCGTTCGCCGAGTACGCCGGCAAGGACGTCGTGATCGTGGGCGGCGGCGACAGCGCCTTCGACTGGGCTCTCGCGCTGCAGTCGGTGGCGGCGTCGGTGACGCTCATCCACCGCCGTGACAAGTTCCGCGCCCACCAGGCCACGGTCACCAGGGTCGAGGCGAGCGAGACCCGCATCCTGACCAACGCCCACGTGACGCGCCTGGTCGGTGAGCACGGCCTCGAGAGCGTCGAGGTCGAGGACGTCAAGACCCACGAGACGCGCACCCTGCCCTGCCAGGCCGTGGTCGCCGCCCTCGGGTTCGTCGCCGACCTCGGGCCGATCCAGGAGTGGGGGCTGGAGGTCAACAAGCGGCACATCGTGGTCGACTCCGCCACCCGCACCAACCTGCCTCGGGTCTTCGCCGCCGGGGACATCACCGACTACCCCGGCAAGGTGCGGCTCATCGCCGTCGGCTTCGGCGAGGCGGCCACCGCGGTCAACAACGCCGCCGTCGTGCTCGACCCGGACGCCCACCTGTTCCCCGGCCACTCGTCGGAGGGCTGAGATGACATCGACCCCCGCCGCCGGCCGCTCAGTCGTCGCCATGAGCGAGGACGAGGTCGCGGCGTACCTCACCGGCTCGATCAAGGTGCAGGTCGCCAGCAACGGCCCCCACGGCTGGCCCCACCTGACCACCCTGTTCTACGTCGTGCACGGGGGCCGCATCGCCTTCTGGACCTACGCCACCTCGCAGAAGGTCAAGAACCTCGAGCGCGACGACCGCGTCACCTGTCTGGTCGAGACCGGCGAGGAGTACGCCGAGCTCGCCGGGGTCTCGATCCAGGGCACGGCCGAGGTCGTCCGCGACGAGGACCACGTCCGAGAGATCGGCAGCGCGGTGGTGACCGCGATGGCCGGCGGGGAGGATCTCGGCGACCTCGGCCGCGACATCGTGGAGTCGCAGGTGCGCAAGCGCGTCGCGATCGTCGTCACCCCGACGAGAACGGCCAGCTGGGACCACAGCAAGCTGCAGCGGCTGCCCGCAGGAGGGGCCCGATGACGCCGGACAGCGAGCATCAGGTGCGCCGGGTGCTCGGCGGCTGACCCCGGAGCACTAGCGTGGGGGGATGTCGACGGCGTTCGTGCTCGGGGGCGGCGGGGTGCTGGGCGCTGCCGAGGTCGGCATGCTGCGCGCCCTCATCGAGGCCGACATCTGGCCCGACGTCATCCTCGGCACCAGCGTGGGCGCGCTCAACGGGTCGATGGTGGCCGCCTACCCGGGCCCCGAGGTCGTCGAGCGGCTCGTCGAGCTGTGGCAGACCGCAGCCGGCGGCGAGATCTACTCCGACGGCGTCATCCGCCAGGTGCGCCGCGCTGTCCGCACCGGCACCCACCTGCACTCCAGCGACCCCCTGCGCCGCCGCATCCACGCCGAGCTCGGTGACCGCACCTTCGCCGACCTCGCCATCCCGTTCCAGTGCTGCGCGGCGAGCATCGAGCGCGCGGCTGAGCACTGGTTCACCTCCGGCCGCGTCGTCGACGCCGTCGTCGCCTCGGCCGCGGTACCAGGCCTGCTCGCCCCGGCCCGCGTCGGGTCCGAGCACTACCTCGACGGGGGCATCGTGAACTCCATCCCCGTGGCCCGAGCGGTGCAGCAGGGGGCGGACCGTGTCTTCGTGCTCCAGGTCGGCCGCATCGAGCGACCGTTGTCCATCCCGCGTCGTCCGTGGGAGGTGGCGCGGGTGTCCTTCGAGATCGCCCGGCGGCACCGGTTCCACCGCGAGATGGCCGACCTCCCCGACGGCGTCACGGCGTACGTGCTGCCGACCGGCGGCGGCTCGGCCCAGGACGACGCCCTGCTGGCCTACCGCAGCTTCTCGGCGGTGCGCCGAGCGCATCGACCGTGCGTACGACGCCTCGCGCGCCTACCTGCACGGAGCGCTGTGACGGCCTCGTGGTGGGTCCGGCTGGTGCGACGCACGGTCGGCGCCGCGTCGTGGTGGTGCTCACCGGCGTGTTCCTGACCCTGCTGCCGGTGTCGCTGCTGGTCGCCGCACTCGTCTCGCCGTTCAGCCAGGGCCGGTGGCGCCCGATCCGGTTGCTGTGGATCGGGACGGTGCAGCTGGTGCTCGAGAGCACGGTGCTGCTGACGCTGCTCGTGCTGTGGTTGATGTCCGGGTGCGGCTGGCGGATCCGTGACCCGTGGTTCGAGCGGCGGCACTACCTGCTCGCGCGGTGGTACCTCGTCACGCTGTTCCGGGAGGCGCGGCGGGTGCTGCGGCTCAAGGTCACCACCGAGGGCCCAGCACCGGACGCGCGCCCCGGTTCGCCGCTGCTCGTGTGCTCGCGTCACGCCGGGCCAGGTGACTCGCTCGTGCTGATGTACGCGTTGATGCACTGGTACGACCGCGAGCCCCGCGTGGTCCTCAAGGACACCCTCGCGTGGGACCCGATGGTCGACACGTTGCTCAACCGGATCCCCAACCGCTTCATCTCCGGCGGACCGGGCGACGACGTCGAGGTGCACATCGCCCAGCTGGCGACCGACCTGGACGACGACGACGCGTTCGTGATCTTCCCGGAGGGCGGCAACTTCACCCCCGAGCGGCGCGAGCGTGCCATCGCGAAGCTCCGCGAGCGCGGCTTCCACCAGATGGCCGACCGGGCGGAGGGCATGCGCAACGTGCTGGCCCCGCGTCCGGGAGGCTTCCTGACTGCGCTCGAGGCCTCGCCCGACACCGATGTGCTGCTGGTGGCCCACACCGGGCTCGACCACGTGCTGACCGTCGGGGACGTGTGGCGCGAGCTGCCGATGGACAAGGAGATCATCACCCGGTGGTGGCGGGTGCCGCGTGAGGAGATCCCGTCGGGACGGGACGCTCAGATCGACTGGCTCTACCGCTGGTGGGAGGACATCGACCGGTGGGTCGAGGAGCACAAGCCGACGGACCTCGGCCCCATCGACCCGTTCGGTCGGCTCGGTCGGCGCCCGCACCAGGACGTCGCCGACGACCAACGCCGCCCAGCCGACTGATCCGGCTGATCGCGCAGGTCGCGCTGCTCCGGTGGTCGAGACCCTGCCTCGCCCGCGAGGTCTCGACGACGCTCGCCCGGGGGCTCGCTGCTCGACCACCGGGCAGGTCGCGCAGCTCCGGTGGTCGAGACCCTGCCTCGCCCGCGAGGTCTCGACGACGCTCGCCCGGGGGCTCGCTGCTCGACCACCGGGCAGGTCGTGCTGCGACCGTCGTCGAGACCCGGTGGTCAGACCAGGCGCGCCAGCGTGAGTGCGAAGTCGCCGGGCGGGTCGGTGAAGATCTCGACCACCTCGAAGCCCGCGTCGCCGAGCTCCCGGCGCAGCGTCTCGGGGCGGAACTTCGTCGAGATCTCGACGCGGACCTCCTCTCCGGCCGCGAGGTCCACGACGAGGTCGGCCCCCGGCACGGTGACGACCTGGGGCAGGTCCGCGCGGAGCCGCAGGTCCATCCGCTCCATCGCTGGGTCCCAGAGCGGCACGTAGGTGAAGGCGTCGACGTCGAAGTCGGCGCCCAGCTCGCGGTTGAGCACGTGCAGCGCGTTGGTCACGAACGCCGCGGTCACCCCCGACGCGTCGTCGTACGCCGCGACGAGGCGGTCGATGCTCTTGACGAGGTCGGTGCCGAGCAGCAGCCAGTCGCCGGGTCGCAACGAGGCGGCCAGGTCGCCGAGGAACGCGGCCCGCTCCGAGACGTCGAGGTTGCCGATCGTGCCGCCGAGGAACGCCACGAGCTGCGGCCCGCCGTCGGCCGCGTGGCGCAGGTCGTCCAGGTGGTGGAGGTGCTGGGTGAAGTCCCCGACGATGGCATCGACCTGGACGCCGGGGTACGCCCGCGCCACCTGGTCGGCGGCGTCGCGCAGCGTCTGCTCCGAGACGTCGACGGGGACGAACCGCTCGAGCCGGTCGGCGCGGGTGAGAGCGTCGAGCAGCAGCCGCGTCTTGTCGCTGGTGCCGCTGCCGAGCTCCACCAGGGTGGTGGCGTCGGTGGCGGCCACGACGGTGTCGGCGTGCAGCCGCAGGATCGTCCTCTCCGCCTCGGTGGGGTAGTACTCCTCCAAGCGCGTGATCTTGTCGAACAGACGAGAACCCTCGTCGTCGTAGAGCCACTTGGGCGGAAGGCTCAGCGGTCGCGAGCCCAGACCGCGCCGGACGTCGTCGACCAGCCCGGCCGACGCCCAGTCGGCATCGAGGTGGACCGCGACGGTCGGCGGACGCACGGACCGTGCGGGCGGCACGTCGCTCACCGCGCACCGGGGCGCGTAGGAGCGCCGCCGTCGGCGAGGCGGACCCCCGACAGCGCCCAGCGGGCAGGCGGTGGGAAGAAGTTGCGGTACGTCGCCCGTGCGTGTCCCGGCGGTGTGAGGGCGCAGCCCCCGCGGAGCACCATCTGGTTGCTCATGAACTTGCCGTTGTACTCCCCGATGGCCCCCTCGGCGGGGTGGAAGCCGGGGTAGGGGAGATAGGCCGAGGAGGTCCACTCCCAGCAGTCCCCGTGCACCTGCCGGAGCCGTCCGGCGCCGGGGGCCGCTGCTGCGTCGGTTGCCGACGCGGCTGCCCGGGGGTGGAACGTGGTGGTGTCGGCGAGGTTGCCGACGACGGCCTGGTCCTGCCCGTCCTCGCGGACGGCGTCTCCCACTCGGCCTCGGTGGGGAGCCGCCTGCCGGACCAGGTGGCGAAGGCGTCGGCCTCGTAGTAGCTGACGTGGCTCACCGGCAGGCCGGGGTTGACCGGCCAGGTGCCGTTCAGCGTGTGCTCGAACCAGGTCCCGTTCTGCTCCGACCAGTAGAACGGCGCGGACCAGCCCTCACCGTTGACCTTGCCCCAGCCGTCGGACAGCCACAGGTCGGCACGGCGGTAGCCGCCGTCGGCCATGAACTCCAGCCACTCGCCGTTGGTCACCAGGCGGTCGGCCAAGCGGTAGGGCTCGAGCCAGGTGCGGTGCGGCGGCAGCTCGTTGTCGAAGGAGAACCCGTCGCCGCGGTGACCGATCTCGACGAGCCCACCTTCGACGTCGACCCACCCCAGGTCGTCGGTCGCACAGGTGGCGCTGGGCCGTCCGGCGTACACGGGGTGGAGGGGGTTGAGCGAGAGCACGTGCTTGATGTCCATGAGCAGCAGCTCCTGGTGCTGCTGCTCGTGGTGGAAGCCGAGCTCGACGGTGGCGGCGAGCCGCTCCACCGCTCTGTCGTCGACGCTGGCCAGCAGGTCGCGCACGCGGTCGTCGACGTTGCGGCGGTAGAGCCCCACGTCGTGGGCGCCCGGCCGGCTGATCGCACCGCGCTGGGCGCGGGCGTAGCGCGGGCCGACCGCCTCGTAGTAGCTGTTGAAGAGGAACCAGTAGCGGTCCTGGAAGGGGGCGAAGTCAGCCTCCCGCTCCGCGAGCAGGAACGTCTCGAAGAACCACGTCACGTGGGCGCGGTGCCACTTCGTGGGGGAGACGTCGGCCATCGACTGCACGGTCTGGTCCTCGGGGCTCAGGGGAGCCGCCAGGACCTCGGTGTGCCCGCGGACCTCGTCGAAGCGGGTCCGCAGGGAATCGGCGTCCCAGGTCGGGGTGTGGGACGGGCGGGAGATCGTGCTCGTCATGGTCCGGTCCTCCTCGGGTCGCGACGTCGACGACCGAGCGCGTCGACGTCCACCTGACGGTGTCACCGAGTGTAGGCAGCCGCACCCACACCGCCACGGACCCCGACGTACCCGTCGCCCGAGGCCACCCGTGAGAGGGTCGGGCCCGTGAGCACGTTGCGGCGCGTCCGCGCCACCCGCTACGTCGTCCCGCTGCGGGAGGGCGGGTCCCTCCCGGGCATCGTCGAGGGCGACGACCTGGGCACCTACGTCTGCAAGTTCCGGGGTGCCGGCCAGGGCCCGAAGGTGCTCGTGGCCGAGGTCGTCGTGGGCGAGCTGGCCCGTGCCCTCGGCATCCGCACCCCCGAGCTGGTGGCGCTGGAGCTCGAGGCGCCGATCGCTCGCTACGAGGCCGACGAGGAGGTCCAGGACCTGCTCACCGCCAGCCTCGGGCTCAACCTCGGCATCGACTTCCTGCCCGGCGCGTTCGGCTACGACGCCGGCACCGAGCCGGACCCGGTCGAGGCGGCCCGCATCATGTGGCTCGATGCGCTGACTGCGAACGTGGACCGCTCCTGGCGCAACCCGAACCTTCTGGTGTGGCACCGCCGGCTGTGGGCCATCGACCACGGTGCGGCGCTGTACTTCCACCACTCCTGGGCCGGCGGCCTGACGTCCCCCGAGCGGTTCGCCCGCCAGCCCTACCGGCTCGACGACCACGTGCTGGTGCACCACGACGCGGGGCTCCCGGCCGCCGACGACGAGCTGTCACCCCAGGTCACCGACGAGCTGCTGCGCGACGTGGTCGCCCGGGTTCCCGAGGAGTGGCTGGGCCCGGTCCCCGACGCCGACGCGGACGCCGTGCGGTCGGCGTACGTCACCTTCCTGCGTGCGCGTCTCGACGGCGGCCGGGCCTGGCTGGGGGAGTCGGGATGACCGCCCGCCACGGCTACCAGTACGTCGTGCTGCGGTGCGTCCCGCGCGCGGACCGCGAGGAGTTCCTCAACGTCGGCGTGGTCCTCTACTGCGAGGAGCTCGGCTTCCTGAGCTGCTCGGGGCACGTCGACGACGCCCGCCTCGCGGCCCTGGCGCCGGGTGTCGAGGCGACCGCGGTGCGCTCGGCGCTGGCCGCGGTGCACGCGGTCTGCCGAGGTGACTCCACGGTGCCGTCGCTGGCGCGCACCGACCGTTCCGGCGGCACCGCGCTGGGCACCCGCTTCGGTTTCTTGAGCGCCCCCCGCAGCACGGTGCTCCGTCCCGGACCGATCCACGGCGGCACCACGACGGACCCCGAGGCAGAGCTGGCGCGTCTGCTCGCCGTCCTCGTGCACTGAGCGCCGACGCGATACGTTGACCGGGTCCCACGGTCCGTGACGCACGCTGCTCCGCAAGGCGTGCCGGACCGGTTCACCTGCCTGAGGAGATGCGCATGTCCAGCCCCACCTACCAGGTGACCGACCCGTCGACCGGTGAGGTCGTCGAGACCTTCGACCACGCGACGGACGCGGAGATCGAGGCCGCCCTCGTGGCGTCCCACCAGGCCTACGGAACTTGGAAGGACGTCCCGATCGCCGAGCGCGCGGCGGTCGTGAAGCGCGTCGCGGCACTGTTCGGCGAACGCGCCGACGAGCTGGCGGCGCTCGCCCACCAGGAGATGGGCAAGCCGGCCAGCGAGGGCGTCGAGGAGGCCGAGTTCTGCCAGGCGATCTTCGACTACTTCGCCGACGAGGGCCCCACCCTGGCCGCCGACCAGCCGATCACGTCGTTCTCCGGCGGCAAGGCCATGGTCCAGAAGCTGCCCATCGGTCCGTTGCTGGGGATCATGCCGTGGAACTTCCCCTTCTACCAGATCGCCAGGTTCGCGGCGCCGAACCTGATGCTGGGCAACACCGTCATCCTCAAGCACGCCGAGTCGGTGCCGCGGTGCGCGAAGGCCTTCGAGCAGATCATGGAGGACGCGGGGGTTCCTGAGGGTGTCTACGTCAACGTGTTCGCCACCCATGACCAGGTCGAGACGGTCATCGCCGATCCCCGCGTCCAGGGCGTCTCGCTGACCGGCTCGGAGCGCGCGGGTGCGGTCGTGGCAGCGCTGGCCGGCAAGAACCTGAAGAAGTGCGTCCTCGAGCTCGGTGGCTCCGACCCGATGATCGTGCTGGACAGCGACGATCTCGACACGGTCGTCGACGACGCGTGGGACTACCGGATGTACAACACCGGCCAGGCCTGCAACTCCAACAAGCGGATGATCGTGATGGAGGACCTGTACGACGAGTTCGTCGCGAAGATGACCGAGAAGGCGCGGGCGGTCGACTCGTTCACCCCGCTGTCGTCGCGTCGCGCGGCCGAGACGCTCGCCGCTCAGGTCGACGAGGCCGTCAGCCAGGGCGCGACCCTGCACGCCGGCGGTGTGCTCGGCGACGGGCCGGCTGCGTTCTACAGCCCGGCCGTGCTGACCGGGGTCACCGAGGACATGGCGGCCTACCGCGAAGAGCTCTTCGGTCCGGTCGTGGTGGTCTACAAGGTCGGCAGCGACGACGAGGCGCTGGCCCTGGCCAACGACACGACGTACGGCCTGGGTGGCTCGGTCTTCAGCGCGGACACCGAGCGCGCGACGCGGGTCGCCCAGCGGCTCGAGGTCGGGATGGCGAACGTCAACACCACAGCCGGCGAGGGAGCCGAGATCCCCTTCGGTGGCGTGAAGCGCTCCGGTTTCGGCCGCGAGCTCGGACCGCTGGGCATGGACGAGTTCGTGAACAAGCGGATGTTCTACGTCGCGGACTGACGCCCCTCGCCGGGGGAGCCGTGACACGTGGTGGGGGTGCCGCGGCGCGCGGCGTGCGGAGATCCATGTGACACGGCATGTTTCAGCCCTGTCCGATATGAGAAGTATGAGGGCCTACGGGCGGCCCACGGGGGGCCCCGCCCGCGGGTCGAGGGGACTCTCATGCATGCTTCCATCACGCCTTCCGTTCGCCGGGTCGCGGCCACCAGTGCCCTCGCCCTCGTAGCCGTCAGCGGCGCGGCCGGGACGGCCGCCGCAGCTCCGGGCAACCAGGGCAGCGGCAAGGGGAACGGTCCGCACAGCAGCAACGCCGCTCCGCAGGCCGACAGGCCCCAGGGCAAGGCGAAGGCGAAGGGCCACGACAACGGCCCGAAGCCGTCCGCCGGTCACGGCTCGCAGGGCGCACCCGGCCCGGGGTCCTCCGGCGGCTCGGGGTCCTCCGGCGCCGCCGGCGGCGGCTCGGCCAAGGGCTCACCCCCCGGCAACAACGGCACGGTCAAGATCGCTCCGCTGGGCGAGATGGACGGCATTGCGAACAACACCCCGCACGTGGGCTGTGACCTCCAGGTCGAGTGGTACGGCTTCGACGAGGGCGCGGACGTCGTCTCCCGGGTCTCCTTCGCCATGCAGGCGCCCACCGGCGACGTGGGTCTGACCGTCGACGGGCCGAGCGAGGTCTTCGTCGGAGAGGACCCGGCTTCCGGCGCCGGGCAGGACCCGGACGGCGTCCAGGCCTACACGCTCTCCTTCGACGGTGCGCCCCACCCGCAGCAGGGCTACCACGTCAAGCTCACCGTCAACACGCCGCGCAGCAACGGCTCCGACGTCAAGCACAAGGTCTTCTGGGTGGAGGACTGCGAGGACTCGAGCAGCAGCAGCAGCTCGCTCGCCCCGCCGGACGGCGAGGGGAGCGGCTCCCTCGAGGGGTCCTCGGACGGCTCGGAGGAGGCCGGCACCGCCAGCGGCTCGGCCTCGGGTTCGAGCGACGACAACATGAGCGCCGCCGACAGCACCGACGGCACCTCGTCGCGGAGCGGGGTGTCGCGGGACGTCACCACCAGCGGTGAGAGCGACACCCCGACGTCGGTCGACGCGGGCGCGACGGGCAGCGACATCGCTCGTGGGTCCCTCATCGGGCTCCTGGTCGCGGGCGTCGGGGGCGCCCTGCTCTGGTACGCACGCCGTACCCGGGCGCATGGCTGAACCCACCCTCGGGCGAGACCGCGGCCCCCGTCGTGGGGGTCGCGGTCTGGTGCCCGCTCTCGCAGGCCTGGCGCTCCTCGGTGGCGGTGGCTACCTGTGGTTCGGCCAGTCCGACGAGGCCCAGAGCGCCGCGCTCACCGAGGCGGTGGCGGCCGTCGACCCGGACGCCGTCGCCGAGCCGGCCTCCGAGGAGGTCGAGCTGCCCGACCCGCCCACGGGACGCGTGACCCCCGGCTCCCCGCGCCGGCTGACGATACCTGCGCTCGGGGTGGACGCGCCGGTGCTGCCGGTGGTCACGGACGGGGAAATTCTCGTGCCGCCCAGCGACGCGCAGACTCTGGGGTGGTGGTCGCAGGGCGCCGAGCCCGGCGCCCGACGCGGCAGCGCCCTGGTCACGGGACACACGGTGCACGCCGGCGAGGGGGCCCTCGACCAGCTGGAGGCCGTGGAGGTCGGCGACGACATCTCCGTGACCACCGGTCGCGGGGAGATCGACTACCGGGTCAGCGACGTCGAGGTGTTCGGCAAGGGCGCGGTCACCCAGCAGTCGGAGCGACTGTTCAGCCAGGAGGCGCCGGGACGGCTCGTGGTGGTGACGTGCGAGGACTGGGACGGCGAGCGCTACCTGTCCAACGTGGTCGTCACCGCGACACCCCGCTGAGAGGACGGTGGGGGTGCACCGCCCGGGATAGCGTGCCGCCATGGCGAGCCACGGCAACGCGACCACGAGTGACGACGGCAGTGTGGACGGGTCCGGTGAGGCCCGGATCCGCGAGTGCGGGCGCACGGTCGGTGGCGGCATCGTGGTCTTCGACATCACCTGGGACGGCACCCTGGACGGCACGACCGTGGCGTGGGTGGTCACCATCGACGACGCGGATGCCTCCGAGCGGGTCGTGCTGTGCTACGAACACTCCGGCGGCGGCGGCGAATGCACGGCCCGGCAGTTCGTCGCTGCCGACGGACGTCAGCACGAGGTCCGGGTCGACGCCACCGTCGAGGACGACCACGTGACCGCCCGCTTCCCCGCGGAGATCGTCGGCGTCGCCGCCGACTGGCCGGTCTGGATGGCTGTGCTCGTCGTGGACGGCACCGCCGTCTCCGAGCAGCTCGTCCCCACCACCTGACCCGCGGTGGCTGTGCACCGGACTTGCAGGCGGCTCAGAGGTTGATCATGTGGCCGGCGATGCCCTCGACGGCCTCCTTGACGGCCTCGGACAGGGTCGGGTGGGCGAAGACGTTGCGAGCGACCTCGTCGGCGGTGAGGTCCCACTTCTGAGCCAGGGTCAGCGCCGGCAGCAGCTCGGTGACGTCGGGGCCGATGAGGTGGGCGCCGATGATCTCGTTGTACTTCGCGTCGGCCACGATCTTGACGAAGCCGGCCGCCGTCGCCGAGACCCTTGGCCTTGCCGTTGGCCGAGAACGGGAACTTCGCGACCTTGACGTCGTACCCCTTCTCCTTGGCCTGGGCCTCGCTGTAGCCGAAGGAGGCGATCTGCGGCTGGCAGTACGTCGCGCGCGGGATCATGTCGAAGTCGATCTCGACGGTCTCTGCGCCGGCGATCGTCTCGGCCGCCACGACGCCCATCGCCTCGGCGGTGTGGGCCAGCATGAGCTTGCCGGTGACGTCGCCGATGGCGTAGACGTTCTCGACGTTGGTGCGCCCGCGCTCGTCGATCGCGATGGCTCCGCGGTCGGTGGTCTCCACGCCGGTCTTGTCGAGGCCGTAGCCGTCGAGGCGCGGGGCGAAGCCGATCGCCTGCAGGACCTTGTCGGTCTCGAGGACCTCCTCCTTGCCGTCCTTGGAGACGGTCACCTTCACCTTGTCGCCGGAGTCGTCGATCGACTCGACCTTGGTGCCGAGCAGGACGTTCACGCCGAGCTTCTTGTAGTGCTTGGCGAGCTCCTTGGAGACCTCCTCGTCCTCGGTCGGGACCATCCGGTCGAGGAACTCCACGATGGTGACGTCGACGCCGAAGTTCTTCATCATGTAGGCGAACTCGACGCCGATCGCGCCGGAGCCGGCGATGACGATGCTGCCGGGCAGCTCCTCGTCGAGGATCTGCTCCTCGTAGGTCACGACGCGCTCGGACAGCTCGGTGCCCGGGATCAGGCGGGTGGTCGCGCCGGTGGCGATGATGATCGTGTCGCCGGTGATCTCCTCGGTGTTGCCGTCGTCGTCCTCGACCGAGATCGTCTTGGCGTCGACGAAGGTGCCCCAGCCGTCGATCTCGGTGATCTTGTTCTTCTTCATCAGGAAGTGCACGCCCTTGACGATGCCGTCGGAGACCTGGCGGCTGCGGGCGTGCGTCGACGCCGAACGACATCGAGGCGTCGCCCTCGATGCCGAACTTGTCCTTCTCGTGCTGGAGGATGTGGGACAGCTCGGCGTTGCGGAGCAGCGCCTTGCTGGGGATGCAGCCCACGTTGAGGCAGACACCGCCCCAGTACTTCTTCTCGATCACCGCGGCCTTCAGGCCGAGCTGCGAGGCGCGGATCGCGGCGACGTAGCCCCCGGGACCGGCGCCGAGGACGACGACATCGAAGTGCTGGCTCATGACCCCGAGCCTAGTCGCCCGGCCATCAGACCGGGACCAGCTCCACCGCACCGACGGCGTAGCGGGCCAGCACGATGCGCGCGACCTCCGGGTCGGCGCCGAGCGGATCGCACACGGCGACCGCCCCGGCCTCGAGCGCGAGCTCGGCGGCCCGGTCGTAGAGCATGCCCGGGGCGAGGAAGAGCGAGCCGACCGCGATGTGGCGGCGGCCCTGGCCCGGAACTGCCGCACGGCCTCGCCGGTCGCCGGGGGAGCCGCGGAGGCGTAAGCCGCGATGACGGGCAGCTTGTGCTGCGCGCCCCAGACGCGGGCCAGCCGTGGATCGACTGGTGGCGAGCGGGTCGGAGGTGCCGGCAGCGGCCAGCACCAGGGCGTCGAGCTCACGCACCCGGGCGTTGCTGAGGGCGTCCGCAGGCGGCGGTCGAGGACCTCGAGGAACGTCGCCTCGAGGCCGAGCACGGGCGTGGCGCGGACCTGGAGCCCCTCGTGGCGCGCCGTCGCGGCGGCGATCGCCGCGGGGACGTCGACCTTGGCGTGGTAGGCCTCGGTGAGGAGCAGCGGCACGACGACGATCTCCTCGAAGCCGGCCCTGACCAGCTTGTCGACGACGGTGCCGAAGGACGGCTTCGAGAGCTCGAGGAAGGCGGTCTCGATGCGCAGGTCGGGGCGCATCGCGCGGACCTCGTCGACGAGGGCCTTGACCGTGGCGGCGGAACGGGGGTCACGGCTGCCGTGTGCCAGAGCCACCAGTGCGGGTGCGGCCATGGAGCCTCCTCTTCGTTCCGGAGAGCGGTGTCGCTGTTGTCGCGGTGGTTGGTGCGGGTGCGTCTTGGCCTCAGACGTGGATGCCGCACTCGGTCTTGCCGGTCCCGGCCCAGCGGCCGCTGCGGGGGTCCTCGCCGGGGGCGACGCGGCGGGTGCAGGGCCAGCAGCCGATCGACGGGTAGCCGTCCTGCTGCAGCGGGTTGACCAGCACGCCGTGCTCGGCGATGTAGCGGTCGACCTGCTCGTCGGTCCAGCGCGCCAGCGGCGAGACCTTGACCTTCTCTTGCCTCGTCCCAGCCGATGACGGGCGCGATCACGCGGGCGTGGGTCTCGGCGCGACGCAGCCCGGTCGCCCAGGCGTCGTACCCGGCCAGCGACTCCTGCAGCGGCCGCACCTTGCGCAGCGCGCAGCACAGGTCGGGGTCGCGCGCGAACAGGCCCTTGCCGTACGCCGCGTCCTGCTCGGCCACCGTCTGCTCCGGCGCGATCGTTGAGCAGGCGCACGGGGAGGGTCGCCTCCACGGCGTCACGGGTGCCGACCGTCTCGGCGAAGTGGTAGCCGGTGTCGAGGAAGACCACGTCGATGCCGGGGGCGACCCGGCCGGCGAGGTGGGCCAGCACGGCGTCGCCCATGGAGGAGGTGATCGCGAACCGGGCGCCGAAGGTGGCGACCGCCCACTCCACGATGTCCTCGGCGGGGGCCAGCTCGAGCTCGGCGCCGACGTGCGTGACCAGGTCGCGCAGCTCGGCCGCTGTGCGGCCCTCGGTGTGGCTGCCCCGGAGCGCGGGCCGCCGAGCGGTGGTGGCGGCGGTCATGACGTCACCTCCCAGATCCGGCTGGGCCGACGGCGAAATAATATCATCCCGGTCATCTGCAGCGTGAACGCCCGCAGGCAAGCCCAGCACTCCCAAGCGCCGTGCGGGCAGCTCCCAGGCACCGGGGCCGTCCTCGGCCGGACGGAGGTTCTCGTCGCCGCAGTAGGGGCAGTGGAAGGGCACCCCGCGGCGCTCATCGGTCCACCTCCACGGCCGCGTCGGCTCGCCGCGCAGCGACGCCTCGTCGGCCCGGGCGACCCAGGTCGCGAACTCCTCGCCCTCGTGCGCTCGGCGAGGTAGGCGGTCACGACGTTCTCGACGTAGTCGTCGAGCCCGGCGCTGCTCACCTTGTGCGCGCGCAGCTTGCGGCCGAACGGCGTCCTGACCGGACTGCAGGCCGATGCCGCCGCCCAGGTGGACCTGGAAGCCCTCGACCTGCTTGCCGTCCTCGTTGATCTGCTGGCCCTTGAGCCCGATGTCGGCGACCTGGGTGCGGGCGCAGGCGTTGGGGCAGCCGTTGACGTTGACCGTGATCACCGTGTCGAGATCGGGGATGCGCCGCTCCATCTCGGCGACGAGGGGCGGCGCGCTCCTTGGTGTCGACGAGCGCGAGCTTGCAGAACTCCAGCCCGGTGCAGGCCATCGTCGAGCGGCGCCACGGCGACGGGCGTGGCCGCGAGGCCGATCTCCTCGAGGCCGGTCGACGAGGCCCTCGACCCGCTCGGGTCGACGCCGATCACCACGATCTTCTGGTACGCCGTGAGCCGGGCCCCGCGGCGCCGTACTTCTCGACGAGGTCGCCGAGCCTGGTCAGCATGGTGCCGGAGACGCGGCCGACGACGGCGGAGGCGCCGACGTAGTAGAGGCCGTTCTTCTGCTCGTGCACGCCGATGTGGTCGCCGTTGACGGTCGGCGCGCCGGGCGACTCGCAGTCGACGAGCTTCTCGTGGAGGTACTCGTCCTCCAGCACCTGGCGGAACTTCTCCACGCCCCAGTCGGCGACCAGGAACTTCAGCCGCGCGCGGTTGCGCAGCCGGCGGTAGCCGTAGTCGCGGAAGACCGAGACCACGCCCTCCCACGCGTCGGCGACCTCGTCGAGCGGGATCCAGACGCCGAGCTTCTGGGCGAGCATCGGGTTGGTGGACAGGCCGCCGCCGACCCAGAGGTCGAAGCCGGGGCCGTGCTCGGGGTGGACGGTGCCGACGAACGAGACGTCGTTGACCTCGGGCGCGCCGTCGAGGCTCGGGTGGCCCGTGAGCGGACGTCTTGAACTTGCGGGGCAGGTTGGCGTAGTCGGGGTTGCCGATGTAGCGGCGCTTGATCTCGTCGAGCGCCGGGGTGGCGTCGATGATCTCGTCCGCGGCGATGCCGGCGACCGGGGAGCCGAGGAACGGGCGGGGCGAGTCGCCGCACGCCTCCAGTGGTGCCAGGCCGGCGCCCTCGAGGCTCTCCCAGATCGCGGGGACGTCCTCGATCCGGATCCAGTGGTACTGGATGTTCTGCCGGTCGGTGACGTCGGCGGTGTCCCGGGCGTACTTCGTGGAGGCCTCGCCGAGGGCGCGCAGCTGGCCGGCGCCGAGGAGGGCGCCGTCGGAGCGGACCCGCATCATGAAGTACTGTCCTCGAGCTCGTGCTCCTCGGAGGGTGGAGGTCTTGCCGCCGTCGAAGCCCTGCTTGCGCTGGGTGTAGAGCCCCATCCAGCGGAAGCGGCCGCGCAGGTCGTCCCGGTCGATCGAGTCGAACCCCCGGACGGCGTAGATGTTCTCGATCCGGTCCCGCACGTTGAGGGGGTTGTCCTCCTTCTTGGTCTGCTCGTTGTTGTTCAGCGGCTCGCGGTGGCCGAGGGCCCACTGGCCCTCGCCACGCTTGGGGCGCCGGTCGGCGCGCGGCGGCGGCGCGCGCGCGGCGGCGGGTGGCGTCGGTCCGGCGGGCTCGGCGGGGAGTGTGCGGGAGCAGTCGTCATGGTCTTCCTCTGTGCGGGCTGGAGGCCGCACGAGCGCGGACGGACCGACGACGTTGTCGGGGTGCAGTCGGCGACCGCGGTGCCCGGCGTGAGGGGGTGGGCAGGACGGGTCAGACCGACATACACATCATGCTGCGGGTACGACCGAGGTCCACGTGGCGTCGAGCCACGAGGAGCAGGGAGGTCGCCGCAGTGATCACGGGAGGAGTCTCACGGCACGAGACCGGCTCCCACAAACGTCAGTCTCATGTTATGAGACATGTGTCCAGATTGATATAGCGAGAGTGCCGCCCCGGACTGAGGCGCCAGGGTCTAGGCTCTGCCATGGTCGCCAGCAGCCCTGAGTCCCGCCACCGACGCCTCCGGCACGCCGGACACCGTCCTCGCCGCCGGCTCCGGCCGGTCGCGAAGGCGTCCAGCACGGCCTACGCGTCGGCGCTCGACGTGATCGCGTCGGTCGAGCCGCGGATCGCGGAGGCCACCCGCGCGGAGCTCGCCGACCAGCGCGCCTCGCTCAAGCTGATCGCCAGCGAGAACTACGCCTCGCCGGCGGTGCTGCTCACCATGGGCACCTGGTTCTCCGACAAGTACGCCGAGGGCACGGTCGGCCACCGCTTCTACGCCGGCTGCCAGAACGTCGACACGGTCGAGGCGCTGGCCGCCGAGCACGCGCGCGAGCTGTTCGGGGCGCCGTACGCCTACGTCCAGCCGCACTCGGGCATCGACGCCAACCTGGTCGCCTTCTGGTCGATCCTCGCCCACCGCGTCGAGTCGCCGGCGCTGGAGAAGCTCCAGGTCAAGAACGTCAACGACCTCACCGAGGCCGACTGGGAGACCCTGCGCCACGAGCTCGGCAACCAGCGCATGCTCGGCATGTCCCTCGACGCCGGCGGCCACCTCACCCACGGCTTCCGCCCCAACATCAGCGGCAAGATGTTCCACCAGCGCTCCTACGGCACCGACCCGGAGACGGGCCTGCTCGACTACGACGGGGTCCGCGCCGCGGCCCGCGAGTTCAAGCCGCTGATCCTCGTGGCCGGCTACTCGGCCTACCCCCGCCGGGTGAACTTCGCCAAGATGCGCGAGATCGCCGACGAGGTCGGCGCCACCCTCATGGTCGACATGGCCCACTTCGCCGGTCTGGTCGCGGGCAAGGTGTTCACCGGCGACGAGGACCCGGTGCCGCACGCCCACATCATCACCACCACCACCCACAAGTCGCTGCGCGGTCCGCGCGGCGGCCTCGTGCTCGCCACCGAGGAGTTCGCCCCGTCGGTCGACCGCGGCTGCCCGATGGTGCTCGGCGGCCCGCTGTCCCACGTCATGGCGGCCAAGGCGGTCGCGCTTGCCGAGGCCCGGCAGCAGGACTTCCGCGACTACGCGCAGAACATCGCCGACAACGCCAAGTCGCTCGCCGAGGGCTTCCTCCCCGCGCGGCGCCACCCTCGTCACCGGCGGCACCGACAACCACATCGTGCTGCTCGACGTGACCTCGTTCGGGCTCACCGGCCGCCAGGCCGAGTCGGCGCTGCTCGACGCCGGCGTCGTCACCAACCGCAACTCGGTGCCCGCCGACCCCAACGGCGCCTGGTACACCTCCGGCATCCGCTTCGGCACCCCGGCGCTGACCACCCGCGGCTTCGGTCACGACGAGTTCGACACGGTCGCCGAGCTGGTCGTCGAGGTGCTGTCGAACACCACGCCGACCACGACGTCGGCCGGCGCCGGCGTCCAAGGCGAAGTACACGCTCGCCGACGGCGTCGCCGACCGCACGCACGCCGTCTCGGCGCGAGATGCTCGACAAGCACCCGCTCTACCCGGGCCTCGACCTCGCCTGAGCACGTCGTTCGAGCGGTCGCTCAGCGCCGGCCCATCCGGTGGTCGAGCAGCGAGCGTCAGCGAGCGATGTCGAGACTGGTTAGAGTACGTAGCGAAATGGGGTCGCGTCCGCACACTGTCGCATGTGAGGCTGCGACGTCGACGACAGAGGGGGCATGCATGAGGGGCTTCGACCCGAGGACCAGCTTCGGACCCGATGTGGCGGCGTCGTACGACGACGAGCCACGCGGGACGAGGAGGCGGCGTCGAGCGTTCCTGGCCGACCTCGTGGGGCAGGTCCGGCGGCGGACGGCGCTCGAGCTGGCCGTCGGGACGGGCCGCATCGCCGTGCCACTGACCGAGCTCGGGGTGGAGGTCGACGGTGTCGAGCTGTCGGCGGCCATGGTGGAGGTCCTAGAAGCCAAGATGCACGACCTCGACGTCTGGGTCGGCGACATGGCCTGCGGTCGACACCGGGCGGACCTACCGGCTCGTCTACCTCGTCTTCAACACCATCTTCAACCTGGTGACCCAGGACGAGCAGGTCGCCTGCTTCGCCAACGCCACCGCGCCACCTCGACGAGGACGGTGTGCTTCGTGGTCGAGGCGGCGGTGCCGAGCACCTGGTTGTCGAGCGACTCCTACGTCCGGCCCGAGCGGGTCGAGGTCGACGCCGTAATGTTCGACGTCTGCAGCTACGACCCCGTCACGCAGGTGCTCGACGAGAACCACGTGCGCATCGACGCGACCGGGACCCACTTCGGCCCGATCTCGTGCCGGCTGGCCTGGCCCACCGAGCTCGACCTCATGGCGCGGCTGGCCGGGTTGCGGCTCGTCGAGCGCTGGGGCGGGTGGCAGCGTCAGCCCTACACCGGGCGAGACCAGCACGTGTCGGTCTACGCCCGTGCCCAGGGTGGTGTGAGCCGGTGACGGGCGGGGCCGACCAGGCCGGCTACCTCGCCGCCTACGACGCCCAGCTCCGCACCAACGCCGAGACGCCCGAGCGCCCTCGACGTGACGCGGCTCGGCCCGCTGCGGCTCGTGACGTTCCGCCGGCGCGCGCGGCTTCATCACCTACCCCGACCTCGGCGGCGCCGACGAGGCGACGACCTCCGCGTCCTCGTCCCCAACGGCCGCTGGCGCACTTCCGCGCCGACCCCGTGATCACCCGGGTGGAGTGGAAGACCCGTGGGCACGACCACGCCCCCGGGGCTCCACGAGGCCCTGGTCGCGCACGGTTCGTCGCCGCGACCCGTCGTCGATTCTGATCGGCCAGGCGTGTCCGCTCGGCGGTCGACGTACCGCTGCCAGCCGGCGTCACCCTGCGCCGGGTCGACCGACGGAGGCCGACGTGCGGGCGATGAGCGCCATGGCCGCCGAGGCACTTCGGCGACCCGGTGTCGACCGAGCGAGCCGACGCGGTGCTGCGCCCGGCTCACGCGTGACGACGGCATGGAGCTGTGGGTCGCGGAGGCCGAGGGACGCATCGTCAGCGCGGGTCGGCTCGAGCCGGTCGCGGGCACGGACTTCGCCGGGGTCTGGGGTGGCGCGACGTTGCCGCAGTGGCGCGGTCGCGGCATCTACCGGGCGCTGACCGCTGCGCGGGCACGCTCGGCGTTGCGGCTCGGCAAGACGGTTGGTCCACAGCGACTCGACCGAGTTCTCGCGGCCGATCCTGGAGCGGTCCGGGCCTGGTCGTGGTGTCCACGACGACGCCGTACGAGTGGCGCTGCTGAGCGGCGGAGCTGCTGAGCGCGACCGCCAAGCGTCAGGCGCGTTCCTCGGCCACCGCGTTGCCCCCGTCGACGACCAGGCACTGGCCCGTGACGTAGGAGGCGCCGGGGGAGCAGAGGAACGCGACGGCGGCGGCCACCTCATCGGGACGGGCGCTCCGGCCCAGCGGTGTCCGGGCCGCCTGCCGTGCTTCGTCGGCGGTCTGGCTGCCGGTCGCGATCCAGCCCGGCGCGACCGAGTTGGCGGTGACGCCGTCGCCGGCGTAGTCGACGGCCAGGGACCTCGTGAGACCGAGCATGCCGGCCTTCGCCGCGGCGTACGCCGCCTCTCCGCGCATCGACATCACCGGGCCGGTCACCGACGAGACCATGACGACACGGCCCCAGCCGGCGGCCTGCATGCCGGGCAGCACCGCGCGGGTGGCGAGGAAGGCGGTGTCGAGGTTGCGGGCGACCGCCGTCCGCCACTGCGCGTAGGTCAGGCCCGTGACCGTGCCGGACTCGGAGCCTCCGGAGGACGCGGTGTCGAGAGCAGGGGTCGAGACGCTGGTCATGCCTGCGTTGTTGACCAGGACCGTGGGTGGTCCGAGGGTGCGCGTCGCCTCGGCCACGGCCTCTCGGACCTGGTCCTCGTCGGTCAGGTCGGCGACGAGACCGACGGCGGTCACGCCGGCCCCGGCCAGCTCGGCAGCTCGCTCGTGGGCCCGGTCCGTGGTCGCCGCGACGGCCACGGCGGCGCCGAGGCTCCCCAGCAGGCGGGCGGTGGCCATCCCGATGCCGCCGGGCGAGCCGGCACCGGTCACGAGGGCCACCCGGTCGCGCAGGTCGAAGGCGCTTGGAATTCGTGTCGCGGTCACAACATGTCCAGGAGCCAGGACGGGCTCATGGCGCCGGCCCCGAGGTTCTCGACCGCTCCGCGGAGCACCCGGTCGGCGGTGATGACGGTGAGGTGCTCGCCGCGCGCCAGGCCCTCGTTGACGACGCCCACGACCGTGCTGTCACCGTCGCGGCGGGCGTGGACGGTCGTGACGTGGAGGTCGCGGCCGGCCTTCACCCCGCCCTTGGCCTTGCCCTCGAGGACCAGCACGATCTCGTCGTACGCCGTGTCGGCGACGAGCAGGCGCTCGTGGAGGCGCCGAGCGGCGCCGGCGCGGTCCTTCCACCAGCCGTCGGGCGTCGCGCCGACGACGTTGGCGCCGTCGACGACGAGCACGCGTGTCACGTGTCCACCTTCGCGCCGAGGTGCTCGGCCAGCAGCACGGCGCCGGCCAGGTCGAGCCGGGTCTCGCGCATCTCGGCGGCCCCGAGGTCGCAGCGCTCGAGCGTGGCCCGACGCAGGTCGGTGCGGGTCAGCCGGGCGCCGCGGAGCTGGGCCCCGGTGAGGTCGCAGCCACTCAGGTCGGCGTCGGTCAGGTCGGACTCGGTCAGGTCGCTCTCGGCCAGGTTCAGCCCGGCCAGGCTCACCTTCGTCAGGCGGGCGCCACGCAGGCCGACGGAGCGCCACAGGCCCCCGCGCACCGTCAAGGGCCGCAGGGTGCAGTCGACGAACGTGCTGCCGGTCAGCTTGCAGCCCTCCAGCTCGGCGTCGAACAGGCTGGTGCGGACGAACTCGCAGCCCACGAACGCCGTCGCGGTGTGGTGCGAGGCGTTGAGCCTCGAGTTCTCGAAGCGGCAGCTGGTGAAGCTCGCACCGTGCGAGGTCGCCTCGGTCAGGTCGACGTCGGTGAAGGTGCAGTCGGTGAAGACCCGGTCGGCCAGGTCCTCGCCGTACCAGTCCTCGTCGCGGAACCGCACCCCGGTCGTCGCGTTCTCACTCCCGGTCCCGGCCACCCGCGAATCCTGCCACGCCATGCAGAGGCGCCGGGAACCCGTTCAATTGTTCGGTCAGTTCGGCCGACACGCCGAGCTAGGGGCCAACTGGCAGGACAATTGTGCGGAATTGGACGTCGCCGGCGATGCGGTAGGGGCGGGTCGCCACGAGGGCGCCGACCGTACGCCGCAGCCGGCTCACCTCGGCGCGAACCGTCACCTGGTGGGCCTCGTCGCCGTACAGCGCCCGGCTCAGGCCGGCGGCGGACAGCCCGGCCCGTCCGGTCGCGTGCAGGTGCTGCAGGATCGCGGCGTGCCGCGGCGAGAGGGGAGTGCGCCAGCTGCCGTCGGCGGAGCTCACCGCAAGCACCGTCTCGTCCGCGGTCAGCTCCAGCGTCGCCGTCACGGTCGCGTTGCCCGGGGAGGGCCGCACCAACCAGCCCTCCGACAGTCGCTCGGGCAGGCAGAGCCCGAGCCCGGGCACGGCGAGCGGCCGGCGCTCGTCGGGCACGGCGATCCGGTCCCGTGCCGCCACCCCAGCGTGGTGGGCCACCCAGCCGTGGTCGTCGACGAGCAGCAGCGGCCCCGACGTGGTGGCCAGCACGTGCTCGGCCGACCGGCGCAGCCGCTCCAGCCGCTCCTGGTGGTGACGCCACAGCTGCGCCTCGGCCAGCTTGGCCGCGGTCTCGACCAGCGCGATGATCGCCGGGTGCAGCGTCAGCGCCGGCCCGCTGACGTCGACGACGCCGAGCAGCTCACCGGTGCGCGGGTCGTGCAGGGGAGCGGCCGTGCAGTACCACGGGATCTGGCCCTCCTCGAAGTGCTCGGCCGAGAACAGCTGCACGGGCGCCGCCTCGGCCAGCGCGGTCCCGATCGCGTTCGTTCCGACGTGCTCCTCGGTCCAGGTCGCGCCCTCGCTGAAGCCGAGCGAGTCGGCCTGCTGGAGCACCCGCGCCGACCCCTCGCGCCACAGGATCACGCCCTCGGGGTCGGTGACAACGATGATGAAGCGCGACGCGTCGGCCACGCTGCCCAGCACTGTGCGCACGTCGTCGACCACCAGCGACAGCGGTGAGGTCCGTCGACGGCGCTCGACCTCGGCGCGGCCGAGCGGGTCGCGCGCGTTGGTCCGGCTGGGGTCAAGCCCGAGCCGCATCACACGCGTCCACGACCGCGCCACCAACGGCCGCGGCGCCAGCGGAGGGCTGGAGCCGCCCAGCACGGCGTCGTGCACCCGTCGCAGTGCGCGGGCGTGCACGCCCAGGTCGGTGCCGGGCTGCACCGCGCCGTACGCCGGAGTCCTCACGGGCCCACCCTAGGCCGCGGGTGTGACCGGCACCACAGGTCGCTCCTGGAGTCGACGTCGGGCTGTCGCGTGCGGGTGCAACGTCGTGCAACCCTTCCGCGCCCGCCGTACGCCGCGGTCTGCTGGGGCCGACGTGACCGGCGCCACCCGCTCGGCCGAACCGCACCGCGCTCACGGGAACCTCCCGCCGACCGCCCGCCTACCGCACCCTGCGAAGGAGTGTCCTCGATGACCGACACCATGGAACGACCCGCGGAGACCACCGACCCGTCCTCGGCCGCGGGCCGCGCCGACGCCTGGCTCGCGTCGTTCGAGGCCGCGTTGGTGGCCCGGGACGTGGAGCGCGCCGCTGGGATGTTCGCCACCGAGAGCTTCTGGCGCGACCTCGTCTCCTTCACCTGGAACCTCACCACCGTCGAGCACCGCGCCGGGGTCACCGACCTGCTCGGCGCCACCCTCGAGCAGACCGACCCCTCGGGCTTCGCACCACCGAGCCGGCCACCGAGGACGACGGCGTCGTCACGGCGTGGTTCGCCTTCGAGACCGCTGTCGGCCGCGGCACCGGGCTGGTGCGGCTGGTCAGCGAGGACGGCGAGGACCGGGCGTTCACCTTCCTCACCACCCTCGACGAGCTCAAGGGCCACGAAGAGCCGAAGCGCGGTCGGCGGCCGATGGGAGCCGAGCACGGTGCCAACAAGCACCGCGCCACCTGGAAGGAGCAGCGCCAGGCCGAGGCCGAGAGCCTGGGGTCGACCACACAGCCCTACGTGCTGGTCATCGGCGGCGGTCAGGGCGGGCATCGCCCTCGGGAGCCGGCTGCGCCAGCTCGGCGTACCGGCGCTGGTCATCGACAAGCACCCACGACCCGGCGACCAGTGGCGCAACCGCTACAAGTCGCTGTGCCTGCACGACCCGGTCTGGTACGACCACCTGCCCTACATCAAGTTCCCCGAGAACTGGCCGGTCTTCGCGCCCAAGGACAAGATCGGCGACTGGCTCGAGTCCTACGTGAAGGTGATGGAGGTGCCCTACTGGTCGAACACCGAGGCCCGGTCGGCGACCTGGTCGGAGGACGCCGGGGAGTGGACCGTCGAGGTCGAGCGTGAGGGCAAGCCGCTGACGCTGAAGCCGACGCAGCTGGTCTTCGCGACCGGGATGTCGGGCAAGGCCCGGATGCCCGAGGTCCCAGGCGCCGACGTGTTCCAGGGCGACGTCCACCACTCCTCGCGCCACCCCGGCCCGACGCGTACGCCGGCAAGAAGGCGGTCGTGATCGGCAGCAACAACTCGGCCTTCGACATCTGTGGGGCGCTGTGGGAGCACGACGCCGACGTGACCATGGTGCAGCGCTCCTCGACGCACATCGTCAGGAGCGACAGCCTCATGGAGGTCGGCCTCGGGGCGCTGTACTCCGAGGAGGCGCTGGCGGCAGGGGTGACGACCGAGAAGGCGGACATGATCTTCGCGTCCCTGCCCTACCGGATCCTGCACACCTTCCAGATCCCGATCTACGACGAGATCAAGGAGCGCGACGCCGACTTCTACGACCGGCTCGAGAAGGCGGGCTTCTGGCTGGACTTCGGTGCGCGACGAGTCGGGGCTGTTCATGAAGTACCTGCGCCGCGGCTCGGGCTACTACATCGACGTGGGTGCCGCCGAGCTGGTGGCCGACGGCGACGTGAAGCTGGCGCACGGCCAGGTCACGCGGCTCACCGAGGACTCCGTCGTGCTCGACGACGGCACCGAGCTGCCGGCCGACGTCGTGGTGCTGGCCACCGGCTACAACTCGATGAACGGCTGGGTCGCCGACCTGATCGACGCCGAGACCGCCGACCGGCTGGGCAAGTGCTGGGGCCTCGGCTCCGACACCACCAAGGACCCCGGTCCGTGGGAGGGCGAGCAGCGCAACATGTGGAAGCCGACCCAGGTGCCGAACCTGTGGATGCACGGCGGCAACCTCCACCAGTCGCGGCACTACTCGCAGTACCTCGCCCTGCAGCTCAAGGCGCGATTCGAGGGGCTCGAGACGCCGGTCTACGCGCTCGCCGAGGTCCACCACACCGAGTAGGTGTAGTTGTGTTCGTTCAATTGATCGGTCGAAACAGGGGCGCGCCGACGCGCCTTGGCGAGTGACCGGTCAATTGACCGATCAGTGACGAGTGCGCGGTTGGTCGTCAGCGTTCGAAGTGGACACGCCAGGCCGAGGTCGGGGGTCGCAAGCTCGGCCAGCCTAGAAAGCGCAGGGCGTCGTACACGCGCCTGACGGTCTGGTCCGGGTGCCGGTACAGGCCGGTGCGGGTCACCTTGATGGGGCGGAGTCTCAGTTCGGCGTACCGGTCCTCGCGTACGGCGTCCTTCGCGCGGCGATCGCTCTCGTCGTGGTCCCTTCCGTCGTACTCGATCGCAATGCCGGTCGCCGCCCGCCGGTCGCTGACCTTGACGGCGAGCTGCTCATCGAGGCGCAGCACCATGTCGATCTGCATCAAGGGGTTGCCTTCCTCGTCGCGGTCCTCGACACCGGTCTCCGGCTCGGGAAGACCGGCGAGGACCAGCAGCATCCGCGTCCGGGTCTCGGACGGGGAGTCGACTCGGGGGCGGACGAAGCGAGCAGCCTCGACTGCTCGTGCGGCGTACCTGGCGGGGGAGTCGGCGCAGAACCGCACCAGCTCGTCGGGGGTCGTATGGGACTGGCGCACGAGCCAGTCGCCGAGGACGACGAGCTCGACGAGCGGGAGTCGGCCCGAAATGTCGATGAAGGTCCTCTCGACGACGGTCGCGGGAAGTCCACCCAGGTCGCCGACGTCGCAAAGTCGCAGCGTCATCGCGTGAGGTCTGATGCCTCGACGTTGTCGACGGTCCTTGTCCGATGCCACGGTGACGTGGTCCCAGGGCGTCAGGTCCACAGGAGCTCCGAGAAGGCGCAGGACCGTGTCGTGACTCAGGACAGCTCCGGGAGGGTGCACCATCAGTGCGGCCTGCGCCTTCGTTCGCGGGGACACGCGCACACGGGCGTCGACGTACACGCCCTCGAGGACTCGGGTGAACGCCGTACGCACCTCGTGGTGGGTCAGGCCGGCGTCGATGGCCTGGGCGACGACGAAGGGCATCCGCGGATCGAACATCGCCACAGCGTGCGGTAGTCGCGAGGGCGGTGGGCGTCCTCGGGCTCTGCCTGTGGACAATCAGCCAGTCCGGGCGCCTGAACGTTCAACTGACCGGTCACTGGGCCCGGCTGTCGGCGTGTCGACGGAACCGACGCGGTCAATTCCGCGATGTCAGACCACCGGGGTGGTGCGGGTGACGATGGCGCGGA
>CAVXMH010000005.1:0-9143 GCA_963762755.1 uncultured Actinomycetota bacterium | reverse complement strand
CGGTGCTCCGTCCACGTCCAGGGCGAGGGCACGGAGGTAGTCAGCGTCGAAGTCACCGTGGGTCATCGACATCGGCTCTCGGCCGCGCCGACGCATCGCCGCCAACGCCGCGGCATGGTCTTCGGGGTCGAGGAGGGACACCTCGCCGCCGATCAGCTGCGCGTGCGCTCGCGCAAGGCACCTGTTCATAGGAGGGAGAGGAACTGAGTTCGGAAGCCCGATGAGCATCAGGTCTCAGGTGCGGTGACTACGTGGTGGGTGGCAGGCCTGTGCTGAACCTCCTCAGCAGCCCCGGGCGACGCGCCGGTGACGGCCCACAACCCTTGGGGTCCCGGCAGCATCACGCCCGTACGATCGCCCGGGCGCAGAGTCGTCCCGAGGCGCACCTCGACCGCGAGCCTGGTCCGCGCAGCGGCGTGCGTTGCCGCCATCTCCACGATCACGTCCTGGTGTGGGCCCGACTGGCGCACCTCCACCACCAGACCGGTCGCCGTGCCCGTCGTGTGCGGTTCGGTGAGAGCGAGTCGCTCCTTGCGGGCCAGCAACACGGCAGTGCCATCCGCATCGAGGGAGCTGGGAAGCGCAACCGCCCCGAGGATGGAGTGATGGACGCCGGACTTCACCACCCCGGGCAGCTCGTTGAACCCGCCCACCAACCGCGCGACCGCCAAGGTCTTCGGAGCCGTGTAGAGCGTCTGGATGGTGTCGCAGTGCTCGATCCGTCCCTCGACGAGTACGGCGACCCGGTCGGCCAGCGCAGCCTCGTCGAGGTCGTGCGTCACCATCACGATGGTGGGATCGAGGGCAGCGCGCACCTCGCCCAGAAGTTGGTGCATCGACGCGCGGAGGTGGTTGTCGAGGGCGCTGAAAGGCTCGTCGAGGAGCATCACCCGGCGGCTGGCGGCCAGCGCCCGTGCCAGGGCGACGCGTTGCTCCTGTCCGCCGGAGAGCGCCCGGGGTCGGCGGCCGCCGAGGTCACCGAGGTGGACGAGGTCGAGGTATCGCTGGGCGGTGGCCCTGCTCTGTGAGCGACTCCGTCCACGGAGTCGATCCGCGAAGGCGACGTTGTCGAGCACGCTCAAGTGGGGGAAGAGGTGCGGCTTCTGGAACATGACGGTGAGGTCGCGCCGCTCCGGCGCGACATCCAGGACGCTGGCGCCGTCGAGCAGCACGTCCCCGGCCTCGGGCTTCTCCAGGCCGGCCGCGACCCTGAGCAGAGTGGTCTTGCCGGATCCGGAGGGCCCGAGGACGGCGAGCATCTGCCCGTTCTGGACCTCGAGGTCGATCCCGGTGAGCGTCGGCTGGGCGGCACCGGGGTGGCGGTGGCTGATGCCGGAGAGGGTCAGAGCGGCGGTCATGGGTGGGCAGCCATTCTGCGGCGTGAGGCCGCGTAGGTGAAGACCGCCAGGGCCACGATCGGTGGCAGGCTGGCGGAGACGGCCAAGGTCGAGGTGAGGGCGTCGTTGCCGGATCCGGCTGCCGAGGAGCCGATCAGCATGGGAGCGGTGACGATCTGTCCGCCACCGATGAGCAGGGTGACCGCGTAGTCGCTCCACCCCACCAGGAAGGCGAGTCCGGTGGCGGTGACGAGCCCGGCGGTGGCAGCCGGGAGCGTGACGCGGTGTCGGGCCTGGCGTGGGTTGGCGCCGAGGACTCGGGCCTGCTCCTCGAGGGCGGGATCCAAGGCGAGGTAGGTGGCTCGCATGGTGAACGTCGTGTAGGGCAGCGCGAACACACTCAGGACGAGCACCACGGCGACTTCCTGGGGGATCCCCAGCCGCAGGATGACGACGTCGAGACCCATCGCGACCGCGAACGGTGCCAGCACCACCGGACCGAGCAGCACGACGGAGGGCAGGGCAGGTCGGCGCAGCAGCCGCCACCCCAGCGCCCGACCGGCCATCACCCCCAGCGGCGTCGCGATCAGCGCGACCGCGGTCCCGAGCAGACCGGAGTGGACCAACGCCGAGATGACGCCGGCATCGACAGCCTCTCGCCACCCGCGAAGACCGAAGTCCTGGGGCAGCCGAGCCGTCCCGGACCAGCGTGTGGCGCCTGCCCACAACACCAGGGGAGTCAATGGGATCACCAACCAGAGCACCACAACCGCTGGGAGCGCCCTTCGCAGGTTGACGATCGGACTCGCCCATCGACCGCCCGGCCGCCTCACCGATCGGCTCCGAGTCGTCGTAGGAACGGGAGAGCGACGACCGCCACCAGGAGGGCGAGGCCGGTGACGACCACGGCGCTGGCCGCGGCCTGCGGTCGAGCAGCGACGTCGATGTCGGTGAAGAGCCGGTACGCCATCACTGGCAAGGGCTCGGGGTACGCGCGCCCGAGCAGACGGGCGACCTCGTAGGTGCCGAGTGAGTAGACGAAGACGATGAGCGAGGACGATGCCAGGGCGGGCGCGGAGAGGGGCAGCAGGACGCGTCGCCACTGCGCTCGCGGTGCTGCTCCGAGCACGGCGGAGACCTCGCGCAGGTCGGCGTAGCGTCGACCGAGCGAGGCCGTGACGACGAGCGCCACGAAGGCGGACTCCTTCCAGGCCAGCTCCAGCACCGTTGCCCAGGGCCAGCGGCCACCCACCAGCTCGGGCCATGAGGCCGCCGTGATCCCTGACCAGCGCTGGGCCAACCCGACATCCGAGAGCAGCAGCCCCGTCGCCGCTGCTCCGACCAGGTGCGGCAACGTCAGCACCGCGACGGCCGACGCGACCACGACCCGCACGCCGTAGCCGGCATGGACCACGACGGTGGCGATGGTGAGACCGATGGAAGCTGCCAGCACCGTCGCGGCTGTGGAGATGAGCAGCGACTCCTGCGCCGCGCCACGCAGGTCACCGCTCAGGCTGGTGAACCCCTCGGCGCTCAGGCGGGGTCGTCCCACCAGGGGGAGCAACCCCAGACTCGTGGCGACGACGGCGACGAGCGCCGTCCCCGTCACCGCCACGACGAGGAGCGCAGCGGGCGCAACGAGCCGCGCCCCCTCGAGCTGCCTGCCGGCCCGAGAGTCGGCGCGGCGCGTGCGCCGGGGGGTCACGACCCGGATCCGAGCACGGCCCTTCGCCAGCCCTCGTCGAGCTTCGACACCCAGGACGAGGCGAGCTCGGGGTTGGCGTTGCGTGAGAGGACGTCGTACGGCGGTACGACGTCGGAGGCCGGAAGGCCGTCGAACCGTGCCCGATCGGCTTTGCCGAGCACGTGGGTGTCCAGGACCGTGAACTGGCCCCAGGTGCCCGGGTCGGCCTTGAGTGCCTGCTGGGCGGGCGACAGGGCGAGGTTGGCGACCACCATCGCACCCTCGGGATCGCCGGCAGAGGCGGGGATGGCGAGGAAGCTGGCGTTGCCGATGGTCCCCTCGTCCAGAGGCAGGACACGTGTGGTCTTCGGGAAGGTGCCGTCGGCGACGAGCTTGGTGAGCGTCGCCGGTCCGTAGGTCATGGTCATGTCGACCTCACCGTCGGCGTAGAGCCGGTCCAGGGCCACCGTGTCGCGGGGGTAGGTCCTCCCCTGGCGCCACAGCGAAGGCGCCACGTCCTTCAGGGTGGCCCAGAGCGGGGGGGTCAGCTGGTCGTAGGCGTCCTGGTCGAACTGAACCGGGATCTGCGCGTAGCCGCCGGAGGTGCTGTAGAGCGCCTCCCGGACGAAGACGGACCCGGTGAAGTCGGGCGGGGCCGGGTAGGTGAACCGTCCGGGGTGGTCCTCGGCCCACCGCAGGACGCCTGCCAGGGACGTCGGCGGCTCGGCGACGCGCGCCGAGTCGTAGACGAGTGTGAACTGTGCCTTGTGCCACGGTGCCTCGCAGCCGTCGACCTGGGTCCCGAAGTCCTGGGCGACGAGGGCGTCGTCAGGGGCGACGTACTTGGTGTTGGGCAGCTGGGAGGACCAGCCGCAGCGCCAGGCGTCGGCCTGCTTGCCGGTGGCGAAGTTGTCGCCGTTGACCCACACGAGGTCCACCGCGCCGTCCGTCTTGCCGGCTTGACGTTCTGCCAGGATGCGGGTCATGGCGTCCTTCGTGTCGGCCACCGGAACCCTTCGTAGGGTCACGCCGAGCTTGGCGGCGGCGGGTGTGAGGACGTCGTCGACGTAGGCGTTGCCCTGCTGGTCGCCGCCGTACATCCACAGGTCGACCGTCTGCCCCTCGGCCTGGTCGCTGATCTGTGACCAGGAGCGGTTCTCGGTCGAGGTGCCCGCCGGGGCCCCGGCGGCGGCGCAGGCGGTGGCAGCCAGTCCGAGCAGCGCGGCGGGGAGGAGCAGACGGGCAAGGCGCGGGTACATCGGACCTCCGGGGCAGGGAACATGTCACATCGGGAACACTTCGGGATGTTCAGGGACTTCCCGATGCAGAACGTCCACTTCCCCACCAGTCAGGATGCCGCATGAGTCGAGCCGCCCTCACCAAGGCAGGCGCGCTGGTCCTGATCCTGCTCGGTGCCATCACCCTCGCCCTGGTGCTCGGGACCCCCGACATCGGCGCGATGAGGTCGCGCGTCGACGCGGCCGGGGCGTGGGGGCCGGCCCTGTTCTTCACCCTCTACGTGGGCCTGGCCCTGATCCCTTGCCCCAAGGCTCTCCTAACTGCCGCCGGCGGAGCAGTGTTCGGTCTGTGGGCCGGCGCTGGACTGGCCTGGGCTGCGGCCCTGGTCGGCGCGGTCATCTCCTTCGGTCTCGGCAGGCTCCTGGGGCGTGAGGCAGTCGACCGTCTCATCCGCGGCCGCGTGGCGCGCGTCGATGCGCTCCTGGCTGACCACGGCCTGTCGGCAGTCCTGATCGTGCGTCTGGTCCCGCTGGTGCCGTTCATCGCCATCAACTACGCCTCCGGGCTCTCGGCGGTCCGGTTCCGCCATTTCGTGCTGGGCAGCGCCATCGGCATGGTTCCCGGCACCCTCGCCTACGCCGCGTTGGGGGCCTACGGAACCAACCCGTGGGGCCTGGCGGCCGCCGGATCGGCCCTGGTCGTCCTGGTCCTCGGCGGATCCTGGTGGGCGCGGCGGATCGAGGCGCGCGGTGCCGGTCACCGCGCTGAAGACGAAACCCATGTTTGACGCGCCGGTCCGACGTGCTCTCGACCGACCCTTGACGGGGGTGGCACAGATCCTCGACCGACCCCTCGTGAGTCCCAACCGGCTCACCATGCTCGGGCTGGCGACCGGCCTGGGTAGCGCCGCCGCAGCTGCGGGGCAGCTGTGGTGGTGGGCGTTGGGACTGTGGCTGTTCTCGCGGGCCATGGACGGTCTCGACGGTCCCCTCGCTCGCCGACGCAAGGCCCGCGTGCCCGGCACTCCCGGACGGCACCCGGGTCCGAGGCGGGCGGCTTCCTGGACATCACGGCCGACTTCGCCGTCTACGGCGCGACCGTGGTCGGGGTCGCCATCGGCGCCACCGCCCAGTACGGCGCCGACTGGCTGCCCTTCCTGCTGGTGCTCCTGGCCTACTACGTCAACGGGACCGCGTTCCTGGCGTTCTCCTCCATCGCCGAGCGGACCGGCCGACAACGCGACGACGGTCGCTCGCTCAGCTTCCTCGGCGGACTCGCCGAGGGGACCGAGACCATCGCCGTGCACTCGTTGTGGCTCGTCGTCCCCGCCCACGCCGGGGTGATCGCCATCGTGCTGGGCGGCCGTCGTCGGGGTCAGCGCCGCCCAGCGCATCGTGGCGGGCTTCCGCGACCTCTCGTGACCTGACGGGGCTCAGGCGTCCCGGCTGACCCACCACGTGCGGACCCGGGCCAGCGCGCCCAGGGCGCGCTGCGTCGCGGGCCGCTCGAGCTGGTCCTGGACGTCGGAGATCGCGGCGTTCCACGGCCCGTCGTTGTACGTCGGGTAGGCGTGGGTCACGCCGGCGAGGTCGCGGGTCGTGAGCCCCTGGGTGATCGCCAGGGTCAGCTCGCCCAGGGTCTCCCCCGCTCGCGGTCCGACCACCGTGGCACCGAGGACGTGGCCGCGCTTGTCGATGACGAGCCGGGCGAACCCTGCCGACGCCCCCTCGGCGACCGCCCGGTCGACGTGGGAGTGCGACCAGTCGATGGTGCGCAGCCCTGCGGGACCGCGGTCGGTCGACAGGCCGACCGCGGCGACCTCGGGATCGGTGAAGGTGACCCGGGGCACGGCGGTCAGGTCGACCTTGCGGCGTACCCCGAGGATGGCGTTCGACGCGGCCAGGCTCGCGTGCACGCCCGCGGTGTGGGTGAACTGCGGGTGGCCGGTGAGGTCGCCGGCCGCCCAGATGCGTGGATTGGTCGTCCGCAGGAGGTCGTCGACCACCACGAACCCGCGGTCATCGACCTCGACACCCGCGGCGGCCAGCCCGATGTCGCGGGTGCGCGGGGCTCGTCCGACGGCGACCAGGAGGCGCGAGAACGGCACCTGCTCGCCGCTCTCGAGGTGGAGCACCCCGGCACCTGGTCCGAGTGGCTCGACCCTGGCGACTCCCGAGCCGGTATGGAGCTCCACGCCGTCATCGACCAGGGCGCGCGCGAGCTCGGCTGCTGCGAGAGGGTCCTCGCGAGGCAGGATCCGGGGTGCGCCCTCGACCACAGAGACCCTGCTGCCCAGGCGGGCGAAGGCCTGGCCCAGCTCGCAGCCGATGCTCCCGCCGCCCAGGACCACCAGCTCAGCGGGGAGCTCGCTCAGCCCCCAGACGGTGTCGCTGGTCAGGTAGTCGACGTCGCCCAGGCCGGGGACGGGCGGCACCGCCGGCGAGGCACCGGTCGCGACGAGTGCCTGTCGGAACCTCACGGGCGCCCCGTCGATCTCGGCCGAGTCCGGCCCGGTGAAGCGGGCGGTCGCGGTGCGAACCGAGACCGACGCCTCCTCGAGTGCCTCGACGGAGTCGACCGGCGCGATGTGCTGGATCGACGCTCGCACGTGATCCATCACCCGCGCGAAGTCGACCGAGACCTCGCCGACGTCGATGCCGAACCGGTGCCCGTTGCGGGCGCTGGCGGCGACGCCCGCGGCAGCCAGGAGTGCCTTGGACGGGACGCAGCCGGTCCACAGGCAGTCACCACCGGTGCGCTCGCGTTCCACGAGGAGCACCCGGGCACCCAGACGTGCGGCGGTCTTCGCGCCGACGATCCCGGCCGTCCCGCCCCCGACGACCAGGAGGTCCCACGGCTCGCCCGGCGAGCGGACGTGGGGATGGCGGTCGGTTGGGCGACGGCTCATGCGGTGTCCTCGTCGTTGATCGTGGACAGGAAGTCGCGGACCCGGTCCACCGATCGGGGGTCGACGCCCGTCCCGCCCGACCACAGCGACAGCGCCCGGTGCAGGGCACGGTGCTCGGTGGCGACCTGGGTGCACTTCTCGCACGTCGCGAGGTGTCCCTCGAGTCGCGAGATCTCCCCGGGCGTCAGCCGGGCAGCGGGGTCGGCGTCGAGATAGCGCTGGATGCGGCGCGCGGACCAGTGGCAGGTCAGCATCTGACGCAGAGTCCCGGTCATGACAGGTCTCCTCGGGTGAGTGGGCTGAATCGGAGCGACTTGCGGACCCGGTCACGGGCGCGACTGAGTCGGGACATCACCGTCCCGACGGGAACCCCCATGACCGCGGCCGCCTCGGCGTAGCTCAGGTCGTGCACGTCGACGAGGATGAGCGCGGCCCGGAAGCGGGGGTCGAGGGCGCGGACGGCGGCGTCGAGATCCGCGTGCAGCTCCTCGTCGCACGAAGCTGTCCTCGGCACTCGGCAGCTCCGCCCTGCCGAAGGCCGGCCGGGCGGTCCGGATCAGCTCCCAGTCGCCGATCGTGCCCGGCCGCTGGCGGCGGTGCATGTTGGCGTTCGTGTTGCGCAGGATGGTCAGCAGCCAGGCCCGCGGATGCCGGCCGTCGAAGCGGTCGATCGCCCGGTAGGCGCGCAGCAGCGTCTCCTGCACGAGGTCCTCGGCGTCGGCCTGGTTCGAGGTGATGGTCAGTGCCACCCGCAGCAGGACCTCGATCTCGGGCTCCACCAGCTCCCGGAAGGCGGACTTCCGGGCGGCGTCGTCCGAGTGCCGTGGATGTGTCACGACTGGGAAACCCGCTGACTCCCCGCGGACCTTCCCGGGTCCACCGACGGTACTGCGCCAGCCACCGTCGGTCGATGAACCGCTTGAGTCGCAGCGCCCAGGCGCCGTACCACCACCATCGCCCCCGGACCGCGAGCCCGACACCGTCACCGAGGTCGAGGACCGACAGGGCGCGACGCTGGGGTTCGTACACCGGCAGCGGCCTCCCCCGAGCCCGTCGAGCAGGCTGCGGAGCAGCACCGGTCCCTGCCGCACCCCGTGCACGCCGATGCGGGGCAGCGGCCGGGAGGAAGTTGGCGCAGTCCCCCACCGCGTAGATCTCGTCCCGGTCGATGTGCTGGAGGGTCGCTCGCACCGGCACCCCGTGCTCGTCGCCCAGGCCGAGCTCGGCCAGCAACGGTGGAGCCGACAAACCGGTCGCCACCAGGGCGACATCGTGCGCCGATCTCCGTCCCGTCGGCGCACACGACGCGTCGCTCCCCCACCTCGCGTGACCGCGCACCCGGTGCGGACGTCCACTCCTCGCTGGGCGAGGAGCCGGTCGAGTCGTCGCCTGGCACCCGGCGGAAGCCCTCCGCCGACGTCTCGTCCCGACTCCACCACCCGGACCCGGCCGACGTCGCGGCGCACCGCAAGGTGTGCCGCGAGCTCCAGCCCTGTGGCGCCGCCACCCACGATCGTGACATCCCCGCCCGAGCGGGCCGGATCTCGCAGCCGCTCGTCGAGCTCTGCGAGACCGCTCAGCGGCTTCACCCTCACAGCGCTCGGGTCGACGTGCATGCCGGGCACCGCCGCGACCACGCTTCCGATGTTCAGGGAGAGCACGTCGTAGGACAGCGTCGCGCCGTCCGACGTGACGGCGGTCCGTGCGTCCAGGTCGAGCCGGACCAGGGTGGCCTCGTGGAGCTCCACCCCAGAGACCCGGGCGAGCGCCCGACATCGATCCGCCCCGCCTCCTGCGGGAGCACCCCGGCAGCTGTGGCCGACGCGACTCCGCTGTACTCGAAGAACTGGGGGGACAGAGTTGCACCCGGTACCCCGCGGCAGCCAACTCCGCGCGTTCTTGACGACGTAGAGGTGGGCGTGACCAGCGCCGACCAGGAGCAGGACCGGCACTCCGCGACCTCTGTCCGTAGAGC
>CAVXMH010000004.1:0-17758 GCA_963762755.1 uncultured Actinomycetota bacterium | reverse complement strand
AGACGTCCGAGGGCGCCTCCCTGCTCGCGCACGCCGGTGAGGCCTGGGCCGACCACGCCGGTGACCCGGTGCGGGTGGCGAGCGCCGTACGCCGCCTCGAGCCGGACGCGGAGAAGGCAGCGGCGGCCACCACGCAGGCCCACCTGCGCCTGAAGGCGGTCGCGAAGTTCGGCGACGCCGCCCACCGGATGTTCTTCACCCCCGAGGCGCTCGAGCAGGCCACCCGCTTCCGCGTGGCCGAGCACCGTGCGGCGCGCCTCGCGGCGGCGATCCCCGGCGGGAGCGTCATCGACCTCGGCTGCGGCATCGGCGGCGACCTGCTGGCCTTCGCCCGGGCCGGCCTGGTCGCCGCCGGGCATCGACCAGGACCCCGTGCGGGTCGCGATGGCGGAGGCCAACCTGGCCGCCCTCGACCTGCCCGGGGCCGTGCTGGTGGGCGACGCCACGACCCTCGACGGGGGCGGCTTCGACGCCGCGTTCGCCGACCCCGCCCGCCGCGGGGGCCGGGGCCGGGTCTTCGACGTCGACGATTGGACCCCGCCGTGGCCGTGTCGCTGGACCTGCTGACCCGACGGTCGCTGGTCAAGGTCGCCCCGGGCATCGCCCACGACCTGGTGCCCGCGGGCATCGAGGCGGAGTGGGTCAGCGACGGAGGCGACGTCAAGGAGGCCGTGCTGTGGTCGTCGAGCCTCGCCACGACCGATCGCCGGGCCACCGTGATCGGCGAGGGTGGACTCGCGACAGTGACCGAGGACGACGCCCCCGCGCTCGGGGAGGGCGGGGTCGACGTCCGCGAGGTCGGGGCCTTCCTCTACGAGCCCGACGGCGCGGTGATCCGGGCCGGGCTGGTCACCGCGGTGGCGGCGGGCGTCCGGGGTGGCCTGGTCGACCCCCACATCGCCTACGTCACCAGCGACACGCTCCTTCCGGACGCCGTTCGCCCGCGGCTACCGGGTGGTCGAGCACCTCCCCTACCGTGAGAAGCAGCTCAAGGCCGCACTGCGCGAACGCGCGATCGGTCGACTGACGATCAAGAAGCGAGGGGTGCAGGTCGTCCCCGAGGAGCTGCGCAAGCGGCTCTCCCTCACCGGCGACAACGAGGGCACGCTCGTGATGACGCGGGTCGCGGGCCAGGGCACGGCCCTGCTGGTCGAACCCTTCTGAGCGCTCCGCCCGGTCAGCAGCCGGCGCGTTCCACGCCCGCGACCTTCACCGGCAACCGGCCCGGGCGGGGCAGTGCCGAGCAGGACCTCGACCAGCACGTCCATCGCAGCAGGCGTGTCGCCGAAGGTCGCGATCCGGGTCGGGGCGCTGACCTGACCCAGCACCCACGGGCTGTCCGTGGCGACGGCGACGGTGCCGTCGACCGGGGCGTCGTGGAACCCGGAGAAGCCCACCTGCGTGCCGGCCGCGAGCCGCGCCTCCTCGGCAGCGTTCCACTTCGCGAGGCGTCGTACCCGCCTGGCCTCGGCCTTCGCCCAGGCGCGCTTGCGTGCGGCGAAGGCCCGCTTGCGCTCCTTGCGTCGCTTCGTGGGCTGCTCCGTGGCCCGGGTCAGCGCGGTCGGGGGCGAGCGGCGCAGCAGGACGGTCAGGCCGGCCCTCGCGGCGGCCGCGGTGAAGCCGCCGACCGCTCCGGCATCTCCGTAGGCGTGCACGGACTCCCCCGACGAGTCGCCCGGAGCACTCGCCGTCGGTGACGGTGACCGCCGCTGCCGAGAGTCGGCGGGAGGCGGTGAGGGCGCTGCCGACGGGAGCGCCCTTCGCTCCGGCGAGGTGGGTGAGCAGGGCGATCTGCCGGGCGGCCGCCTGCTCCAGGCGACGGCGCGACAGGTTGCCGGCCCTGACGGCGCGGACGATCGCCCCACGCGCAGCCGCCGGGGAGGGTGGCATGAGCAGGACGTCGGCACCTGCGCGGAGCGCCTGCACAGCCGTACGTCCCGGGTCGCGGCCGCGGGTGACGGCGGCCATCGCGAGCGAGTCGGTGACGACGAGCCCGTCGAAGCCCAGCTCGTCGCGCAGGAGGTCCGTGACGACTGCCCGGGAGAGCGAGGAGGGCACCTGCGGGTCGATCGCGCGTACGTCGAGGTGCCCGACCATGACGGCAGGGACACCGGCCTCGACGGCGCGGCGGAACGGCACCAGGTCGGAGGTCTCGAGGTCTTGCCGCGACTTGGTCTGCACCGGAAGTGTGAGGTGGCTGTCGGCGGGCACGGAGCCGTGGCCCGGGAAGTGCTTGATCACCGGCACCACGCCGGACGCGGAGAATCCGGTGGTGGCGGCGATGACCTGCTCGGCCACCGCGGCGGGCCTCGACGAGACCGAGCGCGACCCGATGGTGGGGTCGCCCGGCCCGGAGGTGACGTCGGCGTCGGGGGCGAAGTCGACGGTGAACCCCAGGCCCCGCAGCTCCTTCCCGCTGGCCGCGTAGGCCCGCCGGGTCAGGGCCGGGTCGGCTGCCGCGCCGGCGCTCATGAAGGTGGGGAACCTGGTGAGGGCGCCGCGCATCCGCTCGACCACACCGCCCTCCTGGTCGACCCCGAGGAAGAGCGGCCACTTCCTGCGGACCTGGGTGGACAGCGCTGCGTTGACGCCTGTGATCTGAGCCGCGGACACCACGTTGGAGTCGAACGCGATCACCCCGCCGAGATGGAGGTCACGGACCATCTGCACCGGCGCGGCGACACCCCGCCACTGCGCGACGATCACCTGACCGGCCAGGTCGGGGAGCGGCATCCGGCGCACGATCCTCGCGGCGCGCTCGAGCTCTGCCCGGTCGGGACCCCAGCCCTCGGCGAGTCCCAGCTGCTCCGCCGGCGTGGGCGGGACGGTGGGCGTGCTGCTGACCGCCGGTCCCGCCGCGTCCGGTTTCTCGTCCTCGGGCCCCGCTGCGCCCTCGCAGGCGCTGAGCGAGGCGACGAGCGCGAGGGTCGCGAGGAGAGCCGCACCGCGGGCACGTCGACCGGTCGGTGCGCCGGTCGATCTCAGCCTCGCCAGCATCCCGTCATGGTGACACGAGAGCCGTCGCTGCCCCACCTCGACGGAGGGTCAGCGACCGAGTCGATCGGGGTCGTGCCACGGCCAGTCGTCGGCCAGCCAGCGGGCGACGGCATCCGCCAGCGGCCGATCCAGCTCGGCGACGTCAGCGCGTACCCATGACTGAACTTCCACGTCGTGGTCGGACGACGCCGACGGGTACAGGTAGACGCAACCGATCACCTCCGCGGACGCCGGCGCCAGCACCGTGAAGGTGAACCCCCTGCGGGCCTCGAAGTCGGCTGCATGCCGGGTCAGGTCTGCGAGGTTCTCCTCGAGCGACATCCCCTGCACCGGTGGCCAGTCTCCGTCGGGGTAGCCCGGTGTCGAGCGGATGTGGCCGGTGCTCGACGTCCACGCCGCGAGGTCGGCCTCGTTGTGCTGCGGCCCGAGGGGCTCGAGACGGTAGCCCTCCCCGACGAACGTCCGCGGCGGGTCGAAGTCCTCGGGCACGAACTCGGCGCTGGTCACTCCTCGACCCTAGCCACTGCCGTTCTCCCCACTCGGGGGTCGGCGCCGCTCGGCTGAGCCCGCTGCCGCCCCCGCTCCCTCGTTCAGCAGCCCTGCCTGCCGACACCTACCGACCCTTGTCCCTGAGTCTCTGGGCGACTCACAGCCGAGTACCCAGAGAGGTGGGCCAAGGCATGGACGCGACGCCTGTGGACAACGTCGTCCGACTGTCGGTGCGCCGAGGTGTGATCGCAGGACGACACCGATCAACGCGACCGAGGAGGTCACAGATGGACACGACCGACGAGCCGATTCCCCACGAGACACTCACCAAGGACGAGCTGGCGTGGTTCCTCCTCGGGCCCACGGATGGGCGGGTTCCCGGACTCGTGCGCAGGATCAGAAGGATCCTGGACGTCTCCCAGCGCGGGCTCGCCGCGTTGCTGGACATCTCCCAGTCGGTGGTGGCCCGGTGGGAGACCGGGCGTACGAGTCCCCGGACGTCGGTGCTGCAGGAGATGTTCCGGCTGGCCGGGCTGCGGGTGAGCATCCACGCCGACGAGACCGGCAAGGCGGTCGAGCCGATGCGCGCCGACGGGGCGCGCGACCGAGGCGGGCGGCGCTACCCCGCGCACGTCGACCTGACGGTCCGGGGCTGGTGGATCCCCCGCAGCGCCGCGTCGACCGCCGGCGTCCTGGTGTGGCGGGAGCGTTCCAGGGTCCGCCGTGACCCGGCGGTCCGGTTCCGCACCTCGCCTTCGCGCCGGCGGATCGAGCGGCTGCTCACGGGCACACCGGTCGACCATCCGGCGCTGCATCAGCTGGTCGCCGAGGCCGACCATCGCGACGAGGTCAGGGAGGCGCGTCGCGAGCGGTTGTGGGCCGCCTCGCCCTGGCTGCGCCCCCGGATGATGGCTGCCCCGATCAGTGCGTGAGCGCTGCGCGCTCCGCACCGATCGTCGTGTCCGGCCCATGACCGGTGTGGACGACGGTCTCGTCCGGAAGGTCGAGGAGCCGCGAGCGGATCGACTCCACGATCAGGTCGGCGTCGCTGTAGGAGCGACCGGTCGCACCGGGCCCACCCTGGAACAGGGTGTCGCCGGTGAAGACGCAGCCCAGGTCGTGGACGTAGAGACAGACCGCCCCCGGAGCATGGCCGGGCGTGTGGATCACCGTGACGGCCGCACCACCGATCGTGAGCGTCAGCCCGTCCTCGAGGTCGACGTCCCACAGCTCATCGGTGTGCGTGAGCTCCCAGAGCGGACGGTCCGCGGGGTGCAGCAGGATCGGCGCCTTCACCCGGGCCGCAGCTCCGGCGCGACCCTCACATGGTCGTCGTGGGCGTGCGTGCACACGATCGCCTTCACCGCGCGGCCGGCGACGACGTCGAGGATCGCGTCGACATCGTGCGGGGCGTCGATGACCAGGCACTGCTCGTCGTCCCCGATCACCCAGACGTTGTTGTCGACGTCGAAGGTCTCCCCGTCCAGGGTGAACGTCCCCGAGACGACGGCGTGGTCGACGCGGGCGCTCACAGGATCACCACGGAGCGCAGGACCGTGCCCTCGTGCATCTTGGCGAAGGCGGCCTCGACGTCGTCGAGCCCGATCTCCTCGCTCACGAAGGCGTCGAGGTCGAGCCGACCCTGCTGGTAGAGGTCGACGAGCATCGGGAAGTCGCGGGAGGGCAGGCAGTCGCCGTACCAGGACGACTTGAGCGAGCCGCCGCGCCCGAAGACGTCGATCAGCGGGATCTCGGGGATCGTCATGTCCGGGGTGGGCACGCCGACGAGGACGACCGTGCCGGCCAGGTCCCGGGCGTAGAACGCCTGCTTCCAGGTCTCGGGGCGACCGACTGCGTCGATCACCACGTCGGCACCGCCCTCGTGGCCGGTGCTGTCCGCCGGCGGCGTGAGCTCGCGGATGGCGGCGACCGGGTCGACGTCCTTGGAGTTCACGGTGTGGGTGGCGCCCATGGAGCGGGCCATCTCGAGCTTCCGGTCGTCGATGTCGACGGCGATGATCTTCGAGGCGCCGGCCAGTGCGGCTCCGGCGATCGCCGCCGCGCCGACGCCACCGCAGCCGATGACGGCCACGGTGGACCCGCGACCGACGTTGCCGGTGTTGATGGCCGCGCCGAGCCCGGCCATCACGCCGCAGCCGAGCAGGCCGACGGCGGCCGCTCGCGCCGACGGGTCGACCTTGGTGCACTGGCCCGCGGCGACGAGCGTCTTCTCCGCGAACGCGCCGATGCCGAGCGCCGGCGACAGCTCGGTGCCGGCCAGGTCGCCCTCGGCCAGCGTCATCTTCTGGGTGGCGTTGTGGGTGGCGAAGCAGTACTGCGGCTCCCCCCGGTTGCAGGCACGGCAGTCGCCGCACACGGCACGCCAGTTGAGCACCACGAAGTCACCGGGGGCCACGCTGGTCACGTCGTCACCGACGGCCTCGACGACACCGGCCGCCTCGTGCCCGAGCAGGAAGGGGAACTCGTCGTTGATCCCGCCCTCGCGGTAGTGCAGGTCGGTGTGGCAGACGCCGCAGGCCTGGATCGTCACCACCGCCTCCCCCGGACCGGGGTCGGGGACGTTGATGGTGGTGAGCTGCACGGGCTCCCCCTGGGCGAGGGCGACCACGGCCTTGACCTGCTGCATGCGATGACTCCTGACGTCGGGAGTGCAGAGCCTGTCAACGCTGACCAAACAGATGCAACCCGGGGCAGGGAGTTCGCGTCCTCACCACGACACACCATGCACGAGCGCGACACACCGCACACACAGAGACGGGGGTGGCCAGTGACCGCGACACTCGTCCCAGGATCTCGACCGAGGAAGCACGCGATGGGCACGACGCAGGACACGCAGGCCGACAAGGACGCCGACTTCTCGGCGTACATGTCCGCACGCCAACCCGCCCTCTACCGCACGGCCTACCTCCTGGCCGGCGACCACGCGAGCGCGGAGGACCTGCTCCAGAACGCCTTCGCCAAGCTCTACCTGTCGTGGGACAAGATCCGCGACCGCGAAGCCCTCGACGGCTACGTCCGCCGGATCATGGTCAACGAGCACAACTCCCTGTGGCGACGGGCGTGGAAGCGCCGCGAGCACGCCACCGACACGATGCCCGAGAACGGCACCCACGACACCTACGACGACGGGACCGACCACGCGCTCTGGTCCTTCGTGCAGACCCTCCCGCCCAAGCAACGCTCGGTGGTGGTGCTGCGCTACTACGAACAGCTCAGCGAGGCCGAGACGGCCGCCGCGCTCGGCATCTCCGTCGGCACGGTGAAGTCCCAGGCCAGCCGGGCCCTGGCCGGGCTACGAGCCCGAGCCCCACAGTCCCTCAACCCCCACACACACGTTGAACACCCCCACGAGACCGGAGACGATGCACGATGAACGCTCCCCTCGAGGACCGGGTCCACGACTCCCTCCACCGCACCGTCGACCCGCTCCAGCGCTCCCCCCTCACGGTCGGCGACGTCCGCAGCCGCGCCCGACGGATCCAGCGCCGCCGCACCATCGCGGCCGGTGCCGCAGTGGCGGCGGTCCTGGCGATCGCTGTTCCGGTCGGCCTGGGCCTGAACGGTCCCGCCCAGCGGACCGAGGCCCCGCCAGTCACCAGGACCCCGCAGGTCACCGGGCCGGTCCGCATCGACCCGCGCAGCGCCGAGGTCGGGACGCCCCGCGCGTGCCGCTCATCGACGCCACCGGACCGAGCTCCTCGCCGACGGAGACGTCATCGACCTGCCGAGGACCTACGACCAGATCACGCCCTACCTGGACGGCTGGATCGCCGCGATCAACGTCGACGGCACACGCACCATCGACGTCCTGGATCCGTCGTTCGGCATCAGCGACGAGACGGGGACAACAGCCGCTCACCGTCTCCCCGACGGACCCGGGTGGCGTGGGCGGTGCTACGACGGTCAGCACTGGTCGATCCTGAACCGCGACGTCGCAGGCGACCCGGCCGAGCGCCGGACGGCGCTGCCCGCCCGGCCCTCCGACGCCGCAGTGGGCACCCTCGGCTTCCTGTCCGACGACGAGGTGCTGGCCTCCCAGCCGAACCAGGACGACGGGACCATCACCTCGTTCCTCGCTCAGGGGAAGGAGATCGAGCGAACTCCCCTGGATCGACCAGCCCGGAGCGCCTCACCCGCCACCGGGATGATCGCCGCCCGCGCCGACCTCGACGAGGTCGCTCCTGCGGTGCCGTGTTCGACGGCCGCACCCGCTCCCGGAGCGCGCTGTGGACCGACGTGCGACCGGACCCTGGGCGACGTTCAACGCCGACGGCGAGCCTGGTGGTTCGCCCTCCCCGAGGCGGACGACGGGTCGGACTGCAACCCCGGCGGGGTGTCCGTCCTCGACGCCACGACCGGGCAGCCGCTCATCGACTTCGAGGTCACCGCGGCGCGCAGCCGCTCGTCGGGATCGCCGCTGCCATCTGGGAGGACGACCGGACGCTGCTCGCCACCTACGTCGACGGCACCCAGCAGTACGTCGTACGCCTGGGTCTCGACGGCACCGTCGAGCGGGTCGCCGGTCCGGTCACCAACGACGACGACACGGTGTCGCTGCGCCTGACCCCCGGCGACCTCGACCGCGGCTGACGTCAGTTGAAGGTCGGCTCGAAGCTGGCGAGGATCCGGTCGGTGACCTGCTGACGCTCGTCGGCGTCCAGTGGACCCGGGTCGCCGTGGTCGAAGAACGCGATCGAGATGATCCAGGAGCCGTTGAGGAACATCACCCCGAAGGTGTGCCGCTCCTCGGTCGGATCGCTGGTGTCGATGAGCTGGAAGGCGTTGTACTTTCCGCCCACCACCACGTCCTCGACGCGTTCGAGGGCGGCCGGATCCTTCGCGACCCGGATCTCCTGCCTGGCGAAGGCGTCGAGCGAGGGCTTGTCGGTGTAGCCCGGGGAGAAGATGAGGCTGCTCCGGCTGTCACGGTAGCCCTGCAGGACGCCGGCCTTGGTGACGACCTGGTAGGTCTTCAGCCCGCGAATGGTGGCCCCCTCGGTCCTGAGGAGCGGACCGTCCGCGGGCTCGACCGCGGTCGTCGGCGGCGGGAGGGGCACGGATGCGGACGCGGTGGCCGAGGCCGAGGGGCTCGACGGCTCGTCGGGAGCAGCATCGCCGCCCGAACCGCAGCCGGCCGCGAACGGGACCAGTCCGGCCGCGGCGACCAGGGCGACACGGCGACGGAAGGCTTCCCGAGAAGTCATGGCGCAACCCTAACCAGCGGCTTCGACGTGCAGGCCCCAGAACATCCGCCTAGGGTGGTTTTGAGTGTGTGAACCGGGGGAAAGGTGTGAGGCATGCTGCCGTTCGAAGACAGGGACCTGCTCAACCAGACGATGGTGGGGCTCAACATCGATCCCAAGACGATCGCGTCCTTGATGTCGTCGTTCGACCAGGCCGCCGAAGGCCTGGAGGCCAAGCCGGTCCGGCCCGTCGCGACGACCTCGTTCGGCGACTCCTACACCGGCGGCTACCGCCTCGGCACCAACGTCGAGATGGCCCACCAGGCAGTCGCCGAGGAGCTCGCGAAGATGGTCGCCGGTCTGCGCGGCATGGGGTCCTCGGTCGAGGCCTTCAGCCAGGACATGGAGCGCACCACCGAGCAGACCGTGGCGACCATGACGCTGCTCGACAGCTCGACGGAGTGCTTGGCGACACCCACCTTCAACAACGACTCCTGCACCCTTCCGACCGGGTTCGGAGGCTGACTGATGACCAAGGGACCCCGTCGACAGGTGCTGGACACCTACCTCGACAGCGCCCACGAGGGCCAGCTCACCGGCGCCGGTGACAACTGGAAGCAGAAGGCGCACGAGCTCGAGACGCTCAGCACCGCCCTCAAGAAGGCCGCTGAGCAGGCCGAGCTGCGCATCGGCGAGCAGACCCTCACCGGCCCGGCCCTCCGGGCCAGCATGGAGGAGTCCGCGGCGTCGCTCATGACCAAGTCCGAGCAGCTGCGGGCCGCGGGCCAGGCACTCGTCCAGGTGGGGCAGCAGCTCGCCGACACCCGGGACGCGCGCGACAGCCTCAAGGACCTGGGCGACAAGCCGGCCGCCTACCAGGCACCTCCCGGCACACCTGGCGTGGAGCCGACCGACGAGGAGATCGCTGCGCAGGCCGCCGCCTCCCAGTCGCGCCAGAACGCGAGGAGCGCCTGGCAGAGCGACTACGACAAGCAGGAGGCCACGTCCTTGGCGCTGACCAAGGAGATGGACGCAGCCTTCATCGGCGCCATCCCCCCGATGAAGGAGATCCACGGCGGCTCCGACCCGACCGAGCCCCCGCCTCCCGGACCCGCCGGTCAGGGCGGTCCCTACCTCCCCGGGACGTCCGTGCCGACGTCGGGTGGCGGCGCCACCGACGGCGTCGGACACCCCACCACGCAGACGACCCCCACGCCCACCCCGAACCACCCCACCCCGAACCACCCCACCCCGACGCCGACGCCGACGCCCACCCCGGACCTGAACCCCCACCCCGAGACACCGCACGACCCGACCGTGCCCACCACCCACACGACCACCCACACGACCACCCACACGACCACGCCCTCGACCCACACCGAGGGCCCGACCACCACGGTCTCCGGCACCTCGCAGAGCGGCGTGACCTACCAGCCCACGGGCGCTCCGGGAGGCCCTGCCGCGAGTGCTGGCCTCACCGCGACCCCGGGCGGCTCAGCCGGCGCGGGCGCCGCTGCACTGGGTGCGGCCGGTGGCGCAGGGGGCTTGGCCGCCGGCGCTGGCCGGCCGGGAGCCGCCGGCGCGACTCCTGCCAGGAGCGCGACCCCGGTACGTCCCATCGGATCGACGGGCCGGGCGGGCAGCCCGTCATCGATCTCTCGCTCGGCGGGAGCCTCGGCTGCCCCGCGCAGTGCAGCCTCGTCCGGCGCGGCGCGCGCCTCGGGCACGTCCGGCAGCCCGACCTCACGTGGCGCGTCCACCGGCAGCACCGCGGGACGCGGCACCGGCAGCAGCGCCGGGCGTGGCGGGGCCGGCGGACGCAGCACGGGCTCGAGCTCGGGCTCCCGTTCCGGGGCTCGCGGCTCCACCGGGTCCCGCGGCAGTGGCAGCAGCAGCGGCGCCGGAGCCGGCCGCGGAGGTCGCAAGGGCGAGCGGGAGAAGACCACCGATCGTGACAGCCTGGTCTACGACCAGGACTGGCTCGGCGACGACGACGTCGCACCCGGCGTCCTCGACTGAGGTCTCCCCAGCGGGTCGCCGTGACGAAGGTCCCCGCTCTCGGGCGGGGACCTCCGTCATGCCCGGTGACGACTCAGGCGACGACTGTCGTGATCGGCATCGAGGAGTCGGCCGGCAGGTCGAGGAGCGAGGGCGTACGCCCCCGGGCGACGAGCTCGGCGCCCAGCGCGGCCACCATGGCGCCGTTGTCGGTGCAGAGTCCCGGACGAGGCACCCGCACCCGGATGTTGCGCGCCTCGGCGCGCTCCACGGCCATCGCGCGCAGTCGGCTGTTGGCCGCCACACCGCCGCCGATGAGGATGTCGTCGATGCCCCGGCTCGTCGCGGCATCGATCGCCTTGCGGGTCAGCACGTCGCACACGGCCTCCTGGAAGGAGGCGGCCACGTCGGCGACGTCGATCGCGACGCCCGCGCGCTGCTGGGTCTCCACCCACCGCGCGACCGCGGTCTTGAGGCCGGAGAAGGAGAAGTCGAAGCGGTGCCGTTCGAGGTCGCGCCGGTGGGTGAGTCCGCGCGGGAAGTCGATGGCCACGCTGTTGCCGCTGCGCGCCGCACGGTCGATGTGCGGTCCGCCCGGGAAGGGCAGCCCCAGCAGTCGGGCGACCTTGTCGAAGGCCTCCCCCGCCGCGTCGTCGATCGTGGACCCCATCGGCTCGACGCCCACGGTGACATCGGTGACCTCGAGCAGGCTGGAGTGGCCGCCGGAGACCAGCATGGCCAGGCAGGGTTCGGGCAGTGGACCGTGCTCGAGCTGGTCGACCGCGACGTGCGCCGCGAGGTGGTTGACGCCGTAGATCGGCTTGCCCAGGGCGAGCGCCAGCGCCTTGGCACTGGCGACCCCGACGAGCAGTGCCCCGGCGAGCCCGGGGCCGCTGGTGACCGCGACCGCGTCGATGTCGTCCAGCGCGATGCCGGCGGTCTCGACGGCCCGCTCGAGGGTGGGGACCATCGCCTCGAGGTGGGCCCGGCTGGCCACCTCGGGCACCACGCCTCCGAACCGCGCGTGCTCCTCCACGCTGCTCGCGACCGTGTCGGCGAGCAGGGTGTGGCCCCGGACGATCCCGATCCCCGTCTCGTCGCAGGAGGTCTCGATGCCCAGGACCAGGGGTCCGTCAGTCATTGCGGGTGGCCGTCTCGGCGCGCGTCGCGCCGGGGAGCCAACGACACATCACCAGCGCCTCGGACCCGTCGCGGTAGTAGTGGGGACGTACGTCGATCACGCTGAACTGGCGGGCGACGTAGAAGCCGAGGGCCTCCTGCGTTGGCCACGCTCACCTCGAGCAGCATGCGCGAGGCGTCCTCGGTGTCGACGAGGAGCTCGTCGAGCAGCCGGGAGGCCAGGCCGGAGCGGCGGGCCTCGGGGCGTACGGCGATGCGCAGCAGGTCGACGATGTCACCCGCGGTCATGGTCACGGCATATCCGGAGAGGTCGTCGGCCACCACGAAGCGGCGCCCCGGACCCTCGATCTCCTGCCGGATCAGCGCCTCGTTCCAGGCATCCGCGCCGAACAGCTCCTGCTCGAGCGCGGTGAGGGCGGACAGGTCGGCCAGGACAGCGGGACGGATCACGAGACGGGCTTTCTGGGTGCGCCGGCGACCGCGTCAGGGCGCCGCAGGTAGAGGGGTTCGGGGTCCAGCAAGTCTACGAGCTCGCCGACCACTCCGGTGGCGATCCAGCCAGCGCTCGGGCGGATCGGGGCGATCGGGTGCGCGAACGCCTCGGGATAGAGCGCGGGACCGGCGCCGGCCACCGGCGCCGTGGTGGCCACCTCGGCCGGCCTGGTCACCACGGGGCCCTCGAGCCGCCGTCCGTCGGCGTCGTAGGAGGCGAGGTAGACCTCCTTGCGGCGCGCGTCGGTCGCCACCAGGAAGCTGCCCGACGTCGCAGCGGTGCCCACGACCTCGAGCGCCACGGCGTCGAGCGAGCAGACGCCGTAGACCGGGATCTCCAGCACGAAGCCGAGCGTGCGAGCCGTGACGATCCCGACGCGCAGACCGGTGAACGGACCGGGGCCGACGCCGACCGCGATCGCCGTGAGGTCCTGGCGCACGATGCCCGCGTCCTCCATGGCGCGCGCGATCAGGGGCGCCAGGTGCTCGCCGTGCTTCATCGGCTGTTCGGAGGAGTGCTCCACGACCACCTGCTCGCCGTCGTGGAGGGCGACGGTCACCAGCGGGGTCGCGGTGTCGAAGGCGAGGAGCACGGCGTCGAGGTTACTGTCCGACGACCCAGCGCAGTGAAACGCGGCGCGGATCGAGCTCCTCGTCGGCGTCGTCGTCCGCACCTCCCACGGAGCGCTCGATGACCACCTCGAGCCGTGCGTCGGCGAGCCCCTCGGCGAGGCCCGCTCCCCACTCGACGACCGTCACCGCTGAGTCGAGCGAGGTGTCGAGGTCGAGGTCGTCGAGCTCGTCGAGGCCGCCGAGCCGGTAGGCGTCCACGTGCACGAGGTCGGGTCCGCCCACCAGCGACGGGTGGACGCGCGCGATCACGAAGGTCGGCGACGTGACGCCGCCGCGCACCTCGAGGCCGAGCGCCCAGGCCCTGGGTGAACGTGGTCTTGCCGGCGCCGAGCTCACCGCGTGAGCACCACGAGGTCGCCGGCGACCAGGCTGCGGCCGACGCGCTCGCCCAGCTCGCGCATCGCGTCGGCCTCGCGGCACGTCGACGGTCGTGTCCAGGGGCAGCGCGAGCTCGACGTAGGGGCTGGACGGCGTGGTCTCGACGAAACCGTGCCGCTCCCAGAACGCGACCGTCGCAGGCAGCTCCTCGCGAGCCGACACCACGCACCGCTCGGACGGCCCAGCGCCGCCACGCGAGGCGGCGTCGACCAGCGCCGTGGCCACCCCGCGGCCCTGCGCGGCAGGGGTCACCCCGAAGCGCCGCAGCAGCAGGCCGTCGCCGCCGGACGTCGAGGACCGCGCAGCCGACGGGGGTGCCGTCGAGGGTCGCGAGCAGCCCGCCCCGGACCCCGAGCAGCCGGGCGATGGAGCCGCACGTCCTCCCGCGAGCGCGTCGGCGGGCGGGTCGAGGACGGGGCGGGCGCCGAAGGCCTCACGCACCACCGCCAGCACCTCGCCGGCCGCCTCGGGACCGACCCGGCGTACGACGACGCTCACCGCGGGTCCTGCCCCTGGGCCAGCGACATGCAGGTCGTCGAGCTCCGCGGTCACCTCCTTGTGCCGCTCCAGGAGCACCATGTGGCCGGCGCCCTCGCACTCCAGCAGGCTGGAGCCGGGGATCCGGCTGTGCAGCTTGCGGCTGTGGCCGACCGAGGTGATCTGGTCGTCGGTGCCGCAGATGATCGCGTGGGGACCCGGCCGAGGGGCTCGAGGTGCTCGAACTTGTCGAGCGTCGCGAAGGCCGGGTAGAAGTCGGCGACCACCGCGAAGGGCGTCGCGTTGAGCATCGAGTAGACGAACTCGACATAGCTGGCGGGCACCGGGTCGCTGCCGAAGGCATAGCGGTCGGTGACCACGTCGGCCACCGCATGCCCCCACCCGCGGGCGAGGTCGACGACCTTGTGGCCGCGGTCGAGGGTGCGCACCGCACGGCCGACGAAGCGGCCGCCGAGGCCGAGCGGCAGCATCGGGAACAGGATCCGGCCCGGGTCGAGGCCGCCCGCCGTCGTGGAGATCAGCGCCGCACCGACGACCTTGTCGCCGAACAGCTCGGGGTGCAGCTCGGCCAGCGAGATCACGCGTCATCCCGCCCATCGAGTGGCCCACGACCACGCAGCGGCCCGGGCACGGTGTCCTCGATGACGCGGCGCAGGTCGTGGCCGAGCTGGTCGATGCGTGCAGTGGTCCTCGCCCGAACGCGCCGAGCGGCCGTGGCTGCGCTGGTCGTAGAAGACCGTGCGGACCTGACCGCGGTAGGCGGCGCGCTGGAAGTGCCAGCTGTCGAGGTTGAGCGAGTAGCCGTGGACGAAGACGACGGTGAGGTCGTCGTCGGTGGCGGCCGACCCCGCCGAAGTCGTCCGGCTCGTCGATCTCGACGTGCAGGTCGACGGCGTCGTCGGCGACCACCACGCGCGGCGGCGCTGTGCAGCTCGCCGAACGCGACCCGCTCGCCCGGCGGCGCGGTTGCCGATGATCCGGTTCTGGCGGGCGATGCCGACCGCGCCGGCGGCAGCAGCCAGCCCGGCCGCGCCGACGACGGTGCCGAAGATGCGGCCCTTGATGCTCACGGTGGTTCCTTCGATGTCTCGGTCCTCGGTGTCGACGTGGCGCCGGGCGAGCCGGCCGCCGATGCGGGTGACGATCTCGTAGCTGATGGTGCCGACCGCCTCCGCCCAGTCCTGGGCGGTCGGCTCGCCGCGGTCGCCCGGGCCGAAGAGGAGCACCTCGGTGCCCGACGCGCGGCAGCTCGCCGTGCAGGTCGACGACGAACTGGTCCATGCAGACCCGGCCGCGGATCGGTCGCCGCGAGTCCTCGACCCACACCGACGCGGTGTTGCCGGCGGCGCGCGGGTCCCCTCGCCGTAGCCGGCGGGCACGAGCCCGACCGTCGTGTCGCGTCGGCGAGCCAGGTGTGGCCGTAGGAGACACCGTCGCCCGCGGCGACCGGCTTGCTCATCACCAGCCGCGCGCGGACGGTCATCGCAGGCCGCAGCCCGAGCCGCGGGCTGGCGCCGGGCGCCGGGTCGAGGCCGTAGGACGCGATGCCGCAGCGGACCAGGTCGAAGTGCGACGACGGCCGCAGGATCGCGGCCGCCGAGTTGGCGAGGTGGGTCACCTCGGGGTCGAGGCCGGCCTCCTCGGCGAGGCGAGCGCCTCGCGGAAGGCCGCCTCCTGGGCGTCGTTGGCGGGGTGGGCGGGCTCGTCGCTGGCCGCGAAGTGGGACCAGATGCCGGTGACCCGCACCCGGCCGGCGGCCTCGTGCGCCGCAGCCGCCGCGAAGAGCGCCTGCCACTCGGCGCGGGCGGCGCCGCCGCGGGAGAGGCCGGTGTCGACCTTGAGCTGCACGCGCGGCGCGCGCCCGACGGCGGCGATCTCGTCGAGCTCGGCGACGGTGTAGGCGGTGAGCTCGACACCCGCCGCGACGGCGGCCGCGAAGTCGTCGCCGGGCGCGCTGAGCCAGCACAGCAGCGGCCCGCGGTCACCGGCCGCACGCAGCGCCAGCGCCTCGTCGATGGTCGCGACCCCGAGCCAGTCGGCGCCGCCGTCGCGCGCGGCCTCGGCCGACCTCGACCATGCCGTGGCCGTAGCCGTCGGCCTTGACCACCGTCATCACCTGGACCGGCCCGTCGACGTCACGAGGTCCTTGAGGATCGCGGACGTTGTGCCGGATGGCAGCGACGTCCACCACGATCTCGGCGCGATGCGGCACGGGATCGGTCATGGCACCGATCATCCCAAACCGGACAGCATCTCGCGCACCACCCGGGGGATCTGGACGCGCGACGCGGCTCGCGGTCAGCGGACCGCCGGCCGCTGCCTGGGTCGCGGCGGCGCCGTGCAGCCACGAGCCGACCGACGCGGCGTCGTAGGGCGTCGAGTCCGGCCGCCACCAGTGCGCCGACCAGGCCGGCGAGGACGTCGCCGGCGCCGGCGGTCGCCAGCCACGGCACGCCGGTGGTGGTCACCCGCACCCGCCCGGCGGGGTCGGCGACGAGCGTGTGGTGGCCCTTGAGCAGCACCACGCAGTCCCAGCGCCGGGCGGCGCGCGCGCGCGTGCTCGAGCGGCGCAGCCTCGACCTCGGCGCGCTCCACGCTCGAGCATCGCGGCGAGCTCGCCGGCGTGCGGGGTGAGGACGCACCCGGGCAGCGGGCCGTCGACGTGGCGCAGGCGCGTCGGCGTCCACCACGACCGGCACGCCGTCGGCGCGGGCGTCCGCGAGCATCCGGGCGGCGTCGTCGCCTCCCCCGGGTCCGACGACCCACGCCTGCACGCGGCCGTCGCCGACGACCTCGGGGTGCGCGGTGCGCACGGTGTCGGCGATGGCCTCGGGGCCGACGTAGCGCACCATGCCGACCAGGCCGCTGTTGGCGCCGGCCACGGCCAGCAGCGCGGCGCCGGGGTAGGTGCCCGACCCGGCGCGCACGCCGACGACGCCGCGGGTGTACTTCTGCGCGTCCGGCCCGGCCGCGGCAGCAGCGCGCGTACGTCGTCGGGCTGCAGCGCCTCGACGCGCCGGCGCGGTCAGGTCGAGGCCCGAGGTCGACCAGGTGGACGCGCGCCGCTGGCGCCCGACGGCCGGGTCGACGAGGTGGGCGACCTTGTGGGTGCCGAAGGTGACGGTCAGGTCGGCGCGCACGTGCGGGCCGTCGACCCGCCGGTGTCGACGTCGACGCCCGACGGCACGTCGACCGCGACGACCGGACGCCCGCGAGCGCGGCCAGCGCCGCCTCGGCCTCGGGCCGCAGCCCGGGCCGCCCGCCGATGCCGACGATCCCGTCCACGACGACGTCGGGCGCGGCTCGAGGTCGTCGAGGTCGCGCGTCGACGCGGCCGCCCGGCGGCCGCAGCGCGGCCAGGCCCGGCCTCGTGGACGCGTGCTCGGCGAGCAGCAACGCCTCGACCGCGGACGCCGCGCCGGGCCAGCAGGGCGCCGGCGTACAGCGCGTCGCCGCCGTTGTCGCCCGACCCGACGAGCAGCAGCACCCGGCGTCCGTAGGCGCCGCCGAGCAGGTCCACCACGGCGGCGGCGAGCCCGGCCGCCGCGGCTGCATCAGCGCGCCGTCGGGCAGCCTCCGCCATCGCGGCCGCCTCGGCGCGCGCGTACCTGCTCGACGGTGTGGGCGCGCAGCAGTCGGCTCAGCCCTCCAGCACCACGACGGCCGAGGCGATGCCGGCGTCGTGGGACAGCGAGACATGGACGTGCGCGCGCCGAGCGCCTCGGCCTGGCCGCGACGGTCCCGCGGATCTCGAAGCGCGGCCGCCCGGTCTCCTCCGAGACGATCTCGGCGTCGTGCCGGCCATCCCGACGGGAGCACCGAGGGCCTTGGCGATGGCTTCCTTGGCGGCGAAGCGGCAGCCAGCGACGCCAGTGGTCGGGTCGCCTCGGCGTCGGTGAAGAGCCGCCCGCGGAGGTTGGGCGTGCGCT
>CAVXMH010000003.1:0-140730 GCA_963762755.1 uncultured Actinomycetota bacterium | reverse complement strand
CTACCGACAGCTGCTCGACCCGGAGCGAGCCGTCATGGTCGCCGAGCTCCCGGGCAGTCACGGGGGTCTACCACCTCGTCGTGATTCGGGTCGAGGACCGCGACGAGGTCCGCCATCGACTGGCGGAGCGCGGCATCGGGACCGGGGTCCACTACCCGACACCCTGCCACCGGTTGCCGCCGTACGCCGCGCGTCGCAGCGACGAGCCTGCCAACGGCAGAGACGGCGTCGGCGCAGATCCTCTCCCTGCCGGTCTACCCGGGGATGGGCGACGGCGCTGTGGACAGGGTGGCCGACGAGGCGAACCGTGCCGTACGGAGGCCGGTCGCGTGAGCCGCGGCTGATGCAGGGGCAGGTGCGGGCGGGTGCCCACCTCGACGAGGGCGTCGTCCTCGCCTACCCTCCCCGCACGACCCGTGTCGCGGCCGCTGACTCTCGGCGTCGGCGCGCGGCTGCGCAGCGGCACCGTGCTGTACGACGGGGCGACCATCGGCGAGCGCTTCGAGACCGGCCACCACGTCGTCATCCGGGAGGACTGCACCGTTGGCTCGGACGTCTCGGTCTGGACAGGCTCGGTGGTGGACTACGGCTGTCGGATCGAGGACGACGTCGAAGATCCACCGCAACTGCTACGTGGCGCAGTTCACCGTGATCCGGCAGGGGGCCTTCCTCGCTCCGGGGGTGACGCTGGCGAACGACCTCTACCCCGGGCAGCCGGAGTCGGCACGGATGATGTCGGGCCCGGTCATCGGGGCCAGGGCGAGCTCGGGGTCGGTGTCACCGTCCTGCCCTACGTCCGCATCGGCGAGGGGTGCCTCGTGGGCAGTGGCTCGGTGGTCACCCGCGACCTTCCCGCGGGGACGGTTGCCTTCGGCAACCCCGCCGTGGTGCGGCGCCGGGTGGACGACCTCCCGCCCCTCGACACCCGGATCGTGACCGCTTCCGACCCGGACGCGAGCTACCAGCTCGTCGCACCCCACCGGCGGTGAGACGGCGATGACAGCGGGGTCGCCCGATTGGGCGGGAGGAGCCCCCAGCCTCGGAGCGCGCGATGTCGCTCCTCGACAACTCGACACCAAGCGCATCCTCGACGTCGTGGGGGCCGTGCTCCTGCTCCTGGTGCTCTGTCCCCTCATCGTGACCGCGATGTTCGCCATCCGAGTGACCAGCCCGGGCCCGGTGCTGTTCCGCCAGGAGCGCCTGGGCCGCGACGGGACCAGCTTCGTGATGCTCAAGCTGCGCACGATGGAGCACGGTTGTGCCGACGAGCCGCACCGCGACTACGTGTCGCGCCTGCTGACCGGTCAGGCCGCACCGGTGGACGGGCTCTACAAGCTGGGGCGAGACCCTCGCGTCACCAGGCTCGGCGCCTGTTTGCGACGTTCGAGTGCGGACGAGCTGCCCCAGCTGTGGAACGTCCTGCGGGGCGACATGTCCCTCGTGGGACCGCGACCGGCCCTGCGGTGGGAGTCGGAGCTGTTCCCACCATGGGCGGCTCGGCGCTTCGACGCACGCCCGGGCCTGAGCGGCCTCTGGCAGGTCTCGGGCCGCAACAGGCTCACGATGGTGGAGGGCCTTGTCCTCGACGTCCGGTACGTCGACGAGCAGAGCCTGCGACTCGATCTGGCCATCCTGCTGCGCACCGTGGCGGCGGTCTGCGGACGTGGGGCACGCTGATGCGAGCGACGGCGTCGGGTCCCGCGCGCGCCTCCGTGCTCGTTGCGGCGTTCACGGCACTGAGCCGCCTCACGGGCCTCCTGCGAGTGCTTCTCGTCGGCGCCGTGCTGGGACCCACCCACCTCGGCAACGTCTACCAGGTGACGAACGCGCTGCCGAACCTGCTGTGGTACGGCTTCCTCGCGGGGTCGCTGGTACCCACCGTCCTGGTGCCGGTGCTCGTCCGTCAGATGGAGCGGGGGGAGGCATCCTCGCTGGGCGCGGTGAGCCGTGGGTTCCTCGGGGTCGTGACCGCCGCCTCGCTGGTGCTGGTGCCCGTGGCTGTCGTGCTGCTCCCGCTGCTGCTGCAGGTCGCCACTGTCGGTGTCCCGGGCACGCTGGCCGAGGAACAGGTTCGGCTCTCGCGGCTGCTGGTGGTGCTGACTCTCCCGCAGATATTGCTCTACGCCGTGGTGGGCACCTCGAACGCCGTCCTCTACGCGCGACGCCGCTTCGTCCTGGCCGCGGTGGGCCCGTCCGTGGAGAACATCGGGGTGATGGCCGTCCTCGGTCTCGTCGCGCTCCGTCACGGTCTCGGCGGTGAGGCCGCCGCGACGTCGACCGCCGACCTTGTCCTGCTGGGCGGCGGGTCCACGGCCGCCGTCGGGCTGAACGCCGCGCTGCAGTGGTGGGGCGCGCGTCGGCTGGGGGTGACCCTGTTCCCCGCCGGTGGGTGGCGCGACCCCGAGGTCACGGCGCTGGTTCGGCGGGCGGGTCGTTCCGTCGGCACTGCCGCGCTGCTCGCAACCCAGACCCTCGTCGTGCTGCTCCTCGCCAGCCGCGTGACGGGCGGCGCCGTGGCAGTGCAGATCAGCCTCAACTTCTACGCCCTTCCGATCGCACTGATCGCCACCCCTGTCGGCCTGGCCGTGCTGCCGGAGCTGGCGCGGGCCTGGCACGCGCACGACCTCGGCGGATTCCGGGCCACCTACCTCAGCGGGGTGACGAACGCGATCTTCCTGGCCCTGCCGGCGACGGTCGGCTACCTGTTGCTGGCCGAGCCGCTGGCCGACGGCGTGGCCTCGGGGGCGCTCCGGGGTGGTCCAGGCGAGGGCATGGTCGCGGGCGCGCTGATGGCCTTGGCCGTCGGACTGGTCGGGCAGGCTCTCTTCTTCGTCACGATGCAGGCGGCATTCGCCTCGGACGACGCCGCGACACCGCTGTGGTGCATGGCCGGGCAGGCGGTGGTCTGTGTCGCGCTGAGCGCAGCGGTTGTCACCGTCGCCGACGGACCGGTCACCGTCCCGCTGGTCGCCGCGTGCTACTCCGTCGCGACGCTCGTCGGAGGAGTGGGCATGCTCGTCCGCGTTGCCGGTCGGTGGCCGGAGCTCCGCACCGTCCTGGTCGGCTCGATCGCGCGGACTGCGGCCGCCGCCACGGTCATGGCCCTGGTCGTCGCGACCTTGGTCCGGGCTGTGGACGGCCTGGTCGCGGGACAGGTCGGATCTGTCCTGGTGGTCCTGCTCGCCGGGGCCGGCGGTGGGGCCAGCTTCATCGGGACGGCATGGGTGTTGCGGTCCCCCGAGCTGGCCTGGTGGGTCTCGGGGCTGCGTCGGCAGGTCGCGCCGGACCCCAGGGCGGAGGCTCTGCGATGAAGGGCACGCAGGTCCACGGCGAGGTGCTCGGACCGGCCGGTCGACAGGGCGACCCGCCCGTCGCCCCGGTGGCTGCGAGCGCTCTGCTGCTCGCGGCGCTCATCGGCGTCCTGGTCGGGGTCCGGCCGGACGCGGCCCTGGGGCTGGTCGCCCTCACCGCTGTCGGCGTCGCGGTCTGGGTCCGCCCGGTCACCGCGGCCGTGCTGATCGCCGTCGTGACGCCACTGGTGGCGGGGATCGACCGGGGCCGGATCTTCCCGGTGCTGCGCCCGAACGAGGCGCTCGTGGGCTTCCTCGCGTCGGTTCTCGTCCTGCGTGCCGTCGTGTCGGCGTCCACCGGTCATCGGTGGAGGCTGCGCCTCACGGGCATCGAGGTCACCATCGTGGCGATGGCGCTGGCCAACTCGATCCTGCCCCTGACCGTGATGGTGCTGCGGGGCCAGCAAGTCACGGGCGACGACCTCACCTACGCTCTCGTGCTCTGGAAGTACCTCGCGCTCTACGCCGTCGTGCGCGTATCGGTCCGCACCGAGGGGGACGTCCGGACCTGTCTCTGGGCCGCCATGGGCGCCGCCACCGTTGTCGGGACCATCGGTTTCCTGCAGGCGCTCGACCTGGCCGGTGTCCGCCAGATGCTGCTCGGCTACTACGCGCCCTACGGCTACACCGGAGCCCTGGCGGCGCCGAGGGGTGGGTCCACGCTGGGACTCCCGGCCGCGACCGCGGACCTGCTGATCCTCAACTTCGTCGCCGCGACCGGCCTGTGGTGGAAGGAGCACCGGCACGGCCTCGCGCTGGGCGTGGTCACGCTGGCCTGCATCGGCGGAACGCTGGGAGCGGCAGAGTTCTCCAGCGCCTTCGGGCTCGCCATCGCCGTGGTGGCTACCGCGGTGGTGTGCGGCCGGTTCGGAGCCCTGCGCCTGGCTCCCCTGGCGGCAGTCGGCATGGGCGCCGCGCTCTGGCCGGTGATGCAGCACCGGCTCGAGGGCTTCGAGTCCGTCTCGGGTCTCCCGGTCAGCTGGACGACGCGGGTGTCCAACCTGGAGAACTACTTCCTGCCCGAGCTCCTCACCGGCACGAATCCGGTCCTGGGCGTCCGCCCGTCGGCGCGTGTGGTCGCGGAGCACCAGGGGACCGGGTACGTCTGGGTGGAGAGCGGTTACGTGTGGCTGCTGTGGGGCGGGGGTCTGCCGCTCCTGCTGGCCTTCGGCGCCTTCGTGTGGGTCACCCTGAGGACGCTGGGACCGCCGGCCCGGGCGCTGGACTCCTTCACCTCGGTGGCTTCGCTCGCTGCGTTCGTCGGGGTGGTCGTCGTGACGGCACTCATGATCTTCGATCCCCACCTGACCTACCGCGGGTCGGCCGACTGGCTGTTCTCGTTGCTGGCCATGGCGGGCGTGGGCATCGGCGCGGCCCGAGCGGGGGACGGCGGTTCAGCGACCGTCCCGGCATCGATCACGCACGACACGACAGCGGTGACCAGATCGGCACCGCACGACCATGGCGGGGGGACCCCATGACCGACCCACGACGGCTCACCGGCGAACGTCGGCTCGTCCGCGTCTACGCCGCATTGATCCTGCTCACGACCCTGGCCACGCTGGGGATCGCCGCGGCGGTGGTCCTGGCCGAGCCCGAGGTCCACACGGCGCAGGCGGAGGTGGAGCTGCTCGACACGCCGACTCGAGGAGCACCCATCGTCCCGGACGTGGGAACCGAGCGTGAGGTCGCCCTGGCCGGGACCGTGGCACAGGCGGCGGCCGCGCGCATGGACACCTCGGTGGCCCGAGCCCGAGCGGGGCTCTCAGTGTCGGTCGTCACCGACACCAACGTCCTGGTCATCGAGTACACCGCGAGCACGCAGCGCCGTGCGCTGCGGGGAGCGGAGGCCTTCACCCAGAGCTACGTGGACACGCGCAACGGCGCCCGTAGCGCGCGTGCGGCCGACATCATCACCCAGCCCGAGCTGGCGCCTCCGAGCGGGTCGCTGTCCGTCCCGCTGATCCTGGCGGCAGGTCTGCTCGCCGGCGCCGGGATCGGCACCGCCGGCGCGTTCGTCTGGGACCGGGTCGCGGACCGCGTCCGCTCGTCCGGGGAGCTCTCGCGGTCCGGGCTCGACGTGCTCGCGACGGAGGTGGTCGTCCCCGCGGTCGGAACGCCGACGGTCGCTCGATCCGCCGCGGCCGGATACCTCGCGGGGCGGCTCTCGACCCTCACCGCGCGGCGTCGTCACGGGGTGACGATCCTCGCCACGGGGCCCCGTCAGTCGGGCGCTTCCGTCGCTGTTCTGGCAGCGACGGCGCTGGCGCACCTCGGGAGGCGCGTGGTCCTGGTGGGCGCGGACGGGCCCTCCAGCACGGTCGACACGTTGGCGGAAGGACCGGTCTCGCTCGGCTTTCCCGACGTCGCGGCCGGGCGCTGCAGCATCGAGTCGGCGGTGAGACCCACGGCCGTCGAGGGGCTGCGCGTGGTGCCGGCCGGAACGAGTCGACCGGCACCCCTGGACGCGGACAACCTCGCCGTTGCGCTGGGGCGGCTGTCGGCCGACGACATCGTCGTCGTGGCCGGCCCGCCACTCCTGGACTCGCCCGACGGTTGGGTGCTGGCCGATCACGCGGACGCTGTCCTGCTGGTCGCCGACCTCCGGAGGCTGCGGCGCCGTGACGTGACGCTGACCGTCGACCTGCTCCGTCCCTTCGCCTCAGCATGGTCCGGGTGGGTCGTCACGCGTGCGACACCGCGCCTTCGCTCCCGTCCCCGTTCGGGAGGCGCGACCCGAGGGCGGGCTCCGCGTCACCGGACGCCCGGACCCGACCTCGCCGCGAAGGTCGGGGACCGATCGAGCCCATGACCGGACCGCGACCGTTCCCGGGCCGGCGCCGTTCCCGGTCGCGGTCGCGGTCGTTCGCGCCCCGTCACGCCGTGGCCTGGGTGGTCGCGAGCGTGCTGGTGGTGGGCCTCGCGTCGGTGCTGGCGCTGCCGCTCGGCCTGTGGCATGACCCGGCACCCCCGACGGTGGACCAGCCGCCCTCCCCGGGCGGCCACTTCGAGACGCTGCCACCCGGCACGTGGCGGTCGCTGCCCGGCGACCGCTCCTGTGCCGAGCAGGTGCGCCGGTCCGCCTGGGAGCCACGACCGGAGAACTACGTCCCCAACCACCGGGTCCCCGACCGGGACCGTGTGCGGCGGGCCTTCGCGGCACGTCCCCGCGCAACCGAGGGAGCGTACGCGTCACGTTGGGACCGCTGGCTGCTGCAACGGGTCAGCGGACAGTTCGTCGGGACGACCGACGAGATCCTGCAGTGGGCTTCGTGCAAGTGGGGGATCGCTGACGACGCGCTGCGGGCCGTGGCCCTGCGAGAGAGCGGCTGGTACCAGCACCAGGTGTACCCCGACGGCAGCTGCGTGGTCGAGAGCGGCTGCGGGGACCAGCTCACGCAGCCCTCGCCGGCGGGGCGGGTGTACTGCCGACCGCGTCGCCGAGGTTCTCCACGGCGGCGCCCACGCCCTGCCGTGGGCGGAGTGCCCGCGGACCTTCTCGATCGTGGGGGTGATGTCCTGGCACGATCCTGCGTGGGGTCGACTGCGCGGGAACCAGAACGGGACCTTCCCCTTCAGCGTCCGGTCGACGGCCTTCGCCGTGGACTACCTGGGCTCGTTCCTCCGGGGGTGCCTGGAGGGTTGGGTGCTGTGGCTGGGAAACAGCGGCGACTACCGTCCGGGTGACCTCCAGGGGTGTCTGGGCGCCTGGTTCGCCGGCACGTGGAAGTCCGCCGACGCTCGCTCCTACGCCGACCGGGTGAAGCAGGCGCAGCAGCAGCTTCTGTGGCTGCAGCCCGACTTCATTCGCCGGGAGCTCCCGTGCCTGCCGGACCGCGGCTGCCCGCAAGCAGCGCCCTGACCAGCTCCGGCTGTCACACGGGGGGCGACACGGGGAGCGACACGGGGGACGACACGGGGGGCGACACGGGGGGCGAGACGGCCGCGAGGTAGCCCGTCGCCTGCCGCTCCCAGCACAGTCGCTCCTCGACCATCCGCCGTCCTGCGCGCCCGAGGTCGCGACGTCGCTGCGAGTCGTCCAGCAGGTCGAGCACCGCCGTGGCCAGCGCCCCCACGTCGCCGGGAGGCACGAACACGCCGGCACCGGAGCCGAGCCTGCGGCTCTCCTGGAGGTCGAAGCAGGCCAGCGGCAAGCCGAAGGCGAAGTACTCCATCGCCTTCACCGGGGTCACCTCGTCCTGCAGCGAGGTGTCCACGCCGAGATCGGCGGACGCGAGGTGGCGGAAGACCGTGGTCTCGTCCACCCAGCCGGTGAAGTGCACCGCCGCCCCCAAGCCGAGCGAGCCGACGAGGTCGCGGAGCTCCTGCTCGCACTCGCCGTCCCCCAGCACCACGAACCGGACGTCGTGACGTGCCCGTCGGTGGACGATCTCGTCGGCCAGACGGACGACGAGGTCGACCCGGTCCTGCCGGCCGATCTTGCCTGCCCAGACGACGAGGGAGGTGCCCTCCTCCCGCAGTGCGGGGTCGGGCTGCGCCCGGTCGACGCGGCGCAGCACGGGGCCGTTGCGGGCCACGCTGATCGTGCTCGGTCCACCGCGTGCTCCGGCCAGTCGCTCACGCAGGTAGTCGTTCACGGTCACCGTGTGGTGGGCCACCCGGCGGGTCTCGCGCTCGAGGGCGTGCAGCACCAGCGTCAAGGCGCGCGACGGCCGCCCGCTGCGCGAGGCGAGGACCTCGGGCATGAGGTCGCGCTGGTCGACGACCACGCGCGCGCCCAGCAGACGCAGCACCCAGGCGACGGGGAAGTAGACGTCGGGCGGCTGGCACAGCTGGAGCACGTCGATGCGGCCGCGCGCACGCAGGGCGAGCAGACGTGCGGACGCGCGCGCGAACGCGACGCCGTACTCCCGCGCGTAGCCGAGCACCCCGGTCCCGTCCGGCGGTGCGGCGTACTCGAGGACCCGGATCCCCGGTCGGGCCCGGTACGGCGCGTTGGAGTCGTGCCGCATCGTCACCACCGAGACGGTGAAGCCTGCCCCGAGGAGGTCCTCCACCTGCTTGCGCAGTCGGGTGTCCACCCCGAGCGGGACGTTCTCCACCACCACGGCGACGTGCCAGGCCGTCGGGACGGTCGGTGCCGCCACCACGTCCGCGGGCGTCGGAGCGCGCTGTGCCGGTCTCCTCACGAGGCGTCCTGCCGCACGGACCGCGGTAGGACCTGTCGGACCCGGGCACGTCCGGCCGCCGGTCCCACGACGCGCCAGCCGTCCTCCGAGACGACGAGCCGGGACTTCGCCCGGTCGCGCCACCAGAGCGCCACGTCCCGGGGCAACGGCTGCCACATGTCGGGGTCACCGGCGAGCTCCTCGAGCAGCTGGTGCCACGCGCTCAGAGCCGCGCCGTGGGCGTAGTCGGGATGGCTCAGGGCGAGGACCATGCCGCCCCGGTCGCGGAGCTCGCGAGCCTTCTCGACCCAGAGACTGCCGTCCCGGTGCCCGAGGACGGCGAAGAGCGTGTGGTCCTGGGGCAGGGTGATGGGCAGCTCGACCAGGTCGTCGATGAAGAACGGCAGGTACGTGCAGCATCCACCGGGTTGCGGCTCGTAGGGGTCGGTGTCGGTGTAGGAGGAGTCGTAGTCGAACCCGAGCCGTGGCATGAGCGACCAGTGGCGCTGGGTGGCGGGCGATCGGAAGCCCGTCGCTCCCCACCGCACGGCCGCCTCGCGGATAGCAGGCAGGCGGCCCCGGAGCACGCGCATCGAAGCGAGGTCCCGCCCGTCGTGGCGCAGCCCGTGGACGCCCACCTCGCAGCCCTCGTCCCACAACGCCTGGGTCGTCCGAGCCGGCGTCTCGTAGCGCTCCGGGACGAAGTTCCACGAGGACCGGAAGCCTGCGGTCCGTTCCGCGTCCCGCAGCAGCGGGATCTCGGCGCACCCCTGAGCCGTCTCGACGTCGTGGGTGAGGACGAGACACCACCGGGCGCCGTCGGGCCAGGGCGCGATCCAGGGCACCGGTGCCCCGGCCAGTCCGCTGCACAGCTCGAGCAGCCACTCATACATGTCGTGCAGACCCGTCTCGAGCGGCCAGCGTGGGAACGCGGGCGCCTGCGGTCGGCGGGCGAGGCGACGGCGCAGGCTCAGCTGGACGCTGCGCGGCAGGGCCGGCCGGACGGCGTAGTAGCCGCGCACCGCCGCCGTCCTCACGGCGGCGCGGGCCTGCGAGGCGCGATCGAGGGTGCGGTAGCCCTCGGACCACAGGCACTGCATGACCTCGCCGGGATCGAACGGCAGGAAGACGTCGCCACGGGCGTTGGTCGCGACTTGTGCCACCCGGCGACCGGACAGGTCCACGACGTCGTGCACCGGGGTCCAGGACGGGTCGGTGTCGGGGAGCAGACGCTCGGGGTGCACCGTCGCCACCGGTCCCGCGAGCCGGCATCCCGCGACCTCGAAGACACCGCGGAATCGAGCACCGCCCGGCAGCTGCGATCCCTGCGCCCAGAGCAGGTGTCGCGCATCGGGACTCGCGGTCGCGCGGAGCCGACCGACGGCGAGGACCCGGGGGCCTGGCGCCTCCGACCGATCAACGACGTACGGGACGCGGAGGTGGTCGAAGACGGGGAACGCCGTCGACGAGGTGAACACGGGTCACAGCCCGCGGCGTACGGCGAGGTAGGGCGTCAGGGCGAGCTCCATCAGCGCAGGGAGCGGGTCCCGGAGCGACCAGACGGCTTCGGTGTCGATGCCCCGGAGGGTCCTGAGGTAGTCCCGCGGTCGGAGTCTTCCACGCCACATGTCGCGCACCGCGTTGGGCACGTCGGTCTCGAGCCGGATCCACCGGACACCGGGACGTGCGCGCATCCGTGGCACGTCCTCGCCGAGCTGGTCGCGGAGCAGCAGGTGCGGGAAGTCGACCCCGGCCGCCGGCCCCAAGGTGTGGTACCCCCACGTACGAGCGTTGACGTCGAGGAGCCGAGGGCGCCCGTCGCGGGCGTCGCGCTTGAACTCGACCTCGACGAGCCCGTAGTAGTCCATCGAGGCGAGCAGGCGGCCGGCGAGCTCGCCCACCTCCGGGAGGTCGACGGTCTCCACGAACGTGCTCGCCCGCCCGAAGTCCGAAGGGTGCTGGCGTCGGCGTACGACGGTCATGTCCGCGAGGGGGACGCCGTCCTTGAACAGGGCGCAGTAGGCGAGCTGCGAGTCCTCACTTCCGGGCACGAGCTCCTGAACGATCACCTCGTCGGGGCCGACGACCTCGCAGGCGTCCCGATAGGCCGCCCGCAGCTGGTCGCGGGTGTCAGCCCGCCAGGCCTTCACCTTGGTGCGGTAGACGAAGTGCTCCTTGATGGCGGGCTTGACCACCAACGGTGCCTCCAAGGGCACCTGGTCCAGGTCGCGCTCGGTCGCGCGGGAACCAGAAGCGGGGCGTGGGGATGTCCAGGGCCTGCGCCCGCAGGTAGGTCTCCCGCTTGTCCCAGGCGGTCCTGATGACCTCGAACGAGGGGGTGGGCAGGACGGTACCACTGGCTCAGGAGCTCGCGGTGCCGCGACACCAGCACCACGGTCTCCTCCCGCGTCGGGAAGAGGACCCAGTCACGGGCCGGGAGCGACCGGCCCAGCTCCACCAGCGCCTGCAGGGCCGCCCCGGGGTCGAGCAGGTCGGGCGTGCGCTGGAAGCGGGTCACGTAGCGAGAGACCCGCGCGAGCGAGTGCTCGTCGTCGAGGACCACGACGGGCAGACCCTGACGTCCGATGCTGCGGGCGATGCCGAGACCCTGGTAGTCGCCTCCGACCACGACGCACCCCGCGCCGCGTGCCGGCTCCGTCGCGCTCGACGGCGTCACCGCGCGGAGGCCGGACGTGGGCTCGGCAACACGCGTCACGGCGTCGATCCCGCGAGCTCTCGTCGCTGCGGACGGCCGGGGGGCCCCCCGATGCCCCGGACCAGGGTCTCCGAGCCGAACCAACCGCCGGCGACGAAACGCATCGTCGGCCCGAAGCTCCACGAGGCGGGGGCCCCCAGGAAGTGCAGCCCGGGAACCGAGGACTCCATGGGGCCGCGGAGCAGGGGGTACCCCCCCGCCTGACGCACCGCGCTCTTCAGGTCGTCGCCGAGGAACGGGTACCTGCGGACGTCGACGCGGTAGCCGGTCCCGAAGAGGACGTGGTCGGCCTGCCGGCTGGAGCCGTCGTCCAGAGCCACCCGGACACCGTCGCCTGCGGGTGCGAGAGCGGTGACGCTCCGGCCTGTCGTGATCGGCAGCGGCTCGAGCCGCGGGCCCAGCCACGCTGCCGCGGCAGGCCGGATGGCACGGTAGGCGAGCGGGTTCTGGACCGTTCGGGGGAGCCGCCGGAAGAGGTGGGGTGCGGCCACCACTCGGGACAGGCCCAGCGGCCCCACGTCGGTGGGAGCGTAGAACAACGGCACGAAGCGCCCGAGCTTGCGGTGGTACTTCCCGCCGTGCAGCCAGGTGATCGCGTCGCGCCGCCCGACGACCTCGACGACGGCGCCGGCCTCGTGGAGCAGGGCGGCGGACTCCAGAGCGCTCTGGCCGAGCCCGACGACCACCACGGACCTGCCTGCGAACTGCGCGAGGTCCCGGTGATGGGCGGTGTGGCTGACGAGGTCCGGAGGAAGGCCGCGCGCGACCTCGGGCAGGTGGACGAAGTCGGCGATGCCCGTGGCGACCACCACCCGCCGCGCGCGCAGGCTCGTCGGCGTCCTCGAGGTGGAGCGTGAAGCCGTCGGTCGAGCGGTCCACCACCTGCACCCGGCGTGGGTCCACGCTCGGCAGCACCTGCTGCTGCACCCAGGTGCCGTAGTCGAGGAAGACGTCGAGGGGGATCGGCAGGTGCAGGTCGCGCCCGGACTGGCACCCGGTAGCTCTCGAGCGACAGCGGGCCGTCGTACTCGGCGATGCTGGTGGCCGTCCAGTTCGATCGCAGCAGCATGCCCAGCGGCATCGTCCGCCAGAACGACATCGGATCGCCGATGACGTGGTGCTCGATCCCGGCCCGGCGGAGGCGGGCCGCTGCGGCCAACCCGTGCGGCCCGGCTCCGATGACCACGACGTCGGTGTTGTCCATGATGACCCCCAGGTTTCGAATCACGAATGCTTTCGGCGTTAGTATCGAGGGTCCCTGCGGAATACGAAAAGTGGGTGCAGGAAATGGGCCGAAATGTGAATCGGAAATGGCGGGCGATATCCGTTGTCGCCCTTGTCGAGACGCTCACTGCGATGCTGGCCACCGTCGCCCTGGTCGCGAGCCACGCGGCCGCTCCGGTCCCGGATGCGGTGCGCGCCAGTCGGCAACCGCCCCCGTCGGACGGGTGGTTCCGGACCCTCCCGGCGGGGTCGTGGTCCGCGCTCCCGTCCGGGCGCCGCTGCGCGGCGCGGGTGCACCGGTCGACGTGGGAGCCGCGACCGGACAACGCGGGACCCAACCACCGTGTGCCGGACCTCGAGCAGGTCCGCAGCGCCCTGTCCGCGCGGCCCGTGGCGCTGGAGAACGCCTACGACCCGCGGTGGGACTCCTGGCTGCTGCGCCGGGTCGCGGGACGGTTCACAGGCACCACCGACGAGATCCTCCAGTGGGCGGCCTGCAAGTGGGGGATCGCCGACAACGTCCTTCGCGCCGTCGCCGTGCGGGAGTCCACCTGGTACCAGTACGACGTCTACGCCGACGGCTCGTGCGTGGAGCACTACAGCTGTGGTGACGTCCTGACCTCGCGAAACGCCGACACGGACCTGTTCTGCGACGAGCTCGCGACCTACGGGCGCGACTACCAGGACGACTACGGGCCGGGGCTGTGTCCCCGGACCTTCGGCATCACCGGGGTGATGTCGTGGCAGGCCCCGGCGTGGGGGCCGATGCCCGGCAACCAGAACGGCACGTTCCCCTTCAACCGGGAGTCGACGGCCTTCGCCGCCGACTACCTCGCCAGCCAGCTCCGAGGCTGCCTGGAGGGGTGGCAGACCTGGCTGGGCAACACCGGCACCGGCACCTACCGGCGGGGCGCGCTGTGGGGGTGCGTGGGCGCCTGGTTCGCCGGCGAGTGGCGCTCGACGAGGCCCGTGGCTACGTCGAGCGCGTCCGGGCCGAGCTCAGGGCGCGGACCTGGCTGACTCCGGAATTCTGGCGCTTCCGACCGGCGTGCCACCCCGAGCGCGGCTGTGCGCAGGGCAGCTGAACACGAAGAAAGGCGCGTCGGGAGACTCCGGCGCGTTGTGGGCTTCGACGAAGCACAGCCGGGAACGGGCACGGACCTATTCCTGCGTGGAATTGCAGCCTGGACGCCGACGCGGGCCAGATGGAAATCGCGAAAATCGGATATTTCCTTTGCCGCGCCGATGTGCATGGTCGCGCACGTTGCCCGCTCGAACGCGCCGAGGTGCTGCAGGGAGTAGAGGACGTTGCGCCGAGGAGGCCGCGTGGCACGATCGGCGCCATGACCTTCACTCCTGGGACGTTCGTCTCTGCTGTCGACGGCACCCCTCTCGCAACGTACGCCTGGACCGAGGTCGCGGACCCCCGTGGCGTGGTGCAGGTCGCGCACGGGCTCGCCGAGCACTCGGCGCGCTACGAGCGTGTGGCGCAGGCCTTCAACGCCGCGGGGTACGTCGTGCACGCGGTGGACCACCGCGGGCACGGGAACTCGATCACCCAGGTGCCCGGCGACTTCGGCGACCCCGGCTTCGAGGGCCTGATCGCCGACGTCGCAGCCTTCGGCGCACACCTCGCCGACCAGCACCCGGGTCTTCCCCTGGTGCTGGTCGCGCACTCGATGGGCTCCTTCGCGGCCCAGTCGGTGCTGCTCGAGCACTCGCAGCAGTACGCCGCGGTGGTGCTGTCGGGCTCGACGGCTCTCGACGTGCTGGCGGCCGGGATGGCCGGGGCAGCGCAGGCTCCGGACGCGCCGGCCGGGCTGGAGGCCTTCAACGCCGGCTTCGAGCACCGCACCGGCTACGAGTGGCTCTCGCGCGACGACGCGGAGGTGGACGCCTACGTGGCGGACCCGCTGTGCGGGTTCGACCTGCCGGAGGCCACGGTGCCCTCGCTCTTCGGCCGGCAGGCACGTTGGCCGACCCCGAGCAGCTGGCCGCGATCCGCCCCGACCTGCCCCTGCTCATCGTCTCGGGCCAGGCCGACCCGCTCGCAGGTGGCGGTGAGCTGGTCCGGTTGCTGGGGCAGCGCTACCGCGACGCCGGGGTCGGCGACGTCACCGTGCGCGTCCGCGAGGGCGCTCGCCACGAGGTCTTCAACGAGACCGACCGTGTTGAGGTCGTGGCTGAGGTCGTGGACTGGGTGCAGGCCCACAGCTGAGCCCCTCGGCGGACCCGCACGCTCACTTGCTGCGGACGTTGACCGCCGCCAGGCCGTTGACCAGGGCCACGATGCTCGACCACGCGCCGATCTCGGCCTCGCCGAGCCAGCCCCAGCCCTTCGCGCTGCCGTAGGCGACGATGATCGACCCGAGGGCGCACAGCACGTAGACGCTCAGCCGGGTGGGCGGGTTGAGGTTCAGCGTGAGCCCCGCGGGCGGCGGGCAGCGCCGGCGGGCGGGGTGGCAGCAGGTGGCGTGGCGGCGGACATGAGGACCTCCTGGGTGGGACGGGCGCGCGGATCAGTCTCCGGGCGGGGTGCAGGTGAAGGTGGCGACGACCTCGTCGGGACGCTCGGAGTTGCGTGCGACGATCTCGGCGAGCGACCCGGTGCTCGTGATGACCTCCAGGCCCTCGGCCCCGAACGTGTCGGCGGTGAAGACGCCGCGGGCCAGCAGGGGGTTGGTCAGGGCCTGGGTGAAGGCGTCGTTGGCGACCATGGTCATGAGCAGGTCGCCCATCATCAGGTAGTCGGGGTGCTCCTCGGCGAAGATGCCGACGTACCACTCGAGTGCGTCGATGTCGGGGCCGTAGAGCGCCACGAGCCGCTCGCGGACGTGCGCGTCGCCGGTGAGCTCCTCGTAGGACCGCATGCGGCGCAGCCCGTAGGAGGCGCGGTAGTCGTTGTACGACGCCAGCCGCGCCCTGCGCATCAGCGCCACCGTCCGCTCCTCCAGCGATGGGTGGTCGGGACGCGAGCGGTCGACGAGGAAGGCCGGGGTGTTGAAGAGCCCGATCCTGGCGGCGGGGGACTGCGAGCACTGGGTGACCAGGGCGTCGAAGCCCCGGTCGATCACCAGCGCGTTGTTGTTGAGGAAGTCCGACGGGCGCAGCCGGGCGTCACCGGTGCCGATCGACTCGGGCACGAGCGAGTGCCAGCGGTAGAGCAGGTTGAACTCGATCGCGATCCGGTTCGGGCGGTTCCACCGCTCCTTGTCGGCGATGAAGGGCACCGCTTCCAGCGCGAAGTCGAAGGGGCCGATGTGGCGGATGTAGTCCTCCACCACGACCTTCAGCAGCAGCACGATGAGCACGTTGCGCGCGGTCTCGAACAGCCGGTCGTCGTCCCAGTCGGGGTGAGCCTCGGCGAGGAGTCCCGCCACCCGGTTGTGCTCGCGCAGGAAGAGCACGTTGAACAGCGTGTTGCCGATGGTGGCGTTGCCGTGCTCGAGACCGACGGCGAAGACGGTGTCGCTGCGCTCGTCGTCCGCGCCGCCGAGGACGGTGTCGATGACGAAGCGCTCGTCGTGCAGACCCTCGAACTCCGGGCGGAACCGTCGCGGCTCGCCCCCCACCCGCTCGCTGAGCAGGTAGGTGGGCAGCTCTTCGCCGTCGATCAGCTGGCTCTTGAGCCGGCCACCGTGACCGGCGCGCAGCATCCGGGTCTGTCGCGGGCCGAGGCCGTAGATCTGGCAGAGGTCGATGTTCTGCGTCGAGGTGTTGCGCCGGAAGTCCTCGCGGCTGGTGCGCAGGAAGCTGTCGGTGAACCACTGGGCGAAGAACATGAACCACACGCTGGTGTCGGTGGAGGGGGTCTGCTCCTCTCGGCGGAACAGCGCGGCCACCGCCTTCTCCTCGGGCCAGCCGGCGACCGTCTCGTCGGACGCCGGCGGGAGGTGACGGCCGGTGTACTGCGCGTCGTTGAGGCCCGTCCAGGTCGTGTAGTCGGCGTGCAGCGTCAGCGCCCGGGGACGGGGCGGCGTCGCGTAGGCGTAGTAGTTGATGAAGGTGGCGCTGGCCGCCCTCCGCAGGGCGGGCACCGAGGTGACTCTCCCCAGCACGCCGGGCAGGCGGGACACGGGGCCCGCCCCCAGCCGCGGGTACGACGCCCCGAGCCGGCGGGCGAGCCGGGGGAGGGACTCGGCGAGGGGTGGTCGGGGCTGGTCGCTCATGACGGGTCCTGGGGCTGGGTGGGGGACCGGGATGCGGACGAGGACGTCCAGCCGCGACGCGCCAGTGCCGACATCACCCGGCTCGGGCGGGTTGAGGTCGGGTCGGGCGGACGGACGACGGTGGTGGTCGTGGTGGTCACGCTCGCGCCGGCCAGCTGCTGCACCGGCGCCTGCACCTCCGCCGTCATCGCCTCAGGAGGCTGGTCGTCGACGCCGACCGGGTCGGTCACCACGGTCGCCGCGGTGGCCTCCGCAGGTAGGTGGGGGGCGTACTTGCGCCGCACGCTCACCGCGTCCTCGCCGACGATGCGCAGCATGACGGAGGTCATCGTCGGGCTGTCGTCGTCGAACCCGCCGTGGGTGGTCGACTCCGACTGCTGGTCCGGCGCGGTCCCGGCCCCGGTCCACACCAGCTCGCCGCCGGCCGCCGCGACCCGGTCGGCGTACGTGCCGCCCGCGACCTCGGTGGTGGCGAACCGGGCCATCCCCACCAGCGGCACCTCGGAGCGCGCCGACTCCGGCTTCTCGAAGCCCCGCGCGACCAGGTAGAGCAGCGACTTGTGGTACGCCGTCACCGGTCCCAGGGGCAGGGAGTCGTCGAGCTCGGCGCCGGGGTCGAGCCCGAAGGCGGTGAACCGACCCACCCTCCCGGAGGCGATCTCGGGCAGGACCCGGTCGGTCCAGGTGTCGGTGCGGAGCGCGCCGGCCAGGTAGGTGAGGCTCGCCACCGGGACGCCGGCCTCGGCCAGCCGCTCGGCCACGCCCACCAGGAAGATCGCCCCCGCGCTGTGGCCGACCAGGTGCACCTCGGGACGCGGACCCTGCGACCCGTCGTCGGGGTAGGTCGCGAGGTGGGCGGCCAGCCGGGCGACGAACATCGACGCCCCCGGCAGGTCGTCGGTGGCTCCGGGGTCCGGCAGCGGTGCGGCGGAGGCGGCGTCGGCGTTCTCCTTCATCTCGCGCCAGATCCAGCGGAAGCGCGATCGCACGCGGTTCTCCACCCAGCGGTCCACGCCCTCGGTGAGGTCCAACGACCACGCCCCGGCGGGCTGGTGCCGGCCGAGCTGGTCGCGCAGCTCGTTCTCGATGGTCTCGGCGAGCCCCGTCTGCCAGGCGAAGGTCACGGGGTAGATCTCGTTGCGCAGCCACCAGCCGAGCTGGCGCTGGGCGACGTCGAGGCCGGACCGCTCGCTGTTCAGCCCGCCGTGGGCGTAGAGCACGATCCTCGAGGGCGTGTCGGTCCAGCCCCGGTGCCGCTCGGCCATCCGGGTCACGATGCGGTCGAGCTGGGCGGGGCTGCTGGTGAAGCGTCCGGTGCGTGACAGCCGGCCGTCGTTGCCGAGGTTGACGACGTGGTCGCCCAGGCGCTGCAGGTCCGGCCCGGGAGCGTCGACGAGCAGGCCGCCGGCGGTGGCCAGGATCTTGCGGCGGGTGCGCTCGGAGACCACGGACGGCACCCCGGGCCGCGCCACCCAGGCGTCGTAGCCGGAGTCGAGCCAGTCGTCGTACGGCAGCGTGGCGAAGCCGCCCTTGCCCCACTCGGCGCCCCAGGAGTTCTGCACCAGGAAGCCGACGTCGTTGTAGCCGACGATGCAGAACGCGTGACCGCCCAAGGAGCGCGAGGCCGGGGTCCTGTCGATGACGGTGAGCCGCTGCTCGACACCGTTCACGGTGCGGACCAGGGGGACGGGGTGGTTCCAGCCGTCGTGGATGGCAGCGGACACCACCACGGCCGACAGCTCGGCCACGGCCGACTGGACGTCGTCGAGCCGCGCGGTGCCCACGCGGTAGAAGGCGCCGAGCGGGTGGCGAGCGGCGGCCGCCAGGACCGCAGGGTCCTGCAGGTCCGGCTCGGGGCTGGTGTCGAGCCGCGACCAGTCGGTGTCGCGGAGGACCCCGTGGTAGTACCAGCCCTTCAGCGCGCCCCGCAGCGACGAGCCGGCCTCGGCCTCGCCCTCGAACTCGTCGTAGCGGCGGGCTAGCGCGTAGAGCATGTACGGACTGACGTGGACCCCCGCGGCGGAGTCCTGTCCGGCGAGCACCGCGTTGATCATCGCCGCCACGGCGTGCCCGGTGCACGAGCTGCCCTCCTGGCGCAGCACGAAGCGGTCGGCCGGTCGGCACTCGAGCTCCGGGGGCAGTGCCTGCAGCCGGGGCCGGAACTGCAGGTCGCGCTCGTCGAAGACGTCGGGCACGACGTCGGCGGCGAAGGTGCCGTGGTCGAGGACGACCTGTCCGGTGTCGGACGGGTCGTCGGTCGGGACGTCGGTGAGGGTGTCGGGCACGGTCCGCTCCCGTCTCAGGGGTGGGTACGCCGCCACGCGGCGAAGGCGTTGTCGACCCCGGTCAGGGCCGGACGCAGCTCTGGATGGTGACGCAGCAGCACGCTGGCCATGGAGGTGTCCCGGATCCAGTCCAGGCCGACCTGGGTGTAGACCGCCGGGGTGTAGTGGTCGGTGAAGAAGCGGTCGCTGTTGAGCCGGCGCGACGCCATCAGCACGAAGACGCGGAACGCGGTGTCGCTGAAGGCGAAGCCGTGAGGTCTGCGCTCGGCGAACAGCCCGACGCTGAGGTCGACCTTCTCGATGTCCCCGCCGTAGACGTCGCTGATCTCCCGGGCCCACTCCGGCTCGGCCGCCAGCTCCTCGAAGGTGGTGAAGGGCTGCAGGTGCATGAGCCGACGGAACTCGTTGTAGCGCGGCACCCCGAGCTCGCGGGTCCGCAGGATGTCGACCGCGCCGAGGTCCATGACCCGGCCGTCGGGCCGGGTGAACTCCTGCAGGAACCGCGGGAAGTTGTGCAGCGTGACCAGACCGGGCGGCTGGGTGCCGAACGAGTACAGCAGGTCGGTGAGCCCGTGCTCGGCGATCACCTCGTGGGCCTGCGGTCCGGTGAGGTCGGCGAAGGTGAGCTCGTCCGACACCTCGTCGTCGGCGACCCGGCGCAGCGTCCAGTCGTCGCGCAGCAACGGGTGCATGCGGTAGACGGAGGTGAACTCCTCGGTCAGGGAGTAGGGCACGCCGTAGTGGTCGGCGTGGCTGCCGGGGATGCCGCTGACGATCTCGCTGTCACTGAGCCGGCCGAACAGCCGCGCGGCGCGCTCCCCGGCGAGCCCGAACCAGTTCGCCCGCAGGGCCGTGACGGTGGTGGGGTGGCTGATCACCGCCGGCGTCCACTCGACGGTGTGGATCTTGGCCAGCAGCGCGGCGTTGACCAGCCGCGCCCGCTGGAACAGCTCCTCGTCGCTCCAGTGCGGGTACTCACCTCGGAGCCGGTCGCAGATCGCGTTGTGCTCACGGGCGAACAGCGTCACGAGCAGGGCCAGGCCGACCCAGAAACCCGGGACGGTGGCCGGGTCCTGGGCCGGGTCGGAGGGCCGCGGGACGTGGCCGTCCTCGGTCAGCAGCAGCTTGCCGTCGACGTGGCTGCGCCGGGCGTGGGCCGCCTCCTCGCTCTCCCCGTAGATCGAGGAGCCGTCCCACCAGTGGGTCAGCACGTTGACGGTCGTGGGGGGACCGGTCGTCCCGGGGGGCCGGGTGGGGTCCTCCCGGGTGCGCAGCACGGTCATCGGGCGGTCCGGCCAGGGGTCGTCGTCCTCCAGCTCGACCACCCACGGGTTCTCCTGCGGACTGGCGCCGTGGCTGAACCAGTCGTGGATCATGAACTGCAGCCAGGCCGCGACCAGCGAGTTGACCCCCTCGGCGGCGGCCAGCTCGTGCCGCGTCAGCAGCCGTCGGCTCACCTCGCGCGGGCTGGGCTTCAGCACGTCGCTCTCGGTGGGGACCGGCACCGCCGCGAGCGGGATGTTGCGCCCGAAGCGGGTGCCGGCCATGCCCATGGTCGGGTCGTCGAGGTCGTTCCAGCTGCCGTCCGGCGTGCGTTGGGTCCGGCGCTTCGGGTCCGCGGCGGCGGGTGCCGGTGGGTTCTGCGTCGGCAGCAGCTGGGTGTCGGCGAGGTTCTGCTGGCGCAACCGGGTCCGGACCCCCACCAGCACCGCCAGCCCGAGCGGTCGGGGGAGCCGGTGCCAACCACGCCGGTGGTCGACGTACTCGGCGACCTTGACGTAGGTCCGCCAGAATCCCGAGGTTCGGTAGGTGGTCATGCGTGCTCCTTGCTGGTGTGGCTGGGGGCGGGGCCCGTGCCGCCGGGCTCGTCGGGCTCGTCGCGGCCCGCGGAGCCGCGCTCCCGGGCGCTGCGGAGCATCACGTCGCTGGCCTTCTCGCTGACCATGTAGGTGGGCAGCACCACGAAGAACCCGGGGATGCGGGGGAAGACCGAGGCGTCGACGACGCGGAGCCGGTCGACCCCGTGCACACGGAAGTCGGAGTCGACGACCGCCATGGAGTCGTCGGCGCGGCCGATGCGGGCGGTGCAGGAGGCGTGGTGGCCCCAGGCCTCGTCGGCCACGAAGCGGCGCAGCTCCTCACGTGTCGCAACCGCGGGGCCGGGCACCACCTCCTCGACGAAGACGTCGGAGGTGCTGCGGTTGAGCGCGCGCACGATCTCGACGCCGCGGACCACGTCGTCGAGGTCGTGTGCGACGTCGCCCTGCCCCGGAGGGCCGTCGTCGGCGCCCTCGTCGAAGTAGGAGAAGCAGACTGCGGGGGCGTCGCGCGGGTCGTCGCTGCGCAGCCGCACCGTGCCGGCCGTGTTGCCGGTGTGCGCCTTGAGGACGGCCCAGGTGAAACGCCTGCGGCTCTGCGACAGGGACGCGGAGTAGCCCGGCGCGTAGCCGCGGAAGTCCGCCGGGATCCCGAACAGGAAGAGGTCCGGGTCCCGCAGGTCGGGGCGGGACTTGTGCACGAGCGCCACCAGGGCGCCGTTGGTGGCGTAGATGCCCCTGCCCTCCTTCCACTCGTCCCAGTGGCTGTCGGGCTCGTCGCCGTCGTGCCAGGGCCGGAACGCCGCGCCCTCGAGCAGGGCGAAGTCGCCGGACGCCTCGCTGACCACGCCCACCTCGTAGCGGTCCTGCAGGTTGCGACCTACGCCGGGCCTCGCCACCCGGCACGCGATGCCGTGGCGCTCGAGCTCCTCCGGAGGGCCGATCCCCGACAGCATCAACAGCTGGGGGGTGTTGAACGCCCCGGCGCTGAGGACCACCTCGTGCCGGGCGTGCACCACCGTCCGGGTCCCCAGGTCGGCCTCGCTCGGCTCGCGGCTGGCCCGGTAGGAGCGCGGAGCGACGGCGTACTCCACTCCGGTGGCCGTGCCGTGCTCGTCCAGCACCACCCGGCACGCGAGCGCGCCGGTGCGGATGGTGAGGCGCTCCGGGTGGGCGCGGGCGGCACCGAGAAGCCGCTCGCGAGCGCCGGTGCGCCCGGTGCGGGTGATGGAGGTCGGAACCTGCCACAGGCCCTCCCCGCCGTGCTTGACCGCCTGCCAGTCGTTGGGATCCGTCGACGCCGCCAGCGGCTCGTTCGCCGACAGCGGGCGCCCCAGCAGGGCGGCCAGCGACGACTCCAGGGCCTCGATCAACACCGTGCGGAGCGCGGAGTCGCGGACCACCAGGGCCGGGTCGGCCAGACGGGTCTCGAGCCAGCCGTCGAAACCGTGGCGGCTCTTGTTGACGTAGCGGTCCGAGACCAGGGGGAGCTCGGCCAGCAGTCGCGCCAGCCACCGCTGACGCGGCAGCATCCGTGGTCGGTCCCGGTAGGTGCAGCGCTCCAGCCGTTCGAAGTAGCTGCGCATCGCCCCAGCACTCCAGGAGCGGTCGCCGGTGAGCTCGGCGATGCCGTCCCAGTCGCTGTTGTGGGGGTAGACGGTGATCATCGCGTTGTGGGCCGTGCAGCCGCCGAGGGTGCCGGCACGGGGGTAGAGCACGCCCTTGCCGGGCACCCGCTTGGAGTCGAGGGCGGCACGCTCCTCGTCGGCGTAGTGCTCGACGAACACGTCCCAGCTCATCGCGGCGTCCTCGGAGGCCAGTGCGTGGAACGCCGGGACCGGGTAGACCTCGGGGGTGTCGTCGCCGCCGGCCTCGAGGACCAGCACCTCGTAGCCCGCCTCGGCGAGGTTTGCCGCCAGCGGTGCTCCGCCGGCGCCCGACCCGACGATGACGAAGTCGACGGTCTCCACGGTCCCGGCTCAGACGTGTGAGCGGCGGGACGCCACGAGGGCCAGGACGGTGTTCAGGCCGGAGATGCCGACGAGCATCGCGCCGGAGCGGGGGGGCACGGCGCGCTGGACCGTGAGCAGCGTGGCGGTGACGGTGTCGGAGGCGTGGATGAGCGGCGCCTCGGCCACGCTGCGCGCGCGGGCCTCACCCGGACGCCGCAACAGGTCGCGGCCGATCAGGACCGTCCTGACCCCGAAGAGCCGGAAGGCGTAGACCGCCGCCGGGCTCGGACGGTCGCCCGGGTCGATCCGGGCGATGAGGGTGTTCGGGGCAACCAGGCCCAAGCCCCCGTTGACGATACGGATGAGGCCCAACGACGTACGTGCGACTCGGCCCCAGAGATCCTCGGCCATGACAAACCCCGATCACGACGGCCCGCTCGTTCCGTCCTTCTTGTCATCGTGATGACAACGGCGTCCGCGGTCAAGGGACGTTCGGTTCTGGAAGCTTCAAGCGCGGTGAGCTGACAGATCGTGTTGTCGGTCCACCCATCCGCCGGCGACGCAGACACGAACCCGTGGTGCCAGCACCCCTGTCGGTGCGTCCCGTCCGAGGAGTTCTTCATGTCCCGATCCACCGCCACGTCCGTCCGCTCCCGCAGGGCAGCCGCCGCCCTCGCGCTCAGCCTCACCGCCGGTCTCGGTCTGGGCGGCTGTGGAGTCTTCGGCGCAGACGCGCCGGAGCCCGTCGCGAGCATCGACGCCGTCACCGGGAACACCACCCAGGTCACGCTGGACAAGGGATTCGTGAAGGCGCTCGGCCAGCTCGGACTCCAGCCCGGGACGGTCGGCACCGGCAAGCTGGTCAAGGGCGCCCTTCGCTTCCCGATCACCGGCGGCAACGTCACGGTCTTCGAGCCCGGTGAGGTGTCGCCGTACGTCATCGGCCAGCTGCAGCACGAGGGGTCCGGCTTCTCGCTGGCCGCCGGTGGCACGACGGTGCGCATCTCGAACCTCAACGTGGACCCGGGCGCCTCGCGGGTCTACGGCGACGTCAGCGTCAACGGCAAGCAGGCCGCGGCGAGCGCGTTCATCTTCCAGCTCGACGGCCGCACGCTCGAACCCCTGAAGAGCGCGGACCGCACCGCGACCCTGGAGGGCACCGAGGTGAAGGTGTCACCGGTCGCCGCCAAGCTGCTCAACGCCACGTTCAAGACCAAGGCGGTCAAGCCCGGACTGCTGGTCGGCGTCGCGAAGATCACCGTCAACACCAAGTCCGGCGCCTGATCGACCGCTCGTCCGCTACGGGCGCGGCGTCCCTCAGGTGGCTCGGGGGAGGGACGCGGTGATGACCGAGCCGTCGCTCCGGCGTACGCCCTCGGTGCCCCACGGCTTGGGCAGGCCGGGGATCCGGTCGCCGTGCCCGTCGAGCGTGATGACGACCGGGGAGTCGGGGATCACCCGGACCTCCTGGCCGCGTACGACGACGTCGGCGCCCTCACCGGACTCGAGGGTGAGCGTCAGCGCGTCGGGCTCCACCCGGACCCGGACGCGGCTGCCGTGCAGGGTGAGTCGGAAGGTCAGGGCGTCGAAGGTCTCGGGCAGCCGCGGGTCGAGCGTGAAGACCCCGCCGTGGTCGCGGAAGCCGCCGAAGCCGTAGACCAGCGCGCTCCAGACCCCGCCTGTCGAGGCGACGTGGACCCCGTCGCTGGCGTTGCCGTGGATGTCGGCGAGGTCGACGAACATCGCCTGGTAGAAGTAGCGCAGCGCGAGCTCGGCGTACCCGACCTCGGCGGCGATGATCGACTGCACCACCGCGGACAGCGTCGAGTCGCCCGTGGTGATCGGGTCGTAGTACTCGAAGTTGGCGCGCTTCTGCTGCGGGGTGAAGGAGTCGCCCTGCAGCAGCAGTGCGAGCACGACGTCTGCCTGCTTGATGACCTGGAAGCGGTAGATCACCAGCGGGTGGTAGTTCAGGAGCAGGGGCAGGTTCTCCCGCGGGGTGGCCTCGAGGTCCCACACCTCGCGGTCGAGGAACTGCGAGTCCTGCGGGTGGATGCCGAGGTGCTCCTCGTAGGGCAGCATCAACCGTGACGCCGCGCGCTCCCACTCGGACACCTCGTCGTCCTCGAGGTGCAGCCGCGCCACCACGGCGCCGTGGTCGTCGGGCCGGTGCTCGGCCAGCCAACGCACCGTCTTGGCGGCGTTGCGGAGGTTGTCGCGCGCCATCACGTTGGTGAAGAGGTTGTCGTTGACCACGGTGGTGTACTCGTCGGGCCCGGTCACCCCGTGGATGTGGAAGACGCCGTCGCCGTTGCGGCGCCAGAACCCCAGGTCGGCCCAGAGCCGCGCGGTCTCCACCAGGATGTCCACGGCCTCCTTGGCCATGAAGTCCCGGTCGCCGGTGGCCTCGACGTACTGGTTGAGCGCGAAGGCGATGTCGGCGTCGATGTGGTACTGCGCCGACCCGGCCGCGTAGTAGGCCGAGGCCTCCTCGCCGCTGATGGTGCGCCAAGGGAACAGCGCCCCGCGTTGGGTCATCTGCTGGGCGCGCAGGCGAGCCGCGGGCAGCAGCCCGTAGCGGAACCGCAGCGCCGCGCGCGAGCACTCCGGGGAGGTGTAGGTGAAGAACGGCAGCGTGTAGACCTCGGTGTCCCAGAAGTAGTGACCGCTGTAGCCGCTGCCGGTCACGCCCTTGGCCGGCACCCCCGCACCCTCGGCGCGGCCCGCGGCCTGGGCGAGCTGGAAGAGGTTCCACCGCACGGCCTGCTGGACCTCGGGCGGGCCGTCGACCTCGACGTCGGAGCGCTCCCAGAACCCGTCGTACCACTCCTGCTGCCGCTGGTGGAGCAGGTCGGCGCCCTGCGCCACCGCGCGGTCGAGCGTGCGGCGGCAGCGGCTGACCAGCTCGGGCACCGGGATGCTGCGCGAGGTGTGGTACGTCGCGAACTTGACCAGCTTGACCGGCACGCCCGACCTGGGCCTCGACGCGGTAGGTGATGCGCGAGGCGTTGGGGTCGTCGTGGTGGTAGTTGGAGGAGAACTCGTTGTCGGTGGTCAGCTCGTGGTCCACCACGACGGCGATGGTCATGCCCGACTCGGCGCAGCGGAAGCCCTGCACGAACCGGCCGGTCTCCTCCTTGACCCCCAGCGGCTGCGGGATCAGCACCCGGCGGTCGAAGACCTCGGTCTTGCGGGGGTCGACGGCGGCGGCGAGCGCGGCGGTGCGGACGTAGTACTCGTCCTCGCCGTCCTGGCGGTTCAGCAGGAGCGAGGAGATCGCGACCGGGGCGGGGGAGTCGAGCAGGGTGACCTCGAAGGTCATCACCGCCAGGTGGCGGTCGACCATCGAGACCATGCGGGTGGAGTCGACCTGGACGCGCTTGCCGCCCGGGGTCCGCCACACGAGCCGGCGACGGAGGAGACCGTCGCGGAAGTCCAGCGTGCGCGCGTAGGTGTCGAGGTCGGCGACCGACAGCAGCAGCGGCTCGTCGTCGACGTACAACCGGATCGGCTTGCAGTCCGGGACGTTGACCATGGTCTGGCCGACGCGCGCGAACCCGAAGGCCTCCTCGGCGTGCTGGATCGTGAAGGTCTCGTGGAAGCCGTTGACGTAGGTGCCGTGCTCGTGGCTGTCGCGGCCCTCCTCGACGTTGCCGCGCATGCCGAGATAGCCGTTGGCGACCGCGAAGAGGGTCTCGGTGCGGCCCAGGTGGGCCGCGTCGTAACGGCACTCGGCCAGCCGCCAGGGGTCGATCGGGTAGACGTGCCGGTCGAGGCGGTCGCGGGCCGGGCTCGGCGTGTGGGCCGCGCCGACCACGCTCACGCGGTGACCTCCCGCTCCGCGAGCAGACCGGGCACCAGCTCGGCGAGGTCGGCCACGACGAGGTCGGCGCCGTTCTCCGTCAGGGCGTCGGCTCCGGCGCCACGGTCGACGCCGATCACCAGCCCGAAGTCGCCCGAGGCGCCGGCGCGGACGCCCGAGATCGCGTCCTCGACGACGACGGCGTGCTCCGGCTCGGTCTCGAGCAGGCGCCCGGCGTAGAGGTACGTGTCGGGCTGGGGCTTGCCCGGCAGGCCCTGCTCCTTCGCGACGCGGCCGTCGACGACGGTCTCGAAGCGGTCGAGCAGCCCCGCGGCCCGAAGCACGTCGGGGGCGTTGGCCGAGCTGGAGACGATCGCGACGCGCACGCCGCGCTCGAGCAGCCGGTCCACGAGCTCGACCGAGCCGGGGTAGGCCTCGACGCCGTCGCGGGCGAGCACCGCGGCGAAGGCGCCGTTCTTGCGGTTGCCCAGCCCGCACACGGTCTCGGCGTCCGGGTCGTCGGTGGGTCGCCGTGGGGCAGGTCGATCCCGCGTGAGGCCAGGAAGACGCCACGCCCTCGTAGCGGGGCTTGCCGTCGACGTGGGCGAAGTAGTCGTCGTCGGTGTACGCCGCCTCGCCGCGAGCGCTGAGGAAGTCGTTGAACATCGTCGACCAGGCCCGCATGTGCACCTCCGCGGTGGGCGTGATGACGCCGTCGAGGTCGAACAGCACGGCGTTCCGGTGCACCCAGTCGGGGCCACCACGGCGGGGGGTCATGCCTCCAGGGTAGGGACTCGGCGTGTCGTTGGTGTGCCGTGACGAGGAGTGTTCGTCACTCGACGCCGGGCACGATGCGCAGGTCGCGCACCGCGCCGCCGTCGAGAGCGGCCAGCGCCTCCTGGTAGGCGGGGGTGTCGTGCGCGGCCTGAGCGGCCTCGACCGAGTCGAAGCGGATGAGCACCGATCGGGTCTCCCGGCCGGCCTCGTAGGTGGCGCGGGGAGTGCCACGGGCGAGGAACGTCCCGCCGGCGCCCGTGAGGGCCGGGCCGGCGAGCTCGGCGTACTTCTTCAGCTTGGCCTCGTCGGTGACCTCGACGTACAGACTGATCCAGTAGGCGCTCATGCCCGCCATCCTGCCCGAGCGCCGCGGCGCGCGCGGGACCGGCACTCCTCCCGGCCTAGAAGATGCCGCTGTAGGCGTTGAGCGCGGGCTGCCCGCCGAGGTGGGCGTAGAGGACGGTCGAGTCGCGCGGGATCTCGCCGTCGCGGACGAGGTCGACGAGCCCGGCCATCGACTTGCCCTCGTAGACGGGGTCGATGATCATCCCCTCGAGCGCGCCGGAGAGCCGGATGGCGTCGATGGTCGACTGCACCGGGATGCCGTAGAGGTCGCCGGCCCAGCCCTCGAGCACGGTGATCTCGTCGTCGCGCAGCTCGCGGCCGAGGCCGATGAGGTCGGCGGTGTGGCGCGCGATCCGCTCGACCTGGGCGCGGGTCTTCTCGCAGCGTGGCGGAGGCGTCGATGCCGATGACGCGGCGCGGGCGGTCCTGACCGGCGAAGCCCGCGATCATGCCGGCGTGGGTGGAGCCGGTGACGGTGCAGACGACGATCGGTGTCGAAGAAGACGCCGAGCTCGGCCTCCTGCTGCTCCACCTCCTGCGCCCACTGCGCGAAGCCGAGCCCGCCGAGCGGGTGCTCGGAGGCGCCTGCCGGGATGCCGTACGGCGTGCCGCCGGCGTCACGGACCTCCTGCATCGCCTCCTCCCACGACGAGCGGATGCCGATGTCGAAGCCGGCCGGGTCGAGGCGGACGTCGGCGCCCATGATGCGCGACAGCAGGATGTTGCCGACCTTGTCGTTGACGGCGTCGGGCCAGTCCACCCACTTCTCCTGAACCAGCCGCGCCTTGAGGCCGAGCTTGGCGGCCACGGCGGCGACCTGGCGGGTGTGGTTGGACTGGTAGCCGCCGATGGAGACCAGCGTGTCCGCGCCCTGGGCGAGCGCGTCAGGGACGATGTACTCCAGCTTGCGGGTCTTGTTGCCGCCGTAGGCCAGCCCGGAGTTGCAGTCCTCCCGCTTGGCCCAGATCTCGGCGCCCCCGAGGTGGGCGGTCAGCCGGTCGAGACGGTGCACCGGGCTGGGGCCGAAGAGCAGCGGGTAGCGGTCGAAACGGTCGAGGTGCACGGGCGGGCTCCTGATCTCGGGCAGCATCGGGTGGTCTCGGGTGGGTGCCCATCCTGGGCGCGGGTGGGGGCGGGCCACAATGGGCCCATGACCACGACTCCTCTCCGTCCCTCACGCACCGCCGTCGTCACCGGGGCCAGCAGCGGGATCGGGGCGGCCACGGCCCGCCACCTCGCCGCCGAGGGCTTCCACGTCATCTGCGCCGCCCGTCGCGTCGAGCGCATCGAGGCGCTGGCCTCCGAGATCGGTGGCACGGCGATCGCCTGCGACATCACCTCCCCCGACGACGTGTCGGCGCTGGCGGCGCGCGTGGGTGAGCGGCTCGACGTACTCGTCAACAACGCGGGGGGCGCCTTCGGCGCCACCCCGGTGTCCGAGGCGAGCGCGGAGGACTGGCGCGCGATGTACGAGGTCAACGTGATCGGGTTGGTGCAGGTCACCAAGGCGCTGCTGCCGGCGCTCATCGCCAGCGGCGCGGGTGTCATCCTCAACGTGGGCTCGACCGCGGGGCGGGTCGCCTACGAGGGCGGTGGCGGCTACACCGCGGCCAAGCACGGCACCCAGGTCGTCACCGAGACCCTGCGGCTCGAGCTGTTCGACCAGCCGGTGCGGGTCTGCGAGATCGCGCCCGGGATGGTGCGCACCGACGAGTTCGCCCTCGTCCGCTTCGACGGCGACCAGGAGAAGGCCGACGCGGTGTACGCCGGCGTCGCCGAGCCGCTCACCGCAGATGACGTGGCCGACGCCATCACCTGGATGGTCACGCGCCCCTCGCACGTCAACATCGACGAGCTCGTGATCCGCCCCCGCGCGCAGGCCGCGCAGCACAAGGTGCACCGCGTCCAGGAGTGAGCGGAGCAGGGCACGCTCGTCCGGACCACCCCACTCCTCCCTGGACAGCCGGCAGCTGTGTGCGCAGACTGCCTCCAGGGGGGCGAGACACCATGAGGGGTGAGCCCGGGCAGCACCGCACGAAGCAGGACCCGCGTCTGCCGCAGCTGCCGCGAGACGACGCCATGCGCCTGGCTGCCACCGAGTACGAACGGGTCGGCGCGCATCTCGAGCAGCTGAGCGCTGAGCAGTGGCGTTCCGCGACCGAGTGTCCCGGCTGGGACGTGCGGGCGATGGCAGGGCACATGCTGGGCATGGTCCAGATGGTCGCGAGCACGCCCGAGATGGTTCGCCAGCAGCTGGCCTCCTCGCGTCGCGCCAAGCGCGACGGAAGCATCGTGGTCGATGCCCTGACGGCGCTCCAGGTGGAGAAGAACGCCCAGCTGACCACTGAGGAGCTGGTCGGGGAGCTGCGGCGGCTCGCTCCCCGAGCCGTCAAGGGCCGGCGCCGCGCCCCCGGATTGGTCCGCAAGCAGGTCGTCGCGGACGGAGACGAGTGGTGGGCTCTGGGTTACCTGTTCGACGTCATCCTCACCCGCGACCCCTTCCTGCACCGGGTGGACATCGCGCGGGCGACGGGGGCTCCCCTGGAGGTGACGGCCCAGCACGAGGGGAGGATCGTCGACGACGCGGTGGCCGAGTGGGCTGGCCGGCACGGCTCGGCGTACGACCTCCACCTGACCGGGCCGGCGGGCGGACACTGGCGACGCGGCGATGGTGAGCAGATCACCATGGACGCTCTTGAGTTCTGCCGCGCTCTCAGTGGCCGGGCCCCGGCCGAGGGCCTGCTGCGCACGCAGGTGCCTTTCTGAAGGAAGCGCCGAGGACCGACCGGGGGAGGCCCTCACAGTTCTCCACTGGTTCGAACACCCGCTCGATTGTGTCGGCGGGGCGTGGGAGAATCGTTGCATGACGGGGGAGACAAGAACCGCGGCGAGGTCGGTGGAGGAGCGTCCGCAGCGTCTGCACCGGTACGCCGGCCGCCTGTTGGCCTCGCTGGACGACGTCACGAGGGCGGGCATCGGTGGCGTGGCACTCGGGTGTCTCGACGCCGAGGAGACTGCTGAGACCGTGCTCGAGCTGGGCACGGTGATCGCGCGGCTCGAAGGCCTGCGGCTGGCCGTGCTGGCGCACGGCGACGCGATCGAGCTCGCCCGGAACGTCGCGGGTCCGGCCGCCGGTGACACAGCCGGCTGGTTGACGGCCACGGCGCTCATCCACGCGCGTGCGGCTCACGCCGAGGTCCGCCTGGCGGAGGACCTCAGCGATCGCTTCCGGGCGACCGCCGACGCGCTGCTGGGCGGCCGTCTGGACGCGGCCCAGGCGCGAGCCGTCGTCCAGGCGGTGAACCGACTGCCCGACCGGGTCGAGGTCGACGACCGGGCCCGTGCCGAGAGGCACATGCTCCAGGAGGCCGGACGGCTGGACGCCGTGCAGCTGCGAGTCATCGGTCGGCGGCTGCTGGAGGTTGTCGACCCCGAGGGTGCCGAGGCCGAGGAAGCGCGGCGTCTGCAAGCCGAGGCCGACGTCGCCGACGCCCGGACGTCCCTGTCGATGTGGGACGACGGGACGGGCACGACGAACGTCTGGGCGAAGCTGCCGACCAGCCACGGTGTGATGCTTCACAAGGCCCTGCACGCGATCGCCAACCCTCAGCTCGCCGACCCGATCTCGCGTACGGAGCAGACACAGCCGCAGGTCATGGGGCAGGCACTCTGCCGGCTTCTCGAGACGATCGACCCCGAGGACCTACCCTCCAGCGGAGGCCTCAACGCTGCGGTGGTGGTGACGATGAGCCTGGAGACGCTGCGCGGCGGACTCGGTGCAGCCACGCTCGACTCCGGCGACCGCCTCTCGCCGGGGGAGGCCCGGCGGATGGCCTGCGCGGCGGGCGTGATCCCCGCAGTCCTCGGCTCGCGCGGCCAGCTGCTCGACCTGGGGCGTCGGGCGCGGCTCTACACGAAGCCGCAGCGAGTCGCGATGGCCGTGCAGCAGGGATTCACCTGCGCGGTGGAGCGCTGCGGCAGGCCGACGGCCTGGGCCGACGCCCACCACCTCGACGGCTGGGCCAAGGGGGGCCGCACCGACGTCGCCGACGGCGTGCTGCTCTGCGGACGCCATCACACGTTGGTGCATCACCCCGACTACCTGACCCAACGGCTGGCGCCCGGCCGGATCTCACTGACCCGGGCCCCACGGTCCGCACCCCGACGCCAATAGGTCGTTCGCCTCTCACACCGAACACCGCGGGCAGTCAGGCCTGCGGAGCCAGTCGATCGGCGCCTCGCCGCACCGTGACCGGACCGAGCATGCGGTCGGAAGACGACGGCGCTGCCCTACGGCGGGAGCCTTGTGCCTGGATGACCTGGTCCTGGACGCACTCGAGCCGCCACCCGTCCCGAACCGGTCCCGACCCGTCCGGCGACGAGCTCTGCGTCCTGCCGGCGTCGACCTGAGGCCGGGGTAGCGAACAACCTCACACCGTCCGGGGCAGCGACCCGCACCGACGCACGTCCCGTCGCCCGTAGGGTTCGGCGCATGCTGGCGACCCGACGTGACGGACCTGTGACGGTGCTCGAGCTGCAACGCGAGGAGCGGCGCAACGCCCTGGACCTGGAGCTGTGCCGGGCGCTGGCGAGCGTGTCGCAGTCAGAGGTCGAGGACGGCGCCCGCGTGCTCGTGGTGACCGGCGCGGGCTCGGCGTTCTGCTCGGGCGCGGACCTCGGCGGCGTGTACGGCGAGGAGTTCATCGAGGCGCTCTACGGAATGCTGCACGGACTGACGCGTCTCCCCGTGCCCGTCATCGCGGCCGTCAACGGGCCCGCCATCGGTGCCGGCACCCAGCTGGCGCTGGCCTGCGACCTGCGCGTCGCCGACGCCTCGGCGAGGTTCGGTGTACCGACCGCCCGCAACGGGATGGCGGTCGACGCCTGGACGATGCGCACCCTTGCCGAGATCGCCGGCGGGGGAGTCGCGCGACGGCTGATGCTCGCCGCCGACACGATCGACCGCGACGCTGCCACGTCCTGCGGCCTGGTCGATCGCGAGGGCGACCTCGACGTCGCGCTGGCGTGGGCCCACGAGATCGCTACCCTGGCGCCGCTGACGCTGGCCCACAACAAGCTGGTCCTCAACGGCGGGAGCCAGGAGGCGGTCGACGCGAGCTTCGAACGGTGCTGGGCGAGCGACGACGTGCGCGAGGCCGCCAGGGCGCGGTCCGAGAAGCGGCCTCCGGTCTTCACCGGACGTTGAGCCCCCGGGTGCTGCGCGACGACCTCGTCGACGGGCCCACATCTCGAGAGTAGGTCCGGAGCACATGCTGCGACGCACGATGTGGTGGTTCGGGACATGTACGTGACAGGCACCACTGGGTAGATTCAGCCGAATGTCCGAGACCCCCGTCACAGCCCTGTCCCCGGACCGGCCCGAGCCACCTCTGGCGGGCCGCACCGCCCTCGTCACCGGTGGGGCGGGCGGCATCGGCCGCGCCGTCGCGCGCCGGCTCGCGGCCGACGGCGCCCACGTCACCGTCCTCGACCGCGACGAGGACAACGCCCACGCCGTGGCCGAGGCGATCGGCGGGGAGGCGATCGTCGCCGACCTCGGCGACCCGGGCGTCTTCGACGACCTGGACGCCCAGGGCCTCGCCGCCGACATCCTGGTCAACAACGCGGGGCTTCAGCACGTCGCCCCGATCGAGGAGTTCGACCCCGAGCAGTTCCGGTTGATCCAGCGGGTGCTGCTCGAGGCCCCGTTCCGGCTGACCCGCGCCGTGCTGCCCGGCATGTACGCCGCCGGCTGGGGGCGCGTCGTCCACATCACCTCGGTGCACGGTCACCGCGCCTCGCCGTACAAGGTCGCCTACGTCAGCGCCAAGCACGGCCTCGAGGGGCTGTCCAAGGTGGTGGCGATGGAGGCGGCCGGCAAGGGCGTCACGAGCAACACGGTGGCCCCCGGTTATGTCCGCACCGCGCTGGTGGAGAACCAGATCGCCTCCCAGGCGAAGGCCCACGGCATCACCGAGGACGAGGTCCTCGAGCAGGTGCTGCTCGCCCGCACGCCGGTCAAGCGCCTCGTGGACCCCGACGAGGTGGCAGCCACCGTCGCCTACCTGTGCGCGCCCGGCACCGACTCCGTCACCGGCTCCTCGATCACCCTCGACGGCGGCTGGACCGCCGGCTGACCGGCCGGTACCCCGATTCCTGAACCCCCTGCACCACCCACCGGAAGGACCCGCCCATGATCGGGCTGCTCGGCATCATCTTGTCCCTCGTCCTGCTGATCGTCCTCGCCTACCGCGGGATCAACGTGATCATCCTGGCCCCTCTGATGGCCCTGATCGCGACCGCGTTCGCCGGTGGGCTGCCGATGCTGGCGACCTACACCCAGGTCTTCATGCCGGCGCTGGGCGAGTACCTCATCACCTACTTCCCGCTGTTCCTGCTCGGCGCCCTCTTCGGCAAGCTGATGGACGACAGCGGAGCGGCGCGCGCCATCGCCTACTTCATCGTGGAGCGGCTGGGCGACACCCGCTCCATCCTCGCGATCGTGCTGGCCTGCGGCATCTTGACCTACGGCGGCGTCTCGCTGTTCGTGGTCGCCTTCGCGGTCTTCCCGATCGCCGCGGCGCTCTTCCGGGAGGCGGGCGTGCCCAAGCGGCTGATCCCGGCCACGATCGCGCTGGGGTCCTTCACGTTCACCATGACCGCCATCCCGGGCACCCCGCAGATCCAGAACGCCATCCCGGCGCCGTTCTTCGGCACTGACGCCTTCGCCGCGCCCGGTCTCGGCATCATCGCGGCGCTCATCATGTTCGGCGGCGGCACCGGCTACCTCATGTTCCGCGCCAAGCGCCTCACCGCGGCGGGCGAGACGTACCTCCCGCCGGAGCGCCCGGGCAACGGCGGGCTGCTCAGCCGCTTCAAGAAGTCCAAGGACGACAGCACCGGTGCCGGCGGCACGGGCACCGGCGGCACGGGGACCGGTGCGGGGCCGAGCGAGCGCTCCACCGACGGCGGCACCGCCACCGCCAGCAGCTCCTCCGGCGGCGGCATGACGACGCTGATGGACTCCGAGCCCGACGCCGTCGTCGACGCCTCCACACTGCCGCGTCCGAGCGCGCTCGTCGCGTTCGTGCCGATCATCGTGGTCATCGCGCTCAACTACGCGCTGGTCACCTGGATCTTCCCGGCCATGGACACCGACTACCTCGCCTCCGACGCCTACGGCAACACCGACGTCGAGACGGTCGGCGGCATCTGGGCGATCGTGGTGGCGCTCGTGGCGGCCTGCCTCGTCGTCGTGGCCACGAACACCTCCCGCTTCGGCAACCTCAAGTCCTCGGTCAACGACGGGACCATGGCCTCGTTCCTGCCGATCTTCAACACCGCCAGCGAGGTCGGGTACGGCGCCGTGATCGCGTCCCTGCCCGCCTTCAAGATCGTGCGCGACTCCGTGCTCGGGATCTCGAACAACCCCGTGATCTCGCTCGCGGTGGCCGTCAACGTGCTGGCCGGCATCACCGGCTCGGCCTCCGGCGGCATGAGCATCGCGCTGCAGACCCTCGGTGAGCAGTTCCGCGGGCTGGCCGAGGACCAGGGCATCAGCCTGGAGCTCATGCACCGCGTCACCGTGCTGGCCGCCGGTGGCTTCGACGCCCTGCCGCACAACGGCGCGGTCGTCACGGTGCTGGCGATCTGCGGCCTGACCCACCGCCAGTCCTACAAGGACATCTTCGTGGTGGCCGTGGCCATCCCGTTGGTGGCGCTGGTCGTCGTCATCACGCTGGGCTCGCTCGTCGGCGGCTTCTGAGCAGCACCCCTGCAGACCAGAGGCGGACCGTGGCAACGAAGCCACGGTCCGCCTCTCGTCGCGATCAGGTGTTGTCGACGACGTACGTCGCGGGCTCCCGAGGTCGGCACCGGGCGAGGTACAGACGCTGGCCCTTGACGTACCGCGTCACCGACGGGTGCGCCGGATCCGGGTGCGTCCCGTCGCGTCCAGCCGCCCGCCTGGCGCAGACGGCGAACGGAACGTCGACGAACACGGAGACGTCCCACACTGGGTCCACGTCAGACGAAGGCGCTCTCGCCGGTGATGGCGCGACCGACGATGAGGGTGTTCATCTCACGAGTGCCCTCGTAGGAGTAGAGCGCCTCGGCGTCGGCCACGAACCGCCCGACGTGGTGCTCGAGCAGGATGCCGTTGCCGCCCAGCACCTCCCGGGCCCAGCCGACCGTCTCGCGCATCCGGACCGTGCTGTGGGCCTTGCACAGCGAGGCGTGCTCGTCGCGCAGCAGCCCGGCCTCCTGCAGCTGAGAGGCGCGCACGTTCATCGCGGTCGCCGCGGTGACGTTCGAGAGCATCTTGACCAGCAGGTCCTGCACCAGCTGGAACGACGCGATCGGCCGGCCGAACTGCTGGCGGGACTTGGTGTAGCGCAGCGCGTGCTCGAAGGCGCCGCGGGCGGTGCCGGTGGCGGCCCAGGCCACGCTCATGCGCGTCACCCGCAGCACGTTGGCGGTGGCGCGGAAGCTGTCGGCCTTCTGGAGCCGGTTGGCCTCCGGGACGCGTACGTCGCTCAGGTGGATCTCGGCGTTCTGCACGACGCGGAGGGCGATCTTGTCCTCCTGCTTGTGGAACTCCATGCCGTCGGTCCCCTTCTCGACGACGAAGCCCTTGACCTGGCCGTCGTCGGTGTCGCGGGCCCAGATGATCACCAGGTCGGCGAAGGCGGCGTTGCCGATCCACTTCTTGGCGCCGTTGAGGATCCAGTCGTCGCCGTCCCGGGTCGCGGTGGTGGCCAGACCGGCGGAGATCGCCGAGCCGACGTCGGGCTCGGTCAGCCCGAAGGCGCCGATGAGCTCCATGCGCGCCATCGCCGGGCAGCCAGCGCTCGCGCTGCTCGTCGGAGCCGCAGAGCTGGATCGACCCCATGGCCAGACCGCCGTGGACCCCCAGGAAGGTGCCCATCGACGGGTCGGTGCGCGACATCTCCATGCTGACCAGGCCGTCGACGAGGGCGCCGCGCGCCGGGCAGCCCGGTCCGTCGTAAGCGAGTCCGGCGATGCCGAGCTCCGCCAGCCCGGGCACGAGCTCGTGCGGGAACGCCGCGCGGGTCCAGTAGTCGTTGATGACCGGCTCGACCTCGCGGGTCATGAAGGCACGGACCCGGCTCAGCAGCTCGCGGTCCTGCCTCCTCGAGCAGCAGCTCGAAGCCCAGGAAGTCGGAGGCGGGGGAGTCGTCGAGGGTGAGGTCCTCGACCCGGTGTGCTGATCGGTCATGCGGTCAGCTCCTCGTCCAGGAAGGCGTCGACGACGGGGGCGAGCTCGTCGGCCTCGGTGACGATCCCGAGGTGCCCACCGTCGTACAGGTGGAGACGGGCGCGGGGGATCAGCCGCGCCTGCAGCTGGGGGTTGGCGACCGGGATGATCGGGTCGTCGAGGCCGCCGAGCACCAGCGTCGGCTGCCGCAGCAGGCCGAGGAACGGCAGGCTCGTCCAGCCCGTCCATCGCCAGCAGCTGGTAGTAGTACCCCCGCTTGGGCCCCGATCGGGTCGCAGCGTGCAGCAGCCGCGCACCGCGCTCGGGGTGGGTGCGCATCGAGCCGCCGTAGATGTCGGCCGCGATGGAGGCGGCGTACGCCGGGTCGCGGTGGCGTCGTGGCGTCATCATCTTGCCCAGCACGCCGGGACGGGCCGGCACCATGAGGCAGCCGGTGCCGGTGGCGGCCAGCACGACCCGACGAACCCGTCGCGGCGCCTGCACGGCGAGCTGCTGGGCCAGGCCACCGCCCCACGACAGCCCGAGCACGTCGAAACGCGGCGTGGCCCAGCGACGTCATCACCGCGGTCAGCCAGGACGCCAGCCCGGCGATCGCATAGGGGTACGGCGGCAGCGGGCTGCCCCCGACGCCCGGGACGTCGAAGCGGACGACGCCGCGATGGGGGTGCAGCGCGTCGACGAAGGGCTGCAGCGCCTCGAAGCTGACGCCGATGCCGTTGCAGAGCAGCAGCGGCGGCTCACCGACGTAGGCGCCGCACGCCAGACGCTCCGAGATGCGCACGGACACGCCGCGCACCGTGATGGTGCGGACCTTGTCCGGGGCGCAGGCTCGCGCGCCGGTCCCGGGGGGAGAGGTGTCCTGGGTGGGGCTCACGCGGGCCGGCTCAGCGGTCGTGGACGTAGGTGCCGGGTGCGTCGCACAGCGGCTCGTACTCCGCCGATCCGAGGCGGCGCGGCTTGTTGCGCTCCTCGCCGGTGCGCTCGGCCAACCAGGTCACGTAGTCCTCCCACCAGCTGCCCTTCACCTTGGAGGCCTGCTCGAGCCATGCCGACGCCTCCGGCGGGTTCGTGCTCGCGGTCTGGAAGCTGGCCTTCTCGTTGCCCGGAGGGTTGACCATGGCGGCGATGTGGCCGCTGGTGGACAGCACGAACTTCGACGTCCCGCCCAGCAGCTGCGTGGTCTGGTAGCACGACTCCCACTTGCAGAGGTGGTCGGCGATGCCGGCCACGACGTAGGAGTCCACGTCGACCTTGGACAGGTCGACCTTCGAGCCGAGCATCTCGGCCTCGCCCGGCTCGGTGAGGGCGTTGCGGATGGCGAGGTCCATGAAGTCGCGGTGCATCGCGGCGCTCATCCGCACGGGGTCGGCGTTCCAGTAGAGGATGTCGAAGGCCTTCGGGGCGTGACCCATCAGGTAGTTGTTGACCCAGTAGTTCCAGATCAGGTCGTTGGGACGCAGCCAGGCGAAGATCTCCGCCAGCGCCCGCCCGTCGAGGTAGCCCTTCTCCCGCGACGCCCGGGTCGAGGCCGCCGCCGCCTTGCGTGACAGCAGGGCGCTCGGCAGGCCGGCCTGCTCCTGGTCGAGGACCGTCACGGCAAGGCTGAACGCCGCGACGCGGTCGAGCTCGCCCTGGTCGGCCAGGTGGGCGAGCACCATCGAGGCGATCATCCCGCCCGAGCAGATCGCCAGCATCGCGACCTTGTCCTGCCGGGAGATGTCCTGGGCCACCTGCATCGCCTCGAGGATGGCCTGCCCGTAGGTGTCCAGACCCCAGTCGGCGTGCCGGGCGTCGGGGTTGCGCCACGAGATGCAGTAGACCTGCTGGCCGTTCTGCACCAGGTGCTCGACCAGGCTGCGCTGCTCGGCGAGGTCGATGACGTAGTACTTGTTGATCGTCGGCGGCACGATCAGCAGCGGCACCTGCCGGACCTTGCCGGTCTGGGGCGTGTACTGGATCAGCTCGAAGACGTCGGTGCGGAAGACCACCGCGCCCGGCGTGACCGCGAGGTCCACGCCGACCTCGAAGGCGTCCGGCTCGACCATCGACGGCACCCGCGGGGCCGTGGCGAAGTCGCGCACGAGGCGACGGCCGCCCTCGACGAGGTTGCCGCCGCCGGTGTCGAGCGTCCGCTTGATCACCTTGGGGTTGAGGAACGGGTTGTTGCTCGGGGCGGTGGCCTCCACCAGGTTGTCGACGATGAAGCCCATCCGCTGGCTCGTCGCCCCAGCCCGAGCTCGGCGTCGTCGACCAGGCCGCGCACCGCCTGTGCCCCAGGCCAGGTAGCCCTGCAGCGTGCGCTTGAAGAGCGGGTTGCGCGCCCACGCCTCCTCGGAGAAGCGGCGGTCCTTGGCGTGCGGCTCCAGCTCGGAGCGCCCGACGCCGACCTTGGCCAGCTCGACCCCGAGCCCGGCCGCACGCCCGGCGCACCTTGTGCGGGCGACGGGCCAGGCCCGCGGCGAACCTGACGCCGGACACGCCCGGGAGGAACCGCCGCAGCGGGCTGCGGCCGGCGTCGGCGAGCAGCAGGTCCAGCGGCATCGACAGCTCGCTGCTGTCCTCGCCCGGGGCTCCTCGGCGTCGTCCATGCGCGCCTGTGCCGCGGCCTCCTTCTCGGTGGGCGCGGCGGTCACGCAGTGGCTCGCTTCTCGTCGCTCGGTCTGCGGTCGTCGGGGGCGCTGACCTCGCGCCGCAGGATCTTGCCGGTCGGCCCCTTGGGCAGCTCGTCGACGAGCCAGACGCTGGCGGGGGTACTTGTAGGCCGCGAGCCGCTCCTTGGCGAACTCCTTGCAGCTCGTCCTCGTCGACGCTCCTGACCGTCCTTGAGCGCGACGGCGGCGCCGACCTCCTCGCCGAGCTCGTCGTGGGGGATGCCGATGACGGCGACCTCGGCCACCGCGTCGTGCTCGTAGAGCGCCTCCTCGACCTCGCGCGGGTAGACGTTGTAGCCGCCGCGGATGATGAGGTCCTTCTTGCGGTCGACGATGGTGAAGTAGCCCTCCTCGTCGACCGTGGCCATGTCGCCGCTGCGGAACCAGCCGTCGACGATCGACTCCGTCGGTCGCCTCCTCGCGGCCCCAGTAGCCCTTCATGACGTTCTCGCCCTTGATGGCGATCTCGCCGACGGCGCCGTCCTCGGTGACGTCCTGGCCCTCGTCGTCGATGAGCTTCATCTCGACCCCGCGCACGGCGGTGCCGATGGTGCCGGGCTTGCGCTCGAGGTCGGGCCGGTTGAACGACGCGACCGGGGAGGTCTCGGACAGGCCGTAGCCCTCGAGCACGATGCAGTCGAAGGTCTTCTCGAAGTTCTTCATCACCTCGACCGGCATCGCCGAGCCGCCGGAGATGCAGGTCCGCAGCGAGGACATGTCGGCGTCCTCGGCGCCGTCGGCGTGCAGCATGCCGGCGTACATCGTCGGGACGCCCTCGAAGACGGTCACCTTGTCGCGGCCGACGACCTCGAGCGCCTTGGCGGCGTCGAAGCGGGGGATCAGGGTGAGGCAGGCGCCCTTGGCGACCGCGGCGTTGAGCCCGCACGTCAGGCCGAAGCAGTGGAACAGCGGCAGGCAGCCCATCACGACGTCGTCCTCGGACTCAGCTCGACGAGGGTCTCGGCGCTGGTGAGCGGCGTTGCTGATCATGTTGTCGTGGGTGAGCTCGGCGCCCTTGGGCTGGCCGGTGGTGCCCGAGGTGTAGAGCAGCACCATGGTGTCGTCGCCGTCGCGCTCGACGACCTCGTCGTCGGGCTCGTGCTCGCCGAGCAGCCCGAGGAAGCCCTCGGCCTCGACGGGGATGCACTCGATGTCGACCGGCCTCGGCGCCCTTGGTGGCCTCCTCGGCCATGTCCTGCCAGGCGAACACCAGCGAGGCGCCGGAGTCCTTGAGGTAGTACTCCACCTCGCGGCCCTTGAGCAGCGGGTTCATCGGCACCACGACGGCGCCGGCCGCGACGGCGCCGTAGAAGAGCACCGGGAAGTGCGGCACGTTGGGCAGCACCAGCCCGATCCGGTCACCCGGTCTCGATGCCCTTGGCCTTGAGCAGCGCCGTCACGCGGCGCGCGCCGTCGAGCAGCTGGTCGTAGGTCAGCACGGTGTCGTCCAGCTTCACCGCCGGCGCGGTCGCCGTGCTCGCTCGCGCGGTCGTGGTCAGGTGGGTCGCGAGGTTCGGCACAGGTCCTCCGAGAGTCGGGACGAGACGCTCGCCGTACCTGACGCGCGTCACGCACTCCTACCCGCTCTGGTCGCAGGGCACTCCCGCTCCGCCCGGTCCGGCGCCTCTCAGTTGACCTGGCGGCCCTGGTCCTTCCAGAACGGCTCGCGCAGCTTGAACTTCTGCAGCTTGCCGGTCGCGGTGCGCGGCAGCTCGTCGACGAAGTCCACCCGCTTGGGGCACTTGTAGCCGGCCAGGCTGCTGCGGCAGAACGCGATGACGTCCTCGGCGGTCACGTCGCCGGCGGCCGGCTCGGCGACCACGAGGGCAGTCACCAGCTCGCCCCACCTCTCGTCGGGGATGCCGATGACCGCCACCTCCTTGACCGCGGGGTGCGACATGAGGGCGTCCTCGACCTCGATGGAGGAGACGTTCTCGCCGCCGGAGATGATCACGTCCTTCTTGCGGTCGGAGATCACCAGGTAGCCGTCCTGTCGTCGAGGTAGCCGCCGTCACCGGTGTGGAAGGTGTTGCCCGGCCTGCACCCGCTCGGTCTCCTCCGGCTGCTCCCAGTAGCCCTCCAGGTTGTGGTTGGAGGCGGTGAGCACCTCGCCGTGCGGGTCGATCTCCACGCGTACGCCGAGCGCGGGCGCGCCGGCGCGTCCCAGCCGCGTCGCGAGGTCGTGGGTCGACAGGTCGTCCCACTCGGCCCGCTTGCGGTTGACCGTCACGCAGCGGCGAGGTCTCGGTGAGTCCGTAGATCTGGTTGAACTCCCAGCCCAGCTCCTCGATGACCCGCTCGATGGTCCGGGTCGGGGGAGGGGCGCCCGCGACGACGATGCGGACCCGGTCCCGGCCGGGGATCTCGCCCTCCCAGGACCCGGCCGCCTCGAGGGCGGCGCTGATCACGGCGGGGGCGGCGCACATGAGCGTGACGCCGTGCTGGTCGATGCGGCGCAGGATCTCCGCGCCGTCGACCTTGCGCAGCACCACGTGGGGGACGCCCATCGCCGTGGTCACGTAGGGCATGCCCCACCCGTTGGCGTGGAACATCGGCAGCGTGTGCAGGTAGACGTCGCGGTCGCTGACGCCGGTGTGCAGCCCGAAGACGGTCGCGTTGAGCCACAGGTTGCGGTGGGTCAGCTGCACGCCCTTGGGGCGGGCGGTGGTCCCCGAGGTGTAGTTGATGGTCGCGGTGGCAGCCTCGTCCGGGTCGTCCCAGGGGCGTGGTTCCACGTCGCGCAGGTAGAGCGCGTCGTCGTCGCCGATCACGAACCTGTGGGTGACGTCGAGGGCGTCGAGCACGTCCGAGCGCTCGGGGTCGACGTACACCACGTCGGCGCCGGAGTGGGCGACGATGTACTGGATCTCCTTGACGCTCAACCGGAAGTTGACCGGCACCAGCACCCGGCCCGACCCGCTGACGCCGAAGAACGAGCTCAGCAGCCGGGCGCTGTTGTGCGACACCACCGCCACGCGGCCACCGACCGGCACCCCCAGCTGGTCGAGCCGCGCGGCCTGGGCCCGGGCCAGGACGGCCAGCTCGCGATAGGTCGGCGTGCCCGAGGCTCGCGGCCGGCTGGTCCGGCTCGTCGACCACCGCCACCCGGTCGGGATAGACCGTCTCCGCGCGGTCGATGAAGTCGCGCACGGTGAGGGGGTAGAACATCGACGGCTCCTTCGCATCGGCCGCAGGGGGCCGCGGGTGACGGGTGCGGAGTCATTCCATCCCGAGAACCTGCGCCGCGCCACCCCCGCGGGCGTACGGTGCGGGGATGACCGCGCACGTTGTCACCCGCTCCCGTCCGCTGCTCGTCGTCCTGGCGCTCGCCCTGGTCGCGCTGGTGCCCGTGCTCCCGGCCTCTGCAGGCCCGGCAGGCCCGGCAGGCCCGGCAGGTTCCGCAGGCCCCGCCGACGGGTGGCGCACCGAGGAGCGGATGGTGCCGGTGCGCACCGGGCCGGACCGCGACGTCCCCCTCGAGCTCGACACCCGTCTCTACGTCCCCGACAGCGCCACCGCCCGCAGCCCGAAGCCGGCGATCCTCATGACCCACGGCTTCGGGCTCACCAAGGACGCCGCGGAGGTGGTGGACACCGCTGAGCTCTTCGCCTCCCACGGCTACGTCGTGCTGACCTGGACCTCCTCGGGCTTCGGCGACAGCGGGGGCTGCATCACGCTGCAGTCGGCCGACTGGGACGTCCCCAGCGCCCGTCAGCTCATCGACGCGGTGCTGGAGCCGCGCGCCTTCGTGAAGCGTGACCGGCGCGGCGTGGTCGTGGGCACCATCGGCGGCTCCTACGGCGGCGGGATCCAGCTGCCGCTGGCGGCGGCCGACGACCGGATCCGCACCGCCGTCCCGGGACGGACCTGGAGCTCGTTGGCCTACTCCCTCGACCCGAACAACCGGATCGTCCCGGGCGACCGCACGGGCTTCGCGCAGACCCGGAACGTGCAGGGCGTCTTCAAGCAGCAGTGGACCTCGTTGTTCTACGCCTCGGGCAACGCCCAACCGGCGCAGGGCAACGGCGGCTGCCCGGAGGCCAAGGCCGCCGAGTCCGACCCCGAGGAGCTTGCCGGAGCGGCGTCGTGCCCGGGCTACTACCTGGAGCTGTGCCGGACCTACGCGCTGCTCAGCTCCACCGGTGACTCCGACCCGGCCGCCCGTCGACTGCTGGCACGGGCCGCCGCGACGAGCTTCCTCGACGAGGTCGACGTGCCGGTGCTGCTCGTGCAGGGGCAGAGCGACACCCTGTTCAACCTCAACGACGCGGTGGCGACGTACACCGGCCTGAAGCGCCGCGGCGTGCCCGTGGGCATGATCTGGAACTCCGGTGGCCACGGCGGCTACAGCTCGCAGCCCGGCGAGTGCGAGGTGTACGACGGCCGCGACCGCACGGTCGCCGAGCTGGACCGCTGCTACCTGACGAACCGTGCGGTGGCGTGGATGGACCACTGGCTCAAGGGCCGTGACGGCGGTCGCGGCCCCGGGTTCGCGTGGTACCGGGACTGGACGAGGTACGGCGGCGCCGGTCCCGCCGACGAGCAGTACGGCACCGCGCCGGCCTTCCCGCTGCCGGAACGCACCCGGTTCACCCTCTCCGGCACCTCCCGGCTCACGCCGGCTGCGGCCACCGCCCGCCGCGGGACCGTGTCCTTCGTCAACCCCGCCGACGGCCGGCCCGCGGCCTACTCCGAGACCTCGAACTTCTCCGGACCCGACTCCGAGCCCAGCTCGGGCGACGTCGCGCCGCAGGAGGTCGAGGGGCAGTACGTCTCCTTCACCTCCCGGGCCCTGAGGCGCCCGCTCCGTTCCGTGGGTGTGCCCGCGGCGCGGCTGCAGGTGAGCCACGCCAACGACCGCGACCTGGTCCTGTTCGCCAAGGTGTACGACGTGGCCCCCGACGGTCGGACGGAGCTGATCCACCGGCTCATCGCCCCCGTGCGGGTGCCCGCCGGCGCGGTCGGTCCGGCAGCTCCCAGCGCGGTGCGGCTCAAGCTGGCCGGCTTCGCCCACCGCTTCGCTGCCGGCCACCGGGTGCGGTTGGTGATCTGCTCCACCGACCAGACGTCGTACAACAGCCCGGTGGCGGACGTCGTCACCCTCACCACCGGGCGCGGGTCGAACTTCACCCTGCCGGGGCGGCTCGGTTAGCCGTCCCCGCGCAGCAGGTCGCGGACGAGCCGGGTCCGGCGCCTCAGGCTCTCCACGCGACCCGAGCCCGCGAGGTCGAGGCGGTGCCGCACCTGCTCGGCCCGCTCCAGCAGAGCGGGGTCGGGCACGTCGTCGGGGTCGGTCGGGCCGTCCGCCGGGGCGGGCCCCGCGTCGTGCGGGATCGGCAGCAGGTCGGCGAGGCTCCCGTGCACGGTGACCGGGTGCTCGGCCAGCCAGGCGTGCCACCGGTCGGCCTCGGAGGCCGCCCAGGCCCGGCGTCCCGGGGGCAGGCTCAGCCGGGGGGAGCGGCGCTCCTCGAGACCGCCGCGACCGAGCAGCGTGAGGATCCGCTGCGCCCGCAGGTCGTCGGCGCGCTCCCGCCCGCTGGTCTCGTTGAGCCGCCGCAGGACCGCGGCCTCGACCACGCCGAGCGAGGGGTTCGAGGCCTCCGGACGGCGCGGGCCGGCGGCCGGGTCGCACCCGAGCGCCTCGCAGAAGCGGCGCCACAGGTCGTCCTGGCCGCCGCTCACGGGCGGCACGGTGACCAGGTGCACCCGCTCGGGCGGCAGGTCGGCGGCCCAGGTGGCCAGCACGACGGGCAGGTCGAGCGCGTGGTACCACCAGCCGCGCCGGGACTCCGCCAGGTCGAGGAACCGGGCGAAGGACCAGCGACGGCCCTGCTTGAGCGACTCCTGCCACGCCGAGGTGAGTGCACCGGCAGGCTCCCGGGCGGTGAGCACCACGTGCACCTCCCGGGTGCCGGTCCCGTGGGTTCCGCGAGCGCCGGCGAGGTCGGCCAGCGCGCGGCGCACGGCGGTGGCGGGCGCGGGCGCGAGGATCTCGTGCGAGACCACGACCGCGGGGGCGCGCGGGTCGAGGGCGTCGAGCAGGCGGGGCCACGCGCCGGCGGCGTGCCCGGGGGGACCGCCCCAGTCCTGGTCGAGCAGGTCGAGGGCGGCCTGGAAGTGGGCGCGGGCGCGGGGCGTCGAGCGTCGGGGCGTGGGCACCTGCAGACCGTGGGCCGCCAGGGAGCGGGCGTTGCCGCCGAGCCGCGCCTGGAGGTACGTCGTGCCCGACTTCGGCGCCCCCACGTGGAGGTACACCCGTTGAGCACCCATGCGCGGGAGTCTAGGGGCCGGACGAGGCGGGGCGTCGCGAGCCGCGCGCCGCGACGAACAGCGCGGCGGCGAGGATGACGAGCGCGATGGCCAGGGCGACCTGCAGCGCCCGGACCGGGCTGCCGGTGCCGTCGACCGACAGCTCGTAGGAGGTCACCAGCAGCGCCGCTCCGAGGGACGCACCGAGGCGCTGGCCCGTCTGCACCGCACCCCCGGCGGCCCCGCCCATGCGCGGCGGCACGTCCGCGAGCGTCAGGGTGAAGTTGGGCGAGACCACGGCGCCGCCGCCCAGCCCGGCGAGCAGCAGCGGCAGCGCGACGACCAGCCACAGGGAGACGCCGTCCTCCGAGCGCGGGACGAGCAGCACGAGCACGACGAGCCCGGTCATCATGAGCAGCAGCGCGACGACGGTCAACGGCCGGCGCACCCGCGACACCAGGCGCCCAGCGATCGGGCTGGCCACGGCCGACCCCACGGCGAAGGGCGTGAGCAGCAGCCCGGCGTCGAGCGGGGACAGGCCGAGGCCGTCCTGCAGGAAGACGCTCAGGACGAGGAACACCCCGGTGAAGCCGGTGAAGTAGAGCGACCCGATGACGATCCCGCGGGCGTAGCCCGGCACCTCGCGGAGCAGAGCGAGGTCGAGCAGGGGCGCTCCGCCACGGGCGACCGTGCGCCGCTCCCAGCGCAGGAACCCGACGACCAGCGCGACGCTGACCGGGAGCAGCAGCAGGGGCAGACGCGCCCCACCCTCGAGACTGATGACCGGGAAGAGCAGGCAGAGCACGCTGCCGCCCAGCAGCAGCGCCCCCACGAGGTCGAGCCGCGGGTCGGCCCGGTCCGGCCGGGCGGCCGGCACCGTCAGGGCGATGGCCACGAGTCCCACGAGACCGATGGGCAGGTTGACCAGGAAGATCCAGCGCCAGGCGTCCTCGCCGCCGACCGCGGCGATGATGACGCCGCCGAGGACCGGCCCGATCGCGGAGGAGACCGACACCGTCAGACCGAAGAGCCCGAAGGCGACCCCGCGCTCCGGTCCGCGGAAGAGGGTCTGGATGAGCCCGGAGGACTGGGGGGTCAGCAGCCCCGCGGAGAAGCCCTGGAGCAGCCGGGCCGCGATGAGCACCTCGATGCTCGGGGCCAGGCCGGCGGCGGCGCTGCTGACGATGAAGCCGGTCAGGCCCAGCAGCATGAGGCGTCGGCGTCCCCAGGCGTCCCCGAGACGCCCGCCGGTGACCAGCACCAGCCCGAAGGCGAGCGCGTAGCCCGAGACCACCCACTGCACGGTGCCCGCGCTGGTCCCCAGACCGGTCCGGATCGACGGCAGCGCGATGTTGACGATGGTGACGTCGAGCAGCGCCATGAACCCGACGAGCAGGGTGACGGCGAGGACCCGCCAGCGACGCGGGTCCGGCTCCTGGTCGTCCTGCTCAGGGGCCCGCTCCCCGGTCGGCGTCGTCACCCGGCCACGGTAGCCAGCCGCTCACAGCCGGAGGCGTGGAGCGTGAGCGGTCCGCCCCCAGCCCTCGTCGAGTCCGGGCGTCAGCCGGGCGAGGTCAGTCGTCGACGGTGGTGCGGTCCCCGGATGTGGGGGGTCAGTCGCCCTGCAACGAGGGGGTCAGGTCCGCAAGGCGCTGCTCGACCGACCGTCCCGTGCCGGCGAGGTTCTCCAGCTGGAAGGGGTCCTCGACGCGGTCGTAGAGCAGCGGGCCGAGTCCGCGGGTGCGCACGTAGGTCCACTGGCTCGTGCGGGTCCCGCGCCACATCCACGGGCGCTTCAGGCTGCCGGCCTGGATCAACGTGCCCGTCTGGTCGCTCCAGCCGCCGGCAGTGGCGAACAGGTCCGAGCGGCCGTCCACGGCACGGGTCACCTTCACACCTGCCAACGCCGCGAGGGACGGGGCGATGTCGACGATCATCGAACCCTTCGCGCTGGCGCCCGTGCCCACCCCGGGACCCCGGGCGAGCAGCGGCACCCGCAGCGCCTCCTCGTAGTAGATGTTCTTGCCCATCTCCCCGTGCTCACCGAGCATGTGGCCGTTGTCGGAGGTGAAGACGACGATCGTGCGGTCCAGCTCACCTCGTCGCTCCAGGGCGGCCATGATCCGGCCGACGCCCTCGTCGACCGAGAGCAGCGACTCCAGACGTGCCTGGTTCAGCGCGCGGACCGTGGGCTCAGCGGCGCGGGCTCGCTGCTGCGTCGTCGGGGCGACCTGTGCGTCCTGGTACATCGCCCGGGCGCGCTCGGCACCGCCCGGCCCTTCGTAGGAGGGCTTCTGCTCCGAGAGCGGGACGACGCCGTCGAGGTCGCCGCGGTGCCGGCTGGCCGGCATCGGCAGGCGGAAGCCGCCGGCCGCGTTGGTCATGGTGTGCGGGGCGACGTAGGAGGACCAGATGAGGAAGGGCTGGTCGTCGCGCGACTCCGCGGCGTCCACCCAGGCCTCGGTCTCGCGAGTCACGAAGTCGTTGGTGTGCAGGTTCGCGGGCGCCGGCGCTTCGGTCGTGCCCTTGAGGTAGGAGTAGTTGTACGCGCTGTAGGCGTCACCCACGAGGGGCGTGAAGCGGGTCCAGCCGCCTGGGCGGGGCTGGGTCGCGGGCTTGTAGCCGTTGATGAACTTGCCGACCATCGCGGTCGCGTAACCGCTGTCGCGGAACCACCGCGCGAAGGTGTTGTTCTTGGCCTTGAGTGCCTTGTAGCCCGCCCAGGACGCGCCACCGTTGTTGTGGTGGACGCCGTTGTTCTGGCCGAACTGCCCGGTGAGGAGCTGGGCGCGCGCGGGGCAGCAGAGCGGGTGGTTGCTGATGAAGTCGGTCAGGTCGAGCTGGTTGAGGAGCTCCTTGGTGCGCGGCATGACGTAGATGTCGTCGGCGCGCATGTCGTCGACGGTGATCAGCACGACGTTGGGTGCCTGCGACGCAGCGGCGAGGGCCACGGTCGGCGCGGGCGGGGTCACCGCCAGCGCGGAGGCCGCGAGCACGAGCAGGACGGCAAGACGTTTCATGGACTTCCCCCGAGGACTGGAGCTCCCGTGCCCGATCACACGAGCGGCCAGGAGGAAACTAGCACCACTGTGGTGTCAGACGGACGCGGACGAGAACTCCCGCCGATCCTCCGGGGGAGGCCCGAGCTGCTCCCTCATCCGCGACTCGACGCACATGTCGTCGGCACGTAGGCGTCAGGTCGCTGCGATCAGTGACGACGGCGGCGCAGGAGCATCGAGGCGACCAGGGCCCCACCCACGAGACCCATCGGTGCGACCTGTCCGAGCGGCAGCGCGGCCTCTTCGCCCGCGGCACCGGCCGGGGCGCGCTCGCCGGGCAGTCGGACGTCGTACACGTCGAGGCCGCGGACCAGGTCGATCGAGTAGACGACGTCGGTGCGTCGCTTGGTCTGGCGCCCCTTCTCGTAGACCGGGACCCACATGGCGTCCCAGACCTCGGAGGCTCCCCAGACGGAGTAGGCGTAGGACTTGATGTCGCGGGCGTCGCGCACGTCGAGGATCTGGGTGCCGCCGCCGTAGAAGCCGGCCGCGACCAGTCCACCGGGGCGGAAGTCGAACCAGTGCGACGAGCAGAAGGCCCCCACCGGTGACGGGAAGCTGCCGAGGTCGGCCAGCTCGACCTTGTCGAGCGGCACGATCGCCGACGGGCTGCCGTCGAGGCGCTTGACCCACCAGGTCTGGAAGGAACCGGCGGTGGCGCAGTTCGTGTCCTCGTAGTCCTCCTCGGTCACCAGCAGCACGTTGCCGTTCGCGATCGAGGGGGCGGCACCGGCGCGGAAGGCGTCGGCGTTGGGCCGGAAGGAGTTGTGGAGGATGAAGTTGTTCCAGTCCTCGTAGCCGGGCCGCTCGCCGCGTCCGGCAGCGCCCGTGGTGGTCACGAGCTGCGGGTTCCGCGGCTTCGTGGTGCGCCACATCGACGCACCGTCGAAGCCGGTGTGCGTGCCGAACCCGGCCTCGTCGAAGTTCCACTTGTGGCCGGCGGTGGGGGAGGAGAAGGCCTGCACCCCGTCGCGGCCTCCGTCCGCGTCCACCTCGCGGGGCTCCCGCAGGTTGCGCAGGTCGAAGACGCTGAAGCTGTCCGTGCTGTTGTCCCCGGCGCTGTACGCCGTCGTGCAGTCGCGCTCCTCGACGCAGGCCACGGTGTGCGTGGAGGTGGAGCCGGGGGTGCGGCTGAGGATCCGCGGCGCCGACGGGCGGGTGACGTCGACGACGATGAGCTCGCCGCCCCCGATGTTGGTGTGCTCGATGTCGTCGGGGGAGGCGTCGACGAGGTCCACCCCGATCAGGGCGAAGCGCTGGACCCCGTTCGCCGTACGCCGCTCGCCGCAGTTCATCGCCTCGTTCTCGAAGACGGCGTTCAGCAGCGTGCCGACCAGGCGCGGCTCCTCGGGATTGCGCACGTTGAACACCCGCACGCTGTCGGCGCCGCTGGTGACGAAGAGGGGGGCGCTCTTCATGAAGCAGCCGGAGATGCCCGCCGTGCCCGGTCGGGACGGCAGTCCCGGCACCTGGGAGACGTGCTCGACCCGGTTGCTCTCGAGCGGGGCGGCGCTGGCGCGCTCGCGCAGCGCGGGACGCTCCTCGAGGTTCGAGCCCCCGTGGGCCGCGGCGGGCACCGACAGGCCGAGGGCGAGCGGGGCCGCGGCCATCAGGGCGGCGGCGCTGGCGAGAGCAGATCGTCGTGTGGTCACGTCCCTCCAACGAGCGGGCTTGCCAGAGGTCACACCGCGGACCTCTGGCCGCGCGACCCGCGCACGTGGCTAGGCTGACGGCTCCGGATGTCTGCCGCAGCTGCGGCCCGATCCGTCACGAGGAGCTGCATGTTCTCGAAGGTGCTGGTGGCCAACCGCGGCGAGATCGCGATCCGAGCCTTTCGCGCGGCGTACGAGCTGGGGGCGGAGACCGTGGCGGTCTTCCCCCACGAGGACCGCAACTCCGAGCACCGGCTCAAGGCCGACGAGGCCTACGAGATCGGCGAGCGCGGCCACCCGGTCCGGGCCTACCTCGATCCCGAGGGCATCGTGGCGACGGCGGTGCGCGCCGGCGCCGACGCGGTCTACCCCGGCTACGGCTTCCTGTCGGAGAACCCGCACCTGGCCGAGGCGTGCGCCGAGGCGGGCATCACCTTCATCGGTCCGAGCGCCGACGTGCTGACGCTGACCGGCAACAAGGCCCGCGCCATCGCCGCGGCGAAGGCCGCCGGCGTCCCGACGCTGAGCAGCGTCGAGCCGGGCACCGACGTCGACGCCCTCATGGAGGCTGCGGCCTCCATGCCCTACCCGTTGTTCGTCAAGGCCGTCGCCGGCGGTGGTGGTCGCGGCATGCGGCGTGTCGACGAGGCCGCCCACCTGCGCGAGGCGCTGGAGTCCTGCATGCGGGAGGCCGACGGCGCCTTCGGGGACCCGACGGTGTTCATCGAGCAGGCCGTCGTCAACCCGCGCCACATCGAGGTCCAGATCCTGGCCGACGCCGACGGCACCGTGCTGCACCTCTTCGAGCGTGACTGCTCGGTGCAACGTCGGCACCAGAAAGTCGTCGAGATCGCGCCGGCGCCCAACCTGGACCCGGCGATCCGCGAGCGCATGTGCGCCGACGCCGTGCGCTTCGCCACCGAGATCGGTTACGTCAACGCCGGCACGGTCGAGTTCCTGCTCGACGAGGCCGGCGACTACGTCTTCATCGAGATGAACCCGCGCATCCAGGTCGAGCACACGGTGACCGAGGAGGTCACTGACGTCGACCTCGTCCGCGCCCAGATGCGGATCGCCTCGGGAGAGTCCCTGACCGACCTCGGACTGAGCCAGGACGACATCCGGCTGCGCGGCGCCGCCCTGCAGTGCCGCATCACCACCGAGGACCCCGCCAACGGCTTCCGCCCGGACACCGGCGTCATCACGACCTACCGCTCGCCCGGCGGGGCCGGCATCCGCCTCGACGGCGGGACGACGTACACCGGTGCGGAGGTCTCGGCGCACTTCGACTCGATGCTGACCAAGCTGACCTGCCGAGGCCGCGACTTCACCACCGCCGTCGAGCGCGCCCGCCGAGCGATCGCCGAGTTCCGCATCCGCGGGGTGTCGACCAACATCCCGTTCCTCGCCGCCGTCCTCGACGACCCGGACTTCCGCCGAGGCGGCGTCACCACCTCCTTCATCACCGACCGGCCGCAGCTGCTCACCGCCCGCTCCAGCGCCGACCGCGGCACGAAGCTGCTCGCCTACCTCGCCGACGTCACCGTCAACCAGCCGCACGGCTCCTCACCGGTCGACCTCGACGCGGCGGCCAAGCTGCCGCGCCTGGAGCCCGGGGAGCCCCCCGCCGGCAGCAGGCAGCGGCTGCAGGAGCTCGGCCCGGTGGGCTTCGCCCGTCACCTGCGCGAGCAGAGCAGCGTCGGGGTCACCGACACCACCTTCCGCGACGCCCACCAGTCGCTGCTGGCGACCCGGGTGCGCACCACCGACCTCGAGGCGGTCGCCGGCCACGTGGCCCGGCTGACTCCCGAGCTGCTCTCGGTCGAGGCCTGGGGCGGCGCGACCTACGACGTGGCGCTGCGCTTCCTCTCCGAGGACCCGTGGGAGCGGCTCGCCCGGCTGCGGAGGGCGACGCCGAACATCTGCCTGCAGATGCTTCTGCGCGGTCGCAACACGGTCGGCTACACGCCGTACCCGACCGAGGTGACGGAGGCGTTCGTCCACGAGGCCGCCGCCACCGGCATCGACATCTTCCGCATCTTCGACGCGCTCAACGACGTCGAGCAGATGCGGCCCGCGATCGAGGCGGTGCGCGACACCGGCACCGCGATCGCCGAGGTGGCGCTGTGCTACACCGGCGACCTCTCCGACCCGGGGGAGCGGCTGTACACGCTCGACTACTACCTGAGCCTGGCCGAGCGCATCGTCGACGCCGGTGCGCACGTCATCGCCATCAAGGACATGGCCGGGCTGCTGCGACCGCCCGCGGCGCGGCAACTCGTCACCGCGCTGCGCGACCGCTTCGAGCTGCCGGTGCACCTGCACACCCACGACACCCCGGGCGGCCAGCTCGCCACCCTGCTGGCCGCGATCGAGTCCGGGGTCGACGCGGTCGACGCCGCGTCGGCGCCGATGGCCGGCACGACGAGCCAGCCGTCGCTCTCGGCGCTCGTGGCCGCCACCGACCACTCCGAGCGCGAGACCGGCTTGTCGCTGAGGGCGGTCTGCGACCTCGAGCCCTACTGGGAGGCCACGCGGCGCGTCTACGCACCGTTCGAGTCCGGTCTGCCCTCGCCGACGGGTCGCGTCTACACGCACGAGATACCCGGCGGTCAGCTCTCCAACCTGCGCCAGCAGGCGATCGCGCTCGGGCTGGGAGAGAAGTTCGAGCAGATCGAGGACATGTACGCCGCGGCCAACCGCATCCTCGGCAACATCGTCAAGGTCACGCCCTCGTCCAAGGTGGTCGGTGACCTGGCCCTGCACCTGGTCGGCGTCGGCGCCGACGCCGACGAGTTCGCCGAGGACCCGCGGAAGTTCGACGTCCCCGACTCCGTCATCGGCTTCCTCTCCGGCGAGCTCGGGGACCCGCCCGGGGGGTGGCCCGAGCCGTTCCGGACCAAGGCGCTCGCCGGCCGGGCGACGCGGCAGAGCGTCACGGAGCTGACCGACGACCAGCGCCGGGGGCTGGCCGCCGACCGTCGCACGACGCTCAACGCGCTGCTTTTCCCGGGCCCCACGCAAGGAGTTCGCCGAGTCGCGCGAGAAGTACGGCGACGTCTCGGCGCTCTCCACCGTCGACTTCCTCTACGGCCTCCGCCCGGGCCAGGAGCACCAGGTCCGGCTCGAGGAGGGCAAGACCCTGCTGCTCGGTCTCGAGGCGGTCAGCGAGCCTGACGAGCGCGGCATCCGCACCGTCATGTGCACGATCAACGGCCAGCTCCGCCCGGTCAACGTGAGGGACCGCTCGGTCGCCGACGACGCCCCGACCGCCGAGAAGGCCGACCTCTCGAAGCTCGGGCACGTGGCAGCGCCGTTCGGGGGCGTGGTGACGCCCCAGGTCGAGGAGGGTGCGACCGTGGCGCAGGGCGACACCGTCGCCACCATCGAGGCCATGAAGATGGAGGCGGCCATCACCGCCCCGGTCGCGGGCACGGTCGAGCGGGTGGCGCTGGCCGGCACGCAGCAGGTCGACGGGGGCGACCTCGTCCTGGTGCTGGCACCCGTGAAGGACTGAGCCCAGATGGCCCTGCGCCTGCTCGCCACCAAGCCGAACCCCGCGCTGGTCCGGCTGCCGTGGCACCTGCCGCTGGAGGAGTGGGGCGAGGACGTGGTGCTGCCGCTCCCGCGCGGCATCTCGCGCCACGTGGTGCGCATCGTCCGCGTCGGCGTGCACGCGTGTGCGGTCAAGGAGACCCAGGAGCCCGTGGCGCGCCGCGAGTACGAGCTGCTGCGCGACCTGCGCCGGCTCGACCTGCCCACGGTCGTGCCCCAGGCCGTCGTCACCGGGCGGCGCACCCGTGAGGGCGAAGAGCTTCCCAGCGCGCTCGTCACACGCCACCTGCGGTTCTCCCTGCCCTACCGGTCGTTGTTCTCCCACGGCATGCGGGCCGACAGCCTGCCCTCGATCGTCGACGCCCTGGTGGTGCTGCTCGTCCGGCTGCACCTCTCCGGCTTCTTCTGGGGCGACGTGTCGCTGTCCAACGTGCTCTTCCGGCGAAGTGCCGGGGAGTTCGCGGCGTACCTCGTCGACGCGGAGACCGGCGAGCTGCGACCGCAGCTCTCCGACGGCCAGCGCAACCACGACCTGACGGTTGCCACCGAGAACGTCTTCGCCGAGCTGCTGGACCTCCAGGCCGGCGGGTTCGTCGAGCCAGGAGTCCGACCCCACCGAGGTCATCGAGATGCTCAGCGCGCGCTACGACGCCCTGTGGGCGGCGCTGACCCGACCGGAGACGTTCAGCGGCGGCGACACCGGGATGTGGAGGATCGCGGAGTGGATGGAGTCGCTCAACGACCTCGGCTTCGACGTCGACGAGATGGACATCGTCTCCGAGGGCCCCGGCGAGCGGGTCCGGCTGCAGCCCCGGGTCGTCGAGGCAGGCCACCACCGGCGCGAGCTCTGGTCGCTCACCGGTCTGGAGACCGAGGAGGCTCAGGCCCGTCGGCTGCTCAACGACATGGCCTCCTTCGGGGTGCACCGCCTCGGTGAGAGCGAGGACCTGCCGCGGGAGGCGCTGGCCAACCGGTGGCTGACCGAGGTCTACGAGCCGCTGGTGCAGATGGTGCCGCGCGAGATGCGCGGGCGCCTCGAGCCGCCGGAGATCTTCCACGAGGTCCTGGTGCACCGTTGGCTGCTCTCCGAGCGCGCCGGTCACGAGGTCGACTTCTTCGAGTCCGCCCAGGACTACATCGACACCGTGCTCACCCGGAAGCCCGAGGAGGCGGTCACCACGCCCGCCGACGACCCGGAGGCGCTGCTGGGCGGACCGCCCTCGGGATAGGGCATCATCGTCTCGTGCCAGCACAGCGAGACACGTCCGGGATCCTCGGCGCCGAGGGCCGCTACCCCCTGCACGAGCCGTCCACGTCGCTCCTGCGGCTGGCCGGGACGGACCTGGTGCCGGTCGGCCCGTTCCGCATGTACGCCTGCGGCATCACGCCGTACGACGTCACCCACGTGGGGCACGCCGCCACCTTCGTCTGGGCCGACCTGGTCCGCTCCGTCGTCCGCTCCGACGGCGTGGCCACCGAGGTGGCGCGCAACGTCACCGACGTGGACGACGTGCTCACCCACGCCGCGTGGCGCCGGGGACTGCCCTTCGACGAGCTGGCGCTGACCCAGGAGTTCCGCTTCGACCGCGACATGCGGGCCCTTGCGGTGGCGCCCCCGACGCAGACGCCGCACGCACGCAACCACGTCGGTGCCGTCGTCCGGCTGGCCGCGGCGCTGCTGGCCCGCGGGGCGGCGTACGAGCGCGGCGGCTTCGTGTACTTCCGCGGTGACCACCTGCCCGAGCTGAACGGTCTCGGCGAGGCTGAGGCGCTGCGCCTGTCCACCGAGTACGGCGACCAGGCCGCCGTCCCGGGCCGGGAGTCACGCTTCGACGTGCCGGTGTGGCGGCCCTCGACGGAGGACCACCCGGCCTGGCCGAGTCCCTGGGGCTGGGGCCGGCCCGGTTGGCACGCCGAGTGCGCCGCCATGGCGATGAGCGCGTTCGGCAGCTCCGTCGACGTCCTGCTCGGAGGTGCGGACCTCGCCTTCCCGCACCACGTCTACCAGCGCGGCATGGCGGAGGCGGCCACCGGGGTCACCCCCTTCGCGCGCGCCACGATCCATGTCGGCGAGGTCCGCGTCGACGGCGTCAAGATGAGCAAGTCGGTCGGCAACCTCGTCCTCGTCGACGACCTGCTCCAGCGCTACCGACCCGGTGCGGTCCGGCTCGCGCTGCTGCACCGGCGCTGGTCGGAGCCGTGGGACTGCGAGGAATACGTCTTCGAGCAGGCCGACCGTGTGCTCTCCGAGGTCGTGGCCGCGGCCGCCGGCAGCACCCAGGAGTCGCCGTCGGCGCCGGTGCGGGAGCGGCTGCGCAACGACCTCGACGTCCCGGCGTGCGTCGAGCTCGCGCTGGGCGGCGGGGTCGACGGCGCAGACGCGGCGCAGACCCTGGTCGGTCTGCTCAAGCTGACCCCGCAGGGCTGAGCTCCGCGTGGCGCCACGCGCCGCTCGACCGGTCGGTCAGTCCGCCAGCAGCTTGAGCACGGCCCGGTCCAACCGGTCGCGTGCCTTGTCCTCGTCGCGCGGGAGGCGGGCCAGCGACGCGTCGATCGTCACGTCGTGCTCGTAGAGGTCGAGCACCCGAGGGTCGACGTAGGAGCTCTTGCAGACGGTGGGGGTGTTGCCCAGCAGCTCGCTGGCGCTGACCACGGCGGAGCGCACCGCCTTCTTGCGCGCCGTCCTGCTCGTCGCGGTGCTGCGTGCGAGCTCGGCCGCGACGTGCACGGTGGCGTGCCAGGTGCGGAAGTCCTTGGCGGTGACCTCGAGCCCGAAGAGCTCGCGGATGTGGTCGTTGACGTCGCCGGCCTGGAGGGGCACCCACCGTCGGCTCATCTGGTGGCAGAGCAGCCGGGCGTCGCCGCGTCGGCGCCCGGCGAGCAGCTCCAGCACCTTGCAGAGGTCGGGGTCACGGACGTCGATGTCGTGCTCGACGCCGGCCTTGCCCACGAACGAGAAGGTCCAACTGTCCTCGCGGCGCTTGAGGTGGCGCCGCTCGAGGGTGGTCAGGCCGTAGCTGCCGTGCTCCTCCACCGAGGAGTCGGAGCCGAGACGGAAGCATCCGAGGTCGATGAGCCGCACCGCCGCAGCGAGCGTCGTCTCGCGTGCGGTGGTGGCGAGGGCCAGGTCCTGGCGCACGCGCTTGCGCACGCGCGGCAGTCGCGCCGCCATCTCGATGACCCGGTCGAACTTGGCCTCGTCGCGCTTGCGCCGCCACTCGTCGTGGTAGAGGTACTGCCGGCGACCGGCCTCGTCGGTGCCGACGGCCTGCAGGTGGCCGTTCGCGTACGGCGAGATCCACACCTCGCGCCAGGCGGGCGGGATGACGAGGGCCTTGATGCGGGCGACGTCGGAGGCCTCGAGGGGGCGCCCCTGGTCGTCGAGATAACGGAAGCCGCGGCCGTGGGGGACGCGCGTCCAGCCGGGCTGCTGGGTGGAGACGGTGCGGAGTCGTGGCATGGGAGGGGATCCGGGCAGGACCCAGACGCCGGTCGCCGGGGTCGAGCACCCCAGCGACCGGCGACCGGACCGTCAGACGTTGAAGATGCTCACTCCGCCGGGTCCGACGAGCAGACCGACGACGATGAGAACGATGCCGGGGATCAGCCCGCCCCGCACGATCTGGACGATGCCGGCGATGACGAGCACGACGGCGATGAGCCACAGAACGGTTGCCACGATGATTCTCCTCCCGAGCGGACGCCGGAGCGCCCTGGTGATGCCGAGCGCCCGACCTTGACGGACCGAGCGATCAGCGTGTGGCCGGGACCGTACCCGCTCCCACACGGTCCAACCGGAAGTCGGTGAGGTCGAGGTCGGCGGTGCGCTCGCGGTACTCCTGCACCTGGCCGGGCCAGTTCGTCGTGACCCTGCCGCCGGGCGACTGGTACCAGCTGGAGCACCCCGTCGCCCACACGCTGCGCGACAGCCGGTCCTGCATCTCGGCGTCGTAGCGCTCGGCGACGTCGCGGCGCACCTCGACGGCCTCGGCGCGGCCCTCCTGCAGCGCCGCCACCGCCTGTCCGAGATAGCCGGTCTGGCACTCGATCATGGAGATGATCGAGCTGCCCCCGAGGTTGGTGTTCGGGCCGTAGACGACGAAGGCGTTGGGGAAGCCCGGCACCGAGATGCCGAGGTGGGCGTGGGCGCCGTCGCGCCACTCCTCGGCGAGCGGGAGGCCATTGCGACCGACGACCTCGACGGGGGCGAGGAACTCGGTCGCCTTGAAACCGGTGCCCCACACGATGACGTCGGCGCCGTGGTGCGAGCCGTCGTCCGTCGCGACGCCGTCGGCGTCGACGCCCACGACGCCGTGGGTCACGACGTCGACGTTGTCGCGCACGAGCGCGGGATACCAGTCGTTCGAGAACAGCAGGCGCTTGCAGCCGATGGGGTAGTCCGGTTGGAGCTTCGCCCGCAGGGCCGGGTCGGCGACCTGGCGACGCAGGTGCAGCCGGAAGGCGATCTCGAGCAGCGACGTCATGCGGCCCTGCTCGGCCAAGGTGCGGTTGAGCTGCTCGCTGCTGAAGCGGACGAGCTCGCGTCCGAACGACTGGGTCGCCGGCAGGCGCTCGAACGCCGCGAGGTGGGCCCGGGTGTAGCCGCGGTCCGGCTTCGGCACGACGTACGGCGCCGACCGCTGGAAGACCGTCACCCGCCCGGTGTCGCCCACCGCCTCGGCCAGGTGCGGCACGAACTGGATGGCGCTCGCACCGGTGCCGATGACGGCGACCCGCTTGCCGCTCCAGCGCACGTCGTGGTCCCACCGGGCGGAGTGGAACGCCGGTCCCGCGAAGGTGTCGCGACCGGGCAGGTCGGGGATCGCGGGGCGGGAGAGCTGGCCCTGGGCGAAGACCAGGACGTCGGTCTCGTACGTCGGCCCCTCGGCCCCGGCGCGTCGGGTCCGCACCGTCCACCGGCACCCCGCGTCGTCCCACCGCGCCTCGACGACCTCGGTACCGGTGGTGACCAGGTCGTCCAGGCCCTCCTCGCGGGTGACCCGCTCGATGTAGGCGAGGATGTCGGGCTGGGCGGCGTAGCGCCGGGGCCAGTCCGGGTTGGGGGCGAACGAGTAGGAGTACAACGACGACGGCACGTCGCAGGCAGCTCCGGGGTAGGTGTTCTCCCGCCACACACCGCCCACCCGGTCGGCCTTCTCCAGCACGGTCAGGTCGGTGACCCCCCGGGCGCGCAGCTCGACCGCTGCGGCGATGCCGCCGAAGCCGGCGCCGACCACGAGGGCCGAGACGCTGCGAGCACCCGTGGTCACGGAGGGGCCCGTGCCTGCGGTGCCGGAGGTCGTGTCCACGCCCGTCAGGGTAGGGGAGCCCGCCGGTCGCCGGGCGGGATCAGCGCAGGGCGGCGCGCTGCACCGGGATCCGCTGCATCACCAGGGCACGTCCCTGGGTGGCGGCCTGCTCCCACGTCGCGTCGTCGGGGACCAGGCCGGCGATGCGGGCCAGCAGCCCGTGCTCGCGAGCGGTGGGCTCCCACAGCGCCGGGTGGGTGTGGTGGGCGTCGAGGATGCTGCGCATGGTGGCGTGCTCGTCGCAGAGCTCGTCGTACAGGTCGCGGACGTTGAACGCCGTGCGCCGCGCCACGATCTGGCCGCGGTGCAGCCGGGTGCTCAGCAGACGCACCCACTCCTGGTGCAGCTCGGTCAGGACGTCGTCCTCGCCGTCGAAGTGCTCGTCGGTGCCGGCCACCGCGGACACCGACTCCCACGGGGACTCGGCTTCCCCTGTGGTGCGCGAGGCCTCGGCCCGGACCAGCATCGTGCGCAGCGCGTGACGGCGCTGGATCGTGGTGACTCCCACAGCTCTTCTCCCACCCCTGGTCGAGTCGGCCGGGGAACCCCTTCCCCGCAGGCGCCGTTCCCGGGCGCCTCGCCGTTGTCTGCAGCCTCGGCTGCAGCACATGTCCAGTATGCCGGTTATCAGGAGGGCCCCACCACGGACCAACGGCCCGGGACCGGGCCCGACCTCGTCCCGGGAGTGATCTGCTGCGCCGACCAATGCACGTTTCGTGCCCGGCGTCGGCGTGGCTCGTTGATCCGGGCGGGCGCGCCGAGGACGGTGTGAGGGAAGACACACGGTGTGTGGACGCAGCGTCGCTCAGGGTGAGGACCGGTCGCACGCGCCGGCTCGACTGGGAGGTCAGCGTGGTCACCAAGACCCTCGCCACGGGAGGACGGGCCGACAGCGCCCGTACGACGACAGCGCGCTCGAGTCGCGCGACGGCATGCCGCTGCGGCCAGCAGCTCGACTGCTGCAGCCGCTCGCACTGCCCCCGGTGCGGGCGGTCCATCCACGCGCCCTGAACCAGCGGGGTCGGCGTGGGCGCGACCAGTCGCCAGCGTCACGGGCGAGGGTGCTCGCCACTAGGGTGGCGACGACAGGTCGTATCGGCGCGGTGAGCGGGCAGCGAGGCGAGGCGTGGGCGAGGCAGCACGGACCGGTGGGACCGGTGGGACCGGTGGTAGGTCGTCGGGTCCCACGGCCGGACCGGACCCGTCGGCCCCGGGAGGCCCGTCCGTCACGTCCGAGGCGTCGGAGGTCTCCGACCGGGGGATCTGGACCGTGCCCAACCTCCTGAGCATGCTGCGCCTGGCCCTGCTGCCAGTGTTCCTGTGGCTGGTGCTGGGGCCCGAGAAGGACGGCCTCGCCGTGCTGGTCCTCGTGGTCAGCGGTTTCTCGGACTACCTCGACGGCTACCTCGCCCGGCGGTGGGGACAGACCTCCAAGCTCGGCGCGATCCTCGACCCGGTGGCCGACCGGCTCTCGATCCTGGCCACGGTCGTCGGCCTGGCGATGCGCGACATCATCCCGCTCTGGCTGGCGCTGATCCTCCCGGCACGCGACCTGTTTCTCTGGGGGCTGGTTCCGATCCTGCGGACCCGGGGCTACAGCGCCCTTCCGGTGCACTTCCTCGGCAAGGCCGCCACCGCCGCCCTCCTCTACGCCTTCCCCCTGCTGCTGCTCGGTGACGGGACGAACCTGCTCGCCGACGCGGCCCGGGTCTTCGGGTGGGCCTTCGCCATCTGGGGGGTCGGCATGTACTGGTGGGCGGGCCTGCTCTACGCCTGGCAGGTCCGGACCCTGGTGGTGAGCACCCCGAGGCGTCGCTCGTGAGCACCCCGCGCGACCCGTCCGGCCGACCGCTGCCGCCCCAGGTGACGATGGGCCTGCTGAGCTACGTCACGACGCACGCCCTGGACGAGGACTACGACGTGGTCGCCGCCCAGCGGCGGGAGCGGAGTCCGGCGGACGCGGCAACGGGGGAGCCGCGACCGCAGCGTCGTCAGCTGCACCCGGTGGCGCTCGTCGGCCTGCTGGCGTTCGGGCTCCTGGTCGGCGTGGCCTTCCAGCAGGCCGCACGGAGCGAGCCGGTCGGTGAGGCCTCCCGCGACGAGCTCGTGGAACAGGTCCGCGACCTCCGCCAGGAGCTGGCCGACGCCCGCACCCGGACCGCCGACCTCCGGGCCGACCTCGAGTCGGGCCGCACCGCAGCCCTCGAGGCGTCCGTGCGGGGCCGGGAGCTCAGCGACCGCCTCGACCGGCTCGGCACGGCGGCGGGCACGCTGGCCCTGACCGGACCCGGAGTCCTCATCGAGGCCGACGACGGCCCCACCGACGTCGCCGACCCGCAGGTGGTGCTCGACACCGACCTGCAGATCCTGGTCAACGGCCTGTGGGTGTCAGGGGCCGAGGCGGTGGCCGTCAACGGTCAACGCATCACCACGTTGAGCGCCATCCGGATCGCCGGCGACGCCATCACCGTCAACTACCGCTCCCTGGCCCGGCCCTACGTCGTGTCCGCCATCGGGGACCCCGACGACCTCGCCGCGCGTTTCGTGGAGTCCGCGGGCGGCACGTGGTGGTTGAATCTGAAGTCGATCTACGACCTGACCTTCGAGATGACCACGGAGGACGAGCTCACCGTGCCGGCCGCCCCCGAGTTCGCGTTGCGCCATGCCCGAGAGGCCCAGGGGACCCGCGAGGCCCGCCAGGCCCCTCAGGACGAGGAGTCCCCGTGATCGCCGCCGCCGGTCTGCTGGCCGGTCTGCTGCTCGGGCTCTTCCTGCAGCCTGACGTGCCGTTGTGGCTCCAGCCCTACCTCCCGATCGCGGTGGTGGCCGCGCTCGATGCGGTCTTCGGCGCGTTCCGGGCTTTCCTCGACGGCATCTTCGACGACAAGGTCTTCGTGGTGTCCTTCGTCAGCAACGTCACGATCGCGGCCCTGATCGTCTACGTCGGCGACCAGCTCGGGGTCGGGGGCCAGCTCTCGACCGGCGTGGTCGTGGTGCTGGGGATCCGGATCTTCTCCAACGTGGCCGCGATCCGACGCCACGTCTTCCATGCCTGAGCCGACCGACCCGACGGGGCGGGACCGCTTGGTGCGCTCCCTGCGCAGCCCGGGTGGTCGGGGCCAGTGGATCGCTGCGGTGCTGCTGGGTGCCCTCGGCTTCGCCTCCGCCGTGCAGGTCCGCTCGCAGGACGCCTCCGACAGCTTCACCGGGGCCCGTCAGTCCGACCTCATCGCGCTCATCAACTCGCTGACGCTGGCCACGGACCGCGCGGAGTCCGAGATCGCCGACCTCGAACGGACCCGGGACTCGCTGCAGGTGGACACCGAGGCCAGCAACACCGCCGTCGAGCTCGCCCGGACCCGCATCGAGACCCTCGCCATCCTGGCGGGCCAGGTGCCGGCCACCGGCCCAGGCGTGCGGATCACGGTGCAGGCCGGTCGGGCCGGCGTCGGCACCGACCAGCTCCTCAACGGCCTGCAGGAGCTGCGGGACGCGGGCGCGGAGGCCATCGAGCTGAACGACGAGATCCGCGTCGTGGCGCAGACCGGGGTGGTCCAGGAGGGTGCCGTCGTCGTGGTCGACGGCACCGAGCTGGTGCAGCCGCTGATCATCGACGCCATCGGCGACAGCGAGACCCTCGCGACCGCGCTGACGTTCGACGGCGGCTTCATCGACGAGGTGGAGGCCATCGGGGGAACGGTCTCGGTCCAGCAGCTGGAGACCGTCGAGGTGCCGTCGACGACCGAGCTCCCACCCGACCGGTTCGCCGTGCCGGTGCAGTCCCCCGCCGCGCCGTAGCGAGTAGTAGCCTGCCGACGTCCCGATCGACCCCGTCCGCCCGAGCGATGACCGAGGAGCGCCGTGTACCCCGACGACCTGAAGTACACCCGTGAGCACGAGTGGATCCGCGACCCCGGCGAGTCGGAGGGGTCGGTCCGGGTCGGGATCACCGACTTCGCCCAGGAGCAGCTCGGCGACATCGTCTACGTCTCCCTGCCGGACGTGGGGGCCGAGGTGAGCGCCGGTGGCGCTGTGGGCGAGCTGGAGTCGACGAAATCGGTCAGCGACGTCTACGTGCCGGTGTCGGGCCGGGTCAGCGCGCGCAACGACGCGCTCGACGACACCCCCGAGCTGGTGAACTCCGACCCGTACGGCGAGGGCTGGTTGTTCGAGATCGTCCCGGCGGAGTCCGGCGACGTGGCTGCGCTGCTCGACGCGAGCACCTACCAGGAGGGCTTGGAGGTCTGACGCGTCGACGGGTGGACCGTCCGCACGTCGAGCGGCCCTCCCGACTGCTGTCGGGCCCGCTCCACTGGTACGTTGGGCCACCATCACCTTCGACGTGATCGTGAAGGTTCGAGACTGGTCCGCCGACCGAGGAGGAGACATGCCGTTCTGCACCGCGTGCGGGCGTCAGAACCCCGACGACGCGCGGTTCTGCTCGCAGTGCGGCACGCGCATCGCTGCCGCTGAGCCCTCGTCGGCCCCCGCGCCCGCCCCGTCCCCGGGCGCTGCGGCCCCCGCGGCTCCGGTCCGCAGCGAGACCGGGGAGGTCCGCCGCGTCGAGGCCACCGACACGATGACCTTCCGCAGCCCGGTGGCCGCCGAGCAGTCCGACGACCGGCCCCTGAACGACGAGGACGCCGCCGCGGTCGACGCGCTGCCGCCGGGCAGTGCGCTGCTCGTGGTCCAGCGCGGGCCGGACACCGGCAGCCGCTTCCTGCTCGACACCGACGTGGTGACGGCGGGGCGGCACCCGGACAGCGAGATCTTCCTCGACGACGTGACGGTCTCTCGTCGGCACGCCGAGTTCCGGAGGACGGCGGACAGCTTCCGGGTCAGCGACGTGGGCTCGCTCAACGGCACCTACGTGAACCGCGACCGCATCGACGAGGTCCTCCTCAGCGGGGGCGACGAGGTGCAGATCGGCAAGTACCGCCTGGTCTTCTTCACCGGTCAGTCCGCCACGGGTCGATGAGGGAGCCGATGACCAACCAGGTGGACCCGGTCACGCCCCGCCGCGTGGAGGCGCGGATGAACATCGGGGAGGTCCACACGCGACTGCGTGAGGACTTCGCGAGCCTGGAGCTCAGCAAGCTGCGCTACTTCGAGTCGATGGGTCTGGTCGAGCCGACCCGCACCGCCGCCGGCTACCGCAAGTACAGCGACCACGACGTCGAGCGACTGCGCTACGCGCTCACGCTGCAGCGCGACCACCACCTGCCGTTGAAGGTCATCCGCGAGCACCTCGACGCCATCGACCGCGGTCTGGAGCCACCGGCGCTGCCGTCGGAGCCTCGCGTGCCGCCGCTGGTGCTGGCCGGCGACGGCTACCCCCAGGCCGACAGCTTCGCCGAGGGCTCCCGGCTGCGGCTCACACGCCGTGAGCTCGTGGCCGCCGCCGAGATCGACGAGGACCTGCTGGGTCAGCTGGAGTCCTACGGGCTGATCCGGCCCCGGCCCGGGGCGGCTCCCTACGACAACGACGCCGTGGTCATCGCCCGGACGGTCGCGGACCTGGCGGCGTACGGCATCGAGCCGCGTCACCTGCGGGCCTTCAAGACCGCCGCCGACCGCGAGGTCGGGCTCGTCGAGCAGGTGCTCTCACCCCTGCGACGCAGTCGTGAGGCTGGAGCCGAGGGGCGTGCGGCCGAGGCGATGGAGCAGATCGCGGCGCTCTCGGTGCGGCTGCACGCGGTGCTGGTCAAGGCCGGTCTGCGCTCCCTGCGCTGACCTGCGGTGGTCCACCGCCCGGCCCCGGTTCGCCCCTGGGCGCGGGGGTAGTGTGGCGATGTGCGCGAAGTCGATGTCGTCGGGGTCAGGGTCGAGATGCCCTCCAACCAGCCGATCGTGCTGCTGAGGGAGGTTTCGGGCGCGCGCTACCTACCGATCTGGATCGGCGCGGTGGAGGCGACCGCGATCGCCTTCGCCCAGCAGGGCGTGGTGCCGCCGCGGCCGTTGACGCACGACCTGCTCAAGGACGTGCTGGGGGCGACCGGCAACGAGCTCACCGAGGTCCGCATCACGGAGGTCCGCGAGGGCGTCTTCTACGCCACGCTCGTGCTGGCCAGCGGGGTCGAGGTGAGTGCGCGTCCCTCGGACTCGATCGCGCTCGCGCTGCGGACCGGCACCAAGATCGTGTGCTCCGAGGACGTCCTCGACGAGGCCGGTCTCGACGTCCCCGAGGAGGACGAGGACGAGGTGGAGAAGTTCCGCGAGTTCCTCGACAACGTGTCCCCGGAGGACTTCGAGGAAGCCTGAGTCGGACAACCTTCAACCTCTGCTTGAAGGTGCGACACGCTGTACCGGGAGCGTCCGGGTCTTTGACCGGGCCGACGTGCGGGCCTACGGTGGGGTGTCTTCGTTGTAGTTCCACCGTTGTGGTCCAGCCGGGCCCCGACGGTTCTTCCCGGAGCTGCTTTCACGAAGAGACGAACCGGAGGACACCGTGGCTGGACAGGGCGACAAGCCGGCGTTGGGGACAGATCCCCACGCGCTGGTGGCAGAGTCGGTGGCGAAGTCGGTGGCGGACGAGCAGGGACTGCTCTTCGACGACGACGTGTCGCCGTTGCCCGACGACGTCGGCTACCGCGGTCCGACCGCGTGCAACGCCGCCGGCATCACCTACCGCCAGCTCGACTACTGGGCGCGCACGAAGCTCGTCGAGCCCACCGTGCGCGGTGCCACCGGCTCCGGCACGCAGCGGCTCTACTCGTTCCGCGACATCCTGCTGCTCAAGGTCATCAAGCGTCTGCTCGACGCCGGCATCTCGTTGCAGCAGATCCGCACCGCCGTCCAGCACCTGCGCGAGCGCGGCACCGACGACCTCACCCGTGTGACGCTCATGAGCGACGGCGCGAGCGTCTACGAGTGCACCTCCAACGACGAGGTCATCGACCTGCTCCAGGGCGGTCAGGGCGTCTTCGGCATCGCCATCGGCGGGGTCTGGCGCGAGATCGAGGGGTCGCTCTCCGAGCTGCCCAGCGAGAAGGCCAGTGCGCCCTCGGACCTCGCCGACGAGCTCGCGGAGCGGCGGCGGGCTCGTCTCGCCTGAGGCGGTTGCTATCCTCGTCACTGCTGGTGAACACGCGCGGGAGAGTCTCCCGACGGAGCGCCGAAGGGGCAATTCCTCCCCGGAACCTCTCAGGCACACGGACCGCGCGCACGAGGCAACTCTGAAGCCCGACCTGGGGTGACAGAGGGGGAGGCGACCACCACGACCCCGACCCCTCGGAGTGGATGCCGCCATGGTTCCCGTCGATCCGTCCCCCTTCCGGCCGCTGCGGCCCTTCGTCGAGCGTCACATCGGCCCCGACGACACCGGCCTCATGACGATGCTCAAGGAGCTCGGCTACGCCGGCCTCGACGAGCTCATGCAGGCCGCCGTGCCCTCCTCGATCCGCTCCGCGGCCGACCTGGACCTGCCGGCGGCCGTCACCGAGGAGGAGGCCGCATCGCTGCTGGCCGACCTCGCCGGGTCCAACCGGACGCGCGAGCCGATGATCGGGCTCGGGTACCACGGCACCACCACGCCGGCGGTGATCCGACGCAACATCCTCGAGGACCCGTCCTGGTACACCGCCTACACGCCGTACCAGCCCGAGATCTCGCAGGGCCGGCTCGAGGCCCTGCTGAACTTCCAGACCATGGTCGGCGACCTGACGGGGCTGCCCACCGCCAACGCCTCGCTGCTCGACGAGGGCACCGCGGCCGCGGAGGCCATGACGCTGGTGCGCCGAGCCAAGCGCGGGGCCACGGGCCCGTTCGTCGTCGACGCCGACGCGCTGCCCCAGACGATCGAGGTGGTCCGCACCCGGGCCGAGGCGATGGACATCGAGGTGATCGTCCACGACCTCGCCACCGGGCTTCCCGACGGTGAGCTCAGCGGGGTGCTGGTGCAGTACCCCGGTGCCTCCGGCGCGGTCCGCGACCCGCGCGCCGTCATCGAGGAGACCCACGCCCGCGGCGGGCTGGTCGTGGTCGCCGCCGACCTGCTGGCCCTCACCCTGCTCGAGTCGCCCGGCGCCCTGGGCGCGGACGTGGCCGTCGGCAGCAGCCAGCGCTTCGGCGTGCCGCTGTTCTACGGCGGCCCGCACGCCGGCTTCATGGCGGTGGCAGAAGGGTTGCAGCGTCACCTGCCGGGTCGGTTGGTGGGGGTCTCGGTCGACGCCCAGGGTCGTCCGGCGTACCGCCTCGCGCTGCAGACGCGCGAGCAGCACATCCGGCGCGACAAGGCGACCTCGAACATCTGCACGGCCCAGGTGCTATTGGCTGTGGTGGCCGCGATGTACGCGGTCTACCACGGCGCTGACGGGCTGCGCCGGATCGCGCGCACGACCCACGCCAAGGCTGCACTCCTCGCCGACGCCCTGCGCGCGGACGGTCTCGACGTGGGCACGGAGGCGTTCTTCGACACCCTGACGGTGACGGCACCCGGTCGGGCCGAGGCCGTGGTGGTCGCCGCCCGCGAGGCGGGGGTCCACCTGCGCCGCGTCGACGCCGACCGGGTCGGGATCTCGGTGTCGGAGACCACCGGGGCCGACCACCTGGGTGCCGTGCTGCGAGCCTTCGGCGTGCAGGGTGACCTGGCGCTCGAGGGACCCGCGCACGGTCGGGACGCGGGGGAGGAGCAGGCGCTGCGCCTGCCCGAGTCGCTGCGCCGCACCACCGACTACCTGACTCACGAGGTGTTCGCCTCCCACCGCTCCGAGACCGCGATGCTGCGCTACCTCGCCCGGCTCTCGCGTCGCGACTACGCCTTGGACCGGGGCATGATCCCGCTCGGCTCGTGCACGATGAAGCTCAACGCCACGACCGAGATGGAGGCCATCGGCCTGCCGGGGTTCGCGAACCTGCACCCCTTCGCTCCGGCCGAGGACGCGGCGGGCTACCACGCCCTGGTCGAGCAGCTCGAGGGCTGGCTGGCCACGGTGACCGGCTACGACCGGGTCAGCATCCAGCCGAACGCGGGCTCGCAGGGCGAGCTGGCCGGGCTGCTGGCGATCCGGGGCTACCACCGGGCCCGCGGCGACGAGCAGCGGAAGGTCTGCCTGATCCCGTCGTCGGCCCACGGCACGAACGCGGCCTCGGCGATCATGGCCGGGATGACGGTGACGGTGGTCAAGGCCGCCCCGGACGGCGGGGTCGACCTCGACGACCTGAGGGCGCAGTGCGAGAAGCATGCCGACGACCTCGCGGCGATCATGGTGACCTACCCGTCGACCCACGGGGCCTACGAGGACGGCATCACCGAGCTGTGCCGCATCGTGCACGAGCACGGCGGCCAGGTGTACGTCGACGGCGCCAACCTCAACGCGCTCCTGGGCCACGCCCGGCCGGGTGAGTTCGGAGGCGACGTCTCGCACCTCAACCTCCACAAGACCTTCTGCATCCCCCACGGGGGCGGTGGACCGGGCGTCGGGCCGGTCGCGGTGCGCGAGCACCTGGCGCCGTACCTGCCCAGCCACCCGGACCACCCGGACGCCGACCGTCGCGCGGGCATCGGGCCGATCAGCGCCGCGCCGTACGGATCGGCGGGGATCCTGCCGATCTCGTGGGCCTACGTGCGGATGATGGGCGCCGAGGGTCTGACCCGGGCCACGTCGGTGGCGGTGCTCAGCGCCAACTACGTCGCGAAGCGGCTCGCCGAGCACTACCCGGTGCTCTACCGCGGCCACGGAGGCCTGGTGGCCCACGAGTGCATCCTCGACCTGCGCGAGATCACCAAGCGCAGCGGGGTGAGCGTCGACGACGTCGCCAAGCGACTGGTCGACTACGGCTTCCACGCCCCCACCATGAGCTTCCCGGTGGCCGGCACCCTGATGGTGGAGCCCACCGAGTCCGAGGACCTCGCCGAGCTCGACCGCTTCGTCGAGGCCATGGTCTCCATCCGTGAGGAGATCCGGCGCGTCGAGGCGGGGGAGTGGGACCCGGCGGACTCCCCGCTGCGCCACGCCCCCCACACCGCCCAGGTGCTGACCGCGGCCGACTGGGACCGGCCCTACCCGCGCGAGCTCGGTGCGTTCCCCACCGGCTACGACCCGGACAAGTACTGGCCGCCCGTCGGACGCATCGACCAGGCGTACGGCGACCGCAACTTGGTCTGTGCCTGCCCTCCGCCCGAGGCGTTTGCGCAAGACTGACCCCCATGGGCCTGGTGACCGAGTCGACCGCACGCCGGCTGCTCGCCGTGCTCGCCGAGGAGCAGGCGCGCGGTCGCCTGCCCTCGGTGTCGGGGGTGTTGACCCGGGACGGCGGGCTGGCCTGGCGTGAGAGTCGCGGTGAGGCCACCGGGGAGCCGGGGCGGACGCCTGCGGACCTGCAGTACCGCATCGGCTCGATCACCAAGACGATGACCGCGGTGCTCGTCATGCAGCTGCGCGACGAGGGGCTGCTCGCGCTCAACGACCCGGTGTCGACGTACCTGCCGGAGGTGCGGGGGGTGCCGATCACCATCCGCGCGCTGCTCACCCACAGCTCCGGGCTGCCCGCAGAGCCGGCCGGGCCGTGGTGGGAGCGGAGCCCGGGCCGGTCGTTCGCCGAGCTCGTGGCCGAGCTGCCGGCGGTGGGGCCCTTCGAGCCAGGGCGGACCCACCACTACAGCAACCTCGGCTACGGCCTTCTCGGCGAGGTGGTGGCCCGCCTGCGCGGCCGCACGTGGTGGGAGTGCCTGGCCTCGCTGCTGCTGGAGCCGCTGGGCATGCTGCGCACCAGCTACGACCCGTTCGACCCGCACGCGCGCGGCTACTCGGTCCATCCCTGGTCCGGGGAGCTGGTCGCCGAGCCGGCGGCGGACACCCGCGCCATGGCGCCGGCGGGTCAGGTGTGGAGCACCGTGCTGGACCTGGCCACCTTCGCCGACTTCCTCATCGGCGGCCGCGACGAGGTGCTGCTGGCCGACACCGTCGAGGAGATGGTCTCGCTCCAGTCCGGCACGGGCTCCGAGGGTCTCGACGCCGGCTACGGCCTCGGCGTGCGGCTGGTGCCCGGCGGGTCGGGCGTGCGGGTGGGTCACACCGGCTCCATGCCCGGCTTCCAGGCCTGCCTCCTGGTCGACCGGGTCCGTCGTACCGGGGTGGTGGTGCTGGCCAACAGCACGACCGGTCTCGTGCCCGACCGGGTGGCGGGGCGCCTCCTGGACACCCTCGAGGACGCCGAGCCGACGATGGCGCCGACCTGGCGACCGGCGACGCGGGTGCCGCGCGAAGTCTCGGAGGTGCTGGGCGTCTGGTACTGGGGCAACACCCCGCGGGCGTGCCGGTGGGACGGCCGTCGGGTCGTGCTCGGGTCGCTCGACGGCTCGGCCGGCGGCTCCGCGTTCCGGTTGCAGGACGGCTCCCTGGTCGGCACCAGCGGCTACCACCACGGCGAGCACCTCACGCCGGTCCGACGTGAGGACGGCTCGGTCAGTCACCTGCGCTGCTCGACGTTCGTGCTGACGCGGACGCCGTACGACCCCTCGGCGCCCATCCCGGGCGGGGTGCCGCGCCGGGTCTGACCCTCACGTGCGGCCGTCGCGCTCCTGGGCGCGGTGCAGCGGCTCGGCCGCGTCGTCCTCGCCCATCCACGTCGCGGGCAGCACGTCGAAGCCGGCCGCCGTGACGGCGGCGATGACATCGGGGTCGTCCTCGACGACCACCGACACCGGGGCCCTGCGGCGCAGCCCGCGCAGCACCTCCACCTTGTAGAGGCGGGCCGGGCGGTAGTCGCGCTCCGGTCTCAGGTGGAGCTCGCCCGGGGGCAGTCCGTGCCGGGCGAACCAGTCCAGGGTGTCGCGGCGGCAGTGATCCGGCCGCCCGGAGAGGTAGACGATCTCGCAGACCTCCGCGAGCCGGTGCACCACCGCGCTGCCCTCCGACAGCAGCGGGTCACGCGGAGCCGCCGCGAAGAAGCGGCGGTAGTCGGGAGCGGGCCGATCGAGGTGGTGGGCCCGATGACGCACGTCGGCGAGCACGCCGTCGATGTCGATCACCGCCAGCGGCCGGACCTGCTCGCTCACGCGACGGTGCTGGCCATCCGCACGGTCGAGCCCGCGCGGGAGGACTCGACGTGCAGCTGGGTGGGGATGCGGGTGCGCAGCTCGCTGACATGGCTCACCACCCCGACGGTACGGCCACCGGCGCGCAGCGCGTCGATGCGGTCCATGACGTCGTCGAGGGTGTCGGGGTCGAGCGAGGAGAAGCCCTCGTCGACGAAGAGGGTGTCGACCCGGGTGCCGCCGGACTCCTCGCCGACGACGTCGGCGAGCCCGAGCGCGAGGGCGAGCGAGACCACGAACGTCTCGCCCCCGCTGAGGGTGGCGGCGTCGCGTGCCTCCCCGGTCCATGCGTCGAGCACCTCGAGGCCCAGACCGACGCGCGTGCCGCCGCGACCGCGGGAGGTGCGCCGCAGCTCGTAGCGGTGGTCGCGCATCTGGGCCAGGCGCTCGTTGGCGGCGTCGAGGACCTGGTCGAGCCGCGTGGCGAGCACGTAGGAGGACAACCGCATCTGGAGCTGGTTGTCGCTGCCCATGCCCCGCACGAGGCGCGCCAACCGGTCGGCGGTGGCGTGACGGGCCTGGTGGGGTGCCCAGTCCGCAAGCACCGTGGTCAGGTCCTCGGCGAGCCGGGCCAGCGCGACGGCGGCGTCGGTGGTGGTCGCCCGCTGGTCCGCGACCTGGGCGGCGTGGGCCCGGGCCTGCGACGCCAGCGAGCCGACCGTGGTGGGGTCCTCCGGGGTGCGCCCCTCGAGAGAGGCGAGGACGGCGAGGGTGTCGGGGTCCTCGAGCGTGTGGCGGGCCTTCTCCGCGACCCGGTCGAGCTCGTCCACCAGCCGCGCGCGCAGCGCCACCTGGTCGGGCGGCAGCATCGCCGCCCGGACGGCACCGAGGTCGTCGAAACCGTGGGCGGCGGCCAGGTCGTGGGTCTGGGTGGCCGCGGTGGCGCGCCGGCCCTCCAGGCCCACCACCTCCCGCTCGGCGGACGCGACGGCCTCGACCAGACGCAGGGCGCGCTGCTCGTGGGCGAGAGCCTCCTCGATCGAGGCGTGGCCGGCCACGGCGACGGCGATCACCTGCTGCTGGGCGGCGAGCTCGTCGGCCAGGCGGTCGGCCTGCAGCTCGTGCTCACGCCGTGCCTGCTGCAGTCCTTCGCGGATCGCGGCCATGCGGGTCTGCTCGTGCTCCACGGCGTCGAGCTGCGCGACCAGATCGGGCAGCTCGACCACTGCCGCCTCGGCCGCGGTGAGCGCTGCGCGCGCTGCGTCCAGCTCGGACCGGGCGTCGACCTCGGTGCGGTCCTCGGCCTGCTGCTCGAGCAGCGCCCACGCGGTGGTGGCGGCATCCGCCGTGCCGCGCGCCGCGTCCGCCCGCTCCTGGGCCCGGGTGTGGCGGGTCAGGGAGGCGGCCTGGTCAGCGTCGGTGACGACCGCCGCCGGTCGGGTCGGAAGCAGTGACACCGCCAGGGGCAGGGTCAGCTCGTCGTCGTGCGGGTGGTCCGGGGCCTCGACGGCAGGGTGCTCCCGGCTGCCGCACACGCTGCACGGCTCACCGGGCTCCAGCTGACGCGCCAGCTCGTCGGCCATGCCCAGCAGGCGGCGCTCGAAGAGGGCCAGGTGCTCCTCGTGCGCCGCGACGGCGTCCTCACGAGCGGTGAGCGCGAGCTCGGCCAGTCGCTCGGCCTCGGCGCGCGCTGCGGGCAGGGCCACCGCGGCGTCGTGGCGGCGTCGGGCGGTCGCGACCTCGCGCGCCAGGCCCTCCTGACCTGCCGCCCGCTCCCGGGCGCCGGCCACCGCCGCGACCAGCGACGAGCGGCGATCGGGCAGTGCGGCCATCTCCTGGGTCAGCGCGTCCAGATCGGCGGTGTGGTCGGCGACGGCGGCTCGGGTGAGGTCGAGCCGGGTGCGCTTGTCGCCGACCTCGTCCGCGATGGGAACGAGCCTGTGCAGCTCGGCGACGCGGCTGAGCAGCGCGTCACGGCGGGCGCCAAGGTCGCCGCAGTCGCCGGAGTCACCGGAGTCACCGGAGTCACCGGAGTCACCGGAGTCGCCGGGGGTCGCCGGGTCGGAGAGTGCACCGGGAGTGGCCGGGTCGGCGGGTGCGCCCGCCCGCCCGAGGTGGGCGAGCAAGGCGCTGCGGCGACGGGTGAGGCCGGTGCAGGCGTCGGCCAGAGCTCGGTCGAGCGCATCGAGGGAGTCGGCGAGCGGAGCCACGGTCGCGGCGCGCACGTGCGCGGCCAGGCCGGCCCGGGCCACGCTCAGCTCCTCGGCGCGCTCCTCCAGGGCGGCGAGGGTGAGCCTCGCCTCGTCCCGTCGACGTACCGCCGGGCTCTCCCGCCCGGCCCGCGCCAGCCGTGCCTCCAGGTCGGTGAGCACGCGTTGGGCCGCGTCGGCGTCCCGGGTGGCGGCCGCGGCCTGCTCCGCGGCGGCCGCCACGACGGTGCCCGCCCAGGTGCCGGCCTCCTGGCTGAGGGTGTCCACGTCGCCCTGGGCGAGGTCGTCCAGCGCCTCGGGCACGGAGACGCCGGCGCGGTTGGACAGGGCGCCGAGAAGGTGAGCGACGCGTCGCTCGCCGTCGGCCGACCGCGCGCGCAGCCGCCGGGCCTCGTGGTGCATCCAGTCCTCGATGCGTGAGAACCGCTCCGTGGCGAAGAGCGTCTGCAGGACCTGCTGGCGCTCGTCGCTGGTGGCGCGCAGGAAGGTCTGGAACCGTCCCTGGGGGAGCAGCACCACCTGCATGAACTGTTCCGAGGTCATGCCCAGCAGCTCGCGCAGCTCGTGACCGACCTCCTGGATCCGGTGGGACACCAGTCGTTCGTGACCGTCGGTGAGGTCGACGAGCCGGGCCGCGGCCTGTTCCTTCGTCGTGCCGGTGCCGCGCTTCTTCGGACGGTGCCACTCCGGGGTCCGGTGGATCCGCAGTCGCCGCTCACCGAGGGTGAGCTCGAGCACCACCTCGGGGCGGGCGTCGGCCGGCGCGTGGTGGGACCGCAGCGACTTCACCCCGCGCTCGCCCGGCACCACGCCGTAGAGCGCGAAGCAGACCGCGTCCAGCAGGCTGGTCTTGCCTGCGCCGGTCTTGCCGGTCATGAGGAAGATGCCAGCGGCGTTGAGGGACTCGAAGTCGATGACCTCGGTCCCGGCGTAGGGCCCGAAGGCGGTGACGCTGAGCCGGTGGAACCTCATCCGGCCGCCCCCCGGGCGTCGCGGCGCGGGCGCCCCTCGGCGTCACCCACCAGGTCGAGACGACGGTCGGCGTCGGGGTCCTCGCCCCCGAGACAGGACTCGCAGGCGAGCTGCAGCAGGAGCGCCTCCTCAGAGGTGGGCTCGAGATCGCGCACCTCGGCGACGAAGCCGAGCGCGACGTCGAGGTCGCTGCGTCCGCTGACGTGGGGGACGACGAGTGGTCGCGGTGTGCGCTCGCCGTCGGGCTCGAAGGCGAGGGTCAGCGTGTGGGGGAAGCGGGCGCGCAGCCGGTCCATGGCGTGCGGGGGCCGACGGGCGTCGGTCAGGGTGACCGCCAGCCATGCGTCCTCGACCGCGGCGTGCGCGGCGTCGACGAGCAGGTCCTCGATGCTGCCGCGCAGGGTCGCCACCGGTCGGTGGACCGGCGCGGGGACGAAGTCCGACCGCTCCAGTCGCTCGGCCCCGAGCTCGAGGAGCCAGCTGCCTTTCGCGCGGCCCGCCTCGGAGAACGAGTAGGCCAGCGGCGAGCCGCTGTACCGCACCTCGTCGGAGAGGGTCGCGGCCCCGTGAAGGTGACCGAGGGCGGTGTAGGTGACGCGGGCGAAGACCGAGGTCGGCACCAGCTGGACCCCGCCGACGGAGATGTCGCGCTCGCTGTCGGACCGCATCCGCTCGCCCTGGTCGGGGGAACCGGCCACGAAGGCGTGCGCCATCACCACCGAGCGGGCGTCGCGGGTGTCGAGGTCGGCGCGGACCCGCAGCATGGCGGCACGCAGGGCAGCCTCGTGGGTGCGGGCCGGCAGCTGCCAGGCCTGGCGAACGGCGTCCGGCTCGAGGTAGGGAAGGCCGTGCACGGCGACGGGGCCGTGTCGGTCCTCGACGATCACGGGGGTGCCGACGTGCTGCCAACGCGTGCGCAGGTGGATGCCGGCGGCGTCGGCCAGCTCGGCGTGTACGCCCAGGCGGATGGCGGAGTCGTGGTTGCCGCTCGTCACGACCACCCGGGTGCGGAGGCCGGCCAGGCGGGCGAGGGTGGACGAGAAGAGCTCCACGGCGTCCACCGGCGGCAGCGCCCGGTCGTAGACGTCACCGGAGACCACCACCAGGTCGACGTCCTCCGACTCCACCGTCTCGACCAGGTGGTCGAGGTAGGTCGCCTGCGCAGGCAGCAGATCGACACCGTGGAACGAGCGTCCCAGGTGCCAGTCGGAGGTGTGGAGGATGCGCACCCTCAGACCGTAGGTACCCCCGCCGACAGAATGCGCCTCACACGCCGGGGGAGGGTGGCTCGACGTAGACCACGAAGCGCCGCGCGCTCAGGAACCCGACGAGACCGAGCCCTGCTTCCTCGGCCAGCCGCACCGCCAGCGAGGACGGCGCGCCGATGGCGACGAGCGCGCCGACGCCGGAGACGATGGCCTTCTGCACGAGCTCGAAACCGATGCGGCCGCTGACGAGCATGACGGGGACGGCGGGGACCGGCCCGTCAGCAGCCGGGCGCCGATGACCTTGTCGAGGGCGTTGTGCCGGCCGATGTCCTCGCGGACCTCCGCCAGCGTGCCGTCGGCCTCCACGGCGGCGGCGGCGTGGAGCCCGCCGGTGCTGGCGAAGACGCGCTGGTGCTCGCGCAGGCGCTCGGGCAGGGCGTGCAGGATCCCGGGCGGGAGGACGGCGTGCCCTGCTGAACCGGGCGAACCTGCCTCGCCCTCGGCGCGCCGGGCGGCCAGCGTCATCACCTCGTCGATGCTCTCGGTGCCGCAGACGCCGCAGGCCGAGGACGTCGCCAGCAGGGTCGAGGTGCGCACGCTCGGCGGCGCGAGCGGAGGGCCGGCCAGGGTGACGGTGACGACGTTGAACTCCTCCTCCGGAGCCAGCGTCACGTCGGTGCAGTAGGCGACCTGCGCGAGCTCGGTGCCGGCCAGGACGCCCTGACCGGCCAGCATCCCCGTGGCGAGCTCGAAGTCGTGCCCCGGGGTGCGCATCGTGACGCCGATGCGTTCGGCGGGGTGTCCGGGCCAGGCCAGGCGGATCTCCAGCGGCTCCTCGGTGGCCAGCCGGTCCTCGCGGCCCTTCCAGCGCCCCTCGGCGTACTCCCGGACGCGGACGCGGACCGTGGGTCCGGGACGGCGTGCCAGTCTCATGGCAGGAGCCTAGCCCGGCACCTCCGACGGGAGGTCGGGCGCGGCGCCGGCGACCCCGGACGGCGTTTCGGGACCACGACACCGGGGAGTCTTGCAACGTAGACTCATCTTTCACAGGAGCATCATGAGCGAGCACGAGACGAACCCTGCGACATCCACCGGTGCCTCGCCCGCAGCCGGGGCCGGGAACGCCGGCGGTGCCTCGGCCACCACCTCGGCCACGTCCTCGGGCCCCTCGCGCTCGAGCAAGGGCACGAGCAAGGACCCGTTGCGCGGCTCCCGGGCCAGCGGCGCGTGGGTCTTCGTGGTCGTGCTCGTCCTGCTGCTGGCCCTGCTGGCGATCTTCGTCCTGCAGAACACCCAGGACGTCGAGGTGTCGTTCCTGAGCTGGAACGGCACTGCACCCCTCGCGGCCACGCTGCTCATCGCCACCGCAGCCGGGTTGCTCATCGCCGTGATGGCCGGATCGTTGCGGATCGTGCAGCTGCGCCGCCGGGTGAGGAAGGAGTCGAAGCGCTGAGACACCGGCCTGGTGCCCTGGCGGATTTCAAGGGATCTGTCAGGGTGTGCCCATGAGTGGCAGAGGAGCAGCGCGGCGCATCCTGCTGGAAGTCGCTGGGTGGACGCTCGTGCTTGTCGGCATCGCCGCCCTCGTCCTGCCTGGCCCCGGCCTGTTGGCCCTGTTCGCAGGCCTGGCCGTCCTCTCGCAGCAGTACGAGTGGGCCGAGCGGCGGGTCCGTCCGGTCGAGAAGGCGGCCAGGAAGGCCGCTGCCGACAGCGTGCAGACCTGGCCGCGCATCATCGCCTCGCTGCTCGGTGTCGTCTGGCTTGTCGGGCTCGGCGTCTTCTGGGGCATCCGACCGCCGGCTCCCGGGTGGTGGCCTCTCAAGGACGACTACTGGCTCCTGGGTGGCTGGGGGACCGGTGCCACGCTCATCGGCTCGGCCTTCATCGCGCTGGCGATGATCATCTACAGCTTCCGCACGTTCCGCGGGAAGCCCGAGGAGCAGGTCGACGCCGAGGTCCAGGCCTCCAGCCAGGGCTGACCGACCCTCGTCAGAGGCCGACGTGCGGGTCCGTGATCGCTTTCTGGACGACGGGTTCGAACGCGTCCGCGATCGCGGTGTAGCCCGCGTCGTTGGGATGGAAGCGGTCCTCGGCGACGCGGCCGCGCCAGGAGCTCGGACCCGAGGCTCGCATGTCGACCAGCCGGAGGTGGCCCGCCGCTGCGGCGGCCTCGACGTGACGGTTCGCCGCGGTGGCCGCAGCGCGCGGCTGGGGGAGGGAGGCCACGACCGAGCCGCGGGGGAGCAGCCGCACCAGCTCGGCGAACGCGTCCGGGAGCCCTTCGCGGAAGGTGCGGCCGGCGAAGAGGTCGTTCGACCCGATCAGCACGGTGACCAGGTCGTCGGGGCCCGGCTCCAGCGCCTCCAGCGCGGGCAGCTGCTGCTCGACGAGGTCGAGCGTGCGGGCGCCGGTGGCGGACAGGTTCACGACGGGAGGAACAGCGACGGTGGGGGAGAGGCGGCGCGCGAGCTGGTCCACCCAGCCGGCGTCCGGGCTGCGAGGCACCGACAGCCTGCGACATCGAGTCGCCCAGGACGAACCAGTGCGGTCCCGGGATCGCGAGGCTCCGCCGGTTGCGCTCGCGCCACGCGTCGGCGTACGGCGTGACCTGGCGCTGCACCTTCCGGATCCCGGGGATCACGAGACCGAGGGAGCGGAGGACGCGGCCGGGGTCACGGCCGGTGCGGTTGTCGTAGTCGAAGTCGGCGGCGTCGCGGGTCACCGCTCCAGTGTCCGGGGAGGCACGAAATGCGTCCGCAACGATCGTCGGGCTCATTCAATGAAGCATGATGAAGCCCTTGCGTGATGATGAAGATTGATGAAGGCTGTCAGGATGTCACGCAGCCCGTTCCGCCCGTCCTTCGGCACGAGTCCACCGACCGTCGCCGGACGCGACGCGATCGTGGCCGAGTTCGCCGACGCCCTCGACTCCGGTCCGGGGGCGCGGGGAGGGCGGCGCTCTTCACCGGCAACCGAGGGATCGGCAAGACGGTCATGCTCAACGAGAGCGAGGCCGTGGCACGGGAGCGCAGCTGGGTCGTGGTCTCGGAGACGGCGACTCCCGGACTGCTCGACCGACTCACCGGTGAGGCGCTACCCGAGCTGGCCGACCTGCTGAGGCAGGGGCCGCGCGAGCACCGGCGGGTGTCCGGCGTCCACCTGCCGGCGAACCTCGGGGGAGTGGACTTCGATCTGCCGCCCGCCGATTCTCCCGGCGGTCTGCGCTCGCAGCTCAACGCCCTGACCGACGAGCTCGAGCGCCACGGCACCGGTCTGCTCATCACCCTCGACGAGGTCCACAGCCGTCGGGCACGCGACGACGTCGCCCAGCTCGGAGCCGTGGTCCAGCACGCCTTCCGCGAGGAGCGCCCGGTCGCCTTCGCCGCCGCCGGACTGCCCGCGGCGGTCCAGGACCTGCTCAGCGAGGACGTCTCAACGTTCCTGCGACGCGCTCGGCGCTACGTGCTCGAGCCGCTCACGCCGGTGGCCGCCGAGGAGGCGCTCCGGGTGCCGGTCGAGACCCACGGGCGCCGGATCGGCGCCCCGGCGCTCGGCCGCGCGGCAGCAGCGACGTACGGCTATCCCTTTCTCGTCCAGCTCGTGGGGGACCAGGCGTGGCGACAGGACCCCGACGCCAACGAGATCACCGAGGACCACGTCGCGGTCGCGGTGACGGCGTCGCTGCGCGAGGTGGGGGCGCTGGTGCACGAGCCGGCGCTCAACGACCTCTCCGAGACCGACCGCGCGTTCGTCAAGGTCATGGTCGACGACGACGGCGAGAGCGCGATCGCCGACGTGGAGCGGCGGCTCGGTCGTGACCACGGCTACGTCTCGCGCTACCGCAGCCGCCTCATCGTGGCCGGGATCATCGAGCCGACCCGGCGCGGGTTCGTCGACTTCACCATCCCGTACATGCGGGACTTCGTGCGCGCGAACATCGACCGCCTCTGACGCGGCTGTCACACCGGGAGCGGCTCGTACGTCGATCCAGTGACGGTCGGGCGACGGAAGGGAAGAGGCCATGACGAGCAGGGAGACGGCCGAGGAGTTCGAGGCGGAGAGGCCGCGCCTGATCGGGCTCGCCGCGCGCGTGCTGGGGGACCGAGTCGAGGCCGAGGACGTCGTGCAGCAGGCGTGGCTTCGACTGCACCGGGCGCTCACCGGGACCGACGCCGAGATCGAGAACCTGCCGGCCTGGCTGACCACCGTGACGACGCGCCTGTGTCTCGACCGGCTGCGGGCGAGGACGCCGGTGCCTCTCGACGCGCTCGACGCGCTCGACGCGCTCGACGGGCTCGAGCCGCCCGAGCTCGCACCCGACCCGGCTGATGAGGTGGCGCTCGCCGACTCCGTGGGGGTCGCGCTGCAGGTCGTCCTGGACCGGCTTCCTCCTCGCGAGCGCGTGGCCTTCGTGCTGCACGACAGCTTCGGTTTCGAGTTCACCACGATCGCCGAGGTGCTGGACACGACGCCCGCGACGGCCCGCAAGCTCGCCTCCCGCGCCCGGGCCCGCGTCGGCCAGCCACGGCAGGAGGACCACCTGGCCGCGTGGGAGGTCGTCGACGCGTTCATGGCCGCGGCCAAGGAGGGTGACTTCGAGCGCCTGCTCGAGCTCCTGGCTCCCGAGGCGGAGGTGAGCGCGGACGACGCCGCGCGGCTGCTCGGGACGCCGGCCCGGATCGCTGGGAGACAGGAGGCAGCGGAGTTCTTCAACGGCAGCGCGCAGGCCGCTCTGCCGGTGTACGTCGAGGACCGTCCCGCGGCTGCCTGGTTCCAGCGGGGCCGGGCGATGGTCGTCTTCGACTTCGCCGTCGCCGGCGGTCGTGTCCAGGGCATCACCTTCCGGGCCGCACCCGAGGTCCTGGCGAGCGTCGCGCGCCGCGACGGGGGCGAGCGACGTACCTGATCGTCCTGGGCGGTCACACCCGGCCGCTGCCGATCGTCATCCACGTGAGAAGAACCGACCGAGGAGGAGCCATGAAGACCATGACCTGCCAGCAGCTGGGAGGTCCCTGCGACCTCGAGCACCGCAGCGAGACCGCCGACGACGTCATCAAGGCGCAGGACCGCCACCTCAAGGAGGCTGAGAAGGCCGGCGACGCGACCCACCAGGAGGCCCGGGACGCGATGAAGGGGCGCTGGCGTCACCCCAAGAAGTCGATGGACTGGTACAACGCGATGAAGCGCGCGTTCGCCGAGCTGCCGGAGTCGTGAGCGTCAGTCGGTCTCGACGTCCACCCACCACGTGTCGTGGTTGACCATGAAGTCGGTGCGCTCCTGCTCGCTCATGGCCTCGCCCCGGGCGTCCACCCAGGCGCGGCCGTCGAAGATGCGTACCGACCCGCTCAGGACGTAGAACTGCTCGGAGATCGTCTTGTGGAGGTGCGGGTCGGGCCCGGACTCGCCGCGCCCGAAGGTCCAGCGGTAGAGGCCGAACCGCCCCCTGGTCTGGTCTCCGGCGGGTAGGGCCGGTGGAGCGGTCCGCTCATGACGTCACTCGCATGGGGTCTCCTAGGCGTTCGGCGCGGGAGTCAGATCTACAATTATGCGTCGACCGCGATCGCGTCCAGCGACCTGATGCGTCGTACGGCGACCGTTGGGTGGTTGTCGCGCCGGTCGAGGAGCGTGGCGTGGAGTCCTGCGGCCAGGGCGCCGTGGACGTCCTGGGGGAGGGAGTCGCCCACCATGAGGGCGTCGGCGGGAGCGACCCCGAGCAGGCGCGTGATGTGCAGGAAGGCACCCACGTCGGGCTTGCCTGCGGCCAGCTCCGAGGACGCGACGAGGACGTCGATCTCCGAGGTGAGGCCGACGCGTTCGGCCTTGGAGCGCTGCTGAGTCGCGTCACCGTTCGTCAGCACGCCTACGCCCAGGCCGGCCGCGCGGACCCGGCGCAGCGCAGGGGCTGCGTCGTCGAAGGCCCGCCAGGCCGCCTCGTAGCTAGCGAGGTAGTCGGCGAAGTGTGCGTCGGCGCTCGCGTCGTCGAGGTCGCGCCCGAGGAAGTCGCGGACCCGCTGGCGGCGCTGTTCGGCGAGGGTCACCTCGCGCCGCTCGTACCGCTGGTAGTGGGCCGCGGTGATCTCCGCCCAACGAGCGCTGGGACGTGGGTCGTCCACGCCGAGTGCGTGCGCCCACGACACAACGGCTTCGTCCGCAGCCGAGGTGTGGTCGACCAGGGTGTCGTCGAGGTCGAAGATGACGGCGCTCAGCACCGGTCGGACCTGGTCGGCACAGCGTCGTGGATCGGTTGGCGCAGGATCGTGCGGCGCCTCTCGGGCGCGGCCTTGCGGAAGTCACTGAGGTAGATCTCGTGGTGCTTGCCGACCATCTCCAAGTCGTGGGCGGGGACGAACTCGTCGTGGATCCGCGCCAGGATGGCGCCCTCGTCGTCGAAGATCCGATGTGCAGCGCCTGACCACCGCCCCGTGAGCACCTCACGCCTACTCTCAGTCGGGTTGGGCGCACCTTGCCGCTCCCCGCCTGCGCGACGGCGTCCTCCACGAGGTGCTCGTCGATCCAGTCCGGCGTCATGATCATCAGCGTCTACTCCCACCGGGACTTGTCGCGGGTGACGGTGAAGTCGTCCATGTCCTCGGCCCACCACAGCCCCTCCAGAGGCGGGACCACGTCGAGCAGCCTCAGCCCACCCGCGCGTGCCCGGTAGCTGTCGAGCGTCTTCTTGAAGTCGATCGTCGTCATCGTGCGTCCGACACTAGGGCGGCACGTCACGACGCCGCCAGCATCGAGGAAACGCTCGAGGCGGGGTGCGCAGGGCGTCACGGGAACCGGATCGAGCTGCTGCAGCCCGAGTGAGAAGTGCGGCGGTGAGGGGAGCGCCCCGATCCGCTTCACCTGACATAATGTGCATTATCGGCGTTACCGTCGGACACGCGGTGACGGTAGCGCGGCAAGCCGTACGTCCGACGATTGCTAGCGTCCGTGCCATGCAGTACCTGTGTCCCGTGGTCGACGCCCCCGCGCCGACGCACACGGCTGTCATCGCTCCGGTGGTCGAGGCCGACTCGCTGGTGGGTGACTACCGTCAGCGACTCGACGCCGCGGCCGGCTGGGGCGTACCCGCGCACGTCACGGTGCTGTACCCCTTCGTCGAGCCGATGGCGCTGGACGGGTTCGTGCTCGCCACCCTGAGGGCAGCTGCAGCGTCGGTGGATGCGTTCACCTGTCGATTCCGACGCACGCGGTGGTTCGACGAGGACGTGCTGTGGCTGGACCCGGAGCCTGCTGAGCCGTTCCGAGAGCTCACCGCCGCGGTGTCGGAAGCATTCCCGCAGCATCCCCCGTACGGCGGCGCCCACGCCGACGTCGTCCCCCATCTGACCGTTGCAGAGCGGCGCTTGGCGGACCTGGATGCAGTCCGGGCCGCAGACCACGCCATACGGCCGGGGTTGCCACTGGTCACGACCATCGAGCGGGTGCTCGTGATCGCCGGCACGCAAGCACCTCGTTCCTGGCGAACTCTCGCCGAGCTGCCCCTTCGCTCCGGTCCTCTGGACTGAGCAGCGCTTCTCACGAGTGTGGTGTTTCTGCAGGTCCGACGCCTGCAGAAGCACCACGGTGGGTGCTCGGAATCCGGTTGGCCACGTCAGGTGGCGCCCCTACGGTGACGACCGTGAACGACGAGTCTGCTCAGGAAGCCGGTGCGGCCCCGGACGCCGAGATGGTGACGCGGCTGCTCCAGGAGCAGGCACCGCGCCTTGCCGGGCTCACCGGAGACATGCCGGTCGATCTCGACGGCACGCAGCAGGTCGAGCTCGCCGAGACGCTCGGCCGGTTCGTCCGGAGCCTTCACGCGGTCGATGCCACGGGTCTACCCGTGGGACCCGAGCACTGGGGATATCGCTCCGGCGAGCCCGCGACGCCCACGATCGACGCCTGGGCCGACGGGGCCGCCGAGCTGCTCGCAGACCTCTACGACCCCGGACAGGTCCGTGCGGCGTGACCGACTTCGGCGGTCTCAGCGTCGGCGATCGCTCGGTGGACCTGCTGTACGCCTGGAGCATGTTCCAGTCGCCGGCCCGTGAGCTGCTGCGCTCGGCTGCCGGAGTGGATGACGCGACCTGGGCTCGGGCCCGCGCCTGGGCGTTCGTCGGCCCCGGGTTGCTCACGATCGCGCACTGCCGCGGGACCCTGCCCGAGCGGACCAGGCAGCTGATGGTCATGGTCGAGGCGGTCGCGGCCGAGGTTGGCGTCGACCTGCGCTGAGCTGCTCGCTCAGTGGACGGAGAACCCGCCGTCGACGTGGATCGCCTGCCCGGTGACGTAGGCCGACGCGTTCCCGGCCAAGAACACAGCGGCGCCAGCGAAGTCGTCGGCCATGCCGTTGCGGCCGATCATGGTGCGCGCCGCCAGCGCAGCCGTCCTCGCGGGGTCCGCCGACAGACGTTCGTTGAGCGGCGTCATCACGAACGCCGGCACGAGCGAGTTGCAGGTGACGCCGTACGGCGACCAGGCCTCGGCCTGCGAGCGGGTCAACGACTCCAAGGCGCCCTTGGAGACGCCGTAGGCGCCGCTCTGGACGAACGCTCGGTGGGCCTGCTGGGAGCTGATGTGGATGATGCGCCCGAAGCCACGCTCGGCCATGCCGGGCCCGAACCGTTGTCCCAGCAGGTACGGCGCCTCCAGGTTCACGGCCATCGTGGCGTCCCACACGTCCTCGTCCAGGTCCCCCATCGCCGGCCGGAGGTTGATCCCGGCGCAGCTGACGAGGATGTCGGGCTCGCCGAACGCCTCGACCGCCTCGTCTGCCGCGGCGCGCGCACCGTCACGGGTGCTCAGGTCGCCGCTGACCCACGCTGCCCGGCACCCGTGGCTCGTCAGCTCGCGCACCGTGTCGGCCAGTTCCGCCTCGCGGCGCGCGACGATCACCACGCTCGACCCGGCGCGCGCCAGCGCCGTCGCGATAGCCCGACCGATGCCCGAGCTGCCACCGGTCACGATCGCGACGCGGCCGTCCAGGGAGAACAGCTCGGAGAGGTAACCCGACGAGGTCATGTCGGCACCCTAGGCGCCGGCGCCGAGCCGGCGCCGAGCCGGCGGGGGCGCGGCTACCGTGGCGACGTGCCGGTTCCCGACTTCATCATCGCCCTGCGTGAACGCATCGGTCACGACCCGTTGTGGCTGCCCGGTGTCACGGCGGTGGTGCTCAGGGACGACCACGTACTGCTCGTCCGCCGCTCTGACAACGGCACCTGGTCGCCGGTCACCGGCATCGTCGACCCGGGCGAGCATCCGGCCGTCGCGGCCGTCCGCGAAGTCACCGAGGAGACCGGCGTGGTGTGCGATCTCGAGGGGCTGGCGTGGGTCAACGTCGGTGATCCGGTGGTACACGTCAACGGTGACCGGGCGCAGTACCTCGACCACACGTTCCGGTGCCGCTACGTCGACGGAGACGCGCACCCGGCTGACGAGGAGTCCTGCGAGGTGAGCTGGTTCCCGTTGACGGACCTTCCGCCGATGAAGCCGCACCTGGTGGAGCGCATCACCACCGCGGTCCACCACACCGGACCTGTCCGGCTGGACTGAGCACGGCCGCCTCGACGTGTGGTTCTTCTGCAGGTCATACGCCTGCAGACCCACCACACTCATCAGCCCAGCACGGGGAATTGTGCGGCGACGGTCTCGTCACCCCCGGGGACCGGGAGCCGCCCCGACCCGATGAGCACGGCGTCCTCGACAGTCCAGCTGGCGGGGAGCGGCTCCCCCGCCAGCGCCTCGACGGTGGCACGCGCAACCTCCAGGGCGCCGGCGGGCACCGCCACGTCGGCCAGCAGGTCGAGCTGGTGGATGACGTGCTCGACGGCCCACACGGCGAGGTAGTCACCGGGGGCGAACACCTGGCCGAGCCAGCAGCGTTGGCGGCCGTCGAGGTCCTCGACGCCGTGCTGGATGGCATCCGCGACGTCGCGCAGCTGCGCGACCACAGCAGCCGGTCGTGCGAAGGCCGCGGTGCGACGCAGCTGCGACATGATGAGGAGGACCGGATCCTCGCCGGAGTCCTCGTCGGCGAAGGCCGTCCAGAAGCTGGCGGCGTCGACCGTCGGCGGTGCGTCGACCTCGCAGACAAGCCCTGCGAGCATCTCGTGCCAGCCGCCGATCATGTGTACTACCACGTCGAGGCGGCTCCAGCCGTGGCAGCGAGAGGGCCCGAGCAGGTCCATCTCGCTGAACGAGTGAACCGCTGCCAGGAAGCCATGGATGGACTCCCGGCAGGTACGGCGTCCCGTGTCCAGGTCGACGGTGAGCCCCGCGCCGGTCAACCCGCCGTCCCGACGTACGCCGCCAGGTGCTCACCGGTCAGCGTCGATCCGGCTGCGACGAGCTCGGCTGGAGTGCCCTCGAAGACGACGAGGCCGCCGTCATGGCCTGCGCCCGGACCCAGGTCGATGATCCAGTCGCTGTGGGCCATCACCGCCTGGTGGTGCTCGATCACGATGACCGACCTCCCGGACTCCACTAGCCGGTCGAGCAGCCCGAGCAGCTGCTCGACGTCCGCGAGGTGCAGGCCCGTCGTCGGCTCGTCGAGGACGTAGACCTCGCCCTTGTCGGCCATCTGGGCGGCCAGCTTGAGCCGCTGCCGCTCCCCTCCCGACAGCGTCGTCAGCGGCTGCCCCAGGCTGAGGTAGCCGAGCCCGACGTCGACCAGCCGGTCGAGGATCTTGTGCGCCGCGGTCACCCCGGCGCGATCGGCCCCACCGTCGCCGAAGAAGGTCTCGGCCTCGGTGACCGACATGGCCAGCACCTCGGCGATGTTGCGCCCGCCCAGCGTGTACTCCAGCACCGACGCCTGGAAGCGGCGGCCCTCGCAGTCCTCGCACGGCGACTCGACGGTCGCCATCACGCCCAGCTCGGTGAAGATCACCCCGGCGCCGTTGCAGGTCGGGCAGGCGCCCTCGGAGTTGGAGCTGAAGAGCGCCGGCTTGACGCCGTTGGCCTTCGCGAACGCTTTGCGGATGGGATCCAGCAGCCCCGTGTACGTCGCCGGGTTGCTCCGGCGCGAACCCTTGATGGCGCCCTGGTCGACGACCACCACACCTTCGCGGTCGGCGATCGAGCCGTGGATCAGCGAGCTCTTGCCGGATCCCGCGACACCGGTCACCACGCACAGCACCCCCAGCGGTACGTCGACGTCGACGTACCGCAGGTTGTGGGTGGCGGCTCCCCTGATCTCCAAGGCCCCGCTGGCCGAGCGCACCGTGTCCTTGAGTCGCGCCCGGTCGTCGAGGTGGCGCCCGGTCGTGGTGTCGCTGCCCCGCAGCCCCGCGAGGTCGCCCTCGAAGCAGATGGTGCCGCCGCCGGTGCCGGCTCCCGGGCCGAGGTCGACGACGTGGTCGGCGATGGCGATCGTCTCGGGCTTGTGCTCGACCACGAGCACGGTGTTGCCCTTGTCCCGCAGCTGCAGGAGCAGGGCGTTCATCCGCTCGATGTCGTGGGGGTGGAGCCCGATGGTCGGCTCGTCGAACACGTAGGTGACGTCGGTCAGCGACGACCCGAGGTGGCGGATCATCTTGGTGCGCTGGGCCTCTCCCCCGGACAGCGTGCCGGAGGGGCGGTCGAGCGAGAGGTAGCCCAGCCCGATCTCGGTGAACGAGTCCAGCAGGTGCTGCAGCCCCACCAGCAGGGGACGCACCGACGGCGCGTCGAGGTCGCGGACCCAGCCGGCCAGGTCGCTGATCTGCATCGCGCACAGCTCGGCGATGTTCGACCCGTTGACCCGCGACGACAGTGCCTGCTGCGTCAGCCGGGTGCCGTGGCACTCCGGGCAGGACTGGAACGTCACCGCGCGCTCGACGAAGCGGCGCACGTGCGGCTGCATCGCCTCGGGATCCTTGGAGAGCATGGACTTCTGGATCTTCGGAATGATGCCGTCGAAGGTCAGGTTGATGCCCTCGACCTTGATCTTGGTCGGCTCCGCGTAGAGCATCGTGTCGAGCTGCTTCTTCGTGAAGGACGCGATCGGCTTGTCCATCGGGAGCCCGACGCCCTCGAACAGCCGGCCGTACCACCCGTCCATGGAGTAGCCAGGGATCGTCAGGGCGCCGTCACGCAGCGACTTGGAGTCGTCGTACAGCGCCGTGAGGTCGATGTCGCTGACGTTGCCCATGCCCTCGCAGCGCGGGCACATGCCGCCGAGGTAGACGGCGTCCTTGACCACGCTCTTCTCGACCCGTCCGCCCTTGTCGGTGGACATCACGCCGCTGGCCTTGCGGGTGGGGACGTTGAACGAGAACGCCGTGGGCGGGCCGACGTACGGCTCACCCAGTCGGCTGAACAGGATGCGCAGCATGGCGTGGGCGTCGGTGGCGGTGCCGACGGTGGAGCGCGGGTTCGCGCCGAGCCGCTCCTGGTCGACGATGATGGCGGTCGTGAGGCCTTCGAGGCGGTCGACCTCAGGGCGTACGAGCGAGGGCATGAACCCCTGCAGGAACGCGCTGTAGGTTTCGTTGATGAGTCGTTGCGACTCGGCGGCGATGGTGCCGAAGACGAGCGAGCTCTTGCCGGACCCGGACACGCCGGTGAACACCGTCAGCCGGCGTTTGGGGATCTCGAGGCTGACGTCCTTGAGGTTGTTGGCCCGGGCGCCCTGCACCCGGATGAGGTCGTGCTGGTCAGCGGCGTGGGTCACCTGCGCGATGGTGCCAGAGGCTCAGGCGCGCAGGAAGGCCTTCAGGATCGTCACGAAGGCCTCGGGCTGCTCGGAGTGGACCCAGTGCCCGGCGTCCTTGACCGTCACCGAGCGCACCTTCGGGAAGAGCCGCCGCATGGTGGCGGTGTGCTCCGGCTGGATGTACGGCGAGCGCTGGCCGGCGACCCACAGCACCGGGTGGTCGAACGACGCGTCGATCTCGGGGAAGCCGCCGATGACCTCGAGGTCGCGGCGCAGGAGGTCGAGGTTGGCCTGCCAGCGAAAGCCGTCGCCGCTGCTGCGCAGGTTCTGGAGCAGGAAGCCGCGGACCCGCTCGTCGTCGATGAGCCGGGCCAGCTGCTCGTCGGCCTCACCGCGCCGTTGCAGGGGGGCGAGGTCGAGCGAGGCGAGGCTGTCGAGGAGGTGCTCGAACTCACCTGCCCCCTCGCTGACCGCCGGGGCGATGTCGACCACGACGAGCCGGTCGACCAGCTCGGGGTGGTGCAGGGCCAGCACCATGGCGACCTTGCCCCCCATGGAGTGGCCCACCAGGTGGAACGGGCCTTCCGCGGCGTACCGCTCCCCCAGCGCCTCGGCCACAAGCGCCGCTGTCGCCTCGTAGTCCATCGCCTCGGTCCACGCCGAGCGACCGTGGTTGGGCAGGTCGACGAGGACCGAGCGGAGGCCCGGCGTCAGTGCCTTGGCGATCTGGGTGAAGTTGCGACCCTGGCCGAAGAGGCCGTGCAGGAAGACGACCCTCTCGCCTGAGTCCGCCACCTCGGTCAGGTGGATCACGGGGGGCTCGTCGGTGCTCACAGGGCCGGAGGCTAGCAAGCCGTCGCCCTCCCCCCGCGCGCCGGCGTACGACGGACGCGGTCAGTTGCTGTTGTTCTCGACCGTGTCCTGCAACGTGTTGGTGCACTCGTCGACCGCGGCCTGGTCGCTGCCGGCCTGCTCGAGGCAGTCCTTGAGGTTCTGGCCGGTCTCGCTGTTGAGGAAGGTGAGCGCGCCGACGACGAGCAGCACCGAGGTCAGGATGCCGAGGATGCTGAGCACGATGCCGACGACGGCCATGCCGCGACCGGACGCCTGACCGCGCTTCGCCTTCCCCGAGGCGATGACGCCCAGGACCAGGCCGATGATGCCGAGGACGATGCCACCGACGACCGTGAGGCTGCTCAGCAGCGCGAGCACGCCGACGACGAGCGCCGCGACCGCCAGGCCCTTCCCCCTCGCCGGCTGTTCCTGGTAGCCCCCCTGCTGCGGCGGGTACTGCCCACCCTGCTGCGGCGGGTACTGCCCACCCTGCTGATAGCCACCGGGGGGCTGGTCACCGGGCGGCCGGTTGCCGTAGGGCTGGTCTCCTGGGGGCGGCGGGGGTGCCTGGTTCGACATGGGTCACCTTTCATCGACGCTCAGGTGGCGTCGGTGTCCTCGTTCACGGGTGCGTCTCTGCCTTCAGGGATACGTGTGCCCTCCGACCGAATTTGTAGTCGTGCTGACATATGAGCGGCCGGAAAGCGTGCGTCAGTCCGGCTGCTGGGCAGCGCGCTCGGCGACCTCTCGCACCCGTTCGAGGGTCTGCCGCATGCCCTTCTCGTTGGTGCGCCCACGGGCCCAGCCGAGGAGCAGCCAGTAGACCCGGGTGGGCAGCGACGAGGGCAGCGCGTAGGACTCGGTCACCTCTGTCCCGCCGTCGCGGGGCTCGAGCCGGTAGCGCCAGGTGTTGAGCCGCGTGCCCCCGCCGTAGACCGCGAAGCCGAAGTCCCGCCCGGGCTCGCACGAGGTCACCTTGCAGGCGCTCCAGTAGACCGGACCGACGCCGTTGCGCTTCACGTGCCCGCGGAACCGGGCACCCACCTCGGGGCCGTCGGAGCCGTCGACCCACTCGGCCTCGAACGTCTCAGGGCTGAACTCACCTATCCGGGTGACGTCGCTGACGACGTCCCAGACCACGTCGGGTGGTGCGTCCATGAAGATGCTGACCGATCCACGCATGGGTGATCCTCCTCGCTCAGCCGGCCTGATCGGGCGGGAACCCACCTGCGGCGACCGGACCCCAGCGCTCGATGGTGACGCGGATCAACGACTTGCCCTGCCGCCGCATCGCGCCGCGGTACTCGTCCCAGTCGGGGTGCTCCCCCGAGATGCAGCGGAAGTAGTCGACGAGAGGCTCGACGGCGTCCGGCATGTCGAGCACCTCCGCGGTGCCGTCCACCTGGACGTAGGGGTCGTCCCAGTCGTCGCTGTGCACGACCAGGCTGACCCGCGGGTCGCGGCGGGCGTTCACCGCCTTGGCCCGCTGCGGGTACGTCGAGACCACCACACGTCCGGCCTCGTCGACCCCGCAGGCGACGGGCGACATCTGCAGCGAGCCGTCGCCGCGGCGCGTGACCAGGGTGGCCTTGTGCCGCGGACGCACGAACGCGAGCATCTCCTCGCGTCCGACCCGGTCGGCCTGGGCTGTCTTCGGCACGGCTGCTCCTGCTCGCTCGGGTGCTCAGTCGGGGACGTAGTCGAAGGTGTTGGGGTTGGGGCCGGTGCGGCCGTCCTCACCCCGGTCGAGGGCGCTGATGCGGGCGACCTCGTCCTCGCTCAGCTCAAAGTCGAAGATGGCGAAATTCTCCTCCATCCGCTCCTTCTTCATCGACTTGGGGAAGACCACGTCGCCGCGCTCGACGTGCCATCGCAGCGTGACCTGCGAGGGCGTCCTGCCATGCTTCTCGGCGATCTCGCGGATCGTCGGGTCGTCGACGACCTTGCCCTTGGCGATGGGTGACCAGGCCTCGACCACGACGTCGTGGCGGTGCGAGCCGGTGCGGGCGTCCTCGTTGGTGAAGAACGGGTGGACCTCGATCTGGTTGACCACGGGGACCACGCCGGTCTCCTCGACGATGCGGTCCAGGTGGGCCGCCTCGAAGTTCGACACCCCGACGGACCGCACACGGCCCTGCTCCTTGAGCTCGGTCAGCACCCGCCACGTCGAGACGTAGTCCCCGTCGTACAACGTGGGGAGCGGCCAGTGGATGAGGAAGAGGTCGAGCGCGTCGATCCCGAGCTTGTCCATCGTCTCGTCGAAGGCCCGGCGGGCGGCGTCGGGCTCGTGGAAGCCGTTGTTGAGCTTGCTGGTGACGTACAGGTCGTCACGGGCCAGGCCGGACGAGCGGATGGCGTCGCCCACCCCGGCCTCGTTCTGGTACATCTGGGCCGTGTCGATGTGGCGGTAGCCGACCTCGAGGGCCGTCGTCACGGTGGCCGCGGTCTCCTCAGGCGGGACCTGGAAGACCCCGAAGCCGAGCTGCGGGATGGAGGTGCCGTCGTTCAGGGCGATGGTGGGGACAGTCATAGGTTCAACGTTCCCGTCCGGTCCCCGCTCATGCCTGACGCGGCGCATCGATCTCGACCATCTCGACGCAGGTGAGGACCGGGCGGTCGTGCCGGCCCTCGTGCACGTTGCCCGTCGCCCACCACATGTTCAGTCCGGAGTCGGTGACCTCGAGCGTGGCCAGGTTGTTGTCGAACCACGGTCCCCTCAACCGGCTCCAGCGGAACGGCGGGCGGGGCACCTTGGCCGAGCGGGCCGCGATCATCCCGAGCGGACCGGCCACGCCGTAGGACAGGGCAGCGGTGGCGAAGCGCCAGCGTCGCTTCAGCGGGTTCCGGATCGGCGAGCAGACCGCCTGCACGACCTTGCTCGCGTCCCGCGGGCCCACGACCTGTGAGACGTAGCTGTGGTGCACGTCGCCGGACAGGAAGGTGACGGTGCGAGGCGCCCTCCCCCGGGCCCCCACGGCGACCTCCTTCACCATCTCGGCGACCGTGCGGAAGCCCTCCTGGAAGGCGCCCCAGTGCTCGAGGTCGACGACCTGGCGCAGGGTCTCGCCGACCCGGGCCGCGCGGGTGCCCCAGGCGCCGCCGGCCAGCGCCTCGCTGAGCGCCTCGAGGTTCTGCAGTCCCTCCGGCAGCAGGAAGGGCAACGAGGTGCCGATCAGCAGGTGGTCCACGTCGCCGCGCACCTGCTCGTCGAGCCAGCCCATCTCCGCGTCGTCCAGGATGGACCGCTGGTCGTCCTCCAGCACGCGTGCGGCGCGGGAGTCGACGACCACCAGCCGGGTGTCGGCGACGTCGCGCGCGTAGCTCCACCGGTAGGACGTCGGTTCCTGGTCGGCCCGGTCGGCGAAGTGGTCCATCTCCTCGGTCAGGTCGAGCTCGTCGTCGCCCTCGTGCTGCACGATGAGCTGCCAGACACGGTCCTCGGCCCGCTCGTGCGTCGTCAGGTTGCCGAGGTGCTGGTAGACCCAGTAGGAGCCCAGCCCGGCCACGATGCGCTCGTGCCACCAGTCGGTCTGCTCCATCTCGCGCCGCCACTGCGCCGAGGTGTTCCAGTCGTCACGGATGTCGTGGTCGTCGAAGATCATGGCGCTGGGCAGCGTCGACAGCAGCCACCGGGTGACCGGGTCGCCCCAGGCCAGCCGGTAGAGCTCGGCGTACTCCTGCCAGTCCTTCAGCTCCGCCCAGGGAGCCTGCTCGATGTCGCGGCGGGAGGAGATGAAGTCGCGCATGGCCTCGGTGGTCTCGTCGGCGTAGACCTGGTCGCCGAGGAACAGCACCATGTCGGGCCAGGGCAGCTCGGCCGGGAGGGCGCCGTCGGGGACGGTGAGGCGTGCCATCGCCAGCGCGTACGCGCGCAGGGCGTCGACCCCGTGGGACTTGTTGCCCTCCTCGTCGTGCTCGACGCTGGTGCGGCACGAACCGAAGGCGAGGCGCAGTGGCTTGCCGGGCTTGAGCGTGGGGATCACCGACGGTGGCAGCCCGAGGCCGTCGGGGTCGTCGGGCCAGACGTGCTGGCCCCCGATCGTGACCGCGTACGGCGTGATCGACCCCGGCTCCAGCCCCTCGCACTCGACGAGGGCGTAGTGGTGGTCGTGCACGGCGAAGGTGCGGGCCGTCCAGGCGTGCTCCCCCGCGGTGACGGTGACCTCGCACCCCGCCGAGGTCTCCACCCACACCGAGGCCGCCGTGGTGTCGACGTGGCGCAGCAGTGGGCCCAGGACCAGGGTGGGCCCCCCGTCGGCGGCAGTCACGGCCGCAGGAGGACCTTGATGGCCCTCCGCTCGTCCATCGCGCGGTAGCCCTCGGCAACCTGCTCCAGCGGCAGGGTGAGGTCGAAGACCGGGCTGGGGTCCAACCGTCCTGCGAGCGTGCGTTCGAGCAGGTCGGGGAGGTACTTGCGCACCGGGGCCATGCCGCCCGCGAGGCCGATGTTCTTGCCGAACATCGTGCGCACGGGCAGGGTCACGCCGTGGGGCACACCGACGAAGCCCACCCCGGCACCGGGCCGGGCAGCGCCGAAGGCGTCCTTCATGGACCCGTCGGTCCCGACGCACTCGAGCACGGCGTCGGCGCCGATGCCGTGGGTGAGATCGCGGACGGCCGCGCTGCCCTCCTTGCCTCGCTCGGCGACGACGTGCGTGGCGCCGAAGGTGCGGGCCACCGCCTGGCGCGACCCGTGGCGCGACATGGCGATGATGGTCTCGGCGCCCATCTCGCGGGCGGCGAGCACCCCGCACAGCCCGACGGCGCCGTCGCCGACCACCACCACGGACGAGCCCGCCGTCACCCCGGCGGAGACCGCGGCGTGCCACCCGGTCGCCATCACGTCGGACAGGGTCAGCAGCGCGGGCACCAGGGAGTCGTCGGGGACCTCCGGGGTGCGCACCATGCTGCCGGCGGCCTGGGTCACACGCACGTGCTCCGCCTGTCCTCCGGTGGTCATGCCGCCGTTCAGACAACCGGCCTGCATGCCCTTGCGGCACACGGCGCACGTGTTGTCGCTGTGGCAGAAGGGGATCACCACGAAGTCGCCGACCGAGAAGCCCGTCACGTCCGCGCCCAGCTCCTCCACGATCCCGACCGCCTCGTGGCCGATGGGCTGGGGCTCGTCGGGGAGGTCGTTCTCGCCGCGGTAGGGCCAGAGGTCCGAGCCGCAGATGCAGGCGGCCGTCACGCGCACGATGGCGTCGGTCGGCTCCTGGATCACGGGAGCGGGACGGTCCTCGAGGCGGATGTCGCGGGGGGCGTGGAGGGTGGCGACGCGCATGCCGATCACCCTAGACCTGCGATGTCCGGAGCTGCAGGGTGACGCCGAGTCCCTCCCGGCTTCGCGGTTCGACCCCGCAGTCCGGGCCGAGTTGCCTCATCTCACAAGTGAGATAGCGTCGGGCCGTGACTGAGGACTACCTGGCCCGCATCGGCTACCTGATCCGTGACGCCCGACGCCACCGGGGCTGGACCCAGAGCCAGCTGGCCGAGGTGCTGAGCACCAGCCAGAGCGCGGTGAACCGCATCGAGAAGGGGCACCAGAACCTCACCCTCGACATGGTGGCCCGCATCGGCGCGGCGCTGGACTCCGAGATCGTCACCTTCGGCACCGGTCCGACCCACCTGCGCGTCACCGGGCCCACCACCCTGTCGGGCAGCATCGACGTCAAGTCCTCCAAGAACGCCGGCGTCGCCCTGCTGTGCGCCTCGCTGCTCAACCAGGGCCGCACCACGCTGCGCAAGGTCGCCCGGATCGAGGAGGTCAACCGTCTCCTCGAGGTGCTGGACAGCCTGGGCGTGCGGACCCGCTGGCTCAACGACAGCAACGACCTCGAGATCGTGCCGCCGGCCAAGCTCGACCTGGCCGGCATCGATGCGGAGGCGGCACGGCGGACCCGCTCGATCATCATGTTCCTCGGCCCGTTGCTGCACCGTGAGTCCCACTTCGACCTGCCCTACGCGGGCGGCTGCGACCTGGGGACACGGACCGTCGAGCCCCACCTGACCGCCCTGCGCCCCTTCGGCCTGGAGGTCAAGACCTCCGACGGCCGCTACCAGGCCCAGGTCGTGCCCGAGGTGTCCCCGCAGCGTCCGATCGTGCTGACCGAGCGCGGCGACACGGTCACCGAGAACGCCCTCATGGCCGCCGCGCTGCATCCCGGCGTCACCGTCATCCGCAACGCCAGCTCCAACTACATGGTGCAGGACCTCTGCTTCTACCTCGACCTGCTCGGGGTCCGCATCGAGGGCATCGGCACCACCACGCTGACCGTCCACGGCGTCGAGACCATCGACGTCGACGTCGACTACGCCCCGTCCGAGGACCCGATCGAGGCGATGTCTCTGCTGGCCGCCGCCATCGTCACCGAGTCGGAGATCACCATCCGTCGCGTGCCCATCGAGTTCCTCGAGATCGAGCTGGCGCTGCTGGAGGAGATGGGGTTCCGCTACCACCGCAGCGAGGAGTACGTCGCCGACAACGGCCGCACCCGCCTCGTCGACCTGGTGACCCTGCCCTCGAGCCTGCACTCCCCCATCGACAAGATCCACCCGATGCCCTTCCCGGGCCTCAACATCGACAACCTGCCCTTCTTCGCCGTCATCGCCGCGACCGCGGACGGCTCGACCCTGCTCCACGACTGGGTCTACGAGAACCGCGCGATCTACCTGACCGATCTCAACAAGCTCGGGGCGACGGTCCAGCTGCTCGACCCGCACCGGGTCCGCATCGAGGGTCCGACCCACTGGTCGGGCACCGAGGTCGTCTGTCCCCCGGCGCTGCGCCCGGCCGTGGTCATCCTGCTCGCGATGCTGGCCGCCAAGGGCACCTCGGTGCTGCGCTCGGTCTACGTGATCAACCGCGGCTACGAGGACCTCGCGACCCGACTCAACCAGCTGGGCGCCAGCATCGAGACCTTCCGGGACCTGTGAGCCCACGACCCCCGCGCACGGGGCTGGCCTACCTCGACGAACCCCGCGAGCGCGGGGCCGTGCTGGCGCTCGCCCATCGCGGTGGCGCCGGTCATCCTGGGCTCGTCGGCGCCGAGAACACGTTGCGCGCGTTCCGGCACGCCACCGGCCTGGGCTACCGCTACCTGGAGACCGATGTCCGGGTCACCCGTGACGGAGTGCTGGTGGCCTTCCACGACGACGACCTCGGGCGCGTCACCGACCGCCCCGGACGCGTCGCGTCGCTGTCGTACGCCGAGGTGGCCGGCGCCCTGATCGGCGGCTCGGAGCACGTCCCCTCACTGCAGGAGGTCCTGGAGGAGCTGCCCTTCGCGCGGCTGAACATCGACCTCAAGACGCCGCAGGCGGTGGAGCCGATGATCGAGCTCGTCGAGTCACAGGGCCTGCACGACCGGGTCTGCCTGGGCTCCTTCGACGAGCTCACCATCCGCCGCTTCCGACGGGGCTGCAGCCGCCCCGTCGCCACGAGCTGTGGCCTGCTCTCGACCGGCCTGGTGCGGTTGGTGCCCGGGGGCCGCTTCTGGCCGGGGCCGGTCCGCGGCGGCGGCGAGGTCTTCCAGGTGCCGGCGACCCGGGGTCCGGTCCGCGTCGTCGACCGTGCCTTCGTGCGACGCGCCCACGCGATGAGCTGCCAGGTGCACGTCTGGACGGTGGATGATCCAGACGAGATGGAGCAGCTGCTCGACCTCGGCGTGGACGGCATCATCACCGACCGCACCGACGTCCTGCGGCAGGTGCTCGAGGAGCGAGGAGCCTGGGAGGGCCAGTGAGGTCGAGCCGCGAGCAACGGGCCTGGTACGCCTACGACTGGGCGAATTCGGCGTACTTCACCACCATCGTGACGGTCCTCTTCGGGCCCTACATGATCGCGATCGTCGAGAACGCCGCCCCCGACTGCGGCACCCCCGGCTGCGTCGAGACCCTCGAGGTGCTCGGCGTGCAGGTCGCCGCCGGCTCCCTGGGGGGCTACCTCGTCACCTTCTCGACCCTGCTGGGCGCCCTCGTGCTGCCGATCGTCGGCGCCCTCGTCGACCGCTCCCCCCGCAAGCGGCTGCACATGGCGGTCTACGCCTGGATCGGCTCGGTCTTCGCCGGCAGCCTCTACCTGATGACCGGCGACAACTGGCAGATCGGTGCCGTCGCCATCGTGGTCAGCAACGTCATGGTCGGCTGCTCCCTGGTCTCCTACTCCGCGCTGCTGGTCGACGTCTCCACCGAGGAGGAGCGCGACCGCGTCTCGTCGCGCGGCTGGGCCTTCGGATACCTCGGCGGCGGGCTCCTGCTGGTGCTCGACCTGGTCCTGGTGACAGGGCACGAGACCTTCGGCCTCAGCGAGGGCCACGCCGTGCGGATCGCGATGCTCAGCGCTGCGGTCTGGTGGGGCGGCTTCACCTTCATCCCGTTCCTGCGCCTCACGGACCGACCCCCGACGGCCGAGGTCGCGGTCGAGGGGTCGTTGCTGCGGCGCAGCTTCGGCCAGCTCGCCGACACCTTCCGCGACATGCGCAACTACCCGATGACGCTCACCTTCCTGCTGGCCTACCTGTTCTACAACGACGGCATCCAGACGGTGATCGGCACCGCCGCGGTGTACGGCGACCGCGAGCTCGGCCTGGAGACCACCACGCTCATCGCGACCATCCTGCTCGTGCAGTTCGTCGCCGTCGCCGGCGCGCTGCTCTTCGGTCGGCTGGCCCAGCGGCACGGTTCCCTGCGGGTGATCCGGGCCGGTGTGCTCGCCTGGATGGGTGTCGTGGCGCTCGGGTACTTCCTGCCGGCGGAGCGACCGCTGCTGTTCTTCGGGCTCGCCGTGCTCATCGGCCTGGTCATGGGCGGCACCCAGGCGCTGTCGCGCTCGTTCTTCAGCCTGCTCATCCCGCCCGGCCGGGAGGGCGAGTACTTCAGCCTCTACCAGGCGCTGGAGCGTGGCACGTCGTGGTTCGGCAGCCTGGTGTTCTACCTGATGTTCCAGCTGACCGGGTCCTACCGGCCGTCCATCCTCGCGATGCTGGTCTTCTTCGCCCTCGGGGCCTTCTTCCTGGCCCGGGTGGACGCCGCGCGAGGTGTACGGGACGCCGGCAACCGGGTCCCCAGCTCGCTGTGACGCCGGTCCCGACGGGTGTAGCCGGACGCCTCGACGGGTACACCTTCAGAAGCACAGATTTTGCGGGTTCGGGAACTTTTCAGCCATCATCGAGCGTTGAACTTCTGCGAGGGCAGGCGTCCGGTGCCGGACCCGGCGCCGCTCCCCCACGAGGGGACCGGTGCACCCGCCCTCGCCGACCGGCCCGACGAGGGCACAGCGGCAACCACGGAGGAACAGATGGCTGAGCGCACCCTGCGCGGCGCACGACTGGGCGGACAGAGCTTCGAGGACGAGCGGGGCATCGAGTTCGCTGCGCGTCAGCGCGTGGCCTACGTCTGCTCCCGGGGCCACGAGTTCGAGATCCCGATGGCGATGGAGGCCGACGTACCCCCGCTGTGGGAGTGCCCGCGCTGTGGCTCCGAGGCCCTGGCGCGCGACGTCGAGCGCCCCGAGCCCAAGGCCGAGAAGCCGGCCCGCACGCACTGGGACATGCTCCTCGAGCGTCGCTCCGAGAAGGAGCTCGAGGACATCCTCACCGAGCGGCTCGAGCTGCTCCGCGGTGGCGCCATCGGTCCTGCCCACCTGCACCGCACCCGCAAGAGCCGCACCGCCTGAGCGACGGCAGCGACTCACCGGTCGTCGTCGACGACCTCACCCGGAACGACGCCGGGCCCACCTCGCGGTGGGCCGGGCGTCGTTCCCGCGTCCGGAGGGAATCCGCCCGCACGCGGACCGGGGTGGAACCCCGGCGGGAACCCGGGGAACCCCCCGGGGCGCCCCCGCATCCCGGCCGTCATCCGGCGGGCGATGACGCGCGCCAGCACGGTCCGTGCCAGCGGCCGGGTCAGCGGCAGCACGCAGAGCAGCCCGACCAGATCGGAGACGAAGCCGGGCGTCACCAGCAGCGTCCCGCCGACGAGCACGAGCGCGCCGTCGGCCAGCTCCTGGGCGGGCATCCGGCCCGAGCCCAACGCCTCCTGCAGGGCCCGCCAGGCCCGTCTGCCCTCGCGTCGGACCAGGACCGAGCCCAGGACGCCGGACGCGACCAGCAGCAGGATGGTCCACCAGACGCCCACCACCTGGCCGGTCTGGACGATCAGGTAGATCTCCAGCAGCGGGACCAGGACGAAGAGGGCGGTCAGGACCAGCAGCACGGTGCGGCGGCGTCGGCTCATGAGGACGGCTCCTCGTCGTCGGTCACGTGGGGCAGCAGTCCGATCCGGCGTCGCAGCTGGTCGCGGCGACGGGTCAGGCCCCACCCGGTGATCCGCCGCAGCGACTCCATGGCCACCGACCCGCTCAGCTTGGACTGCCCGCGCTCGCGCTCGAGGAAGTCGATGGGCACCTCCGCGACGCGCAGGCCCGCCTCGATGGTGCGCACGGCCAGGTCGGCCTGGAAGCAGTAGCCCACCGACCGGACGCTCGACAGGTCGATCGCCCGCAGGGTGTCCGCCCGGAACAGCCGGTAGCCGGCGGTGAGGTCGCGCACGGCGACCCCGAGCAGCACCCGGGCGTAGAGGTTGCCGCTGCGCGAGAGCACCCGCCGGAACGCCTCCCAGTTCACCACGCTGCCCCCGGGCACCCACCGGGAGCCGATGACGAGGTCCGCCGCGTCCAGCGCCTCCCGCAACCGGTGCAGCTGCTCGGGCTGGTGCGAGCCGTCGGCGTCCATCTCCCCGACCACGTCGTAGCCCGCCTCGAGCGCCACGCGGAACCCGTGGAGGTACGCCGCCCCGAGCCCGGCCTTCTCCGTGCGGTGGACGACCCGGACCCGTTCGTCCGCGGCCGCCAGGGCGTCGGCGAGGTCGCCCGTGCCGTCGGGCGAGGAGTCGTCGACGACGAGCACGTGGGTGTCGGGCACGGCCGCCAGCAACCGCTCGACGATCCACGGGAGGTTGTCGGCCTCGTTGTAGGTCGGGACGACCATGACCATGCGTGAGCCCGCCGGGTCCACGCCGCTCACCCGGCCCGGGCGGCGGGGGTCGGCTCCGCGCTCGCGGTCGGTCGGCGCGCCCGACGACGGCGTGCCTGCAGGGTGACCGCCGCCTGACCGACCAGGGCGCCGGCCACGAGCAGCCACTGCACCGCGCCGCCCCACCGGATGCCCGGGGTGACGCCCTCGAACTGCGCCACGTCGGCCTCGAGGACCGCGGTGGTGCGGGTAGGGGCCCGCTGCAGGACCTCGCCGTCGGCACCCACGACGCCCGAGACGCCGTTGGTCGCCACCACCACGACGCTGCGACCGGTCTCGATCGCCCGCAGGCGGGCGATGGCGAACTGCTGCTCGACCTGGCCGGTGCCCATGTAGGTGGCGTTGTTGGTCTGCACCACGAGCATGCCGGCCGCCTCTGCGGAGCCACCGGGCCCGCCGCCGGAGACGTTGCGGAGGGTGTCGTCGTAGGCGACCTCGAAGCAGATGACGTCACCGATCGTGGTGCCGGCGAGGTCGAGCAGACCGGGCTCGGTGCCGGGCACCATGTCGCGCGGGATCTGGTCGAGACGCTCGAAGACCCGGGCCAGCTGGGCGCGCATCGGGATGTACTCCCCGAACGGCACGGGGTGCGTCTTGGAGTACGACGCCGACGGCCCGGTGCCGGGCTGCCACACGATGCCCTGGTTCTCGACGTCGACCGGTCCGGGACCGCGCACCATCGCGCCGACCAGGGTCGGCACGCCCACCGCGTCCACGGCGCCGGAGATGTCGTCGAAGACCGTGGCGTCCTCGTAGGGGTCGATGTCGGTCGAGTTCTCCGGCCACAGCACGAAGGCAGGTCGGGGGGTCTTCCCTGCCGCGACCCGCGCCCCGAGGGCCTCGGTGGCGGCCACGTGGTTGTCGAGCACCGCGCGGCGCTCCGAGAAGGCGTCCATGCCCTCACCCGGCACGTCGCCCTGGACGGCCGCGACCCGGACCTGCCCGGTGCTGCTCAGCGTTGCCGGTCCCCACGCGGCCGGCGCCAGGACCAGCAGGACGAGTCCCCCGACCACCGCGACGCCGCGCAGGCTCACCGGGCGGGCCACGACCAGCCAGGCCAGCCCCGTGCCGAGCAGCGCCACCACGACCGACGTCCCGGCGGGCCCGACCCACGACAGCAGCCCGGCCAGCGGGGTGTCCACGGTGGCGAACGCCAGCCGCCCCCACGGGAAGCCGCCCCACGGCACGGCCGAGCGCAACGCGTCGACCGCGACCCAGGTGGCTGCTGCCCAGACCGGCCAGCCCGGGAGGCGGCCGACCCGCGCGAGGGCCAGGCCGAGCAGGGCGTAGAAGGCGGCCTCGAGGATGGTCAGACCGATCCAGGCGTCGACCCCGATGACCTGCAGCCAGGGCACGAGCACGCCCATGAAGGTCACGCCGTACGCCAGGCCGACCAGGACGGCGCGGCGACCTCGCAGACCCCGGGCTGCCAGGGTGAGGCCGAGGACCCCGACCGGGAGCAACCAGGCGACGGCGTACGGCTCGAAGGCGGCGGCAGCGGCGGCGCCGCTGAGGGCGGCCCCGAGGGTGCGCAGCGCGAGGTTCACCGACGCTCCTGAAGTCGGCCCGGGTGAGGGCGGGGGGTCCTGCCCGCAAACCTACCGGCTGGTGTGCAGACGCCGAAAAGGTCCGGCGCCCTTCGGACCGGCGACGCCCAGACCGGCTGCCTGGGTCATCACCGTTGTCTACTGGGCGCCGGACCTGTCCGGCGTTCCAACCCCGTCGCCTCGCACCGTTCTCCAGGACGCCTGCGCCCGCCCTCGATCGTGGAACCCGACCGGGTCACGCAGCCATCCGAGAGGGGTGTGCTGCTGCGGCCTGCTCGGTGGACACGCGCACACTGCCGACCCCGCACCCGTCCCGTCAACCCCCTCCTGACCTGCACTTTCACGCAAAGACACAGGTCAGAGGCCGATGTCAGTCAGGCAGCGACGTGGAACCCTCCGGCGTGTCGGGAGCGACACGCCGGAACGGGACGACCACCACGCCCGTGGCAGTGGTTGCCACCAGCGGTGCGTCGAGCAGCTCGGCCGCCGACGCTCCCCGGTCCGGCCGACCGCGCGCCACCACGCGCAGCTCGAAGTCCATGGTCCGTGAGCGGGTCCCGACGCGGACGAGCACCGCGCTGACCTCGAGGCAGTCCCCCGCCCGCACGGGTGCGCGGAACTGCACGTCGGAGTAGGAGGCGAAGAGCCCCTCCTCGCCGTCGCTGCGGATGCACAGCTCGGTGGCCACGTCGCCGAACAGGCCGAGGCCGTAGGCGCCGTCCACGAGGTCGCCGGCGTAGTGGGCGTGGCTGAAGGGCACGTAGCGCCGGTGGGTCACCGTGAGCCCGGTGCGGGGGTCCTGCTCGGTCACGACGCCTCCTGCTGTTGGGGCTGCTGTTCGGGCTGCTGGTCGGGCTGCTGGTCGGGCTGCTCGCGCTGGGTCAGACGGTGCACGAGGTACGACGCCACGTCGGCCGGCGTGGTGCCGCGCACGAAGATCCGGTCGACCCCGAGGTCGGTGGTGCCGCTCTCGTCGAAGCGGGGACCGCCCACGACCAGGATCGGGCGCGTCGCCGAGGGGTAGGCCTCGCGGAACGCCGCCGACATCTCGCGGGTGTTGAGCAGGTGGGCGTCGCGCTGGGTGACGACCTGGGACACGAGCACGGCGTCGGCCCGCTCCGCCTGGGCGCGGGCCACCAGCTCCGGCACCGCGACCTGGGCGCCGAGGTTCACCACCTTGATCTCGCGGTAGTACTCCAGCCCCTTCTCCCCCGCGAACCCCTTGATGTTGAGGATCGCGTCGATGCCCACGGTGTGGGCGTCGGTGCCGATGCACGCCCCGACGACGGTCAGCTTGCGCCCCAGCAGGGTGCGGATGGCCAGGTTGGCCTCCTTGGGGGCCAGCAGCGGGAAGTCACGCTCGACGACCTGCACCTTCTCGAGGTCGACGAGGTGGGTGACGCGGCCGTAGACGACGAAGAACGTGAAGTCGGGTCCCATCGGCTTGGCGTGGACCACCATCGCGGCGTCCAGACCCATCTTCTGCGCGAGCTGCAGGGCGCCGCCCTCGGCGACCTTGGAGTGCGGCACCGGCAGCGTGAACGACATCTGCACCATCCCGTCGCCGGTGGTGTCGCCGTAGGGCCGCACGATCGAGCCGCCCCCGTTGGTCGAGCCGCCCCCGTTGGTCGAGCGCTGCCCCCGTTGGTCGAGCCTGTCGAGACCATCACTCCTCCTCGAGCATGTCGGTGGCGGGGTTGGCGTAGCCGTCGGGGCCGTCGGCCTTGCGCGCCACACCGTCGAGGCCGCGGCCCCGGTCGGCCGGGCGCTTCATGAGCCCGAAGGTGCCGTCGGCGATCGCGGCCAGCAGCGGTGGGTCGCCGGCCGCGTCGCCGTCCTCGGCGATGGTGTCCAGCAGGGCGATGGCCTCGCGCAGCACCTCGTCGGCGCGGCGGGCGATGAACCCGTCGGGGGCGGGGTGGAAGTCCTCGGCCAGCCGACCGGCGGCGTCGAGGACGTAGCGGACGTTCTGCAGGGCGAGGTCGCGGTCCGAGAGCCAGGGTGTCACCACCGCCTCGGTCATCATCCCGACGAGCAGGATGCTCTGACCGGTCAGCGCCCCGGCCAGGTTGAAGAAGGCGTCCAGCAGGTAGCCGCGGAAGACGTCGCCGGTCATGTGCCGCGTCGGCGGCATCCACTTCAGGGGGGCGTCGGGGAACAGGTGACGGGCCAGCAGGGCGTGGGCCAGCTCGAGGCGGAACGAGTCCGGGACCGACGGGTCGATCTCGAAGGCGTGGCCCAGGCCCAGCTGCCAGTCCTCGAGCCCGGCCTCCTTGGCGAAGAACTCGTTGAGCAGCTGACTGGTCGTCACGGTGTGGGCGGCCTCGACGGCGTCCGCGGTGGTGAGGTAGTTGTCCTCCCCGGTGTTGATGATGATGCCGGCGCGGGCGTGGACCTGGCGGCTGAAGCGCTGGTCCACGAAGGTGCGGATCGGGTTGATGTCGCGGAAGAGGATCCCGTACATCGAGTCGTTGAGCATCATGTCGAGCCGCTCCAGGCCGGCCAGTGCCGCCATCTCCGGCATGCAGAGCCCGGAGGCGTAGTTGGTGAGGCGGACGTAGCGGCCGAGCTCCTTGCTGGTCTCGTCGAGCGCGGCCCTCATGAGCCGGAAGTTCTCCTGGGTGGCGTAGGTGCCGGCGAACCCCTCCCGGGTCGGCCCCTCGGGCACGAAGTCGAGCAGCGACTGCCCGGTGGAGCGGATGACGGCGATGACGTCGGCACCCTCGCGGGCGGCTGCCTGGGCCTGCGGGATGTCCTCGTAGATGTCGCCGGTGGCCACGATGAGGTAGATCCACGGCTTCCGGGGCGGGTCGCCCCACTCACCGACCAGCTGCTCGCGCTCGCGGCGACGCTCGTCGACCCGCCCGAGGCCGATGCCGATCTGGGCGCGTGCGGCGTCCAGCGCTCGGGCCCGGTCGTCGCCGTCGGGCAGCCGGAAGCGGACCGAGCCCGCCGCGGCCTTCTGCGCCAGCGTGGTCAGGTCGGTGGCCTCGCCACGGACCAGGGCGTCCCAGACCGGCAGGGTGACGCCGTGCTCGAGCCCGACGTCGGCGCGGACCACGTCGAGCAGGCGGTTCGCCCACGGCGTGCCGTCGGGGTCGGCGCCGGTGATGCCACCCAGGCGCAGGGTCGCCCGCTCCACCGAGACGGTGGTGTGGGCGCGGGCCAGGTCGACGATGGGCTGGCCGACCCGGGCGGCGAGCTCGCGGGCTCGGCGTACGGCGGCGGGGTCGAGGGTGAGGGTCACGGCTTCATCACGGCATCTCTCCGGGTCGGTCGTGGACGGTGCGACCGTCGACGACGGTGCGCACGCACGTCGGCAGCGGGGCACCGGGGTCGAGGACGGGCAGCGGCAGCCCGGGTGGCTGGGTCGGGTCGAGACCGGCCGGGGTGTCCCACACGGCGTAGCTCGCCGGGGCGTCGCGGACCAGCGCCCCCTGCTCGTCGTCACCGGCGGCGCGCCAGCCGTGGAGGGTGTGGGCCCGGAACGACACGGCCGCCGGCAGTGCCTGCGACCCGAGCCAGGGGTGCACGGCGGCGCGGACGGTGGCCCACGGGTCGACCGCTGTCACGGGGCTGTCGGAGCCGAAGGCCAGCGTGATGCCATCGGCCCGGGCGAGGTCGGCGAACGGGTTCATCGCCCGCCACCGCTCGCCCAGCCGCTCGGCGTACATGCCCTCGGGGCCGCCCCACAGGGCGTCGAAGAGCGGCTGGACGCTGGCGAAGACGCCGCAGGCAGCGAGCACCTCGATGGCGCGGTGCGACGGCATCTCGACGTGCTCGAGCCGGTGCCGTGCGCGGATCAGCGCGTCGTGGCCGAGCTTGCCGGCGGCCCGGGCGAAGCCCTCGGCGACCACGTCGAGGGCGGCGTCGCCGATGCAGTGGAAGCCGGCCTGGACGCCCGCCTGGGTGCACGCGACGACGTGGGCGGCGACCTGGTCCTCGTCGAGGTACGCCGCGCCGGTGGTGCCGGGCGCGTCGGCGTAGGCCTCGCGCATGGCGGCGGTGCGCGACCCGACCGCCCCGTCGGCGTTGAGGTCGCCGGCCAGACCGGCCACCCCGAGCCGGGCGACGGCGTCGATCGCCCCGCCGACGCCGAGCTCGCCCCAGTACAGCGTGGTGCGGAGCCCGGCCTCGGCAGCGGCGCGGGCGACCAGGTCGAGCTCGTACTCCGGACCGATGTGGGGCGCGGCGTTCTCGTGGACCGCCGCGATGCCGGCGGCGGCGAAGACGCGCATGGCCTGACGAGCGGCGGCCGCGCGCTGCGCAGGACCGACGAGGCTGCCCAGAGCCGTCGTGACCGCGTGGGCCGCGTCGCGGGTGACGCGCCCGCCGGCCTCCCACCCGTCGAGATGGAAGAGCCCGGGGACCGCGTCGGCCAGGGCGTGGCTGATCACGGCGGAGTGCGCGTCGACGCGGGCCAGGTGGACGCGACGACCGGGCGCGGCGCGCTCGATCTCGTCGGCCGTCGGGGGGCGGCCCTCGGGCCAGAGCGTGTCGTCCCAGCCGGTGCCGAGCACGACGGTGCCCTCGGGGCTCTCGCCGTGGGCGACGTGGTCGTGGAGCCGCTCGAGGGTGTCGACGAGGCTCGGGGAGCCGACCAGGTCGAGCTCGGTGTGCAGGAAGCCGGTCGGCACGGTGTGCACGTGCGCGTCGACGAAGGCCGGCGTGACCAGCCGCCCCTCGAGCTCGACGATCTCGGGCGCGCCCTCACCGTGACCGGTCCAGGCGAGCGCGCGGTCCTCGTCACCGACGAAGACGACGCGGCCGTCCTCGATGCCGAGGGCGGTCGCGGGAGCCGAGGGACGGACGCCGTGGACGTGGCCACCGCGCAGCAGGACGCGGGTCGTCGGGGTCGTCGGGGTCGTCGGGGTCGTCGGGGTCGTCGGGGTCACCGCCTCATCCTCCCCCGTCCAGCCGACGCTCGAAGAGCGTCCGCACGCCGTCGTGGCGGCGCAGCACGTCGAGGGCGAGGTCGGCGTGGCCCGGCACGTAGCCGTTGCCGACCAGCATGGTGACGTCAGCGGCCAGACCCTCGGCGCCCAGCGCGGCGGCGCTGAAGGAGGTGGCCATGGAGAAGAAGATGACGGTGCCGCCCTCGCGGGTGGTCAGCACCGCCCCGCCCTCGCAGCCCGGGACGTCGACGCAGACAACGGTGACGTGCGCCCCGCCGGGTGCCACCGAGGCCACCGCGTCGCGCAGTGCCACGGGGTCGCGGGCGTCGGCCACCACCACGTGGTCGGCCACCCCGGCGTCGGTGAGCAGGTCGGCCTCGACGGCGTGCGGGACCACCCCGACCGTGACCGCGGCGCCGGCGTCCTTCGCCGCGGCCAGCGCGAGCGACCCCGACTTGCCGGCCCCGCCCACGACGGCGACGACCGGTCCGGTGGTCGAGCCTGTCGAGACCTCTCCCCCGGCCTCGACGTACCCGCCGACCACCCGCGCAGTCAGCGCCGGCGCCCCGCACACGTCCATGACCATGAGGGCCAGCTCGGGAGCGAGGTCGTCGGGCAGCCGCGCGGCGATGCTGCGCCCGAAGAGGACGGCGTGGCCGTCGGTGGGCACCTGCTCGCTGCGACCGTCCCAGCGCGCGAGGCCGTCGTTGATCACCAGGGGGGTCAGGGACAGCGAGACCAGTGTCGCGACCCGGTCCCCCACCGCGAGCCCGAGGGAGGCCTCGGGGCCGACCTCGTCGACGACGCCGATCAACATGCCCCCGGAGCCGGTGACCGGGTTCTGCATCTTCCCGCGGGTGCGCACGATGTCGAGGACGGCGGCGCGCACCGCGTCGCCGTCGCCGTCGTGGGCGGCCTCGAGCTGCCGGTACGAAGCGGCGTCGAGGTTGAGCCGCTCCACCCGGACCCGGGTCTCGTCGGGCCACAGCTCGCGCCGGGTGTCGAGGCGTTGTGCAGCCTGCGGGAGCACGCCGACGGGGGCGAGCACCCGGTGCATCCCCACGGGGTCGCCGGGCCGCGGCTGCGGGGATCGTGTCACCGGACGTAACCTCCTCGAAACAAGCATGGACAACAAATCGTGCGGCGCGCGTGTGGACATGCCGGAGAATGTCCCTCTAGCCTGGCAGAAGCGGGCAGGCGCAGACAAGCACGCCCACGAGGAGGCACACCCATGACCGTCAGCACCCCGATCGAGAGCGTGCACCCCCAGCCGTACGCGTACCGGCGTACCGAGCTGGTCGAGCCCGACTGGACGCGCTTCCCCGGCTGGGCCGGGGTCACCGAGGCCGAGTGGCGCTCGGCGCAGTGGCAGCGCTCGCACTGCGTCAAGAACGTCCGCCAGCTGCGGGAGCTGCTCGGTGACCTCGTCGACGACCGGTTCTACGCCGACCTCGAGCGCGACCAGCGCGAGCGGGCGACGATGTCGATGCTCGTCCCCCCGCAGATGATGAACACGATGATGCCCGGTGCCACCCCGGGTGGCCCCGGTTCGCTGACCGACGCGCTGTACGCCGACCCGATCCGCCGCTACATGATCCCGGTGCTCAGCGACCGGCGGACCGACTGGGCCTCGCACCCCTACGCCAGCCGCGACTCCCTGCACGAGCACGACATGTGGGTGGCCGAGGGCCTGACCCACCGCTACCCCACCAAGGTCCTGGCCGAGCTGCTGCCGACCTGCCCGCAGTACTGCGGGCACTGCACGCGGATGGACCTGGTCGGCAACTCGACCCCGACCGTCGACAAGCTGAAGTTCGACCTCCGGCCGGTCGACCGGCTCGACTCGATGATGGCCTACCTGCGGGCGCACCCCGAGGTCCGCGACGTGGTCGTCTCGGGCGGCGACGTGGCCAACATGCCGTGGCCGCGGCTGGAGGACTTCGTCACCCGGCTGCTGGAGATCGACAACGTCCGTGACATCAGGCTCGCCACCAAGGCGCTCGCCGCCCTGCCCCAGCACTGGCTGCAGCCCGAGGTCGTGGCCGGCGTCGAGCGCGTGGCCCGCCTGGCGCGCTCGCGCGGCGTGTCGCTGGCCATCCACACCCACGCCAACCACGCCAACACGGTGACGCCGCTGGTGGCCGAGGCGACCCGGGCGATGCTGGAGGCGGGCGTGCGTGACGTCCGCAACCAGGGCGTGCTGCTCGACGGCGTCAACGCCGACGCCCACTCGCTGCTCGACCTCAGCTTCGCCCTGCTCGACGGCGCGCAGATCATGCCCTACTACTTCTACATGTGCGACATGATCCCGGCCGCGGAGCACTGGCGGGTCTCGGTCGCCGAGGCGCAGCGCCTGCAGCACCACATCATGGGCTACCTGCCCGGCTTCGCGACGCCGCGCCTCGTGTGCGACGTGCCGTTCGTCGGCAAGCGCTGGGTGCACCAGCTGAGCAGCTACGACACCGAGCGCGGCATCTCGGAGTGGACCAAGAACTACCGCACCTCCATCGAGGCCACCGCCGAGGACGCGCTCAGCCGGACCTACGCCTACTACGACCCGATCCACACCCTGCCGGAGTCCGGGCAGGCCTGGTGGCGCGAGCACGCCGCCGAGGAGGCCCGCGCCCACCTCACTCCCGTCTGAGGCGAAGCGCTGCCGGTTTCACTGGGTACCTAGTGATCCTGGCGCTTCCCGCACGAAACTTCGCTCGGGAAGCGGCAACGTCACTAGGTACCCAGTGAAACCGACGACCCTCGGCCGGACGCTGGCGGGTCACCGCAGCCCGGTGAGGGTGTCGACCAACCGGGCGGTCGGGCTGTCGAGGCCCCACCGACCGGCCAGCCTCACGAGCCCGTCGGGGTCGGCGGGCGTCGAGGGCAGCGTCAGGTCGGGGTCCCCGAGGGCGATCTCGCAGGCGACCTTGACCACCTGGGGCGCCACGGCGAGGTAGTCGGCGGCGTCCTTGAGCTTGCGGCGCGGACCGGGAGCCAGGTCGGAGCCGGGGTCCTCGACGGCCCTCAGCAGGGCCGCCATGTCGGGGAAGCGGCCCAGGAGGGTGGCGGCGGTCTTGTCCCCCACCCCGGCCACCCCGGGCAGCCCGTCGGAGGCATCTCCGCGCAGGGTCGCGAAGTCGGCGTACTGGCGCGCCTCGACGCCGTACTTCTCCCGCACCACGTCGTTGGTGACCCGCTCGTGCTTGCTCACCCCGCGGGCGACGTACAGCACCCGGACCTCGCGCTCGTCGTCGACGAGCTGGAACAGGTCGCGGTCGCCGGTGACGATGTCGGTCGGCACCGCGCGACCGCGTGGCCAGGGTGCCGATGACGTCGTCGGCCTCGTAGCCGTCGGCGCCGACCACCGCGATCCCGAAGGCCTCCAGCACCTCGAGGATCACCGGGACCTGGGCGTCGAGCGCGTGCGGCACCTCCTCGACGTCGGGCGCCGTCTTCTTCTCGGCCACCACCCGGTGGGCCTTGTACGACGGCAGCAGGTCGGTGCGCCACGCGGGGCGCCAGTCGTTGTCCCAGCAGCACGCCAGCCGGGTCGGCTCGTACTCCCCCACGAGGCGGCTGATGAAGTCGAGCAGCCCCCGGACGGCGTTCACGGGCTTGCCGTCGGGCGAGGTCACCGAGTCCGGAACCCCGAAGAAGGCGCGGAAGTACAGCGAGGCGGTGTCGAGCAGCAGCAGGCGGTCAGGTCGCGCGGGGCGTGCAGACATGTCGGGAGCATAGGCCGCGCAAGCGCTGCACGAGGTTCGGCGCCCGCTAGCCTGTGCCCGTGGAGGAGACCGATCGCAAGATCTTGACGCTGCTGGCCGGTGACGGCCGCATGTCGTTCACGGACCTCGGCCGGGCGACCGGCCTGTCGACGTCCGCGGTCCACCAGCGCGTCAAACGGCTCGAGAGCCGCGGGCTCATCACCGGCTACACGGCGACGGTGGACTACGACCGCGTGGGTCTGCCGCTGACCGCATTCATCTCGATCCGGCCCATCGACCCCTCCCAGCCCGACGACTCCCCTGAGCGGCTGCGCGGCATCGATGAGATCGAGTCGTGCTGGTCCGTGGCCGGCGACGAGTCGTACATCTTGAAGGTCCGTGTCGGCACGCCGGTCGACCTCGAGGAGCTGCTGGCTCGCATCCGGGCCGCGGCCAACGTCGCGACGCGCACCACGATCGTGCTCTCGACTCCCTACGAGGGTCGCCCCGTCGGCTGAGCCGCTGCCCGGTCCGCGAGCCACAGGGGGACGGCCTCCAGTGGCATCGGGGGCGCCACGTGGTAGCCCTGGCCCAGGTCGGCGCCGAGCCCCCGCAGCACCTCGAGGGTCTCGGCGTCCTCGATGCCTTCGGCGACCACACGCAGCCCGAGGCCACGAGCCAGGAGGATCACCGAGCGGACCACGGCGGCGTCGTTGTCGCTGGACAGCATCCCGGTCACGAAGGACCTGTCGATCTTCACCTCGTGGACCGGCAGACGGCGCAGGTGCGACAGAGAGGAGAACCCGGTCCCGAAGTCGTCGATCGACAGGTGCACCCCGAGCGCTGCCAGATCCTCCATCACGCCCGCGGCCACGGTCGTCCGGGTGATGGGGCTGGACTCGGTCACCTCGATGACCAGCCGGTCACCGGAGACGCCGTGCTCCTCGAGCAGCGACCGCGTGAGGTCCGCGAGTCCCCCGTCGACGAGTGCGCCCGGTGAGGCGTTCACCGAGGCGGTCAGCTCCGGGTGCGACCCCGACCACTCGGCGAGCGCGCAGATCGCGGCCTCGAGGACCCACGCGGTGAGCGGTCGGTCGAGGCCGGTCTGCTCCGCGAAAGGGATGAAGGCGGACGGACCGAGGAGCCCCGACCGCGGGTGCTGCCACCGCACCAGCATCTCCACTCCGGTCGGTCGGTCGTCGTGGAGACGGGTCTGGGGCTGGGCGTGGAGCCTGAGCTCCCCGCCCTCGATGGCCTGCCGGAGCTCACCGGCACGAGTGAGGGTCTCGGGAGTGCTGGTCTCGAGGTCGGACGAGTAGGTCACGAGTGTCCGCTCGGAGCTCCGGGCGTGCCGCATCGCCATGTCCGCCCGCCGCAGGACGTCATCGGCGGAGCCACGAGGGCTGCGGTCCTCCTCGGTCACGCCGGCACTGACGCGGATCACGACCGGCACCGACCCGATCAGGAACGGCTCGGCGACACAGCCGACGACCTGCTGGCCGTGAAGCATCGCGTCGGCTCCTGGCAGCAGGACGGCGAACTCGTCCCCGCCGACGCGGGCCACGAGCCCGTCCTGGCCTGCGGCCTCGACCAGCCGCCGGCCCACCTGCACCAGGAGAGCATCGCCCAGCGAGTGGCCGAGCGCGGCGTTGACGACCTCGAAGCCACGCAGACCCAGCCACACGACGATGAACGGCCTGCGGGCCTCGAGGGTCTCCTCGACGTTGAGCAGCAGGTTCCTGCGATTGGCGATCCCGGTGAGCGGGTCGTGGAGCGAGTCGTGTCGGAGCCGGTCGATGAGCTGCGCGGACCGCAGGCTCGATGCAGCCTGCCGGGTCACCATGTCCAGGAGTCGGGCGTCGGCCTTGCCGAAACGACGGGCTCCGGACGCCCTCCCCTCGACGGTGAGAACCACGATGGTGTCTTCTCCGAGGCCGGCGGACGCGCTGACCCTCGACCGGTCGGCCGCGACACCGTCCGCGATCGCTGGAGGGGAGTTCGCACTCGTCGTACGGGTCGTGCCGTCCACGGTCCGTGTGACTCGCCTGGTCCACCCGCTCCGAGGATCGGGCAGGTACACCCCGGCCTCCCGGGCGAGCAACAGCTGGTTCGCCCCGTCCAGGGCGACGGTGAGGATGTCGTCGACGCTTCCAGCACCGCCCAGCCGCCCCCCGAGGGCGTGCAGGAAGGCCAGGTTCTCCTGCCGCTCCGTCAGACGGTTGATCGACCAGACGAGGACGAGCAGCACGAGGAAGGTGAACCCGAGCGGCGCCTGAGCCGACGGACCCGACTGCAGCGCCACCACCCCCACGAATCCGAGCGTCGCGCACGTGAACGACAGGCAGGGCGCGCTGATCAGGCCGGAGAGGAAGTCGCGCGCCGGCAGTCCGGCGGCCAGCATGAGCACCAGGGACACGTCGATGAGCGTCACCAGCCCTGATGCCGTGACAGCGGCTGCCAGGGCCAACCAGCCGGGTCCCGACAGGGGGTTCGACGGCAGCAGGACGTGGTAGACGCTGAGCGCCACACCGACCTCGACGAGGCGGTTGCTGGCATTGAACAGCTGTTTGACCGCGCTCCTGCGACGAAGGACGATCTCGGCGCACACCGGGACGAGCAGGCTGACGAGGATCAGCTCGAGCGGGGCGACGAGCAGCAGGCCGACGGCGAGCCCGATCTCGGTGAGGATGAATTCCTCGGCGTTGTCGACATCGCCGAAGTGGATGTTGAGGATGGTCGACTCCAGCAGCACCCAGAACACCACGAAAAGAGGCCAGGGCAGGTGGGGCTGTGCCACCGCATCGTTCGACGAAGCGAGGAACGGCGCCGCGAGGGTGCACCCCGTCGCGATCATGAGACCGATCAGCACCCGCGGTCCGTGCCTGCGGGAGGTGTGTCCCATGGGGGTCTCTCCGCTTTCATCGAGCTTCATCAGCACCGAGCCCAGGGACCAGGACGGGTTGGGACCCATCCTAGGCCCGCGCTGCCTTCGGCGTGAGAAAGCTTGGAGGCTGGCCGCGTCACTCCGTCAGCGAGGAGTAGGCGACCACCCCGCGGCGCAGCGCGCCGATGGTGAGCCGGGCGTTCTCCCGGAGGTCCGGCCTGCCACTCGTGGCGGCCGCGTCGGCGACCTGCCCGGCCAGGTCGAGCAGCTGCTTGATCCAGCGCACGAAGTCGCCGGCGGCCAGGTCGGTCTCGTTGAGGACCTCGTCGAGCCCGGCCCCCATCGCCCAGCGGTACGCCGCCCAGGCGAACCCCAGGTCGGGCTCCCGCAGGAAGTCCAACCGGTTCTCCCGCTCCAGCCGGTCCAGCTCGGCCCACAGCGACACGGTGTCGGCGATGACGTCACGCACCCGGCCCGGCGGCAGCCGCGGCGAGTGGGCGTCGTCGGGCCGGCGGGCCTCGAAGACCAGCACCGACAGGGCCGCGGCCAGCTCGGCCGGGTCCAGGTCGTCCCACAACCCGGCGCGCAAGCACTCCGCGGCCACCAGGTCCATCTCGGTGTGGACCCGCATGAGGGTCCGGCCCGCCTCCCCGACCTCGTCGTCGACGAGGTAGCCCAACGAGGTCAGCACGTCGCAGACCCGGTCGAACTGCCGGGCGATGGTGTTGGTGCGCGACTCGATCCGCCGGCGCAGCGTCGCGGTCTCCCGCTCCAGCTTGTGGTGCCGCTCGGCCCACCGGGCGTGGCTCTCCCGGTCGGGGCAGGAGTGGCACGGGTGGGAGCGGATCGCGGCGCGGGTGCGCGCGATCTCCGGGTCCTCGACCCCCACGCCCGCCCCGCCCGAGGCACGAGCCCGCTCCCGCCGCGACGGCGAGCCCGGGTCCAGCTGCCCGGCACGGATCTGCAGCGTGATGGCGAGGTCGCGCCGCGACTGGGCGTTGCGGCCGTTGAAGTTCCGCGGCACCTTGAGCCGGGTCAGCCGCTCCGCCGGCCGGTTGAAGTCGGTCATCGCCAGGCGGCGGGCGTGGCGCGACTCGGTCACGACGTACGGGCGCGGGTCCTCACGGCCCGAGCGCGTGCCTGGGTCGATGACGACGGCGAAACCGGCGTACTTGCCCGTCGGGACCTCGATGACGTCCCCGGGCCGCAGCGCCTCCAACGACGTCACGATCTCCTGACGACGGTCGTTCCTGCGCGCCCGGGCGGCACCGGCCTCGATGTCGGACAGCCGCCGACGCAGCCCGGCGTACTCCATGAAGTCGCCCTGGTCGCAGGTGGCGGACTCGGCGTAGCCGGCCAGCCCCTCCTCGGCCTTGCGCAGCTGTCGCGCGAGCCCCACCACGGCGCGGTCGGCCTGGAACTGCGCGAACGACGACTCCAGCAGCTCGCGCGCGGTGGTGCGGCCGGTCTGGTGCACGAGGTTCACCGCCATGTTGTACGACGGGCGGAAGCTCGAGCGGAGCGGGTAGGTGCGGGTCGAGGCCAGCCCGGCCAGCGACTTCGGCTCCATGCCGGGGCTCCACAGCACCACGCCGTGGCCCTCGACGTCGATGCCGCGACGCCCGGCCCGACCGGTGAGCTGGGTGTACTCCCCCGGTGTGATGTCGGCGTGGGTCTCGCCGTTCCACTTGGTCAGCTTCTCGATCACCACCGAGCGGGCAGGCATGTTGATGCCGAGGGCCAGGGTCTCGGTGGCGAAGACGACCCGGCAGCGGCCCGACTCGAACAGCTCCTCGACGCACTCCTTGAACGTCGGCAGCATGCCGGCGTGGTGGGCCGCCACACCGCGGCTGAGGCCGTCGAGGAAGTCGTGGTAGCCGAGGACGTGCAGGTCCTCCTCCGGGAGGTGGGAGCAGCGCTCCTCCACGAAGGCGACGATCTCGTCGCGCTCCGTCGGGCTGGTGAGGCGCAGGTTGGCGTCGAGGCACTGCTGCACCGCGGCGTCGCACCCGACGCGGCTGAAGATGAAGTAGATGGCCGGGAGCAGGGCGTCGCGCTCGAGACGGTCGACCACGTCGTAGCGGCTCGGCAGGCCGCCCGCGGCGGCGGCGGGCGCCCGCGGTCCCTTGCCCCGCTCGCCCTTCGCCGCGCCGGTCCGTCGGTCCGCGTACGCGCGCCAGTCGTCGCGGGCGATCCGCTCCAGCTCGGGGTTGACCCGCGAGCTCGGGATCGGCGAACCCGGAGCCGTCCGTCGAAGAGGTCGTAGCAGCCGCCGGCCGACCATCACGTGCTGGTAGAGCGGGACCGGGCGGGTCTCCTCGACGATCGTCGTGGTGGAGCCGCGCACGGTGGACAGCCAGTCGCCGAACTCCTCGGCGTTGGAGACCGTCGCGCTCAGGGAGACCACGGCCACCGACTCGGGCAGGTGGATGATCACCTCCTCCCACACCGCGCCGCGGCATCCGGTCGGCGAGGTAGTGCACCTCGTCCATGACCACGAACCCGAGCCCGGCCAGCGTGCCGGAGCCGGCGTAGAGCATGTTGCGCAGCACCTCGGTGGTCATCACCACGATCGGCGCCTCGCCGTTGACGGTGTTGTCACCGGTCAGCAGACCGACCTGGTCGGCGCCGTAGCGGTCGACGAGGTCGGCGTACTTCTGGTTCGACAGCGCCTTGATGGGGTGGTGTAGAAGCACTTGCGGCCCTGCTGGAGCGCGAGGTGGACCGCGAACTCGCCGACGATCGTCTTGCCCGAGCCCGGTAGGCGCCGCCACCAGCACGCCGTCGCCTGCCTCGAGCGCCTCGCACGCGCGGACCTGGAAGTCGTCGAGGGCGAAGTCGTACATCGCCCGGAAGTCGGCGAGCACCGGGTTGCCCTGCTCGGCGCGGAAACGCGCGTAGCGCTCGGCCGGGGTGCTCACGGAGTCACCGCGGGCGACGGCCCGACGATGACGCGCAGTGCGGCGGGGACCGCCGTGACCGTCAGCGGCAGCGACCCCATCCGCTCGCCGTCGCCGTAGGCCACGATGCCGGAGGCCGCGATCGTGACCTGCCGGACCCGGTGGTGCTCGTAGGCGCGGTGGCTCGTGTGGGTGCCGCGGAAGAGCCGCGGGAAGGTGCGCAGCAGCTCGGGCTTGGAGACCGGGTGGAAGAGCACGACGTCGAGGAGCCCGTCGTCGAGGAGGGCACCCTCGGTGATCCGGAGCCCGCCGCCGAAGGAGGGACCGTTGCCGACTGCGACGAGCATCGCCCGGACCCGCTTCGTCGTGCCGTCGAGGTCGAGGACGTAGTCCAGGGGCGCGAACGTCCGCAGCTCGGCGAGGGTGGCCAGGTTGTAGCGCATCTGACCGCGCGGCCAGCGCATGGCGTTGGCCCGCTCGTTGACCACGGCGTCGAAGCCGGCGGACACGACGTTGACGACGTACGTCGGACCCGCCTTGGCCAGGTCGATGGTGCGGGTGCGCCCGGCGACCACCACGTCGGCGGCGGCCTGGGGGTCGCGACGGGGGATGTCGAGGAAGCGGGCGGCGTCGTTGCCGGTGCCCGAGCGGGATGATGCCGAGCGCGGTGCCGGTGTGCGCCAGCACCTGCGCCGCCAGGTGGACCATGCCGTCACCCCCGACCACGACGAGGCTCTCGACCCCGTCGGCCACGGCACGGCGCGCCAGCTCCGCGCCTCCCCGGCGTCGCTGCCCTGGAGCTCGCGGACGACGAACCCGGCCTCGCGGAGCCGGGGCAGGGCGATCGCGGCCGTGCGGGCGCCGAGGCCCTTCCCGGAGGTGGGATTGGTCAGCAGTGCGATGTCCCTGGCCACGTGCCCACCCTAGCCACCGGGTGCGATCGAGCCAGGACGCGAGGCCGACGGACGGGTCAGAGTCGCAGGGTCACGCTGAAGCGGTGCCGGGGTGCCCCCACCGCCTTGGCGAAGCGGCGCACCGACTCCAGAGCCAGGTCGGCGTCGACGACGCGCCCGGGCGCGGCCAGGGTCAGGCGGTCGCCGTACCCGAGCAGCAGCACCTGGCCCAGTGACCAGGTCTGGTGCATCTCGCGCCGCAACACGTCGTCGAGAGCGGCGGACGGGTAGGCGTGGTCGCCGGCGAGGACGTCGCACACCGCGCTGTCGCCGGGTCCGTGGAGCGTGCCCTGGACGAGGTGCCCCGTGCCGAGGCTGTCCTCGGCCACCCAGGTCACCGTCTCCTCGCCGATCCACGCGGGGAGCTCGAAGGCGTCGACCGGCGCGACCGAGGACGGTGGGTCGGCCTCGGGCATCAGTCGTCCTCGTCGAGATCGGAGCGGCGGATGTCGTCGGGTCGGTAGTCAAGCGACGAGGCGGCGTCGTCGTCCAGGTCGGGGTCCACCCCGCCGACGGCGGCGCCGCGTCGTCGGCGCCGGTCCACGACACGGGCGATGACCTCCGAGATCAGGAACAGCCCGGTCATGGGCAGCGCCAGCATGAGCATGGAGAACGGGTCGGTGGACGGGGTCGCGGCAGCGGCGAAGACGAAGACACCGACGATGATCCAGGCCCGGTGCTCGCCCAGCGCACGGCCCGACACCACGCCGGCGAGGTTGAGCATGATGACGAACAGCGGGATCTCGAAGGAGACGCCGAAGACCAGCAGCATCCGGGTGAAGAACCCGAAGTAGTCGCCGAAGTTGACGAGGTTCTGCACAGTGCCCGGGGTGAAGCCGATGAGTACCTCGAGCCCCTTGGGCAGCACGTAGTAGCCCACCGCGACCCCGGCGATGAACAGCGGTCCGGCGACCGCGGCGAAGACGCGGGTCCACGTGCGCTCGTGAGCGTGCAGACCGGGCAGGACGAAGGCCCAGATCTGGTACAGCCAGTAGGGGCTCGTGGCCACGATGGCGGCCATGGCGGCGAGCTTGAGCTGGAACAGCAGCGGGCCCCGCTGCCGATGAAGACCGGGTCGGTCTGGACCTTGTCGCCCAGCGCCTGCTGTGCCTGCGTTGTAGGGACCAGCACGATCTCCAGGAGCTCGTCGTAGAGGAAGAGCCCGACCACCATGGCGACGGCCAGCACGACGAGGACGCGCAGCAGCCGCCCTCGGACCTCACGGAGGTGGTCAGCGAGCGCCATCTTCCCGTCGGAGCCGACGGGAGTGGCACGGGCGACGCTGAAGATCGGAGGAGGCGGACTGCTCTCACCGTCGGCGACGGTCAGCGCGGCTCGGGGCAAGAGGCGCCCGAGGGTACCGGCGGCAGGCCCGGGCTGGCCCGTCTGGTCCGTCTGGCCCGTCTGGTCCGGTCGAGCGGGCTGCTCGTAGCGGATCGTCTCGGCCCGCTGGGCGTCGATCTGACTCTGCTCCTCGGTCTTGAGCTTCGTCGTCCTCGTCGTCGTCGTCGAGCAGACCCTTGGTCTCGGCCTTGAAGATGCGCAGGGCGCGGCCGCTGCCGCGCGCGAGCTCGGGGAGCTTCTTGGCGCCGAACAGCAGCACGATGACGAGGATGACGAGGATGATCTCGGGTCGGTCCTAGAGCCCATGGCACTCCGCCTCCGTTCAGTCCGGGCGGACCCGGCCGGTCGTGACGGACAGGTCGTCCGTCCTCCTCATCGTACGCACCGCTCATCGGTAGTTGCTGAGCGCCCTCTGTGCGGTCGCGGTGACCTGCTGGGCCAGCTCGGACGGCTCCAGGACGGTCGCCGCTCCTCCCAGCCGTAGCACCAGTCGCACCAGCCAGCGCGGGTCGTCGAACCGCAGGGTCACCAGCAGCGTGCCGTCGCCCTCCTCCTCGACGGTCTCGACCGGGTAGTACTCCGCGACCCAGCGGGCGCCGCGGGGTCAGCCTCAGCATCGCCGCGCGTGCCTCGGGCGCCGGCCGGAACAACCCGTCGGACAGGTCGCGGGGTCGGCCTCGCGCACCCTCGGTCACCGGCTCGTCGAGCACCTCGGCCGCCACGACCCGGTCGAGGCGGAAGAGGCGCTGGTCCTGCGCCCGGTGGCACCAGGCGTCGAGGTAGGTGTGACCGCCCGCGGTGGACAGCGCGACCGGGTCGACGTCACGGGTCGTCATCTCGTCGCGCACGACCGAGGCGTGGGTCAGCCGCAGCCGGTGACGCGCGGCGAGCGCCTGCTGCACGGCGTCGGCGACCGCCGGGTCCTGGGCCGGGCGGCTGGGGTGGAGCTGGACCTGGTGGGCCACCCGGGCGGCCTCGCCGGCGGCGTCCTCGACCTTCGCGAGCGTCCGGGCCACGACCTCGCGCTCGGTCGTGCTGGTGGTGTCGAGCATCGCCCGCAGCCCCACCACCAGGGCGGCGGCCTCCGTGCTGTCGAGGCGCAGCGGACGGGCCAGGTAGTCGGCGTTGCTGAGCCGGATGACGTCGTCACCCTCCAGGGCGTCGAAGTCGACCTCGATGAGGTCGCCCATGCCCAGACCCGGGCAAACCGCAGAACATCAGCACCCCGATGTCGCGCCGGATGGCGGCGGGGCTGACGCCGAACTCCTCGGCGGCGGCGGCCACCGAGATCTCACCGCGCCCCTGCAGGTAGGGCACCAGCGCCAGCAGCCGGGCGACCTGCGCCGAGGCGCCTGTCGACGGGGCGCTCACGCCGACCTCACCACGGCCGCCAGCAGCTCGCGCACAGCGGCGCGGAGGTCCTCGGGCGCGTCCACGACCAGGTCGGGACCGTACGCCGCCATCGTCTCGGCCGTGCTGCCCAGATGGCCGAAGCGCAACCGCACGGTGTCCCACCCGTCGACCGTGGGGCCGACGACCTCGGCGTCCCGGTCGTGGCGCAGCGCCACCGCGCGTTCGGGGCGGACCCGCAGGAGCGCGGTGCGGTCGCGGGCCCCGGCAGGCGGGGCCAGCGCGGTCGTCAGCGACCGCAGGTCGGTGCCCTCGGGCACCTCGAAGGCGTGCGGCCCCCCCACCTGCTCCACCTCGGAGGTGACCCGGGACAGCCGGAACAGCCGCGGCGCGTCCCGGTCGACGTCGCGACCCACGACGTACCACCGCGACCGGTAGGACACGACCCCCCAGGGCTGCAGGGTGCGGGTGCGGGCGGCGGGGTCGGCGGCCGTGCGGTAGTCGAAGCGGACGGTGCGGCGGGTCGAGACCGCGTGCCAGAAGGGCTCGAAGACGGGCTCGTCAGGCGCCACCTGCGGTCGCACGACGTCGAGCAGGTCCCGGTCGATCTCGACTCCCCCGGCCCTCAGCTTCAGCAGGGCGTCGGACGTGGCGGCGGCGAGGCCCGCCTGCTGCCAGACCCGGGCCGCGAGGCCGAGGACCGCGGCCTCGTCCGGGGCGAGGGTGATCTCAGGCAGCTCGAAGGCGTCGCGGTTCACGCGGTAGCCGTGCTCGTCGTCGAAGCGGGAGTCGTGCCCACCGACCTCGATGGGGACGCCGAGCGCGCGCAGGTCGTCCTTGTCGCGCTCGAACATCTTGTCGAAGGCCTCGGGGGACGACGCCTCCCGGTAGTCCGGGATGAGCTCGCGCAGCTTGCTCTTCGTGACGTAGCCGCGGGAGACGAGCAGCGTGATGAGGAGGTTCATCAGCCGCTCGCTCTTGCGGGCCGTCAACGTCAGAGGTTCACTCCCAGCACGTCGATCACGAACACGAGGGTGTCGTCGCCGGTCACCTCGATGTCGGGATTGCCCTGCTCGCCGTACCCGAGCTCGGGCGGGACGACGAGCATGACGCGGCTGCCGACCGCCACGCCCTCGAGACCCTCGACCCAGCCGTCGATGAGGCCGCCGGCGGTCAACGGGAACTCGGTCGGCTCCCCACGCTCGTAGGAGTTGTCGAACGGCTCGTTTCCCTCGCCCCACTTGCTGCCGAGGTAGTTCACGGTCATCGTGTCGCCCTCGGCGAGCTTCTCGCCCTCGCCCTCGACGAGCGTGATGACCTCGAGCTCGGTGGGAGCCTCCTCGGGGGCGCCGGAGAAGTCCAGGCCGGTGATGGCGCCGCCCTCCTCGACGATCGTCGGAGCGTCGGCGGGCGGGTCGACCGCCTCGCCCTCGGGGCCCGACAGCGGCTGCGGTGCTTCCTCGATGAGGTCGAAGACGAACACCACGTCGTCCTCAGGAGCCAGGCCGGCCTGCGGCGCACCCTGCTCCCCGAGCACCTCGGTGACCGGGGCGGCCAGCACGACCCGGCTGCCGAGGGTTGAGCCCTCGATGGCGTCCTTGATCGCGGGGGGCTGCTCGGCGACGACCAGCACCTCCGGCTCCGGTTGGGTGAAGTTGCTCAGCACCTCCGCGCCGTCGGTGCCCTTGGCCACGGCGAAGCGGTAGGTCAGCTCGGTGTCCTCGGTGACCTCGGCGCCCTCGCCCTCGATGACGACGTCACTCTCGGCCTCGCTGACGTCGAAGCCGTCGACCTTGACCGTCGCCTCCGTGCCGAAGTCGCCGGTGACCTCGAGCCCGGTGATGGGGCCGCTGTCAGCGCCCTCGTCGGCTGCCGCGCCGTCGTCCGAGCCGCAGGCGGCGAGCCCGGAGATGAGCAGGAGCGCCGCGGGGACGGCGACGGTACGGCGATGCATGCAGGACACCTCAGGTGGGGTCGGTGGTGGGTCGACTGGTCACCCTAGCCCGGGAAACCAAGAGATTCCTTGCCGCCGCCTGAGCGGTGCAGGACGCGGTCCGCCCGGAGCCCGGAGGCCGCTACATGCCCTCGATCAGCTTGTGCACCCGCTCGTCGTGGGACCGGAACGGGTCCTTGCAGAGCACGGTGCGCTGGGCCTGGTCGTTGAGCTTGAGGTGCACCCAGTCCACGGTGAAGTCGCGACGACGCTCCTGGGCGCGCTTGATGAATTCGCCGCGCAACCGGGCACGCGTGGTCTGCGGCGGCCGGGTCTTGGCCTCGAAGACGGTCAGGTCGTCGGTGACGCGGGCGACCGCCCCGCGATTCTGCAGCAGGTAGAACAGGCCCCGGTTGCGGTGGATGTCGTGATAGGCCAGGTCGAGCTGCGCCACTCGGGCATGGCTCAGCGGCAGACCGTTCTGAGCGCGGTAGCGCTCGATCAGGCGCCACTTGATCACCCAGTCGAGCTCGCGCTCGACCAGGCCGAGGTCGTCGGACTCGACCGCCTTCAGCCCCCGCTCCCACAGGTCGAGGGACCGGTCGATCACCGGGGTGCGAAGCTCACGACGGTCCACGAAGTCACGGGCCCGTGAGAAGTACTCGTGCTGGATGTCCAGGGCGCTGGCCTCGCGGCCGTTGGCCAGGCGGACCTTGCGACGCCCGGTCATGTCGTGGGAGATCTCACGGATGGCGCGGATCGGGTTCTCCAGGGTGAGGTCGCGCATGACCACGCCCTCCTCGATCATGCGCAGCACCAGGTCGCACGAGGCGACCTTGAGCATCGTGGTGGTCTCCGACATGTTGGAGTCGCCGACGATGACGTGCAGGCGACGGTAGCGCTCTGCGTCGGCGTGCGGCTCGTCGCGGGTGTTGATGATGGGGCGGCTGCGGGTGGTGGCGCTCGAGACGCCTTCCCAGATGTGCTCGGCCCGCTGCGAGACCGAGTACATCGCCCCGCGCGGGGTCTGGATGACCTTGCCGGCGCCACAGACGATCTGCCGGGTGACCAGGAAGGGGATGAGGACGTCGGCGAGCTTGGAGAACTCGCCGTGCCGGCTCACCAGGTAGTTCTCGTGGCAGCCGTAGGAGTTGCCCGCCGAGTCGGTGTTGTTCTTGAACAGGTAGACGTCGCCCTCGATGCCCTCGTCGCGCAGCCGGCGCTCCGCGTCGACCAGCAGCCCCTCGAGGACCCGCTCCCCCGCCTTGTCGTGCGCCACGAGCTCGGTGACGTCGTCGCACTCCGGGGTCGCGTACTCCGGGTGGCTGCCGACGTCGAGGTAGAGCCGGGCGCCGTTGCGCAGGAAGACGTTCGAGGACCGGCCCCAGGACACGACCTTGCGGAAGAGGTAGCGGGCCACCTCGTCGGGCGACAGGCGCCGCTGACCCCGGAACGTGCACGTGACGCCGTACTCGTTCTCGATGCCGAAGATCCGTCGGTCCACCCGGCCACCCTATGCGCAGGGCGCGCGCGTCGGGGTCAGGACGGCGGCGCGGCGGGAGCGGAGGCGGCTCCTCAGCCCTCGGGCGGTGCCAGCGGGGCGTCGTCGGTCGGCGGAGCCGGATCCGCCGGCGCCGGCGGCGCGGTCCGGGTCGGTCCCGGCGTCGGTCCCGGTGTCGGTCCCGGGCGCAGCCGGCAGGAGGCGGCGCAGGTCGTCCTCGCTGAGCCGCTTGAACTTCCGCTGCTGCGAGCGGGACCGGTCCAGGACCGCGGCCTCCAGCGACTCCACGGCGAGGTCGCGCGTGGCGCCGGAGTCGCTGCTGCCCAGCGCGATGACGGTGAGCTCCAGCGCCTCGGCGAGGGTCATGCCCGGCCGGTAGGCCGTGCGCAGGTGGGTGGTGACGGCCTCGGCCGATCCACCCATGGCGGCGAAGCCCTGCTCGTCGGCCACCTGGCCGTCGTAGGTCAACCGGTAGATCTGGTCGTCGGCGACGGTGCTGCCGACCTCGCCGACGAAGATCTCCACCTCGTAGGGCTTCTCCCCTCCGTGGGAGAAGATCGCGCCCAGGGTCTGGGCGTAGGCGTTGGCCAGGGCGCGGCCGGTGACGTCCTGGCGGTCGTAGGAGTAGCCGCGCATGTCGGCCAGGCGGACGCCGGCGATGCGCAGGTTCTCGAACTCGTTGTAGCGACCCACGGCGGCGAACGCGATCCGGTCGTAGATCTCGCTGATCTTGTGCAGCGCGGCCGACGGGTTCTCGGAGACGAAGACGATGCCGTCGGCGTACTGCAGCACGACCACGCTGCGCCCACGGGCGATGCCCTTGCGTGCGAAGTCGGCCCGGTCCTTCATCAGCTGCTCGGGCGAGACGTAGAACGGCATGGTCATGCGGGCGACTCCTGGGAGGTCGGGAGGGTCAGGTCAGCGGGGCGGCGGGACCGTCAGGGCGCTGCATGCGGGCCCCGATCACGCGGTCGGCGATCGCGGCCACGTCGTCGTCGGGCAGCCGGCGGTAGCCGGAGGCCGTGATGACACCGACGACCGGGAAGATGCGCCGCGTCATGTCGGGCCCGCCGGTGGCCGAGTCGTCGTCGGCGGCGTCGTACAGCGCCTGCACGAGCGCCGTGACGCAGCCGTTCTCGTCGAGGTCGTCGCGGTAGAGCTTCTTGAGCGCGCCACGGGCGAACATCGAGCCGGAGCCGACGGAGTGGAACGCGGTCTCCTCGTAGCGGCCGCCGGTGACGTCGTAGGAGAAGATCCGGCCGTGGTCGCGGGCGAGGTCGAAACCGGCGAACAGCGGCACGACGGCGAGACCCTGCATGGCCATGCCGAGGTTGGAGCGGATCAGGGTCGCGAGCCGGTTGGCCTTGCCGTCCATGGACAGCGGGCTGCCCTCGATCTTCTCGTAGTGCTCGAGCTCGGTCTGGAACAGCCGCACCATCTCGACCGCGAGACCGGCGGTGCCGGCGATGCCGACACAGCTGTACTCGTCGGCCGGGAAGACCTTCTCGATGTCGCGCTGGGCGATGACGTTGCCCATGGTGGCGCGGCGGTCACCGGCCATCACCACACCCCCCGTGAAGGTGGCGGCGACGATCGTGGTGCCGTGCGGAGCCAGGTCGTGCGCGGCCTGCGTGGCAGGCGTCGGCCGGCGCGACGGCAGCAGGTCGGGCGCCTGGACGCCGAGGAAGTCGGTGAAGGACGACGACCCCGGGGTGAGGTACGCCGCCGGCAGGCGGGTGTGCTGGCCGCTGCTGGGGGACTCGCTCACTGGCCACCTTTCTGGATGAAGGACTTGACGAAGTCCTCGGCGTTCGACTCCAGCACCTCGTCGATCTCGTCGAGGATGGCGTCGATGTCCTCGTCGAGCTGTTCCTTGCGCTCAGCGACGTCGCTCTCGGTCGCCTCGGTGACCTCGGCGTCCTGCTCGGTGCCCTTCTTGGGCTGCTTCTGCTCCTGAGCCATGTCGTCCTCCGCTGCTCGTCCCGCTGGACCTGCTGGACCTGCTGCCAAACCTAGCGCCTCAGGTGTCGCGCAGGGCCGCCACCACGACCGACACGTCGCGCTCGTCGTCGTGGCTCACCGCGACCGAGACCCCGGCGCGCTCCAGCACGCCGGCGGCCGCCGGGGCCTGGGCCGCGGTGGCCTCGGTGAGCAGGCAACCGCCCGGCGCGAGCCAGTCGAGGGCCGACGCGGCCCGACGGAGCACGTCCAGCCCGTCCGCCCCGCCGTCGAGGCTCGCGCGCGGCTCGTGGTCGCGGGCCTCCCTGGGCAGCAGGGCGACCGCGTCGCTGGGCACGTAGGGCACGTTGGCCAGCAGCACGTCGACGCGCCCGCGCAGCTCGGCGGGCACCGGCTCGAGGAGGTCGCCGGTCACGACGCGGCCCGTGGTCCTGCCGACCCGCACCGTCACCCCGGCCGCGCGCGTCGAGCGGGCGTCGAGGTCACTGAGGACGAGGTCGACCACGACACCCCGGGCCTTCAGCCGGCGCGCGAGTGAGACCCCCAGCGCACCGGTCCCGCAGCAGAGGTCCAGCACGACCGGTCGCTGTGACGTCGTCCGCCGACCCGGACCGAGCAGCCGGTCCGCGGTCTCGACGAGGGCCTCGCTGCGTCGGCGGGGCACGAAGACGCCCGAGGCGACCGGCACCCGCCACCCGTCGAACGCCGCCCAGCCCACGACGAGCTCCAGCGGCTCGCCGGCGCAGCGACGGGCCACGCGCGCCGCGAGGTCGCTGGGGTCGGTCGCGGCCTCGAGCAGCAGGGTGGCCTCGTCCTCGGCGAAGACGACGCCGGCCTGTCGGAGGGTGGTGACGACGGCGGTCGGGGTCACGAGGTCTCGACACACTCGCTGCGCTCGCTGCTCGAGCACCGGATCAGGCTCGGGCTCGACCACCGCGTCACCGGGTGAGCGCTGCGAAGAGCTCCTCGGCGGTGTCGCAGCGGTCGAGCAGGTCACCGACGTGGGCACGGCTGCCGCGCAGGGGGTCGATGGTCGGCACGCGCTGCAGTGACTCCCGGCCGGGCAGGTCGAAGATGACGGAGTCCCACGAGGCCGCCGCGATGCGCTCGGCGTACTTCTCGAGGCAGCGTCCGCGGAAGTAGGCCCGGGTGTCCTCGGGAGGGGTGTGGACGGCCTCGGCGACCTCGGCGTCGGTGACGAGGCGGTCGACCTCGCCCAGCGCGACCAGCTTGTTGTAGAGGCCCCTGCCGGGACGGATGTCGGAGTACTGCAGGTCGACCAGCTGCAGCTTGGCGTCGGACCAGTCGAGGCCGTCGCGGGAACGGTAGCGCTCCAGCAGCTTCAGCTTGGCCACCCAGTCGAGCTCACGGGCGCACAGCATCGGGTCGGTCTCCAGACGGGTGAGCACCGACTCCCAGCGGGCGAGCACGTCGAGGGTCTGGGCGTCGGCGTCGTTGCCGTACCGGTCCTCGACGTACTTGCGGGCGAGGTCGAGGTACTCCATCTGCAGCTGCACCGCGGTCAGGGTGCGCCCGTCGGCCAGGGTCACCCGGTGCTTCAGGCTCGGGTCGTGGGAGACGGCCCGGAGCGCCCGCACCGGCTGCTCGACACTCAGGTCGCGGTCGACGAAGCCGTCCTCGATCATGGCGAGCACCAGCGAGGTCGTCCCGACCTTGAGGTACGTCGACACCTCGGCCAGGTTGGCGTCGCCGATGATCACGTGGAGCCGGCGGTACTTCTCCGGGTCGGCGTGCGGCTCGTCGCGGGTGTTGATGATGGGGCGCTTGAGCGTCGTCTCGAGCCCGACCTCGACCTCGAAGAAGTCGGCCCGCTGGGAGAGCTGGAAGTCGGCGTCGCGACCGTCCTGGCCGAGCCCGACCCGACCGGCGCCGGTGACGACCTGGCGACTGACGAAGAAGGGGGTGAGGTGGCGGACGATGGCCGCGAACGGGGTCGAGCGGCGCATGAGGTAGTTCTCGTGCGACCCGTAGGAGGCGCCCTTGTTGTCGGTGTTGTTCTTGTAGAGCACGATCGGGATCGCGCCGGGCACCGCCGCGGCGAAGCGGCACGCGTCCTGGGCGACGACCTCGCCGGCCTTGTCCCACAGCACGACGTCGCGCGGGGTGGTGCACTCCGGGGTGCTGTACTCCGGGTGGGCGTGGTCGACGTACCAGCGGGCGCCGTTGGTGAGGATGACGTTCGCCAGGCCGAGGTCCTCGTCGGTCAGCTGCGAGGCGTCGGCGACCTCGCGCGCCATGTCGAAGCCCCGGGCGTCGCGCAGCGGGGACTCCTCCTCGAAGTCCCACCGGGCGCGGCGGGCCCGCAGGGTCGATCCGGCGTAGGCGTTGACGACCTGCGAGGAGGCCACCATCGGGTTGGCTCCGGGCTGCCCCTGGACGGAGATGCCGAACTCGGTCTCGGTCCCCATGACCCTGCGCACGCTCATGTCCTCGAGCCTACGTGCCGACCCGGCCGGAGATCGTCCGCCGGACCGCGTCACGTTTCCTCGTCCGGGTCGTTCCACATGCACACGTGCCGATGACCGGCTCGTATCACCTGGGGGTGGAGCCGGTCATCGGCACGTTGCGTTTCTGGGGCGCCGTCGAGGACGGCGCAGGGTCACGCGGGATCAGTGGCGGCGGCGGCCGGCCATCACCTTCTGGAACACGAAGAACAGGACGACGAGCACGACGATGATGAGCAACCACTTCATTGCGGGTTTCCTCCCAGACGGTGTGTTGTCTCACACGTACCCGGTGCCAGGTCACTCCAACCCCATCCGTCTCGCCGGGACCGAATGAGGTGGCTAGAGGTACTGGCCGGTGTTGGCGACGGTGTCGATGGAGCGGCCCGGCTCGGTGCCCTGCTTGCCGGTGATGAGCGTGCGGATGAAGACGATCCGCTCGCCCTTCTTGCCGGAGATGCGCGCCCAGTCGTCGGGGTTGGTCGTGTTGGGCAGGTCCTCGTTCTCCTTGAACTCGTCCACGCACGCCTGGAGCAGGTGCTGCACCCGGATGCCCTTCTGGTTCTCGTCGAGGAAGTCCTTGATCGCCATCTTCTTCGCTCGGTCCACGATGTTCTGGATCATGGCTCCGGAGTTGAAGTCCTTGAAGTAGAGGACCTCCTTGTCGCCGTTGGCGTAGGTCACCTCGAGGAAGCGGTTCTCCTCGGTCTCGGTGTACATCCGCTCCACGGTGGCCTGGATCATGCCGGCGACGCAGGCCGCCCGGTCGTCGCTGAACTCCTGCAGGTCGTCGGCGTGCAGCGGCAGGTGGGCGGTGAGGTACTTGCTGAAGATGTCGCGGGCGCTCTCGGCGTCGGGCCGCTCGATCTTGATCTTCACGTCGAGGCGGCCCGGTCGCAGGATCGCCGGGTCGATCATGTCCTCCCGGTTCGAGGCACCGATGACCAGCACGTTCTCGAGGGTCTCGACGCCGTCGATCTCGCTGAGCAGCTGCGGGACGATGGTGTTCTCCACGTCGGAGGAGACCCCGGACCCGCGGGTGCGGAACAGTGAGTCCATCTCGTCGAAGAACACGATGACCGGCGTGCCCTCGCTGGCCTTCTCCCGGGCCCGCTGGAACACCAGCCGGATGTGACGCTCGGTCTCGCCGACGTACTTGTTGAGCAGCTCGGGGCCCTTGATGTTGAGGAAGTAGCTCTTCCCCTCCTGGCCGGTCCGGGCCGCCACCTTCTTGGCCAGCGAATTCGCGACCGCCTTGGCGATCAGCGTCTTGCCGCAGCCGGGCGGGCCGTAGAGCAGCACGCCCTTCGGTGGCTTGAGCTCGTGCTCGACGAACAGGTCGGGGTGCAGGTAGGGCAGCTCGACGGCGTCGCGGATGGTCTCGATCTGGGTGAACAGCCCACCGATGTCGTTGTAGTCGATGTCGGGGACCTCCTCGAGGACCAGCTCCTCGACCTCCGACTTCGGGATGCGCTCGTAGACGTAGCCCGAGCGGCCGTCGTACAGCAGGCCGTCGCCGGCGCGCAGCGGCTCGTCCTTGAGCGGCGAGGCCAGACGGACCACCCGCTCCTCGTCGGCGTTGGCGATGCACAGGGCGCGCTCGCCGTCAGCGAGCACCTCCTTGAGGGTCACGACCTCGCCGACGTCCTCGAACTCGAGCGCCGCGACGACGTTGAGGGCCTCGTTGAGCATGACCTCCTGGCCCTTGCGGACCGTGTCGAGGTCGACCGAGGGGCTGACGTTGACCCGCAGCTTGCGGCCGCCGGTGAAAACGTCGACGGAGTCGTCGGTGTTGCGCTGCAGGAAGACGCCGAAACCGGCCGGCGGCTGCGCCAGGCGGTCGACCTCCTCCTTGAGCGAGACGATCTGGTCGCGCGCCTCGCGCAGGGTCTGGGCCAGCCGCTCGTTCTGGGCGGTCACCGCCCCCAGCGAGCGTTGGGTGTCGTTGAGCCGCTGCTCCAGGACCCGCGACGACCCGGGCGACTCCACGAGCCGCCGACGCAGGTCGTCGACCTCGTTCTCGAGGTACGACACCTGGGCCCGCCAGTCGGTAGGGGTCCGGCCCGATTCCTCGTTCTCAGCCTGCGACATGTCGCTCACCTCCTGGGGCGCGCCGTGGGGCGCACCGTGTGTTTCAACCTACCTGCGCCGAGAAAGCAAGGTCGACGCTTTGGGCGCCGATCAGCCCGCGTGTCGTCGCGGACCCTCGTAGTCGTCGCCGTACGCGCCCGGCGCCGGACGTCGTCGCTTCAGCGGCGGGGTCTCCCCGGGTGCCATCCGGCGCGCGGTCACGAGGAACCCGGTGTGACCGTTCATGGAGTGACCCGGTCGCACCGCGAGACCCTCGACGTGCCAGTCGCGCACCAACGTCTCCCAGGGGTGCGGGTCGGTGAACCCGCCGTGCACACGGATCGTCTCCACGGTCTTGCTGAGCTGGGTCGTGGTGGCGACGTAGGCGCACACGAGCCCGCCCGGCGCCAGGGCGTCGGCCACGGCGTCGACGCAGTCCCACGGCGCGAGCATGTCGAGCACGACCCGGTCGACCCGGGTGTCGGTGGTCGAGGCGGGCAGCGCCTCGGCGAGGTCGCCCACCTCCAGTCGCCAGGCGGGGTGCGGGCCGGCGAAGAACTGTTCGACGTTGCGCCGGGCGACCTCGGCGAAGTCCTCCCGACGCTCGTACGACGACACGCGACCGGTCGGACCGACGGCCCGCAGCAGCGAGCAGGTGAGGGCGCCCGAGCCCACGCCGGCCTCGACCACGTGCGCACCGGGGTAGATGTCGGCCATGGCCACGATCTGGGCGGCGTCCTTGGGGTAGACCACGGCCGCCCCGCGCGGCATGGAGACGACGTACTCGTTGAGCAGCGGGCGGAAGACGAGGTACTGCGCGCCCCCGGAGGAGGTGACGGTGAAGCCCTCCTCGCGACCGATGAGCTCGTCGTGCTCGACGTGGCCGCGGTTGGCGAAGAAGCGCTTGGCCGGTGTGAGCTCGATGTTGTGCTTGCGGCCCTTGGCGTCGGTCAGGCGGACCCACTCGCCTGCCTGCAACGGCCCGCGGGAGACCCCGGACCAGGTGCGGGGGGTCTCGATGCTGCTGCTGCTGGCGTCGGGGGTGTCGGGGGTGTCGGGGGTGTCGGGGGTGTCCGGCATGGCGCGCAGTCTAGGGGCGCGGCGCGCAGAGCCGTGCGTAGCGGGGGTCAGGCCGAGCGGCTGAAGGCGGCGTCGACGTCGGAGGTGACCAGCACGCCGTACAACGTGCCGTCCGGCTCGACCAGGAGGTACTCCGAGGACGGGGTCGACCGCATCGAGCGCAACAGCGACTCGCCCTCGAGGTCGGCCGCCAGGACCAGGCCGGGGCCGGAGACGAGGCTGCGGGCGACGACCGAGGTGGGGACCCACGGACGGCGGTCGGCGGGCGTCGCGGCCACGGCGGACTCGTTGACCAGACCGACGGGTCGTCCGCTGCCGTCGACGGTGACCAGCGCACCGGCCTGCTCCAGCTGGGCACGGCGCAGGGCCTCGGCCAGCGGCAGCTCGGGCGACACGCTGAGCGCGCGGCGCGCCAGGGTCCGGGCCCGCAGCACGGGGAGACGGGCGCGCAGCTTGCCGGAGGCGATGGCGGCGCTCGCCGAGGCCCAGAGGAACCAGCCCAGCACAGCGGCGACCACGAAGTCCACGACCGTGGCCCGCAGCCCGAAGGCCTCCAGCAGCAGGGGCGAGGCCAGCGCCAGGATCGCGACGCCGCGTCCGGCCCACCCGGCGATCGTGGTGGCTCGGTGCGGGTTGCCGGTGGCCTTCCACAGCATCGAGCGCAGCACGTGGCCGCCGTCCAGCGGCAGTCCCGGCACCAGGTTCAGCACGCCGACGACGATGTTGGCCCAGGCCAGACCGCCGACGACGAGGGCCAGCAGACCGTCAGGGGTGGCTTGCAGCGCGAGCAGCGCCACCAGACCGATGGCCAACGAGGTGATCGGCCCGATCCCGGAGATCGCGGCCTCCTGCTTCGGGGTCCGCGGCTCCCCCTCGATCGCCGTGACCCCGCCGATGAAGTGCAGCGTGATCGAGTGGGCGGGGATGCCGAAACGCCGGGCCATCAGGGCGTGGGAGATCTCGTGCAGCAGCAGGGAGAGCGTGAGCAGGATCGCGAAGGCGACCCCAGCGACGTACTTCAGCGCGCCGAGACCCGGCTCGACCCGCTCCACCGCCGGGGCCATCAGATAGGCGATCAGCACGGCGATGAGCAGCCACGAGGTGCGGACGAAGACGTCGACGCCCGCCAGGGTGCCGATCCTCAACGTCCCCGGCTGGTTGCGGCTGGCGGGGGAACCCAGCCCTCCGGATCTGCTGTCCGACACCTCGCCAACCTAGCCGACGACCCCTCCTGCACGCCGGTGCCGGACCGCGGTCCTGTCGGAGCCGGAGCCTAGGGTGATCGCCATGGCACCGCACACGACGCTCGCAGCGACTCCCGCGCTCCCGGACCGGCCGGCGCGACCCTCGGTCGCCCCTCCGGGTGCAGAGCCGCGCTCGCGGCACCAGGGCACGCCGGTGGACGGCGTCGAGGTGCTGGGGTCGCTGTCGCCGAGCCGGGCCGGCGACTTCATGACCTGTCCCCTGCTCTACCGCTTCCGCACCGTCGACCGGCTTCCCGAGCAGTCCTCCCCCGAGGCCGTGCGGGGCACGGTGGTCCACAAGGTGCTCGAGGACCTCTTCGACCTGCCGGCGCCCGAGCGGACCCCGGAGCGTGCCGCGGACCTGCTCGCGCCCTCGTGGGAGACGATGCTGGCTCAGGAGCCGGAGCTGGCGGAGATGTTCGGCGGCGAGGGTCCGGAGATCGGGGCGTGGATGGCGTCGTGCTCCGAGGCGCTCGAGCGCTACTTCACCCTGGAGGACCCACGGCGGCTGGAGCCTGCGCAGCGGGAGATGTACGTCGAGACCGTGCTGGACAGCAAGCTGCTGCTGCGCGGCTTCGTCGACCGGCTCGACGTGGCCCCGACCGGCGAGGTGCGCGTCGTGGACTACAAGACAGGGCGCTCCCCCAGCGAGTTCTTCGAGGCCAAGGCCCTGTTCCAGATGAAGTTCTACGCCCTCGTGCTGTGGCGCTCGACCGGCACCCTGCCCACCGTGCTGCAGCTGATCTACCTGGGCAACGGGGAGGTCCTGCGCTACTCGCCCGACGAGGCCGACCTGCGCGCCACCGAGCGCAAGGTCGAGGCGGTGTGGGGCGCGGTCAACCGCGCCGCCGAGACCGGTGACTGGCGACCCAGCAAGGGACCGTTGTGCGCCTGGTGCTCGTTCCAGGCGCTGTGCCCGGAGTTCGGCGGCACGCCGCCGCCGCTGCCGGAGGTCGCCCCGCAGCAGGTCACCGACCCGGTCCTTGCCCCCGAGGACGTCGACTGAGCGTGCCGACGTCCGTGGCGGGCGGCCGATAACCAGGCGACCGGAGCACCCCGGGTGCGGCATGGTGGGAGCTCGGCGGGGGTCTGAGGAGGCACTTCCATGAAGCACCACGGTTCCGCGCTGGCCACCGCCCTGGTCCTGCTGACCGGCTGCGGCAGCGGGGGTGGCGGTGCGGAGCCCGACCCGTCCGCGAGCGACGAGGCGAGCACCGCGTCCGCGGACATCGAGGGGACCTTCGACGTCGGTGGTCGGGACCTGGCGATCGCCTGCGTCGGGACCGGCGCCCCCACCGTCGTGCTGGAGAGCGGGGACGGCGTGCCCTCGGAGGTCATGGGCGACGCCCTGGCGCCCCGCCTCTCCCCGGAGCACCGGGTGTGCACCTACGACCGCGCCGGCATGGGACTCAGCGAGGGCGGGAACCCGCGTCCCCGCAGCAGCACCGACGTTCTCGGTGACCTGCGCGGGTTGCTGGAGGCGGCTGAGGTCCCCGGTCCCTACGTCCTCGTCGGTCACTCGGCGGGCGGGATGCTGGTGCAGGCCTACGCGCGTGCCTTCCCCGACGAGGTCGCCGGGGTGGTCGCGCTCAACCCCGTCCCGCCGTGGGCGGCGTGGCGCCGGGAGGCGTTCGGCGCGATGACGCCGGCCGAGCGGGACGAGGAGACGGCGTACTTCGGAGGCGACGGCAGCGACGAGGGCTTCGACTTCCGCGAGATCAGCACGAGCACGATGGCAGACGCGGTGCCGGCGGAGGTCCCGTTGCACCTGCTGATCTCGACGATCGAGCAGTGCGACAGTCCTCGCGACATCTGCGGGCGCACCTACCCCGCCTACACGGCGACGATGAGGGCGATCGCGCGGGACTGGCCGCGGGGCCGCTACACCCAGGTGGCGTCGGGCCACGAGATCTACCTCGACGACCCGGCGGCCGCGATGGCCGCAGTCACCGACGTGCTCGACCGCGCCGCGAGCGCCGGGTGACTCAGGCGTCGCTGAACAGCTCGGTCGCGTCCGGGTCCACGGTGTGGGGCTGGATGCGGCCGTCGCGGATCTCGGCCACCCAGTGGCAGGCCACCCGGTGTCCGCCGCCCAGGTCGTCCAGCGCCGGCACCTCGGTGTCGCACCGCGTCTCCTGCTTGAAGGGGCAGCGGGTGTGGAAGCGGCAGCCGGTGGGCGGGTTCGCCGGGGAGGGCAGGTCGCCCTGCAGGAGGATCCGCTCCCGGCGCGCCTCCACGACCGGGTCCGGCACCGGGACGGCCGACATCAGGGCCTTGGTGTACGGGTGCAACGGCTCGTCGTACAGCAGGTCGGCGGGTGCCTGCTCGACGATGGAGCCGAGGTACATCACCGCGACGTCGTCGGAGACGTGACGCACCACGGCGAGGTCGTGGGCGATGACGAGGTAGGTCAGACCGAGCTGGGTCTGCAGCTCCTCCAGCAGGTTCAGCACTTGCGCCTGGATGGACACGTCGAGGGCGGAGACGGGCTCGTCGGCGATGATGAAGCGCGGCTCGAGGGCGAGCGCGCGGGCGATGCCGAGCCGCTGCCGCTGCCCGCCGGAGAACTCGTGGGGGTACTTCTGGGCCGCCGAGGAGGGCAGGCCGACCTGCTCCAGCAGCTCGCGGACCCGGGTCGTCTTGTCGTAGGCGATGCCGTGGGCGCGCAGCGGCTCGGTCAGCAGGGTCTCGACGCTCTGCCGGGGGTTGAGGCTGGCGAGCGGGTCCTGGAACACCATCTGCATGTCTTGGCGGGCGGCCCGCAGCTTCTCGCCCTGCAGACCCGCGACGTCGACGCCGTCGAAGACCATCTTGCCCGCGGTGATCGGGGCGAGCCGCAGCATGGCCCGCCCCAGCGTGGACTTGCCGCAGCCGGACTCGCCCACGAGCCCGAGCGTCCGGCCCTCCTCGATGGCCAGGTCCACCCCGTCCACGGCCTTGACGTGGCCGACGGTGCGGTTGAGCAGGATCCCCTTCGTGATCGGGAAGTGGACCTTGAGGCCCTCGACCTGGACCAGCGTCGTCATCGGGTCGCTCCCGTCGTGGTGGCTCCGGCAGAGGTGGGGTCGAGCGGGTGCAGGCAGCGCAGCCGTCGTCCACCGTCCTCGTGGAGCGGCGGCGGTCCGCTCTCGCAGTCGTCCTGGCGGTTCCCGCAGCGGGGGGCGAAGGCGCAGCCGCGCTCCCAGGCCAAGACCTGCGTGGGAGATCCCGGGATGGGCGTGAGGCGGGTGCCCCGCGGCGAGTCCAGCCGCGGGATGCTGGCCAGCAGTCCCCCGGTGTAGGGGTGGCGCGGATGGGCGAAGAGGTCGCCGCGCTCGGCGGACTCCACGATGCGACCGGAGTACATGACGTTCACGGTGTCGCAGAGCCCGGCGACGACCCCGAGGTCGTGGGTGATCATCAGCAGCGCGGCGTCGGTGTCGGCCACCAGCGACTTCAGCACCTCGAGCACCTGCGCCTGGATGGTGACGTCGAGGGCGGTGGTGGGCTCGTCGGCGATGAGCAGGCGGGGCTCGCAGGCCAGGGCCATGGCGATGAGCACCCGCTGCCGCATGCCTCCAGAGAGCTGGTGGGGGTACTCCCCCAGCCGGCGGCCCGGGTCCGGGATGCCGACCTTGGCCAGCAGGTCGCCGGCGCGGCGGCGGGCGTCCTTCTTGCTGACGTCGAAGTGGCGCTCGACGATCTCCCCGACCTGCACCCCGACGGTCACGACCGGGTTGAGCGAGGTCATCGGGTCCTGGAAGACCATGGCGATCTCCTTGCCCCGCATGCCCGACAGCTGTCGTCGTGACAGCTCCAGCAGGTTGCGTCCGCCGTACATCACCTCACCGGAGGTGCGGACGCCGCGCTTGGGCAGCAGCCCCATGATCGCCAGCGAGGTGACCGACTTGCCGCTGCCGGACTCCCCCACCAGGCCGACGTGCTCACCCGGGCGGATCTGGAAGGACACGTCGTCGACGGCCTCGACCGCCTGCCCGCCGCGGACCTGGAAGGTCACCCCGAGGTTGCGTACGTCGAGCAGCGGCTCGCTGCTGCGTGAGGTCGATGTGGTGCTCACGGCCGTCACCTCCGGGTCTTGGGGTCGAGGGCCTCACGCAGTGCCTCACCGAACAAGGTGAAGCCGAGCGCGGTGACGGCGATGCAGGAGCCCGGCCACAGCGCCAGCTGCGGAGCCGCGTCGAAGCGGTCCTGGGCGGCGACGAGCATGCGCCCCCACTCCGCGATGGCCGGGTCGGAGTCGCCGAGGCCGAGGAAGGACAGCGCGGCGACCTCGATGATCGCGGTGGCCAGGTTGAGGGTGGCCTGCACGATCGTCGGGCCGAGCGCGTTGGGCAGCTGGTGGCCCAGCACGATGCGTCGGCGGCGGATCCCGAGGGCCCGGGCGGCGAGCACGTAGTCGCTGCGCCCCTGCGCCAGCATCGACCCGCGCAGCAGCCGGGCGAAGATCGGCACCTGGGCGGCGCCGATGGCGATCATGATGGCGTAGCCGTTCTGACCCAGCACGGCCGCGATGCTGACCGCGAGCAGCAGGCTCGGCACGGACAGCATGATGTCGACGAACCGCATGACCACGCTGTCGACCCAGCCGCCGATGCCCCCGGCCAGGATGCCCAGGAGGGCGCCGACGCTGAGCCCGATCGCGGTGGAGACCACGCCGTACACCAGCGACTGCCGTGCGCCGAAGAGGAGCTGGGTCAGCAGGTCCGAGCCGAAGCGGTCGAGCCCGAGAACGTGGTCGTCGCTCGGGCCGGGGACGCTCGACGGCGTGACCTCGCCCGACCACTGTGCGGAGCCGGGCTCGTAGGGCGTCAGCAGCGGCGCGAAGATCGCCACGAGGACGAAGGCCAGGATGATCAGTGCGCCCGCGATGGCGGTGGGGTTGCGGCGCAGCCGCCGCCAGGCGCCGCGCCAGAGCCCGCCTCCGGAAGGGGCGCCGTCGACGCCGCCTTGGAGCGTCCCGGCGTCGGGCGCACCCGCGCCGGCGGGGGGGAGCGGGATGCTCACGAGACCCTCACTCTCGGGTCGATGACGCCGTAGGCCACGTCGACCGCCAGGTTGATGAGCGCGTAGATGACCGCGATGATGATGATGTAGCCCTGCAGGACCGGGTAGTCGCGCTGCCCGATGGCCTCGAAGAGGTACTCGCCGATCCCGTTGAACGAGAACACGGTCTCGGTCAGGACCGCGCCGGCGAGCAGCAGCCCGGCCTGCAGGCCGATGGTGGTCACGACCGGGAGCAGCGCGTTGCGCAGGACGTGGCGTCGGCTGACCACCCGGGTCGAGAGGCCCTTGGCCTCGGCGGTGCGGACGTAGTCCTCGTTGAGGACCTCGGCGACCGACGCGCGGGTGATCCGCACGATGATCGCCAGCGGGATGGTGCCGAGCGCCACCGCGGGCAGGATCAGGTGCAGCATCGCGTCCCAGGCGGCGTCCCACTCCTGCGTCATGATCCCGTCGAGGACGTAGAAGTTGGTGATGTGGGTGGCGTCGATGCGCGGGTCCTGGCGCAACGCGGTCGGCAGCCATCCCAGCCAGTCGGCGAAGACCAGCTTGAGCAGGATGGCCAGGAAGAAGACTGGGGTGACGACCCCGAGCAGGCTGCCCGACATCACGAGCGTGTCGAGCGCGCGTCCCTGGTGCCTCGCAGCGAGGTAGCCCAGCGGGATGCCCAGCACGACGGCGAGCAGGAGCGCGCAGACCGCGAGCTCGACGGTCGCGGGGAACTTCTCGAGGAAGCTGGCGGCCACGTCCTGGCCGCTCCTGATGGAGGAGCCGAAGTCGCCGTTCACCAGCGCCTTCAGGTAGGTGAAGTACTGCTGGAGCACCGGCTCGTCGAAGCCGTACCGCTCGTTCACGCTGGCGATCCGCTCGGGCGAGGCGCGCTCGCCGAGCAGGGCCCGGGCGGGGTCGCCGGGCAGGGCGCGCACCCAGATGAACAGCAGCACGGACAGGCCGAGGAGCACCGGCACCAGCAGGGCCAGCCGCCTCACGATGAATCTCAGCACGCGTCGGTCCTTCTCGTGACGGTGACGACAGGAGGACGGACCCCGGCCCCCGCCCGGTCTGGGAAGGGCGCCGGGGTCCGCACGGTCACTCCGAGATCGTGACGGTGTTGAACACCTCGTCGTTGACGGGGCTCTGCTGGAAGCCCTCGACGCCGGGCGCGAACGCCAGCGACGGGACGGGGTGCGCCAGCGGGACCCCGGGGAGGAACTCCATCACCTGGGCGTTGATGTCCTCGTAGACCGGGGTCTGCTCCTCGACCGTCGGCAGACCACGGGCCTCGCGCAGCGCGTCGAACAGCTCGGGGTTGTCGAAGCCCCACTCCGGGCTCTCCTTGCCGAAGAACACGCCGAGGAAGTTGTCCGGGTCGTTGTAGTCACCGGTCCAGCCGAGCAGGTGGATGCCGTGGTCGGGGGTGCCCTGGATCTTGTTCAGGTAGTCCGGATCCCAACGGTCGCTGGTGGGCTTGACCTTCAGGCCCACCGCCTCGAGCTGGGAGCGGATGACGTTGAACGTGTCCTCCGGCTGCGGCATGTAGGGACGGCTGACGTCGCTGGGGTAGTTGAACTCGATCGTCGCGCCCTCGGCGCCCGCATCGGCCAGCAGCTCCTTGGCCTTCTCCGGGTCGTACTCGTACTGCGGGACCTCCTCGGTCCAGCCCTGGACCAGGTCGGGCGTGAACTCGAGCGCGGCCGGGGTGCCCTCAGGCATCGAGGCGTTGATCACCGCGTCCTTGTCGATGGCGTGGGCGATCGCCTGGCGCACCTGGACGTCGTCCAACGGCTTCTGCTTCTGGTTCATGCCGAGGTAGAGCACGTTGAAGGCGTCACGGTTGACGATCGTGTAGCCCTCCTCCTCCAGGGGAGCGATGTCGGCGGGCCCGACGAGGTCGAAGCCGTCGATCTCACCGTTGGTGAGGGCGTCGGCGCGAGCCTTCGGGTCGTCGATCGCCACGAAGATCAGCTCGTCGAGCGAGGCAGGGGTGTCGCCCCAGTACTCCTCGTTCTTCGTGAGCGTCACCTGGTTGCCGCGGTCCCACGTGTCGATGACGAAGGGACCGGTGCCGGTGGGCTCCTTGGTGGAGTACTCGGTGGTGGTGGGGTTGTCCGCGCCGTCGTCCTGGAACTTCTCCAGGGCGGTCGGGCTCTGCATCGAGAACGCCGGGAGCGACAGTGCGGAGACGAAGCCGGCGAAGGGCTCGTTCAGCTCGATGGTCGCCGTGCCCTCGCCCGCCGTGCAGGACTTGTAGAGGGCGTCGCCGGCCGTCGGACCGGTGGCGAAGCCGCGCATCAGCGCGCCGTAGTAGTAGGTCAGGTCGGGCGACTGGGCCGACTTGGGTGCGTTGTACCAACGGTCGAAGTTGGCGCAGACGGCCTCGCCGTTGAAGTCGGTGCCGTCGTGGAACGTCACGCCGTCCTCGAGCATGAACTCGTAGCTCAGCCCGTCCTCGCTGACCGTCCACTCCTTGGCCAGGAGGGGCGCCGGGTCGGCGGTGCCGGGCTCGGTGCCGACCAGGCCCTCGAAGATCTGGCGGGCGACACGGAAGCTCTCGCCGTCCGAGGCGAAGAAGGGGTCGAGCGTGACCGGCTCGGCCGCTCCGGCGAACACCATCGACCCGCCGCTGGCGGCCTCGCCGCCGCTCCCGCCGCTCTCGCTGCCGCTGTCGCGCTCGCTGTTCGCGCACGCTGTCAGCGTGAGCGCCCCCGCCATGAGTACGACGGCGCCTGCGCGCCACCGACGTGTGTTCAAGGCCTTCACAACTGGCTCCTCACGATCCGATTGGTCCCCGGCTCGGTGCCGCGAACGGCCTGAACCTATGCGTGGGGGGCGCGGAAATCTACGCTCGACGTCGGGGCACGAGGTCGCGAAATGGCAACGATTTGCGACCCGGGCACACGTCGTGGCGCTGGCGGGCGAGGGCGTCCCACCGTCGTCCGGTGGCCCTAGGACCCTTGCCCGGGCCCCTCCACGGGCCCCTCCACCGGCCACCGCGCTGGCCGATGAGCAGCCCGGCTCTCGAGCCAGCCCAGCACGTCGGGGGCCGTCATCGGCCGGGCCAGCCCGAAGCCCTGGTAGAGGTCCACGCCGAGATCGCGCACGAGCACCCGGGCCGCCTCGCTCTCCACTCCCTCGGCCACCACGCGCAGGCCGAGGTCGTGCGCCAGCCCGATGGTCGCCCGCAGGACGGTGGGATCGGTGGACCCCTCCTCCATCCGCCGGATGATGAACGACTGGTCGACCTTGACCTCCTTGACCGGCAGCCGGTCGAGGTAGGCCAGGACGAGTACCCGGTGCCGAAGTCGTCGACCGAGAGGGTGACGCCGAGCCCGCTGAGCGCGGTGAGCACCTCGAGGCTGCGCTCGGGGTCCTTCATCGCGTCACTCTCGGTCACCTCCAGGACGAGCGCCTCGGCCGGCGTCGCCGAGCGCGCCAGCTCCAGGCGGACCCGGGACACCAGCATCGGGTCGGCGATGTCGGCCGGGGTGACGTTGACCGACACCGCGAGCGGGTGGCCCGCCTCCGCCCATGAGTGGCGTGCGGACAGCGCCTGCCGGATCAGGTCGTCGGTGAGGCTGCGCACGCGTCCCGTGCGGTGGGCGACGGCCACGATCTCGGGTGGCGGGACCATGCCGAAGACGGGGTGGTGCCAGCGCATGAGGGCCTCGAGCGGCGATCTCCCCCGTCCCGGGGTTCGCCTGGGGCTGGTACCACAGCCGGATCTCGCGCTCGGCCAGCGCTCGGGGCAGGTCGGCGGCCAGGGCGAGACGC
>CAVXMH010000002.1:0-124092 GCA_963762755.1 uncultured Actinomycetota bacterium | reverse complement strand
ACTCGATCAGAAGTCCATGCCGCCCATGCCGCCGTCGCCGCCAGGCATGGCGGCCCCGGCCTTCTCGGGCTTGTCCGCCACGACCGCCTCGGTCGTGAGGAACAGCGCCGCGATGGAGGCGGCGTTCTGCAGCGCGGAGCGCGTGACCTTGGCCGGGTCGAGGATGCCCTCGGCGACCATGTCGACGTACTCACCGGTCGCAGCGTTGAGGCCGTGGCCCGGGGTGAGCGTGCGGACCTTCTCCACGATGACGCCGCCCTCGAGGCCGGCGTTGACCGCGATCTGCTTGAGCGGAGCCTCGGAAGCCTTGCGCACGATGTTCGCGCCGGTGGCCTCGTCGCCGGTGAGCTCGAGCTTCTCGAAGGCAGCCTCGGTGGCCTGCAGCAGCGCCACGCCGCCACCGGCGACGATGCCCTCCTCGACGGCCGCCTTCGCGTTGCGAACGGCGTCCTCGATGCGGTGCTTGCGCTCCTTGAGCTCGACCTCGGTCGCCGCGCCGACCTTGATGACCGCGACACCGCCGGCCAGCTTGGCCAGGCGCTCCTGCAGCTTCTCACGGTCGTAGTCGGAGTCGGACTTGTCGATCTCGGCGCGGATCTGGTTGACGCGGCCCTGGATCTGCTCCGCGTCGCCCGAACCCTCGACGATGGTCGTCTCGTCCTTGGTCAGGACGACCTTGCGGGCCTGACCGAGCAGCTCGAGGCCGGCGTTGTCGAGCTTGAGGCCGACGTCCTCGCTGATGACCTGGCCACCGGTCAGGATCGCGATGTCCTGCAGCATGGCCTTGCGACGGTCACCGAAGCCCGGCGCCTTGACGGCGGCGGACTTGAACGTGCCGCGGATCTTGTTGACGACCAGCGTCGCCAGGGCCTCGCCCTCGACGTCCTCGGCGATGATCAGCAGCGGCTTGCCGGACTGCATGACCTTCTCCAGGACCGGGAGCATGTCCTTGACGTTCGAGATCTTCTGGTTCGCGATGAGGACGTAGGCGTCCTCGAGGACCGTCTCCATGCGCTCGGGGTCGGTCATGAAGTACTGCGACAAGAAGCCCTTGTCGAAGCGCATGCCCTCGGTGAGCTCCAGGTCGAGCCCGAAGGTGTTGCTCTCCTCGACGGTGATGACGCCTTCCTTGCCGACCTTGTCCATGGCCTCGGCGATGATCTCGCCGACCTGGGGGTCAGCCGCGGAGATCGAGGCGGTCGAAGCGATCTGCTCCTTGGTCTCGATGTCCTTGGCCATGCTCAGCAGCTGGCTGGAGACAGCCTCGACGGCGGTCTCGATGCCGCGCTTGAGGGCCATCGGGTTGGCACCGGCGGCGACGTTGCGCAGGCCCTCGCGGACCATCGCCTGGGCCAGGACGGTCGCCGTCGTCGTGCCGTCTCCGGCGACGTCGTCGGTCTTCTTCGCGACCTCCTTGACCAGCTCGGCGCCGATCTTCTCGTAGGGGTCCTCGAGCTCGATCTCCTTGGCGATCGAGACACCGTCGTTCGTGATCGTGGGGGCGCCCCACTTCTTCTCCAGGACGACGTTGCGTCCCTTGGGACCGAGGGTGACCTTGACGGCGTCGGCGAGCGTGTTCATGCCACGCTCCAGGCCGCGCCGGGCTTCCTCGTTGAAAGCGATGAGCTTCGACATAACTCCTGCGATTCCTTCGCGTGAAGTCGGGGGGATGGACTGGGGAGGACGCCCGCGACGGACGGTCCGGCTGACCCGACGAACCCTTCCCGTCGGCGCTGGTGGACCTCGTCTCCCCGGCCCGGTGATGCGGTGTGGTGCTGTGATCGTGCTGTCACTCTCCTAGGGAGAGTGCTAATCAATGTCTAGCACTCGACCCTGGCGAGTGCAAGACGCGTCGGGGCGGCGACGGCTCGGCCGCCGGCGACGGCTCAGCCGCCGGCGACCGCCGGGATGACCGAGATCTGCGCACCGGAGGGGGTCTCGGTGCCGAGCCCCTCCAGGAAGCGGACGTCGTCGTTGCCGACGTAGACGTTGACGAAGCGGCGCAGCTCGCCGGTCTCGTCGACGATGCGTGCGCGGATCCCCGGGTAGGAGCCGTCCAGGCTCTCCAGGACCTCAGCCAGCGTCCCACCCTCCGCGCTCACCTCGGAGTCGCCTCCGGTGTAGGTGCGCAGGATGGTGGGGACACGGACGTGGACGCTCATGGTGCTCCTCGGGCGGCGTGGTCGGCCGGTTCAGGCCAGGCCGGTGGACAGGAATTCGGTGTACGACGGCTCGATCGTTGCAGTCGGGCCCACACGCCCGGCCACCGCGTCGAGGGTCTTGAGACCGTCACCGGTGTTGAAGACGACGGTCTCGGCGTCCGGATCGAGCTGCCCGGTCTCCACCAGCTTCTTCAACGTGCCCACGGTGACGCCCCCGGCGGTCTCCGCGAAGACCCCCTCGGTGCGCGCCAGAAGCGCGATGCCCTCACGGACCTGCTCGTCCGTGACGTCCTCGACCGTGCCGCCCGTACGGCGAGTGACGTCGAGAACATACGGCCCGTCGGCGGGATTGCCAATCGCGAGCGACTTGGCGATCGTGTCCGGCTTGACCGGGCGCACGACGTCGTGGCCGCCCTTGAAGGCGGCGCTGACCGGCGAGCAGCCGTTCGCCTGCGCCCCGAAGATCTTGTACGGCGTGTCCTCCACGAGACCGAGCGTGATCAGCTCCTGGAAGCCCTTGTCGATCTTGGTCAGCTGCGAGCCGCTGGCGACCGGCACGACGACCTGGGCCGGGATGCGCCAGCCGAGCTGCTCGGCGACCTCGAAGGCCAGCGTCTTGGACCCCTCGGCGTAGTAGGGGCGGACGTTGACGTTCACGAACGCCCAGCCCTCCTCCTCGCCGGCGATCTCGGAGGCCAGCCGGTTGACGTCGTCGTAGCTGCCGCGCACGGCGACCAGCGAGCCGCCGTACACCGCGGTCATCTGGATCTTGGCCGGCTCGAGGTCGTGGGGGACGAACACGACGGTGCGGATGCCGGCGCGGGCGCCGGCGGCGGCGACCGCGTTGGCCAGGTTGCCGGTCGAGGGACAGGCGAAGACCTTGGAGCCGAGCTCGCGGGCCGCCGACAGGGCGACGGCGACGACGCGGTCCTTGAAGGAGTGCGTCGGGTTGCCCGAGTCGTCCTTGACCCACAGGCTGCGCATCGCGAGCTCGCGGCCGAGGTTGCCGGCCTTGAGCAGACGGGTGTAGCCGGGCTCCATGTTGGGCGACAGGGCGATGTCGGAGGGCACCGGCAGCAGCGGCTGGTAGCGCCAGATGTTCTTGGGGCCGGCCTCGATCTGCTCGCGGGTCACCTGAGCGAAGTCGTAGCCGATCTCCAGCGGGCCGAAGCACTCCTGGCAGGCGTAGAACGGCCCCAGGGGCTGCTCGGCGCGGCACTCGCGACACACGAGGCCGGTGGCAGCCCCGAAAGCACCGCTTCGCAGGCTGGTCGACTCGATCACTGATGCGCTCAAAGGATTCCTCCTTCTCATCTTCCCCGATCGGCGTCCTTCGCCTCGGGACGGATGGAGCACCGTGACCACGACGGGCCAGGACGACCGTCAGGAGGTCGTTCTGACTCCTCGGAGGAAGTCATCCGTGGATGACTGCCGTGGCGGGTTGCCGGGGCTTCGACGGGCCGTGTCCCTCTGCCCCTCTCGATGAGCTGTGGTCAAGCCTAGGGAGAGGGTCCGCGATCCGCACGTCGTGTCCGTCATCCGGACGCGCGTCTCAGTCAGCGGGACGGCGCACGTCGGCGGCGAGCTGGTGGAGGAAGGCGACCACACCGTCGGGACCGTCCACCACGAGGTCGGCCTTCTCGACCAGCGCCTGCTGCTCGTCGGAGCCCGAGCAGACCAGGAATCCGACCATGCCGCGCCGCCGCAGATCGGCCACCGCGTCGAACGCCTCGAGGTCGCCGAGGTCGTCTCCCACGAAGACCATGGCATCGGCGTGCGTCTGCTTCTGCAGGTGGCGCACGGCGTTGCCCTTGTCCATGCCCGAGGCGCGCACCTCCACGACCATCCGGCCCGGCTCGGTCACCAGCCCGTGGCTGCGGGCGGCCTTCTCCAGGATCGGGGTGAGCCTCTCCTGCGCGGCGTCGGGGTCGTCCATGCGGCGGGTGTGGACCGCGACCGCCAGGCCGCCCTTGGACTCGATGTGGGCCTCCTGCAGACCGTTGCGGCGCAGCAGGTCGGGCAGCTCGGACATGAGCGTGGCCAGCCCCTTGGGGGGGCGCGGCGAGATCACCCGACGGTCGCGCGCGGACCACCGCTCGTTGCCGTAGTGGCCGAGGACCAGGAACTCTCCCCCGGCCTCGGCGATCTCCGCACCGATGTCGTCGAGGTCGCCGAGGGACACCGCCTGGCGCACCGGACGCCCGGTGACGACCGCCACCGCCTCGATCAGCGGCGCGAGCTCGACCAGGGCCGCCCCGGCGTCGGGGTGGATGTGGGCGTCCTTGGGGTCCTCGACGATGGGCGCCAGGGTGCCGTCGAAGTCGAGCCCCACGACGGCCCGTTCCGCGCTCGTGACGAGCTCGTCGTACCGGCGCTTCGAGAGGTCGCTGGCGAAGTCCATGGGCAAACTCAACCAGACCCCGCCGGCCGAGCCTGTCGAGATCGGCCGGCTCAGGCGAAGTCGGCGGTGAGGATCACCGTGAGCCGGTCCATCGACATGGGGTCGACGGCCGGCAGGACCCGGCTGACGCCGAGGTCCTTGGACAGCAGCTCGGCGGCCTCGCCGAAGCGCGGCGGGAAGTAGATCGTGGTGGCCGGGATGGTGCCGTACCAGTTGTCCGACCCGGTGACCTGCCACCCTGCGCTGCCGATGCGCGAGGCGGTGGTGCCGGCCAGGCCGGTGATGTTCGAGTTGTTGTAGACGCTCACGTAGACCTCGCCGCGCTGCACCGGCTCGGGCGTCTTCTTCTTCTCCTTCTCGACCGTGACCGGGTCGAGGACCACCGGCTCCTCGGTCGGCGCCGGGGAGGTGACGAGGACCGCCCGGTCCGCGCCGGGGGTGGCGGGGTCGGTCACGAAGAAGGCGACACCGGCCATCAGCACCGCGGCCGCGCTCATCAGCGCCAAGGGCGAGGACATGACGAACCCCTCGTCGGCGCCGGACCGGCGGCTGGGGCGACGCTCGGCCGCGACCGCTGAGACGCGGTGACGCAGCGGCATCTCAGACCTCGAACCCGAGACGACGAGCCGACCGGGCCCGCTGGCGGGTGGCGCGGAGGCGACGGAGTCGACGGACGAGCAGGGGGTCGTGGGCCAGCGCGGCCGGGCTGTCGATGAGGGCGTTGAGCACCTGGTAGTAGCGCGTCGACGACATCTGGAACTGGTCGCGGACCGCCTGCTCCTTGGCGCCGGCGTACTTCCACCACTGGCGCTCGAAGTCGAGGATCGCCTGGTCGCGGGCCGACAGCTCGCCGGCCAGGGGCTCGGCGTCGCTCGGGGTGTGGGCGCGTGGGGCGCTGTCCATGCGGGCACTCCTGTACGACGTCGGCGGGTATGCGAGCCCCATCGTAGGCACAAATGACAGGCGTGTCATTCGCCCCACGCCGACTAGGCTCGCGCCATGAGCGACTCCCCCGACGACCAGGACGGAACCTTCGACTTCCTCGTCGTCGCCAACCGTCTGCCCGTGGACCGCGTGGTCTCCGACGACGGCGAGGTCAGCTGGCGTCGCTCCCCCGGCGGGCTGGTCACCGCCGTCGAGCCGGTGATGCAGAGCCACGACGGCGCCTGGCTGGGCTGGGACGGCGGCCCGGACGGCCCCGAGGACCACCTCGACGAGTCGGACATGACGCTGGTGCCGATCGCGTTGGACGCCGAGGAGATCGAGCAGTTCTACGAGGGGTTCTCCAACGCCACGCTGTGGCCGCTCTACCACGACGCCGTGGCCAAGCCGGAGTTCCACCGTGAGTGGTGGGAGAGCTACGTCACGGTCAACCGCCGGTTCGCCGAGCGTGCCGCCAGGCTCGCCGCCGACGGCGCCACCGTCTGGGTCCACGACTACCAGCTCCACCTGGTGCCGGCGATGCTGCGCGAGGCCCGACCGGACCTCAAGATCGGCTACTTCCTCCACATCCCCTTCCCGCCCACCGAGCTCTTCGTGCAGCTGCCGTGGCGGCGCCAGCTCCTCGAGGGCCTCCTCGGCGCCGACCTCGTCGGCTTCCAGCGGCCCGGCGGCGCGGAGAACTTCGTCCGCCTCGTCCGCCAGCGCGTCGGCCACCGCACCCAGCGCAACATCATCCACCTGCCCGACGGCCGCACCGTCGCGCGCCGCGGCCTTCCCGATCTCCATCGACTACCAGGGTCTCGCGGAGCTGTCCACGACCGACGAGGTCGCCGAGCGCGCCACCGAGATCCGCGAGCAGATGGGCAACCCCGAGCGCCTGCTCCTCGGGCGTCGACCGGCTCGACTACACCAAGGGCATCTACATGCGGCTCAAGGCGTTCGGCGAGCTGCTCGAGGAGGGCGAGCTCAGCGTCGAGGACGCGGTGATGATCCAGGTCGCCACTCCGTCGCGCGAGCGCGTCGACGAGTACCGCCGGCTGCGCGACGAGATCGACCGCCTGGTGGGTCGCATCAACGGCGACTACGGCCGCATCGGTCGCCCGGCCATCTCCTACCTGCACTCGTCCTACCCCAAGGACGAGATGGCGGCGATGTTCCGCGCCGCCGACGTCATGGTCGTGACCCCGCTGCGCGACGGGATGAACCTGGTCGCCAAGGAGTACGTCGCCTGCCGCCAGGACGACGACGGGGCCCTGGTGCTCTCGGAGTTCGCCGGGGCCGCCGACGAGCTCAAGCAGGCCTTCCTGGTCAACCCCTACGACATCGACGGCATGAAGGCCGCCATCCTCCAGGCCGTGCGCAGCCAGCCCCGCGAGCTGTCGCGTCGCATGAAGGCCATGCGCCGCACGGTGCGCGAGCACGACGTCGTCGACTGGGCCGAGCGGTTCATGACCACCCTGCGCGGCGAGTGAGCGGGTCGACGTACGTCGTCCGCGTCCGCTGACTGCACCCGCGGGTAACATGCGCGCATGGATCTGATCCCCAAGCCGGACCAGATCGTCGCAGCCTCCGCGAACGTCGCTCAGAAGGTGCTCTACGGTGGCGTCGCCGATCTCCGTCCCATGCCCCGCACGCTCATCGACGAGGGCACGCTGCGCGAGGTCTACCACTACCGGTCGCAGGGCCGGGTCCGCGAGACCGGCGATCCCGTCCTGCTCGTGACGCCGCTGGCGGCGCCGTCGCTCTGCTTCGACCTCCGGCGCGGCTGCTCGCTGGTCGAGCACCTCGTCACGCAGGGTCGACCGACGTACCTCGTGGAGTACGGCCAGGTCTCGTTCAAGGACCGCAACCTCGGCATGGAGCACTGGGTCGCCGAGGTCCTGCCGGAGGCGATCCGCACCGTCAGCCGCCACGCCGGCGGCCGCCCGGTCCACCTCGTCGGATGGAGCCTCGGCGGCACCTTCTCGCTGCTGACCGCTGCCGCCTGGTCGAAGCTGCCGATCGCCTCGGTGACCGCCGTGGGCTCGCCGGTCGACGTCACCCAGGTGCCGCTGATCGCACCGGTCCGCCCCCTGCTGGGGATCGTCGGCGACCGGGCCTCCCTCATCACCCTGGCCTATCGCCTCATGGGCGGGGTGCCGCAACCGCTGGTCAAGCGGGCGTTCCAGCTGAGCGCGTTCGACAAGCTGGTGACCAAGCCGTTCGTGCAGCTCGCGAAGCTCGACGACACCGACTTCCTCGCCCAGATCGAGGCGGTGGACCGCTTCACCAAGAACATGATCGCCTACCCCGGCCGGACGTTCGGGCAGCTCTACCACCGCATGGTGCGCGGCAACGAGCTCGCCGAGGGCACCGTGCACTTCGAGGGCCGCGACATCTCGTTCGCCGACATCACCGTGCCGGTGCTGGCCTTCGGCGGCTCCGGTGACACCATCGCGCCGGTCAGCTCGGTGCGCCCCATCGAGGACCTCGTGCCGAACCTGCGCTTCGAGGTCGTGCCCGGTGGCCACCTGGGCATGCTCACCGGCCGCGGCGCCCGCGACACCACCTGGCACATCCTCGACGCCTTCATCGACGAGCACGCCAGCGACTCACGGCGCGCGTCGAAGCGCGCCGCCGGTGGTGCGCGCAAGAAGACCGGCGACACCACGACGACTGCCAGGCGCACCACCTCCTCACCGGCGCGCGGCGCCACCGTGCGCAACGAGCAGGGCGAGCCGGCGATCGGCTCCAACCCCAACCGACGGTTCTCCTCAGCCAGCTCGCGGGGGCTGGCGGCCCCCAAGCGTGGCGCCAGCTGACGCCCGGGGGCGCCACGCCCCCCCTGCCGCCGGCCGTCTGCAGACCGGGGGACGGTTGCGCCGCGCGACAGCCGTCGGGCTCCTGGCGCTCGCACTGGGGTCGTTGACGGGCTGCTGGTCCTCCGACGCCGACCGACCCGCCGACACCTCGAGGTCTGCGGGCCCGGTGGAGCCGAGCCCGTCCGCCGGGGCGCAGACGCCTGCCTTCACGTCGTACGCCGCCCTGGGCGACTCCTACACCGCCGCCCCCTTCGTGCCGGTCACGGACCTGGCCGAGGGTTGCCTGCGCTCGGGCGGCAACTACCCCGCTCTGCTGGCTGCCGGGCTCGGCATCGAGACCGTGCGCGACGTCAGCTGCAGCGCCGCCGAGACCCGCCGACGTGGAGACGCCCCAGCGGGTCGCCGGCGGCCAGGGCACCGTCCCCCCGCAGCTGCGCGCCGTCACCCGCGGCACCGACCTGGTGACCGTCGGGCTCGGCGGCAACGACGAGGACCTGTTTGCGACCCTGGTCGGCTGCGTGGGTGGCTTCGGCCCGACCGCCCCCGGTGCGACCGCGCCCCCCACCCCCGGCCCGTGCCTGGGCAGCGACGTCAGCGCACCGACCGCGGCGATCGCCCGCACCGGCGACCGCCTCGAGGCGGCGCTCGAGGCGGTCACCGCCCGGTCGCCGGACGCCGACGGTCGTGCTCGTGGGTTACCCGCGCCTGCTGGGGGACGCCGGCGGGTGCCGCCAGTTCCCGATCGACGCGAGCGACCTACCGGCGGCACAGCAGCTGGAGGAGGCGCTGCGCGACACCCTCGCCCGCGCCGCACGCCGCGCGGACGTCACGTTCCTCGACACCTACGCCCTGTCGAAGGGCCACGAGATCTGCGCGGACGACCCGTGGGTCAACGGTCGCCGGACCGACCAGTCGCGCGCGCTGGCCTTCCACCCCTTCGCCGCGGGGCAGCAGGCCGTCGCCGAGGCGCTCGCCGCGGAGCTGGCGCGATGAGCGGCACGCTGGAGTCACTGGTCGACCGCGGCCTGGTGGCGCCGGACTGGGCCGAGGCGCTGGCCCCGGTCGAGGGCACGATCGAGGCGATGGGCCGCTTCCTGCGCGAGGAGGTGGCGGCCGGACGGGGCTACCTTCCCGCCGGAGACCACGTGCTGCGCGCCTTCCAGCGCCCCCTGGCCGACGTCCGCGTGCTGATCGTCGGGCAGGACCCCTACCCGAGACCGGGGCACCCGGTGGGGCTGAGCTTCTCCGTCGCACCCGACGTGCGGCCGCTGCCGCCGAGCCTGCTCAACATCTTCAAGGAGCTCGCAGACCGACCTGGGGCACCCGATGCCCTCCAACGGTGACCTGACCCCGTGGACCGAGCAGGGCGTGCTGCTGCTGAACCGCTGCCTCACCGTGCGGCCCGGGCGCGTCGGCCGCCCACCGCGGCAAGGGCTGGGAGTCCGTGACCGACCGGGCGATCGAGGCGCTCGCGGCCCGCGGCGGCCCGCTGGCCGCGGTGCTCTGGGGCGCCGACGCCCGCAAGCTCAGGGCCGCGCTCGGCGGGGTGCCGTCGGTGGAGTCGGTGCACCCCTCGCCGCTGTCGGCGCGCAACGGCTTCTTCGGCTCGCGGCCCTTCAGCACGGTCAACGAGCTGCTCGAGGCCCAGGGCGGTCGACCCGTGGACTGGCGCCTGCCCTGACCGCCAGGTCGGCCGAGTTCTGGTCGCTGCCCAGACGGCAGCCGGTTGCTGGTCGCGTCAGGTTCTGGGGCAGAACGGCGGCTCGATCGTCGCCCCCGGCGCGCGGTCGCGCTCGGTTCAGATGACGCGGGCGGGCGGCGGGACGGGCTTGCCCTCGAGCTGGGCGTCCTTGGCCCCGGCGCACTCGATGTTGCCGAGCACGTGCAGCATGACGCGGCGCAACGCGTCGACGTCCTCGTCGCTCAGGCCGTCGAAGATCAGCGACCGGACGTGCTCGACGTGCCCGGGCGCCGCGGCGACGAGCACGGCGTACCCCTGCTCGGTCATGCGCACGTTGGTCACCCGCCGGCTGACGTCCGAGGGGCAGCGGGAGACCAGTCCGCGGCGCTCCAGCTTGCTGATGACGTGGGAGAGCCGGGACAGCGAGGCGTTGGTGCGACCGGCGAGGAAGCTCATCGACGTGACGTGGTCCTTCTCCTCGGACAGCATCGCGAGGCAGAGGTAGTCGAAGTGCGTGAGGTCGGAGTCGCGGACCAGCTGGCTGTCGAGGGCGCTGTTGAAGCGCAGCATGACCCCGGCCAGGGGCAGCCACGCCGCGAGCTCGTCCTGGGTCAACCATCTGGTCATAGCCGCCATCCTACCTCTATACTTGATACTTCAACAATCTAGTTCGTCTCGTGAGGCCCATCATGACCGGTCCCCAGCCCCTCCCGGCGCTCTACATCGGGCACGGCGCGCCGCCCCTTCTCGACGATCGCGTCTGGAGCGGCCAGCTGCGCGCCTGGGCGGGCGACCTGCCCCGCCCGACGGGAATCGTGATCGTCTCGGCTCACTGGGAGTCCGCCCCGCTCGCCCTCAGCGCCACGGCCGCCGGCACACCTCTGGTCTACGACTTCGGCGGCTTTCCCCAGCGCTACTACCAGGAGACCTACGCGACGCCCGACGCCACCGCGTTGGCCGACCGGGTCGCCGCGATGATGCCGGACCACGAGACCGTGCACCGGCACCCCTCGCGCGGGCTGGACCACGGCGCCTGGGTTCCGCTGAAGATCATGTACCCCGACGCCGACATCCCCGTGGTGCAGATGTCGCTGCCCACCCACGACCCCGGCCGGCTGCTCCGGCTCGGCTCGCGCCTGCGCGCGCTGCGCGACGAGGGCGTGCTCGTCATCGGCTCGGGCTTCCTCACCCACGGCCTGCCGTTCCTGACCGAGTTCCGCATCGACGCCGCCGTGCCGGGCTGGTCGCAGGACTTCGACCTCTGGGCGGCCGAGGCCCTCGCACGCGGAGACGTCGACACGCTGGCGTCGTACGCCGACCTCGCACCGGGTCTGCCCTACGCCCACCCCACCGTCGAGCACCTGACCCCGCTCTTCGTCACGCTCGGCGCGGCCACCGACCCGGGCACGCCCGGGCTGCAGCGCATCGAGGGCTACTGGATGGGGCTGTCCAAGCGCTCGCTCCAGGTCGCCTGACCGGCCGGTCGCCGACGACCCCGGCCTCAGGACCCCTCGACGTCACCAGCTGCCTCAGGCCGCGCCCGCCACGCTGGCTCAGCGACACCCCCCCGACTCAGCTTCTGGTGGACGTGATCGCGGTCGCCGCAGCGTCTTGGAGGCAGCGCTCGACGGTGCGGCACGAGGAGCTGAGGTAGTCGCGCGCCTCGAAGTGCCCGCGTAGGTTAGGCGTACATCCGGTCGTTCCAGATGATGTACATGATCCCCATCCGGCGGGCCAGGGCGTGCTGAGTGGCCGTCGGGGTCCTCGGCGAAGACCTTGGTCAGGAAGCGCGCGACCTCGCGGCGCTGCGACCTCGTGCTCGCGTCCATCGTCCAGTCGATGGCGCGGCCGTCCTGGTGCTCCGAGGTGCTGCTGGAGCACGCCCGCATGGTGGCCCGGGCGGCTCCACCGGCGAAGGCCCGGTCGATCCACGACGCGAGCTCCGCGGTGCCGGGCAGCGGCCGGGTGCGACAGCCGTCCTCCGGCTCGTACGACGCGTAGGCCTCGGGCGCCTCGGTCCACGCCGACGCGGCGGGGGCGAGCGAGGGCACGACGACGGGGCCGGCCAGGGTAGCGGTCGCCGAGACCAGCGCCGTCACGACGACGGCGCGCAGGCCCGGACCCATCGTCAGCAGGCTGCCGGCGCTCAGGCCGACATCAGCACCGGCTCGACGTGGCCGTCGGGTGCGATGAAGAAGCCGTCGTCGAAGAGGATGACGCCGTTGCAGAGACGGCACCACCCCTGCTCCGAGTGGTCGCTGACGACGTGTGCGGTCCAGCAGCACCGGTCGTCGACGGACGGACAGGATGGTGTGTGTGCACACATCGTTGTGTACCTCCCAGAGTCGTGGTCGCCTACCTCCCAGTGGGGCGACTCACATCACCATGACACGCCGCGTGACCAAAGTCCCGTGATTGGCCCAGCTCTTCTGGTAACGACCGGGACCCGACTGGACCGGTGACCGGCTCAGCACTCCTGGTCGGTCAGCGCCATCACCCAGGAGTCGACGTCGCAGTGCTCGTCGCCGCGGGCAACCGCCTCCTGGCTGAGCCGGATGAACTCGCGGGTGTTCCACCAGGGCAGGCGCAGCATGGTGCTCCGGCCGTCGAGGTCGAGGTAGGAGATCTCGGTCAGCACCGAGGTGGCCTGCACCTGCACGGCTCCCTCACCGACCGGCACCATCGAGCGCAGCCCGTCGGCCATCAGGTCGCGACCGAACGTCCAGCAGCGTCGGCCCTCGGCGCTGGTGATGTTCACGCGGACGGCGTACGGGTCGGCGGTCTCGTAGGCCAGCTCGACCTCCACCGTCTCCACGTCGACCTCTCCCCGGATCCATCCAGCGGTCTCCACGACGACCTTCGACATGCGTCTCTCCTCAGCGTCCCTCGGGTGGCCTGCGGCCGCCCGTCCCTGACCAGGTCAACGAGTCATGAGGGCGCGGGTTATGACCGGTTCGGGACCTGCGCCGAGCCGGCGACGAAGGTTTAGCCCTCAACCCCCGGCGGGCACGTTCACCACGGCCCTGCCGGGCCCCGAGACCTTTCTCAGAGGAGAGACATGCCCCAGACCGTGGACGCCCTGGTCACCCCCGGACCGAAGGAGCCCTTCGAGCGTCGGACCATCGAGCGACGCGACCCCGGCCCGAAGGACGTCGTGATCGACATCGCCTTCGCCGGCATCTGCCACTCCGACATCCACCAGGCCCGTGAGGAGTGGGGCGAGGCCCTGTTCCCGATGGTGCCGGGCCACGAGATCGCCGGCACCGTGAGCGCCGTCGGCGACGAGGTCACGCTGTTCGACGTCGGCGACCGCGTGGGCGTCGGGTGCTTCGTCGACTCCTGCCGCGAGTGCGAGAACTGCCAGGCCGGCGACGAGCAGTACTGCCTCAAGGGTGAGGTGCCGACGTACAACGGCAAGCAGTACGACGGCGAGCCGACGTTCGGCGGCTACTCGAAGGCCGTCGTCGTCGACGAGAACTACGTCCTCGACATCCCCGAGGGCGTCGAGCTCGACGTGGCCGCCCCGCTGCTGTGCGCGGGGATCACGCTGTACTCCCCCCTCAACCACTGGGACGCCGGCCCCGGGAAGAAGGTCGCCATCGTCGGCATGGGCGGCCTGGGGCACATGGGAGTCAAGATCGCCTCCGCCATGGGTGCCGAGGTGACGGTGCTGAGCCAGTCGCTGTCGAAGCAGGAGGACGGCAAGCGGTTCGGCGCCGATCACTACTACGCCACCAGTGAGAAGCAGACGTTCAAGGAGCTGCGGAACAGCTTCGACCTGATCGTCAACACCGTCGCGGCCAACCTGCCGGTCGACAAGTACCTCTCGCTGCTGAAGCTCAACGGGACCATGGTCAACGTCGGCATCCCCGACAGCCCCGACAACTTCCACGCCTTCTCGCTCGCCGCCATGCGGCGCAGCATGGCGGGCTCGAAGATCGGCGGCATCCGCGAGACCCAGGAGATGCTCGACTTCTGCGCCGAGCACGGCATCGGCGCCGAGATCGAGACCATCGGCGTCGACGAGGTCGACGGCGCCTGGGACCGGGTCGTCGACAGCGACGTGCGCTACCGCTTCGTCATCGACACCGCCACCTTCGACCAGACGGCCTGACCCCGCGCCCTCGGGCAGGATGGGGCCATGTCCGCTTGGCTCGAAAGTCTCAGCACGCTCCAGGTCATCCTGCTCGTGCTCGCCGTGGTGTTCGGCGTCTCGGTCGTGGCTGCGGTGGCGGGTGCCTTGCTCGTGCGCGCGGGCATGCACCGGCCGGCCGTCGTACGCCGTGCATCGTCGCTGTCGGAGAAGGCGCTGGGCCTGGTCAAGCGACCGTTGACCATCGTCGTCCTCGACGAGGTGGCGGCCGTGATCCAGACGGGCCACTACACGAAGAACATCTCGCAGGCACTGCTGGAGAACCACGACGAGCTGAAGGACCTGGTCGCCGAGAAGGTCAAGAGGGACCCCAACGTCCGCCTGATCGGCCGGCTGCCCGGCTACGACACCATCGTCAGCGAGGTCAGCGAGACGACGCTGCGGGTCCTGATCGAGATGCTCAGCGACCCCCGCATGGACGAGCTGATCAGCGACCTGCTGCGCAACAACCTCGAGCAGATCAAGCGGGCCGTGCGCGACCGCGACCACGAGCGGGTCGGCCCGCCCGAGCCTCCCGATCCCATCCCCACCGGCGCTCCGCGCGTCCCCGGCCCCTGACCCGGTCACCACGCTCGGCTGCCAGAGGCACGCCGGAGTCGTGCGGGTTGCGCGCGATCCCGGTGGGCATGACTGTGAGGTGACGCACACCGAGCGCTCGGACCGCTCCTCCCGGACCGGGTTCCCCCTGCAGCTGGGTCTTGCGGCTGCGATCACCCTGCTGGGGGCCTGGATGGGGTTCGCGGCCTACGTCGGGGTGCCCACGGTCCACCTCGGCGCCCCGATCGAGGCGTTGGTCTACGGCGCGGCCATCATCGGCGCCGCCTTCGTCCTGTCCTGGGCGGCCGAGGCGGTTCAGGTCGACATCAATGCCGGGCTCGCGCTGGCGCTGCTGGCGCTGCTCGCCGTGCTGCCGGAGTACGCCGTCGACTTCGTCTTCACCACCAAGTGCGGCGCGGAGTACGCCGCGTCCGGCGGCAGCCCGGAGATCTGCGGCCTGAGCCTGGCCAACATGACCGGCGCCAACCGGGTGCTGGTCGGCGTGGGCTGGCCGCTCGTGGTGCTGGTGGCGACCCTCGCGGTCTGGCACTCACGCCGCTCGAGCAACGACAAGGACGCCTCCGAGAGCCCGAGCACCCACGCCGGTGAGGTGCGGCTGGCCCCGACGATGTCGGCCGAGGTGGTGTTCCTCGGGATCGCGACCCTCTACTCGTTGACGCTGCCGCTCAAGGACACCTTGACCCTCATCGACATGGCGGTCTTCTTCGCCATCTTCGCCGCCTACGCGTGGCGGCTGGCCAGGATGCCGGCGACCGAGCCCGACCTGCTCGGGGTCTCGCAGTGGGTCGGCGAGAAGGACACCCGGCCGCGACGGACCTGGGTGATCGTGATGTTCGTCTTCGCGGCCATCATCATCCTGCTCTCGGCCGAGCACTTCGCCGAGTCCCTGGTGGCCACCGGCGCGGAGATCGGAGTCTCGGAGTTCCTGCTGGTGCAGTGGGTCGCTCCTCTGGCGAGCGAGTCTCCCGAGCTGATCGTGGCCTGCCTCTACGCCTGGAGGCTGAAGGCCGGCGACTCCCTGGGGGCGTTGCTGTCGAGCAAGGTCAACCAGTGGACGCTGCTCGTGGGAGGTCTGCCCCTGGTCTTCGCCATCTCCGCGGGCACCCTCGACGGCCTGCCGTTGGACACCGAGCAGCGCTTCGAGCTGCTGATCACGGGCGCGCAGTCACTCTTCGCCGTCGCCATCCTCATCGATCTCAGCCTCAGCTTCCGCGGCGCCCTCCTGCTGATCGGGCTGTTCTCGGTGCAGTTCTTCGTCAGCATCTTCGGCACCTCGGACATGAACCGCTGGACCATCATCGGCCTCTCGATCGTCTACCTCGTCCTCGCGCTGGCACGCTTCGTGAAGCTGCGCGACCAGACCCGCCTCGTCGTCAAGGACGGCACGGTCACCGACTACGCCAAGCTCGATGACGAGCCCGTCGGCTGAGCGGCGCGGCGTACCCCCCGCGCGGGTCTCCCGCGGCGGCCCGCGAGCCGCTAGCGTCGGAGGATGGGAGAGGTCCTGGCGACCGACTCGGCTGGTGACCCCTCTTCGGGGGGCACCGCCGACGAATTGCGACGCAGCGAGCAGCGCTTCCGTCTGCTGGTCGAAGCGGTGGAGGACTACGCCATCTTCATGCTCGAGCCCGACGGCACCATCGCGAGCTGGAACGCCGGGGCGGAGCGCAGCAAGGGCTGGACGGCGCAGGAGATCGTCGGCCGTCACTTCCGCGTGTTCTACCCCCCCGACGTCGCGGCGAACGGGCACCCCGAGCACGAGCTCGAGGTCGCTCTGCGTGAGGGCCGCTACGAGGAGGAGGGCTGGCGCCTGCGCAAGGACGGCTCCCAGTTCTGGGCCAGCGTGCTCATCACGGCGGTGCACGACTCCGAGGGCCGCCACGTCGGCTTCGCCAAGGTCACCCGGGACACCACGTCGCGCCGGCAGCTGGAGCAGGAGCGAGAGGCGGCGCTGGAGGCGTTGCGCCACGCCAACGCCGACCTCGCGGTCCTCAACGAGCGGCTGCGCAAGGCCGCCGACGACCAGGCGCAGTTCCTGGCGGTGACCGCCCACGAGCTGCGGACCCCGGTCGCCCTGCTCAGCGGCTCGGCCGAGCTGCTGGCCGAGCACGACGGGCTGCTGACGGAGACCGAACGCCGCGACACGCTGGTGGCGATGACCTCCGGGGCGGCCCGGCTCCGGCGCCTCGTCGACGACCTGCTCACCGCCTCCCGGCTGCAGAGCAGCAAGCTCGCCATCCGGCGCGACGACGTCGCGCTGTCGTCCTTCGTCGGCGCCGCCGTCGACACGGTACGACGTACGCACCCGTCGGCCGAGATCGTCGTCGAGCCGCTGCCGTCCGCGACCGTCCGGGGCGATGCAGACCGCTTGGCCCAGGCCGTGGAGAACCTGCTCACCAACGCACTCCGCCACGGCCGCCCTCCGGTGGAGATGACGGCCCGGGTCGGCCAGGACCGGTTGGTGCTGCGGGTCTGTGACCACGGCCCGGGCGTCAGCAGCGACATGCAGCCGCGGCTCTTCCAGCGGTTCGCCACTGGTTCGACCGCGGGCGGCACCGGGCTCGGCCTCTACATCGTGCGTGAGCTGGCGCGGGTGCACGGCGGCGACGCCCGCTACGAGGGCGAGGGACCGCAGGGCGCGTTCGTGCTGGAGCTCCCCGTCACGTCCCCCACCGTCGCACCCCACGGCCGGGGCTGACGTGGCGGCCGCGACCATCCGCGTGCTGCTGGTGGACGACGTCCTGCACGTCCGCCGGCTCGTCCGCAGCGCCCTGCGCCTGCGCGGCGGCTTCGAGGTCGTCGGGGAGGCCGAGCAGGGCGCCGAGGCGGTCCGGTTGAGCGGCGAGCTCCAGCCGGACCTCGTCGTGCTGGACCTGGGACTGCCCGACCTCGCCGGTCACGAGGTGCTCACCCGCGTCCGCGCCGCCTCCCCCGGCAGCAAGGTCGTGGTCTTCTCCGGCGCGGACGACTCCGGCCTCGAGTCCGAGGTCGAGGCCTACGTCCGCAAGGACGTCGAGCTGGGCTACCTCGTCGACCTCGTGGAGTCGGTCGGTCGCGGCGAGCTCGCCGAGGCGCACCCGGAGACGACCCAGGTGTCGTTGGGGCTGCCCAAGAAGCTCACCAGCGTGCACCTGGCCCGACGCTTCGTCGCCGAGAGGCTGCAGGAGTGGGGCCTGGAGTCGCTGCAGGACGACGCGCTGCTGGTGACCAGCGAGCTGGCCGCCAACGCCGTCACGCACGCCGAGTCCGACTGCGAGATCCGGTTGACGCTGAGTGCGGCGTCCCTGCGCATCGACGTGGGCGACCGGGGCGTGGGCACGCCGGAGCCGCAGCCACACAGCGCCACCGAGGAGCACGGCCGGGGCCTGGTGCTCGTCGACGCGGTCGCGTCGGCCTGGGGCCTCGACGCCCAACCGGGGGCCGGCAAGGTGGTCTGGGCCGAGCTGGCCCTCGCACGCTGACCCGGAGCTCCCACTACGATTGCCCGGTCCGCGCGGGTGCCGCGCGGCGCACGCCGGTGTAGCTCAGTTGGTAGAGCGCCTCACTTGTAATGAGGATGTCGCGGGTTCGACTCCTGTCACCGGCTCCGTCCAGAGCTCGGCCCTTCCTCTGCGCGGCCCGACCTGCGTCCGATAGACATGTCCCATGGCGGCGTGCGAGCAGGGAGTGGAGCTCCCGGCGCACCCCTCGAGCGTGTCTCACGCCCGGCAGCTGGTACGCCGGGTCGTCGCACGCTCGGCCAGCCCGGAGCTCTCCGCCGACGCCGAGCTGCTCACGAGCGAGGTGGTCACCAACGCCCTGGTCCACGCCGGCGGCCCGATCGAGCTGACGGCCCGACAGGTGCGGTCCGGGGTCCGTATCGAGGTCTCCGACGGCAGCCCGCACAGCCCCATCGTGCGTGAGTACGGCGAGCTCGCCGGGACCGGTCGCGGCCTCCGCCTGCTGGACCTGCTGGCGCGCTGGGGCGTCGAGATGACCGCCGCCGGGAAGACGGTCTGGTTCGAGCTCGGCGAGACCCGGGGCCGCCGCACCGCACCTGTCGCCCCCGACCACGCCTCGGCCGGGCTCGACGACGCACCCCGCCCCCACGACCCGTACGTCGAGGTGACCCTGCTCGACGTACCCCTCCTTCTGCACGCCGCCTGGCAGATGCACGCCGAGACGTTCCTGCGCGAGTACCTCCTGGTCCGGCTGGACCAGACCGGCGACGGCGACGACGCCTCCGCCCACGGTGCGGTGATCGAGGCACACGCCGCTGCGAGCGACGCGCTGGCCCTGCTGGCCGAGAACATCCCCGTCCCCGAGCTCGGGGACGACCCGGCGACGTTGATGGACGCTGCGACCGGGTCACGGGTGAAGGCGCCGAGGGTGGCCCTCCGGGTGCCACGCGACTCCCTGGCCAACTTCCGGCTCCTCGACGAGATGCTCGACGCCGGTCTCGTCCTGGCCGACGAAGGGGGCTTCCTGACCCCGGTGACCCAACCCGAGATGCGCGCGATGCGGCGCTGGTTGTGCGCGTCCGTCGCTGAGCAGGGACGGGGCGAGGAGCCTCGCGCGTGGGTCTTGAGCTCCGACGACCTCGACGCTCCCCACCGGCCCCCGATGGAGTGGGACGAGCGCGACCTCGACGGCACCGGTCCGGCCACGATCGTGGCCGACGACACCAACCGCATCCTGGCCGCCAGCCCGGCGGCCCTCGAGCTCCTCGGCTACCACGAGGACGCGCTGGTCGGGCACCGACTCATCGCGATCATCCCCGAGCGTCTCCACCAGGCCCACCTGGCCGGGTTCACGATGCACCTGCTGTCGGGCCGGGGCGCGCTGCTCGACGTACCCGTCCGCGTGCCCGCGGTCCGTGAGGACGGCAGCGAGCTGCTCGTCGAGCTGACCGTCCGGCGACGGCCCTCCCCCTCGGGTCGGGCCCTGTTCGTCGCCGAGCTCACCGACGCTGCGGGCCCGACGGCGACCCCTGAGGCGTTCTTGAGGCGATCCGGTCCGTCGTAGGGCGGTGCACGGTCCTACCGTCGAGCCATGACGGCGACCACACCGAGCACCCCGGCTGTCCGGGCCACGACCAGCACCCCGGCCGGGGCCGACCACGGCGCCACCACCGTCACCACGGGGTGGTACTCCCCCGCGGACTGCCGCCTCGACGACCTGCGCGCGCTCGTGGAGGTCGAGACCGACCCCACCCGGTACCCGTACGCCGACGAGGTCCTCTCCCAGGTCCTGGTGTACCGCGAGCGCTGGCGGTCCGCGGCCGCCGACCCCGCCACGCGCCGTGCGCTCCAGACCGAGCTGGCGGACGCCCTGCTGGACGGGCCGGGCATCGTGGTCTTCAGCGGCGCCTTCGACGCCACCACGGTCGAGACGGCGACCGCGGCGTTCGAGGCACTCATCGCGGCGCAGAAGGCCGCCGGCACGGTCTCGGGTGACCACTTCGCCGCGCCGGGTGCGAACGACCGGGTTTGGGGCGCGCTGGACAAGCTGGCTGTCGCGGCCCCTGCGACGTTCGCCGCCTACTACGCCAACGAGGTCCTCGCCCTGGTCAGCGAGGCCTGGCTCGGCCCCGGCTACCAGGTCACGTCGCAGGTCAACGTGGTCAACCCGGGCGGGAAGGCGCAGGTGGCGCACCGCGACTACCACCTCGGCTTCATGGACCGTGAGCAGGCGCAGGCCTACCCCGCGCACGTCCACGCGCTCTCTCCCGGGTTGACGCTGCAGGGCGCGGTGGCCCACGTCGACATGCCCGTCGAGACCGGGCCGACCCTCTACCTGCCTCACTCGCAGAAGTACCCGGCCGGCTACCTCGGCTACCACGACCCCACGTTCACGGCGTACTTCGAGCAGCACCACGTCCAGCTCCCGCTGAGCAAGGGCGACGCAGTCTTCTTCAACCCGGCGCTGTTCCACGGCGCCGGCACCAACCTCACGACCGACGTACGCCGCATGGCCAACCTGCTGCAGGTCTCCAGCGCCTTCGGACGGGCCATGGAGACCGTCGACACCCTCGCGATCTGTGCCGCCGTCCACCCCGTGCTGCGCCGCTGGCGTGCCGAGGGTGGCGACCCCGGCGCGATCGGACGCGTGGTGGCCGCCGCCGCCGAGGCCTACCCCTTCCCCACCAACCTCGACCTCGACCAGCCCGTCGGGGCGCTCGCGCCGCCGAGCCAGGCCGACCTGCTGCACCGGGCGATCACCGACGACTGGTCGACCGAGGCCCTTGTCGAGGCGCTCGCCGCCCAGCAGGGTCGCCGTCACTCCCAGGTGGGCTGATCCGTGGCCGACGACCTGCTCGCCGGGCGGGCCGTGCTCGTCAGCGGTGGCACCCAGGGCCTGGGGCTCGCCGTGGCCGCCGAGGCCCTGCGCCAGGGCGCCGACGTGGTGGTGACCGGGCGTCGTCGCGACGTCGGAGAAGCAGCGGCCGAGCGTCTCGCCACCGGCGCCCCGGGCCGCCAGGTGCACTTCGTGGCGTGCGACGTCGCCGACGTCGAGGTGGTCCGCGCGACCGTCGCAGAGGCGGTGCGGCTGCTGGGGCGGGTCGACGGGCTGGTCAACGCCGCCGGGCTGACCTCGCGCGGCACCCTGCTCGACACGAGCCCGGAGCTGTTCGACCAGCACGTGGCCGTCAACGTGCGCGGCCCCTTCTTCCTCATGCAGGAGGTCGTGGGCGAGCTCGTGCGACGAGGCGAGCCCGGCACGATCGTCAACGTCGTCACGATGTCCGCCCACGGTGGTCAGCCCTACCTGGCGCCGTACGCCACCTCGAAGGCGGCGCTGGCCGGGCTGACCCGCAACGCCGCCCACGCGCACCGCTGGGACCGGATCCGGATCAACGGGCTCAACATCGGCTGGACCGACACCGACGGTGAGGACGCGGTGCAGCGGCGCTTCCACGGCGCCGGCGACGACTGGCGCGAGCGGGCTGCGGCGACGTTGCCGATGGGCCGGCTGGGCCAGGTCGACGACATCGCCGCCATGGTCGTCCTCCTGCTGTCCGAGCGCAGCGGCGTCGTCACCGGATCGGTCATCGACTGGGACCAGACGGTGCCTGGCGCCCACGACTGACGCAGGCTCTCAGCCCTCGACGTCCCGGTCGTCGACCAGCCCCGCCGGCTCGTTGAACGGCGTCACGACCTGGATCTGCGACGGACGGGAGGTCGGGGTGCCGGGCGCCCGGCCGCCCGCCTGCAGCAACAGCCGGCAGGCCCGTCGCAGGTCGCCGCGGAGGTCGTGGTGGAGCACCGCCGAGATGCGGTGGGCTCGCAGGAGGCGCCGGTTGTCGGTGTCCAGGTCGTGCGCCACGAACACGCTCGGCGTACGCCCCCGCGCGGCGAAGGCGTCCAGGATCGCCACGTTGCCACCGCCGGCGGAGTAGACGGCGTCGATGCCGTCGTGGGCGCTCAGCGTCTCCGCGGCGGCCGCGAGCACCGTGGCGTCGCGCCCGTCGGTTCCGGTCACCTCGACGACCCCGCGGGCCGGAGCCAGCCGGGCGAGCGTGTCGCGGAAGCCTCGCTCACGCTCCTCCTCCCCGCGGAACGACGAGCTGCTCAGGCTCACCAGCACGTCGCCGGTCGTCCCGGCCCACCGCGTCACCAGGTACGCCGCCGTCGCACCGGCAGCGTGGTTGTCCACGCCGACGTACGCCGAGCGACGACTGCCCGACACGTCGGTGACGAAGGTGACGACCGGGACCCCCGACCCGACCAGCCGGTCGACGGCGGCCGCCACCCGCGGGTCGTCGGGGGCCTTGAGCACGACACCGTGCGAGCCGCGTCGCCGTACCTCGTCGAGCGCGGCGGCCGCCGCGTCGGGGTCGCTGTCCTCGCTCATGTGGGAGCGCACCCGGACCACCGCCGGACGCAGCGACCGCAGCTCGACCTCCAGCGCCTGCTGGGACGCGAGCGCGAAGCGGGCCGGCGCCTGCATCACCAGGTCGAGGATCAGCGTGCGCCCCGACAGCTCGACCTGCGCGTGCTGCCGGTCGAGCTCCGCGAGCGCCCGCTCGACCTGGGTCACGGTCTCGGGGCGCACCCCCGGCCGGGCGTGCAGCACCCGGTCGACCGTCGCGCGGCTGAGCCCCGCCTGCGCGGCGATGTCGGTGACCCGGTGCCGACGCCTCATGTTCGCGACCCTGCCACACGCGACGCTGGCGCGGTGGGGGCCCTACCGTCGCAGGGTGCACCGACTCGTCCCCCTCGACATGGCCGCCCTGGAGGCGTTGGCCGCCGGCGACCTCGCCGCCGCGAGCGCCCGGTGCGGCACTGACCTCACCGACTTCATCGCCGACGAGACGTGGTTGTGGCGGCTGCGGCTGCGCCAGCTGCAGGACGCCCCGCAGGACCTCGAGTGGATCGCCCGACCGGCGGTCGCCCTCGACGGTCCCGACGCCGGCCGCGTGATCGGCCACATCGGCTTCCACGCGGCGCCCGACGCCGAGGGCCGCGTGGAGGTCGGCTACACGATCGACCCGGCCTGCCGCCGCCGCGGGCACGCGAGGGCCCTGCTCGCTCAGACGATCGACCATCTCGGGAGCGACCCGCGCGTGCACCTGCTGCGTGCCAGCATCAGCCCCGAGAACGTCGCCTCGCTGGCCACCATCGCAGGCCTCGGTTTCCACCAGGTCGGCGAGCAGTGGGACGCCGACGACGGCCGCGAGCTCCTCTTCGAACGCTCCGTCTGACCCCGACCGGGGGCCCGGGTGCCGCCCGTCCTCACGTCGGTACCGACGTGAGGCTTGCCTCCACAGGTCGGTACCGACGCGCGGACGCCCGTGGGACCGCGAGAACGTCCACAGGTCGGTACCGACGTGAGGCTTGCCGTCACAGGTCGGTACCGACGTGAGGCTTGCCGTCACAGGTCGGTACCGACGTACGGACTGCCCGCCCACCGGCAGCGTTCGACCGTCGACCGCCGGTCTCCACGGACCAGGACCGCCAGGAGATGATGCGTGGGACCATGGCCCCTCACGAGGGAGTGACGCGCATGGGGATCGACGGGGACCGTAGCCACTGGGGCGGGGCGGGCGGGCTCGGCCGTCTCGGCCGTCTCGGCCGCCTCGGCCGCCTGGTCGCGCTGGCGACGGCCGCGACGCTGCTCGCCGGCTGCGGCGGCAAGCTGATGGACGACCTCGACGCCGCGAGCGAGACGACGGTGCCCACGCCGTCGGTGACCACGAGCTCCTCGGCCGAGCTGCCCGAGGCGCTCCCCAGCCCTTCGCTGAAGCCCGTCCCGGCGAGGAAGAAGCAGGTCCGCAAGCCGCCGGTGCCGCTGAAGCGCCCCGACATCAAGGTCCCGAAGCTGGGCATGCCGCCGGTGTTCGACAGACCCGTGCTGGGCGGCGACATCTCGTGGCCGCAGTGCCCCACCGGGATGGGGATTCCCGCGAAGCGAACGCTGGGCATGCCGATGCCGCTCCCACAGGCCGAGTACGTGGTCATCGGGCTGACCAACGGTCCGGGATTCACACCGAACCCGTGCCTGGAGAGCCAGGTCGACTGGGTCGAGCAGCGCAACCTCATGGCGTCGGCGTACGCCGTGCACAGCTTCCCCGACGCGGCCACCCTCGCGAAGTACGGCGGCAAGGGCCCGTTCGACGCCGGCACCGCACGAGGACGGCTGCAGAACGTCGGCTTCCAGCAGTCGCTCTACAACCTCGCCAACCTCGAGGCCGCCGGGCTGTCGACGCCGATCGTGTGGATCGACGTCGAGCCGGTGCCGACCTTCGAGTGGAGCGCTGACAAGGCCGCCAACGCCGCGGTGATCGCCGGCGCCGCCCGCGGCTACACCGACAGCGGCTTCGGCATCGGGGTGTACTCCACCCCCGCGCTCTACGAGGGCGTGGTCGGTGAGCTGACCCTGGGCGGCGTACCGGAGTGGCGCGCAGCCGGGCAGACGTCGCAGGCCGAGGCGCTCAGCCGCTGCGGTCCGGACTGGACGATCCAGGGCGGCGACGGCGTGATGGGACAGTGGGTGCAGTACGAGCGTGACCTGAACATCACGTGCCCGGGGGCCGAGAAGCAGATGTTCCGGTTCTTCCACCAGTACTGACACGCCTCTGCGGTGGATCCGAGCCACCAGGTGACTGTCGTGTGGATCGAGAACAGGGCCCGGCTGCGGGTCCGCGACACGCACCGCGCCGATGAGTCGCGCGTCACAACCGTCTTGCCCTGCGTCCGCGGGCGGTCCGGCACCAGCGCCGCGACGTACACTTTCAAAGGCGCCACGTCACGAGAACGTGTTCTAGAACTGGGGATTCTCCGACCGGAGCACCCCCGCGCGAGCGCCGCGTCGAGGAGAAGGGCTGATCGTCAGTGGCCACAGAGGTCAAGCAGCTGGACCGGGTCATCATCCGATTCGCCGGGGACTCCGGTGACGGCATGCAGCTCACCGGCGACCGGTTCACCCAGGAGACGGCCTCCTTCGGCAACGACCTGTCCACGCTGCCGAACTTCCCCGCCGAGATCCGCGCCCCCCAGGGCACCCTCCCCGGCGTGTCCTCGTTCCAGGTCCACTTCGCCGACCACGACATCCTCACCCCGGGCGACCGTCCCGACGTGCTCGTGGCCATGAACCCCGCGGCCCTGAAGGCGAACCTCCCCGACCTTCCGCGCGGGGCCACGGTCATCGTCGACACCCACGACTTCTCCGGCCGCAACCTGGCCAAGGCCGGCTACGCCGCCAACCCGCTCGAGGACGACACCCTCGAGGCGTTCGCCGTCCACGCCGTCGACCTGACCGGGATGACGGTGGCCGCGGTCAAGGAGTTCGGGCTCTCGCGCAAGGACGCCGCACGCGCCAAGAACATGTTCGCGCTCGGGCTGGTCTCGTGGATGTACGGCCGTCCCACCGAGACGACCGTGACCTTCCTCGAGCGCCGCTTCGCCAAGGTCCCCGACATCCGCGACGCCAACGTCGCGGCCTTCCACACCGGCTGGAACTACGGCGAGACCACCGAGGCCTTCGCCGTGCAGTACGAGATCAAGCCGGCCCCGATGCGCGCAGGCACCTACCGCAACATCACCGGCAACCTGGCGCTGTCCTACGGCCTGGTCGCCGGCGCGGTGCAGTCCGACCTCCCGTTGTTCCTCGGCTCCTACCCGATCACGCCGGCCAGCGACATCCTCCACGAGCTCAGCAAGCACAAGCGGTTCGGCGTGACCACGCTCCAGGCCGAGGACGAGATCGCCGGTGTCGGCGCCGCCCTCGGGGCGTCCTTCGCCGGCGCGCTCGGCGTGACCACCACGTCGGGCCCGGGCGTGGCCCTGAAGTCGGAGACGATCGGCCTGGCCGTCATGACCGAGCTGCCGCTGGTCGTCGTCGACGTCCAGCGCGGCGGCCCCTCCACCGGGCTGCCCACCAAGACCGAGCAGGCCGACCTGCTCCAGGCGATGTTCGGGCGCAACGGCGAGTCGCCCGTGCCCGTCGTGGCGCCGCAGTCGCCCGGCGACTGCTTCGACGCCGCCGTCGAGGCCATCCGGATCGCGGTCACCTACCGCACCCCGGTGATGCTGCTCTCCGACGGCATGCTGGCCAACGGCTCCGAGCCGTGGGCCGTCCCGTCCGTCGACGACCTCCCCCGCATCGACCCGGCCTTCGCCACCGAGCCCAACAAGACGCTCACCAAGAAGGGCGAGGACGTCGAGGAGTTCTGGCCCTACCTGCGTGACGAGGACACCCTCGCCCGTCCCTGGGCCGTCCCGGGCACGGCCGGACTCGAGCACCGCATCGGCGGCCTCGAGAAGGGCGAGGGCCACGGCAACATCTCCTACGACCCGGCCAACCACGACCTCATGGTCCGCACCCGCCAGGCGAAGGTCGACCGCATCGCCGCCTCCCTCCCGCCGCTGCAGGTCGACGACCCCTCCGGGTCGGCCAAGGTCCTCGTGGTCGGGTGGGGATCGACCTACGGGCCGATCGGCGCGGCCTGCCGCCGCGTGCGCACCGCCGGGGGTCAGGTCGCCCAGCTCCACCTGCGCCACCTCAACCCGTTCCCGCAGGACCTCGGCGAGATCCTGCGCCGTTACGACGCCGTGCTGGTGCCGGAGATGAACCTGGGCCAGCTGTCCCTGCTGCTGCGCGCCCGCTACCTCGTCGACGCGGTGGGCTACAACCAGGTCAACGGCATGCCGATCAAGGCCGCCGAGCTGGCGGAGGCGCTGTCGAGCCTGGTCGCCTCCACCGACCCGACCTTCGAGCCGGTCGACACCCAGCAGCGAGAGGACGCCCGATGAGCGCCGAACCCCTGGACCTCCCCTTCCCCGGCCTGACCGGCGTCCCCACCACCGACGAGCCGCAGAACCGCAAGGAGTACACCTCCGACCAGGAGGTCCGCTGGTGCCCCGGCTGCGGGGACTACGCCGTGCTGGCCGCGGTGCAGGGGTTCCTGCCCACCCTCGGCCTGCGCCGCGAGAACATCGTCTTCGTGTCGGGCATCGGCTGCTCGAGCCGCTTCCCCTACTACCTCGACACCTACGGCATGCACTCGATCCACGGCCGCGCGCCGGCGATCGCGACCGGCATCGCCACCGCCCGCGAGGACCTCTCCGTCTGGGTCGTGACCGGCGACGGCGACGCGCTGTCCATCGGCGGCAACCACCTGATCCACGCCATGCGGCGCAACGTCAACATGACGATCCTGCTGTTCAACAACCGGATCTACGGCCTGACCAAGGGCCAGTACTCCCCACCTCCGAGGTCGGCAAGGTCACGAAGTCCACCCCCATGGGCTCGGTCGACCGCCCCTTCAACCCGGTCTCGCTGGCGCTGGGCGCCGAGGCGACCTTCGTGGCCCGCACCATCGACTCCGACCGCAAGCACCTCACCGAGGTGCTCTCGGCCGCCGCCGCCCACCGCGGCACCGCCCTGGTGGAGATCTTCCAGAACTGCCCGATCTTCAACGACGGCGCCTTCGACGCCATCAAGGGCGCCAAGGACTCCTCGGCCGCGGACGCGATCATCCCGCTGCGCCACGGCGAGCCGGTCACCTTCGGCCGCCCCGACGAGGACGGCAACGCCACCAAGGGCGTCGTGCGCGACCCGGCAACCGGCGGCGTCCGCGTGGTGGACCTGGTCTCGACAGGCTCGACCGACGGTGTCACGACCGCCGACCTGCTGGTCCACGACGCTCACGCCGACGACCCGACGCCGGCCTTCGCCCTGTCGCGGCTCACCGACGCCGGCTACCTCCACCAGGCCCCGATCGGCATCTTCCGCCAGGTCGAGCGCCCGACGTACGACGACCAGACCCGCGCCCAGGTCGCCACCGCCCAGGCCGGCACCGTCGACCGCACCCAGGCGCTCGGCGACCTCCTCGGCGGCGGCGACACCTGGACAGTGATCTGAGGAGTGGTCCGCTGAGTGGACGAGCGACGTAAGGGGTTCCTGCTCGGCGTCGCCGCCTATGCGCTGTGGGGGCTGTTCCCGCTCTACTGGCCCCTGCTCGAGCCGGCCGGCGCGGTGGAGCTGCTGGCGCACCGGGTGACGTGGTCGGCCCTCGTCATGGTGCTGCTCGTCGTGCTGCTGCGGCGCGGTCGGCGGGTGCGTGCGGTGCTGCGCGCGAGGAGGACCCGGTGGCTGCTGATGGTCGCGGCGGTGCTGATCTCGGTCAACTGGGGCATGTTCATCTACGGCGTGAACAGTGGTCAGGTCGTCGAGGTCAGCCTCGGCTACTTCATCAACCCGCTGGTCACCGTCCTCGCGGGGGTGCTCGTCCTCGGCGAGAGGCTGCGGCGCACCCAGTGGTTGGCGCTGGCCATCGCCGCCGCCGCGGTGGTCTGGCTGACGCTCGCCCTCGGGTCGCCGCCGTGGATCGCCCTCACGCTGGCCTTCTCCTTCGCCGGCTACGGGCTGGTCCGCAAGAAGGCCGACGTCGGGGCGGTCGAGGGGCTCACCGTCGAGACCCTGCTCGTCGTACCGCTGGCGCTCGGCTACCTGTGGTGGCTCGGCGCGGCCGGTCAGGCGGAGTCCCTCGAGGACTGGCCGTGGCACCTGCTGCTGCTCACCACCAGCGGTCTCGTGACCGCCCTGCCGCTGATCTGCTTCGGGGGCGCCGCGACGCGGGTGCCCCTGACGACGCTGGGACTGCTGCAGTACGGCACCCCGACCCTGCACTTCGTCATCGGGGTGTTCCTCTACGGCGAGGAGATGCCGACCGTCCGGTGGCTGGCCTTCGCCGCCATCTGGCTCGCCCTGGCGCTGTTCACCCTCGACACGCTGCGCAACCGCCAGCGCCGTCCCTCCCGTGACGACCTCACCGCGCTGCAGCTCGACGCCTCCACCGGCGCCTGACCCCCGAGCCAGCGATCTCGTTCAGAAGATGTCCAGCCTGTTCACCGGGGGTTCGGGTGCTGTGCACCTGCCGGGCAGCCGGGGACCAGAGGGTCTGGGCATGACGACCTTTCTCCCGTTGATCTCGGACGCCGCCACGACGCGGCACGGCTCGCGCAGCCTGATGACCTGCGCCTACAAGTGCGGCAACGCGTGTGACCAGCCGGTCCCGAACCAGACCGACCACACCGAGTTCGCGACCGTGGCCCGGCGCGCCTTCGCCCGCCGCTCGGTGCTCAAGGCCGGCGCCGCCGGCGCCGGCGCGATCGTGGTCGGCGCCACCCTCGCCGAGCCGGCCGCCGCCGCACCCGCGGCCCGGGCCGGCGGAGCCACCGGACCGGGCGCCCCCCTGAGCCGTACGCGGTTCGCCTCCGTCGCGCCGAACAAGGCCGACCAGGTCACGGTCCCGCCCGGCTTCCGCAGCGACGTCCTGATCCGCTGGGGTGATCCGGTCACCCGGGACGCCCCGGCCTTCGACGTCGACGCCCAGACGCCCGAGAAGGCGCAGCAGCAGTTCGGCTACAACAACGACTACGTCGGGGTGCTGCCGCTGCGCCGGGACGCCTTCCTCATGGTCTGCAACCACGAGTACACCGACGAGGCACTCATGTTCCCGGCGAGCTACGGCGCCGAGGAGATCAAGCGCATCGCCATGGCCTCGCACGGCATGTCGGTGGTGAAGATCGAGCGCCACCGCCGCCCCGGCGCCTACAAGGTCAGCAGCCGCGCCAACGCCTACAACCGCCGCATCCACCTCGCCACCCCCTTCGAGCTCGACGGCCCCGCCGCCGGCGACGAGCGGCTGCGCACCAGCGCCGACCCGACGGGGCGCACCGTCCTGGGCACGCTCAACAACTGCTCCGGCGGCATCACGCCGTGGGGGACCGTGCTCTCCGGTGAGGAGAACTTCAACCAGTACTTCGAGGCGAGCGGCGGCACGCTGCCGGCCGACTTCGCCGCCTCCTACGCGCGCTACGGCATCGCCCCCACCAGCGAGCGCAGGTGGAGCACCGTCGACGAGCGCTTCGACCTCGACCAGGAGCCGAACGAGCCCTTCCGCTTCGGCTGGGTCGTGGAGGTCGACCCCTACGACCGCAGCTCCACGCCGCGCAAGCACACCATGCTCGGACGCCTCAAGCACGAGGGCGCGAACATCGCGGTCGCCGACGACGGACGCGTGGTCGCCTACACCGGCGACGACGAGCGCGGTGACTACCTCTACAAGTTCGTCAGCCGCAAGAAGATGGACCGCCGCCGCACCGCCCGCGCGAAGCGCCACAACATGACGCTGCTGACCGAGGGCACGCTGTACGTCGCCCGCTTCAGCGACGAGGCCCCCGACGCGGCCCCGGAGTACGACGGCACCGGCACCTGGATCCCGCTGACCAGCGACACCGAGTCGTTCGTCGACGGGATGAGCGTGGCCGAGGTGCTCATCGACACCCGCCTGGCCGCCGACAAGGTCGCCCCCACGCGGATGGACCGCCCTGAGGACGTCGAGGTCAACCCGGTCAACGGCAAGGTCTACTGCGCGCTGACCAACAACAGCAACCGCGGTACGGCGTACCCGGTCGACGAGGCGAACCCGATCGCGAGCAGCATGGTGCGCTCCGCCCCGGGCGCCGAGCTGACCCCCGCCAGGGGCAACCGCAACGGCTACGTCCTGGAGATCACCCCGCGCGGCGGCGACCACGCCCGGGCCGGCTTCCGGTGGCAGCTGATGCTGGTGTGCGGGGACCCGGAGGCGCCGGAGACCTACTTCGCGGGCTTCCCGAAGGACAAGGTCAGCCCCATCAGCTGCCCCGACAACGTCGCCTTCGACCGTGCCGGCAACCTGTGGGTCTCCACCGACGGCAACGTCCTCGGCTCCAACGACGGGCTCTTCCGGGTGCCCGTCGCCGGCCCGCGCCGCGGCGAGGTCAAGCAGTTCCTCACCGTGCCGCTGGGCGCGGAGACCTGCGGGCCCGTTCATCACGGCCGACGACCGGACGGTCTTCGTCGGCGGTGCAGCACCCCGGCGAGATCGAGCGGCGCGACGTTCGAGTCGCCGGCCAGCACGTGGCCGCACACCGACGACTTCCCCCGCCCCTCGGTGACGGTGCAGTACCGCACCTGACCCCTGCTCAGGCTCCGACGCCCACGACCGCCGCCGAGGTCGTGGGCGTCGGCCGTGAGGCACCGGAACGCTCGAGGGGCTTGTGTGACGGGCGTCTCAGGTACAGAGTCGGACGATGACGACCTATCTGCCGCTCCTCTCGGACCCGTCCGGCCCTCGTCACGGCTCGCGCAGCCGGATGACGTGCCGCTACCGCTGTGGCGACGCCTGCGACAAGCCGCTGCCCAACACCACCGACAACCCGGAGTTCGCCGACATCGCGACCCGGGCGATCGCGCGCCGTACGGTGCTGGGTGGAGCCGCCGCCGGTGCGGGCGCCCTGGTCCTCGGTGGACTGCCGGCCCCCGCCGCAGCTGCTCCTCCCGTCGCGGCCCCGACGCAGCGACAGGCTGGCGCGACGATGGGGACGGTGCGCTTCTCGCCGGTCCCCCCAACGTGCGCGACCGGGTGAGCGTGCCCCCCGGCTTCCGCAGCGACGTCGTCATCTCGTGGGGCGACCCCATCCTGCCCGGCGCCCCTGACTTCGACGTCGACGCCCAGACGCCCGCGAAGGCGAAGCGCCAGTTCGGCTACAACAACGACTTCCTCGCGGTGCTGCCGCTGCGGCGCGACTCGGCGGTGATGTTCAGCAACCACGAGTACACCAACGAGGAGCTGATGTTCCCCGCGAACGCCTACGACGCCGACGAGATCAAGCGCATCGCGATGGCCTCGCACGGCTTGTCGGTGGTCAAGCTGCGCCGCGGCCGACGCTCCGGCTCGTGGAAGGTGGCAGGGCTCGACAACCCCTACAACCGCCGCTTCCACACCGGCACCCCGTTCCGCCTCGACGGACCGGCCGCCGGCACCGAAAGGATGCGCACCAGCGCCGACCCCCGGGGCCGCACCGTGCTGGGCACGCTCAACAACTGCTCGGGCGGCGTGACGCCGTGGGGCACGGTGCTCTCGGGCGAGGAGAACATCAACCAGTACTTCGTGGCCAGCGACGGCACCCTGCCGCCCGAGTACGCCGCGTCGTACACCCGCTACGGGTTCGAGCCGAAGCCGAAGGACTCGCGTGGCTGGGAGACGGTCGACGACCGGTTCGACCTGAGCCAGGAGCCGCACGAGGGCTTCCGCTTCGGGTGGATCGTCGAGGTCGACCCCTTCGACAAGAAGTCGACGCCCCGCAAGCACACCATGCTGGGTCGCCTCAAGCACGAGGGCGCGAACATCGTGATCTCCGACTCCGGGCACGCGGTCGCCTACATGGGCGACGACGAGAAGGGCGAGTACCTCTACAAGTTCGTCTCCGCCGACCGGGTGCGGTCGGGCCGGAGCGCAAGGGCGAGGCGGCACAACATGGGGCTGCTGACGCGGGGCACGCTCTACGTCGGCCGGCTCACCGACGAGACCCCGGACCCCGCCCCCGAGTACGACGGCGTGGGACGCTGGGTGCCGCTGTGCAGCGACACCGAGTCGTTCGTCGAGGGGATGTCGGTGGCCGACGTGCTCATCGACACCAGGCTGGCCGCCGACCAGGTCGCCCCGACCCGGATGGACCGGCCCGAGGACGTCGACGTCAACCCGGTCAACGGACGCGTCTATGCCTGCCTGACCAACAACGACAAGCGAGGGACGCTGTTCCCGGTCGACGAGGCCAACCCGCTGGCAGAGTCCATGGTCCGCGACTCGCTCCACTCCGAGCTGGAGCCTGCGAGCGGCAACCGCAACGGCTACGTGCTGGAGATGGTCGCCCGCAACGGAGACCACGACCGGCCCGTCTTCGACTGGCGGCTCATGCTGGTCTGCGGCGACCCCGACGCGCCCGAGACCTACTTCGCCGGCTACGACCCAGACGAGGTCAGCCCCATCAGCTGCCCCGACAACGTCGCCTTCGACGTGGAGGGCAACCTGTGGATCTCCACCGACGGCAACAAGCTCGGGTCGAACGACGGCCTGTTCCGGGTGCCCACCGCGGGGGCGCGCCGCGGTCAGGTGCTGCAGTTCCTCACCGTGCCACCGGGCGCGGAGACCTGCGGGCCGGTCATCACCCGCGACCAGAAGACGGTGTTCGTCGCCGTGCAGCACCCGGGCGAGGACGACGCCGCGACGTTCGAGACGCCGATCAGCACCTGGCCCGGCGAGGGCTTCCCGCGACCGTCGGTGGTGACCGCCTACCAGGGGTGACGGCGCCGCCCCGCCGGAGCGGCCCCGCGTCGGTAACGACGTGAGGCCACCCGCCTGACGTCGGTAACGACCTGAGGCCACCCGCCTGACGTCGGAAACGACCTGAGGACCCTCCAGACCCCCACCGGAGCGCCCTCAGTCGGTAACGACCTGAGGCCACCCGCCTGACGTCGGTAACGACCTGAGGCCACCCGCCTGACGTCGGAACGACCTGAGGCCACCCGGTGGGGGTTGTGAAGTGTCGCGACTCGGGGTGAGGGTCGGAGCATGACCTCCACCCCGCCCCGCCCCTCCAGCCCGCTCCTCCCCTCGGCCCCTCACCGCCCCGCCGGCGCTGCTGCGGTCTGCTCGATCGTGCCGCCCCACCTGCTGCGGCGGCTGACCGAGGCCGACGAACCCGTGCTGGTGGAGCTCGGCGAGCGCATGCTGCGGCTCGACAGGGGTTTCCGCGAGCGACGTGCCTCAGCCGGGGTGCTCCGAGGCGCCGTCGGCGCTGCGGACGGTCCCGCCTGGCAGGTGCACGACGCTGCCGGCACCGAGACGCTGCCGGGTGGCCTCGTGCGCAGCCCTGGCGACCCGGAGACCGGGGACGCCGCGGTCGACGAGGCCGCGGTCGGCCTGGAGGCCACCCAGGCGCTGCTCTCCGACTGGGGTCGCTCGTCCTACGACGGCGACGGGGCCACCGCGGTGGCGACGGTCCACTACGGGCAGGACTACGCCAACGCGTTCTGGGACGGCACCCAGCTGGTCTTCGGCGACGGCGACGGCGTGCTGTTCGGCCGTTTCACCGAGCCCGTCGACGTGCTGGGCCACGAGCTCGCCCACGCCCTGACGCAGTACACCGCCGGCCTCGTCTACTCCGGCCAGTCCGGCGCCCTCAACGAGTCGATGTCCGACGTCGTCGGCGCATGCGTGAAGCAGCGGCTGCTGGGCCAGGACGCCGCCGACGGCGACTGGCTCATCGGCGAAGGCATCTTCGTCGCCGGGATCCAGGGCGTGGCGCTGCGCTCCATGGTCGCGCCCGGCACGGCGTACGACGACCCCCGGCTGGGGCGCGACCCGCAGCCGGGGCACATGGACGACTACGTCGAGACCACCGACGACAACGGCGGGGTCCACATCAACTCCGGCATCCCCAACAAGGCGTTCCAGCTCGCAGCCGCCGCGATCGGGGGGACGGCCTGGGAGGGGGCGGGGCGCATCTGGTTCGCCGCGCTGACCTCCGGGGTGCCGGCCACCGCCGACTTTGCCCGCTTCGCCGCCGCGACCGTGGCCGCGGCCGGCGAGCACGCCGACGCCGTGACCACCGCCTGGGCCCAGGTCGGCGTGACGCCCGACGCCGCCTCGGCGCCGTCACCGGCCGGTCCGGTCGGTGGCGACACCCGCACGGTCGCGGTCACCCGCTCGGGGGGCTTCGCCGGGCTGACCCAACGCGGAGCCGTCGAGCTGGACTCCGACGACCCGCGCGCCGGCGAGGTCGCCGGGCTGCTCGAGCGAATCGACTTCACCGCCTTGGAGCAGCGGGCCGCCAGCACGCCCCTGACGGGCGCCGACCAGTACGTCTACGAGTTCGACTGCCCTGGCGCCCGGTTCCGAGCCTCCGAGCGGCTCCTCGACGACGACGTACGCCGTCTCGCCGCGCTCGTCCTCGACTCCTGACCGCCCCCGCCACCCCGCGTCCAACCCGGCACGAGCGCCGTACCCGACGCAAATGATCTCGCACTGGGTCCAGGACACGGCGTGTCGCGCTCGGTGCGCGAACATTTGCGCGTGAGGGTGCCTCAGGCGGTGCGGGTGGCGATGAGGTCGGCGAATGCGACGAGTGCGTCACGGACCGGTCCGGCCGCGAGTACGTCGAGCCGCTCGCTCGCCCGCCGGGCCAGGTCGAGGACGTAGGACCGGGCCTGGCCCATGGCCGGGTGGGCCCGCAGCAGCGCGAGGGCCTCGGCGTGCTCGGCGTCGTCGGTCAGCGGCCGTCCCAGCAGCTCGCGCAGCCGAGCGTCCTCGGGCCGGTCGGAGGCCAGGGCGTAGAGCATGGGCAGCGTCGGCACGCCCTCACGCAGGTCCGTGCCCGGGGTCTTGCCGGACTCGACGCTGTCGCTGGCGATGTCGAGGATGTCGTCGCTGAGCTGGAAGGCGACGCCGACCGTCTCGCCGTACTCGGTCAGCGCGGTGATGACCTCCTGCGAGGCACCGCCAAAGATCGCCCCGTAGCGCGCCGAGGTCGCGATGAGCGAGCCGGTCTTGCCGCTGATCACCCGGAGGTGGTGCTCCAGGGCACCGTCGACGGTGTCCGGTGGCTGGGTCTCGAGGATCTGCCCCTCGACGAGCCGGGAGAACGTCCGAGCCTGGATCCGGACCGCGTCGGCCCCGAGGTCGGCGGTCAGCTCCGAGGACTTCGAGAACAGCCAGTCCCCCGCCAGGATCGACACGTGGTTGTCCCAGCGGGCGTTGGACGACTGCGCGCCGCGCCGCAGCAGCGCCTCGTCCATCACGTCGTCGTGGTAGAGCGAGGCCAGGTGGGTCAGCTCCACCACGCAGGCCGCCGTCAGCACCGGGTCGTCCCCCACCCCGCTCGGCGGCGCGGGCGAGCCGCCGGCCTCGGCGGCCATGAGCACCAGCAGCGGACGGATCCTCTTGCCGCCGGCGTGCAGGAGGTGCCGGCAGGCCACGGTGATGAAGTCGGCCTCGGAGGTGACCTCGCGCTCCAGGCGCTCCTCCACCTGCCCCATGCGCGCCACCAGCCGCTCCGCGAGCGCGGGGTCGAGCACGGGCAGCGCCAGCGCGGGCAGCTGCCCACCGGCGGTCACGTCGGTCATCGGACGAAGGACCCGGCCTGCCCGGCAAGGTCGAGGACCGGGCCCGGGACGATCCCCAGCAGGACCGTGGCGGCCAGGCCGACACCGATGACCATGGCGGTCAGCACGCTCGGCGTCGCTACCGACGGGCCCGCCCCCACGGGGTCGGAGAAGTACATCAGCACGATGACGCGGACGTAGAAGAACGCCGCCACCGCGCTGAGGACGACCGCGACCACGACGAGCGGCCAGGCACCGCCCTGGGCGGCGGAGGTGAAGACGGCCCACTTGCCGGTGAAGCCGCTGGTCAGCGGGATCCCGGCCATGGCCAGCAGGAAGAACGTGAAGGCGCCGGCCACGAGCGGTGACTCCTTGCCCAGGCCCGCCCAGTGAGACAGGTCGTTGGTCTCACCGCCCGCGTCGCGCACCAGCGTGACGATGCCGAAGGCGCCGACCGTCATGAAGCCGTAGGTGACGAGGTAGAAGAGCACTGCCTGCAGCGAGGAGATGTCGTTGCCGTTGGTCTGGTGCAGCCCCACGAAGCCCACCAGCAGGAAGCCGGCGTGGGCGATGGAGGAGTAGGCCAGCATGCGCTTGATGTCCGACTGCGCCAGCGCCAGCACCGACCCGACGGCCATGGTGAGGATGGCGACGATCCAGATCATCGGCGTCCAGTCGGACTCCGCGGCGCCGAAGGCGACGTAGAACAGGCGCAGCAGCGCACCGAAGGCCGCGATCTTGGTGCAGGCAGCCATGAAGGCGGTCACCGCGGTCGGGGCGCCCTGGTAGACGTCGGGGGTCCAGGCGTGGAACGGCGCGGCCCCCACCTTGAAGAGCAGGCCGACCGCCATCAGGCCGATGCCGGCGAGCAGCAGCGCGTCGCCGCCGATGCGACCGTCGACCGCCTCGGCGATCCCCGCAAGGCTGGTGGTGCCGGCGTAGCCGTAGGTCAGAGCGATGCCGTAGAGGAAGAAGCCGGAGCTGAAGGCGCCGAGGAGGAAGTACTTCATCGCCGCCTCCTGGCTCAGCAGCCGGCGACGGCGCGCCAAGCCGCAGAGCAGGTAGAGCGGCAGCGAGAACACCTCGAGGGCGACGAACATCGTGAGCAGGTCGTTGGCCGAGGCGAAGAGCATCATGCCGCCGACGGCGAAGAGCATCAGCGGGTAGACCTCGGTGTGCTCCAGGCCCCTGGTCGAGGCCTGGCGCTCGGCCTCCGTGCCCGGCAGCGCGGCGGCCTGACCGGCGAACGCCGTGAGCCCACCGTCGAGGTGCCGCTCGGCGAACAGCATCGCGCTGGTGAACGACAGCACCAGCAGGGTGCCCCACAGGAACACCGAGGGTCCGTCCACGGCGATGGCGCCCTCGGCCACCAGCGAGCCGTAGGCTGCACCGTCGGCACGCTCGGTCAGGTCGGTGGCCACCCACACCGTGGCCGCGAAGGCGGCGGCGAGGCCGGACAGCGTCAGGACCGACTGCACCACGTAGCGCACGCGCCGCGGCGCGAACGCCTCGACGATGACGCCCACCAGCGCGACGCCGAACACGACCAGCAACGGCGAGACCGCCGCGTAGTCGATCGAGGGGCTCTGGAACTCGCTCATTCGCCGCTCTCCTCGGTCGCTGCGGAGGTGTCGTCCACGGCCGGTGCCGGGTCGGACACGCCCACCTGGCTCAGCGTGGTCTCCACCGCGGGCTCGATGACGTCGATCAGGGGCTTGGGGTAGAAGCCGAGGGCCACGATGAGGACCAGCAGCGGCGCCAGGGCGGCCACCTCGCGGCGGTTCAGGTCCGGCATCGCCGCGAAGCTCGGTCGCAGCGGGCCGGTCATCGTGCGCTGGAACATCAGCAGGATGTAGAGCGCGGCGATCACGATGCCGAGCACCGCGAAGACGGCGTACCACCAGTCGTAGAGGAAGGCCCCCGTCATCACGAGGTACTCCGACACGAACGGCGACAGGCCCGGCAGGGACAGCGACGACAGGCCGCCGACGAGGAAGAAGCCGGCCAGGACGGGGGCGACCTTCTGCACACCGCCGTAGTCGGGGATCAGCCTCGAGCCGCCGCGGCTGATGAGGAAGCCGGTGACCAGGAACAGCACGCCGGTCGAGAGGCCGTGGTTGAACATGTAGAGCAGCGACCCGGTCTGCCCGGCGGTGTTGAAGACGAAGATGCCCAGCACGATGAAGCCGAAGTGCGACACCGAGGTGTAGGCGATCAGGCGCGGGATGCTGCGCTGGTTGATCGCGACGAGGCCGCCGTACAGCACGCTGACGACGGCGAGCACGAGCACCACCGGGGTGGCCCACTGCGACGCCTCCGGGAAGAGGCCGAGGCAGAAGCGCATCATGCCGAAGGTGCCGATCTTGTCGAGGACCGAGACCAGCAGCACCGAGGTGCCGGGGGTCGCCTCGTCGGCGGCGTCCGGGAGCCAGGTGTGCACCGGCACCATCGGCGCCTTGATGGCGAAGGCGAAGAAGAAGCCCACGAAGAGCCAGCGCGCGTAGCCCGTGTCGGCCTCGGCCATGATCGGGACCAGCTCGGTGAGCAGGTACGTCGGTCCGCCCTCGGCCCCCGCGGACTCGACGTACAGGCCGATGACCGATGCCAGCATGACCAGACCGCCGAGCAGGCTGAAGATCAGGAACTTCACCGCGGCGTAGGAGCGCTTGGCGCCGCCGAAGCCGCCGATGAGGAAGTAGATCGGGATCAGCGTCGCCTCGAAGAGCACGTAGAACAAGAAGACGTCGATCGCGGCGAAGGTGCCGAGCGCGAGTCCCTCGAGAGCCAGCATCCAGGCGAAGAACGACTTCGTCGACCACCGCGCTGGTGCCGCTTGCGTCGAGCCTGTCGAGACGTCGCGCCAGGAGGCTGCGATGACGACGGGGGTCAGGATGGCCGTCAGCAGGATCAGCGTCAGGCCGATGCCGTCGACGCCCACGGCGTAGTGGGCGCCGAAGGCCCCGATCCACTCGTGGACCTCGGAGAACTGGTAGCCCTCCGCGCCGGTGTCGTAGCCCGCGGTCAGCACGCCGACCACGACCAGGGTCAGCAACGAGACGCCGAGCGCCACGACCTGGGGCAGGTTGGTGGTGCGCGCGCCGGCGCCGGAGCGCTCGGGCAGGAACATCAGCGCCACCGCGCCCACGAGGGGCACCAGGATGCTGAGGGTCAGCAAGGGAAAGTCGCTCATGCGAAGCTCACCGCCAGGAGTGCGAAGGTGACGACCAGGGCGCCGACGAGGACCGACAGGGCGTAGCTGCGCACGTAGCCGCTCTGGAGCTTGCGGAAAGTGCCGGCCATGCCCATGGCGGCACGACCGGTGCCGTCGACCACGCCGTGGTCGAGCGTGCGGTCGTCGAAGCGCACCATGCCGTCGACGGCGCTGTTGCCGGGTCGCATCAGGACGGCCTCGTTGAAGGCGTCGCCGTACAGGTCGGCGCGCGCGGCCCGGGTGGCGAAGGAGACCTTCGTCGGCGCGGTGCGCGGCACCTCCTTGCGACCGACGGTCAACCACGCGACGGCCACGCCGAGGGCGACGACGACGGTGACGATGAGCGTGTAGGCCAGCGGGGGCAGCGGCAGCGAGTGCTCGACCTCCTCGCCGACGACCGGCTTCAGCCAGTCCTTGATCCAGCCGCCGAGGTAGAGCAGGCCACCGAGCACCGACAGCGCGGCGAGCACGATGAGCGGCACGGTCATCGTCCTGGGCGACTCGTGCGGGTGGACCTCCTCGGCCCAGCGCTTCTCGCCGAAGAACGTCATCAGCATGAGGCGCGTCATGTAGAACGCGGTCACGCCGGCGCCGAGCAGCGCGGCGAGGCCGAGCCACAGGCTCTCGCCAAAGGCCGACTCAATGATCTTGTCCTTCGACCAGAATCCGGAGAAGCCCGGGAAGCCGATGATCGCGAGGTAGCCCATCGCGAAGGTCAGGAACGTCACCGGGAGCGCCTTCTTCAGCGCGCCGTAGTGGCGCATGTCCACGTCGTCGTCCATCGCGTGCATGACCGAGCCCGCCCCGAGGAACATGTTGGCCTTGAAGAAGCCGTGCGTCAGCAGGTGGAAGATCGCGTAGGCGTAGCCCGCGACCCCGAGCCCGGCGGCCAGCATCATGTAGCCGATCTGGCTCATGGTCGAGCCGGCCAGGACCTTCTTGACGTCGTCCTTGGCGCAACCGATGGCAGCACCGACGAGCAGGGTGACGACACCGACGATCGCGACGGCGTGCTGGGCCACCTCGGTGCGCTCGAAGATGAAGTTGGAGCGGACCACGAGGTAGACGCCGGCGGTGACCATGGTGGCGGCGTGGATCAGGGCCGAGACCGGGGTCGGTCCCTCCATGGCGTCCAGCAGCCAGGACTGCAGCGGCACCTGGGCCGACTTGCCGCAGGCCGCCAGCAGCAGGAGCAGGCCGATGACCGTGAGCGTGGTGTCCCCCGCCCCCTCGGCCATCTCGGAGACCTCGGCGAAGGAGACGGTGCCGAAGGTGGCGATCATCAGCATCGTGCCGAGCGCCAGGCCGATGTCACCGACGCGGTTGACCACGAACGCCTTCTTCGCGGCGACGGCGGCTGAGGTCTTGTGCTGCCAGAAGCCGATGAGCAGGTACGACGCCAGGCCGACGCCCTCCCAGCCCAGGAACACCCCGAGGTAGCCGTCGGCCAGCACCAGCGTGAGCATCGCGGCCACGAAGAGGTTGAGGTAGGCGAAGAAGCGCGCACGACGCTCGTCGTGGGCCATGTAGCCGATGGAGTAGAGGTGGATGAGCGAGCCGACCCCGGTGATCAGCAGCACGAAGAGCGCGCTCAGCGGGTCGAACAGGATCCCGAGCTCGGCGTCGAACGACCCGGCGGAGAACCAGGTCCACAGCGACAGGCCGACCTGGCGCGACTCCTCGTCGTTGCCCAGCAGTCCGACGAAGGCGATGACGCCGACGACGAAGGACCCGGCCACGGTGGCGGTGCCGAGCAGGTGGGCCCAGGCCGACGTACGACGGTTGCCGAGCAGCAGGATCACCGCAGCGCCGAGCGCGGGCAGCGCGATGATCAACCAGAGCAGCGAGAAGACGCCCCCCTGCTCGGTCGGCGCCACCAGCGGGGGCCCCTCCTCGGCGAGACGGACGGCTGCCATCGAGATGTTCACGAGGTGCCTCTCAGTACTTCAGCAGGCTGGCGTCGTCGACCGAGGCCGAGCGACGCGTGCGGAAGATGGTCATGATGATGGCGAGCCCGACGACGACCTCGGCCGCGGCCACGACCATGACGAAGAACGCCGCGATCTGGCCGTCGAGGTTGCCGTTGGTGCGGGAGAAGGTCACCAGCGCCAGGTTCGAGGCGTTGAGCTGCAGCTCCACGCACATGAACACCACCAGGGCGTTGCGCCGGGTGAGGACACCGACGCAGCCGATCGTGAACAGGATCGCCGAGAGCACCAGGAAGGGTGTCGCGCTCACTTCCGCTCCCCTCCTTCGTGCCCGTCGGGCGTGATGAACTCCGCGATGTCGTCGACCAGCTCCGGCAGCGACTGCACAGTGCCGCGGGCGGCGAGCACCCGCGAGACCGAGAGCTCCGAGGGCGTGCCGTCCGGCAGCAGGGCCGGGGTGTCGACGGCATTGTGCCGGGCGAAGACCCCGGGGTTGGGCAGGGGGCCGGGGTGCTTGCCGTGGTCGGCGTAGTCGCGCATCCGCTGACGGGCCAGGTCGGCCTGCGTCGGCTTCGGCGTGAGCCGCTCGCGGTGCGCCAGCACCATCGCGCCCAGCGCAGCGGTGATGAGCAGCGCGCTGGTGGTCTCGAAGGCGAAGACGTAGCGGCTGAACAGCAGCTGTGCCAGCCCCTGGATGTTGCCCTCCGCGTTGGCTTCGCTCAGCCCGACGACCGCGCCGACGCTGACCTGGGCCACGCCGAGGGTGAGCAGGAGGCCGAAGAGCAGCCCGACGATGAGCGCGGCGATCCGCTGCCCCCGGATGGTCTCCACCAAGGAGTCGGAGGCGTCGACACCGACGAGCATCACGACGAAGAGGAACAGCATGAGGATCGCACCGGTGTAGACGATGATCTGCACCGCGAAGAGGAACGGGGCGTCCTGCAGCAGGTAGAGCAGCGCGAGGCCGATCATCACGACCGCCAGCAGCAGCGCGGCGTGGACGGCCTTGCGGACGAACAGGATGCCGAGCGCAGCCAGCACCATGATCGGGGCCAGCACCCAGAACAGCAGCATCAGCGCGTCCCCTCGCCCTCGTCCGACCCGGTCCGGCTGCCCGCCGGGTCGGCGGCGTGGGCGGGGTCGGCCGGGGCCGACGGCGCCTGCGAGCGGAATGCGCCGCGGTAGTAGTCGACCTCGTCCTCGCCCAGCATCATCGGGTGGGGCGGTTGCTCCATGCCCGGCAGCAGCGGCGCCAGCAGGTCCTTCTTCTCATAGATCAGGTCGGCACGCGAGGCGTCGGCCAGCTCGTACTCGTTCGTCATCGTCAGCGCCCGCGTGGGGCAGGCCTCGATGCACAGCCCGCACAGGATGCAGCGCAGGTAGTTGATCTGGTAGACGCGTCCGTAGCGCTCCCCCGGCGAGAACCGCTCGTCCTCGGTGTTGGAGGCGCCCTCGACGTAGATCGCGTCGGCCGGGCACGCCCAGGCGCACAGCTCGCAGCCGATGCACTTCTCGAGACCGTCGGGCCAGCGGTTGAGCTGGTGACGGCCGTGGAAGCGAGGCGCGGTGGCCTTCTTCTCCTTGGGGTACTGCTCCGTGACCGTCTTGCGGAACATCGTCCGGAAGGTCACCCCGAACCCGGCGACCGGGTCCCAGAGGGTCTCCTTGACTGTCGCCATCACTTCTCCTGATCGGTGGTCGACGTCGTGGCAGGTGTGCGAGTCGCGCGGGAGCCGGCAGCGTCGGCCGACATGGGCGGGGGCACCGGGTAACCGCCGGCGAAGGCGTCGAAGGCGGGTTCCTCGTCCTCCGTGTCGTCCTTCTCGGTCCCACCGAAGAAGAACGTCACGAGCGTCAGGGCAGCGAAGACACCCACCAGGATGAGCAGCTGGCGCTGCTCGATGGCGCCCTCGAGGGTGGCGGCGCGGATGGTGGCGACCGCGACGATCCAGACCAGCGAGATCGGGATCAGGATCTTCCAGCCGAACGCCATGAACTGGTCGTAGCGCAGCCGGGGCAGGCTGCCGCGCAGCCAGATGAAGAAGAAGATGAAGCCCAGCACCTTGCCCATGAACCACAGGAACGGCCAGTAGCCCTCGTTGGCGCCGTCCCAGATGCTGATCGGCCACGGGGCGCGCCAGCCACCGAGGAACAGCGTGGTGGCCACGGCCGACACCGTCGCCATGTTGATGTACTCGGCGAGGAAGAACAGAGCGAACTTCAGCGAGCTGTACTCGGTGTGGAAGCCACCGACCAGCTCCCCCTCGGCCTCGGGGAGGTCGAAGGGGGCACGGTTGGTCTCGCCCACCATCGAGATCACGTAGATCACGAACGACGGCAGCAGGAAGAAGGCGAACCAGGTGTCCTCCTGGGCCGCGACGATCTCCGAGGTCGACATCGAGCCGGCGTAGAGGAAGACCGCCACGAAGGCCAGGCCCATCGCGACCTCGTAGGAGATCATCTGCGCCGAGCTGCGCAGCCCGCCGAGCAGGGAGTACGTCGAGCCCGAGGACCACCCGCCCAGCACGATGCCGTAGATGCCGATCGAGGCGATGGCCAGCACGAAGAGCACCGCGACGGGCATGTCGGTCAGCTGCAGCGGCGTGACGGTGTCGGTGAACGGGATCGTCACCTCCGGACCGAAGGGGATGACCGAGAAGGCCACGAAGGCCGGCACCACGGAGATGACCGGGGCGATGATGAAGACGACCTTGTCGGCCGACTTCGGGATGATGTCCTCCTTCAGCGCCAGCTTCACGCCGTCGGCGAGGCTCTGCAGCAGGCCGAAGGGGCCGTGCATGTTGGGGCCGATGCGGTGCTGCATGCGCGCGACCACGCGCCGCTCCCACCAGATGTTGAACAGGGTCAGCACCACGAGGACGACGAAGATCATCAGCGCCTTGAGCAGCACCACCCAGACGGGGTCCTGCCCGAAGGAGCTCAGGTCGTCGGCCCGGGAGACCAGGCCCGTCGACAGTGGAGCCGCGAGGGGGGTCGCGAGCACGCTCGTCACCGTCCTTCCTGGAAGTCGTGGAGCGCCGGTCCGGCCGCCACGGGGGCGGGCCGGAGCGTCACCCGGCCGCCGGAGCCTACGCCGAGGTCCCGTCCGAGGTGCACCCCGCCACTGCTGGCCGGTGCCCAGACCACGCCCTCCTCGACGTCGCCGACCACGGCGGGCAGCGTGACGGAGCCACGCTCGGTGGACAGAACGACGCCGTCACCCTCGGCCAGGCCGAGCGTGGACAGGGTGCGCTCGTCGAGCACGGCGACCGGACGGGGTCCGCTGGCGTGGTAGGCCGCGTCGCCGTCCTGCATCGGGCCGTCCGAGACCATGGTCTTCCAGGTCGCCAGCCGGTGGCCGTTGCCCGTGTCGGCCGGGGCCGCAGCCACCAGAGCCGCCAGGTCGTCGCCCGCGCGGGTGCCGTCCCAGGCGCCCAGCTCGTCGAGCTCGGCTGCGGCGCCCTGCGGGGTGGAGACGCCCAGGGGGCGACCGAGCTGGTCGGCGATGCCGGCCAGCACCCGCACGTCGGGCAGCGCGTTGCTCTCCGACAGGGCCTTGACGAAGGGACGCACGCGTCCCTCCCAGGTCACGAAGCTGCCGGCCTTCTCAGCCACCGAGGCCACCGGCAGCACGACGTCGGCCCGCGAGGTGACGGCACTCTCGCGCAGCTCGAGGCTGACCACGAATCCGGCCGCGGCCAGGGCGGCCTCCGCCCCGGCCGGATCGGCGAGGTCGTCGAGACCCACCCCGCCCACGACCAGGGCATCGATCTCCCCGGCCCGGGCGGCGGCCAGGATGGCGTCGCCGTCGCGGCCCTCGCGGGTGGGCACCGGCACCCCCCACACCGTGGAGACGTCGACGCGCGCGGCGGCGTCGGAGACGGGACGGCCGCCGGGCAGCAGGCCCGGCAGGCAGCCGGCGTCCAGTGCTCCACGGTCACCCGCGCGAGCAGGGATCCAGGCCAGCCGGGCGCCCGTCTGGGTGGCCAGCACGGAGGCGGCGTGCAGCGCGCCCGGGGTCTGGGCCAACCGCTCGCCGACGAGGATGACCCCGCCGCCGTCGAGGGCGAGGTCGCCGTCGTGGGCGAGCTGCTCGATGGCGGCGACCTCGGCACCGGGGGTGGTGCGTACGACGTTCGCCTTGAGCTTGCGCAGGCCGTTGCTGGTGAAGGGCGCCACGGCGAAGATGCGAGGAGCCTTGCCGCCCCCGCCGCTGCTGGACCGGGACGCCTTGCGCAGTCGCAGGAAGAGCGCGCCGGCCTCTTCCTCGGGCTCCAACCCGAGGAGGACCACGGCGGTGGCCTTCTCGAGGGCGCCGTACGTCACGGTGGTCGGGGTGCCGGCCACGCGCGAGGCGAGGAAGCCGGCCTCCTCAGCGGTGTGTGGACGGCTGCGGAAGTCGATGTCGTTGGTGCCGAGCGAGATGCGGGCGAACTTCGCGTAGGCGTAGGCGTCCTCCCGGGTGAGGCGACCGCCGGTGAGCACGCCGACCGCGGAGGCCGCGGCGAGCCCGCGGGCGGCGACGGCGAAGGCCTCCGGCCACGACGCGACCCGCAGCTCACCGGTCGCCTCGTCGCGGATCCGCGGGTGGGTCAGCCGGTCGGCGGCGGTGGCGTAGCGGAAGGCGAAGCGGTCCTTGTCGTTGATCCACTCCTCGTTGACCTCGGGGTCGTTGCCGGCGAGGCGGCGCACCACCTTGCCGCGGCGGTGGTCGACGCGGATGGCCGCGCCGCACGCGTCGTGCTCGGCCACCGAGGGGGTGGAGATCAGGTCGAAGGGCCGCGCGCGGAAGCGGTACGACGCGGACGTCAGCGCACCCACCGGGCAGATCTGGATGACGTTGCCCGAGAAGTTCGAGTGGTAGGGCTCGTTCTCGTAGATGCCGACCTGCTGCAGCGCACCACGCTCGATCAGCGCGATGAACGGGTCGCCGGCGATCTGCTCGGAGAAGCGGGTGCAGCGGGCGCACAGCACGCATCGCTCGCGGTCGAGCAGCACCTGGGCGGAGATGTTGATCGGTTTGGGGAAGGTGCGCTTGACCTCGCCCTTGCTGAAGCGGGTCTCGCCGCGGCCGTTGCTCATGGCCTGGTTCTGCAGGGGGCACTCGCCGCCCTTGTCGCACACCGGGCAGTCCAGCGGGTGGTTGATCAGCAGCGCCTCCATGACACCCTGCTGGGACTTGTCGGCGATGGGCGAGGTGAGCTGTGTCTTGACCTGCATCCCCTCGGCGACGGCCATGGTGCACGAGGCCTGCGGCTTCACGCGCCCGGGCGGGCCCATCATCGTCTTCAGCTCGCCCTCGCGGTCGGGCATCGCGACCTCGACCAGGCACTGGCGACAGGCGCCGACGGGCGCCAGCAGCGGGTGGTCGCAGAAGCGCGGGATCTGCACGCCGATCTGCTCGGCGGCGCGGATCAGCAGGGTGCCCTTGGGCACGCTGATCTCGATGCCGTCGATGGTGAGGGTGACCAGGTCGGTCTTCTCGACCTGCCCGCCACCGGCGGTTGAGCTCGTGGAAACCCCGCTCGTCATGCGGACGCTCCTGCCGTCTCGGCTGCGAACAGCGTGGACTTCATGGGGTCGAAGGGGCACCCACCGTGGGTGAGGTGGGCGAGGTACTCGTCGCGGAAGTACTCGATCGAGGAGGTGATGGGGCTCGTGGCTCCGTCACCGAGGGCGCAGAACGAGCGCCCGAGGATGTTGTCGCACTGGTCGAGCAGCTGGTCGAGGTCGGCCTCGGTGCCTTGGCCCTTCTCCAGCCGCGCCAGCACCTGCACCAACCACCAGGTGCCCTCGCGGCACGGGGTGCACTTGCCGCAGGACTCGTGCTTGTAGAACTCGGTCCACCGCAGCACCGCGCGGACCACGCAGGTGGTCTCGTCGAAGACCTGCAGGGCCTTGGTGCCCAGCATCGAGCCGGCCTGGCCGACGCCCTCGTAGTCGAGCGGGACGTCGAGGTGCTCGGCGGTCAGCAGCGGCGTCGACGAGCCGCCGGGGGTCCAGAACTTCAGCTCGTGTCCCTCGCGGACGCCTCCGGAGAGGTCGAGCAGCTGGCGCAGCGTGATGCCCAGCGGCGCCTCGAACTGGCCGGGGTTCTTGACGTGACCCGACAGCGAGTAGAGCGTCATGCCCTTGCTGCGCTCGGTGCCCATGGAGGAGAACCAGGCCGCGCCCCTGTCGACGATGCTCGGCACCGACGCGATGGACTCGACGTTGTTGATGACCGTCGGGCTGGCGTAGAGGCCGGCCACGGCCGGGAACGGCGGGCGGAGGCGGGGTTGCCCACGCCGGCCCTCGAGCGAGTCCAGCAGGGCCGTCTCCTCGCCGCAGATGTAGGCACCGGCGCCGGCGTGGACGACGAGGTCCAGGTCGTAGCCCGAGCCGTGGATGTCCGTGCCGAGGTGCCCGGCGGCGTACGCCTCCGCGACGGCGGCGCGCAGCCGCCGGATGACGTGGAGGATCTCGCCGCGGACGTAGATGAAGGCGGTGTTCGCGCGGATGGCGTAGGAGGAGATGATCACGCCCTCCACCAGCACGTGCGGGTCGGCCATCATCAGGGGCGTGTCCTTGCAGGTGCCCGGCTCCGACTCGTCGGCGTTGACCACGAGGTACTTCGGGTTCGGGTTGTCCTGCGGGATGAAGCCCCACTTCATGCCCGTGGGGAACCCGGCGCCGCCACGACCGCGCAGGCCGGAGTCCTTCACCGCGGTGATGATGTCGTCGGGGTCCATGGCGAGCGCCTTGCGCAGCGCGCGGTAGCCGCCGTTGCGCTCGTAGACCTCACGGGTCCAGGAGCGCTCGGCGTCCCAGGTGTCGGAGAGGACCGGGGTGAGCAGGTCGGTCACGGCGTGCCTCCATCAGTCGAGCCAGTCGAGCCAGTCGAGCCAGTCGAGCCAGTGCCGTCGTCTCCGGCACCGGGTGCGGTCCAGCCACGCTCACGGGCGATCTGCAGGCCCAGCAGCGACGGCTTCCCGGCGGCCGGGCCCTCGTCGACGAGGCCGTCCGCGAAGCCGGCGATGACCCGCTCGGCCTCGCGCCACGTGCAGATGCGGGGTCCGCGGGTCGAGCGCACCTCGGTGCCGTCGCGCAGGTCGTCGACCAGTCGGGTGGCCGACTCGGGGGTCATGTTGTCCATGAACTCCCAGTTGACCGTCATCACCGGGGCGTAGTCGCACGCGGCGTTGCACTCGATGTGCTCGAGCGTGACGTCTCGGCGACCTTCCTCGGGGGCGGTGGTCTCGTCGTTGCCGACGTCGAGGTGGTCCTTGAGGCGCTCGAAGATGAGGTCGCCGCCCATCACCGCGCAGAGCGTGTTGGTGCAGACACCGACGTGGTAGTCGCCGACCGGACGGCGCTTGTACATCGTGTAGAACGTCGCCACCCCTGCCACCTCGGCCGCGGTGATCCCGAGGATCTCCGCGCAGACCTCGATGCCCTCGGAGGTCACGCAGCCCTCGGCCGCCTGCACCAGGTGCAGCATCGGCAGCAGCCCCGAGCGCGCCTGCGGGTAGCGCGCCGCGATCTCGCGCAGCTCGGCGTACGTCGTCTCGGTGAGGCCCGTCCCGGCGCCGGTGCCCTGTGTGGTGCTCATCGGTCCACGCCTCCCATGACGGGGTCGATCGAGGCGATCGCGACGATGACGTCGGCGACCATGCCGCCTTCGCTCATCACCGAGGTCGCCTGCAGGTTGGTGAAGGACGGGTCGCGGAAGTGCGCGCGGTAGGGCCGGGTGCCGCCGTCGGAGACGACGTGGGCGCCGAGCTCGCCGCGCGGGGACTCCACGGGCACGTAGGCCTGGCCGGCCGGGACGCGGAAGCCCTCGGTGACCAGCTTGAAGTGGTGGATCAGCGCCTCCATGGACTCGCCCATGATGTGCTTGATGTGGTCGAGGCTGTTGCCCATGCCGTCGGTGCCGACACTCAGCTGCGAGGGCCACGCGATCTTCTTGTCGCCGACCATGATCGGGGCGCCCTTGAGGCCCTCGAGACGGGCGACGGCCTGCTCGACGATGCGCAGCGACTCCCACATCTCGTCGAGCCGGATGCGGAAGCGGCCGTAGGCGTCGGCGCTGTCGCGGGTGATGACGTCGAACTCGTAGTCCTCGTAGCCGCAGTAGGGCTGCGTCTTGCGCAGGTCCCAGGCGTAGCCGGTCGCGCGCAGTGGCGGACCGGTGATGCCCAGCGCCAGGCAGCCGGCGAGGTCGAGGTGGCCGACGTCGACGAGGCGGCCCTTGAAGATCGGGTTGGCGTTGCACAGCGCGGCGTACTCCGGCAGCCGCTTCTTCATGAGCTTGACGAAGTCGGTGACCTGGTCGAGCGCGCCGTCGGGCAGGGACTGCGCGACGCCGCCGGGGCGGATGAACGCGTGGTTCATGCGGAGGCCGGTGATGGTCTCGAAGAGGTCGAGGACCAGCTCGCGCTCGCGGAAGCCGATCGTCATGACCGTCAGCGCGCCGATCTCCATGCCGCCGGTGGCGATGCAGACCAGGTGGGAGGAGATGCGGTTGAGCTCGGAGAGCAGCACCCGCATCACGGTGGCGGCCTCGGGGATCTCGTCCTCGATGCCCAGCAGCCGCTCCACACCGAGGCAGTAGGTCAGCTCGTTGTGGAAGGGGGCGAGGTAGTCCATCCGGGTGCAGAACGTGACGCCCTGCGTCCACGAGCGGAACTCCATGTTCTTCTCGATGCCGGTGTGGAGGTATCCGATGCCCGCGCGGGCCTCGGTGACCGTCTCACCCTCCAGCTCGAGGATGAGCCGCAGCACGCCGTGGGTGGACGGGTGCTGGGGGCCCATGTTGACCACGACCCGGTCGTCGCCCTCGTCGGCCACGCCGGCAACGACGGAGTCCCAGTCCTGGCCGGTGACGGTGAAGACGCGGCCCTGGCTGGTCTGTGCGCCGGCGGCCTCGGAGGCGCCGTAGGGGTCCTGCTCGGTGGCTCCCGGCCCCTGGGTTGAGCGTGTCGAAACCATCAGTTGTACGACCTCCGGGTGTCGGGCGGCGGGATGGTCGCGCCCTTGTACTCCACCGGGATGCCACCCAGCGGATAGTCCTTGCGCTGCGGGTGTCCGGGCCAGTCGTCGGGCATCTGGATCCGGGTCAGGGCGGGGTGGCCGTCGAAGACGATGCCGAAGAAGTCGTAGGTCTCCCGCTCGTGCCAGTCGTTGGTCGGGTACACCGGCACCACCGACGGGATGTGCGGATCGTCGTCGGGGCACACCACCTCCAGCCGGATGCGTCGGTTGTGGGTCATCGAGAGCAGGTGGTAGACGGCGTGGAGCTCGCGACCGGTCTCGTCGGGGAAGTGCACCCCGCTGACGCCCAGGCACATCTCGAAGCGCAGCGTCTCGGCGTCGCGGAGCAGCTGGGCGGTCTCACGCAGCCGCGCGCGCCGGATGAAGAAGGTGATCTCGCCGCGGTGGACGACGACTTTCTCCACGGCGTCGTCGATGTCCTGGTCGGACAGTCCCTGCACCAGGTCGCGCGCCACGTCGTCGAACCAGCCGCCGTACGGCGCCGGCGTGCCGCCGGGCATGACGACGGCCTGGGTGAGGCCGCCGTACCCCGAGGTGTCCCCGCTGCCGCGGACGCCGAACATGCCCTCGCGGGTGCGGACGACGTCGTGGGCGTGGTCACCGGTCTGGGCGAGGCCGCTGGTGCCGGCGCCCGAGGTGTCGGCCTGGTTGTCCCGCTCGCTCACCGCAGCAGTCCCTTCTGCTCCCAGCTCGGCAGCGCGTTGAGGGCGGTGGTCTCGAGCTCGAGCACCTGCTTCTCGCGGTTGGCGCCCATCTTGCCGGCCTGGATCTGGTCGTGGAGCTTGAGGATGGCGTCGATGAGCATCTCCGGCCGCGGCGGGCAGCCGGGGAGGTACATGTCGACGGGCACGACGTGGTCGACGCCCTGGACGATCGCGTAGTTGTTGAACATGCCGCCGCTGCTGGCGCAGACGCCCATGGCCAGCACCCACTTCGGCTCCGCCATCTGGTCGTAGATCTGGCGCAGCACGGGCGCCATCTTCTGGCTCACCCGCCCGGCCACGATCATCAGGTCGGCCTGGCGCGGCGAGGCGCGGAAGACCTCCATGCCGTAGCGCGCGAGGTCGTAGCGCGGACCGCCGGACGTCATCATCTCGATGGCGCAGCAGGCCAGCCCGAAGGTGGCGGGCCAGAACGACGCCTTGCGGAAGTAGCCGGCGACGCCCTCGACGGTCGTCAGCAGCACCCCGGACGGGAGCTTCTCCTCGATGCCCATCAGTCCCACTCCAATCCGCCGCGTCGCCAGACGTAGGCGTACGCCACGAAGACCGTGGCGAGGAAGACGACCATCTCCACGAGCCCGAAGAAGCCGAGCGCGTCGAAGTAGACGGCCCACGGGTAGAGGAAGACGATCTCGATGTCGAAGACGATGAAGAGCATCGCCACGATGTAGTACTTCACCGGCACCCGGCCGCCGCCCACGGGCTGCGGGGTCGGCTCGATCCCGCACTCGTAGGAGTCCAGCTTGGCGCGGTTGTAGCGGCGCGGTCCGGTCAGGACGCTGATGGCGACCGAGAAGACCGCGAATCCCGCAGCGAGCGCAGCGAGCGCGAGCACGGGGGCGTAGAGCTCCATCTGTCCGGACCTCCCTTCAGGTCGTGGGCTGCTGGTGTCGAGCGGGTGGTGCGGTGGTGGTGCCGGGTCAGGCCGGGTCAGGCCGGTTCAGGCATCGGGCGCGATCCGGCTGAGCCCGTTGATGATGCGGTCCGAGACGTCGCCGTCCCGGGGGTCGGTCAGGTTGGCCATCAGCTTGAGCAGGAAACGCATGAGGCCCTCCCTCGGCAGACCGTACTTCGTGGCCTGCTTCATGAAGGTCGGGTTGCCGATCATCTTCGCGAACAGCCGCCCCAGGGTGAAGTAGCCACCGTAGGCCGCGTCCATCGCCGCGGCGTACCCCTCGAGCACGCGCTCGCGGGCCGGGCCCTCAGGGCGGGCGAGCGCCTGGAGGATGACCGACGCCGCGGTCTCGCCGGCCTCGAGCGCGTAGTCGATGCCCTCGCCGTTGAACGGGTTGGTCATGCCGCCGGAGTCGCCCACCAGCAGCATCCCGCGACTGTAGTGCGGCTTGCGGTTGAAGCCCATCGGCAGCGCCGCCGAGCCGATGCGGCCCACCCGGTTCTCGTCGCGGAATCCCCACTCCTCGGGCGTGGTCGCCAGCCAGGTGTGCAGGATCTGCTTGTAGTCGACCTGCTGGAACGCCTTCGAGCTGTTGAGGATGCCGAGCCCGACGTTCGCCGTACCGTCGCCGACGCCGAAGATCCAGCCGTAGCCGGGGAGGAGCTCCGGACCGGCGGTCTCCGTCGCCGGGCTCCACAGCTCGAGCCAGGACTCCATCCACGGGTCGTCGTGGCGCGGCGTCTCGTAGTAGGCGCGGACGGCGACGCCCATCGGGCGGTTCTCGCGTCGCTCGATGCCCATCGCGATGGCCATGCGGGCCGAGACGCCGTCGCAGGCGACGACCACGGGGGCGCGGTAGGTGACCTCGTCGCCGACCTTGCGGCCCCGGTCGTCGACGGGCTTCGCCGTGACGCCGACGACGCGACCGGTGCGCTCGTCGATCACCGGCCCGGTGACGTTGGTGCGCTCGGTCAGCCGGGCGCCGGCCTTCTGGGCGTGCCGGGCGAGGATCTCGTCGAGATCGGTGCGGGTGCGGACCGCGCCGTACGGCGGGAAGCTGGCCAGCTCGGGCCAGGGCAGCTCGAGGCGGTGACCGGCGCCGACGATGCGCAGGCCCTTGTTCTTCTGCCAACCCGGCTCGTCGAGGTCGAAGCCCATGGAGATGAGCTGCTTGACCGCGCGAGGGGTGAGGCCGTCGCCGCAGATCTTGTCGCGGGGGAAGGAGGCCTTCTCGAGCAGGAGCACGTCGACCCCGGTCTGGGCGAGGTGGTAGGCGGTGCTGGCACCCGCGGGACCGGCGCCGACGACGATGACGTCAGCCATCCGCTCGTCCGCGGTGGTCCGGGTCATGCGCTGCCTGCCTTCGCCGTTGAGGGGGCCGTGCGGCCGGGCTCGTGACCTTGTGAACGGTTTCACGAGCCGCCAGAGGGACAGTCTAGAGGCCCGGGTCACACCGCGCACCCCGGGCCGCGGGCGGGTTGCCCCCCGGCACGGGTCAGGCGCGGGCGCGGTGCAGGGCGACGATGCCGCCGGAGAGGTTCTGCCACTCCACGTCACGCCAGCCGGCAGCCCGGATGCGCTCGGCGAGGCCGGCCTGGTCGGGCCAGGCCCGGATCGACTCGGCCAGGTAGACGTAGGCGTCCGGGTTGGTCGCGACCGCGCGCGAGACCCGCGGCAGCGCCTTCATGAGGTACTCCAGGTAGACCGTCCGGAACGGCTTCCACGTCGGGGAGCTGAACTCGCACACCACGAGCCGCCCGCCCGGTCGGGTCACCCGCCACATCTCGGCCAGGCCGGCGTCGCTGTCGACGATGTTGCGCAGCCCGAACGAGATCGTCACCGCGTCGAAGGAGGCGTCCGCGAAGGGCAGCCGCGTGCCGTCACCGGCCACGAAGGGCAGCGCCGGGCGCGCCTTCTTGCCGACCGCGAGCATCCCCTGGGAGAAGTCGCACGGCACGACCACCGCACCGGCCTGGGCGAAGGGCACGCTCGAGGTGCCGGTGCCGGCCGCGAGGTCGAGCACCCGCTCCCCCGGCAGCGGGGCCACCGCGCGCAGCACGGCCGTGCGCCAGGCCCGGTCCTGGCCCAGCGACAGCACGTCGTTGGTCAGGTCGTAGCGCTTGGCGACGCCGTCGAACATCGCGGCGACCTCGGCGGGGTCCTTGTCCAGCTGGGCTCGTGTCACGGCGTCACTCTAGGCGCGGCCCCGTCGCCCCCCACCGGGCCGACCCCGCTCCGGCCGCTTCAGGCAGGGCCGTAGGCTCATATATCGTGACGACCAGTCCCGCCGGAGCTCCCCGTGACGCCCTGCCGTTGCTGGTCCGCACCGTCCCGCTGGACGACCCCGGCCCGCTGCTCGACCTCCTCCCCGCCCCGACCGGGCCTGCCGGCGCGACCGCAGACTCCGTGGCGTGGGTACGACGCGGCGACGGCCTGGTCGGCTGGGGCACGGCCTGCGAGGTCCGCACCAGCGGACCCGAACGGTTCGCCGCCGCCCAGCGCTGGTGGCGCGAGCAGACCCGCGGCGCAGTGGTCCGCGACGAGGTCGCGCTGCCCGGCACCGGGCTGGTCGGCTTCGGCTCCTTCGCCTTCTCCGACGTCTCCGGGGAGAGCGTGCTGCGTGTCCCCGAGGTGGTCATCGGCCGCCGCGACGGCGTCAGCTGGCTGACCCACGTCGCCGTCGGCTCGATCAGCTCGTCCCCCGACCTGCGTCCCGCCGCGCCCCCGGAGCCGCCCCGGTCGCTCGCCTACACCGACGGCACCCTCGGCGGGACGACCTGGGGCCAGGTCGTGGCCGAGGCGGTCCGTCGCATCGAGGGCGGCGCCCTGGAGAAGGTCGTGCTCGCCCGCGACCTCGTCGCCGAGGCGACGGACCCCATCGACGTGCGCTGGCCGCTGCAGCGGCTGTCGACGCAGTACCGCACCTGCTGGACCTTCCACGTCGACGGCCTCTTCGGCGCCACCCCCGAGCTGCTGGTGCGCCGCGAGCGGGGCCTGGTCACCTCCCGGGTCCTGGCCGGCACGATCCGCCGCACCGGCGACGACGCCCACGACCTGCAGCTGGCGGCCACGCTGGCCCGCTCCTCCAAGGACCTCGAGGAGCACGAGTACGCCGTACGCTCCGTCGCCGAGTCGCTCGGGCGCCACTGCACGTCGATGAACGTGCCGGAGGCCCCCTTCGTGCTCCACCTGCCCAACGTCATGCACCTGGCCACCGACGTCGCCGGCGTGAGCGACGACGACGCCACCTCGCTGGAGCTCGCCGCCTCCCTGCACCCGTCGGCGGCCGTGGGCGGCACCCCGACCGAGGCCGCGATCGCGCTCATCGACGAGATCGAGGGCATGGACCGCGGCCGCTACGCCGGGCCGGTGGGCTGGATCGACGCCACCGGCGACGGCGAGTGGGGCCTGGCCCTGCGCTCGGGCCTGCTGGAGGGATCACGGGTGCAGCTGTTCGCAGGCTGCGGCATCGTCGCCGACTCCGACCCGGAGGCCGAGCTCGCCGAGGCGCAGGCCAAGTTCGTCCCCGTCCGCGACGCCCTCGAGCAGTAACCCCGCCGACCGGGTCGGCCGGGTCCCCTCTGACATCCGGACGATTCTCGGCCACCGAAACCGTCCAGATGTCAGACGAAGCCGTCGGCGGGATGCGTCAACATTCGTAGGCCCGCACAGCGACCACACACCTCCTGGTGCGGACCGACCGTCGCTGCCGTGGAGGAGATCTTGGGGCTGCGGCCGACGCGCAACCAAGTGCGTCCCGGTCCGCGACGCCCTCGAGCAGTGGCCCCGCCGACCTCACCCCGCCCCCCGGGCTCAGCGCGTCCCCTACCGTTCCGGCATGCGTCGTTCTCCTGGATACCCGGGTCGCTGGCTGGTTGCCTCGTCCTACGCGCTGGCCGGGGTGTCCCTCGTGCTCGTGGCCCTGTGGCTGCTGCTCGGCGAGGACAAGTCGCTCATGTGCAATTTCGAGACGGCATCGTCGTTCTGGGGGACCGCCGAACGCAGCTGGTTCCCGCCCGGGACCACCTGCACGTGGGAGGTCGGGGGTTATCGACACGTCGACCGCCCCGACCCCTCACGCCTCGCCGTCCTCGCGATGGGCGCCGCCGGGATCCCACTCGGTCGCTATCTCCGCCGGGTGCTTCGTCCGAGGTCCTCCGGCGACGAGGAGGGCCGGCGCCGGGGGTGAGGTTCGGGTGCTGCTCGTCGCCGGCGCGCGGGCGCCTTCAGCCACGGGCTCGACGGGCCCGGGGCTGGTGACGCGAGACCCGCCGGCCATCGGGACGCTTCGTCAGACGTCCGGACGGTCCTTGCAGCCGCGGAACCGTCCGCCCGTATGACGAACACGATCAGAGGCGACCAGGGGCACGTCACGGCCCCAACGAGGGTCGATCAGGGGCCGGCGAGGTCGGTGCCGGGCGCGAGCCGGGCCCAGGTGCCGTCCTGCTTGCCGAGGAAGTCGTTCATGAAGCGATCGACGATGCCGAGGCCCCTGGCGGAGTACACCTCGTCGTGGATGCCGAGCGTGCGCGGCGCCCCGACCGTCCGGGCCAGCTCGACGAGCTCCGACATCCTGGCCCACGGTGCGCAAGCCGGGCCGAGGAAGACGTCGACGTCCTGTCCGGGCAGCTCGAAGGAGTCACCGGGGTGGTAGACCGACGTGCCCTCGGCGGTCAGCACGAAGCCGCTGTTGGCGAACTCCGGAGCCTCGGGGTGGATGACGGCGTGCTTCTCGCCGACCACGCGGACGGCGTACCCGGCGATCTGGAGCTCCTCGCCCGGCGCGACCACGGTGACGCGCTCACCGACGCCGGCATCGGCCTCGCGGATCTGCTTCGCGACCGCCTCGATCGTCCAGATCGGGGCGTCGCTCGCCTGCAGGTGCTCGATGGTCCAGTGGTCGGGGTGCTCATGGGTGATCAGCACCGCTGCCGCGCCGTCCAGCGACTCGCGCTCCGACCAGGCCCCCGGGTCGACGACGACGTCTCCCCCGTCGTGCGACACGCGCACGCAGGAATGGCTGAACTTGGTGATCCGCATGGTCATCCCACCACCTCGTCGGCGTAGCACCAGCGCCACGCCTCTCCGGGCTCGACGGAGCGGATGACCGGGTGGTCCTCCGCCTGGAAGTGCGCCGCGGCGTGGCGGCGCGGGGAGGAGTCGCAGCACGCGACGTGGCCGCAGGTCAGGCACATCCGCAGGTGCACCCAGCTGCTGCCCTCGCTCACGCAGTCGACGCAGGCACGCTCCCCGGGGGGCTCGCGGTCGGGGGCCTCGGTCAGGTGGCCGCACGCGTCGACGGCTCGACTCACGACGTCGCTCCTCTCCTGCTTGCGGACGAACTCCCGGTGCCGTTGTACCCCGTAGTCGATCATGGACTCCTCGATGTCGAGGGAGGACAGCACGTCCTCGACGACCTCGTGCGGGATCCGACCGGTGCTGCGCAGCTCGAGCACACGCGCGCGCTCCGCCGCCAGCATGTCGCCCCGCAGCCGGGCATAGCGCTCGCTGGGCGTCTCCCCCTCGCTCTGCTCGGCCCCCAGCCGCTCCCAGGCGGCGAACTCGCGCTGCTCGATGCGCGCGTGCAGCACCTGGCGCACGCCCTGGTGGAGGTCGTCGTCGTCCTCCTCCTGCTCGAGACGGTCGAGACCGGCGCGGCTCGCGGCTTGGAGCAGCTCGGCCCGCGCCAGCGCGTCCTGGCGCGGGTCCGGCGGGCTGACCCTGAGTCGGCGCACCACCCAGGGCAACGTCAACCCGTGGATGAGCAGCGTGCCGCCGGTGACGAAGAGCGCGATGAGCAGCAGCACCTCGCGGCCGGGCACCTCCACGGGGATGGCGAAGGCCGCGGCCAGTGTGACCACGCCCCGCATCCCCGCCCAGCCCACGATCACGGTGTACGCCGGCGGCGGCTTGCGTCCGCTCGCGTCGGGCTTGAGGAGCACGAGCCGGGCCGGCACCAGCCACAGGTAGCGCAGCGCGATGACCGCGACGAGGGTCGCCACGCACGCCGTGACGATCGTCGTGGTGCTCAGTGGGCTCTTGGAGACCTCCCCGACGATCCAGCTGGTCTGCAGCCCGATGAGCAGGAACACCGCGTTCTCGAGCAGGAAGGCGAAGGTGCGCCAGTTGAGCCGTTCCGCGATGCGTGAGGAGGGGGTCTGCAGCAGGGGTGCCTTGTGACCCAGCGCGAGACCGGCCACGACCACCGCCAGCACACCGGAGGCGTGGATCTCCTCGGCCACGACGTAGGCGATGAACGGGGTCACGATCGACACCGAGGTGTCCAGGGTCGGCTCGGTGAGGTGGCGGCGGACCTTGCCCACGACGAGGTAGACCAGCAGCCCGCAGGCCACCCCGCCCACGGCGGCGACGAGGAAGTCCAGGCCGACCTCGGTGATCGAGATGGTCGCTGTGGCGGCCACGATCGCGGTGTTGAGCGCCACCAGCGCTGTGGCGTCGTTGAGCAGCGACTCGCCCTCGAGCACCGTGACGACCGCGCGCGGCATGCCGATGCGTCGACCGACCGCGGTGGCCGCGACCGCGTCGGGCGGGGCGACCACCGCGCCGATCGCGAAGGCCGCGCCCCAGCTCAGTCCCGGCACGATCGTGTGCAGCAGGAGACCCACGCCGAACGTGGTGAACACGATCAGGCCTACCGACAGCCCGAGGATGGGGCGGCGGTAGGTGTTGAAGTCGACCAGGCTGGTCGACAGGGCGGCGTTGTAGAGCAACGGCGGCAGCAGCCCGACCAGCACGATCTCCGGGGTGAGGCGGATCTCCGGGACGACCGGGAGGTAGGACGCCAGCACTCCCACCGCGACCATGAGGATCGGGGCGGGGAAGTCGAGTCGGCGAGCGATCGCCGCGACCGTCACGATCGTGACGACGAGGGCGACCAGCAGGAGAGCGGCGTGCACCGACCCATTGTGAGGCCACGGGCCAAGGGACGCCGCCGCGCGCCCTGTCAGTCCACCAGGGCGCGGATCGCGACGTCGAGGTCGCGGCGGGTGTCGCGACGCACGACGGCCTCCACCACGAGGACCCCCTGCGGCTCGCGCGCCAGGGCGGCACGGAGCTGGGCGCGGTCCCCCACCCGGACGTACGTCGTACCGGTGGCGGCGCAGAGGGACGCCAGGTCGACGCCGTGGGGGGTGGCGAAGAGCCGCTCGAAGGAGCCGGCGTGCTCGGGCGCACCCTGCTCGAGGAGGGCGAAGATGCTGCCGCCGTCGTCGTTGACCACCACGACCGTCAGGTCGGGTCGGGGCTCGTCGGGTCCGAGAACCAGGCCGGTGGTGTCGTGCAGGAAGGTGACGTCACCCATCAGCGCCAGGGAGCGAGTGCTGCGGGGCCTGCCGAGGGCGGCGCCGATCGCACTCGACACCGTGCCGTCGATGCCGGACAGACCGCGGTTGGCCACCACCATGCGCCGGGCGCCGACGTCGTAGCGCGGGACCATCAGGTCGAGGTCGCGGACCGGGTTGGAGGCGCCCACGAAGAGCAGGCCACCGGGGACGAGCGCGCCGGCGACCTCGCCGGCGACCTGCTGGGGTGTGAGGTCGTCGGTCGCGTCGAGGAACGCGTCGAGGCGGGCGCCGACCTCGGCGTCGCGGTCGAGCCACTCCCGCAGCCACGGCCCGGGTGCCGGGCGCTCCGCACGGGGAGCACCTGGCTCGGTGGCGGGTCGCAGCGGGGCGTGGTCGAGGACGAGGCCGACCCGGTGGCCGGGGTCGGTCCAGCCGCCCGACCGGTCGCGGAGCGCCACCACCTCGACGTCGTCGCGGGACAGCAGGCGGGTGACCGGGCGCGAGAGCGTGGGGTGCCCGGCGACGAAGACGCGTCGGATCCGGCCGGCGAGGTCGGCGTCACCGAGGAGCAGCCGGTAGGTGCGGATCGCGTTGGCTCCCGTGCGGGAGCCGCTGGAGGGCTCCGCGAGCAGGGGCCAGCCGCGCTCCTCGGCCAGCACGCGGGCCGGCGGGCCGGCGTCGTCCCCGGCGACCACCACCGTGGGGACGTCGTCGTCCCAGGGGTCGGTGTCCTCGCTCGCCCCGGCGGCCACGGGGCGGGGCACCAGCGAGGCGCGCGGTCGGGGGCTCCGGGTCCAGGACACGTCGTCAGCCCGTCCGAGCGGGTCGGCGGTCCAGCCGTCCGCCGCGTCGGGGGTCATCGGGCCCTCGAGCTGGACGTTGAGGTGCACCGGACCGGGCGGCGGGCCGGCGTACCCGGACGCGGTGGCGAGGGCACGTGCCGCGAGCGAGCGCCACCCGGCGACCTGCCGGGCCTCGGCGTGTCCAGGGACACCGGCCGGCACGTCGGCGAAGAGCCGGGTCGCGGTGCCGTAGAGGTCGACCTGGTCGGTGGTCTGGTTGGCGCCGGTGCCGCGGAGGTGGGCGGGTCGGTCCGCGGTGAGGACGACCAGCGGCAGTCCGGCGTGGGAGGCCTCGAGGACGGCCGGGTGCAGGTTGGCGGTGGCCGTGCCGCTCGTGGTGACGACCGCGACCGGACGCCGCGAGGTGCGGGCCAGTCCGAGGGCGAGGAAGCCGGCGGTGCGCTCGTCGAGGCGGGTGTGCAGCGTGACGTCGCCGCGGGACGCCGCGGCATGGGCGGCGAAGGCGAGGGCCGCCGAGCGCGAGCCCGGGCAGACGACCACGTGGGCGACCCCGCCGCGCACGAGCTCGTCGAGCAGCGTGCGCGCCTGAGCCGTCGCCGCGTTGGCCGGGGCAGGGTCGGGAGCAGGGTCGGGCGCAGGGTCGGGGCTCACGAGCGTCGATCCTGCCGGATCGCGGCCAGCCGCGCCTCCCAGTGCACGACCCGGTCGGGCGCTGCCGCGACGGCGGCCAGCCGCACCGGGTCGACCTGCGGCCGCTCGACCGGCAACGCGCCGTCCACCGGCAGCAGCGGGTGGTGAACCACGTCGGCGGTCATCAGCTGCACGGTGGCCAGCCCGCAGGCGTGCTCCAGGACGGGCAGCGCGGCGGCGAGCGCGACCCCGGCGGCGATGCCGACGCTGGTCTCGAGCGCGCTGCTGACCACGACGGGCAGGCCGATGTCCTCGGCGATCCGCAGGCACGCCCGCACTCCTCCGAGGGGCTGCACCTTGAGCACCGCGACGTCGGCCGCCTCGAGGTCGCGCACCCGGTAGGGGTCCTCCGCCCGGCGGATCGACTCGTCGGCGGCGATCGGTACGTCGACGCGCCGGCGCACCCGGGCCAGGTCCTCGACGCTCGCGCACGGCTGCTCGACGTACTCCAGGCCGCCGGCGGCGCGGTCGAGCCGGCCGATCGCGGTGACCGCATCGTCGACGCTCCAGGCGCCGTTGGCATCGACCCGGATCCGGCCGTCGGGGCCGAGGGCGTCGCGGACCGCCTCGACCCGCGCCTCGTCGTCGGGCAGGCCCTGGCCCGGCTCGGCCACCTTGACCTTCGCGGTCGTGCAACCGCCGGCGAGCACGATCGCGTGGGCCCGCCCCGGGTCGACGGCCGGCACGGTGACGTTGACCGGGACGGAGTCGCGCAGGGGCGTCGGCCAGCCCTCGTCGGCAGCCTCCAGGGCGGCGCTCAGCCAGGGTTCGGCGACGCGCTCGTCGTACTCCAGGAACGGGCTGAACTCGCCCCACCCGGCGTCGCCGCGCAGCAGCATGCCCTCGCGGACGTCGATGCCACGGAATCGCGTGCGCATGGGGACCGCGAACACCCGGCTCACGGGCGGACCTGCCGGTCGGCCAGGGCGCGCGCCGCCTGCCGGTCCACCTTGCCGTTGGGCAGGTGCGCCAGGTGCGGGGTCGCGACGATCGCACGCGGCGCCCAGGCGCGGGGGGTGACCAGGTCGCGGACCTCGTCCAGCGCGAGCGGGCGGCGCGACTCCGACGACGGCGGTGACCCGCTCCCCCCACTCCTCGTCCGGTACGCCGACCACGACCACCCCGTCGACCTCCGGGTGCTGCTCGATCATCACCTCGACCGCCTCGGCCGGCACGTTGACGCCACCGCTGATGATCACCGAGTCGACGCGGCCCAGGATCCACAGGCGGCCGTCCTCGTCGAGCCGCCCGAGGTCCTGGGTGCGCAGCCAGCCGTCGTCGCAGGGCGGCCGTGGTGCGGGCCGGGTCGTCGGCGTACCCGTCGAAGAGGACCGGGCCGCGCAGCAGCACCTGCCCGTCATCACCGATGCGGACCTCGACCCCGTCGAGCGGGCGACCGTCGTAGACGCATCCGCCGCAGGTCTCGGCCATGCCGTAGGTCTGCACGAGGCGGACGCCTTCGGCCTCGGCGGCGGCGCGCACCTCCGCTCGCAGCGGGCCGCCGCCGACGAGGACGGCGTCGAAGCGGGCCAGGGCCGCGAGCTCGGTCGAGTCGTCCAGCAGCCGGCGCAGCTGCGTCGGGACGAGGGAGACGTAGCGGCGCGGGCCGGTCATGGCCGCGACGGTTGCGGCGAGGGATCCGGTCTGGAGGACGGGCTCGGTGCCGGCGACGACCGAGCGGAAGAGCACCTGCAGTCCGGCGACGTACGTCGGCGGGAGGTTGAGCACCCACTGCCCGGGGCCGCCGAGCCGGGCGTGGGCGGCGCGCGCGGAGGCGCGCAGGGCGGCGCGGGCGAGCGCGACCGACTTGGGGCGGCCTGTGGAGCCGGAGGTGCGCAGCACGAGCGGGTCGGGGTCGGCGTCGCCGGCGTCCCAGGCGCGGAGCAGCGCGAGGATCTCCGCCGCGCTGCCGGTGACCGGGTGGAGCGCGGGCGCGACGGCCTCGGGCGCTCGGTCCGTCGGCTGGCTCACGACGGTCCACGCTATGCCCTGCCCGGGTGACGAGGCGTCGTGGGGACGTCGTGGCGGTGCCTGGCAGGATCCCTGACGTGGCAACCCCCGCGCAGTGGCTCGAAGGAGCCCGCCCCCGCACCCTCCCCGCGGCCGTCGCGCCCGTCCTGGCCGGCACCGGCGTGGCGGCGTACGCCGACAGCGTCGTGTGGTGGAAGGCGGTCCTGGCGCTGGTCGTCGCGCTGGCGCTGCAGGTGGGGGTGAACTACGCCAACGACTACTCCGACGGGGTCCGCGGGACCGACGAGGACCGGGTCGGTCCGCTGCGCCTCGTCGGGTCGCGGGTGGCGACGCCCGGGGCGGTCAAGCGGGCGGCCTTCGCCGCGTTCGGGGTCGCGGCGATCGCCGGCCTCGTGGTGGCCGCCACGACGGCGTGGTGGCTGGTGGCGCTGGGCGCGGTCTGCATCCTCGCGGCGTGGTTCTACACCGGCGGGTCGAGCCCCTACGGCTACCGCGGGCTCGGCGAGGTCATGGTGTTCGTGTTCTTCGGCCTGGTCGCGGTGGTCGGGACGACGTACGTCCAGACCGCTGGGGTCGGTGCCGACGACTCGGTGTCGCCGGACGACTGGGCGGTGCCGTCGCTGCTGGGCGCGGTCGGCATCGGCGCGATCGCCTGCGCCATCCTCGTGGCCAACAACCTGCGCGACATCCCGACCGACGACGAGGTCGGCAAGCGCACGCTCGCGGTGGTGCTCGGCGACGCCCGGACACGGCTCTCATACGTCGCTCTCGTGGTGGTGGCGGTGCTCGCGGCGCTCGGCGTTGCCGCGGTGGCGAGCCCGTGGGCGCTGCTCGCCCTCACCGCCCTGGTGCCGGGGCTCCGAGCGGTCGCCGTGGTGCGCGGCGGTGCCGTCGGCCGCGACCTCGTCCCGGTCCTGCAGCTGACCGGCGTCACCGAGCTGCTCTACGGCCTCGGCCTCTTCGCCGGCCTCCTCCTCGCCTGACCCCCGAGGCTCCCTACGCGCGAAGCGTCGTTCGTGTACGCGCGAAGCGTCGCCCGTGTACGCACGAAGCGTCGCCCGTGCTCGCGCGAGAAGTCACTCGTGCACACGCGTGACGTCGTCCGCGAGCGGCGGCGGTCGGAGATCAGTCGGCGGCGGGTTCCTGGCCCTGACCGTCGGGGCCGCCCTTGCTGTCCTTGCGGCGCTTGCGGTCGAGCCAGCGCAGGAAGTCCTCGTCGTCGTCCGGAGCGACCTGCTTCGTCGGAGGCGTCGCGGGCCGGCGGCGCGGCAGCGCGTTGCCCTTGCCGAGGGTGCGCCGGCGCTCGAAGGTCCACGCGACGGCGTACACGACACCGGCGAACAGTGCGACGACCAGCAGGAACTTGAGCACGCCTCCAGCCTAGGCGGGCACGCAACCCGGCGCCGGTTGCCGGTGCTGCCTTCGGACTCGCCGGGCCGTCGCCGTAGGCTGGCCGCATGCGTGAGTTCGTCCTCTACACCGCAGCTCGCTTCGGCATCTTCGGCACGACGTACGCCGCGATCCTGCTGGTGGTGTGGCTGGTGGACCGCGACGGCTCCTTGCCGGTGCTGTGGCCGCTGCTCCTCGCCGCGGTGCTGTCGACGCTGCTGTCGGTCTACCTGCTGCGCGACCTGCGTGAGCGCTTCGCCCAGCGCGTGACCGAGCGTGCCGACCGGATGTCGACACGCTTCGAGGAGATGCGCGCCCGCGAAGACACCGACTGACCCGCCCTCTCGCGGGGTACGACGGCAGCGGTGCGGTGGTCACCGGGGCTCGAGCATCTCCAGCCGGTTGCCGAAAGGGTCGGCCGTGTAGAAGCGGCGCATGCCCGGGAAGTCCTCGTCCCACCAGACCTCCACGCCCTGAGCCTCGAGGCGGGCGGCGAGGGCGTCGATGCCGCGCACGAGGATCCCCGGGTGGGCCTTGCGTGCAGGCTGGAAGTCGTTCTCGACCCCGAGATGCACCTCGACCCCACCGTCGCGGAACCAGCAGCCGCCCCGGGCGGCCAGCGCCGCCGGCTTCTCCAGCTCGGTGAAGCCGAGGACCTCGTGCCAGAACGCGCGACACATCTGCTCCGCCCCCTGCGGGATCGCGAGCTGGACGTGGTGGAGGCCACGGAAATGGCTGTCGTCGGTCGTCACGCCCGTAGCCTGTCACCCATGGCTGACTCCAAGCTGTCCTGGCGGTCGAGCGGCTCCGTGCTCTGCATCGCGTCGACCGGTTCGGTGCTGTCCGTGGGCAGCGTGGGCTCGGTGCTCTCGGTGGGCAGCGTCGGCTCGGCGCTGTCGGTGCTGTCGGTCGGCTCCTTCGGCTCGGTGGCTGCCGTGCTCAGCTTCCTCTCGGTCGCCGCCGTGCTCTCCGACCGGCGGCGCTTCGCCGTCCTGGCGTCGGCGAGCGGACAGGACTGACGTCTCGCGCGTACACCAGCGACGCTTCGCGCGTACACCAGCGACGCTTCGCGGGGGGGGTCAGGAGCCGGCGTAGGAGTGGAGGCTGCTGGCGCCGAAGAAGAAGTTGATGCCGACGAAGTTGAACAGCAGGGTGGCAAAACCGATGAGCGCGATGATCGCCGCGGCCTTGCCCTTCCAGCCGGCGGTGGCCCGCGCGTGGAGGTACGCCGCGTAGACCACCCACGTGATGAAGGCCCACACCTCCTTGGGGTCCCAGTTCCAGTAGGAGCCCCAGGCGTACTCCGCCCAGATCGGGCCGGCGATCAGCGCGGCGAACGTCCAGAGCGGGAAGCCCACCGCGTGCAACCGGTAGGAGATGCGGTCGAGGGTGTCGGCGTCGGGGAACCGGCTCAGCAGCCGCGCCCGCCGCTCGCCCATCGAGCTCTTGACCAGGAACATCACCGAGGTCAGTGCCCCGACGGCGAAGGCACCGGTCGCCAGGATGGCGGCGCCGACGTGGATCACCAGCCAGTAGGAGTGCAGCGCCGGCACGAGCGGGCCCGCCTGCTGCTCGAGCGTCAGGTTGGCCAGCATCAGCACGACGACCTGGAAGAGGGTGAGGAACAGCCCCATCCAGCGCAGCCGCAGCGTGCGCAGCATCACGAGGTAGATCACGGCGACGCCGAGGGCGCCGGTCAGCGTGAACTCGTACATGTTGCCCCACGGCACCCGCCACGGGTCGCTGGCGAAGCTGCGGGTCACCACGCCCGCGCCGTGCAGGACCGCCGCGACCACGGTCAGCGCGACCCCGATACGGCTGGCGGTGTCGATGCGCAGCTCACGCCGGCGCTCCTCACCCGCGCCGTCACCGCCTGCCGGTACGTCGCCGCGCCCACCACCCGCGGCCCCGACCGCCACCGGCTCGGGGGTGCGGTCGGCCACGGGCCGCTCGGCCGTCTCCGGGGCGGGCGAGGTCAGCGCGACCACCCACTCGGCCACGTGGGCGGCGAGCGCCAGCACGTAGACGATGCCGGCGAACATGATGGCGGTGTCGCTGAAGCTGGCGAAGGCCTCGGTCGTCACGGCTGCTCCTCGTCGTCGCGGCGGGTCCGGCCGGAGGCCGGTCCCTGCTCAGTATCGCTCGCGTCCCTCGCCCGCCCCACCGCCGTGCGTGCGAGACCGGTCACCTCGGTCTCCAGCCCCTCGGCCACGGTGCTGCGGTCCAGCCCGGCCACCTCGAGGTACGACGGACGCCCGTCCGGTCCGGTCACCACCCGCACCCACACCCGACGTCGACGCACGAACAGCGACCCCATGAGTCCGACGAGGCCGAGCACGATCCCCCCGAGGGCCACCCCCTTGCCGGGCGTGTGGCTGATCTGCAGCTTGACCCAGCGCTGGTAGCCGTTGAACCGCACCGTGCCCATCCCGTCGGGCAGCTGGACGGTCTGCCCGGGCACCATGTCGAGCCGGAACGGCGTCCCGTCGGCCTTCTCGAGCTGGTTCATCGCGTCGGTCTCCAGCGCGTAGACCGACTGCGGCTGGCCGTTCCCGAGCCCGAGGTCGCCGTAGTAGCCGGTCATCGTGACGACCGGTCGGCGCGCGTCCGGGAACACCGAGAACGGTCCGCGCTCCATGGTGAAGCCGTAGGTCGGCAGGAACAGCCCGTCGAACGCGAGCTGCTCGGGCTGTGCCCCCGGCACCTTCAGCACCCCGAAGGAGGCGAAGGTCGCGTCCTGCGGCAGGAACGGCACCGGGGCGTCCCAGGCCACCTCGCCGCTGCCGTCGGTGACGGTGAAGTCGGGGGCGTAGCCGTGGCCGACGAGGAACACGCTCACGCCGTCGAGGACGAGCGGCTCGTTGACCTGGAGCACGTGCTTCTCGGGCGCGGCGTCGAGGTCCTCGCGGTAGGTGATGGGGGCGCGGAAGTACTCCGGCTGCCCGTTGGCCGGCCCGCCCTCGAGGAAGCGCACGTCGAAGTCGTCGACGGTGAAGCTCAGCGGCTTCAGGTCCACCGGGTCGTAGAGCGAGCCGGGGGCGAACTCGTCGTACTGCGGGGTGGAGTTGGTGAAGCCGCTGCCGACGAGCACGATCGCGCCGCCCTTGTAGCCGAGCAGCTGGCCGTAGGCGAAGGCCAGCAGCACCACGACGACGCTGATGTGGAACACCAGGTTGCCGAACTCGCGCAGGTGACCGCGCTCGGCCGACAGCGAGTCGCCGGTGCGCACCACCCGGTAGCGGCGTCGGCGGCGCAGCGCCGCCTCGGCGCGGTCGAGCAGCACCTCGGGGGCGGCCCCCTCGGCACCGCCTGTGGGCGGCAGCTGTGCGCGGGCGTACGCCGGCAGCCGGTGCAGGTTGCGCGGCGCCTTCGGCGGGGTGGAGCGTACGGCGCGCCAGTGGACGCCGAGGCGGGGCACGATGCAGCCCACGAGCGACACCATGAGCAGCAGGTAGATCGCGCTGAACCACACCGAGTCGTAGACCGAGAACAGCCCCAGCCGCTCGTAGATCGGCGCCAGCGTGGGGTGGTCCTCCTTCCACTGCCCGACCTGCACGGCGGCGATGTTCGACTGCGGGATGACCGAGCCGGGGATCGACCCGAGCGCGAGCAGCAGGAGCAGCAGCAGCGCGGTGCGCATGGAGGTCAGCTGCCGCCAGGCCCAGCGAGCCAGCTCGCGCGGCGCCAGCGCCGGCGGCGGTCCCGCCAGGTCGCGCTCGGGCGTGCCGGGCGGCTCGGGCGGTTCCGGCATGGAGGGGCTGCGGTCGGTGGTGGAGGCGCTCATCAGACCGACACCTCGAAGCCGACGACCCAGCCGCGCATCTCGGCGACCCACAGGTCCCACCAGCCGGTGACCAGCAGCAGGCCGACGGCGACGAGCATGAGACCGCCGGTCCGGGTGACCCAGGCCTGGTGCCTGCGGATCCACCGGGTGGCGCCCAGCATGCGGCGGTAGCTCAGCCCGAGCCCGATGAACGGCAGCCCCAGGCCGAGGGAGTAGGCGACGCTGAGCAGCGCGCCCCGCCCGGGCGTCGCCTCGGAGTAGGCCATGGACTGCACCGCGGTGAGCGTGGGGCCGATGCAGGGTGTCCAGCCGATCGCGAACAGCAGCCCCAGCAGCGGGGCGGCCGCCAGCCCGACCGACGGCACACGGTGCAGGCGGACGTCGCGCTGCAGCCAGGGCACCACGCCCATGAACACCAGCCCGACCAGGATCGTGACCAGGCCGAGCACGGTGGTGATGGTACGGCGATACTCGTAGAGCCAGCCTCCGAGCGCACCTGCGGTGGCGCCGACCACGACGAACCAGGCGGTGAAGCCGGCCACGAAGAGCACCGTCCCGGCCAGCATGCGGCCGCGCTTGGCCGTCTCGAGGTCGGCCCCGGACAGGCCCGTGGCGTAGGAGACGTAGCCGGGCAGCAGCGGGACCACGCACGGCGAGAAGAACGACACCGTGCCCGCGATCGCGGCCACCGGCACGGCCAGCGCCATCGAGCCGCTGGTCACCTGCTCGACGAACCAGTCGGCGACGCTCACGCGCCCTCCCCCTCCGGCTCGCCCGACGACGTGCCGGCGGGAGTCCGGAGCTCGGTGCCCACGACGTCCTCGATCACGCCGTACAACGTGGAGGTGTCCACCTCGCCGATGATGCGCGCGGCGACCCGGCCCTCCGCGTCGATGACCACCGTGGTCGGCACCGACAGCGGCGGCAGGGTGCCACGGAAGCTGAGCAGCAGGTTGCCCTCGGGGTCGTAGATGCTGTCGTAGGGCAGGTCGAAGTTCTCGGTGAAGCGGCGGGCCGAGGCGGCGTCGTAGTCGCGGTTGTTGAGGCCCAGGAACGCCACCCCGTCGTCGGCCAGGTCCCGGGCGGCGGCAGCGAGCATGGGCGCCTCGGCGATGCACGGACCGCACCACGATCCCCAGACCGGCATCACCACGACGTCGCCGGCGTAGTCGCCCAGCGCGACCGGGTCGCCGTCGACGGTCTCGCCGGCCACCTCGCCCTGAGGTGGCTCGCGCTCGGAGGACTCGAGCACCGAGACCGAGCCGTCGGAGGTCACGAAACCCTGCTCGCCGCCGCTGGACAGCGCCGGCCCGCTGCAGCCGGTGAGCACCAGCAGGGTTGCCGCGACCACGGTCGACCTCATCGACCTCATCGACCTCATCAGGTGCGGCCCCCCGGGGGCTCCGGAGCGCCGCCGGAGGAGAAGGTCTTGTTGCGGTCGTGCACCGGGATCAGGTCGCCGGCCGGCTCTGAGTAGCTCAGCGTGGTGAGCCGGTCGTCGGTGAACGTCAGCGTGGTCAGGCTGCACAGCGTGCACTTCCGCTTGCGCGGGTCGTGCAGGAACGGCTTGTCCTCCAGGTGCAGCCGGGTGACCCAGATCGGCAGCTGGTGCGACACGATCACTGCCTCGTGGCCGAGGTGGGCGTCGCGCACCTCGTGGACGGCCTCGGTCATGCGGGCGACGATCTGCTTGTAGGGCTCGCCCCACGAGGGCCGCAACGGGTTCCACAGGTGGCGCCAGGTGCGGGGGCGCTGGATCAGGCGCTGGTCGCCGGCGAAGGTCTGGCCCTCGAAGACGTTGCAGGACTCGATCACCCGCTCGTCGGTCCGCAGGTCCAGGGCCAGGGCCTCCGCCAGGGGCTGGGCGGTCTCCTGGGCGCGCTCGAGCGGCGAGGCGTAGACGCCGGTGATGTCGCGCTCGCTGATGACCTCCGCGACCCGGGTCGCCATCTGCCGGCCGAGGTCGGAGAGGTGGTAGCCCGGACGGCGGCCGTAGAGGATGCCGGTCGGGTTGTGCACCTCCCCGTGGCGCACGAGGTGCACGACGGTCTTCACGCGGTCCTCCCGGGGGTCGGTGCGGTGTCGGGTACGGCGGCCGCTGCGCGCGCTGCCGCGGGCAGGGCCGAGACGATGCGGTCCAGCGCCGCGTCGTCGTGCGCGGCGGAGAGGAACCAGATCTCGAAGGCGCTGGGGGGCAGGTGCACGCCCTGGTCGAGCATGGCGTGGAAGAAGGCGGCGTACCGGTCGAGCCGCTGGCGCGAGGCGCCCGCGAAGTCGGTGACCGGGGTCGCGGAGTCGTCGTCGCTGAAGAACACGCTGAACATGTTGCGGTCGTGCTGGGCGACGTGCGGGACGCCGGCCTCGGTCAGCGCGGACGCCGCGGCCTCCCGGACGATCTCCGCGGCCCGGTCGACGTGCGCGTAGACGGCGTCGGTGGCCAGGCGCAGCGTGGTGTAGCCGGCGGTGGCCGCGACCGGGTTCCCCGACAGCGTGCCGGCCTGGTAGACGCTGCCCTTCGGGAGCGAGGTGAGCCATCACGTCGGCGCGCCCGCCGAAGGCCGCCGCCGGGAAGCCCCCGCCCATGACCTTGCCGAAGGTCATGAGGTCGGGTCGCCAGCCCTCGACCGCGCCGTCGAGGCCCCAGCGGCCCGACGCGGTGATGCGGAACCCGGTCATGACCTCGTCGCTGACGAACAGCGCCCCGTGTGCGGCGCAGGTCTCGGACAGGAACCGGTTGAAGCCCGGCGCCGGCGGGACGACGCCCATGTTGCCGGGGGTGGCCTCGGTGATCAGGCACGCGATCTCGTGGCCGTGCTCGGCGAACGCTGCGGTGACGGCGGCCTCGTCGTTGTAGGGCAGGACGACGGTGCGGGCGGTGACCGCCTCGGGCACCCCGGGGGTGCCCGGCATGGCGAAGGTCGCGAGCCCGCTGCCCGCCGCTGCCAGCAGCGGGTCGACGTGGCCGTGGTAGCAGCCGGCGAACTTGACCACGACGTCGCGGCCGGTGAACCCGCGCGCCAGCCGGATGGCCGACATGGTGGCCTCGGTGCCCGAGGAGACCAGCCGGAGCCGGTCGACGGGGGTGCGGGCGACGATCTCCTCGGCCAGCAGCACCTCGGCCTCGGTCGGCGTGCCGTACGACGTGCCGCGGGCGACGGCCTCGGTGACCGCGGCGACGACCTCGGGGTGGGCGTGGCCGAGCAGCATCGGCCCCCACGAGCACAACAGGTCGACGTACTCGCGGCCGTCGGCGTCCACGAGGTGGGGGCCCCGCGCCGACGCGACGAAGCGCGGGGTGCCGCCGACGGCCTGGAAGGCGCGCACCGGCGAGTTCACGCCGCCCGGGATGACGGTGCGGGCTCGCGCGAACAGGGCCTCCGAGGCCGGTGCCGACGCGGGGCTGGTCGGGAGTGGCAGGTTCACACCCGCCATCTTCCCCGACGGGACCAGCGGCACCGAATCGAGGAGGCCCGCGGGGGACGGCGCGTCCGCTCCACGAGGACTGGACCCGTGTGCTACCCGGGCGTAACCTCGCGCGATCTGGGTAGTTGTACTGCGCGAGGGAAGTGACCCGGCAACACCGACCCTGGCCGCCGGGCCAACAGGGAGATCACCATCATGAGCAAACGCATGTCCACATGGCAGAAGGCGACGGCACTCGTCCCGCTCGCACTGCTCTCCGGAGCCTGGACCGCCAGCCTGGCCGTCTCCAGCGCGACCGCCTCCGACACCGCCGAGGAGGAGACCGCCGCCGCGTCCCTGCCGGACGGCAGCTCGGTGCCCAGCGAGGCCGTCGACCAGCCCGCCAACATCTCGGCCCCCGGCGAGGTCGCTCCCGGGATCCCGAAGGGCAGCGAGGACTCGGTCGTCAAGAGCGCCTCCACCAACGGCATCCCCAGCGCCGCCCTGTCGGCCTACCAGCGGGCAGCCCAGGTCATCGACTCAGCCGACGCGTCGTGCAACATCGAGTGGCCTCTCGTCGCGGCAATCGGGCGCGTGGAGTCCAACCACGGCCGCTACGGCGGCAACACGCTCTCCGCCGAGGGTGTCTCCACCCCCGGCATCTACGGCATCCCGCTCAACGGGGGCAACGGCACCCAGCGCATCAGCGACACCGACGCCGGTCAGTACGACGACGACAAGCAGTTCGACCGCGCGGTCGGGCCGATGCAGTTCATCCCCTCCACCTGGTCGGTGGTGGGCGTCGACGGTGACGGTGACGGCGAGCGCAACCCGCAGGACATCGACGACGCAGCCCTGGCCACCGCCGTCTACCTCTGCTCCGGCGACGAGGACCTCGGCGAGCGCGCGGGGCAGGAGTCGGCCGTCTACCGCTACAACCACAGCGACGACTACGTGGCGCTGGTGCTGTCGATCATGGACGCCTACGCCTCGGGCGACTACAGCGCCGTCCCGAACAACTCCACGGCGACGACCACCTTCACCCCGTCGTACGGCGACTCGGTGATGGGCGGCGGCACCAAGGGCTTCACGCCGCCGAAGAACCCGGCCCCGCGTCCGGGCAGCAGCACCGCCACGAGCAGCGGCAGCAGCTCGTCCGGTGGCGGCACGTCCTACACGCCGGCCCCGGCACCCACGCAGGAGGCCGCTCCCGCCCCGGCGCCCACGCAGGAGGCCGCCCCGGCACCGGCGAAGGTCGTCAAGGACACCACCGACAAGGTGACCAACACGGTCAAGGACACCGGCGGGACCGTCAAGGACACCGTGGACAACACGCTCTCGCCGGCCCAGGCCGCGGCCGAGTGCCTCTCGCGGGGTCTCGTCACCGGCACCCCGGCCTTCGACACCTGTGTGGGCAACCTGACCTGACCGGAGCCGAGCGGCTCGAACACGGGAAGGCCCCCTCACCGTCGCGGTGAGGGGGCCCCTCGTCGTCCGGTGGGCGGTGCCGGCGTCAGCGACGCAGCAGGGCGGCGGCCTCGGTGGCCCAGTAGGTCAGCACGACGTCGGCGCCGGCCCGGCGGATCGAGGTCAGCGTCTCGAGGATCGCTGCCTCGCGGTCGATCCAGCCGTTCGCGGCGGCGGCCTCGACCATCGCGTACTCCCCCGAGATGTTGTACGCCGCCACCGGCACGCTCACCGCGTCGCGCACCTCGCGCAGCACGTCGAGGTAGGCCAGGGCCGGCTTCACCATCACCAGGTCGGCGCCCTCGGCCTCGTCGAGCAGGGCCTCCCGCACGCCCTCGATCCGGTTTCGGCCGTCCTGCTGGTAGGTGCGCCGGTCGCCGGTCAGCGACGAGTCGACGGCCTCCCGGAAGGGACCGTAGAAGGCGGAGGCGTACTTCGTCGAGTAGGCCAGGATCGCCACGTCCTCCTGGTCGGCGGCGTCGAGCGCCGCCCGGATCACCGCGACCTGGCCGTCCATCATCCCGCTCGGCCCCACGACGGCGGCTCCGGCAGCGGCCTGGGCGCGGGCCATCTCGGCGTACACCTCGAGCGTGGCGTCGTTGTCGACCACCCCGGCGGCGGTGAGCACGCCGCAGTGGCCGTGGTCGGTGAACTCGTCGAGGCACAGGTCGGACATCACGGGCAGCGCGTCGCCCACCTCGCCGACGACGTCGGCGAGGGCGACGTTGAGGATGCCGTCGGGGTCGACCGCGCCGCTGCCGACGGCGTCCTTGGTCTCCGGGACGCCGAAGAGCATGATCCCGCCGAGGCCGGCCTCGGCGGCCTCGTTCGCGGCGCGCTTCAACGAGTCCCGCGAGTGCTGGACCACGCCGGGCATGCTGCTGATCGGCACCGGCTCGGTGGCGCCCTCCCGGACGAACACCGGCAGCACGAGCTGGCGCGCGGCCAGGCTGGTCTCCGCGACGAGGTCGCGCAGCACCGGCGTACGGCGCAGCCGGCGTGGGCGGACGACCGGTCGCTCCGACCATTACTTCGAGCCGGCCTTGCGGCGGCTCGTCGTACGCCGCTGCGACGGCTTGGTCACCGGCTGGCCGGACTCGAGCAGCGCCAGCCGGCGGGCGGCGCCGAAGTCGGCCAGCGCCTCGACGAGCTCCTCGGCCGACGGGCTGGCCGCCAGGACGTCCACGCGCAGCCCGTGCTCCTCGGCCGTCTTGGCCGTGGCCGGCCCGATCGCGGCGATGACGGTGGCGGCGTGCGGCTTCCCGGCGATGCCGACGAGGTTGCGCACGGTCGAGGAGGAGGTGAAGACGACGGCGTCGAACTTGCCGCTCTTGATCGCGTCGCGGACCGGCGCCGGCGGCGGGGTGGCGCGCACGGTGCGGTACGCCGTCACGTCGTCGACCTCCCAGCCCAGCTCGACCAGACCGGCCACCAGGGTCTCGGTGGCGATGTCGGCCCGCGGCAGGAACACCCGGTTGATGGGGTCGAGGACCTCGTCGTACTCGGGCCAGTCCTCGAGGAGCCCGCGAGCGGACTGCTCGCCGGTCGGCACCAGGTCGGCCCGCAGGCCCCACTCGGCGAGCGAGGCGGAGGTCTTCTCGCCGACGGCGGCGATCTTGAGCCCGGAGAAGGCCCGGGCGTCGAGACCGTACTCCTCGAACTTCTCGCGCACCGCCTTGACCGCGTTGACCGAGGTGAACGCGATCCACTCGTAGCGGCCCTCCACGAGGCCGCGCACGGCCTTGTCCATCTGCATCGGGTTGCGCGGGGGCTCGACGGAGATGGTGGGCACCTCGACCGGTACGGCACCGTGGGAGCGCAGCCCGGCCGACAGCGACCCGGCCTGCTCCTTCGTGCGCGGCACCAGCACCTGCCAGCCGAAGAGCGGCTTGGTCTCGAACCACGACAGCGTCTCGCGCAGGTCGACCACGTCGCCCACGACCGTGACCGCCGGCGGCGTCATGCCGGCGGACTCGGCGTCCACGGCCACCGTGGCGAGGGTGGAGACCACGGTCCGCTGCTCGGTGGTGGTGCCGACCCGGGTCATCGCGACCGGGGTCTGCGGTGAGCGACCGGCCGCCATGAGCCGCTGCGCGACCTCCCCGATGCACCCCACGGCCGAGAGCAGCACCAGGGTGGTGTCCCCGGCGTAGGGCTGCCAGTCGATCTTGAGGTCCGCGCAGGAGAGCACCGCGACCTCGCGGGCCTTCTTGGTCGTCAGCGGGATGCCGGCGTAGGCAGCGACCGACGTCGCCGAGGAGACGCCGGGCACGATCTCGAAGCCGATTCCGGCCTTGACGCAGGCCTGCGCCTCCTCCGGACCCGAGGCGAAGAGGAACGGGTCGCCGGCCATGAGACGGACGACGCGACGACCCTGCTTGGCGTGGCGCACGACGACCTTGGCCCGGGCGGCGTGGGTCAGCGGCTGGCCGTCGGTGCCGAAGCCGCCGTCGACGAGCTCGGGCCCGTCGCCCGGCAGCGGCGCGCCGTCGGCGTCGAGGGTCGGCGAGGGCAGGCCCAGGACCTGACGGACCAGGTCGGCGTGCTCGGGGACCTCGGTCACGACGACCTCGGCCGCGCGCAGCAGCTCGACGGCGCGGACCGTGAGCAGGTCGCGCTCCCCGGGGCCGCTGCCGACGAAGGAGACCCGTCCGGGACGGACCGTCGTCCGTCCGTTGGCCGTGCTCGGACCGGTGAGGGTCGACCCGGTCCCGGAAGGGCCGACGGGCACGGTGCTGGTCTGCTGCGAGGGTGGGGTGTGGCTCACGGATGCCTTCTCGATCGTGGGCGTGCGGGGTGCGGGTGCGGTCTGGTCGCCGCGGGCGCTGGCGGGTTGCGGTGACGCCTGGTCACCGACCCGCCTCGTCGGCCGGGTCATGGCACCGCCCTCCCGGTCAGGTCGGTGGCGCTCGGCGAGGCGGCATCCAGGTCGGCGGCGCCCTCGTCGAGCAGCTCGGACGCCACGGAGGCCCCGAGCTCGGCGGCGGCACCGAGCGGTCCGGACCCGGAGCGGCGTACCGACAGCACGCCGTCGAGGGAGAGCACCACGGCGCGGAGCCAGAGCTCCTCGCCGTCGTCGCCCTCGACCACGTCGGCCAGGGCGCCGACCGGAGAGCTGCAGCCGGCCTCGAGGTCGGCCAGCAGCCGCCGCTCGGCGGTCACCGCGGCCCGGGTCGCGGGGTCGTCCAGCACCGCCACGTCGGCGGCCAGCGCGGTGTCCGCCGAGCGGCACTCCAGCGCCAGCGCCCCCTGCCCGGGCGCGGGCAGCATCTGCAGCGGGTCGAGGGCCTCGGTGACCTCGGCGAGCCGTCCCAGCCGGGCCAGGCCGGCGCGGGCCAGGACCACGGCGTCGAGCTCGCCCGAGGCGACCTTGCCCAGGCGGGTGTCGACGTTGCCGCGGATCGCCAGCACCTCGAGCCCGAGACCGAGCGCGTGCAGCTGGGCGGCCCGTCGCGGTGAGCCGGTGCCGACGCGGGAACCGACCGGCAGCTCACCGAGGGTGAGGCCGTCGCGGGCCACCACGACGTCGCGCGGATCCTCCCGCAGCGGTACGGCGACCAGGTCGATGCCCGGGGCGGGGGCGGTCGGGAGGTCCTTGAGCGAGTGGACCGCGACGTCGCACCGGCCCTCGAGCAGTGCCGTGCGCAGGGCTCCGACGAAGACCCCGGTGCCGCCGATGCTGGCCAGCGGAGCGTCGGAGACGTCGCCGTGCGTGGTCACCTCGACGAGCTCGACGGCCACCCCGAGGCGCTCGCGCAGGGCGTCGGCGACCTGGCCGGACTGGGTCCAGGCCAGGGTGGAGCCGCGGGTGCCCACCCGCACGACCCCGCTCACGGCTGCACCCCGTCGGCGCGGGTGACGGCGTCGACCGACTGCTGGTCGAGGGAGAAGAGGTCGGCCAGGGCGGCGGCGTAGGACACCGCGCCACCGGAGTCGGCCAGCTCCTTGACCCGCACGGTGGGCTGGTGCATCAGCTTGTCCGCGACCCGGCGCACGGAGTGGGCCAGCTCGGCGCGCACGTCGTCAGGCAGCTCGGGCAGACGGCTGTCGAGGCGGGCCAGCTCGGCCTCGACGACCCCGGTCGCCATCGACCGCAGGGCGACCACCGTCGGGGTGACGCTGGCGATCCGGCGGGCGGTGAGGAACGCCTGGACCTCCTCGGCCACGATCCGGCGCACGCCGAGGACGTCGACGAGGGTGTCGTCCTCGTCGGTCAGCGCGGCCAGCCGCTCGAGGTTGACCAGCTCCACGCCGGGCAGCTCCTCGACCCCGGTCTCGACGTCGTGCGGCAGGGCCAGGTCGATGACGGCCAGGTCGCGGGGCCGGGTCGCGAGGGCGTGGGCCACCTGGGCGACCGACAGCACGGTGCCGACGGCGCCGGTGCAGGAGACGACCACGTCGGCGGCCGTCAGCTCGGCCTCGAGGTCCTCCAGGTCCGCGCCCCGGGCGTCGTACTGCTGTCCGAGGCGGCGGGCCTTGGAGTGGGTGCGGTTGACCACGACGACCTCGGCCAGCCCGCGGCGGGTCAGCGTGGCCACCGCCAGCGAGGCCATCGCCCCGGCGCCGACGACCAGCGCGCGTCGACCGGTCAGGGTGCCCAGGCGCTCCTCGGCGTGGTCGAGCGAGACCGAGACCAGCGACGGCGCGACCCGGTCGATGTCGGTCTCGGCGTGGGTGCGCTTGGCGACCCGCAGGGCTTGCTGGAAGGCGGCGTTGAGGGCGGGCCCGACGGTGCCGAGCTCCTGGCCGTGGCGCAGCGCCTCCCGGGTCTGCCCGAGGATCTGGCCCTCGCCGACGACCATGGAGTTCAGCCCGGCCGCGACGTGGAAGAGGTGGGAGATGGCACCGTCGTCGTAGTGCACGTAGAGGTGGGGCACGACCTCGTCGGTCGGCTCCTCGGCCAGGTCGCACAGCGCGCGGGCCACGGCCTCGACCGAGCCGTGGAAGCGCTCGACGTCGGTGTAGATCTCGATGCGGTTGCAGGTCGACAGCACGGTCGCCTCCTGCACGTGGTCGGTGCCGTGCACCGCCACGATGAGCTTCTCCACACCGTCGGCGTCGAGACTGAGCCGCTCCAGCAGGGACACCGGCGCGGTCTGGTGGGACACACCCACGACGAGGATGCTCACGATCCCACCGCCGGCCGCTCGGGGGCCGCCGCGTGCGCGCTCTCCACGTGACCGGTGTGGTGCCCGTGCCCGGCCATCGCCTTGCGCTGCTCGTGGTAGGCGAGGATCTGCAGCTCGATGGACAGGTCCACCTTGCGCACGTCGACGCCGTCGGGGACCGCGAGCACGGCGGGAGCGAAGTTCAAGATGCTGGTGACTCCAGCGTCGACCAGCCGGTCGCAGACGTCCTGCGCGGCGGCTGCGGGGGTGGCGATGACGCCGATGGCGACCTGCTGACGCTGCACGATCGCCTCCAGCTCGCCGAGCGGGCTGACGGGCAGGGTGCCCACCAGGTCGCCGACCCGGTCGTCGTCGGCGTCGATCAGCGCGACGATGCGGAACCCGCGCGAGGAGAAGCCGGCGTACGTCGCCAGCGCCTGGCCGAGGTTGCCGATGCCGACGATGACCAGGGGCAGGTCCCCGGTGACGCCGATCTCGCGGGCGATCTGGTAGCGGAGGTACTCCACGTCGTAGCCGACGCCCCGGGTGCCGTAGGAGCCGAGGTAGGAGAGGTCCTTGCGCAGCTTGCTGCTGTTGACGCCAGCGGCAGAGGCGAGCTCCTCGCTGGAGCAGGTGCGGATGCCGCGGTCGGCCAGGCCGACGAGCGCGCGCAGGTAGAGCGGCAGCCGGGCGACGGTGGCGTCGGGGATCCCGCGGGTCCCGGAGGCGCCGCGCTGGGCGTCCCGTGCCCCGGGCAGGCGGTCCCCGGCCAGCTCCCCCGTGGGGGCCAGCCGCACCGTCTCGACGACGGCGCGGGCGTCGTGCGCCCGCGCGTCCTCGCGGTCTCGGGAAGGCCTCACCGTGCTCCTCAGCATTTGCGTGCCGCGCCGCTCCCGCCGGGGGTCCGGCGGCCGGTGCGGGCTTCCACTGTAGGAGTTTGTGAACGTGAGAACAAAACGGTGCTCCGGGCCCGGACACCCCTGGTGACATCGGTCACACCGAGGCTGCGGGGTCGGGGCGCGCCCGTCTCAGGCAGGGCGCAGCGCGGACCGGAGCCGACCGGCGTCGACGCGCCAGAAGTCGTGCTGACGCCCGTCGACGAACGTCACCGGGATCTCGTCGCCGTACTGGGCGAGCAGGTCGAGGTCGAGGCTGATGTCGACCTCGTCCCAGGTCTCCCCCAGCTCGTCACAGACCGCCGCGACGGTGGCCCGGGCGGTGTCGCACAGGTGACAGCCGGGCCGGGAGTAGAGCCGGACCCGCGCCGGGCCGCTCATCCGAGGACGTCCGGTGCCCCGCGAGCCCGCGAGCGGAGCCGGCCGCGCGCGACCTTGCCGGTCACGGTGCGGGGCAGGGAGTCCACCACCTCGATCCGGGCGGGCCGCTTGAAGCGCGCCAGGCGCTCGTCCGCGTGCCGGTGGGCGGCCGTCACGACCTCCTCCAGCGAGGCGGGGTCCGTGGGCTGCCCCGGCCCGAGCAGGAGGTAGGCGACGACGGCCTCACCCGTGCTGACGTCCGGTACGCCGAGCACGACGGCCTCCTGGACCTGGGGGACCTCGGTGAGGACCTCCTCGATCTCCGAGGGGTAGACGTTGAAGCCCGAGACGATGACGATCTCGGTGACCCGGTCGAGGAGGAACAGGTCGCCGTCGGCGTCGAGCATGCCCACGTCGCCCGTGGACCACCAGCCCTCGGAGTCGGGCCCGCCCTCACCGTCGGGCCAGTAGCCGCTGAACAGGTTGCCACCTCGGACCTCGATCACGCCGGGGTCACCGGAGGCCAGCTCACCGTGCGTGCCACCGCGCCCCGGGTCGCCGGCGTCGATCTCGGCGTCGTCGCGCACCCGCAGGGACACCCCGGGGAGGACGCGCCCCACGGACCCGCGCTTGGCGGGGTCGGTGCCGCAGAGCGTCGAGGTCAGCACGGGGGCGGTCTCGGTCAGCCCGTAGCCCTGGTGCACGCGCAGGCCGAAGCGGTCGGCGTACTCGGCGACGAGGTCCTCGGGCATCGGCGCGGCGCCCGACATGACGGTGCGCACGCCGGACAGCCGGTCCGCGAGGTCGCCGACGGCCCGCCACGACGCCAGGACCGGCGGCGCGACGGGGAGGACGGTGACGCCGTGGAGGCGGACGTGCTCGAGGGACTGCTCGACCGAGAAGCCGTCGACGACGACCAGGGTGGCGCCGGTGGCCAGCACCTGGCCGAGCACGGCGTTCAGCCCGTAGACGTGGAAGAGCGGCAGCACGCCGTAGACCACGTCGTCGGCCCGCACCAGGGGAGGGTCGACGCTCCCCGCCTGCTCGATGTTGGCCAGCAGCGCCCGGTGGCTGAGCATCGCCGCCCGTGGGCGCCCGGAGGTGCCGGAGGTGTAGAGCAGCACCGCCAGCGACTCGGCGTCGCGGGGCGGCGGCAGCTGCGTCGCGGGCTCGGCGAGCAGGGTGTCGTAGGAGACCTCGTCGCCGGCGACGGGGGCGTCGAGCACGACGAGGCGGGGAGCCCCGGCCCGGCCCTCGTGCGAGATCGCCTCACGCAGACCGGTCACCACGGCGCGCGCCGGGTCGACGGTGGTGGGGTCGGCCACCAGCAGGCGGGCTCCGCTGTCGGCGACGACGCGCAGCAGCTCGCCGGTCGCCGAGCGGGGGTTCACCGGCACCGAGACGAGCCGGGCCCGCAGCACCGCGAGGTGGAGCACCACGAGCTCGGCGCGGTTGCCGATCGCGATCGCCACGCGGTTGCCGGCCACCAGGCCCTGCGCCGACAGCCCGGTGGCGCACCGCGCGACGGTGTCCTCGAGCTCGTTCCAGGTCAGGCGTACGCCGCTCTCGGCGTCGATCAGCGCCACCCCGTCCGGGCGCTGCGCAGCCGTCTGCGCAAGGAGCTCGGCGAGGTTGGCGGTCATGTCCGAAAGTCTTCCACAGCGCGACCCGCCGGGGCCGGAGGTCGCAGCCCCGCGCCAGCCCCGCATCAGGGCCGCGTGGGCCGCATGGGCCGCGTGGGTCGCGCTGGAGCCGGTCCGCGGCGGCCCCGTCACCGGGCGGTCGTGTTCGGCAGGTGTCGGACCGCTACCGTCCGGGCGGCCACTAGGGTGTGTCCCGTGGGGTCTGGAGAGCGGGGACGCAGCAACCGCGGAGCCGGTCGCAGCCGTCCCCGGGCCCGCGTCGACCTGACCGAGCGCTCGCTGCTGGCCGGCGAGGCCTCGGCCGCGGTCGCCGAGCTGGAGACCTCGCTCGCGGTCCAGCCCGACCCCGAGGCGGCCGCCTTCTTCGACGTCGACAACACGATCATCCAGGGTGCGTCGATCTTCCACCTGGCCCGTGGGCTGCACCGCCGCCGCTTCTTCACCACCAAGGACATCGTCGGGGCTGCCTGGAAGCAGGCCTACTTCCGGGTCGTCGGCGTCGAGGATCCCGAGCACGTCGCCGAGGCCCGCAGCTCGGCCCTCGCCTTCATCGCCGGGCACCGCGTGGAGGAGCTGGAAGCGATCGGCGAGGAGATCTTCGACGAGTCGATGGCCGAGCGGATCTGGCCCGGCACCCGCGCGCTGGCGCAGATGCACCTCGACCAGGGACAGCGGGTCTGGCTGGTGACCGCGGCCCCCGTCGAGATCGCCACCACGATCGCGCGCCGGCTCGGCCTCACCGGGGCCCTGGGCACGGTCGCCGAGCACGTCGACGGGGTCTACACCGGCCAGCTCGTCGGAGAGATGATGCACGGGACCCACAAGGCGGTCGCCGTGCAGCGGGTGGCCGAGGAGGAGGGGCTGGACCTCTCCCGGTGCTCGGCCTACTCCGACTCCTCCAACGACATCCCGATGCTGAGCCTGGTCGGTGACCCGTGCGTGATCAACCCGGACGCCCGGCTGCGCGAGCACGCCCGGGCCGAGGGCTGGCGCATCCGCGACTACCGCACCGGACGGAAGGCGGCGAAGGCCGGTCTCGTCGCGGCCGGTCTGGCCGGGGCCGTCACCGGATCCGTCGCCGCGGGCCTCGCCCTGCGCCGCCGCACCCGCTGACCCCGGCTGGCCCCGGTGGCCCCCGCCGGCCCCCGCCTGACCTTCCGTGGGCGTTTCACAAGGCCCCGACAGGGCACCATGTCCGGAGGTACGGTGGTCCACGGGGTTCCGTCACGGCTCGGGTGGGCTGTGAGACGTGTCAGCGGGACCGAACCGGGGTTGCGGCGGCGACGGTCCCCGGAACGACCGGGAGGGAGACGCATGCATCCCCGAGGGAGTAGGCACCAGCCTGGGCTGGACGGGCTCCGGCGCGCCGTGGCCGGGGTCCTGCTGTCGTCCCTCGACGGATCCGGGTTCCTGCCCGCCCCTGCTCATGCCGCCCCCTCACTCGGGCCCGTGCCTGCCCCGCTCCGCCGACCCGATCGCGCGCTGGCCTCCGACGCCCTGGTCCAGTCCCACCACTCCCCCGAGGGCCCCGCCCGGTCGGCCGGCTCCGGCGCCCGCGCAGCCGGGGACGGACCCGGTCACCCCCCGGACGGCACCGACCTCAAGGTGTCCTCCCTGGAGGACGAGGCGGAGGGCGAGCGACTCATCGCCCTGGTCGACCTGGCCAAGGCCGGGGACGCCGACGCCTTCGGGCTGCTCTACGACCACTACCAGCCGTCGGTCTACCGGTTCCTCTACTACCGGCTGGGATCGGTGGTCGTCGCCGAGGACCTGACCTCAGAGACCTTCTTCCGCGCGCTGCGCTCCATGTCGTCCTTCACGTGGCAGGGCAAGGACTTCGGGGCCTGGCTGATGACCATCGCCCGCAACCTCACCATGGACCACTTCAAGTCGAGCAAGACCCGCCTGGAGATGACCACCGAGGACATGAGCCCCCACGACTCCACCACCGAGTCGCCGGAGTCGGCGGTCCTGACCCACCTCACCAACGAGGCGTTGATGACCGCCCTCAAAGAGCTGCCGTCCGAGCAGCAGGAGTGCCTGATCATGCGCTTCCTGCAGGGGCTGTCGATCGCGGAGACGGCTGCGGCGCTGGGCCGCTCCGACGGAGCCGTCAAGCAGCTGCAGCTGCGTGGGGTGCGCAACCTGGCGAAGCTGATGCCCGAGGGCCTGCGATGACGGGGCGCGGCATCGGGCGGACGGGCGTCGCGCCGCCCGAGATCCGGCGTCCGGACGCCGTAACCCGGGGTCGCGTCCGTTCGTTGTGCCAGGTGTCGACGTCCCTCCTCCCGGAGAGCTCGACACCCCACCCGCCTCCCACCGCCAGATCGAACGGACCCCAGCGATGATCACTCTGACGAGCGCCCGTAGGCGCGCCGACGAGCTGGCCGCCGCCCTCGACGACCCCACGAGGTCCCTGCGCCCCGACATCGCCGAGCTCGTCGGTGTCGCGGACGTCCTGCGGACCCACGCCGCCGCCGAGGCGCCCGCGCTGTTCGCGCGGCCCGAGTTCACCGCCCGGCTGCGCGAGCAGCTGCTCGCCGAGGCCGCGGAGAGCTGGACCTACGACCCGTCGGCCGCCCGCCTGGAGCTGCGTGCCCGCACGACCACGCCGCGTCGCGAACGCCGGCTCGCCGTCGCCGCGACCGCGCTCGTCCTCGCCGGTGGCTCCGCAGGCATGGCCGCCGCCGCGCAGCAGGCCCTCCCCGGAGAGGCGCTCTACCCGATCAAGCGGGGCCTCGAAGAGGTCCGCGCCGACCTGACCTCCGACGACGGGGCCCGCGGACGGACCCTGCTCCAGCAGGCCGACAGCAGGCTCGGCGAGGTGCGCGCCCTCGTCGGCGACCCCGCCACCACCGAGCCGGCCATCGCCTCCACGCTGCAGACCTTCCGCGCGCAGGCCGAGGACGGCAGCTCTCTGCTCCTCGGCTCCTACGAGGACGGGAGCGACGCGGACGCGGTCGCCGAGGTCCGCGCCTTCACCCGCGACGGGCTCGCCCAGCTCGACGAGCTGTCCACGGCGCTGCCGCCCGGGCTCGCCGACGAGCTCGCCACCACGACTGAGCTGCTCGAGTCGATCGACGTCCGAGCCATCGAGGTCTGCCCGACGTGTCAGCCGACGAGCGCCCGCGCGCTTCCGGCATCCTTCGAGCCGGCTCTCGACGACGCCGCGCGGGTCCTGGCCTCCCTCGAGGGTGCCGCCGAGCTCGCGAACGACCACCCGCCGATATCGCCGCGCATCACTCCCCCCGTCACCGTCGAGGCCGCACCTCGCTCCGCCCCGGTCGAGCCCAGGCCCGGCCCGGCGGCGAAGCCGTCCGACGATCTCGGTCAGCAGGAGGTGCCGGACGACACCGGCGGTCTGCTGGACGGCCTCACCGACGGAGCGGGCAGCGACGTCGGGTCAGACACGCGCGCCGTCGACGAGCAGATCGACAAGGGAGCCGACGAGGTCGAGAAGAAGGTCCGTGAGGGCGCCGAAGGCCTCAGCAGGACCGTCGAGGGGCTCGGGCTCGGCGACTCCCGCCTGCCCTGACCGACCTCCCGGCCCCGGGCCGACGCGTCAGTGGAAGACGGACTTGCGACGCATCAGCAGTGTGTAGAGCGTCTGCTGGATGGTCTCGCGCACCTGGTCGGTGAGGTTGAAGACCAGCATCGGGTCGTCAGCGGCACCGGGGTCGTAGGAGTCCGTACGGATCGGCTCGCCGAACTCGATGATCCACTTCGACGGCAGCGGGACCAGGCCCAGGGGGCCGAGCAGCGGGAAGAACGGCGTGATGGGCACGTAGGGCACCCCGATCAGGCGCGCGAGCGCCGGTACGTTGCCCACCAGCGGGTAGATCTCCTCGGCGCCCACGATCGAGCACGGCACGATCGGCACACCGGTCTTGATGGCGGCCGAGACGAAGCCACCACGGCCGAACCGCTGCAGCTTGTAGCGCTCGGAGTAGGGCTTGCCGATGCCTTTGAAGCCCTCCGGCCAGACCGCGGCGAGCTCGCCACCGCTCAGCAGCCGGGTGGCGTCCTCGTTGCAGGCCAGCGTGGCGCCGGCCTTGCGGGCCATCTCGCCGAAGAACGGCAGCCTGAAGACGAGGTCGGCGCCGAGCGGCCGCAGGTTGCGGCCGGTGGTCTCGTGGACCGCGAACATCGCGATGGCGCCGTCGATCGGGACGGTGCCGGAGTGGTTGGCCACCACGAGGGCACCGCCCTCGGTGGGGATGTTCTCGACACCGCGCACCTCGACCCGGAACCACTTGGTCGCCAGGGGGCGCACCATCTCCATGAGGAACGTGTCGATGACCTCGGCGTCGAGGCCGTACTCGTCGACGACGTACTCCCCGGTGACCCGACGCCGTACGAAGGCGAGCATCTGGGCCAGCTTGCGGTCGGCGTCGTCGCCGAAGACCCGCTGGGCCGCACTCGTCGCCGCGGCGAGCAGCTCGGGCAGCGACGGACCGGGCAGGCGTCGCTCGGTCCGGGCCGGCGCAGGAGCCGCGCCGGTCGAGGCGCCCGGGTGGGGCAGCTCGGTCACGCCGTCCTCGGTGGGACCGAGGGACGTCCTCGCGGCGCCCTGGCCTGCGCCCTGGCCTGCGGGGGTCGGCACGGGCTCGTCGTCGGAGGCGTCGCGCGGAAGACGGGCCGCCGCGTCCGGCGTACCGAAGGCGGGGTCGAGTTCGCGGGGGGACGCGCCGGACGGTGCGTCGCCGGCCTCGGTCCTCGCGCCGCCCGCGTCAGCCGCCCGGTCGGCCGTCGGGTCGTTCGAGGGCGCGGCGGTCGCGTCGGCGTCCTCATGCGGAGCCGGGCCACCGCGTCGCACGCCGGCGGCCAGGCTGCGGGAGTTGGCCGAGGGCTTGTCCTTGCCCACGCCCCGACCCGGCCGTCCGCGGGTGCCCAGCGGGATGATCTCTGCGTCAGCCATCGGTGTCCCTTCGGTCGGCTCGGACGTCGTGTCCCAGCGAGGAGGTCGCGGAGGCGCGCGCGGTGCCGACGGTGCCGACCGTGCTCACCGTGCTCGCCATGCCGGCGACCAGCCGCTCCAGCCCCACCACCGGGTGGGTCTCGAGCAGACCTGGCCCCAGCCTGCTGGACAGCTCGATGAGTGCCTGCTCGGTGCTGAAGACCGGTTCGAAGCCGAGGACCTGGCGCATCCGGCTGGTGTCCAGCCCGCGACCGAAGGCGAGGTAGTCGATCTGCTCACCGGAGAAGTGCGGAACCGTCAGGGGGGTCTGGCGGATCAGGGAGCCCAACGAGCTCAGCGCGAGCTGCGGCATCGGCACCGACACCCGACCCAGACGGCGCAGGGCCTGGCTCATCATCACCACACCGTCAGCGGCCACGTTGAAGGTGCCGTGGACGCCGGCGAGCGTCGCGTGGTGGAGCACCGCGACGAGGTCGTCGTAGTGAAGCAGCTGCAGGCGCGCGTCGAAGCCCAGCACCTTCGGCACCGGGTTCATGGAGAAGTAGTCGACCATGATCGAGCCGCCGCGCGAGGAGATGGTGTGCGCGTTGCGCAGCAGCGTCACGGTCACGTCGGGGCGCCGACGGGAGAAGCCTCGGACGTAGCCCTCGACCTCCAAGACGTCCTTGGCGAAGCCGGAGCGAGGCATCCGCTTGGGCGCCATGTCCTCGGTGAACATGGCCGGGTCGCGGCTCGAGGAGCCGTAGACCGCGGCCGAGGACTTCACGACCAGGCGCTCGAGACCGGGGGCGCGCTGGCACGCGGCGAGCAGCTGCATCGTCCCGATGACGTTGTGCTCCTTCATGGAGCCACGCCCCCCGACCGCAGCCGGGGAGGACACGACGCTGGTGTGGACGACGGTGTCGACGTCCTCGCCGGCGATCACCTTGGCGATGACCGGGTTGCGGATGTCGGCCCGCACGAAGCGCACGCCCCCGAGGTCACCGCGGGGCGGGACGACGTCGACGCCGATGACCCTGCTGATGTCCGGGTCGCTCGCCATCCGGCGCGCGAGGAGACCACCGAGGTCGTGTGAGACCCCGGTGACCAGAACGATCCGCCCCATGTCTGCCCCGTCCCCGACCGGTCCTCAGGGGGACCCGGCCGACCCGATCCTGGCCGTGGTGCGTCGCGGCTACTTGCCGAGACGACGACGCTGGACGCGTGTCTTCTTCAGCAGCTTGCGGTGCTTCTTCTTCGCCATGCGCTTGCGGCGCTTCTTGACCACGGAACCCAAGGGTCGAACCTTTCCGACGTGAGACGCCGGGTCCGCACTGCCGACCCGGCCGAGTGGCCCAGCCTAGCCCGCGGCGCCCTCGATCCCGAATCGGTCCCACGACCGACGACGGAGCCGACGACCAGCAGGTCGTCGGCTCCGTCGGTCACGCGCTCCTCCGGCGGTCAGCCGGTCTGGAAGAAGCTGCGCTGCAGGTACTCGTTCACCGCGTCCTCGGGGACCCGGAAGGAGCGTCCCACCCGCACCGCGGGCAGCTCGCCGTTGTGGACCAGTCGGTAGACGGTCATCTTGGACACACGCATCACCGAAGCCACCTCGGCCACGGTCAGGAACGTGACTCCGGAGATGTCGCCGGAGCTGGATTCGGCCATGTTCGGCACCGCACTTTCTCAAGCAACAGCGCCTCCGGCTTCCCCACCGGAGCGACGACGATGCGCTTTCCTCCGGTGAGCGTAGTGTGACGGATGGGGTACGCGATACGACTTGGATAAAAAGTTAACTCTGCGTGGGCGTGTCGACTGGACATTTGCCGCACAAATGCCCCGGATCCGGGTCATCAGGGCACCGGGTCGAGCCCGTGCAGCGGGAACGAGGCCGCCCGGGTCGCGTTGACGGCCCGGTCGAGCCACACGTCGGGGTCGTAGCCCTCCCGCCAGTCGCGGTAGGCCGGGGTGCGCCCGTCGGTCATCCGGCGAGGCGCCGTCCGCCCCATCCGGCCCCGCACCAGCTCCCGCCACACCTCGGGCACCGGCTCGGCGGGGTCGAGCGGCGAGCCCGCGACGATCGACAGCAGGTGGGTCCACGCGCGCGGCACGACCTCGACCAGTGCGTAGCCGCCTCCCCCGGTCGCGAGCCACCGCCCGTCGCAGACCTCGTGCGCCAGGTCGTGCAGCGCGAGGTACGACGCCCGCTGGCCGTCGACGCTGAGCAGGAGGTGGGCCAGCGGGTCCTCGATGTGGGAGTCGCAGCCGTGCTGGGTGACCAGGACGTCCGGAGCGAACTCGCGCACCAGGGGCGGCACGACGGCGTGGAAGGCGCGAAGCCAGCCGGCATCGGCGGTGCCCGGCGGCAGGGCGACGTTGACCGCGCTCCCCTCGGCGCCGGGTCCGCCGGTCTCGTCGGGGAAGCCGGTGCCGGGGAAGAGCATCTGGCCGGTCTCGTGGACGCTGATCGTGAGCACGCGCGGGTCGTCGTAGAAGATCCTCTGCACGCCGTCGCCGTGGTGGACGTCGACGTCGACGTAGGCCACCCGCTCGGCCCCGTTGTCGAGCAGCCACCTGATCGCGACGGCGACGTCGTTGTAGACGCAGAAGCCGCTGGCACGCTCGGGCATGGCATGGTGCAGGCCGCCCGCGACGTTGACCGCGTGGTCGACCTCACCGGCCCAGACCCGGCGGGCTGCCTCCACCGAGGCGCCGACGACGTGGGCGGCCGCCTCGTGCATGCCCTCGAAGGTCGGGTTGTCGTCGCTGCCCAGGCCGCGGCGGGCGTCGATGATCGTGGGGTCGGCACCCGAGCGACGTACGGCGGCCATGTACTCCTCGTCGTGCACCGTGGCCACGAGGTCGTCGGGGGCCACCGGCGCCCGGACCACCGACAGACCGGACGCCGAGCCCGGGCTCGCGACCACTCCGAGCTCGGCGGCCAGCAGCATCGTCAGGTCGACGCGCACCGGGTCGAGGGGGTGGTCGTGGCCGAAGTCGTAGTCGACGAGGCTCTGGTCGAAGACCACGCAGGCCCGGCAGGACCCGGACGTCGGAGCCGTGGACGGCTCGCCGCTCATGCCCCGCCGGCCAGGTCGCGAGAGCGGTCGCGGGCGGCCTCCATCGCGGTGAGGAACGCCGCACGCACCTTGTGGTCCTCCAGCTGGCGCACCGCGGCGGCGGTGGTGCCGCCGGGCGAGGTGACCTGCTCGCGCAGCACGGTCGGGTGCTCCCCGGTCTCGCGCAGCAGCTTGGCCGAGCCGACCACGGTCTGCACGACGAGCTCGGTCGCGGTCGGGCGCGGCAGGCCGAGGTGGACCCCGGCCTCGATCATCGCCTCGACCACGAAGAACAGGTAGGCGGGTCCCGACCCGCTGATCGCGGTGACCGCGTCCTGCTGGTTCTCCGGCACCCTCAAGACCTTGCTGGTGGCCGACATCAGCGCCTCGGCCCGGGCCAGGTGGTCGTCGTCGCAGTGCGTGCCCGCCGAGATGGCGGCCATGCCCGCGTCGACGAGGGCGGGCGTGTTCGGCATGACCCGGACCACCGCGACCCCGTCGGGGACGTGGGACTCGATGAAGCCGGTGGTGACGCCGGCCGCCAGCGAGACGAGCAGCTGCCCGGCCCGCAGGACCGGTGCGATGTCGGTCAACAGGTCGGCCATGTCCTGCGGCTTGACGACGACCACGACGGTGTCGGCCTCGGCCGCCGCGACGCGGTTCTCGACCACGCGCACGCCGTACTTCTCCTCGAGCTCGGTGGCGCGCTGCAGGCTCTTCTCGCCCACGAGGAGGCTCGAGACCTCCCGGCCCGCGCGCACCAGGCCCGACAGCAGGCTCTCCCCCATCACGCCGGCGCCCAGGATCGCGACCCTGTCCGTCATCGGTGCTCCTTCTCGCTCAGCGATCGACCCGCCTGGACCCGGTCAGCCCGTGGTGGCCAGCGAACGCAGGAAGAACGCGACGTTGCTCGGCCGCTCGGCCAGCCGGCGCACGAGGTAGCCGTACCACTCCTGACCGTAGGGCACGTAGACCCGCACCGTCTCCCCGGCGTCGGCCAGCCGTCGCTGCTCGTCGGGTCGGACGCCGTAGAGCATCTGGTACTCGAAGCTGCCCTGCTCGCGGCCCGCCGCCCTCGCCAGCTCGCCCGCGATCGCGACCATGCGCGGGTCGTGGCTGGCCACCATCGGGTAGCCGGGTCCGTTCATCAGCACCTTGAGGCAGCGCACGTAGGAGAGGTCGACCTCCTGGCGGGTCTGGAAGGCCACCCGCTCCGGCTCCTCGTAGGCACCCTTGCACAGCCGCACGCGCGAGCCCTCGACGGCCAGGTCGCGGCAGTCGGTCTCGGTGCGGCGCAGGTAGGCCTGCAGCACCGCCCCTGTCTCGGGGTAGTCCTTGCGCAGCTCGCGCAGCGTCCGCAGCGTCGCGTCGGTGGTGGAGTGGTCCTCCATGTCGAGGGTGACCGTGGTGCCCCGGCGCCTCGCCGCGGCACAGATGGTGCGGGCGTTCTCCAGCGCCACCCTGTCCCCGCGGTCGGGCAGCGCCTGACCCACCGCCGAGAGCTTGACCGACACCTCGACCGAGGCGGTCAGCCCACCCGTGTGGAGCTCCTCGAGGACGTCGAGGTAGGCCTCGAGGGTCGCGGTGGCCTGCGCCTCGTCGACGGTGTCCTCGCCGAGGAAGTCGAGGGTGACGGTGCGGCCGGTGGCCACCAGCTCGGCGCTGGCCCGGACCGCGTCGGAGGTCTGCTCACCGGGGACGAACCGGTCGACGACCCCGCGGGAGACCGGCGTGGTGGTGACGAGGTGACGGACCCGGTCGCTGTCGGCCAGCTTGAGCAGCGGACGTCGCATCAGGTCGGCAGGTCCGGTCATGGCGCCAGGCTACGCCGTACGCCGACGCAGCGTGGCCGCCCCGAGGCCGAGCGCGACGAGGGCGAGCGCGAGCACGACGAGGAGGTCGGACGCGACGTCGCCGGCCACCGCGTCCCACGAGGACGCCCCCTCCCCGACGCCGGCCACGGCCTGCATGGCCTCGACCGCGTAGGTCAGCGGCAGCAGCGACGCGACGGCACCGAGCGCGGACGGCATCTGGTCGGTGGGCACGAAGAGACCGCACAGCAGGATCTGCGGGACCACCACGAGCGGCATGAACTGCACCGCCTGGAACTCCGTGGCTGCGAAGGCCGAGACCAGCAGCCCGAGCGCCGTGCCGAGCACCGCGTCGGCGACCGCGACGGCGACGAGGACGCCGACCGGCCCCTGCACCGAGAGACCGAGCAGGCCGACGCAGACCGCCACGGCCAGCGTCGACTGCACCAACGCGAGCAGCCCGAAGGCGAGCGCGTAGCCCAGCAGCAGGTCCAGCTTGCCGACAGGCATCGACAGCAGCCGCTCGAGCGTGCCCGAGGTGCGCTCGCGCAGCGTCGTCACCGACGTCACCAGGAACATCACGATGAACGGGATGATCGCCAGCAGGGGCGGACCCAGCCGGTCGAACGGGCTGCCCGCCACCGTCGGCACCTCGCGGAACATCCACCACAGCAGGGTCAGCACGCCGCTCGGCAGCACCACGAGCATGGCCAGGGTCCGGTGGTCGCGGCGGACCTGACGCAGCACGCGGACCGCGACGGCCAGGGTCACGTGCGGCGACAGCAGCGCGCTCATGCCGCGTCGTCGACGAGCCGCAGGAAGGCGCCCTCGACGCTCGCGGCGCCGGTCCGGGCCAGCAGCGCCTCGGGGGTGCCCTCCGCCAGCAGGTGGCCGTCGCGCATGAGCAGCAGCCGGTCGCAGCGCTCGGCCTCGTCCATGACGTGGCTGGACACGACCAGGCAGCACCCCTGGTCGGCGAGCTCGTGGAACAGCCGCCACAGGTCGCGGCGCAGCACCGGGTCGAGGCCGACGGTGGGCTCGTCGAGCACCAGCACCTCAGGCCGCGACAGCAGTGCGACCGCCAAGGAGACCCGGCTGCGCTGGCCGCCGGACAGGGTGGCGACCACGCGATCGGCTTGGCCGGTCAGGTCGACCTGCTCGAGGCTGCGGCGCACGTCGTCGGGGCCGGCGGCGAGCACGCGGGCGAAGAAGCGCAGGTTCTCGGCCACCGTGAGGTCGCCGTACACGCTGGCCGACTGGGTCACGTAGCCGACGCGACGGCGCAGGGCCGCGGACCCCGCCGGGTGACCCAGGACCGTGACTGCACCCCCGCCCACCTTCTGGACACCGACCAGCGCGCGCATCAACGATGTCTTGCCGCAGCCCGAGGGTCCCAGCAGCCCGACGACCTGGCCGGTCGCCGCCTCGAAGGTCAGGTGGTCGACCGCGACGGTGCCGCCCCGGACCACGAGGAGGTCCCGAGCCACGACCGCCGGTGACGTCGGCATGCTCCGACCGTAGGGCCTGGCAGGCTTCTGGTCACTCCCCGCACGCCAGGGCGTTACCGGTCACCGCCTGCAGGCAGGTACGGCGTGTCGCGGCGGCAGCGACCAGAAGCAGGTCTACCCGCGGGACAGCAGCAGTCTCATGCCGGCGCCGACCGAGGTGAGAGGTGGAGCCGGGCGAAGGCCAGCCCCTCGATGATGTCGGTCTCGCGCTGGCGTCGTCCGCCGGAGCGGCGGGTGTTGATCTCCAGCACGACGTGGCCGTCGAAACCGGAGCCCGCGACGTGCTCGAGCATCCCCGCCACCGGCTGGTTGCCGCGACCCGGCACCAGGTGCTCGTCCTTGGCGCTGCCCGAGCCGTCGGTCAGGTGGATGTGGCGCAACCGATCACCCAGCGTGCGCGCCAGCTCGAGGGAGTCCTGCTGGGCCGTCGCGGCGTGGGAGACGTCGAGGGTGGTGTGGCGCGTGGTCGCGTACGCCGAGCCCGTGATGTCCCAGTCCGGGGCGTAGACCTCCGTCTCGCGGCGGCGTGTGCGCCACGGGTACATGTTCTCCACCGCGATCTGCACGCCGGTCCGCTCCTCCATCATGTCCACGCCCTCGACGAAGCCTCGGGCGTAGTCACGCTGCCAGCGGAACGGCGGGTGCACGACGACGACCTCGGCCCCGACCCGTCGGGCCATCTCGGTGCTGGTCTCGAGCTTGCCCCACGGGTCGAGCCCCCAGACCCGCTGGGTGAGCAGCAGGCAGGGCGCGTGGACCGCGCACACCGGGATCTGGTGGTACTCCGAGAGGTGGGCGACCTGGTCGAGGTCCTGGCTCGTCTCGTCCACACCGACCATCACCTCGACGGCGTCGAAGCCGAGCCGGACCGCCATCTCGAACCCGGCCGCCGTCGACTCCGGGTAGACCGAGGCGGTCGAGAGCGCGACCTTGATGTCGGGACCGAGCAGACCCTCCGGGCCCGGCCCGGGACCCTCACCACTGGCCACCGTCACCCCAGGATGCTGAGCTCGTCGAGACGCTCGAGGATGACGCCCTCGCGCAGCGCCCACGGACAGATCTCGAGCTCCTCGACCCCGAAGATGTCCATGACCGCGTCCGCCACCAGGGCACCGGCCACCAGCTGGCGCGAGCGGCGCGGGGACACCCCGGGCAGCTCCTGACGGGCGTCGTCGTCCATCGCCAGCAGGTCCTCGAGCTTGTCGCGCAGCGCCTCGGCGCCGAGCGTGCGGCGTACGAACATGCCCTCGCCCGACGGCGCGGCACCGCAGATGCGCGCCAGCGACCGGAAGGTCTTGGAGGTCGCCACCGCGTGCTGCGGCTCGCCGGCACGCAGCACCTTCCCGGCCTCGCGCGCCAGTTCGGCCCGGATGCTCTTGCGCAGCTTCTTGACCGTCTTGGCCTCCGGCGGGTCCTCGGCCAGCAGGCCGCGGGTCAGCCGTCCCGCGCCCAGCGGCAACGACTGCACGACATCGGGGTTCTCGTCCTGCCCGGTCGCGATCTCCAGCGACCCCCCGCCGATGTCGAACACGAGCAGACGCCCCGAGGACCACCCGAACCACCGGCGTACGGCGAGGAAGGTCAGCCGGGCCTCGTCGTCACCGGGGAGCACCTCGAGCTTGACGCCCGTGCGGTCCTCGACCGTGTCGAGGACGTCGTCGGAGTTGGCGGAGTCACGGGTGGCGGAGGTGGCGAAGGCGTACATCTGCTCGCACCCCTTGCCCTCGGCGACCTCGAGGGCGGCGCCGACGAAGTCGGTGAGCGCGTCGATGCCCTTCGAGGTCATCGCCCCGTCGTCGTCGAGGTGCTCGGCCAGGCGCAGCGGCTCCTTGAAGGAGTAGGCCGGCAGGGGGGCGGCACCACCGGCAGCGTCCACCACCAGGAGATGTCCGGTGTTGGACCCGATGTCGAGGACCCCGAGGCGCACGTCCCCAACCTAGCGCGCGACGTGCCCCGGGCACACGGGGCGGTTCACGGGGCCCACGGGGCCCACGGGGGCTAGAGTCTCCGCCGTGCCAGAGGTCGATCCTGTCTTCCCCCGTGCGTGGGTCGAGTTCGCCGACCCCGACGACGCCGAGCAGGTCTTCCGCTGTGACCTGACGTGGCTGACCTCGAGCTGGTCGTGCATCTTCGGCAACGGCTGCCAGGGCATCTACGCCGACCGTCCCGACGACGGCTGCTGCACCCTCGGCGCCCACTTCAGCGACGAGGCCGACGAGGCCCGGGTGGCGGCCCAGGTCGACCGGCTCACCGACGCCGACTGGCAGCTGCGCGCGAAGGGCCGCAGGCGCTGGGTCGAGACCGACGACGACGGCGAGCGCAAGACCCGCGTGGTCGACGGCGCCTGCGTGTTCCTCAACCGACCGGGGTTCGCGGCCGGCGCCGGCTGCGCGCTCCACGGGCTGGCCCTGCGGACCGGCGAGCACTTCGTGGCGACCAAGCCCGACGTCTGCTGGCAGCTGCCGATCCGGCGCACCTACCGCACCGTGGAGCTGCCGGACGACACCAGCTACCTCGAGATCACCATCGCGGAGTACCAGCGCTCCGGCTGGGGCCCCGGCGGGCACGACCTCGACTGGTACTGCTCGGGCAACACCGAGGCCCACGTCGCCGCCGAGGCGGTCTACGTCACCAGCGCCACCGAGCTCACCGAGCTGATGGGCGCGGCGGCCTACGACGAGCTGGCGCGGCACTGCGCGAGCCACCTCCGCTCGCGCAGCGCCCTGGCCATCCACCCTGCGAGCCGGGACCGTCTCACCTCCTGAGCCGTCCCCCTCGGGCTCGTCCTGGCGACCCGCCGACGCCCCGGCCCCGGTCCGGGCAGACGGGCACCCCGCCGTCAGGGGCACGCACCCGCGGGGTGACAATGTCGGAATGCGCCTGGACCATCTCTCGTACGCCGCCGGACCGGATGGGCTCGCCAGCACCGCACGACGGCTGGGGGACCTGCTCGGAGAGCCGTTCCTGGACGGGGGCATCCACCCTCGCTTCGGGACCCGCAACATGGTGCTGCCGCTCAGCGCAGGCACCTACGTCGAGGTGGTCGAGTGCCTCGACCACCCCGCCTCCGACAAGGCCCCGTTCGGCCAGGCCGTGCGCGCGCGCTCGGAGCTGGGCGGCGGCTGGCTCGGGTGGGTGATCGCCGTCTCCGACGTCGCCCCGCTCGAGGAGCGTCTGGGCCGCGAGGCCGTGCAGGGCAACCGCTACCGCCCCGACGGCCACGAGCTGCGCTGGAAGCAGATCGGCGTCAAGGGTCTGCAGTCCGACCCGCAGCTGCCGTTCTTCGTGCAGTGGGAGAGCTACGCCGAGGACCACCCGAGCCTCGGCTGCTCGGACCGGGTGCACCTCGAGTGTCTCGAGATCGCCGGCGACCCCAACCGCGTGAGCGAGTGGCTCGGCCGCCCGGTCGAGGGTCCGCTCGAGGACGTCAAGGTCGACTGGGTCGGGCGCAACGGCACCCCCGGTCTGGTCGCGGCGAAGTTCAGCACGCCCGCCGGCCCCGTCCGCATCTGAGGCCGACGGGTCGGGCCGCGTGAGCGGCGACGGGGTGATCCCCTCCCCCAACATCTGGCACCACACCGCGACGTACGAGGTGGAGAACCGGGCCTGCGACGACGACGGTCTCATCGACGCCGCGATGCGCTCGCGCGCCGACTGGGCCGGACGTGACGTGCTCGACGTCGGTTGCGGCTCGGGCTTCCACCTGCCCCGGTTCGCCGCGTCGGCGCGGCGGGTGACCGGGGTCGAGCCGCACCCCCCGCTGGTCGCGCTCGCGGCGCGGCGCACCCGGCGGCTGCGGAACGTCGTCGTACGTCGCGGCACGGCCCAGGCGCTGCCCGTGCCCGACGCCTCGGTCGACGTCGCCCACGCGCGCTGGTCCTACTTCTTCGGGCCCGGCTGCGAGCCGGGGCTGCACGAGCTGGCGCGCGTCCTGCGCCGTGGCGGGACGGCGTTCGTGGTCGACAACGACGGCACCCGGTCGACGTTCGGCCGCTGGTTCCGCCGGGGCTACCCGAGCGTCGACCCGGCCGCGGTGGAGCGGTTCTGGTCGGCGCAGGGCTGGGAGCGCGAGCCGTTGACGATCGCCTGGCGCTTCGAGTCCCGGACGGACCTCGAGCGGGTCGTGCGCATCGAGCTCGACCCCGCCACCGCCGACGCCGCGCTGGCCGAGCACCCCCCCTCCGCCGGCCTCGAGATCGACTACGCCGTCAACCTCTGGTGGCGCCGATTCTGATCGGCACGTCCCGTCCCCGGGCCGCCTGCGGCCGGTGACCAGGAACCAACCTCACGAGCTGGCGCGCAGGCGGAGCTCGGGGGTGAGGACGACGTGGGCGTCCTCGATCGACCGCATGACCAGGCGGTCCTCGAGCAGCCGCACGATCTGCACCGCGACCTCCTCGAGCGGCTGGCGCACCGACGTGAGACCCGGGGGCACGACCTGCGCGGCCAGGGAGTCGTCGAAGCCGACGAGCGCGAGGTCGTGTGGACCGGCCTGGCGCCCGCGCTCGTTGATGGCCTGCAGCACGCCCATGGCGATCGTGTCGCTGCAGCACACGAAGGCCGACGGCTGGTCGGAGTCGAGCATGGCGTGCGCGGCGCGACGCCCGAACTCGATGGTGTCCTCGCCCCGCGCGCTCAGCCGCGTGGTCGACAGCCCGCGCTCGTGCATGCGGTCCACCCAGCCGCTGCGGCGGTCCTCCCCGATGTACGACGACTTCTGCCACCCGACCCACGCGATGCGCTCGTGACCTCGGTCGGCGAGGTGGTCGACGGCGAGCATGACCCCGGCCCGGCCGTCGACGTCGACCCAGGGGTGGGAGGCGGTGGGCTCCTCCCAGGGGCGCCCGAAGGACACGAAGGGCACCTGACGCTCCTCGAGCCACTGCGCCTGCGGGTTCCCCCGGTAGGTGTCGGTGACGAGGAAGGCGTCGACGGCCGCCGAGCGCAGCAGCGCGTCGTACCCGTCGAGGGGGTCGCTCACGTCCTCGGCGGTGAACAGCAGGATGTGGAGCCCGGCCTCCTTGCACGACTCGACCAGCGAGTGCAGGAAGCGGTCCATGAGGCCCGACGCGGTGCCCTCGACAGCCGGCTCGAGGCGCAGCCCGACGAGGTGGGAGGTGCGGGTGCGCAGGTTGCGGGCGGCCCGGTTGGGCGTGTAGCCGAGGGTCTCGATCGCGGTCTGGACCCGCTCGAGGGTGTCGGGGCGCAGCAGGTCGGGGCTGTTCAGCGCGTTCGAGACGGTCTGGCGCGAGACGCCGGCCGCCGCCGCGACGGTGGCCAGCGTGGCCACGGGGCGGTGTCGTCCCGGCATTGCTGTCCTCCCGCGAGCGGCGCCTGAACGGCGTCTGGATCGTTCCAACCCGCTCATGCTACCTGTCGCGCAACGCTCGCGGCGGAGCGCCGTACCGGCACTGTCGGAGCCCTCGCCTACCGTGCCTGTCATGACTCGCTCCACCGCCCGCGTCCCCCGCGTCCGCAGCGTCTTCACCTGCTCCGAGTGCGGCTGGGAGACCGCCAGGTGGGTGGGCCGCTGCCACGAGTGCCAGGCGTGGGGAAGCATGGCCGAGGTCCGCACCGCCGGCGGCGGCGAGAGCGCCGCACCGGCCGCCACGACCCCCGTCACCCCGGCCGTCCCGATCGGGCAGGTGCCCATCGAGGAGTCGCAGGCGACCAGCTGCGGGGTCGAGGAGCTCGACCGGGTGCTCGGCGGCGGGCTGGTACCAGGCGCGGTCATCCTGCTCGCGGGCGAGCCGGGCGTCGGCAAGTCCACCCTGCTGCTCGACGTCGCCGCTCGTACGGCGCGCAGCGGCCGACGGGTCCTCTACGTCTCCGGGGAGGAGTCCGCGGCGCAGGTGCGGCTGCGCGCCGACCGGTGCCGCGGGGTCCACCACGACCTCTACCTGGCGGCCGAGACCGACCTGGGGGTGCTGCTCGGTCATGTCGAGCAGCTGCGCCCGGACCTGCTGGTGGTCGACTCCGTGCAGACCATCGACGCCCCGGGGCTCGCCGGGGCGCCCGGCGGCATCAGCCAGGTCAAGGAGGTGACCGCGGCCCTCGTCCGCCAGGCCAAGACCCGCGGGATGGCCACGATCCTGGTCGGGCACGTCACCAAGGACGGCGGCATCGCCGGCCCCCGCGTCCTCGAGCACATGGTCGACGTGGTGCTGCACTTCGAGGGCGAGCGCTCCACACGGCTGAGGATGGTGCGCGCCCTGAAGAACCGGTTCGGTCCGGTCGACGAGGTGGGCTGCTTCGACCTGTCCGGCGACGGCATCAACGCCGTCGTCGACCCCTCCGGGCTGTTCGTCTCCCGGCACCACCAACCCGTCCCCGGCACCTGCGTGTCGGTGACGCTCGAGGGGCGACGGCCGTTGCTGACCGAGATCCAGGCCCTGGTCGCCCCCTCCCCCATGGAGCGGCCGCGCCGCACGTCCTCGGGCATCGAGTCCGCGCGCTTCGCCCAGGTGCTGGCCGTGCTGGAGGCCCGCGAAGGTCTCGCGCTGGGGCGCCAGGACGTGTTCGCCTCGACCGTCGGCGGCGCCCGGGTCTCGGAGCCGGCCGGCGACCTGGCGATGGCGCTGGCGATCGCCAGCGCCGCGCGCGGCTTCCACCTGCCGGCCGACATGATCGCGATCGGCGAGATCGGTCTGGCCGGCGAGCTGCGTCGCGTCCCCGAGCTCGACCGGCGGCTGTCGGAGGCCGCCCGCATCGGTTTCAAGCTCGCCCTCGTCTCCGCCGAACCCGGCCAGATCGGCCGCCGGCGTGTCGACGGGCTCGAGGTCGCGGCGGCGCCGGACCTGCGCGGGGCGCTGCAGGTCGTCCAGCTGACGGGCCCCGTCTCTGCCTCGCGACGCGCCTGACGCTCTAGACTCAGCCCACGACCGACGCCCGTCCGCGACCCGAGGAGCGCCTGTGGCACCCCCCGACCGTCCCGACGACGTCGAGCGCCTGCGCGCGGTGCTGGCCGGGGTCGCCCCGGGCACCCAGCTGCGCGACGGCCTGGAGCGGATCCTGCGGGGCCGCACCGGCGCCCTCATCGTGCTGGGCACCGACCGCACCATCGACACGATCTCCAGCGGCGGCTTCCGCCTCGACGTCCCCTTCTCGGCGACCGGCCTGCGTGAGCTGGCCAAGATGGACGGCGCGATCATCCTCGACGCCGACGCCACGCGCATCATCCGCGCCGCCGTTCACCTCATGCCTGACGCGACCATCCACTCCGAGGAGACCGGCACCCGCCACCGCACCGCGGACCGGGTGGCCCGCATGACCGGCTACCCGGTCATCTCGGTGTCGCAGTCGATGCAGATCATCGCGCTGTACGTCGGCGAGCGCCGCTACGTCCTCGAGGACACCGGGTCGATCCTGGCCCGGGCGAACCAGGCGCTGGCCACCCTCGAGCGCTACAAGATGCGCCTCGACGAGGTCTCCAGCACCCTGTCGGCCCTCGAGATCGAGGACCTCGTCACCGTCCGCGACGTGGCCGTGGTGGCCCAGCGGCTCGAGATGGTCGCCCGCATCGCTCGAGAGATCGAGGACTACGTGCTCGAGCTCGGCACCGACGGCCGCCTGATGGCCCTCCAGCTCGAGGAGCTGGTGACCGGGGTCGACCAGGACCGCTTCCTCGTCGTCCGCGACTACCAGCCGGCGGGCAAGAAGGCCCGGGCTCCCGAGGGTGTGCTGGCCGACATGCAGGAGCTCGACGCGACCGCCCTGGTCGACGTCAGCGCGGTCGCCGCGGCCCTGGGCCTGGGCAGCACCGAGATGCTCGACAGCCCGGTGGCTCCCCGCGGTTACCGGCTGCTGGCCAAGGTGCCCCGCCTGCCGGCCACCGTGGTGGAGCGGCTCGTCGACCACTTCGGGGGTCTGCAGAAGCTGCTTGGGGCCGGCATCGACGACCTCCAGGCCGTCGACGGCGTCGGTGAGCTGCGCGCCCGCAGCGTGCGCGAGGGCCTGTCCCGGCTGGCCGAGTCCAGCATCCTCGAGCGCTACGTCTGAGCCGAGGCTCGACGTCCGGGACCGGGACCGCGATCTGACCGGACCCGACCGGGACCGACCCGGCGCGGACGGGCTCAGGCGGCGTCACCGCTCGGCGCGCCGGTCCTCCCGGTGCTGCTGTCGAGCTTCGCGCAATGCCTCGCGGCGGGTCTCGCGACGCTCCGCAGCCTGCTCCTCGGTCTCCGGCTCAGGCTCGGTCCGGTCGTCGTTGGTCGTCGACTCCTCCGACGTGGGTTCCCCGGCGGTGTCATCGGAGGAGTCGGTGTCGTCGGTGTCAGCGGCACCGGCATCCTCGCCGGACTCCGCCGGCTCGGCGGACTTCACCCGCTCCATCCCGCCGAGGGTGAAGAGCGTCTCGACCGGGGTCACGGAGCCCCGCGCGACGGCCGTGACCTGGTAGACGCCGGGGAACACCCACGAGGTGTCGACCGCGCAGCCGCTCATCGACTCCTTCGCGTTCCAGGTGAAGCTGACCGTGTCCGGGGTGGAGCGGCGCGGCACCGTGGTGGCCGTCGGCAGCGACGCCGGGCAGTGCTGGCTGGACCACAACGTGCTGGTGTCGTCCTGGATGGTGACGAAGACGGCCTCGGGGTCGAGCTCGAAGGTGCAGGCCGCCGACTCCTCGGTGGTCAGCTCCAGCTCGATGGTGACGTCGGCGCCGGCATGTGCGTCGGGGACCTGCGGGGTGACGACGACGTCACCGTCGGCACAGGGACCCGTGGGCGCGGCGAGCTCGTCCTTCTTCTCGGCGCGCTCGGCGATGCGCAGGGCGCGGGCCGCCGCTCGGCGTTCCGCCGCGGCGGCGGCGTCTGCGCGGTCCACCGTGGGAGTGGCCGAGGGCGTCGCCGCAGCGGTGGTCGCCTGCGGCGTCTCGGTCTCCCCGTCCGCGGAGAGGTCCACCATGCCGACGAGCCCGACGAACGCCCAGACGACAGCGCCGGCCAGGGCGAGCGCAACGAGGCGGCGTACCCAGAAGACACGCGCCGGGGGGCGCCGCGGTCCGCGGACCGGACGGCGCGCGGGAGCGCCGGGCGGTCGGGAGGAGGTCATGGAGCCACGGTAACGAGACGAGCCCCCGGTCAGGCCGTGCCACACCGCCGGGTCCCCGATCGAGGTGGATTCCGGGGCCGCTGGCTAGGCTGGCCCCGCTCATGGACCCGACCGACCTGCACCGGCGCCTGCTGCGGTGGTACGCCGACAACGCGCGCGACCTGCCGTGGCGGCGCCCCGGGACCACGCCGTGGGGCGTGCTCGTCAGCGAGATCATGCTGCAGCAGACCCCGGTGTCCCGGGTCGCCCCGGTCTGGGAGGACTGGCTGCACCGCTGGCCGCACCCGGCCGACCTCGTCGAGGCAGGGGCCGGCGAGGCGGTGCGGGCCTGGGGACGGCTGGGGTACCCGCGGCGGGCGCTGCGGCTGCACGCCGCCGCCGCGACGATCACCGAGCGGCACGACGGCGTCGTGCCGGACCGCTACGAGGACCTGCTGGCGCTGCCGGGCATCGGTGACTACACCGCGGCCGCGGTGGCGTCCTTCGCCTACGGGCGGCGCCACGTCGTGCTCGACACCAACGTCCGCCGGGTGCTGGCGCGGCTGGTCGGCGGCGAGGAGCTGCCCCCGCTGAGCCTGAACAAGCCGGAGCGCGAGCGAGCCGCCTCGCTGCTGCCGGACGTCGAGGCGGATGCCGCCGGGTGGGCGGTCGCCACCATGGAGCTGGGCGCCGTCGTGTGCACGTCGGTGTCCCCGTCGTGCCCGGTGTGCCCGGTCGCCGACGTCTGCGCGTGGCGGCTGGCCGGCCGGCCCCCGGACGACGGGCCGCCCCGCCGCGGTCAGACGTACGCAGGCACCGACCGGCAGTGCCGGGGACGCCTGCTCGACGTGCTGCGCGGCTCCGACGACGTGGTGCACCGCGCGTCCCTGGCGGCCGTCTGGAGCGGCGGGGTCCGCGACGAGCAGCGCGAGCGGTGCCTGAGCAGCCTGCTCACGGACGGGCTGGTGACGCAGGTGGGCCCCGACACCTTCGCCCTACCTGCCTGACCCCGGCCCGACGGTCAGCCGGTGGTCCCCAGGGCAGCCACGAGGTCGTCGACGACCTGGGCCTGGACGGCGACCTCGGTCAGCGGCTGGTCGAGCAGCAGCCCGACCATGACCGACTCCACCAGGTTGGCGGTCCGCGCCGACGCCTCGGGCCGGCACCCGGCCGCCTCGAGGTGACGCGCCAGGGCCGCCATCCAGCGGTCGTTGGCCTCCTTGACGACCGACGCGTAGGGCTCCTGGCCCAGGAGCCCGAGCGCGGCCGCCTCGACGTACAGGCGCTGGCACCGCTCGAGCCGGCCCCGGCGCAGCGCGTGCCACAGCCGGCGTACGCCGTCGCCCAGGTCGTCACCGGGCGGCAGCGCCTCGAGCGCCGCCACGGACCGGTCGTTCGAGACTCGGAGGATGGTCGCGACGAGGTCGTCCTTGTCGGCGAAGTGGTAGAGCAGCATGCGGTCGCTGGTGCCGAGCTCGGCCGCGAGGGGCCGCAGGCTGAGACCGATCAGGCCGTGGTCCAGCGCGTAGTCGGCGGCGCGCTCGGCGAGGAGGCCACGTCGTGACGGGTCCTCGGACATGTCCCCTCCCCAGGTGGCGCGGCTGGCCGCAGCGCGTAGCGAGTGCTACATTACAGGTGTAGCAGTCGCTACACAACCGACGACTCACCAGGACTCCCCATGCTCGCCGCGTGGCTCGTCCTCGTTGCCGCCATCGGCATCGAGGTCAGCGCAACCGCCGCCCTCCCCCGCACCGAGGGCTTCCATGCCCCGGGGTGGACCGCCGCCGTGCTCGGCGGGTACGCCGCGTCCATCTGGATGCTCAGCTGGGTCGTTCGAGAGATCCCGGTGTCGGTGGCCTACGCCATCTGGTCAGGTTTCGGCACGGCCGGCATCGCCGCCGTCGGGTTCCTGCTGCTCGGTGAGTCGATGGACCTGGTGAAGGTCGGCGCCATCGGCCTGATCGTCGTCGGCGTGCTCGTGCTGAACTTGCACGGCGCCCACTGAGGCGCCGGGAGGACACCGGGAGGACGCCGGGAGAACGACGAGCCCCCGCCTCGCCCAGGGGCGTGACGGGGGCCAGGGGTCGATCCGGGTGGCGCCTCAGTCGGCGTCGGCCGCCTCGACCTCGTCGATGGACTCCAGCGGGGGCAGGTCCTCGACCGGGATCGTCGTGCGCTGCTTGCCCTCGAAGGTGAAGGTCGCGGTCGGGCCCTCGCCCTCGACGCCGACGTAGACGATCTGGCCGGGCCCGACCTCGCCGAAGAGCATCTTCTCGGCGAGGGTGTCCTCGATCTCGCGCTGGACGGTGCGACGCAGCGGCCGCGCGCCGAGCACGGGGTCGAACCCACGCGCGGCGAGGAGGTCCTTCGCCGGCTGGGTCAGCTCCAGGCTCATGTCGCGATCGAGCAGTCGCTTGTTCACCGCGGCCAGCATGTTGTCGACCATGGAGATGATCTGGTTCTTCGTCAACGGCGGGAAGACCACGATCTCGTCGACACGGTTGAGGAACTCGGGCCGGAAGTGCTGCTTGAGCTCTTCGGAGACCTTCGCCTTCATCCGGTCGTAGGAACCCTGGACGTCACCGGTCTGCTGGAAGCCGAGGTTGACGCCCTTGCTGATGTCGCGGGTTCCGAGGTTCGTGGTCATGATGATCACGGTGTTCTTGAAGTCGACGACCCGGCCCTGGGAGTCGGTCAGGCGACCTTCCTCCAGGATCTGCAGCAGTGAGTTGAAGATGTCCGGGTGGGCCTTCTCGACCTCGTCGAACAGCACCACCGAGAACGGCTTGCGCCGCACCTTCTCGGTCAGCTGCCCGCCCTCTTCGTAGCCGACGTAGCCGGGAGGCGACCCGAACAGCCGCGAGACGGTGTGCTTCTCGGAGAACTCGCTCATGTCGAGCTGGATGAGCGCGTCCTCGTCACCGAAGAGGAACTCCGCCAGCGTCTTGGACAGCCAGGTCTTGCCGACACCCGAGGGCCCGGCGAAGATGAACGACCCACCGGGGCGCTTGGGGTCCTTCAGACCCGCCCGCGTACGACGGATCGCTCGGCTGAGCGCCTTGACGGCCTCCTCCTGGCCGATGACGCGCTTGTGGAGCTCGTCCTCCATCTTGAGCAGCCGGGTCGACTCCTCCTCGGACAGCTTCACGATCGGGATGCCGGTCGCGATCGCGAGGACCTCGGCGATGAGCTCCTCGTCGACCTCGGCCACGACGTCCATGTCGCCGGCCTTCCACTGCTTCTCGCGCTCGCCCTTGGCGACGATGAGCTTCTTCTCCTCGTCGCGCAGCGAGGCGGCCAGCTCGAAGTCCTGGCTGTCGATCGCGCTCTCCTTGCGGCGGCGCACGTCGGCGATCTTGTCGTCGAACTCGCGCAGGTCCGGCGGCGCGGTCATTCGGCGGATCCGCAGCCGCGACCCGGCCTCGTCGATGAGGTCGATGGCCTTGTCGGGCAGGAACCGGTCGGAGACGTAGCGGTCGGCGAGCGTCGCGGCCGAGACCAGCGCCTCGTCGGTGATCGTCACGCGGTGGTGGGCCTCGTAGCGGTCACGCAGGCCCTTGAGGATCTCGATCGTGTGGGCGATCGAGGGCTCGGCCACCTGGATGGGCTGGAAGCGGCGCTCGAGGGCGGCGTCCTTCTCGAGGTACTTGCGGTACTCCTCGAGGGTGGTGGCGCCGACCGTCTGCAGCTCGCCGCGCGCGAGCATGGGCTTGAGGATGCTGGCGGCGTCGATCGCACCCTCGGCAGCACCCGCGCCGACCAGCGTGTGCAGCTCGTCGATGAACAAGATGATGTCGCCGCGGGTCTTGATCTCCTTGAGGACCTTCTTCAGCCGCTCCTCGAAGTCACCGCGGTAGCGCGACCCGGCCACGAGGGCACCGAGGTCGAGGCTGTAGATCTGCTTGTCCTTGAGCGTCTCGGGCACGTCGCCGCGCACGATCGCCTGGGCCAGTCCTTCGACACAGGCGGTCTTGCCGACGCCCGGCTCGCCGATGAGCACCGGGTTGTTCTTGGTGCGGCGCGACAACACCTGCATGACGCGCTCGATCTCCTTCTCGCGCCCGATGACGGGGTCGAGCTTGTTCTCGCGCGCGGCCTGCGTGTAGTTGCGGCCGTACTGGTCGAGCACCAGCGAGCTGGAGGGAGTGCCCTCCGCGGCGGTGCCGGCGGTGGCGGTCTCCTTGCCCTGGAAGCCCGAGAGCAGCTGGATGACCTGCTGGCGCACCCGGTTGAGGTCGGCGCCGAGCTTCACGAGCACCTGGGCGGCGACGCCCTCGCCCTCGCGGATCAGGCCGAGCAGGATGTGCTCGGTGCCGATGTAGTTGTGGCCCAGCTGCAGCGCCTCACGCAGGGACAGCTCGAGGACCTTCTTGGCGCGCGGGGTGAAGGGGATGTGGCCCGAGGGAGCCTGCTGGCCCTGGCCGATGATCTCCTCGACCTGCGCGCGCACCGCCTCGAGCGAGATGCCGAGGCTCTCCAGCGCCTTGGCCGCGACGCCCTCACCCTCGTGGATGAGGCCGAGCAGGATGTGCTCGGTGCCGATGTAGTTGTGGCTGAGCATGCGGGCTTCTTCCTGCGCCAGCACGACAACCCGACGTGCTCGGTCTGTGAACCGCTCGAACATGTGATTGCTCCTCGCCACGATCTGGTGCGACGCGGGTCTGCGCCGGAATCGTCAAGTCCTCTTGCACTCTAGTCCGCGGTCCGACAACGCAAAGGACGATGCCCGGCAGCCGAGGACGTTCAGGACCCTTGACGGGGCCCGAAGAGGGCCGACACAGGGCTCAACCCCCGGTCAGCGGGCTGTGTTCCGTCGGGGAGTTCGCTGATGGCGAACACCTCGTCGGAGCCGGTGACCAGGGGTCGAGTGACCGGTCCTGGGTGGTGCAGTCGGTCGGTGCGGCGCTCAGTGCGCGGCGGCGTACGCCTCGCGCACGTCGGCGGAGACGCGCCCGCGCTCGGGCACGTCGTGCCCGTTCTCGCGCGCCCAGACCCGGATGTCGGCGGCCGACGGTCCGGAGCCCGAGGCGGCGCCCTTGCGCGCCGGCGCGCCCGTGCGGCGGCGACCGCTGGTCTTGCGGCCGTGACCGACGTACAGCGCGAGCGCCTCGCGCAGCTTGTCGGCGTTCGCGGCGGAGAGATCGATCTCGTAATTGACGCCGTCGAGGGCGAAAGTCACGGTTTCGTCGGCGTCGGAGCCGTCGAGGTCGTCTTCGAGAACAACATTGACGCGTTGTGCCACTGGAGAGTCCGTTCATGTGTGTTCGACGATTCTTTTCGGTACCCCCGGCGAATCACGCTCACTCTATCCATTCCGCGCGAAAACGGAAATCGACCACGCGGAAAGTCCCCAGCAGCACCCGCACCATTAGCGCAATCGACTTTCCGAGCCGCACGTGGCACCGCCGGGGGGGTCTGGCCCACCATGTTTGGAACCGGTCAAGACTGAGCACTTTCCGGGCATGACTACCTACACGATTCCCGGGCTGTCCGAAGAGGACTCCTCTCGCGTGATCGCGGCGCTCCAGGGGCGCCTGAGCGCCTACAACGACCTGCACCTGACCCTCAAGCACGTGCACTGGAACGTCGTCGGCCCCAACTTCATCGGCGTCCACGAGATGCTCGACCCGCAGATCGACCTCGTGCGCGGCTACGCCGACGAGGTCGCCGAGCGCATCGCCGCCATGGGCGGCGCGCCGCGCGGCACGGTCGGGGCCATCGTCGAGGACCGGACCTGGGACGACTACTCCCTGGACCGCGACACCGTCACCGCGCACCTGGCCGCGCTGGACCTGGTCTACGCCGGGGTCGTGGGTGAGCTGCGCAAGGCCATCGCGATCGCCGGCGACATCGACCCGGTCTCGGAGGACCTGCTGATCGGCCAGGCCGGCGAGCTGGAGAAGTTCCAGTGGTTCGTCCGCGCCCACCTCGAGAACACCGGCGGTCACCTGGTGCACGAGGGCGCGACGAGCGAGGCCGAGGCGGCCGACGAGGCCCGCGACCTCTGAGCTCCTGACGCAAGCCGCACGGCGGCCCCCCGAGGTCGGGTGGCCGCCGTCGTCATGTCGACGCCCGGTGGTGGCTCACCCTCAGGCGTCGCAAGAACCGAACCGGAAATCCCCGTGGTCGATTTCCGGCTGTCGGCTCGAGGGCTCGCGGCGACCATTGTCACCCGGCCGGCTCACCCGTGCTGGAAATCGCACCGACCGCGCTCGGAGGCTTATCTCACACCGCTTGCTGCCACGTTTCACTCCGGGCGCAGCAGCGGAAACAGGATGGTTTCGCGGATGCCGGCACCTGTCAAAAGCATGACGAGCCGGTCGACGCCCATGCCCATCCCGCCCGCCGGCGGCATGCCGTGCTCCATCGCGCGCAGGAACGACTCGTCGAGGTCCATCGCCTCCGGGTTGCCCCCGGCGGCCTGCAGGGACTGCTCGACCAGCCGCTCGCGCTGGATCACCGGGTCGTTGAGCTCGGTGTAGGCCGGTGCCAGCTCGACACCGTTGATGATCAGGTCGAACGCCTCGACCAGGCCGGGCACCGACCGGTGCGGCTTGGCCAGCGGCCGCACCGACTCCGGGTAGTCCTCGACGAAGGTGGGCTGGACGAGGGTGTGCTCGACCAGCTGCTCGTAGAGCTCGAGGGCGACCTCGCCGGCGCCCCACGACGGCTGCAGCTCGATCTCGTGCGTGGTGGCCAGCGCGCGTAGGTCCTCGGCGGAGGTCCGGACGTCGACGGTGACGCCGGCGGCCTGCGAGATCAGCTCGAAGATCCCGGCCGAGCGCCACGGCTGCTCGAGGTCGATCGTCTCGCCGTTGCGCCCGGTCACGACGGTGCGTCCCACGGCGCGCGCGGCGTCGACCACGAGGGCCCGGACGAGGTCCTTCATCGAGTCGATGTCGCCGTAGGCCTCGTAGGCCTCCAGCATGGAGAACTCCGCGGCGTGGGTGGAGTCGAGGCCCTCGTTGCGGAACGTGCGCCCGATCTCGTAGACGCGGTCGACGCCGCCGATCATCGCCTTCTTGAGGTCGAGCTCGAGCGCGATGCGCAGCAGCATCGGCTGGTCGAACGCGTTGAGGTGGGTGCGGAACGGCCGGGCCGCGGCGCCGCCGTTGGTGAGCTGGAGGATCGGGGTCTCGACCTCGAGGAAGTCGCGCTGGTCGAGGGTGCGCCGCAGCGACTTGAGCACGGCCGCCTTGGTGCGCACCATCTCGCGCGAGGCCGGGTTGACGACCATGTCGACGTACCGCAGCCGCACGCGCGCCTCGTCGGAGAGCGGGCGGTGCTCGTTCGGCAGCGGGCGCAGCGTCTTGGCCGCCATCGTCCAGGCGCTCGCCTGCACCGAGAGCTCGCCGCGACGGCTGGTGAGGACCTCGCCGGTGACACCCACGAAGTCGCCGATGTCGACCAAGGCCTTCCAGTCCGCCAGCGCCTCCTCGCCCACGTCGGCGATCGAGAGCATGGCCTGCAGCTCGGTGCCGTCACCCTCGCGCAACCGGGCGAAGCAGAGCTTGCCGGTGTTGCGGACGTGGATGACCCGACCGACGACCGAGACGACGTCGCCGGTGTGGGTGTCGGGCTCGAGCTCCTGCGGGTCGTAGATCGCGCGCACGCCCGCGAGCGTGTGGGTGAGCGGCACCTCGACCGGGTACGCCGCTGCGCCGGCGTCGAGGATCCGCTGCCGCTTCTCCTGGCGGACCCGGATCTGCTCGGGGACGTCGTCGGCTGCAGGGGTCGTCACGGTCATGGTCGAAGCCTAGGCGTTGCGGGAGAACACCAGCTCCAGGCCCAGCAACGTGAGCCAGGGCTGGTGATCGGTGACGCTGCGGCACTCGTGGACGACCAGCGGGGCGACTCCGCCGGTCGCCACCACGGTGACCTCCTCCGGTGACAGCCCGAGCTCGGCGGTCATCCGGGCGACCATGCCGTCGACCTGCGAGGCGAAGCCGTAGAGCACCCCGCTCTGCAGCGCCTCGACGGTGTTCTTGGCGATGACCGAGCGCGGTCGCAGCAGCTCCACCTTGCGCAGCTGGGCGCCGCGGGCCCCCAGCGCGTCGAGGGAGATGTCGATGCCCGGCGAGATCGCGCCGCCGACGTACTCACCGCGGGCGGTGACCACGTCGAACGTCGTCGCGGTGCCGAAGTCCACGACGATGGCGGCGCCGCCGTAGAGGTGGGCCGCAGCCAGGGCGTTGACGACCCGGTCCGAGCCGACCTCGCGCGGGTTGTCGGTCAGCACCGGCACCCCGGTGCGCACCCCGGCCTCGACCACGACGTGGGGCACGTGGGAGTAGCCGGTGGCCATCATGTCGCGCCACTCGTGCAGCACCGAGGGGACGGTGGAGCACACCGAGAACCCGTGGACGGTCGCCTCCGGTGCGTCGGCGAGCAGCTGCGTCAGCAGCACGCGCCACTCGTCGGCCGTGCGCCGTCCGTCGGAGCTGACGCGCCAGTGGTGGGCGACGACGCCCTCGGAGAGCAGCCCCACCGTGGTGTGGCTGTTGCCGATGTCCGCGCAGAGCAGCACGACGCCGACGCTACCCGGCGCCCAGGTCGGCGCCCAGGTCGGCGCCCAGGTCGGCGCCCAGGTCGGCGCGGGGGGACCTGGACCCGAGGAGCACCGCGGTGTTGTCGATGAGCCGGGTGGCCCCGACGCGGGCGGCGACCAGCAGCCGGGCCTCACCGGAGACGGGCGCCTCCCCGAGGTCGGGGTCGGTCAGCGCGAGGTAGTCGGCGTCCACGCCACCGGCGGCCAACCTCGCCCGCGCCGCCTCCATCGCCGCGACGGCGCCGTCCGCCGCGGCCGCGCGTCCGGTGGCGAGCGCCGCGGACAACGTCAGCGCCTGCTCGCGCTCCGTCCCGGTCAGGAAGCGGTTCCGGCTCGACAGCGCGAGCCCGTCGGGGTCGCGCACGGTCGGCGCGCCCTGGACGTCGATGCCGAGACACAGGTCGCGGGTCATGCGGCGGATGAGCACCAGCTGCTGGTAGTCCTTCTCCCCGAACACCGCGACATCGGGTCGGACCAGGCCGAAGAGCTTGGCGACCACGGTCAGCACGCCGCGGAAGTGGCCGGGGCGTGACGCGCCCTCGAGGAGCACAGCCCGCGGTCCCGGATCGACGCTCACCTCGGGCTCGCCGTCAGGGTAGACCTCGTCGACCGCCGGCACGAAGACGACGTCGACGCCGTGATGGGCGCACCGCTCCAGGTCACCCTCGAGGGTGCGCGGGTAGCGGTCGAGGTCCTCGCCCGCCCCGAACTGCAACGGGTTGACGAAGATCGAGGTCACCACCCGGTGGTCGGGCCCGACCGCCTTCCGGGCGTGGTCGAACAGCGAGGCGTGCCCGTCGTGCAGGGCTCCCATCGTCGGCACCAGCGCGACCCGGGCGGTGCCGGCACGGTGCGAGCCGTCGCCGAGCGCGGCGGCCAGCTCCGCGCGCGTGCGGACGACGAGCGGGCCCCCGGTGGGGGACGTGGTCACGCCGCGACCTTCTCCAGCGCGTCATTGAGGATGCCGATGAGCTTGGCGGCGCGGATCGGCAGCAGCCGGCCGTCGAGGACGGCGGTGTTCGCGGTCGCGCGCGCCAGGGCGACGTACGACGGGAGGGTGCCGGGCCGGGTGGCGGTGATGCTCTGCAGGTGGGCGCGGACCGTCTCGACGTCGCCGCGGACGATCGGTCCGGTGAGGGCGTCGTCGCCCATGGCGAGGGCGTTCTCCAGAGCCGCGGTCAGCAGCGGGCGCAGGGTGGCGGCCGGGTCGGCCGCGCCCGACTCCCGGACCAGCTCCATGGCCTGGGTGACCAGGGTGACCAGGTGGTTGGCGCCGTGGGCGAGGCCGGCGTGGTAGAGCGCCCGCCGCTCCTCCGGCACCCAGACCAGCGAGCCCTCGAGGTCCTCGACCAGGCGTCGCGCGAGCGCGACGGCGTCGGGGTCGACGGCGGTGACGCCGAAGGAGCAGCCGACGAGCCGGGGCAGGTCGACCTCGGTGCCGGTGAACGTCATGGCCGGGTGCAGCGCGAGCACCGCGGCGCCGAGCGCGCGGGCGGGCTCGAGCACGGCGAGCCCGTGCCGCCCGGAGGTGTGGGCGACGTACTGGCCCTCGCGGATGGCGCCGGAGGCGGCCAGCATGGTCACGACGTTGCTGAGCATGTCGTCGGGCACGGTGAGCAGCAGCAGGTCGCTGTCGCGGCTGACCGCGGTCGGCTTGCGACGCGGCACCCCGGGCAGCAGGTGGCCGATCCGACGGCGCGAGGCGTCGGAGTCCCCGGCGGCCGCCACCACGTCGTGGCCGGCGGCTCGGAGGGCGGCGGCCAGGACAGCACCGACGCGGCCGGCGCCGACGACACCGATACGGGCGCCGACAGGGGCGCCGTCCTCGGGGAGGGTCATCACGGTCATGGAGTCATCGCCTTTCGTTCCAGTCCCGCGAGCGGGTACCGGACGTATTGCTGACTCCTCCAGGGTAGGACGGCCTCCGCGGCTCCGTCACGGAAACCGGCGGGTGGGCTCTGCACAACGGGTCACAGCGGGTCACAGCGGGTCACAGCGGGTCACAGCGGCTGTCGGGCCGATCGGCCCCGCGCGACGACGGCGTCGGCCAGCGCACGGGCGTCCGCGCAGTCGCGGCCCTCGGCCCGGACGGCGACCCGGCCCACCGGACTGTCCACGTGCAGCGTGGCCAGGTCGAGCCTCCGCTGCCACGGCCCCTGGGTGACCCGGACGGACTGCACCTTGCCCTGCGGCACCACGTCGAAGCGCCGGGTGAACCAGCCGCGCCGGCTCACGACGTACCGCTCGTCCTGGCCGACCGCCAGCGTCCGCCACGACAGCGGGGCGGCCCAGCGCGCCCGTCGCGGGACCGGCACGAGCGCGACCGTGGTGGGGTCCTCGCCGCCGAGCACGTGACGGGCCAGCCACAGCACCTGGTCGCGGGGGCCGACCGGCAGCAGCGTCGACGAGGAGAACGCCGAGTCCTCGTCCCCACCGCCGCCTCCGGCCACCGAGACCTCGAGGCGGGCCCAGCCGAAGCGCCGCCACATCACGGGCTCGCTGACGACCACGCCCTGCACCCGGGGCAGCGGCACGGTCTGGGAGGTCAGGTTGGTCAGGCCGCGCCGCACCGCGACGCCCTCGGCGGAGTCGGAGACGACGAAGCCGTAGGCGGCGCTGAACTGCCGGAACACCGCGAACCCGCTGCCGAGCAGGGCCGGTACGACGCCGCCGGCGAAGAGCGGGACGTCGGTGAGGACGGACGCGGCCAGCATGGCCACGCCCACGAGGGCTAACACGACGGCTGCCGGCGAGAGCAGCGTCGAGGCAACCAGCAGCCCCAGGTCGAGCCGGGCCAGCACCCGCGGCGGCGGCTCCTGCCAGTCCTGCGCGGTCCACGGTTGGTCATCGGCTCGGCCCGGGGACCACGGCTGCACGCCGTACGGCGTCGCCGGACCCATCGCTCCGAGCGGGTCGACGGGTGCGGCGGGTCCCGGCGCGGGCGCGGCCGGTCGTCGTACGACGTCGCGACGCCGCAGCAGCTGGCCCCGGAGCGCGACGGCCTCCCGGTGCGGCAGGAAGGCCAGCGTGCCCTCGCGGCCCGAGCCGGAGGCGGTGTCGAAGCGCAGCTCGGCCAGCCCGACGAGTCGGGCCACCAGCGGCTGCACGATGTCGATGCCCTGCAGCCGGTCGATGCGGATCCGCCGTGACTGCCGGCTGATCACGCCGGTGTCGATGCGCAGCTCCTCGTCGTCGATCCAGTACGTCGTGCGCAGCCAGGACGCGACGCCGTACACCCCACCGGCGACGACGAGGGCGACGACGGCCAGGGCACCGGGACCGATGCCGCCGGAGAGCAGCGACTGCCACGACCCGCCGAGCACCGCCAGCAGCACGATCGGGGCGCGCACCAGCGGCGTCAGCGGGGAGAGCCGGCGGGCGCCGGAGGCCTCAGTGGGCGACGGCGCGGGTGTCGGCACTGGCGGCGGCGCGGGCCCCGGTGGCGGGAGCGGGTCGGGGCCGCTCACAGGCCGGCCGCCCGGGCCTCACCCAGCTCGGTGAGCCGGTCCCGCAGCCGGGCCGCCTCGTCGGCGGTCAGGCCGGGGATGACGGCGGTGGTGCCGGGGCTCGCGGTGTGCAGGTGCACGGTGGCGATCTTCAGCATCCGGTCGAGCGGGCCGGCGTTGACGTCGACGTACTGCATGCGTCCGTAGGGCACCGCGACGAAGGTCCGCACGAGCGCACCGCGGGTGATGTAGAGCTCCTCGGCCTGCTCGGCGTAGCCCCACCGGCGCACCACGCGGCCGATGAACCACCACTGCCAGACGCCGAAGACCGACGCCAGCACGCCCGCGACGACGGCCCAGACGACCTGGTCGAGCAGCACGAGCACGGTCACGAGCACCGCGGTCAGCACCAGCAGGGTGATCAGGCCCGAGATCCGTCGTGCCGTGGCCAGCCGCGGCGAGACCCGCTGCCACGCGGCTCCCGGGGGTGCGAACAGGTCCTCCACAGGCCCGAGCATAGGTGGGGTGGTGGCGGTCGGGCGCCGCGTCCGGTCGCTCTCCGGAGCCGCCGACCCCCGTGGGAGACTGCGGCGGTGCTCCGCCAGCCGCCCGTCCCCACGACCGGAGGGAGATCCATGGCCGCCGACGCCCGGGACCTCCCGGTCGGTGAGGTGCGCGCCGTCCTCACCGTGGTCGGCCGTGGCGACCTCGCCTTCGCCTCGCTGCACCGGCGGCCCCTGCTCCAGCACGCGTGGACGGCGCTCGAGGAGCTGCTCCCCGGCCGGGTGAGCGTCGTCGCCGACCCCGCGGACGTCCGTCGTACGACGAAGGCGGTCGGGCACCGCTCGGTCCCGGTCCTCACGCCGGCCGAGTGGCGCCAGGAGTCGAGCACCCGGCACGGCCCGGTGCTGGTGCACGACCCGTTGTGCCCGCTGGTGGGACGCGACTTCCTGCGGGAGGTCCTCGCGTCGGGCGGCACCGACCCCGACACGTCGGTGGTCGCCTACCGGCCCGTGACCGACACCGTCAAGAACATGTCGGGGAGCCGCATCACCGGCACCGTCGACCGGGAGACGCTGGCGACCGTCGCCTCCCCCGTGCTCGTCGCCTCGGAGACCCTGACCCGGTCCGGGGACGACGCGCTGCCGCTCGGCACCTGCACGGCGCTGACGGCGTGGGTCCACCGCCACGGGCCTGTGCGCATGTTGCGCGCCCCCTCCCTGGCCCGTCGTGTCGACGACCTGGCGTCGTTGCACCTGCTGCAGTGCCTCGACGAGGTGCGCCGTCGGACCCGCAGCGGCTGACGTCTGGCTGTGCGGGTGCGGGATCAGCGGCGGAAGAGCTCGCGGAACTCGCGAGCGAACTTCAGCGGCTGTCGGGCCGTCGCCCGGGGCAGACCGCGCAGGAACCCGCGCCAGTCGCGGCTCGCGCGGTGCCACAGCCGACGCGGTTTGCTGGCCACGCGGTGCTCGAGGTCCATCGCGTACGCCGGGATCAGTGCGCGGGCCGACATCTCCATGTGCCGGCCGCAGCGTTGGCAGCGGACCGACTCCAGCAGCCGGCCGGCGTAGTGCATCTCGTGCTCGGTGACCTGGTCGCACGACTCGCACCACAGGTCGGCATGCTCGGCGGTCACGACGCGGCTCCCTGCGAGAGGTCCCAGTCGGCCTTCGCCAGCAGCCGCTCGGCGAGGAAGAGGTCCTCGGGGAAGGTGATCTTGATGTTGCCGACGTCGCCGTCGACACCGCACACCGGGACGTCGGTGTAGCGCTCGACGCAGCTGGCGGTGTCGGTGCCGACGAAGCCGTCGACCGCGGCCTGCCGGTACGCCGCCAGCACCCGGTCGGCCGCGAACCCCTGGGGGGTCTGGACGGCGACGACCCGGTCGGACGGGCCGGGGCTGCCGTCGAGGCCCACGAGGCTGCCGTGCTCACGGACCGGGATGGCTCCTCCCTCGGCGGCGGCCGTGGCCACGACGCGGGCAAAGAGGTCGGTGCCGGCGAGCGGGCGGGCGGCGTCGTGGATGAGCACCACGTCGAGCTCGCCGCTCTCGATCTCCGGGGCCAGCTCCTGCAGCGCCTCCCACTCCGAGCCGTGACGGGTGGTCCCTCCGACGACGAGGCTGACGCGGACGTCGGGAGCCTCGCGGTCGAGGACGGCCTCGACCTCGGCGCGGTCCTGCTCGCGGATCACGACGACGACCCGGGAGATCGACGGCAGGACCGTGGCCCAGCGGATCGACCAGGTCAGGACCCGGCGACCGGCCAGCGGCAGCAGCACCTTGTTGGTGTGGTGCCCCGAGCGCCGTCCGTCCCCGGCGGCGAGCAGCACGAGCGCCGCACGTCCCTCACCGGTCGTCCTCACCCGCTGAGCCTAACGACCCTGCGCGGGTCACGTCTGTCGAGACCCGGCGCTCCCGGTCGGTTCGGTCTCGTCCCAGCGCTGGGCACGCGGTTCCTCGCGGCACCCCGACCATGGGTGGTCTCGTGATCGTCGCGAGCGCCAGCGCGTCGTACCTGCGCGGGGCGTCATGCCGGCCTCGTCGTCGTCCATCTCCACCACCCACGACTGGGGCCCGAGTTGTCGCTGGTCATGGTGCTGCTGGCCATCTGGTTCATCGTCCACCGGCCTGCGGATCTTCTACGCTTCCTGGCTGGTCTGACGCCTGATCGTCAACCAGGGTTGGGGAACGGGTCGTTCCGTGGCGCGTTTGTGTCGGAGGTCCGTCGTAGGTTCAGGTCATGACATCGACCGTCGACTCCGCACCGGGCACGACCCGGGACGCGGTCGAGGGCGTCGAGGTCCTGGGGCTCGCCGCCTCCGCGACGCTGTCCTTCGTGACCGGGCGACGGCGGGCGGTCGACCTGGCGGCGGCGCAGGAGCTCGAGGGCGTGGCGCACTGGGCCGACCTGCACCGCATCGACGGGCTCGGGGCGATCGACACCGAGATCCTCGACTCCCTCACCATCGCCGAGCAGCTCGCCGCCGAGACCGACCGCCGCGGCATCGAGTCCATGCTGCGCCTGGCCGGCCAAGGCGCGTTCATGATCGAGGAGTACGCCGTCGCCGAGCTCGCCACCGCACTCGGTCTGAGTGAGGCCGCCGGACGCGCCTACGTCGGACAGGCTGTCGAGCTGCGCGAACGACTCCCGAGATGCTGGGCCCAGGTCATGGCCGCGAACCTGCCGGCGTGGAAAGCCCGCCAGATCGCCGAGCGCACGATCCCGCTGTCCGACGACACCGCCGCCGCCGTCGACGCGTCCCTGGCACCCTTCGCCGCCCGACTCACCCTGACCCGGATCACCCGGGCCGTCGACGCCGCGATCCTGCGTCACGAGCCCGACCTCGCCGCCGCCCGGGAGGCCGAGGCCGCCGAGACGCGTGGCGTCTGGATCGAGGACGGACTCGACGGCACCTCCACCCTCGACGCCCGCCTGGACACCCCCGACGCCGCCGCTCTCGATCACGCGCTCGACCAGGTCGCCACCACATTGGGCCGGCTCGGGGATGCCGACTCCCGCGACGTTCGACGAGCCCGAGCCCTCGGCGTGCTCGCCGACCCCCAGTACGCCCTCGACCTCCACACCACCGCCAACCAAACCACCGACCCGGGCGACCAACCGGGGCAGCCGGGGCAACCGGGGCAGCCGGGGCGGGCGGAGTCCGAACCAGGCCACCCGCCCGCCAAGTCCCGACCCTGCACGTCCACCTGCACACCGACGCCCTGGGCGCCCTCGGACTCCACCGCGCCGACCAGACCGACCGGGCCGAATGGCAGACTGATGGGGCCGAGGAGACGAACCTCGTGCGGGTCGACCGCAACGGTCAGCGGCTCGGCGCCCGCACCGTGCGGACGCTGGAGCGCTGGCTGGCCGGACTGACGACCGGCTCGAGGCTGCAGGTCACCCCCGTGATCGACCTGGCCACCGACATCGCGGTCGACGACTACGAGATCCCCACCCGACTACGCCGCCAGGTCACCGAACGCGACCCCACCTGCACCTTCCCCTGGTGCGGCAACGCCGGACGCCACGACCTCGACCACCGCGAGCCCTACGTCTCCCCCGACGACGGCGGACCACCGGGCCAGACCAGCACCCCCAACCTCGGCCGCCTCTGCCGCTTCCACCACCGCCTCAAGACCAACGGCGGGTGGAGCGTGCACCGACAACCCGAAACCGGCGACCTGATCTGGACCAGCCCCCACCAGCGGCTCTACCGCGTCAACCGATCCGGCACCAACAGCCTCGGCGCCCGTCGTGGCCCGACAACGGCACGGCCCACACCGCCTGAACGCCAGCGTCTGCGTCTGCGTCTGCGTCTGCGACACCGCCAGGCCCGCACCGCCCGCACGCCGCCCCGAACGCACGAACCGGGGAGCCCTCCGGCCAGCAGGTGACGGTGGGCTCCCCGGTCCAGGGGAGTGCTGGTCAGCCGGGAAGGCTGGCCCGCAGGTCGACGAGCTTCGGCGTCTCGGCGTCGGCGGCGTCCATCTGCTCCTGGATGCGGCGCATCCGGACGACGAGACCCTCCTCGACCAGCTCGACGTCGTCGTACGACAGCGTCTGGCCGACCGGCACGTCCCGCACGAGGCGCGCTCCGGCCAGCACCCCAAGTGGCACGTGGCCCTGTCCGGCGAACTCCGCGGCGTCCTCGATGAGACCACGCACGGTGTAGCCACCGATCCCGTCGATGGTGTCGCCGACCTTCAGGTCGCGCTTGGCCTGTGCGCCCACCTCGGCGTTCCAGTGCTCGGTCACCAGGCTGGCCCGGCGGTCCAGCACCATCTCGTAGACCGTGAGCGGCGCCTCGATGCTGGCCAGGTGGTAGGGCCGGTAGAGGGCGAAGTACGGGCCCTCCCCCATCTGCAGGTAGGACATCTCGTGGTGGACGTAGGGGTCCTCCGTGCGGATCACGACGAAGACTCCCGGCGCCACCGGCCCGGTGCAGTAGTCGACCACCCCCGGGCGGTCGAGCACGCCGCCGTCCTCCTTCAGCGCGAACGTCTGGTGGAGCGTCGGCACCGTGGACGGGGGGCCGTGCATCCCGGTCGTCGAGACCCCGAGACCGGTCGTGTTCGCCAGCGACGCCATCTCGATCATGGCCTTGCTGCCGTCGACGAAGCTGGTCAGCATCTTCGGGTTCATCTGCTTGCTCACGGCACGCTCGGCGAGCGTGTCGGGGTTGGCCAACGGGTCGAGCGGGTTGTTCTTGCCCTTCCCGGCGCAGATGACCTCGAAGTTCAGGTCGCGTGCGTAGTCGACCAGGATCTTGGTCTCCACCGGCTCGTCGCCACGGCACACCGAGTAGATCGCGCCCGACTGGCGGGCGAGCTCGGCGAGGTAGCGACCCACGGTCACGTCGGCCTCGACGGTCAAGGTGGCGACGTCGATGCCTCCGGCCAGCGCCCGTACGGCGACCTGCACGGCCACCTCGGGCACACCGGTGGCCTCGACCACCACGTCGAGGGGCAGCCGGTCGAGCAGGTCGAGCCCGCCGAGCGCGACGCTGCCGCCACCCTCGATGATGGCCGCCCCGGTCTCGGCGTCGACCGCGTCCTGCGGGTCGACGCCGGCCTGGGTCAGCGCCTCGACCGCACGCTCGTGCTGGACGTCGAACACCGCCGAGAGCGTGATGCCCGGCATCCGGAGCAGCTGGGCGGCGAGCCCGGTGCCCATCTGCCCGGCGCCCACGAGACCCACCCGGAGCGGACGGCCCGTCTCCTCCAGTCGCTGCTGGAGCCTGTCGCGGTAGGCCATCTCAGGCACCACCCTCGGCAGCCTCGACGAAGCCACCACGCGTGATCGCGAAACGCTGACCGGCCGCGGGCAGCGGCAGGTCGCCCTTCGGGACGCACACGTCACCGGGCAGCTTGGGCTCGGTGCGGCCGTCGGCCTTGAGGTCGAGGTGGCCGAGGTTGAGGAGGTTGTCGCGCACGACGTCCCCCACGGCCAGGACCTCGAGGTCGGCGCCACCGATGTGGATGGTGTCCCCCGGGCGCGGCCCGTCCTCGGCCACCTCGGCGCGGTGCAGCACCGAGATGTCGTGGAGCTCGGGCGGGGAGTCCGCACCGAAGAGGATCATCACCTGGTGGCCCAGGAACGGCTCGACCTGCGAGCCGACTGCGGTCACCGAGGACTCGTAGACGACGCTGCTCATACCTCCGACACGTCCTCGGGCTTGACCCCGGAGACGAACAGCTCCTCGGTGATGAACTGCGCCAGCGGTCCGGCCGGTGAGGTCGCGTGGATGTCCACCGTCTTGACCTTCTTCATCGGGTAGACCCCGACCCGGGCGGTGCCACCGCAGTCGATGACGGCCACGGCGAGCTTGTCGAACGGCGCGTTGCTCGAGAAGCCGTCGATCACCTCGCCGCCGGTCAGGTCGGCGATGCGCTGCGCAACCGGGTGGATGCCCCCGCCGGTGATCGAGGCGACCAACGGACGGTCGGCGGTGGGGGTGATGGTCAACGGACCGCCCCACCCGCCGCGGCCTGCGGACACCTTGGCGGACTTGTACTCGCTCATGTCGTGCTCCTTCTCGTGAGCTCGGGTGAGCTCTCGTGGGTTGCGATGCGGGGAGGTCAGCTGCTGCTCGAGTAGAGCCCGAAGCTGGCGAGGTAGGCGAGGACCACCGACAGCGGGCCGGTGAACATCCGGGAGATGAGCACCGCCGGCACACCCACCTCGACCGTCGCCGTCTCGGCCTCGCCGAGCGCCAGACCGACGGGGATGAAGTCACAGCCGACCTGCGGGTCGATCGCGAACAGGGCGGGAAGGGCGTACTGCGGGGGGATGTCGCCCTCGCCGATCCGGGTGCCCAGGAGCACGCCGACCACCTGGGCGATGACCGCTCCGGGGCCGAGCACCGGCGAGAGCACCGGGATGGAGCAGAAGATGCTGATCGCCAGCAGTCCGAGCAGGTTGCTGGCCAGCGGCTCGATGAGTCCGGCAAGGGCGTCGCCGAGGCCGGTCTCGGTGATGATGCCGATCAGCAGGGCGATGAAGGCGATGAAGGGCAGGATGTTGCGGATGACCGTGTCGATGGTGTCGCGACCGGCCTGGTAGAGGGTGCCGACGACGCCGCCGACGCTCTTGCCGACGGTGACCAGCACCTTGTTGAAGCCACCCATTGCTCCGCCGCCGGAGCTGGTGCGCTGACTCGTGGTGCTCATGCCGCCACTCCTTCGTTGGTCGTACGACGCGCGAGCATCCGCGCGGTGATGAGCTCGGTGACGACGCCGCGGATGAGGATCACGACGAGGCCGACGAGCAGGTAGCGGACAGCGAGGTCACCGGTGCTCAGCCCGAGCGTGGTGATGCCGGCCGCGATGCCGAGGTAGACGAACAGCTCCCCCGCGTTGGCGTGGGGGAAGATGCCGGTGATGGGGTGCACGAAGCTGACCGCCGAGTCGTAGAACGCCGGCTTGTAGCGCTCGGGCAGGAAGCGGCCCATGGTGTAGGCCATCGGGTTGGTCAGGAAGAAGACCGACAGCAGCGGCAGCACCAGGTAGCGGACCGGGTAGTACTGGATCCCCGGGCGGGCGGCGACCTCGCCGACCTTGTCGATCCGCTCCGGGCCGATCATGCGGATGAGGGCGTTGACGCCGGTCAGCAGCACGATCAGCGTCGGGATGATCCCCATGACGAGGGCGACGAACGTTTCGCCTCCGGCGTTGAAGAGGCCGATGAACTTGTCGGCGCCTTCGGCGAGTGCGCCGAAGAAACCGGTCGGCTCATCGACCGTCGGGGTCTCCGAGGCGCTGACCGCGCCCGAGACCAGGTGGACGAGTGGCATGATTGCTCCTGTCGAGTCGGCCGCCGTCTGTGACGACCATTTCCTTGTGATGCTGGACCGGCATCCGGTTGGTGCTGAGCGAGAGGCTCCCGCTCGATTCGTTCGCCGCGCGTCCTCATGGGCTACGACCCACGACGGCGCGCGGTGTCCTGCTAGCCGGCCGCCCGCTGGAGGGCGCCGGGGACTGGGGTCGCGAGGGGGGTCCGGTGCGGACCCCGGGCCTCGCGCAGCAGCGTCGCCGCTTGGCGAGCCGCCTCGCGCTGCGCCCGCGAGAGTCCGGGGACCTCGCCGTCGCTGCGCAGCTTGGACACCTTCAGGCCGAGCACGCCCGGCAGCGCCTTGCCGCGGGCGAACGTGGTGAACCCGCTGAGGCACAGAGCGTCTGCGACGACACCACGCTCGTCGACGGCCAGGGCCACGAAGGCCCGCCCCCCGCGGTAGCGGCGGCCACCGGCACCGACGGTGACGGTGCCCTGCGAGCGCAGGGCGCGGACGTCGCTGTTGAATGCAGTCGCCTGCCGGAAGGAGACGTAGAGCTGGACTCCCCATCCGGCGACGACGGCTGCGAGGAGGACCAGGGCGGTGGTGTGCATGTCAGGCGCCTTTCGCGGCGGTGGTTCGGCCCCGGCGGGGCGTCGAGGATGTCGGGGATGTCGGGGATGCGTGCACGGAGCCGCATCGATGGTTCCGAGCCCGGCGCGGGCGTCGGCGAGCAGGTTGCGGGCGAGGACCTCGTCGCAGACGAGGGAGTCGATGTGGTGGCCGCGGATCGCGCCGAGGACCCCGCGGGACTTCGCTCGGCCCTGGGCCACACCGACGACGTGAGGGATGCGGGCGAGCTGGTCGAGGCTGATGGCCAGCACCCGGTCGTGCACGGCGCCGCGGATCGGGCGACCCTGGGCGTCGTAGTAGCGAGCGGCGATGTCGCCGACGGGGCCGGCGTCCCAGAACACCTGCTCCTCCTCGGCGCTGAGCTTGAGGGACTCGAGGATCGCCGAGCTGGAGCCGGCCGTCGGGGCGCCGACGCCGACGAAGGCGATGTCGGCCTCCCCGGCGGACGTGAGCGCGGCCGCGATCGAGGACTCGGCCATGAGGGCGTCGCGGGAGACCGCCGACTCCAGGACCGCCGGAGCGTGCAGGAAGCGGTACTCCGCGCCGATCCGCACCGCGAGCTCACGGACGAGCTCCTGACCGCTGACCTCGTTGCTGATCGAGGAGAGCCCGCCGACGAGCTGGACGAGGTTGAGGCGGTAGTGCTCGTGCTGGGCGGTGGTGGCGTAGACCATCGACTGCAGGGCGTGGCCCCACGACAGCGCCACGGTCATGCCGTCGGTGAGGTTCTCCAGCAGCAGGCGGGCGGCCTGGGTGCCGACCTTCTCCTCGAGGCTGGTGCCGGCGACGCTGCCGACGTGGGCCACCCGGACCTCGCGCAGCCCGAAGGTCTCGCGGACCTTCTCCTCGAGCTGGTGCTCGCGGCCGGCGGGGTCGTGGATGCGGATCTCGACGATGCCCTGCTTGAGCGCCTCGCTCAGCATCCGCGAGACGTTGGAGCGGCTGGTGCCCAGCGTGGTCGCGACCTCGGCCTGCGAGCGGCCCTGCAGGTAGTACAGGCGCGCAGCGGCCATCAAGGTCGCGGGGTCGCGTGGCGTCGGCATTGTCACCTCTGTGCGTCTAGGTCATCACGAATGTTCAGTACAGGTATAGAGATGTGACAGGGGTCACGTCAAGGGACTTGCGGGCCCAATCTGCGAGGAATTCGACCGCCGGCTCCCCGGGGTGCGCGGCGCCCCCGGGAGCCGATCACGCGCCTCCGCCGAGCCGTTCGGCCAGCCGGGCGAGCAGGGTCGCGGCGTGCGCGCCGTCGGCCACCCGGTGGTCGACGGTCAGGCCGGCCTGGACGGTCAGGGCCAGCCCGACCCCTCCCGGGACCGCGACGGGCCGCTGCCGGATGCTGCCCAGGCTCAGCACGCTGGCCTGCGGCGGCGTCAGCAGCGCCTGGAACCGGTCCACCCCCTGACCGCCGAGGTTGGAGACCGACCCGTTGGCCACGCCGAGGTAGGCCGAGTCGAGCTTGCCGCTGTGGGCCGATCGGACGACCGCGCGGATCTCCTGGTCCAGCGCCGGCGCCGCCGTACGGTCGGGCTCACGGAAGATCGGCACCAGCAGCCCCCGGTCGGTGGCCACCGCCAGGGCGACCGCGGGCGGGCCGGCGTCGGTCGCCCGCCCGTCCTCCCACCGGCACAGCAGGTCGGGTACGTCGCGCAGCGCCGCCGCGTAGGCCCGCAGCAGCACGGTGGTCCAGGAGACCCCTCGTCGCTGCGTGTTCGCCGCGTCGAGCTCGATCTCGCGCCACACGGTGAACTGCGGGATCGCGGCGCTCGGCGTCATGGTGCGCGCCACCACGGCCCGCACCGCGGCCTTGCGGTCCGCCGGCGTCTTCGACGGCCGCTCCGCGGTCCGCGCCGCTCCCGCTCGGCCGGCGGCAGCGACCACGGTCACCGGCGCCGGGTCCGGAAAGCGCAGGTGCAGCCGTGCAGCCGGTGCAGCCGGGGCGGCTCGCAGCGTCGCCCGACGCCGCCAGGAACGCCTCGACGTCGCCGACGCGCACCAGCCCGTCCGGCCCGGTACCGGTCACCTTCGCGAGGTCGACGCCACGCTCGCTGGCCAGGCCTCGTGCCCGCGGCACCGCCGCGACGATCGGCGAGCCCGCGAGACCGGGGCGCACCTCGGAGGCGTCCTGGCGCTCGGTCTGCCGGGGCGCGAGGCGGGCGCGAGGTCGCGCGGCTGCGGCCGGCTGGCGTGGCTGCGGCTCCCGCGGCAGGACGTCGACCGGCGCCTCCGTTGCGCCGTCGGTGTCGGCTCGGGTGTCGGCTCGGGCGTCGGCTCGGGCGTCGGCTCGGGGTCGGCTCGGGGGCCGGCTCGGGGGCGCTCAACAGGTCGCCGAAGCCTCCCCCGGTGTCCTCGCCCTCGACCCAGGCGATGACGGCGCCGACGTCGACCATGCCGGACTCGACGACGATCTCGGCCAGCACGCCGGAGACGGTCGACTCGACCTCCATGTCGACCTTGTCGGTCATGACCTCGCACACGACGTCCCCCTCGGTGACGTTGTCGCCCACCTTGGCCGTCCACTCGGAGAGCTCGCCCTCGGTCATCGTCATCGACATCTTGGGCATGCGGATCGCCAGGCGCGCCATCAGGACTCCTTCATGATCGTCAGGGCCGCCTCGACGATGTCGTCGACCTGGGGCACGGACGCTCTCTCGAGCTGGGGGGCGTACGGG
>CAVXMH010000001.1:0-9890 GCA_963762755.1 uncultured Actinomycetota bacterium | reverse complement strand
TCCGGGTGTCCTGCCAGACGATGGCGTTGTAGACCGGCTCCCCGGTGTTCTTGTCCCAGACCATCGCGGTCTCGCGCTGGTTGGTGATGCCGACCGCCGCGATGTTCTTGCTGTTGAGGTTCGCCTTCGACAGCGCGCCGCCGATGACCTTGCGGGTGTTCTCCCAGATCTCGATGCCGTCGTGCTCGACCCAGCCGGCCTTGGGGAAGATCTGCTCGTGCTCGACCTGGTCGACGCTCACCACGCTTCCGCTGTGGTCGAACACCATGGCGCGGGTGCTGGTCGTGCCCTGGTCGATCGCGAGGATGTAAGTCTTGTCAGCCATGCGGAGTGCCTCCAGTGGGGTCGGGGTTGCGGAGCTGCGCGGGGGTTGTGGGGTCAGACGTAGCCGACGGCGTTTGCTGCGAGGCCTCCGAGGACGCCTCCGATGATCGGCGCCACCACGGGCACCCAGGCGTAGTGCCAACCGCTCGATCCCTTGTCGCGGATCGGCAGCAGGGCGTGGGCGATGCGGGGCCCGAGGTCTCGCGCCGGGTTGATGGCGTAGCCGGTGGGGCCGCCGAGGCTGGCTCCGATGCCGACGACCAGCAGGGCCACCGCGAGCGGTCCCACCTCGGTCGGGGTCTTGCCGAAGGCCAGGATGACGAAGAGCAGGACGAAGGTGCCGATGACCTCGGTCAGCACGTTCCAGACCGGGGCGTGGATGGTCGGCATGGTGCTGAAGACGCCCAGCTTGCTGCCCTGGTCGGCCTCGGGGTCGTCGAAGTGCTTCTTGTAGGCCACCCAGGCCACACAGGCCCCGAGGAAGGCCCCGAGCAGCTGCCCGCTGATGTAGACGAGCACCTCGGTGAAGGAGAGCCCGGAACCGCCGGCGGCCACCAGCCCCAGCGTCACCGCGGGGTTGATGTGGGCCCCTGACTTGTAGGCGACGTAGACACCGGCGTAGACGCCGAGGCCCCAGCCGAAGTTGATCAGCAGGATCCCGCCGCCGAACCCGCCGGTCTTGGGCAGCACCGCGTTGGCGACCACGCCGCAGCCGAGCAGGATCAAGATGCCGGTGCCCATGACCTCGGGCAGGAAGATATCGGTGAACATGTTCGTCCTTCCGACCCCGAATGGCTGGACGACAGGATTGTGAGCGGGGTCACTCTGCGGACTCACCGTAGAGACAACGACGAGCCCACGGCTAGGGCTTGCCGCGGAAAGTTCGCCGAGGTTCACCCGCCTGGCCCCAAGGCATAGGTTGGGCGCAGCGAGGCCGCGGACCGCGCGGCGACGCGATTCTCTCGAAGGAGACGGCGCGATGGTGGCACCCGCACGACTCGACCTCGACCGACGTGATCACACCTGGGACTCGCTGAGCGACCAACCCGTCGACGTGCTGGTCGTCGGCGGCGGCGTCACCGGTGCCGGCGTGGCTCTGGACGCGGCCACCCGTGGCCTCAGCGTGCTGCTGGTCGAGCAGCGTGACTACGCCTCGGGCACGTCCTCGCGCAGCTCCAAGCTCTTCCACGGCGGGTTGCGCTACCTCGAGCAGCTGAACTTCACCCTGGTGCGCGAGGCCCTGCGGGAGCGCGAGCTGATGCTGACCCGGCTGTGTCCCCACCTGGTCAAGCCGGTCTCGTTCGTCTACCCGCTCAAGCACCGCATCTGGGAGCGGCCCTATGTCACGGCTGGCCTCACCCTCTACGACACGATGGCCGGCCGCAGCTCGGTGCCGCGCCACCAGCAGCTGACCAAGAGCAAGGCGCTGCGCATGGTTCCGGGCCTGAAGAAGAACGCCCTCACCGGTGCGCTGCGGTACTACGACGCCCAGGCCGACGACGCGCGGCACACGCTCATGGTCGCCCGGACCGCGGCGTCGTACGGCGCCCGCCTCCTCACCTCCGCGCGGGTGGAGTCGCTCCAGCGCCAGGGCGAGCGCGTGGTCGGCGCCACCGTGTGCGACGTCGAGACCGGGCGGACCGCGGCGGTGCGTGCCAGCGTCGTCGTCAACTGCACCGGGGTGTGGACCGACGAGGTCCAGGAGCTCGCGGGCGGTCGCGGCCAGTTCCAGGTGCGGGCGTCCAAGGGCGTCCACATCGTCGTCCCGCGGGACCGCATCAACTCCGAGAGCGGTCTGATCCTGCGCACCGAGAAGTCGGTGCTGTTCGTCATCCCGTGGAACATGCACTGGATCGTGGGCACCACCGACACCGACTGGAACCTCGACCTGGCCCATCCTGCTGCGAGCCGGTCCGACATCGACTACATCCTCGAGCACGTCAACACCGTGCTGGCCCACCCGCTGACCCACGACGACATCGAGGGCGTGTACGCCGGCCTCCGTCCTCTGCTCAAGGGGGAGAGCGAGAGCTCCTCCCAGCTGTCGCGCGAGCACGCCGTGGCCCGCCCCCAACCGGGGCTGATCTCGATCGCCGGCGGCAAGTACACGACGTACCGGGTCATGGCCGAGGACGCCGTCGACGCCGCCCGCGCCGACCTGCCCGGCACGGTGCCGCCCAGCGTGACCGAGAACATCCCGATCGTGGGTGCCGAGGGCTACCACGCGTTGAGCAACCAGGTGGAGACCATCGCGCGGCGACACGACCTGCCCGTCTGGCGGGTGGAGGCGCTGCTCAACCGCTACGGCTCACTGGTCGAGGAGATCTTCGCGTTGACCAGCGAGGATCCCTCCTTGTCCGAGCCGGTGCCCGGCGCGGAGGAGTACCTCAAGGTCGAGCTGCTGTACGGCGCCACCCACGAGGGCGCGCTGCACCTCGACGACCTGCTGGCCCGACGGACGCGGATCTCCATCGAGACCAAGGACCGCGGCGTGACCTGCGCCCGGCCCGTGGCCGAGATGGTGGCCGGCGCCCTGGGCTGGGACTCCGAGCGCGTCGACGACGAGGTCCAGGCGTGGGAGGCGCGGGTCACCGCCGAGCGCGAGTCGCAGACCGAGACCGAGGACCAGGAGGCCAACGCCGAGCGGCTGGCCGCACCCGACGTGCGCGCCCGCAGCGTCGGGCGGGCGCTCACCTGAGCCACGACCGGGTCTGACACGCTGGTGCCGTGGACGACACGACGCGCGAAGGACCCGGTACGACGAACAGCGGCATGCTCTGGGGCGGCCGCTTCGACGGTGGTCCGAGCCCGGCGCTGGAGGCGCTCAGCCGCAGCACCCACTTCGACTGGGTGCTCGCGCCCTACGACCTGGCGGGTTCGCGGGCGCACGCGCGGGTGCTGGCGGCGGCCGGGCTGCTCACCGGCGACGAGCTGGCACGCATGCTGGGCGGCATCGACGACCTCGACCGGGCAGTCGCGGAGGGCTCGTTCACCGCGGCTGCGAGCGACGAGGACGTGCACGGCGCCCTCGAGCGGGGGCTGGTCGAGGTGCTCGGTCCCGAGCTCGGCGGGAAGCTGCGTGCCGGACGAAGCCGCAACGACCAGATCGCCACCCTGTTCCGTCTCTACCTCCGCGAGCACGCACGGACGGTGGCGGGCATGGTGCTCGACCTCGTCGACGCGCTGAGCGACCAGGCCGAGGCCCACCTCGGCGCGATCATGCCCGGACGCACTCACCTGCAGCACGCCCAGCCCGTGCTCCTCAGCCACCACCTGCTGGCGCACGCCTGGCCCCTGACCCGCGACGTGGCGCGGCTGCGCGACTGGGACGCTCGGGTGGCCGCGGACTCGCCGTACGGCTCGGGCGCGCTGGCCGGGACCAGCCTCGGGCTCGATCCGGAGGCCGTCGCCCGCGACCTCGGGTTCGACGGCTCGTCGCCCAACTCGATCGACGGCGTCGCCGCGCGCGACGTGGTGGCCGAGATCGCCTTCGTGCTGGCGATGATCGGCGTGGACGTCTCGCGGCAGGCCGAGGAGGTCATCCTCTGGGCCACCAAGGAGTTCGGCTTCGCGCGGCTGCACGACGGCTACTCCACGGGCTCGAGCATCATGCCGCAGAAGAAGAACCCCGACATCGCCGAGCTCGCCCGCGGCAAGTCGGGTCGGCTGATCGGCAACCTCGCCGGGCTGCTGGCGACCCTCAAGGCACTGCCGCTGGCCTACAACCGCGACCTCCAGGAGGACAAGGAGCCGGTCCTCGACTCGGTCACCACCCTCGAGGTGCTGCTGCCGGCCTTCACGGGCCAGGTCGCGACGCTGGTCTTCGACACCGCGCGGCTGGCGGAGCTGGCGCCGCAGGGCTTCTCGCTCGCGACCGACGTCGCCGAGTGGCTGGTCCGCGAGGGCGTGCCGTTCCGGGAGGCCCACGAGCTGGCCGGCGCGTGCGTCCGGGTGTGCGAGCAGCGTGGGATCGAGCTCGCCGACCTGGCCGACGAGGACTTTGCGGCCGTCGATCCGCGACTGCGGCCCGGGGTGCGCGCGGTGCTGAGCATCGAGGGGTCGGTCGCGAGCCGCGACGGTCGCGGCGGCACTGCTCCGGACCGGGTGCGTGAGCAGCTCGCCGAGCTGCGCGCCACGGTGGCCGACCACCGGTCCTGGATCGGGTGAGCGAGCCGCTCGCGTCCCTCGCGCGGCTGTTGGACGGCCCGGTCCTCGAGGTGGCGCCGCGCCTGCTCGGGTCCACGCTGCGCCACCGCGACGCCGCGGGTCTCGTCGCGGTGCGGATCACCGAGGTCGAGGCCTACGCCGGCGCCGACGACCCGGGCTCGCACGCCTACCGCGGCCGGACCGAGCGGACCGCGACGATGTTCGGCCCGCCCGGCCGGCTCTACGTCTACTTCACCTACGGGATGCACCACTGCTGCAACGTGGTGGTGGCCGAGCAGGGGATGGCCTCCGCGGTGCTGCTGCGGGCCGGTGAGATCGTCGAGGGCCGCGAGCTGGCCCGCGCACGCCGTACGTCGTCCGGTGGCCGGGCCCCGACCGATCGTGACCTGGCGCGCGGCCCGGCACGGCTGTGCCAGGCGCTGGGCATCGACCGGCGCCACGACGGGGCGGACCTCGACGGATCCCACCTCGCCGGGGCGGTGGGGGAGCGCAGCGCCCAGGGCGGGCCCACCCTGGTGCCGGGACCACTGGTGGCGCCCGCCAGGGTGTCGACCGGCCCCCGGGTCGGACTGCGCCGTGCCCCGGACCGGCCGTGGCGGTTCTGGCTGACCGGCGAGCCCAGCGTGTCGACGTACCGTCCGGCCGCCGCGGCTCGCATGGACCGCTCCTGAGCCGCCCCGAGGCCGCCCCAGGACCGCGTCGGGCCAGCGCCAGTGCCGCTGTCGCGTGCAAGACTCCGTCCTGCGACCAGGAGGCCTGATGCGTGCTGCGGTGCTGACCCGCTTCGGCGGACCCGACGCGGTGGAGCTGCGGGACCTCCCGGACCCCTCGCCCGGACCCGGCCAGGTCCGTCTCCGGGTGAGCGCGGCGGCGACCAACAACACCGACCTGTGGACCCGGGAGGGCGCCTACGGTCGGCCCGGCGACCCCGACGCCCGGGCGGGCTGGCTGGGCCCGGTCGACTTCCCACGCGTCCAGGGCGCCGACGTCGTCGGGACCGTGGACCAGGTGGGGAAGGGGGTCGACGCCGGTCTCGTCGGACGTCGGGTCCTGGTCGACCCCGCCACGTTCGACGCGCCACCGCCGGGGGCGGCGCCCGTCGGCCAGCGAGCCGCCCGTCCCGGCCGAGAACCGAAGCTCGTCGCCGTGCTGGGCAGCGAGCACGACGGCGGGTTCGCCGAGCTGGTCGTCGTGGACGCCGACCACGCCCACGACATGTCGGACTCACCTCTGTCCGACAACCAGCTGGCCTGCCTCCCGATCGCCTACGGCACCGCGATGGGCATGCTGGAGCGCGGCGAGGTCCTCGCGGGCGAGACCCTCCTGGTGACCGGGGCGTCCGGTGGCGTGGGACTCGCCGCCGTCCAGCTGGCTGCGGCGCGGGGCTGCCGGGTCGTGGCCCAGACGAGCGCGGGCAAGGAGACGCTGGTGCGTGAGGCCGGAGCGGACGCGGTGGTCAACAGGGGCGGTGACGGTCTGGCCGACCTGGTCCCCGAGGGGATCGACGCCGTGATCGACGTGGTGGCCGGGCCCCAGCTCGACGCCCTGCTGCCGCTCGTCCGGGAAGAGGGCCGATGGGTGGTGGCCGGCGCGGTCGCCGGTCCCGTCGTCCGGCTGGACCTGAGGCGGCTCTACCTCGGCAACCGGCGCCTGGTCGGATCGACGATGCACACCGCGGCGCACTTCGCGGCGCTCGCCGCGGAGGCTCGCGCGGGATCGTTGTCACCGCGCGTCGCCGCAACCTACGACCTCGAGCGGATCCACGAGGCCCACGCCGAGCTGGCCACCCGCGCCCACGTCGGCAAGATCGTCGTGCGGCCCCGCCGCTGAGGCGACGGGCGGGCGAACGCAGGTTTTGAACGACGTTCAACGGGAAACCCTGTGATGTCACTGTGCCCAACCCAGGAGAATTCATGGCGATCGACGTGCTTGCTCGGGAGAAGACCGTCGCCCCGGCGGGCTACAACCGTTGGCTCATCCCCCCGGCGGCCCTCGCCATCCATCTCTGCATCGGGCAGGTCTACGCCACGAGCGTCTACAAGGCCTCGCTGGTCGCGCACTTCGACACCAGCCTGACCAGGATCGGGTTCATCTTCTCGATCGCGATCGTGATGCTCGGCCTCTCGGCTGCCCTGTTCGGCACCTGGGTCGACAGCGGCGGTCCGCGCCGGGCGATGGTCGCCTCCGCGGTGTGCTGGTCCTCCGGGCTGCTGATCGGCAGCGCCGGGATCGCGACGACACAGCTCTGGCTGGTCTACCTCGGGTACGGCGTCATCGGCGGCATCGGCCTGGGCATCGGCTACATCTCGCCGGTCTCCACGCTGATGAAGTGGTTCCCCGACCGACCCGGCCTGGCCACCGGCCTCGCGATCATGGGCTTCGGCGGCGGCGCCCTGGTCGCCTCGGCAGTGAGCGGCAAGCTGCTGGCGTCCTTCGACGGCGACTTCGACCCGACCGACGTCACCTCGGTCGCCGACGGCTCGGCGGTCGCCAGCCTCTTCCTCGTGCTCGGGGTCGTCTACCTGGCGGTCATGCTCTTCGGTGCCTACCTCGTCAAGGTGCCGGCCGACGACTGGAAGCCCGAGGGCTGGTCGCCGCAGGAGGACGAGAAGGACGCCATGAAGACGACGGCGTCCGTCACCGTCAACAAGGCGATGCGCACCCCGCAGTTCTGGCTGCTCTGGACGGTGTTGTTCTGCAACGTGACGGCCGGCATCGGCATCCTCGAGCAAGCCTCGCTGATGATCCAGGACTTCTTCCGCGAAGGCAGCGAGACCAGCGTCTCCTCGGCTGCGGCCGCCGGGTTCGTCGGTCTGCTGTCGGTGTGCAACATGCTGGGTCGCTTCGTGTGGTCGTCGACCTCCGACGCGATCGGCCGCAAGGTGATCTACATGGTCTATCTCGGGCTGGGCACCGTCCTCTACGCGTTGCTGGCGATCGTCGGCGGCTCCTCGACCCTGGTCTTCGTGCTCATCGCCGGCGTGATCATCTCCTTCTACGGGGGCGGCTTCGCCACCATCCCGGCGTACCTCAAGGACCTCTTCGGCACGCTGCAGGTCGGCGCGATCCACGGCCGCCTCCTCACCGCCTGGGCGGCTGCAGGCGTGGTCGGGCCGCTCATCGTCAACGGCTTCCTCGACGCCGAGGGCACCCCCGGCGAGCTCACTGCCGACGCCTACCGTCCCGCCTTCTTCACCATGGTGGCGATCCTGGCGGTCGGCTTCGTGGCCAACCTGCTGGTCCGCCCGGTCGCGGAGAAGTTCCAGGAGGCCGACCGCGCCGACCCGGAGACCGCGGCGGGGGAGGGCGAGGAGACGCTCACCACCGACGACACCACCCGCAGCAAGAAGCCCCTCCTCGCCGCGATCGCCTGGATCGTGGTGGGCGGGCCCCTGCTGTACGGCCTCGTCGAGACCGCGCGCAAGACCACGACGCTGTTCGGCTGAGACGCTGTTCGGCTGAGACTCGGTTCGGCCTGCCGTCGGTGATGCGGCAGGCTAGGGCGGGGTCGTGACGGTCACGACCCCCCGACCGAGAGGCTGGTCCGTGTCCCAGCAGCACCTGCTCGACGACCTCGTGTGGCGCGGTCTCATCGCGCACTCCACCGACCTCGGCGCCCTGCGCGAGGAGATGGACGCCGGTCCGGTGCGGTTCTACGTGGGCTTCGACCCGACGGCACCCAGTCTCCACATGGGCCACCTCGTCCAGGTGCTGACCGCGCGCCGCCTGCAGGAGGCAGGGCACGTGCCCTACGCCCTGGTGGGCGGGGCGACCGGGATGATCGGCGACCCCAAGGAGTCCGGCGAGCGGACGATGAACCCGCTCGGGACCGTCCAGGAGTGGGTCGGCCGGGTGCGGGGCCAGATCGAGCCCTTCCTGTCCTTCGCGGGTGACAACGCCGCGACCATGGTGAACAACTACGAGTGGACGGCGAACCTCTCGACGCTCGACTTCCTGCGCGACGTCGGCAAGCACTTCCCCGTGAACCGGATGCTCGCGCGCGAGGTGGTGCGGTCCCGGCTGGAGTCGGGCATCTCGTTCACCGAGTTCAGCTACGTCCTGCTGCAGTCGCTGGACTTCCTCGAGCTGTTCCGCACCCACGACGTGCGGCTGCAGTTCGGCGGCTCGGACCAGTGGGGCAACCTGACCGGCGGCGTCGAGCTGATCCGCCGCTCCGCGGGTGCGCGGGTCCACGCCTTCGCCACGCCGCTGATGACCCGCGCCGACGGCACGAAGTACGGCAAGACGGAGGGGGGAGCGCTCTGGCTCGACCCCGAGATGTTGTCGCCGTACGCCTTCTACCAGTTCTGGCTGAACGTCGAGGACGCCAAGGTGGGGGAGCTCCTGCGGGTCTTCACCTTCCTCTCGCACGAGGAGATCGAGGCGATCGAGCAGCAGACGGCCGAGAAGCCGTTCCTGCGTGCGGGGCAGAAGGCGCTGGCCCACGAGGTCACCTCGACCGTGCACGGGCTGGAGGAGACCGAGCGCATCAAGGCCGCGTCCACGGCGTTGTTCGGCGGCGGCGACCTCCGCTCGCTCGACCCCGCGACGCTGGGGGCGGCGCTGGACGAGGCCGGAGGCGCCGAGGTCGCCCGGAGGTCCGAGCCGACGGTCGTCGACCTCCTCGTCGAGTCGGGGCTGTCCGAGAGTCGCGGCGCGGCACGTCGTACCGTCGGCGAGGGCGGGGCCTACCTGAACAACGTGCGGGTGACCGATCCCGACCTCCGTCCGGGCGACGACGACCTGGTGGCCGGCGGCTGGTGGGTGCTGCGCCGGGGGAAGAAGAGCTTCGCCGGCGTCCGCCCGGTGTGAACCGTCCCGCCCGGCCCGAGCGCCGGGCAGCACCGACCGGTGCCGAGCAGCCCCGAGGAGTCAACCGTGCCCCTGCCCCACCTGCGTCAGGTCGAGGACCGGGCCCGGACGCAGCTGTCCGAGGAGGTCCACCGCTACTTCGCGCAGGGCGCCGGTGCCGGGCTCAGTGCCGCGGAGGCGGAGGGCGCGTGGTCGCGGCACCGCCTGGTGCCGCGAGTCCTGCGTGACGTCACGCACGTGGACCTGTCGACCACGCTGCTCGGGACCGGCGTGACGACCCCGATCGGGATCGCGCCCACCACCCTGCAGCGTGCGGCCCACCCCGACGGCGAGGTGGCGACGGCCCGGGCAGCAGCCGCGGCGGGGGCGCTCCTCGTGCTCTCGAGCAACGCCGGCTCGGCCTTCGAGGAGGTGGCCGCCACGGGTGTCGACTGGTGGCTGCAGCTCTACGTCACCTCCGACCGGACGCGCACCACCGACGTGGTGCAGCGCGCCGTCGACGCCGGTGCCCGGGCGGTGGTGCTGACCGCGGACACACCCGTGGTGGCACGCAAGGAGCAGGGACCACGGTCGGTGTGGGACGTGGT